>NZ_JADNBB010000018.1 GCF_015550595.1 Parabacteroides goldsteinii
TGGATACCTCACGCCAAACGAAAAATTTAAACAAATTATTAATCAGAATTCTGTTGCATTTGCAAGTTGAATTCAGCATGTATCTCTTTGTTACAGGATGCGTAATTACAGATTTAGAAATGGCAGGTTTCTAATCTATAAATTCAATGATAAAAAGTGGGTGAAATACGTTTCTCTCACTTTTTTTATGTTTATTCAAAAATTATTGGTGTCCGATAAAAAATAAATATAACACAAATATTGGGCTCGAGCACTTTACTCCAGTGTTCGAGCCTGTTTTTTTATATTCCAAGCCCCCATTAATCAAAAAGTGTAAGTTCTGGCGGTGATTTTTCTGCCATTTTAAGCATTTCTTCCCATTCTTTTTCAGGATTGTTAAACAGGCTAAAGAAATCAGCATAATACATAAGTGTTATTCTCATCATTGTTGCTAATCCGGAAAAACTCCATGCTCTTGTTAATCTTCTTTGAAGAACCATTAATATAAGATTTGCTATAAGAGTAACCCATATCTGTATCTTTATTGCATTAGCACTCTCTCCATAGAAATATTTTAAAGGAAAATTCTGCTTTATCTGTTTAAAAAGCAACTCAATCTCCCATCTTTGTCTATATATAGCAATAATTTCATCAGGATCTGACTCCAGATCATTGGTAAGAAGAGATATCAGTTTGTACTTCTTTGAGTCTACATAGGTTATAATACGTGCATTATGAATAATTGACTCATCATCTTTTAGTTGTTTGGTAAAAGTAACTTGTTGTATACGTATCTCCATCAGACCTTCCGTATTCTGATACATCATATCGCTGTTAATGGAGTATCTCAATGATTTCTTCATTTTAGTTACATATATAACTCCATTCTGTGTAAGCTGTTCAAATTTCTGGTAATCAATATACGCTCTATCGATTGCGATAATATCTCCTTTATTAAGTGTGGAAGGTTTTAGCATAAAAGAATCGTTAGTTGCCGCAGATGTAAATTGTATATCAGAAGGCACACCTTCATTTGCGTGAATAACAGTATGAACTTTAATACCGCCTTTCTTTTTCCCAATCTTAGGGTGTCTGCCTACACCCTTAAACAGAAGGTTTGAAAAAAGTGTAATGGTAGTAGAATCGATTATTTGAAGTTGATGCATCCATTTGGGTACTTTATTTCTCCGGCTGTCCGATGAAAGAATATTGCGGTAATGTAGATATATGTCTCGATATATAGCTTCAAAAATATGCTCTGGACGTCGCTTATTGGCATCTGCTAAGGTACTTCGACCAATTTTAAAGCTGATGCCTAAATGTGAGAGTTTATGTGTCTCAGCAAGCAATGATGTGGTTATTTCTCGCAATGAGTCAAAGCGCATTATTACAGCATAGAGCATTACTATAAGGTGAATCCAGACATTGAAACATTTTACATACCGTTCTCCACCATGTTCTTTACTGATTTGAAGAATTTTTTGCTTATCAAGTAATTTTATGACTTGAGAAAATAGCGGCTGTCCGATAAAGTGTGTACTTTTACTCATGGTTAAACTTTTGGTCGCAACTTAAAGATAACCTAAAAGGGCTGAATCTTACAAATAGAATCAGCCCTTTTCTTATACGTAAAAAAAGTTTTATCGGACACCAATATTCAAAAATAATAAATTTCTGTGCAGAATGGCTGCATAGTCAAATCATACCTTTGCATCGTAACATTTAAACGACAAAGGATATGCCTACAAATAAGAACGCAGCAATTAGATATCAAGCCCTCGATCGATGCTTGAGCAACTGGTCAAGAAGGTTCTATATAGAAGACCTTGTTGAAGCATGTAATGAAGCCTTGTATATCTATAATGGAGAAACGAAAGAAAATGGCGGTGTAAAGAAACGCCAGGTTCAACAAGACATGATATTTCTCGAAAGTGAGGAAGGTTATAGAATGATGATTGATGGCATTAGAGATGGACATCGAAAATACTATCGTTACCATCACCGTGGTGATTCTATAAAGAATCAGCCTATCAACCAGGAGGAACTAGATTTAATTCATGATGCTTTATTGCTACTGAAACGCTTTCAAGGTGTACCCCACTTCGATTGGATGGACGATGTAGAAAGACGATTATACACAACAAGTCAGTTGGGCGATAACACAAGGTCTGTTGTGACATTCCAGTCAAATCCATACCTCAAGGGTATGAAAAGCTACTACAAGCCTTTATTTGATGCAATAGTCAATAAAAGGGTATTAAATATAGAATATCAACCATTCGGGAAAGAACCACGTTCTATAACCATTTCCCCATATCATCTGAAGCAATACAACAATCGCTGGTTTTTAATAGGCAAACAATCTGACTACAGTAAGCAATTGGCAAACATTGCTATAGACAGAATAGAAGGACTGAAAGAAACAACCATAACATATGAACCACTCAATGCAGACTTCGATTTTGAAGAATATTATTCCGATGTAGTTGGAGTTTCTGTAAACGATAGTCCGGTAGAGGAAGTCGTTCTTCACCTTAAAGATAGTGTTATGGGATATATCATTACCAAGCCTTTGCATGAATCACAATGTACCATCCCCAAACAGTTGGAAAATGGCGACTGGGAGATAACTTTAAAAGTGAAGGATAACTACGAATTGCGTTCTTTACTTAGATCCTTTGGTGAGCAGATAGAAGTAATTAGTCCTTCATCATTGAGAGAAAAGATGAAGGAATCAGCAGCCAGACTGAATGAAATATATTCCAAAAAATAATTTTTTACATGTATTTAAGAACTATAGGTGAGTAACTAATATTTAAATCCATAAAATATGAAAGAGTTAACATGTCCCAAATGTGGTAGTATTTTTACCGTAGACGAAGCTGATTATGCTAGTATTGTTAATCAAGTCAAAAATGCCGAATTTAAGGAGGAGGTAGAACACAGACTCTCAGAATTGCATCAGCAAGCCATTGCTGAACAAAAAGCAGAAGTCTTGAAAGCAGAGCAAAAACTCCAGAATGAGTTATCATCTCAAAAGCTGCAACTTAGTAAGAAAGAAACAGAAATAGCAACGTTGAACGAGAAATTGAATGGCATCGCTCAATCAAAGCAATTGGAATATAAGGTTGAACTGGAACAGAAAGAAAGAGAGATTCTAGAGTTAAAATCTCAGATTGAAAGAAATGATGACAAACTGAAAATAGCTATTTCCGAGGAACAGGGAAAAGCTCAGCAGAACCTTCATTCAAAAGACACAGAAATTTCGGAATTGAAGAGCCAGATAAACTCACAGAAAAATGAGGCTACCATCAGAGAAACGAATCTGAAAGATGGTTATGAGTTGCAGCTTAAGCAAAAACAAGAGATGGTAGACTATTACAAAGACTTGAAGACAAAAATGTCCACAAAGATGGTAGGCGAAACTCTTGAGATACATTGCAATACAGAATTTAACCGTATACGACCAATGTTTCCTAATGCTTATTTTGAAAAGGACAATGACGCTTCCTGTGGTAGCAAGGGTGATTTTATCTTTAGAGATTCGGAAGAAGGGACAGAGTATCTGTCTATAATGTTCGAAATGAAAAACGAAATGGATGAAACCGCTACCAAGCATAAGAATGAAGACTTCTTGAAGAAACTTGACGAAGATCGTCGTTCAAAGAATTGCGAATATGCAGTCCTTGTATCATTACTGGAACCTGATAGCGAATTGTACAATACCGGAATTGTTGATATGTCTCATCGATATCCGAAGATGTATATAATCCGACCACAGTTCTTCATTCCTCTAATCACATTATTGGTTCAAACGTCAAAGAAGAGTTTGGAATACAAAAAAGCTTTAATGGAAGCTCAAAGTCAGTCTGTTGATATAACTAATTTTGAAAGTCAATTAAATGACTTTAAGGATAAGTTTTCCAATAATTATCGTTTGGCTAGTGAGAAATTCCAGACAGCTATTGCTGAGATTGACAAATCAATAGATCACTTACAGAAAATTAAAAGTGCATTACTCGGTTCTGAGAATAATCTAAGACTGGCAAATGACAAAGCAGACAACCTGACCATAAAGAGACTTACTCGTGGAAATCCGACAATGAAAGCTAAGTTTGACGAACTGCATAGCGAAACGGATAATGATTAGAGAAGGAAATATGGCTAGCAATGCATATAGGCTGCATTGTTGGCCAATATCTTCGTATCATATTAACAATTAAAACTTATCATTATGGCAAAGAAAGTAAAAGAGATACAGATATCTACACTTGAGGGACGTTTCAAAAAGCTTCATGATGCTGCCAATTTTGCGGAAGAAAATTGTAGAGCTATAGCTTTTCATGTTGATGAATTAAACCATTTCGATTTATTAGAAGAGCAAATCCAAATTATTGACCGTCTCAAAGTTGATATTGAAGAATGGTGCAATAAGTTTGTCCGTTTGGCAGAACAAATGCAAGATATTGAATCTCAATATTGGGACTGCATGACAGAAGACAAAACAAAATGTATACTTATTGAAGATGTACCTACTTATAGTAAATCTGAAATACCAAATATATTCCAGATGACAGAAAAGCTATTCGAAATAGGTTATTATTCTATGGATGGCAGCACTGTTCAAAATCATCAATTTAGTAAAGAAACTATATTATTGAATATCAAAGAACTTTGTTCGAATACCTCTTTTTGCTTGAAAGCATTAGCGAATGCAAAATACGATGGGGTTTGGAAACCTGTAGAACAAACCATATCTGATATTTTCGATTCTGAACCTACTGGTTCTGTTTATTCATTATTAGAGATGTCGGGTATCGCAGATGATTAAATCGTGATAGCAATATCATAAGGCAATCGTAATATAGATTTAATAGAATACCATTTTCTGTTATAAATGCAGAAAGGCTGCATTGTCTCTCTATACTTTTGCAGCATGATAGTTAGAATACAATTCAAATAAATAAAGACATGAAGAAATTATTAATGTGTGTGACGCTGATTTGTTCAGCTTGTATGGTATCGAATGCTCAGAATACTTCTGGCAAATGTTATCGTGGTTTTGTTGATGCCGGCTATGATGTAGGCATCGGTGATTATGACTTTGGTCGTTTCGTGATTAACACAACTCATGGCTATCAGTTCAACCCGTATATTTTCCTTGGCGCAGGTACAGGTTTGCACTTTATGTCAAAGTATGAAACGAAGAATATGGATATTCCATTGGATATTAGAGAAAGCAAAGTCGATATTCCTGTCTATGCGAATGCCCATGTAAACTTTACTAAAGGCAAGATAGCTCCATTCGTAGATGGGAAGGCAGGAACTTTCGTCACCAATAATGGCGGTATATTTTGGAATATCTCTGCCGGATGCAGAATATCTACCAACGAGAAACAAGCTGTAAATATCGCTATTGGTTACGCATCAGAAAAGTTGGAGTTTGAGACATTCAATAAATTCAACAGCTCACATGATATGAGCTACACTCGCAAGCCAAGAGCATTGGATACAGAATGCGTAACATTAAGGGTTGGGTATGAATTTTAATCATTAACTTATAAATATAAATCTTATGAGAAACTTTATCAAGTTGGCATCTTTGCCATCAATCAAAAAACAATTATTTGTAATCCCTTTCATGGGTTTGCTCCTATCTTCTTGCGGAATGATGCAAAATTATATGGCATCTTATTCAGTAGGTCTTTCATCCGTTGAAAGTCCTGCAAATGCAAAGCAACAGTTCGGAGAGACAAAAGTCGTTGACTTTAAAGATGGAGAGGTTAACAAGTATCGCTATGAGGACGACTATATAGAGATAGTATGGTTCGTTAGCTCTAAACAGTTTAATTTTGAACTAAAGAACAAGACTACCCATTCAATGAAAATAAATTGGGATGATATAAGTTTTGTTGATATTAATGGTAAAACAGGACGTGTAATGCATTCAGGTGTAAAATATACAGACCGTAATAATAGTCAGCCGTCCAGTACCATTCCTAGAGGAGCTAGTCTATCCGATATCCTTTTGCCTACCGATAACGTATCTTTCATTTCAGGACAATATGGGGGTTGGAGAGAATCTAATCTTATTCCATCATTCTATAAGACTCAGGAATTATTGAATGCAGGTGCACCAAGTTTTGTTGGTAAAAAAATGACAATTCTTATGCCTATTATCATTGAGAGCGTTCAGAATGACTATACGTTTGAGTTTAATGTGGACGAATGGATTAACAATAAGAATAAATAATAATTGATATGGCTAATACTGTTCGTTCCATTTTCCTCGTGATTGCAGGAATTGCATCAATTGGACTTAGTATCCATTGTTTTAATATGAATGAGGGAGAATACTGTTCTGATTCCATGTATGGTGGTGATGCATATACAGGTATGCAAAATGCAAGTGCCACGGCAGCAAGAAATGTCAAGACACTCTCTAAAATTGTAAAATCCGGCTTCGGCTCAACTCTGCTTGTATGTGGATTAACGTTGATTGCATTTAGCATTAAAGGCAAGAAGGAAGAGAAAGATAATTTCTCAACATTCGCCGAATCTACGATTGTGAATAATAACGAAACTGCTGCTGTCGAAGAACAGGAAGAGGTTTCTATTAATAATGAGCAACCTCAAAATGAGGAAACAAAAGCATAATAAGCAATAAATAAATGAATGTGAGAGGGACATTGAGGACAACACTTATATTCCTTTCTTTTTACTACCTAAAAAATAAATCATGAATACTTTTAGACTTTATATCGCATTATTACTATCAGTCATTATCTTTTCAGGATGTTCCAATGATGATGACCCAGCAGTTGATAACGGTGCCCAAAACGCCCAGATTACAATAACAGAATATCAATGGAAATTTGGTGAGGTTTCGACTATCGGAGATTTATACGAACAGTACACGTATGATTCAAAAGACAATCTTATTAAAAAGGAAACCAATCATTACTATAATTCTACTATTGGTAGGATTCCAAACTATTACACTTTCAAGTATGATGAACAAAATCATCTTATTGAAAGAAGTGATTACTCTTTTTATACATTGGACAATAAATACAAATACACGTTCAATTCCATTGATTCAATAGCTACTATGGAGGAATACACAAAAGAAGGTACATTATCTGAATCATGGATTTATACATATGACAGTCAACGTAGATTAATACAAGCGAAACAAACTTATGATTTAATTATCCCTTATGTAGATGATTACTCTTATAATGGTAATGATGTTACTGTAGTAAGACATAGGGTTGACACTGGAGAATTATTCGGAACTACTCTGTTTGAATATGATGACCATCGCAATCTTTTAAAAAAGACATGGACTAATGGGAAGACTGGGAAACAAGATCTAGAGGTTTATAACGAATATTCATATAATTCACAAGGTAAAATCAGCAAAGCAACAATACATGGATATTATAATAAAAATGATTTGACTTATAAAGAATATACATACAATTCTGATGGAACGATTCAAAGAATTCATGTATCATACTCATTTAAAACTGACCAATCAAATTTGGATTATACATATTCAAAAATATAGTACTAATCATTGTCATCCATGTTTCCAACTACAAATTATTCCCTGATACTATCACATATATTAGTGTATTACGCCAATATATAAGCGAAAACCACTATCTTTGCAGTTGTTCAAACATAAAACTATGAAACCAGCAAATCGCTTAAAAATTGTACTTGCAGAAAAATGTAAAACCAATAAATGGTTATCAGAGACAATAAAGAAAGATCAAACAACCGTTTCCAAGTGGTGTACTAATAAGGCTCAACCAAGCATTGAGGTCCTGTATGTGATAGCAGATGCTCTTGATGCAGACGTTAGAGAGTTACTGGTGTCTAATAAATCTAACTAGAGTATATATTAGTACATCAATAAAGTAATCAATTGAATAAATAATAAAGCATGAAGTCAGAATCACAATTATTACTGAAGATACACGGAGAAGGTGACTTTATCGAAATATATCAGAATAGAGACGTTTATATATTTCATTCAGATGAAACTGCATTAAAGGAATTTCTTTCAGATGAAGATGCAGAAGATATAAAGTTTGAGAAGTACGAAAGTTTCTCTTCGCTTGAAGCGGCTTTATTAAGGATTAATATAGAAGCATTGAGAAGAGGCATAATAACTTATATTAATCCCGACAATGAATTCGTTATTAAATTGCTTATTCATCAGCGAGTAAAAGACTTGTAAATCATTAAGGAAAATAATATGAAGACAACTGAGGCTAAATATAGCAAAACGCCCAATGGAGATGTAAAGTCCGTTTCTTAGAACCAAGAGCATACATGTTAATTGATCTGCCTGGTTGCATAATCTAAACTGTGTCAACGTTATTTCTTAACTAAAACGCTTCGCTCGGGGAACGCCTTAGCCGCAAGGGGCGGGAGCACCCGTCCCGACGAGCGATAAAATTACATTATCTTAAATCGCCATACCTTGTGCCAGTATGGTCTCACGTTTCTTTACTGTCTTAGGTTGGAATGAGCCATCATGTTCACTGGCGTTACATCTGTTATTTTGCCATATTGAGTTTGAACCTGTTTACTCATCTTGCCACTACGATGGTTACTCCTCTCACGCTCTGCAAATTTAAAAATCCAACACTCATTAATAAAAATATATGTTCGGTTTTTATTTTGTGTGTACTAACAATAAAACAGCTTTCATTTACAACTATAATTCAATAATATCAATCGGAAGTTTTTGTAATATTAGCTTAGATTCTTCACTTATACTTTCCACATTTATAAACAAACTATTCTTAGCTCTACTCATCCCAACATAATATACTCTATCTGTTGAATTATTAGATAAATCCGGTGAACTTAGTACTTTAATATCAGCTGGTTCATTAATAATCAGCAATATATTATCATATTCCTCACCCTTAGCTTTATGTATTGTCTTATGCATTGCTTGACAATCGGAAACCTTCATGCTTAATGCCATTTCTAAATAAGAATGCGAAAGATAAAAATCTTTTATCCTTCCCTTTTTAAGTAAGGTTAGTTTTTGATTTATATTGTGTTTAACAAATTCATAGAAATCATATAGACTACCATCTTTATATTCATTTCTGTGATTTAATAACATTCGCAAAACAGATATGGTATGCTCACGATTATTATCCAGCAGGTCTAGATGGAACCATGCTTCTTTAAAATCATTGTTAAAAGCATATTCAACAGCCTTAAGATAAATTTTAATTTCAGTAGCCCTCTGAAAATCCGAATCAAAATCCGAATCAATAAGGCCTTTTATATTTACGTCTGCTTCAGTTTTATATTTCAAAGAATTAGCAATAATGTTCGGGAAAGCTAGCGAATGGACATCATCAGTACAACTTATTTCGATAGCTTTTTGATACGCATTAAGTTTGTCCCCTACTAAAAAAATAGGTTTTATCCCAGAAGTTGTACCAATAGGAGTTTGGACAAAGTCAGTTCGTATACAATTAAGCAAGTTTACAATCTCCGGGCTACTTCTTCTATTTCCATGGATCTCATAATCTATTTGCCCCTGAACAGTAAAGGAGTCAAAGTTTGCAACTGAAGCTCCAATGAAATCATATATTGTTTGTGCTTTATCACCAACGACACCTATTTTTACACCATATTGAGCTAATGATTTAATGAAATCCATGATAGTAGGTATAGTATCCTGAAATTCGTCTACAAAAAAATATGGGTACCTTGCTGCTAATATTCTATATATATATGGATGCTGCTTTAAGATTTCTATTGCTAGATATAGTACATCATCATATGATAAAATGCCTTTTCCCCATTTCAACTCAACAAATTTATCATAAGCAAGCTGGGGTACAGAATATTTAGTTTCATGTCCATACTTATCTTCGTTTTTTATTAGATATCTTGGTGTAAACTTGATTGTATTTCCTGCTCTAGAACGCCACGTGCATTTTATTAAACCTTTAACGAGTGAATTTGGATTTACCCACAAAGCCTTTATATCTCCTATTATTATATTTGCGAAAGCTTTTGTTTGAAATGGTTCTGAAGGAGAAACCCTTAAATTATTTATATCAATACCCCATTTTTCCGCAT
The DNA here is from genome assembly GCF_015550595.1 of Parabacteroides goldsteinii. Classification (GTDB taxonomy): domain Bacteria; phylum Bacteroidota; class Bacteroidia; order Bacteroidales; family Tannerellaceae; genus Parabacteroides; species Parabacteroides leei. Next base: position 10,108 of record NZ_JADNBB010000018.1, read on the forward strand.
CTATATAAAGGAAAGGTTTTACAACTTGATTATATAGAAAACTGTGTATCGTACAAACGTCGACTAGAGAGTTGTCGTTTGGTATTCTTTCTAAAATAGTTTCTACACCAACATTTGTATACGATATACATGCTATCTTTCTTGATATTCCCAAAGATCTTCCATGAGCAAGAACGTTCTTTATATGAAGGGAAAGCCAATGAGTTTTCCCAGCCCCAGGACCTGCAGAAACTTTAAATGAAGATTCCGTTGGAATTAAAGTATCCGAATTTATTGTAATAGCCATTGAAGTGCATCGATAATATATTGCGGAACTACAAATTCTTCTTTAGTTGGATCGGAATTTTCCTTATAATAATTTTCTTCTAACGCCACACTAAGTGCTAACGCATTTTCTCCTTTACTTACAGAATTCAAATAACGAGCAGCTATCAGACCTTTCATTTTTTGGTCATTATCCCAACTCGTATTCAAATCTAAGGCTTCTTTTAAAGCAGTATTCTTTTTAGAGTCTCTTAGTCGTTCCTTCATTTGTTCTAATGTCGACAGATCCATCAGGTCTTTTAATTCATCAGCATTATTCATTTCTGCGACCACTATTAATTTACATCTCGAATTTGCAAATGCCATATCATATTCTAAAGTTTTTCCAATCGAAATATCTTGACGAAAATATCTTATCGTTGGATGTGATGAATATTTTTGCAATTCTGCTTCTGCATTACATGAATACTTAATATTCGGATAGATTCCATATTCAAATGGATAACATGCTTCGCCTTCACAGCATGGATCTGTATCTGTTATGCATGCGACTTTTTTACTAATGTTATAGCCGTTATTATCAAACATTTTGAGAAAATGATGAAAATAACGACCTCCCATATTTACTATTAGTACATGATCTTTTACTAAATCATACCCAAGGTATTTTGCAAACGTAGGTATTAACAACTTTTCCGCTATACCTTCAACAAATATAAGCTTTTCAGCAAAAAACATATCTGAACGTGTTGCATCTAGAAATCTCTGAACATATGCTTTTGAAGCAATATCATCATCTGAATTACTGTATTTAGTCCGAGGGTATCCTATTCCATGAGAACCATATCCCTCATAATTTAAAGAAATCAAGCAGTCCAATGAGACTGCTGACACAATCTCTGGTGAATGAGTTGTAACAATTATTTGATTAACATTATGTTTGGATCTATTACTGTTTAGGAAATTCAAAAATTGATATTGCATAGCTGGATGCAAGTGAGCTTCAGGTTCTTCTATTGCTAAAAGTGAATATAATTTGGCTTGTCTCTTCATATAATTTCCGTCAGCAGAAGCCTGCATTTTTGCAAGTAATAACGACATATAAATTAGATTGTTATAACCTAAGCCATTATTAGCAGCTGGTATTTCTACCCCTGTTTCATGCCTTATAATAAGTTTCAATACTGCCAATAGTTCCGATTCTGATAAAATTCCCTGAAAATCCGGCTCTACATTTCCAAAAGAAGCTCCAGTATCATTAGCATAATCAAGCAAGATTTTTTTTCCACTTTCAAGCCTATCTAATAAGAATTTCATAAGTGGTTTTGCTTGCTCTTTAAAAGCTTTTTGATTGCTTCGTAATTCTTCTTTAATTTGGTCCTCCTCCTTATCTTTGGACATTTTTATATCATAATCAATAAAAAAATTAAGGACATCACGCAACATTGGATTATATCCCATAAACATATTACGGCCTACATCACGCAAAGCATCAAGGAATTGGAAATCACATTTTTCAAATAGTTTATTCAAGTTTTCTTTAGAGGCAGCACGATTACCACCCCACCTAAATGAGTCGTAAAAGCGAGAATATTCATTTCTAATTACATTCCATATTTCTTGATGGTTTTCTAGAGATTTGACATCTTGTATGTAATTTTCCTCTTGTTCTGAAGAAAGGGAAAATTGAAAATTTATTAATGCCTGATATGGTTTATTAAATTTCACGATACAGCCACCCAAAAGACCAATTTCTTCGGACGTATCAGGCTCTTCTTCTGATTGTGATACTACTAATGAGATTTTTATTATTGGTGAATGTGCTTTCAATATAGTAACATCAGTTTCACAAAACATGTCATCAATAGTGATATGATAAGTATTATTAAGAGCTAAAGAAATAGCTTTCAGTAAATTGCTTTTTCCTGAGTTATTAGCACCAATTATCATATTAATACCATCATGAAATGGTATTTCCGCATTTTTATAACTTCTATATCCTTGTATCAAAATTTTTGAGATAAACATCTTGGCATTTTTAGTATGTTGTTATTCGTTAAATGATAAAAATTATTAAGAAACCAATTATGACCTATGTAAACCGATGGAACAAATTTTACATATTCTTTAATTCATGGATTAATAGGCTTAATTCGGAATAAGAATGGTCTCGCATTCCTGCATTCTTTTCCTTCATTGACTGCTCAGCATTCGCAATAGCATTATCAAGACTTCCACCATGCTTTTCAAAGTAAGCATGAAGACCTTTACACTTAACGAAAAAGTCTATAGTCTTACGATAATCGCAAAATTGATTCAAATCTTTCAAAAGAGAATCCTGATCAGAGTACATACGAGACGTGTACTTGAAATAATAAAGGAAGAAAAGTTCTGTGCAACGATGGGTCTCAAAGAACTTGACCTGACAATTAATACCTTTCTTTGGCTTTACAATAGGGTTCTCGTATTTCTTCTTCAATCGAACATATTGAGTACGCTCAGGTTCTTCATCTTTTGTGTCCATATCAATCACACAGAATATGTAATCATATCCCATAGAGATTCCATCTGCTATTTTCAGCTCCAGTTCTTTTATACTCGTGTGTTTCGGATAATCCGGTTTAATTGTTAAACCCTTAAACACATCATTAAGAGACTTGAAGTAGAAAAATTCCGTTGGACCTTCACCCAAAATCAATGTTGTCTTATGCAACCTACCCATATTAATCCTCCATATCAATAAAAATGCTACCTAGTTCAGGTTTAGCACCAAGTCTTCCAATGCGATAGGAATTATACAGAGAAAGATTCTTATGAAGTCCAAACGAATCTCCACGAGCATATTCGGACGAAGCTGTTTCTTTGTTTTTTTCAACGAACCATACCACGCCACGGTTTTCATTGATAAGATCCTGAGAAAGCAATGCTGTCTCTTGACTGGTAATAATAAGTTGTGACTTGTCAGAATTGAAGAGAAATACATTCAGATAATAGAACAACAAATCATAATGAAGGTCTTCACCAAGTTCGTCCAAATAGTAGACATGAGAACCGGTAACCATATCATACAAGGTATTAAGAATACGGACATACTTCATTGTCCCTTTAGACTGAAGCCTTAGTGGAATTTCAAAAGTTCCATTCTTTGAATGATTCAAAAAAGTAATAGACTCAACAGTTGTCTTTAATAGAGCCTCTTTCATGTTATCAGGTATGTTCTCCTGCTTGATTCGCTCTCTGAACTCTTGAGAAACAGTTCGGTCTTCAATCGTAGGCTTATATTCAACAATGTTCAAGTCTGCTTTACAAAGCATCTGATTAAAGAATTTGCGTTTCTTGTTGTCAGCATAAGCTTCGTTCAAAATATCCACAATACCTTTTTCTTTTTCCCCATCTCCATCAACATCATGACAATTGGACATAATCCAATTGCTTAATATATTAAAAGGCTCTATATCTTCCTTAAAAGCCGCTTTATTACAAACGGAAAGTACGCTATGATTATTGAGCGTATTCTCCCTTATACTATCTTGTGTTTTGATTTGTAGTTTAAGGCTCGGACCAAATTTAATATCAGCCTGAACCTTGTCTTCTACAAAAGTACGTTCATAGAACAATGACTTGGCTTTCTTGGGATAATAATTCAGAATTTCTTTGAGTATATAGTTCCCATTGAAAGTTACATCATAATCATATCTTATACCTTCAGCAAAAAATGAAACATGCATTTCTGTTGGCTTATCCGATGTCAAAGCAAAAGGAATGTACCCTAATATTTTTTTTGTGGCATTTGACTTAGGCATAACCATTAAACGAAATACTTCATTCATGGCAATGAGCATATTTGATTTTCCTGAAGCATTAGAGCCATACAGGATAGCCAATTTGTATAAGAATACGTCTTCTGCAACTTCAGAAACAAGTTCAGAAGCAGGTCCTTTAGCAACAAAACTCAGTTCTTGTTTGTCGCCTATTGACAGGTAGTTCTTAACCCAAAAATCTCTAATCATATTGATGTCATATTTAAGATGGTAATTTCTCTATGCTGCAAAGGTACATAATTTATTTAGAATAAAAGAAGAATATCTGTTATTATGGTAATATTTCTCCGTTTTTAAGTGATTTATATCAATTTTCAGATAAATATTATGCTATATTCGTAATAACACTACATATAACTATTAATCTTACTGGCATTATTCGGTTCACTGAAACACTTTACAAAGTATGTTCGCATAATTAAATGGTCATAGACTTCAACCAATAAAAGAGGTATTTAGCTCAATATATAACATGCTATATTTTTGTTAAATATAGAACTAAAGTATTATATATATGTACAAAGATACTACAATCAGAAATCTTTGTAGTACCTATGTACAGTGTAATAAAATCAATACATGAAAAAGGATTCACATAACAACCAATTTCTAACTTCAACAGAAGCAAGGCCGTGGAGCATATTACAAGATGCTTGACGAAGCTCGTGAAGGTAACATGGTGTGTATACGTCGTGGTGTATATGCCAAAGCTGATCAATTGGCAGATGCAATGATAGACCTAAACCTTGTAGTTCCAAACGGAACACTTTGTTACTTTTCTGCATGGAACGTTCATGAATTGACGACATCTCTACCTCAATCCTATCATGTAGCTGTCAAAAGGGGGCGAAAAATAGTTCTGCCCACTTATCCATTAATCGAGCTTCATCATATAACAGATGGCCTGTTTGAAATTGGATTGGAAGAAAGACTGGTATCAAACTATAAGATTAGAATTTACGATGTTGAACGTTGCGTTTGCGATGCAGTAAAATATCGCAATAAAATCGGACAAGATGTATGTGTTGAAATCGTCAAGAATTATCTATCTCGCCCGACAAGAGATATATCAAAACTGATGGACTATGCAAATAAACTAAGAGTCCTATCAATCATTAAAAAATATTTGGAAATACAACTATGAGTAAAATTGTAAAAAACATATATAGAAAGTCAGACCATCAAGATGATTTACTCGCTAGAAATCTGCATTGACTAGATGACCAAACTATATTAAACATCAATCAATATTTCAACCAAGAAAAAAAGATTCAGCAAAATTACGGTCTCCAGCATAAACAAATTAAGTTTATAAGTTTAAGTTTACATCATGATATATACATGAATATTAAACTTAAACCTAACCCTGCATTCATTTCATCAGTCTTGATATTTTTATCTGAGTACAAGTTTAAGTTTACCTTATATGTATATAAGAAGAAATAAACTTAAACCTAAACTCGAAGAGTTATTCAGCACCATCCAATAATACGCTATCCTGGGATATATTTAAATTCACATAAAACATTCACTTCACTTTCCACGGAAGAATGTACTGAATATATTTCTAAAAATTTCAGCGTATGTTATTCTCAATCACAAATTCTTTTTCTCTTGGTTGAAAAAATTCTTCCACCATTACCACCATTTAAAAGTCGTAAGATGTGATTTTAGTCAATTTGCGAACTTGTATCAATAAAAACAAGTATCTTTGAACTATATTTGAGTTGAACTCCAAAACCATCGTTCAAATTCGAGATAAGAGGCGGTTTATTCCTAAATATATTGGGAGAGATAACCAATCGGAATTCACGAATGTTTGACATTGAAACGAGCCAAACCAATTAGTAGTATTTAAGGTTATTTTTAAGGAAAGTCGTATACAAATAACGTTAATAACGTTAAAGTTAAAGGCTGATTAAGAAAATATGGAAACAAAAAATACAGACCGCAACAAATTGAGTATCAGTATATTAGCAGTGATTTTTACTTTGGCTCAAATTTCATTCCTATTATATGTAACTAATTGACTAGCTGATTTCTGCAACTTTCTGTATCGGCAAATAGTTTTGAAAAATGAACATAATCTAACTAACAGAGAATAAAAAAACAACATTTAGACTAATCATCAGTAATGATGTTTGCAGCGAAAATAAAAGATTAATATCACACTAGTTATTCAAATTATAAATTCTATTCAAAAATGAACGCAACGTTTTATAAAATAGAAGAGATCTTCAAGATGCATGAAGCCAAAAACACAATATTAAAAAAGGTTATGTGGAGAATATATCTATATATGGGACTAACAGTCCTTCTCGAATTTGTCATAATGTATTTATTATGGATATGCAATAACGAACAAGCTATTATTATTATAGTATTAGTACCATTCATATTCTTAACCTCTCTTTTTTTATGCGATATCAATAGATATGCAAAAAAGGAATTGAGACTAAAAGGAATAACAGTCAATGATGGTTTTTTTAAACTCTGGCCAAGTAATGAATATAGAGAGAAGAAAGAAAAAGATATTTTTAAGGAGATAGAGAAGCTGTTTCCCACTAAGAAGAAATTAAAAAAAGAAGCCTTTCTGGATAAATATTCAAAGCTATTCAAGAAGCAATCTTCACAAAAACCACTTATTACCCTATTAAAGTCTATTGGTGGTTTATACAGCTTATTTATTATTCCTTTTTGGAGTCATTTTCTTGATATTTTCATGTATAAAGGTACTAATTGGAATAATCTGAAATTTGCCTCAGGAATTCTCATTTTAATATTATTAACGATACTATTCTATTCATCCCTAAGTCAAACGACCAAAGGCCTCCTTTTTAGAAAACAGGAAAGATGGAAATACATTTCTGAGGAATTAGAGAACTATTATCAACAGTTGAAAGATATGTAAGTATTCGGTAAATAGTAATCATAATAAACCGTAATGCGTGTTCTTCCTTCACTCCTTTCCTGCTAATCCGGATGTAAAATAAGACAAATCACCTTTCAACAATAAACAACTACAAACCAGTCAGATACACTGAAGTTCCATCCATTTCAGGGCAAAAGGAACTTCAGTGCATTATCTATTTCTTCAAACTTGTACCGGCACCACAAAATAACAATTTCCATACGCCCGATGCTTGGGAACAAGTCCCATTCCTGAAAGTTTGAAGCTCAGTTGCTTCGCCGTTATTCCCCGCAAAGCGGACGGATTGAAACGGTGCATAAAAGCAAATATCTCCGAAGCTGTCATCCAATGGCCTTTCTCACCTGGAGAAGGTTGATGGAAACAAGTACGGAATACATCTTCCAAAGGCGACTGACAATAATACCGTTTATTACGACACTGCAAAACAGCCTCTTCCTCCGATGTCAAAAAATCAGGTTCACCTGCCAGATACTCCGATTTGAGTTGCGCATATAACTGTTCATACTCTATCGGTTCAGTGGAAATAGGAGACTCTACCTCTACACAAAGGAAACGACGGCTTCCTGTAGCATCGGTCAGGAACTGGCGGGAATTAGTTGTACCGATAAAGGAGGCCAGACGCGCTTCGTTCACCCACCCCAATCGTTTTCCCCGGTAGATAGGAATAGAGAGCATCTGCAACAGATTTTTCAAACTTGCTTGTTGCTTCTCTCCAATACGGTCGAACTCGTCCAGATTAATGAGTCCCGCTTTTACCAGTTTACGTTCCGGATTAGCACCGGACGTCAATGGCAGGCTGTCCAGGTAGTAATTCTTCAATGTATCAGGAAGCAACTGCCGGCAAAAAGTACTTTTTCCATAACCCTGTACCGCACTGATCAGAACAGGAGTCAATACATTGGCATGCGACCGCTCGCATCCCATCCACTGCGAAACCATTGCCCTGAGCCAGCAACGCCCCCCTTTCAACCACATCTCTTCAGCAGAGACACGAAGTAGCAAAGACGTTACCCGATCCACTCCATCCCATCCCGGCAATTCATCCATATACAGGTGAAACGGATTATACGACTGCACTTTATCGGAAAGAATCATCATCTGTACATCGCCCCGAAAAAAAGAGATGCCTTTTAAGCGAGCATCCACAATCATCCCGTTAATCGCCCGTTCGTCCACAGGAAGGAAAGGTTGACCGACAGCACCTTTTCTCCGATATTCGGTCATACCGTCCAACAGGTTGTAACGAAAGTCAAAACGTTCGTTCAGAAAACTACGCAGATCCTTCGTCATTCCCACAATCCAGCGAGACTTGGGTGAACGTGAATCCGCATGGGAAACAGACAGGAAACGTCGAACAGCCTGCTTCATCCGGTTAATCAACTTGTAAATCATATCAGTAAATTTTAGATGTTAATAAGAATGAAGTACAAATATATACGTATAAACACCCGTTTTACAAATATAGAATCGCTTGTTTTTCAACAATCTGATCTAATAAAAAAGATAGCAGAAAGTATTGTTTTACTGCTATATTACTCGTATTTTTGTAAGGAGTTCTTTCTTGAATCACAATATGAGCGATAGCTACGTCACATTATGTGATGAAGCTACTTCACAACATGTGACAAAAGTTCGTCATAATATATGATTCAAAAAACAACTCACCAGTTAAGTATTAGTAATAAAGCTGGAAAACATTAGTTTGTTTCCACCTAACCAACAGATCCCATGAGTGCACTTTATGACTTCTTCCCTACTCCCCAGCCTAAAGGTTCCAACAAAACGAGATATCATGCACGACTTGTTATAAAATCACGGATAACCACCGAGATGATGATCGAACAGATAGCCGATCGGTGTAGCCTGTCGACCGGTGACCTGGCAGCTGCTTTTGTTGAATTTGCACATACACTGGAACGTGAAATACACAAAGGGAACAGCGTACAACTAAAAGGGGTAGGCACATTCCGCGGCAGTGCCAAATCGCCGGCCGTACGTTCGCCCAAAGAAATACGAGCCGAAAATATCCACTTCGGAGGAATCGTTTTTACTCCGGACAAAGCGTTGGAAGATTCACTCAAAGGAATGCCTTTTCAAAGGGTAGCACATACCCACCGCTCTAAGACAATCAGCGAGATCGAGATCGACGGTAAGCTGGCCGATTATTTTCAGGATCATGCTTATATCACGACGATAGACATGTGCGTTCTATGCGGACTACGAAAATCGACAGCCCTGCGCAGACTACAAACACGTGTAAAAGAAGGACGCCTCACACATCCGGGATACAGCAAAGCTCCCTTTTACTATCCTGTACCTGGATATTTCCGGGTAAGCCAGCATACCGAACGGGGAACTTCAGTATAACAAGCTAAACAACAAATCTATATCTCCAAATAATGATTTATGAAGATATAGAAAAAAATATATAAACATAGTAAAAACAGATTATAATAAATAACAATCATGGCAGATAACTATCTGGAAAAGAAATACGAAGAATACCAATCCAGAAAAAATGCCGGAACAAAAACCGGCTACGGTATAAAAAAGAAAAATACGCTCCACAAAACCAGAAGAGTTTTTGTAACGGACGGAACCGGAGAGCTCGGCAAAGTGATAGTAAAATCATTCCGCATGGCAGGTAACCGGGTCGCTTTTTGCGGCACGGATGAAGAAGCCGGCCTATTAATGGCTGAAAAGACCGGCACGACTTTCCATCATGCAGATATCAACGACAAGATCTCCCTGGATAACTGCCTGCAACATATTCTGGAGGATTGGGGCGACTTGGATATACTGATCAATATAGGTACCTGTCAGACTAATCCGATCACGGAAACCAGCATGGAAGATTTCGAACAACTTCTTTCCGCCAATCTATTATCAGCCTTCATCACGTCACGCCGCCTGGTCTTACATCGCCGCTCGCAAAGCGAAGTGAATCCGTACGGAAGAATTATAAATCTATCGGAAACCAATGTCACAACCGGAGGCATCCTTTCATTAACCTCCACTCTGGCCGCTTCACTTGCGGAATGGCATATAACAGTCAATTCTGTTACTGCAACCGGGATACCGGAATTTGCAGAAGATGTAGCCCGTATGTGCCTGTTCCTCTGTCAGGAAGAAAATGAATTGATTAATGGAGAAAACATAACAATTGGCGGAGGTCTATCGAAAAGAATATATTGAATTGATTATCTTTATACCCAAATAAAAGAGACCTGTCATAAACTAAAAGAAAAAGAATATGAAAATTAAAACACTAATAGCAGTCCTACTGATCGGCGGTTCACTCTTCTTCAGCAGTTGCGGTAGCTACAAAGCCAGTAGAGACGCCATCCTGAAAATAGAAAAAGGGATGAGTAAAAGAGAGATAACCAACCTGCTCGGTAATCCGGATTACCGTCGTTTCGACCATGAATATGAACAATGGGAATTTATAAAAGTGGATCCTCTCTATGGTACCCGAACTATTATTTTAGTTGACTTTCTGGACGACAGGGTGACCAACATGGATTCATTCAACGGAGGAGATGTTACCCAGACTCCCGCACCTCCCGTTGCCGTCTATCCACCGAATGATATTGAATACGACAGGCCCCGCCCTCCTTACAACAACCATATGCGACCCGGCAGGATAATAAACGACAGAGACTTTCAGCAACTATACAATACAGTCAAATCGAAACCGTTTAAAGACGATCAGCTGGAATTACTGGTCGTAGGGGTTGCCGACCGGTATTTCTCTTGCCAGCAATGCATAAGACTGATGTCTATCTATACATTCGACGACGACAAACTAAAAGTATTGGATATTGTAGCTCCCCGGATAGCCGACCCGGAGAACTATGAGGATATTGTCCGTTCGTTGAGTTTCCTGTCAAGTCAGGATAAAGTACGCAAAATGTTTTCGGGATCACGGTGATAAAAATGGATAAGTTTCATTTTTTCAGTCATCCAGTATCCCACATACCACTACCGGAACAATTTACATTTCCGTTTCATTATACCCCTCATCCCTTGTCGGTAGTGGCTGCAGAAGAGGTGCAGGCTTATCTTTTGTCAAGAAAAGACTGGGAGAGCGACTTGCAACAAGGGAAAATGTTCGGTGTACTGATCGTACAGACCGCGACAGGAGAACTGGGTTTCCTGGCCGCATTCTCCGGTATACTGGCCGGCAAAAACCTGCACAGCTATTTCGTTCCCCCGATCTACGATCTGCAACAACCGCAAGGTTTCTTCCGGATCGAAGAAGACCAAATTTCCGCAATCAACGCCCGGATCAGGCAGCTTCAGACAGATAAGGAATATACCGCCTGCAAGGAGCAACTGGCGGAAACAAGCCGTCAGGCCGAACAAAGCCTCAGCGAAGCAAAAGAGCAACTGAAAGTCGCTCAAAAAAATCGTGAAATCAAACGGCAGGCTAATCCGGATGCAGCAGAACTTGCTGCCATGGTTCGCGAAAGCCAGTTTCAAAAAGCGGAACTAAAGCGGTTAAAGCAGCAATGGAACGAACGAATTGAGACTTTACATTCCGAGGTAAAAACACTCGAAGCAACGATCGAACAACTGAAAGCAGAGCGCAAGACGCGCTCGGCCGCCTTACAACAACAACTGTTCGAACAGTTCCGGATACTGAATGCTAAGGGAGATGTGAAAGATCTATGTGAACTATTCAATGAAACGGAACAAAAAACGCCTCCTGCCGGAGCAGGAGAATGCGCTGCTCCCAAACTCCTGCAATATGCTTACCTGCACCAGCTGAAGCCACTTGCTATGGCCGAATTCTGGTGGGGCGATTCCCCGAAGATGGAAATCCGCCGTCACGGTTATTATTATCCGGCTTGCAAAGGGAAATGCGAGCCAATATTAAAACATATGTTGCAGGGGTTGAACGTAGAAGCAAACCCGCTGTCTGTAAACAACCACAAAGAGGCTGAACCGGAAATCTTACTGGAAGACGAATGGCTATTGGTAATCAATAAACCGGCCGGGATGCTATCTGTCCCCGGAAAAATGGATACAGACTCTGTTTATAGGTGGTTAACCATCCGTTATCCGGATGCAACAGGCCCGATGATCGTACACCGGCTGGATATGGCAACTTCCGGCTTGCTTCTTATAGCAAAAACAAAAGCCATCCACCAGAACCTACAGGCACAGTTCAAGAACCGCACGGTAAAGAAACGGTATATCGCCTTACTAGACGGACCGGTCGCATCCGACCAGGGAACCATCGACCTTCCGTTATGCCTGGATCCGGAGGATCGTCCCCGTCAGATTGTAAACGAAGAATACGGAAAGCCTGCTATAACAAGTTACCAGGTTCTGGAACGCAACCTCCATTATACACGTATCGCTTTCTATCCCCTCACCGGCCGGACACACCAACTACGTGTACACGCCGCTCATCCAAAAGGTTTGAATGCTCCCATTATCGGTGATGAATTATATGGAAAGAAGGACGATCGGCTGTACTTGCATGCCGAATACCTGGAATTCAGGCATCCTATTACAGGAGAAGTGGTTTGCGTGGGAAAAAAGGCTGATTTTTAGTGAACAATAAAACTCTATGTATATCAAACAGACTGAAGTATGATAAAAAAACAAACAAAATACGAATTGGCTACCGAGGCGGATTACGATGAACTGCTGCAGGTTTGGGAAGCCTCCGTTCGTAGCTCTCATCATTTCCTGACCGAAGAGGATATACAATATTATAAGCCCCTGATACGGAACGAGTATTTCCGGGCTGTCGAACTTTACCTGATAAGAGATGAACAAAACGGACATATTGCAGCGTTCATGGGACTGAGCGACGAGTTGATCGAAATGCTTTTCGTTCACCCTTCACAACAGGGCAAAGGTTATGGCAGGTTGTTTATAGAATATGCTCTCCGGGAAAAGAACATCCGGAAAGTAGATGTTAACGAGCAAAACGAGCAGGCATCACATTTCTACCTGAGCAGAGGTTTCGAGGTGATCTCACGGGATGCCACAGACGGCGAGGGAAAACCATATCCGATCCTTCATATGCAAATGAAACCGATCCGGATAAGAAAAGCAGACACAGAAGATCTGGCAACACTACACCATGTATTCGAAAAAAGCGTACGCAACACCTGCTGCAAGGATTATTCCCCGGAGCAGATCGATGCATGGATAAACCGTGCCGACTCGGCCCGTTGGCAGGAACTCTTTCATAGCGAACTGCATTTCTTCCTTGCAGAAGATACCGAAACCTTCCAGACAGCAGGTTTCACGTCTGTCGATACACAAGGCTATCTGCATAGCATGTTTGTTCATCCCCGATTCCAGCAAAAAGGGATAGCTACATTATTACTTCAATTAGCGGAAGAATTTGTCAAATATCATCATGCCCCTTCACTATTTGCAGAAGTTAGCCTTACCGCGCGTCCATTTTTTGAAAAACACGGATTCTTTGTAGAAGAGCAACAAACAGTAACAGTGAGTGGCATTGATATGATCAACTTTGTTATGCGGAAAAACTATTAAAACAAAAAAAGTCACTCCCAAAAAGGAATGACTTTCTTTGTTTTACGGGTGGAAGACGGGATTCGAACCCGCGACACCCTGAACCACAATCAGGTGCTCTACCACTGAACTACAACCACCATGTATATCTCTTTTTCTAAGACGCTGCAAAGATAGCTGTATTTTTTTACTCTGCAAACTTTTTGGCAAAAATATGCAGAATATTTACTTATAAATTGCTTTTTTGCCAGCCAGCAGGGTATTACGCATCAATGAAATGATTGTCATAGGCCCTACACCACCCGGTACAGGTGTTATGTAAGAGCATTTTGGTGCCACTTCATCAAACTTCACATCCCCTGTCAACTTGTAACCGCTTTTAGTCACGCTACTCGGCATACGGGTAGTGCCGACATCGACAATAACAGCGCCTTCCTTCACCATATCAGCTTTCAGGAATTCAGGAACTCCTAAAGCGACAATGATGATATCGGCACTCAAACACATTTCTTTCAGATTGTTCGAGCGGCTGTGGCAAACCGTTACCGTACAGTTGCCCGGATAAGCTTTCTGCATCATCAAGGTAGCCATCGGCTTTCCGACGATATTGCTGCGTCCCAGAACCACGCAATGTTTACCACTGGTTTCTATTTCGTAACGTTTCAGCAATTCCAGAATACCTGCCGGTGTGGCAGATACAAAACAAGGAAGACCGATCGACATACGTCCTACATTGATCGGATGAAAGCCGTCAACATCTTTACGGTAATCGATCGCCTCAATAATCTTTTGCTCTGAGATATGTTTCGGAAGAGGAAGCTGTACGATAAAGCCATCCACGTCCGGATCGTTATTCAGTTCGTCAACACGACGAAGCAACTCTTCTTCGGTCACGTCGTCCTCGTAACGAATCAGTGTCGATTTGAAACCGATCTCTTCACAAGTCTTTACTTTACTGGCCACATAGGTTTCACTACCTCCATCATGACCCACCAGAATGGCAGCCAAGTGAGGGATCTTACCGCCTGCCGCTTTGATCCGGGCGACTTCTTCTGCCATCTCTTTCTTCATTTGAGCAGAAACAGCTTTTCCGTCCAGTAATTGATAATGATTGTCTTCCATAATATGTCTCTTTAATGTTTATCTTTTCAACGAAGGAAATTTCTTACTTCCCGGTTTAGCTGCAGTAAGCATACGCATCATCTTACGGGTTTCATCAAACTGTTTGATCAGCTTATTCACTTCCTGCACAGTCGTACCGCTACCTTTTGCGATACGCGTACGGCGTGTGCCGTTCAGAATAGCCGGATTAGTACGTTCGGCCGGAGTCATCGAGTAAATGATCGCTTCAATGCTCTTGAAAGCATTGTCGTCGATATCGATATCCTTCAATGCCTTACCGACACCCGGAATCATGGATGCCAATTCTTTCAGGTTACCCATCTTCTTGATTTGCTGGATCTGGGCTATGAAGTCGTTGAAGTCAAACTGGTTCTTGGCGATCTTCTTCTGAAGGCGTTTAGCCTCTTCTTCATCATATTGTTCCTGGGCACGTTCAACCAACGAAACGATATCACCCATACCGAGGATACGGTCGGCCATACGTTCGGGGTGGAAGATATCGAGGGCATCCATCTTTTCACCGGTTCCGACAAACTTGATCGGCTTGTCTACCACCGTACGGATAGAAAGAGCGGCACCACCACGGGTATCACCATCCAACTTAGTCAGGACAACACCATCGAAATCCAGACGTTCGTTAAATTCTTTAGCTGTATTAACGGCGTCCTGTCCGGTCATAGAGTCTACAACGAACAAGATTTCGTCAGGCTGGATAGCGCTCTTGATTGCAGCGATCTCATTCATCATCTGCTCGTCGATAGCCAGACGACCGGCGGTATCGACAATCACCACGTCGTTACCTTTGGCACGAGCTTCGCGGATAGCGTTCATTGCGATCTCTACCGGATTCTTATTTTCCAGCTCCATATAAACAGGTACACCAACCTGTTCACCTACAACACGCAACTGTTCGATAGCGGCCGGACGATAAACGTCACAAGCAGCCAATAACGGCTTCTTATTCTTTTTCGTCTTCAGCAGGTTAGCCAATTTCCCGGAGAAAGTAGTTTTACCCGATCCTTGCAGCCCCGACATAAGGATCACCGCAGGCGAACCTTTCAGATCGATATCGATAGCTGTACCACCCATCAGGCTGGCCAGCTCGTCGTGTACGATCTTTACCATCAACTGACTGGGCTTCACGGAGGTAAGCACATTCTGTCCCAGCGCTTTTTCTTTTACCGTATCGGTAAACGATTTGGCTACTTTATAGTTAACGTCGGCATCAAGCAATGCTTTACGCACATCTTTCAGTGTTTCAGCCACATTGATCTCGGTGATCTTGCCTTCACCTTTCAACAGTTTAAACGACCTGTCTAACCTTTCGCTTAAATTTTCAAACATAATTCGTATGTATATTTATTTTTTTCTTTCTAATTTCTAATGTAATAGGGTGCAAAGGTAAGAAAAAGGATGTAATCCTCTAAATCTTTTTATTCTGCCACGCCGCTTTTTTCAAATAAATTACACTAGCCAACAACAAACCGCTATAATAAATTACCTCGGTCAGGAAACAAATCGCCACCGGAAGACGTAAACGCATCCCTGCCACGTAGATAAACAACGTATAAAAGACAAGCGTCACTACCTCCATCGCAAAAGCAGAACGGGTATTCCCCGTACCCGTCACCCCGTTAAATACGATATTGGCAACGGCTGCTATCAACAGGGCACCGGAAATAACGTAAAGAGAAGGGATAGACGCATGTACTAAAGAGGCATCATTCGTATAAATCGACAATATAGCCGATGGGAAAAGACAGGCGATAAAAACACTGACTGCTACGATACCTAATGATATACCGGCAATCTTGCGAATGATCGGGATAACCTGGTCTTTATGTCCGGCACCGATACTATTACTCACAAAAGAATTGGTTGCCGTAGATAAAGAATTGACAGGTATCAGCAGGACGATATACACACTGCGGACAATATTGGCGATTGCCAGTTCCCGTTGCCCCAGATGTTCTACGGCTACGAAAAGCATAAAGTAAGTACTCAACGATATAAAATACTGTAACATCGTGAATATGGATATATCCAATACACGTCTCAACAATTTAACATCGAACGACCGGAATTGATTCAATGCATACTTCTTTATATCTACCGTCAAACGGGTATAAACCAAAAAGAAAACGATCGACACTCCCTCTGCTGCCACCGAGGCAATAGCCGCCCCTTTAATACCCATTTCGGGAAAACCTCCCTTCCCGAATATCAACAGATAGTCGAGCAACACATTGGTCAACGCCATCACAATTGCATTCAAAGTCAGCACCTTCGTCCGGGTAATACCGATAAACAAAGCACGGAACATCACATTGATAAAAGAGAAAAAGAACCCGAACACACGCCAGTCGAGAAACTCTTCCGTAGCTTGCAGGATCGTGTCGGAGGAGATCATTACCCCCATGATATCTTTGGCAAAGAAACGGGACAGGGTAAACATCACGGCCGCCAACGCCAAAAGGAAAAACACACCCTGGATCATGACCGGCCCTACATCACTGTACCTCCGTTCACCATTCCTGCGAGCCATCACGATCTGCGACCCAGTACTGAAACCGAAAGCGATCGTAAACACACAGATATAATAGAGACCTCCCATCGCCGAGGCCCCCAACTCAACTTCTCCTACCCTTCCCAGGAAAGCCGTATCGGTCACATTGATAATATTCTGTGCCAATAAGCTTAAGAAGATAGGGTAACTTACATTCCAGATTTGCTTATTTGTATACATACTCTATAAGTTAATTCCATAAGAAAACACAAAGTCACAAAAAAAGCCCACCGGCAAACCGGTGAGCTTCTTTATTGTTGTTTAAAAACATTCTAAATACTGCTACCGATGCTCTATATCAGTTTATTTGTTGCTGTATCCGGAAATACAACAGCCGGTTTAAATGTTTTGGCTTCTTCAAAGTCCATCATGGCATACGACATGATAATGATGATATCGCCAGGCTGCGCTTTTCGGGCAGCTGCCCCATTCAGACAAATCACGCCTGATCCGCGTTCGCCTTTAATAATATACGTTTCAAAACGTTCACCGTTATTGTTGTTCACAATAGCTACCTTTTCATTAGGAATCAGGTTGGCGGCATCCAGCAAATCCGCATCGATAGTGATACTACCGATATAGTTCAGATTGGCTTCCGTTACCGTCACCCGGTGAATCTTTGATTTAACTACCTCTATAAACATCGTTATTTGTATAATTTGATTACCAGCTATTTATATCTTATGTTATCAATCAACCGGACTTCACCACAATAAACGGTAATACAACCTACGGCATAATCAGTATCTGACCAGTCTTTGATCGACTCCATCGTGATTCCGTCTACGATTTCATAATATTCCACACGCATAACAGGGTCGGCATTAATCGTATTCACAACATAATCAATCACCTCCTGCACACTTTTTCCGACTGCAAAGTTAGTACTTTCTTTTAACGTACGTGCTATTAGCGGTGCTTTTTGACGTTGTTCGGGTGTCAGACGGACATTACGGCTGCTTAAAGCCAGCCCGTCTTCCTCGCGCAAAATCGGGCAGGCATTAATTTTTACCGGGATATTCAACTGTTTCACCATCGCACGAATCACAGCGATCTGCTGGAAATCTTTCTCCCCGAAATAAGCATTATCGGGTTCTACGGCATAAAACAGTTTGCTTACGATCTGGGCAACCCCATTGAAGTGTCCCGGACGGCGTGCACCCTCCATCACGGCCGAAACCGTGCCAAAGTCGAAAGTGCGTGTATCCGGTTCGGGATACATCTCCGCTTCTGTCGGCGCAAATACATAATCGCAGCCGGCGGGTTCCAACAAGGCGCTGTCTTTATCCAATGTCCGGGGATAGGTGGCAAGGTCATTTTTATCGTTAAACTGAGTCGGATTTACGAAGATGCTCACTACACATACATCGTTTTCTTCCACGCAACGCTTCACCAGGCTCAGATGTCCGTTGTGTAATGCCCCCATAGTAGGAACAAAGCCTATTTGCTTGTTATGCTGCCTCTCTTCGGCAAGATAACGTTTCAATTCTTGAATGCTGTTTACTATTTTCATCAGTTAGATGCTTATTGACGGTGCAAAGCAAATAAATAATTACCGTAAATGAAAGAAATTTATTATCTTTGTGCCGTCTTTATAAAACTAGTTTACAGAATGGATGCAAAAAAAATCTTGTTTATAGCTCAAGAAATAACACCCTACCTTCCCGAATCTGAGATTGCAACAATATGCAGAAACTTGCCGCAAGGCATTCAGGAGCGTGGTCGCGAAATCAGAACTTTCATGCCTAAATTCGGAAATATCAACGAGCGACGCAATCAGTTGCACGAAGTGATCCGCCTGTCAGGTATGAATCTTATTATTGATGATACAGACCACCCTCTGATCATAAAGGTAGCATCCATTCAGGCCGCACGCATGCAGGTTTACTTCATTGATAATGAAGATTTCTTCCAGCGTAAGCACACTGTTTGCGATGAAAACGGGAATGAATACGAAGATAATGACGACCGTTCTATCTTCTATGTTCGTGGTGTATTGGAAACCGTAAAGAAACTACGGTGGATACCGGATGTAATTCATTGTCACGGATGGATATCTGCTTTGACAGCATTATATATAAAAAGAATGTATGCAGACGATCCATGTCTTAAAAATGCAAAAATAGTCTATTCTATTTATAATGATGACTTTAAAACACCGTTTAGAAAAGAGTTTGCCAACAAACTGAAAACAGACGGAGCGAAAGAGGGCGACCTGAAAGGGATAAAAGCCGATACCAGTTTCGTCGGCTTGACTAAGCTGGCCATTGATTTTGCGGACGGTGTGATACAAGGTAGTGAAACGATCAACCAGGATGTTCTGGACTATATTGCAACCAAAAAGGATACTCCGTTCCTTCCTTATCAGTCGCCGGAAACTTATATGGATGCATTCAACGAATTTTACGATGTCGTATTAGATTCTAAATAAGTGAGAGAAAAATGATGAAGATCAAGCCTTTATTAATTGGCCTGGGCTTAGGAATAACAATCCTGAGTGGGTGTAGTGATGATTTGAATCTGGTTGGCTCGACTATTCAGCCCGGCGGAGACAAAATGCCCGTATATGTAGATACTTTTCAGATGCAGGCGACAACCTTGCTGATGGATTCGGTATATGCAAGAACTACTAGTGGATTACTCGGCGAATTTTATGATCCGTTGTATGGTAATGTGAAATCTGATTACATCTGTCAGTTCTACTGTCCGTCAGACTTCAAATTCCAAAAAGAACCTATCAACGGACAGATCGATTCGGTCGATTTTAAGATCATATATTATAGCGGATCATGGGTTGGAGACTCGTTGACTCCCATGCGTGCCCAGATATATCAGGTCGACAAACAACTGGAAAGAGATTTCTACACAAACTTCGATCCGGCAGAATATTGTGACTTGCAGAATTCTTTGGGTATGCAGACGTATACGGCACATGACAACTCTATTCCTGATAGTGTTAGGAACGCAGTGGACTCAAGCGGTAGCCCGACATACGTTCCTACCGTAACAATTCGTATGCCGAGAGAATTCGGACAGAAGTTTTACGATGAAACAATCAATAATCCCGGTACATTCAGTAGCCAAGAGAACTTTAACAAGTTCTTCCCTGGTTTATATGTAACAAATACATACGGTAGCGGAAATATCTTGCAGATTAGCTATTCTTCCATTTCGATCTATTACAAATACAACTTGAAAGGAAGTCAGAATCAGGACTCAACCGCATATGCAAGTGAAACATTCAATGTAACGAAGGAAGTATTGCAGTTGAATCGATTTAAAAACACCGACTTGACTGATTTATTGAAACCGAATGATTCAATCGCTTATCTGAAAACTCCGGCAGGTGTATATACCCAGTTGACTATTCCGGCTAAAGATATTGCTGAAAAGATTGGTGACCGTATAATCAACAACATTCCTTTGACAATAAAAGCGTTCCCCCAGGAAAACTGGCAATGGGCTTTAACCGCTCCGGCCAATTTATTATTACTACCGAAAGACTCTTTGGCAACTTTCTTTGTCAATAACAAGATCGAAGATAAAAAAACGTCATTCCTTGCTTCTTATTCAAGCAGTGCTCGTTCTTATGGCTTTGACAATATATCAAATTTGATGCAGGAGCATATAAAGAATAATCCGGAAAAGGATATGGTTTTACTTCTTGTTCCAGTTGAACGTCTTTTAACTCAGGCAGATTATTATGGCAACCAATATACGGCTGCTCTAAATAATTACTTACTTCCATCAGGTGTAAAATTGCTTAAGAACCAGGATGCTATGAAGATTGTGGTTACAACAACCGACTATAAGTAGATTTTTCAAATATTATAAATATAAAGAAACGGGTAATTCTTAATTGAATTATCCGTTTCTTTTATTTAGCATCATATTCTATTAGGCCTCTTTTTTCTTTGCAGCTTTCTTCTTCAGTTTTTCAAGTTCTTTCTGAAGACCTTCTATTTCTTCTCCCTGGTTCTTGATCGTAGTAAGCAAAGAGTTAAGCTCCTCATTTTCGATTGTTTCCGGGAACTGTCCATTTACGCGAACGATAAAGTCTGACAACACATTCATATAATTATTAAATGCATCATAAGGATTATCATACGGGCTAAAGCCGCTTCCTCCGTGCTTAGTACTCATATAGAAGAAATGATCGCTACTTTGCAGATAGTTCCAGTCCTGTTTGATACGACGTTCCTCTACCAGGCGAACACGTTCACTGATACTATTAATCTTGCGGAATGCTTCCTGCTGCAGGACATTTCCTAACCAGGAACTACAATCTTTCTCTTCGTCAACCCATGACATAGGGTAAGGCACAGAGATTGCATCGACCGGTTTCAACAAGGCAAACACTTCTGACGGTGTAGAGAATCCGATTCCTTTCTCCGCCGCAAAACGAGGTAATGCTTTGAAGAAATCAAAGATCCCGGTTTCAGCCGGATTCAATGATCCTAATACCTCATAATTCATAAACAGATTGATGATCTGTTCCGAATCCGGTGTTGCCGCAATCCAGGAAATATATTTATCGGCTGTCAGCGGATATTCATTCCAGTTATAGTTGTTGAAACGTAAAGATAGATCTTCGCTGAAACGGTCGTTCTTAAGCAACAACTTCAACTGAGGCTGAACGCAGGAACTATACATATAGTTCGGACTCTTCCATCCAAGAATATGTTTTGCACCTTCCGTCAACATGCCTTTAAAGCCCATCTTATATACCACATCCGAAATATCATCCGAGTAAATCAATTCCGTATTACGGAATACCTTCGGTTTAACTCCAAACAAATCATGGATCTTTTCCTTATGCTTCTTAACCTGATCTTCAAACTCCTCGATATTATCACCTAAAGAAGCCAAAGAGTGAGCATATGTTTCAGCCAGGAACTCAACATTGCCGGTAGCAGCCAGTTCCTTAAAACTATCGATCACTTCCGGAGAATAAATTTCCATCTGTTCCAAAGCAAGACCGGAAATAGAGAAGGCCACTTTAAATTTACCTCCACTCGTTTTGATCATTTCCAGGATAGCCTTATTGGCAGGCAGATAACAACGTTCGGCTATACGACGCATAATCTCTTCGTTCTGAAAATCATCATAGTAATAATGATCGTTACCGATATCGAAGAAACGGTATCTTTTCAGGCGGAATGGCTGATGTATCTGAAAATAAAAGCAGATCGTTTTCATAATATAGTTGTTTTAATTTTTGTCTTGTCGTTATTTATTAATCACTTGTTCATAGATACGGCGAACTTTTTGTCCGGCATATTCCCATTTAATATTATCTACCTCATTCTTTCCTTCCACTTTCAGGAATTCATGCATAGCCGGATAAGTAATGATCGAATACATAGCATCTGCCATGGCTTCAATATCCCAGTAATCTACTTTTACAGCATAATTCAAGATTTCTGCACAACCGGACTGTTTAGAGATAATAGAAGGGACACCACACTGCATGGCTTCCAACGGAGATATTCCAAAAGGCTCCGAAACAGATGGCATCACATACACATCACTCGCCTTCAGCACTTCGTATACCTGCTTTCCTTTCATAAACCCTGTGAAATGGAAACGGTCGGAAATATTACGTTCTGCGGCCAAGCGGATCATCTTATCCATCATATCGCCGCTACCGGCCATTACAAAGCGGGTCTTAGGGGCTTTTGCCAATACCTTGGCGGCTGCTTCCACAAAATATTCAGGTCCTTTCTGCATAGTGATACGCCCCAGGAAGGTGATTACTTTATCCTTTACCCCTTTTTTATCCTGTATCGCCAGAATTTCAGGGCTCATAGGTTCTACGGCATTATGAACGGTCGTAACTTTAGCCGGATCCTGATGATATTTCTCAATCACCGTCTGGCGGGTCAGGTTACTTACCGTTATGATATGGTCGGCATTATCCATACCATTCTTTTCAATTGCGTAAACATCGGGGTTTACATTTCCACGGCTTCTGTCGTAGTCGGTTGCATGCACATGGATCACCAATGGTTTACCGCTTACATTCTTCGCATGGATACCGGCCGGATAAGTCAGCCAATCATGTGCATGAATCACATCATATTGTTCTGTACGGGCAATCACACCGGCTACGATCGAATAGTTATTGATCTCTTCCAGCAAATTATCCGGATAACGTCCGGAAAACTCCATACAACCAAGATCATTTACCTGCCGATAAGAAAAGTCGGCATAGATGTGATCACGATAGTCATAATATTTCTGAGGATCCATAAACTTGGACAAGCGATTTTTCACATATTCCATGTCTACATCACGCCATACTATCGGGACATTACAAACTCCTATAATTTTCAGGAAACTCTGGTCTTCATCTCCCCAGGGTTTCGGAATACAAAAGGTTATATCCATATCCGGCTGCATAGCCATACCTCTTGTCAGGCCATAACTAGCCGTTCCTAATCCTCCCAGGATATGAGGAGGAAATTCCCATCCAAACATCAATGCTTTCATCTGGTACTCGTTTTATTCGGCGTTATACTTCTTCAATAAATCCACAACCCGGAGCATGGCAGCTACATTCATTGCAAACGAAATAGCACCGCGTCCGGTAAACGGCGGATTACCATCAAACAATTCAGGTATCGTACCAATACAATGCAATGACATTTCATCCTCCATACTTATCAACATACGTTCTGCAAAAGAGACACCGCTCTTTCCGAATACACGAAGATAGGCTTCCAGATAAGCTCCCAGCAACCACGGCCAGGCAGTACCTTGATGATAAGCCAGGTCGCGTTCATACTGCGGACCAACATAGTAGGGTTTATAGCCTTCACTTTTCGGACTGAGCGAACGCAACCCTTTAGGTGTAAGCAATTCTTTTGTTACGATATCGACAACACTGCGTTTCTGTATTCGCGTCAGTGGAGAATAAGGCAATGAAACGGCAAAAATCATATTGGGGCGTACGCTCCAGTCAACGATAGAACCATTCACCGAATCGAACAAGTAATTGTAACCATTCACAAAAGTTTCCTTAAACGATATATCCATTGCCTTGATCAGCTTGTCATATTTTTCAATCGGTGTTCCTCCCATCAGTTCCGTATAGAAACAGAGGGCATTATACCACAATGCGTTAAACTCTACAATATAACCGGAACGGGGCACAACTGGTTTACCGTTAATGGTGGAGTTCATCCAGGTAATTGCTTTATCGCGGCCATTGGCGAATACCAACCCGTTGTCCATCACCTTCATATCCGGATGTTTCTGACCGGATATAAATTCAAGTATCTCATTTATAAAACCGGCATAAAGTTCTTTTGCACGTTCCAGACTTGTGTCTTTAGCATACTGCTGGATGGCCCATATAGCCCATAAGAACACATCCGGTTCATCAATCTCACGGATTACCGAATCCAGCCTATTCTCATTCATATAAGCTCTTGCTGCCGGCATAGCAGTATGCATAATCTTTTCGAAACGTACCGGATCATCGATCGACAATGTACATCCCGGAAGTGCGACAAACAGATCGCGAGCTCTTACTTTGAACCAGGGATAACCTGCCAGCAGATAGGCATCGTCTTCTTTCGGACGGAAATAAAATTGCTGTGCAGAGTTTTTCAAACAGTTAAAGAAGCTGGTACGCGGCGTACGGGCATTTACCTCGTTTTCATACAAACTCTTCAAACGTGTTGTTGCCACCGGACCATCTCCGGCACTGAATATGATCGACTCACCTTTCTTGATCGGTATTTCAAAATAACCGGGAACATACAGGTCTTCTTTATAAGGATAGCCTCTTTCCTGTTCTTTCGGATATTCTATTCCGTTATACCAATAAGGTTCATATACAAATTTCACTTTTTTATTGAACTGCATATATAGTTCGGGATATCCGTGATACATGCAGGTCTTTATACCATTCGGCACTTCTGTGTAAGACTGGTTCACATTGCCATTTGCCTGTGTCAGCGATTTCACACTACGGAAAGCAAGGAAAGGACGGAAACGGAGCGTTGTTGCCGAATGAGCATCTTCAAGCGTATACTTGATCATAATCCGGTTTTCATACAAGGAGAATACTTTTTCTTTCGAAAAGATAACGCCACCAACCCGGTAAAGTGTACGTGGAACGGTGTCTGAACTATACTCGCGGATATATTTATGTCCTTTGGGACTGTAATTATCCCCCTGGTATTTATGTAAACCCAAGTTAAACTCAGCACCATGCTGAATGACAGTCTCATCCAGAGATGATAGTAAAACATGATTGTCATCGTCTATCTCAGGAACTGGCATAACGAGTAATCCGTGGTATTTTCGCGTATTACAATCAACAACAGTCGTACAATGATATGCCCCGGTCCTATTGGTTCGGAGCACCTCTCGAGTCAACGATTCCTCCAGATTTATCATTACTGTCTTGTCAAATTTAAGATAACTCATATGTATTTGGTTTTAAGTTTATGCTTATATAATGAAAATGATACGATATACTGACCAAAAGTATCACTTAAAAACTAAAAAAACAAATCAGCTTTCATATTTATTTAGAAACTGAGTTTTTTTATAACTCCGAAATGACTGATAAATAATCTCTTAGAAAATTAGGGACTTCCATGAATGTGTTGTCAAACACATGAACAGTTGTTAAAATCTGAAAACTTTCCACTAATGCACAGGGAAATACCGGCAACAAAAACAGACTGCCGGAGGTTATAAAACAAAATCAGGAAGCAAATGGTAGCATTACCGTAATGTAATGCCATTTCTCTGCCGACAAAATTTGTTGCCGATAATTGTCGACAAGCCTGTTTATAATTATCGACAAGCTTGTTGACAATTATGAGCAAGCCTGTCGATAGTTATCGACAAGCAATTACTTTGGTGACTAAAAAAATAAATATAAAGAGGAATTATTCAGTAACACAGGTATTTTTTCCATCTTTGTGCCGGAAAAGAAACCGGTTGCTTCCGGCTAAATTCACTATTTAAATATAATGTACAAGAAATATGACACAAACGACTCATAATCCGTTTTTCTTAAAATACAATACACCTTTTGGAACTCCGCCCTTTAACGAAATAAAAACCGAACATTACGAACCGGCTTTCGACGAAGGGATCAAACAACTCGACAACGAAGTACAGGCTATCGCTGAAAACGAGCAGCCTGCCACATTCGAAAATACGATCGTTGCTTTGGAACGCAGCGGCAAGTTACTGAACAAAGTCAGTTCTGCCTTCTTCAATGTTTTGAATGCAGAAGCCGACGACGAGATGATGGAGATTTCACAAAGGATATCCCCGAAACTGTCGGAAAGTTCCAACAATATCTTTCTGAATGAAAAGTTATTTTCACGGGTAAAAAGCATTTACGAACAAAAAGACCGGCTCAACCTGCCCACCGAAGATGCCAAACTGCTGGAAGAAACATTCGAATCGTTCTCGGTTCGTGGAGCCAATCTAAGTCCGGAAAACAAGGAAAAATATCGAACACTAAGCACAGACCTGAGTGTTCTTTCACTGACGTTCGACCAAAATGCGCTGAAAGATAAAAACAGATATGAATTACTGCTCACCGACGAGAAAGACCTCGACGGTCTTCCCGAAAGCATACGTGAAGCCGCGGCTCACCGGGCAAAAGAAAAGGGGAAAGAAGGCTGGTTGTTCAACCTGACAGCTCCAAGCTACGTTCCGTTCATGCGTTATGCTGCTTCCCGTTCTTTACGCGAAGCCATGTACAGGGAATATATGAGCATCGGTAATAAAGGAGATGAATACGACAATAAGGAAATTATCCGTCAAATCGTCAACATCCGGTTGGAGATTGCGCGGCTGATGGGCTACAACACCTATGCTGAATACTCACTCAAGCATACGATGGCTAAAAAACCGGCAACCGTCTATAACCTGCTAAACCAATTGTTGGAAGCTTACAAACCGATAGCGATCAACGAATATAATGCCGTACAGGGGTTTGCGATGGGAAGTGAAAAAGAGAACATCACCGTCATGCCCTGGGACTGGAGTTATTATTCGGAGAAATTAAAAGATATCCGTTTCAATGTAAACGATGAAATGACACGTCCTTATTTCAAACTGGAGAATGTCAAAAAAGGTGTTTTCGGACTTGCCACACAACTATATGGCATCACATTCAAAGAGAACAAAGAGATTCCGGTATATCATCCGGAAGTCGATGCTTACGAAGTGTATGATACCGATGGTAAATTCCTCTCCGTCCTTTACACCGATTTTCATCCGCGCGACGGAAAACAATCGGGCGCCTGGATGAACAGTATAAAAGAACAGCATCACGAAGCCGATGGAACCGACAGCCGTCCGCAGATCATTATAGTTATGAACTTCACCCGTCCGACCGAAACGAAGCCATCTTTACTGACTTTCGATGAAGTAAACACCCTACTCCATGAATTCGGACATGCACTGCACGGAATGTTCGCCAAAGGGAAATACGCCAGCCTCTCCGGAACAAACGTATACCGCGACTTCGTGGAACTTCCCTCCCAGATCATGGAAAACTGGTTGACTGAAAAAGAATTTCTTGACCAGATAGCCGTACACTACGAAACAGGAGAAAAAATACCGCAGGAACTTGTCAGCAAATTGATAGATGCTTCCAACTTCAATACTGGTTATTTCTGTTGCCGCCAGTTGAGCTTCGGAATGCTCGATATGGCCTGGCATACACAAACCGTCCCGTTCGAGGGGGATGTCATAGCATTTGAGAAACAAGCCTGGGCACGGACCGTAATCGTACCGGAAGTTTCCGGAACACTTATGAGCAGCAGTTTCGGACATATCTTCTCAGGAGGTTACTCTGCCGGATATTACGGATATAAATGGGCGGAGGTATTGGATGCCGATGCTTTTTCGGTTTTCAAAGCAAACGGAATATTCAATCAGGAAGTGGCCCGTTCATTCCGCGAAAACATCTTATCCAAAGGAGGTACGGAAGACCCGGCAGTACTGTACGAACGCTTCCGGGGACAGGCACCCACGATCGATGCCCTGCTTGTCAGAAACGGCATCAAACAGGCTGAACCGAAAGGAAATAGCAATTGATATAAAAATAGCTAAACATACCATAGTTAAATCAATTATATTTACCTTTGCTGGCTAAATAAACAAGGATAAATCAGGTAAACAATGTGCGAAAAAACAGAGAAGCAATATGAATTAGATAAACGTTACTTGCGGATGGCCGCAGTCTGGGCGGAAAATTCGTATTGTAAACGACGTCAGGTCGGAGCACTGATAGTTAAGGACCAGATGATCATTTCCGATGGATACAACGGTACACCTGCCGGTTTTGAAAATATCTGTGAAGATGAAAACAACGTAACCAAACCCTACGTATTACATGCCGAGGCGAATGCGATAACAAAGGTTGCAGCATCTTCAAACAGCAGCAAAGGAGCTACGATCTACGTAACTTCGGCTCCCTGCATAGAGTGCGCCAAGCTGATCATACAATCAGGAATCAAACGTGTTGTATATTCCGAAAAGTACCGGATGGAAGACGGCTGTAATTTATTACAGCGGGCCGGTATTAATATAGAATACATTGATATAAACGAATAAATATACGTTTTTATGGACAAGAACAGAAGGCTGACCATCTGGTTGCCTGTAATTATTGCAGCAAGTATCGCTCTCGGTATCTTTATCGGGAACCATTATCTTTCTCTTACACAAAACGGCAAACGCCGGATGTTTTCCAGCGGCAATAAAATAAATGCCATACTCGATATTATCGACGAACAATATGTCGATACTGTCAATATGGGCAAACTGGTGGAAGGAACCATTCCCAAAATATTCAGCGAGTTGGATCCTCACTCCGTTTATATATCTGCTGAAGATGCATCCATCGTGAATGAGGATCTGGAAGGTTCGTTCAGTGGTATCGGCGTATCCTTCAATATGCAGACGGACACGATCCTTGTGATCAGCGTAATATCCGGAGGCCCGGCAGAAAAAGCGGGACTGCTTCCGTTCGACCGCATCATTACGATAAACGACTCGATTTATTCCGGTAACAGTACCAGCCAGGCAAAGATCATGCGCACATTACGGGGGGCAAAGAACAGCACCGTCAAGCTGGGTGTAAAACGTGGTGACACACCCGACCTGCTTTACTTCGATGTGACACGTGGCGACGTTCCGGTCAACTCCGTCGATGTATCTTACGAGGTCAGCAAAGGAGTGGGATATATCAAAGTCAGCAAATTCGGACGAACTACATATAACGAATTCATCACGGCGATTGCCAAGTTGAAAGAAGCGGGATGTAATTCATTCGTCATCGACCTGCGTGGAAATACCGGTGGATATATGGATGCAGCGATCAACATGGTCAACGAGTTTATGCCGGAAGGAAGACTGATCGTTTACACCGAAGGAAAAGCTTTCCCGCGTAACGATGTCTATACAAACGGAACCGGAACCTGTAAGGAAGCTCCGATCGTTGTTCTGACAGACGAATTCTCGGCTTCCGCCAGCGAAATCTTCTCAGGTGCGATCCAGGATAACGACCGCGGACTGATTGTTGGCCGCCGTACCTACGGAAAAGGATTGGTTCAATCGCCAATCAAGCTGAGTGACGGTTCGGAAATCCGCCTGACAATTGCCCGCTATTATACACCTTCGGGACGAAGCATCCAGAAGGATTATAAGATGGGAGACTCTGCAGATTATGATCAGGATCTCTATAACCGTTTCATCCATGGTGAATTCGACTCTGCAGACAGTATCAAGAATACGCATACGGAAAAATACCATACGATGATAGGTAGAACCGTATACGGTGGTGGTGGCATTATGCCGGATATCTTCATCCCGCGTGACACCAGTGGCATTACGACTTACTTTTCAAGTATTGTAAACAGTGGAACACTTTACCTGTATGCACTCGAATATTCAGATAAGAACCGTGAAAAGTTATCTTCTTTCACTACTTATCAGGATTTGTACAAATACCTGCAGTCGCAGCCTCTGCTTTACGACTTCACAAACTTTGCAGCATCCAAAGGTATTAAGAAACGTCCAACCCTGATCAATATCTCAGGTAAGCTGATCGAAAACCAGCTGCAGGCATATATTGTACGGAACTTCTTCGACGAAGCCGGATTCTATCCGATTTTCCTGAAAGACGATCCAACCTTATTACGTGCCATCCAGATTATAAATGAAGGAAAATCCGTTCCTACAATAGACAAAGAGAATGCAAACAAAGGAATTGCAGATAGCCAAACAACAGCTTCGAAAAGATATAGCCTTACTAAAGAAATCGTACGGGAAGACTATATTGCTTGACTTTTCTGAAAAGATATTGAAGCGGCTGGAAGAGACTGAACTCTTCCGGCAAGCTTCTTGCATTGCTTTATATTACTCCATTCCCGGAGAAGTCCAGACGGAGGCTTTTCTTGAAAAATGGTTCGACAAAAAGCTGCTTCTTCTTCCGCTGATAGTCGGCGACGACCTCCGTCTTTTGCCTTATAAAGGCAAAGACAGCCTGGCCCCCGGAGTCTTCGGCATTCCGGAACCCATAGACATAGAGACAACGGTTGCAGAATCGGATATAAACCTGATCATTGTACCTGGCGTAGCTTTCGATCGCCAATTGAATCGCATGGGGCGTGGAAAAGGATATTACGACCGGCTACTATCGACAATGCAAGCACCTAAAATAGGTATTTGTTTCGATTTTCAAATGCAGGAGTCTGTTCCGGTCGAACCTTTCGACAAGAAAATGGATATGGTTATCACTGAAAAAGAGATCATTACCGGATAACAATATCCTGAATAACTGTCGCTCCGGCATACTCATTCAAACTCTTCACCAACCGTTCGCGACATAAGGTCAATTCGCTCCGCAGCACTGAAGATGTAAGCGATACATATAATATACGATCGCGTACATATATATTGCGGGTATATTGCATAACCATAGGACCTAACACTTCTTTCCAGGCACGTTCTACCCGAATTTCCAGGATTTTCTCATAAAGCTCTGTATTATCCTCGAAGAAATCTCTCAGGACTTCACCGATCGCTTGTGTATTTCTACGCTTCATTTTGCATCCTCCATCGGTTGTACTTCTCCTTGCTCAACCCTGAACAAAGCATAATCGTGATTCATCGCCAACAAAATTTCATCCAGATATTTCCGGTTAGTATCGGTAATAAATATCTGGCCGAAGCTGTCGTTGCCCACCAGCTTGATGATCTCTGCCACACGTGCAGCATCCAGTTTATCGAAAATATCATCCAGAAGCAAAATCGGAGTAGTCTGTCCTTTTTGAGCTAAAAAGGCAAACTGGGCAAGCTTCAAGGCTATCAGATAAGTTTTATTCTGCCCCTGTGAACCAACGCGGCGAATCAAATGCTCGTTCAATGTCATTTCCAGTTCATCTTTATGGACACCATTGGATGTATAACCTAAAATACGATCACGTTCCCTGTTCGCAGCCAACAATTCCGGTAAGTCTTTCTCGGCCAGCTGAGAGATATAGCGCAAACCAACCATTTCCGAAGAGCGGCAGATCGTTTGATAATATTCATTGAAGATCGGGATAAAGCTTTCTACCAATAACCGGCGTTTTTCGAAAACCATTCGTCCATACATACCCAACTGCATCTCGAGCACTTCATAAAGCGAAGCATCCATACTTTGATTCTTCAAGAGCATATTCCGTTGGAGCAAAGCCTTATTATATTGAATCAGGGCATGCAGATACTGTTTATCCTGTTGCGAAATGATCAGGTCCAGAAAACGGCGGCGCTCGTCACTTCCTCCCTGGATCAGATCCGAATCGGCAGGTGAAACCATCACCAAAGGCAACAAGCCGATATGCTCCGACAATTTATCATATTCTTTCTTATTCCGTTTGAACTGCTTCCGCTGGCGGCGGCGGATCGCACAGAAAATCTCCTCCCCTCTTCCTTCATAATCATATTCACCCTGGATCACACACATATCCTGATCATTGTTTATTATCTGACTATCAGGAGTATTTACATGACTTTTGCAAAACGAAAGATAATGGATAACATCCAGCAGGTTTGTCTTTCCCATCCCGTTATTTCCAAAGAAACAATTCATTTTGGGCGAAAAGGCAACTTCCGACTGAAGAATATTTTTATAATTAAGAATAGAAAGCTTTTTGAGTATCATCTGTACCGTATTAATCGTACAAAATTAAAAAATATACTTCTAAGTATAGATTATATCAGTAAAAAAAACTACTTTTGCGCTTTGAATTGCCATTGGCATAAAATCAGGATAAAATAATAAATAACTATAACACATTATGGCTACTAAGGAAAAAAACACCAACACGGAGTTAGAAGTAGAAGAAATTGTTTCGAAGTCGGAGCAGTTTATTGAAAACAATTCAAAAAAGATCATTTACGGAATTATAGCTATCGCACTCGTTGTTGGAGCTGTTTTGGGAATTAAACACGGTTATATGATTCCTCAGCAAAAGAAAGCAGCCGCTGCTATATTTAAAGGAGAACAATATTTTGCCAAAGATTCTTTCGCGTTGGCATTGAACGGCAATGGTGCAGACTATGAAGGTTTCGAAGGTATCATCGACCAATATGGAAGCACAGCATCCGGAAACCTGGCTAAAGCTTATGCAGGTATCTGCTATTTCAAAATGGGTGAAACAGAAAAAGCTCTTGACAAACTGAAATCATTCAGCGGAGACGACAACATGATTTCTCCGGCTATCATCGGTCTGATCGGTGACTGTTATGTAAACATGGGTAACATCAAAGAAGGCATCAGCTATTTTGAAAAAGCTGCCAAGAAAGCAGACAACGAAGTAATCAGCCCGGTTTACCTAAAGAAAGCGGGTATCGCTTACGAAAACCAGAAACAGTATAGCGATGCAGTTAAAGCATACACTACTATCAAGGAAAAATATTTCAACTCAATGGAAGCTGCCGATATCGACAAGTATATCGCTCGCGCTTCTGCTGCTAAATAATATAATTCATACGATATAAACTATAAAAGAGGATGTCCCATCAAAAAAGGCATCCTTTTATTTTTTAAATACAAAGTTATGGCTACAGCTTATCAAAACTTATCAGACTACGACTTCAACAGCGTACCGGATGGTTCAGAAATGACCTTCGGAATTGTAGTAGCAGAGTGGAACAAGCACATCACAGAAAAATTGCTGGAAGGTGCATGCAACACACTGGAAAAACATGGTGTCAAACCGGAAAACATATACGTAAAACGTGTTCCGGGTAGCTTCGAACTGACTTTCGGTGCAAAACGTATGGCGGAAACAAAAGATGTGAATGCTGTTATCGTTTTAGGATGCGTCGTAAGAGGTGATACTCCCCATTTTGATTATGTTTGTTCAGGCGTTACACAAGGTATCACCGAACTGAATTTAATGTATGATATTCCATTCATTTTCGGATTGTTAACTACCGACAACATGCAACAATCGGAGGATCGTGCAGGTGGTAAGTACGGAAATAAAGGGGATGAAGCCGCAGTAACTGCACTAAAAATGATACATTTTTCTGAGTAAACGCTTGCAGGTTTCAAAAATAATCGTACCTTTGCACTGCAATTGAAAATAATAGGGGCAGTTACCAGAGTGGCCAAATGGGGCTGACTGTAACTCAGCTGTCTTTCGACTTCGGTGGTTCGAATCCATCACTGCCCACTAACTTTTCAAAAGCAATTAAAATTGCGGAAGTAGCTCAGTTGATAGAGCATTAGCCTTCCAAGCTGAGGGTCGCGGGTTTGAGCCCCGTCTTCCGCTCTCAAGAAAAGGATAATCGAAAGGTTATCCTTTTTTTGTATATAAAAGTCCCGACTTTCACAAGCCGGGATTTTCTTGATTTAACTAACCTTAAGACATACGTGAACAAAAATAAGTTGATCAACCATCATCAAAACGCAAACCTTTTCATAGGCTCCACTTTCTTAGAAAAGGTAGTCCGACAAACGTCTTTATCAGACTACCTGAAAGAAGAATCGATTCTTCTTTCTTTCTTCATAGATAAGGTATGCCTATCTATTTAAGATGGGTCATGCCATCTTTTTCGCTTCATCTATTTCTCTGATGCAAATGAAGAACAAAAAAAGACATCCACCAAAGAAAAACAAAGCATGCAAGCGACAAAACCGATTCACCGATAAGACAAAATCATTTTTGTCCGTTCCTGAACGATTTACTGGCCGAATCAGGCTTTCTTTAACCCGTTACGACGACGGTATTCACTTGGAGTCATATTATACACTACTTTGAAATTACGCACGAATGTTCGGGAATTATTAAAGCAGGCTTCTGATGCTACAACTTCAATCAACTTGTTAGAGGGGTCCAACAACAAAGTAGATGCATAAATAACACGTTGTCTATTTATGTATCCATGAAAAGCCACATCATCTTTTAGCCGAAGAATTTTATTCAATGACTTCTTTCTGACATCGCATTGACGAACAATTATATTTACATTTATATCTTTATCCAGAAAATGCTTTTCTGTCACCACATATCGATGAATCTTATTATATATTTCTAAATATTCTGTATTATCTGAAGGTTCAGTTATTTTATATTGTGGTATATGCCAGTTCAATATTACTACAAAAAAAAGGTTATCTGAGACTTCAATCCCCCTAAAACGAAATTCAATCTTTTCATTCATACGTTCACTATATTAATCAGAAAATATTAAGGGCAGACCCAGTATAGCTTATAGCAAACACTATATATTAATATTAGATTTAGAGTCAGCAATAATAAATTCATACCCTGTACTTAAAACAAATATAATATTTAACATTTATATTTCCAAAGAAAATATCTAAATAACATTCTATTCTACATTTCCATAGTCATTTTGCTTTTTATTTATAACTTTGGGGCAACATAAATATAATAATAATCCACGGAGATGAACGAACAGATAAAACAAATAGCAGAACGACTGGCAGGACTTCGGGATGCCCTGGAAATCAGTCCCGAAGAAATGGCTAAGGTTTGCAACCTGACCACCGAGCAATACTTGCTCATGGAAAGTGGCACAGTAGATATTTCAGTAAGTATATTACACCAGATATCACAAGCCTACGGAGTAGAACTCACAACCTTGATGTTTGGCGACGAACCAAAAATGAGTGCTTATTTTATCACGCGTAAAGGCAAAGGTATTACCGTGGAGCGCACAAAAGCCTACAAATATCAATCGCTGGCTGCCGGATTTGCAGGACGTAAAGCTGATCCGTTCATGGTTACCGTTCATCCCAAACCGGAAGAAGAGCCTATCTATCTGAACTCACATCCGGGACAGGAATACAACCTTGTATTAAAAGGCCGCATGCTCCTTCAGATCAATAACAAGGAACTGATCCTCGAAGAAGGCGACAGTATATATTTCAACTCTGAGCTGCCACACGGCATGAAAGCTCTGGACGGAGAAAAGGTCAGTTTTCTGGCTATAATACTTTAAAACGAATAATTTAATTATGTTAGAAAGATTCTTAGATCAGACGACTTTCACGTCGCAGGAAGATTTTATCAATAACTTCAAAATAAAAGTTCCGGAAAATTTCAACTTCGGATATGACGTAGTAGATGCATGGGCTGCAGAAGAACCCGACAAAAAGGCATTATGCTGGACCAACGATCAGGGCCAACATATCGACTTCACATTTGCCGAACTGAAAAAGTACACCGATCAGACAGCCTCTTATTTCCAGTCACTGGGTATTGGCCACGGCGATATGGTCATGCTGATACTGAAACGTCGTTATGAGTTTTGGTTCTCTATTATTGCATTACACAAACTCGGAGCAGTCGTTATCCCGGCAACTCACTTGTTAACAAAGAAAGATATTGTCTATCGCAATAACGCAGCCGATATAAAAATGATCGTTTGTGCCGGCGAAGATATCATCACCAAACATATTATCGATGCACTGCCGGAGTCTCCGACTATTGAGAAATTAGTCTCCGTAGGTCCGGAAATACCGGAAGGTTTCGAAGATTTCCATCAAGGGATCGAGAATGCTGCACCTTTCGTTCGCCCGTCTCATCCGAACAGCAATGATGACATTTCATTGATGTATTTTACATCCGGAACGACTGGTAATCCCAAAATGGTGGCACACGATTTCACTTATCCGCTGGGACATATCGTAACCGGCAGTTTCTGGCACAACCTGCATCGTGACAGCCTTCATCTGACTATCGCCGATACCGGTTGGGGAAAAGCTGTTTGGGGAAAACTATACGGACAATGGATTGCCGGAGCAACCGTATTCGTTTACGATCATGAGAAGTTCACCCCTGCTGATATGTTGCAGATGATCCAGGATTACAAGATCACCTCTTTGTGTGCACCTCCAACTATCTTTCGCTTCCTGATCCGCGAAGACATGACGAAGTACGATCTTTCATCCCTGCAATACTGCACAATTGCCGGTGAAGCACTGAACCCTGCCGTATTCGAAGCATTCTATAAACTGACAGGCATCAAATTGATGGAAGGATTCGGCCAGACGGAAACGACACTGACAGTTGCTACGTTCCCATGGATGGAACCGAAACCAGGTTCTATGGGTGTACCTAACCCACAATATGATGTAGATCTGATCCGTCCGGACGGAAGTCGCGCAGAAGACGGAGAGCAAGGACAAATCGTTATCCATACGACCAAAGGCAAACCGATCGGTCTGTTCAAAGAATATTATCGCGATGCCGAACTGACTCACGAAGCCTGGCATGACGGTATGTATTATACAGGTGACGTTGCCTGGCGTGATGAAGACGGCTATCTGTGGTTTGTCGGTCGTGCCGACGATGTGATCAAAAGCTCCGGTTACCGCATCGGACCGTTCGAAGTGGAAAGCGCACTGATGACACACCCGGCTGTTGTCGAATGTGCAATCACAGGTGTACCTGACGAAATTCGCGGACAAGTGGTAAAAGCAACAATTGTACTTGCGAAAGATTACAAGGATAAAGCAGGCGAAGCATTGATCAAAGAATTGCAGGATCATGTTAAGCGTGTTACAGCTCCATATAAATATCCCCGTGTAGTTGAATTTGTCGAAGAATTGCCTAAAACCATCAGCGGAAAGATCCGTCGTGTGGAAATCAGGGATAAAGATAAGAAATAGAAGATTACACGAAAATGACATATCAGTTTACACGGATAGCAGTAAAAATAGGAAGTAACGTACTGACAAGAAAAGACGGCTCCCTCGATGTCACCCGCATGTCGGCATTAGTCGATCAGGTTGCGGAATTGCATCGACACGGGGTAGAAGTGGTTTTGATCTCTTCCGGAGCAGTAGCCTCCGGAAGAAGCGAGGTGAAACCCGGAAAGAAACTCGATGCCGTCTCTGCCCGCCAACTCTATTCAGCGGTAGGACAGGCCAAATTGATCAACCGTTACTTCGAGTTATTCCGCGAACATAAGATCGCTTGCGGCCAGGTTCTCACGACAAAGGAGAACTTCGGTAGCCGCACGCATTACCTCAACCAGAAACATTGCATGGAGGTAATGCTCGACAATAAGGTGATACCCATTGTAAACGAAAACGATACCATATCCGTTACAGAACTGATGTTTACTGATAATGACGAGTTGTCCGGCATGATCGCTACTATGATGGGAATGGATGCACTTATTATCCTGAGTAATATCGACGGTATCTATAATGGTAATCCGGCTGATCCGGCAGCAACGGTCATCCGGGAGATTGACGGTGGCAAACAGGATCTTTCAGAATATGTACAGACAAGCAAATCCTCTTTCGGACGTGGCGGCATGCTCACCAAATGTACTATTGCACAGAAAGTAGCTGATGAAGGTATCACCGTGATCATTGCAAACGGCAAGAAGGAAAATATCCTGCCTGCGTTACTGGCCAAAGGTAGTCAGACTGTATGTACACGTTTTATACCGGCAGCCAAACCTGTCAGCAGTGTTAAGAAATGGATCGCTCACTCCGAAGGTTTTGCCAAAGGAGAGATACATATCAATCAGGGAACAGAAGAGGCCCTGACCGGCAGTAAAGCCACCAGCCTGTTACTGGTAGGTGTCACCGCTATCATCGGAGACTTCGAGAAGAATGATATTGTAAAGATCATCAATGAAGCAGGCGTACAGATCGGTGTCGGGTGTGCCGGATACGATAGCCGGGAAGCTACCGGTCTGATCGGTCAACGAGATTTGAAACCGCTTGTTCATTACGATTACTTATATCTGGATTAAATAAAAGACATGGCAATCAATCATCTATTAAAGCAAGGCGTTACCGCATCCCGCCAACTTATCACGTTAAGCGACGAGGCGATAAACCGTATACTGACCGAAACAGCAGACGAGCTGATGAACAGGCAAGCGGAAGTTCTTGCTGCCAACGAGAAAGACCTGGCCCGTATGGACCCGGCCAATCCCAAATATGATCGTTTGAAACTGACAACCGATCGTCTGGCCGGTATTGCCGGAGACATGCGGAATGTAGCCTCGCTCCCCTCCCCGCTCGGCAAAGTGATCAGTGAAGCCACCCGCCCGAACGGCATGGTGATCCGTAAAGTATCAGTACCATTCGGAGTGATAGGAGTTATCTACGAAGCACGTCCGAATGTGACTTTCGATGTATTCTCTTTATGTTTCAAAAGTGCAAACGCCTGTGTACTAAAGGGAGGTTCGGATGCCGACGACTCCAATCGTGCACTGGTGACTATCATTCATGCCGTATTGGAACGCCACGGTATCGACCCGGCCGTTTGTACTTTATTACCTCCCGAACGGGAAGCGACAACGGAACTGTTGAATGCCGTCGGCCTGGTAGACCTTATCATTCCCCGCGGCAGTAGTTCGCTGATCAACTTCGTGCGCGACAATGCCCGCGTGCCGGTTATCGAGACAGGCGCCGGTATCTGCCATACCTATTTTGACAAGGACGGGGACAAAGAAAAGGGACAGGCCATCGTGAACAACGCCAAGACCCGCCGGGTAAGCGTTTGCAATGCATTGGATTGTCTGATCATCCATCAGGAACGGCTCGATGATCTTCCTTTTATCTGCGATAAACTGAAAGAGAGCAATGTCACGATCTATGCGGATGAGCAGGCTTTCACCGCTTTGTCGGGACAATATCCGTCAGCACTGCTGCAACCTGCCAACGAAAACAGCTTCGGCACCGAGTTCCTCGACTACAAGATGAGTATCCGTACCGTAGCATCGCTCGAAGAAGCACTGGAACATATAGCCCGTTACAGTTCAAGGCATAGTGAAAGTATCGTCAGCGAGTCATCCGAAGCTATCCGCCTGTTCCAGCAACAGGTAGATGCAGCCTGTGTCTATGCCAACGTATCGACCGCTTTCACCGACGGGGCACAGTTCGGTTTCGGGGCAGAGATCGGCATCAGTACACAAAAGTTACATGCCCGCGGACCGATGGCTTTACCGGAACTGACGACTTATAAATACATTATCGAAGGAAACGGGCAAATACGAAAATAATACCTATTTTTGTATCCATCATTAAATTAATAATATGAGACATTTCACTTGTGTACAGGATTTAGGCGACCTGAAACAGGCGCTTAACGAAGCTTTCGAAATCAAGAAAGACCGCTTTCAGTTCACAGAACTTGGCAAGAACAAGACGCTGTTAATGATATTCTTCAACTCCAGCCTGCGTACGCGCCTCTCTACCCAGAAGGCTGCGATGAACCTGGGGATGAACACGATGGTTCTCGACGTGAACCAGGGTGCATGGAAGCTGGAAACCGAACGCGGTGTCATCATGGATGGCGACAAACCGGAACACCTGCTGGAAGCGATTCCGGTCATGGGTTGTTACTGCGACATCATCGGTGTACGTTCTTTCGCCCGCTTCGAAAACAAGGAAGACGATTACAACGAAAAGATCATCTCTGAATTTATCAAATACTCCGGTCGCCCGGTATTCAGTATGGAAGCGGCTACCCGCCATCCGCTGCAAAGTTTTGCCGACCTGATCACGATCGAGGAATATAAGAAAACAGCCCGTCCGAAAGTGGTTATGACCTGGGCTCCGCATCCGAAATCTCTTCCGCAGGCAGTACCCAACAGTTTTGCCGAATGGATGAATGCGACGGATTATGAATTTGTGATTACCCACCCGGAGGGCTACGAACTGGATCCTAAATTCGTAGGCAATGCCCGTGTGGAATACGATCAAAAGAAAGCTTTCGAAGGTGCAGACTTTATCTATGCCAAAAACTGGGCCGCTTATACCGATCCTAACTACGGCCAGGTATTAAGCAAAGATCGCGCCTGGACTGTCGATACGGAAAAGATGGCGTTGACCAACAACGCTTATTTCATGCACTGTCTCCCGGTCCGCCGTAACATGATCGTTACCGACGACGTAATCGAAAGCCCGCAAAGCATCGTGATCCCGGAAGCCGCCAATCGCGAAATTTCGGCACAGACAGTACTGAAAAAGATATTGATGGGATTATAGTGTCTAGGGTTTTACCAGAATTATTTTCAATATTAACTATCATACTATCATAAATCGCAGCAAACATCACATATTCAGGGTATTATATTATGATAGTTGTCATTTCGAACTATCATTCATCCATCATGGAACTATCATAGCCCTGGATAAAAACGAGTCATATACTACCTTTTTTCACTAAGTATATCACTAAAGATCAAAAAGATAAGAAATAAAGACGTTTTACACCCGGGTCTCGATGGCCTCGACACCTGGGTGTGAGCAACGTCGGGACCCGGGTGTAAAACCGGTCAAAACGGGCATGTCGGCAAATAAAAGTAAGCACTTCCACTAAATAAAGCCACAGCTTTCCGAAAAAAGGTAGGCAGAAAACGATTAAATTGAGCGATACCTACCGGTTACAGCCCCTTTTAACGGATAAAACAGTTCTATTTTCACTCAAAAAAGAGGTAAATGTAATTTTATGATAGTTCTATGATGGATGAATGATAGTTCAAAACGTCAACTATCATAATCACATCCATTGATATACAAGTCAACCAGACAATTTATGATAGTATGATAGTATATTTCAAATTATTTCAATAGAATAAGAAACACTTAAAGTAAGAACTACTACCGTACTTCCATAAACCTCTTTATTATGATGCCTTACCTTCAAACTTATCCGTTTATGAATTGTTTTATAAGAAAAGTGATTCATAAAACAGAACATCATGGGCTTCAACATTGCAAAAACAGATAAGAAACGGGTTGTCATTATTGGTGGTGGTTTTGGGGGATTAAAACTGGCCAATAAACTGAAAGGAAGCAACTTCCAGGTAGTCTTGATAGACAAGAACAATTTCCATCAGTTCCCGCCCTTATTGTATCAGGTAGCATCATCCGGTCTGGAACCGGGATCAATCATATTTCCTTTCCGAAAGATATTTCAGAAACAGAAAGACTTCTACTTCCGAATGGCAGAAGTGAAAGCCGTTATCGCCGAACGGAACCTGATCGAGACATCGATCGGTGAACTGAGCTACGACTACCTGGTGATAGCCTCCGGTACCATCACCAACTTCTTCGGCAATAAGACTATTGAAGAAAAAGCATTACCGATGAAAACGATCCAGGAAGCTCTCGAACTAAGGAACACCTTGCTTTCCAATTTCGAAAAAGCAACAATCTGTACCGACCCGGAAGAAAAACAAGCACTGATGAATGTGGTTATCGTTGGTGGTGGAGCCACTGGCGTAGAGGTAGCCGGAGTACTGGCTGAAATGAAAAGATTTGTTATGCCGAAAGATTATCCGGACCTGAAACAGCCGGATATGAATATCTATTTGATAGAAGGTTCTCCCAGGCTACTCGGAGTTATGTCTACCGAAGCATCCGAGAATGCAGAGAAATTCCTGAAAGAGATGGGCGTAAACATCATACTGAATAAACGGGTAACAGACTATCAGGATGGGAAAGTCATACTGGACGACAACTCCACTATCACAACCCAAACCCTCGTTTGGGTCAGTGGGGTAACCGCCACGCATTTTGATCATATCGATAAAGAAGCATTGAACCGGGGTGGTCGGATCACAGTCAATGAATTTAACCAGATGCCAGGGATGACAAACGTATTTGCTATCGGCGATGTTTGTTTCCAGACAGAAGAAGAATACCCGAACGGTCATCCGCAAGTAGCCCAAGTGGCTATCCAGCAGGGAAATTTGCTTGCAGATAACCTCAAACGCCTGGAATCGGGGAAGACATTGAAAGCCTTCCATTACATAAATCTCGGAACACTGGCTACCGTAGGACGCAACAAAGCTGTCGCCGATCTGAAAAAGCTGAAGTTACAAGGATTCATTGCCTGGATGGTATGGATGCTGGTTCATTTACGTTCTATCCTGGGGATCAAGAATAAACTGATGGTACTGATAGAATGGGTATGGAGCTACTTTACTTACGATCAGTCTATTCGCCTGATACTTTATATACCCAAAAAGAAATAAGTAAGCGTCAACCATGTAACCCGTGCATCCCGATTACGGATTTGCTCCATATGCATTTTACTCGTATCGATAATCGTTGTCTCCTCCAGACCGTCGAAGATATTATTGATACTTAAGTTAGCACGCAATTTACGGTTCATAAAATACTGTGAGAGTCCGGCATTCACACTGCTGTGGCTCTTTATTTTTCCCTGCGGTGTCAATTGGTCCGAAATAAAGAAGCCATCCAACTGAAACTCGGTGGTCGGTGTTATGGCAATGCTTATACTCCCCTTCCAATCCGTGCAAACCATCGATTTCTTTTCATCATAGCCGACCGTACGCCCGTCGATCTCATCTTTATAGACATTTCCGGAAAAGCCGATATTCAATATACGGATAGGATTCCAGTTGCCGGACAGTTCAAAACCTAGTGCCTGACTATGACCAATATTTGTCTTTTGCCAGATCGATTCCTCGTTCATTATTTCCATTATACGGTTCGACTTATTCCGGTAATAAAGAGCCGGGGTAAAACGGAAAGACTTTGTAACCAACGAGTAAGACAATTCTAACGAATGAATAAACTCATCTTTCAAATCCGGATTACCCTGTGTCAGATGAGTAGGGTCGCCATACTGAATAAATGGATTCAGGTCAGCGCCATAAGGACGGATCACACGTTGCAGATAACTCAAAGACAGGTTCCCATTCTTATTTGTTTCCAAAGAAAACGTCACTCTTGGATAAACATGGAAACGAGTAGAACTCTTCTCTTCAAATTTTTGAGCATTTACTTCACCCTGTACCCCCACTTCGGCAGATAAGCGATCCCAATGTTTATCCACAGAGGCATAAAGCAAATGTGTATTACGATTAAAAGAATAATCATACGATTTGTTTGCTACCGGAGCCCAGACACCGGTCTCCATATCTATATCATTCGTTTCCGTATAATATTTCTCGTCTTTAATACGTCCGATATAGCCGGCTTTAAAATACCAGTCGTCCGCAAACAACTTACTGAAGGCAGCCGACAGATAATAATTATGTTTGTCCTGATTGATAAACATATTATCTTTCTTCAAAATGACTCCTGTACCCGGTTTCTCATTCTCGTAATAATTATCCTCATCGTATCCAAAGTCGTTATAGTTGAAAGTAACCGTCAACCGATCCAACGGATTAGCGAACTGGTGATTCCAACGAGCTTCC
Organism: Parabacteroides goldsteinii; assembly: GCF_015550595.1. GTDB lineage: Bacteria > Bacteroidota > Bacteroidia > Bacteroidales > Tannerellaceae > Parabacteroides > Parabacteroides leei. The sequence continues at coordinate 54,029 of NZ_JADNBB010000018.1, forward strand.
ACAGTATAGGCGTCCTGCCGCTGATCATTATAGCGGTGGCGAGTCATCTGGTTCTTTACACTGCCATCGGGGTTCAATACTTTATTATTTATACCACCATACCGGCTGTAATCCATCAGATGATACAATCCATATACCGTCAGCAAATCGGCGGAAGTCAAATCATACCCTACACTCAGGTCGGCCAGATGAACATCCGGACGGGCAGCCGCATTGTTATTCATGATCGTTGTCCCTGTTTCCGTCTTTGTTGTCTTATCGAACGAACGTTTACGATATTCCTTACGATAGTTATACTTACCTACGATATGAAATTTACCCGGATGCAGATTCACGATAGCTCCGGCATTATACCGTTCCTGCAAACCCGCCCCCAGCGTAACAGTCAATGGTGAATCATCCTTCGTGTAAGAGGCAGAAGACAAGTTCAGTAATCCGGCATCCCCGTCAGGCACCAAAGAGATATCCGGCAAGGCAGACATAGAAATATGATTAAAAAACAGAGCTGGCAACTGGATAAGTACATCACCGCTATATTCTTCCAACAACCCGTAAGGAATCCCATTAATAAGCATTCCCGCTTTAGCAGAACCACGATATGTTATCCCTCCTTCAATATCCGTAACTAAGGAAGGCATCTGGCGAAAAGCTTCCGACACCGTATTGCTCACACTACTCAGGTTATTTTCAACCTGCAGGCGTTTTACCTCTCCACCACTAAGTCCGGTAAAGCGTTTACCCTGTATTTCAACATTCTGCAACGACAAGTTCATATCAACCGGAGTCTGTGCGCCGATAGTATGACTTAATAATACCAGTGTAGGAAAAATGAGTAGATTTCTTTTCATATATTATACCGTTATAAACAAAAAAAGTCTGTATGTGTAAGCATACAGACTGTCCTTTTAACTGATTACTGAATATTATTCAGCAGGAGCAGCTTCTGTTTCAGTAGCAACAGCAGTTGAATCACCTTCAGCAGAAACAACTTCTTCTGTTACAGTTTCTTCTTCAACAACTGCAGGAGTTTCTTCTACAGTAGTTTCTGTTTCAGCAACTTCAGCATTTGATTCTGCAGATTTGTTACCACATGATGTGAAAGAAACGGCTGCAACAAGAGCAGCAAATGCAACTAACTTTTTCATTTTGTCTTTAATTTAAACGGTCTATAATGTCTTCTTGTTGTAAAACGATGCAAATGTATGTATTAATTATACATGTTGTACAACATAAGACGCTTTTTTTTCAACTATTTTTCATACAAAACTTAATCGGCTGTTAATCAACACATAAATATTTATCAATAGTTACTATATAAATATCTTTTGATACTCTTCTTCGGAGTTTTCTCAAACTCTGTCGGATATAATTGTATTTCCGAAACAACTTCGTAGGAGGCCAACTGCTTATTCAACTCGATCCGGTTCTGCTCCATTATGACCGGCAAGTCGGTATGTGAGATACCTGTACCGTCGACCGTATCATAATCCGGATAGACTAAAGCCACCAATTTACCGTTTTTCTCGATAACGATACTTTCCATAACAAAAGGTAGGTTGTTTATCTTCGACTCGATCTCTTCCGGATAAATATTCTGTCCGCTTGCCCCCAGGATCATTGTCTTGCTACGGCCACGGATAAAGATACGGTTATCGTGGTCGATCGTCCCCAAGTCGCCGGTATGAAGCCAGCCGTCTTCGGTAAAAACATTTTTAGTTGCTTCTTCATTCTTATAATATCCTTTCATCACGTTCTCGCCACGAACCTGAATCTCTCCTACCTTATTATACGGATCATCAGAATCAATACGTACCTCCATAATACCTTTTAGTATCTGTCCACAAGAACCAAGTACATATTCGCGATTATTGTCATAACTGATTAACGGTCCGCATTCCGTCATACCGTAACCGATCGTAAACGGGAACTTGATTTTATACAGAAAATCACTCACTTCCTGGTTCATGGCAGCCCCACCGACAATCACTTCGCGGAAACGTCCCCCCATAGCATCCACCAGATGTTTACGGATCTGCGCATAAATACGGGAATCCAGCAAAGGGATATTCAAAGCCAACTTCATCGTCGTCTTACTCAACTGGGGAAGGATCATCTTCTTATAGATCTTTTCCAGAATCAGTGGAACAGTCAGGATAAGGTTCGGTTTCACTTCTTCAAATGCTTTCAGCAAGATCTTCGGAGAAGGTACTTTCCCTAACATATAGACATGTGCTCCGACAGCCATCGGCACCAGGAAATTGAAGGCACAACTATAAGCATGAGCCAACGGCAAGAAACATAATTCACGGTCACCACGGAACAATAGGTCCAGCGTTTTCGCATAAGTAACATTCCCCGCCAAGTTGTTACCGGTCAGCATTACGCCTTTACTGAAACCGGTCGTACCGGAAGTATAGTTCAGCAGGACAACCTTGTCGTTATCCAGTTCGGCATATTTGATATCGTTCTTGGAAAACCCGTTCGGATACTTCTCTGCCATCTTTTCATCCATCGACTTCATCAATTTCTGAATACTCTCACCATCACGCTGATGCAGGCAACGAAAATCGGAAAGAGAGAATACACCGCGTATCTCTTCGATTTTATCTTCTTCCAACGAATCCCAGATACGGTCGCTGACAAACAGGAATACCGACTCGGAATGGTTGATAATATGATGCACATCATTCGGATTGAAATCCTGCAGGATCGGCACTATGATGGCACCATAAGTTACAGCCGCCATATAGACAATACACCAACGGGCACTGTCTTTCCCGATCAGGGCAATCTTATCCCCCCGACGTATCTGGCATTCCTCAAACAGGATATGGATGCGTGCAATCTCTTTTGCTACATCTTCAAAAGTAAAAGTAACATTCTTGCTGTAATCTGTTAAGGCGGGTAACGACCAGTTTTCCTTGAAACTGTTTTCGTACATCTTAATGAAGTTCTCTTGTATCATAGTACAGATGCTTAAATTTCGTGCAAAAATACAGACTATCCGGCAGATACACAACAGCTAAAGAGAGTTTAACCCTTAGGCGATCCGATTGAACCGTTGCTTTATTTTTTATTTCTTATACTTTACCAACATAATCACCGGATTGGCTTCTTCATCCAATGTTGCCGCAATCTCTTTCAGTTCACCTTTCAGTTGTCCTTTTCCATAAGCTTCTACAAGGTCGGGGGCCTGCAAAGACTGGCAGATCGCAATTTCGGAGTTACGGGGTTTAAAGAGGAATGAGATTTGCTTCTTATTGGTAAAATCACCATTGTACATGGTAAATAGAGAGAGAGTCTTTTCCTGTTTGTCATACAACAAATCGGTACCAGGAAATCCCTTAAACGTCTTGTAGTCGAGTTCTTTCTTCATGGTACGCATGAAATAATAGCGATCGGTGATTACAGTTGGAAAAAGAAAGACTTCTGTTTCCATAGAATTGATAGAGGGGGTCCGTACAATAACAGGATACATATTGCCGTCTGACAAGTAGTTGTACAACGTATCGGATGAGGTATTCACAAGCATCCAATCACCTTGGTTGGGAAACACCATGTGAAATTCAGGCATTACCGTCAATTCATCCTTTCTAACTACCGGTGTTTTATACTCTTTAAAAGGAATCCGGATTTCATGAGCAACACTTCCGTCCTGCTTGGAAACAAGCAAATGACATGCCTGTTCATCTTCTTTCGGTGTCGAATACTTCTTATAACAAATCAAATGATCGCTATCATAATTGAAGATATCGTCATAATAGCCGGTATCCGCATACTTGAAACTTCTTTTATAGTTTCCGGATAGATCATACACCGATATTTTTCTTGCGGAATAGTCTGAGACAAACATTTCATTATTATCCTCATCCAATATAATAGAGTAAATCCCTGAATATTCCTCGGCACCTTGCCCAAAGCGGTTTATCTTTTTTATCCCTTTACCTGTCGTCCTGTCAAAAACAAAAATATTCCCATCCCGCCAATTTCTTACCAACACAATATTCTTACCAATGGCTTCCACAACACCTTGCGTAATAAATTCATCGGTGGTTTCCAACGGAATGTATTCCACATCCATAAAGTCCTGAAGGATCAGCTCCTTCTCGGGATAATTTGCACTAACGTCGACTGTAATGAGCTCATTATTCTTCTTTCCGGATTGTTGACATCCCATAAATCCAACTATTGCAAGGAAGATAATTGCCAGGTTTGCATTTAATTTTTTCATTTCTTCTTATTGTTATGAATACTGTGCTGCTAATGTTCGTGTACCATACGAATATTTCGTACGAAATGTACGTACTATTCGATACACAAACAACTTAATTCATCCCACACCCGCAACCTTTAACAATATTTATTGATATTCCGGGCAGAAGTATGACGTACCTTGATAAAGTTTCCTGTCCCTTAACAAGAGCAGGAAACTTTATCCGGATATTTTTCGCTAAATTTGCGCGATAATTCAATCGCAATGATAGACAAAACCGTATTTGAAAATAAAATAGCTGCTTATTATACCTTGGGCTGTAAGCTTAATTTCGCTGAGACCTCTACCATCGGCAAGGTACTGGCAGAACAAGGCGTACGCAAAGCCCGTGCGGGTGAGAAAGCAGATATATGTGTTGTAAATACCTGTTCCGTCACAGAACTGGCCGATAAGAAATGTCGCCAGGCTATCCGACGGATCAATAAGCAACATCCGGGAGCCTTTATTGTAGTGACCGGTTGCTATGCACAGCTCAAGCCGGAAGAGGTATCCCATATCGAAGGGGTCGACCTGGTGTTGGGCGCAGAACAAAAGCTGGATATATTAATGTATCTGGACGACCTGAAAAAGAAAGAAGAGGGAGGCGCCGTCATCGCCTCCGAAAGTAAAGATATACGTACCTTCTCCCCTTCCTGCTCGGCAGACGACCGTACACGCCATTTCCTGAAAGTACAGGACGGATGCGATTACTACTGCACGTATTGTACCATTCCTTTCGCCCGTGGACGAAGCCGCAACGGTACCATCGCCAGTATGGTGGAACAGGCACAGGAGGTAGCCCGCAAAGGTGGCAAAGAGATTGTACTGACAGGGGTGAATATCGGCGATTTCGGTAAGTCTACCGGTGAAACCTTTAGCGACCTGATCCATGCACTCGACGAAGTGGAAGGTATCGTACGTTACCGTATCTCTTCCATCGAACCGAATCTGATCACAGACGAGGCGATCGACTTTGTAGCATCCAGCAAACGGTTCGCCCCTCACTTCCATATCCCTTTGCAGAGTGGTAGCGATGATGTATTGAAACTGATGCGCCGCCGTTACGACACCGATCTTTTCCGTCATAAGATCGAAAAGATCAAAGAGATCATGCCGCATGCCTTTATCGGTGTGGATGTGATCGTCGGGACCCGTGGAGAGACAGACGAGTTTTTCGAAGATGCCCGTCGCTTTATCGACAGTCTGGATATAAGCCAGCTGCATGTGTTCAGCTACTCCGAACGTCCGGGAACACAGGCTTTAAAGATTGCCCATTCGGTTGACCCGAAAATAAAACATGCCCGTAGCCAGCAACTATTGGATATCTCCGACAAGAAACTGCATGCCTTCTACGACGCCCATATCGGCAGCCAGGCGGAAGTCCTTTTCGAACATACCCGCAAAGACGGCCGGATGCACGGCTTCACAGAGAACTATATTAAAGTAGAGATACCTTACGACCATTCGCTGGTGAACGAAACCCGACGGGTAACGCTGACCGGATGGAATGAAGACCGTACGGCACTGAATTGTGAATTAGTAATCGCCGGTTGATATGTGGAATAAAATTCAATATGGATTGATCTTTGCATGGGCCAAGCTGCATGCATTTTTACCGATGCCGGTATTATATGTCCTGTCCGATATCCTGTACGTTCTTATATACAGGGTAATCCGTTACAGGTTACGCGTCGTACGCCGGAATATGGAGGCTTCCTTCCCCGATAAATCAGAGATAGAGTTGCGAAGGCTGGAGAAAGCTTTCTATCATCATTTCGCCGACTACATTGTCGAGACGATCAAGCTGGCTCATATCTCTCCCGAGGAAGTATTGCGCCGCGCCCACATCAAGAATCCGGAAGTGGCCACCCGGTTACAGGCAGAAGGACAAAAGACAGTCATGATGCTGATGGGCCATTATGGCAACTGGGAATGGTTCAGTGCCTCCAGCCTGGTATACACAGATTCCAAACTCTGGCAAATCTACCGTCCGCTGAACAACAAGGCTGTCGACCGTCTGTTCATCTACCTGCGTACCCGCTTCGGATCATACGGGATGAAGAAGAACGACACGGTACGCGACATGATGACACTGAAGAGAGAAGGCAGTAATAATATCGTGATCTTCATTGCCGACCAGACGCCGAGCAAAGGCAACCTGCATTACTGGACCAACTTCCTCAATCAGGACACCGCCATATTGAACGGCGCCGAACGTATTGCCCGCAAACTTGACCTCCCGGTTATCTTCCTGGATGTACAGAAAGTGAAGCGCGGTTATTACACGGTAGAAATGAAGCTAATGACAGCTCATGCCAAACAGACAGCCGAAAACGAGATCACCGAATCGTACGCCCGTATGACGGAAAAGATGATCCTGCGTAACCCGGCTTACTGGCTCTGGACTCACAAACGTTGGAAATACAAGAGAGAAGATGCACAATAATACTAAGAAAATAGCCGTCGTTATCCTCAACTGGAACGGGAAAAAGCTAATGGAAGAATTCCTTCCGTCGGTAATCGCTCATAGTCCGGAAGAACTGGCTGAAGTAGTCGTTGCCGATAACGGTTCTACGGATGCATCCACCGATATGCTGGAAGATAAATTCCCGTCCGTACGGATTATCCAACTGGATAAGAACTATGGATTTGCAGAAGGCTACAACCAGGCCCTCGAACAGATCGATAATAAGTATACCGTTCTTCTCAACAGCGATGTAGAAGTTACGCCCGGCTGGCTCGATGCCCCTCTGGCTGCTCTCGAAGCCGATCCGACAATAGTTGCCGCCCAACCTAAAATCAGGGCACAACGCAACAAAGCGTATTTCGAATATGCCGGAGCTGCCGGCGGTTATATGGACATCTACGGATATCCTTATTGCCGGGGTCGTGTGTTGCATGTAGTAGAAAAAGATGAAGGGCAATACGACACACAGGCGGATATCCTTTGGGCTACCGGAGCCTGTCTGTTTATTCGTACTGCTATCTATAAAGAAGTCGGCGGACTCGATGCCGGTTTCTTCGCCCATCAGGAAGAGATCGATATGTGCTGGCGACTACGTTCGCGGGGCTACCGCCTGGTATGTACGCCCCAGTCTGTCGTCTACCACGTCGGCGGTGCGACTCTGAATGTAGAGAGCCCCCGCAAAACGTTCCTCAACTTCCGTAATAACCTGTTGATGCTTTATAAGAACCTCCCGGAAAAAAACTTGAAGCATGTAATGCGTGCGCGTTTCTGGCTCGACTACATTGCTGCGACCAAATTCCTATTATGCGGCCACTACACTAATGCCAAAGCTGTTTACGAAGCCCGCAAAGCCTTCTTCGAGATGAAACCGGAATATGCAATCAAAAGAAAGGAGAATCTGGCTAAGACAACACTTGCCACTATTCCCGAATTGATGCATGGTAGTCTTATCCTGGCATTTTATTTAAAAGGGAAGAAAAGATATTCAGATATTAATAAATAACCGGAACAGATAATCTGTTCCGGTTTGGTACAAGCTCTCATTCAAAACTACTATATCATGGAACGGCCATACCACTATCTGAGTTTTCATTTCCGATTGATCGTTTCAAAAAGATATTTACCGACTCTGAAGCGAACTGTGGTACGCTCATCGAGTATGAATGGGGCACCAGTCTTAGGGTTACGTACCGGACGGGCGGATTGTTTGCGGATATAAAAACGTCCGAAGCCTAAAAATGCAACATCTTCTTCACGCGCCAGGACTTCGGTAACGAGCGCAAAAAACTCTTCTACAAATTTGTGCGTTTCCGTAACCGGACGACCCGTACGCTCTGCTAATTCGGCAATAAATTTTGTCTTGTTCATAATGTTCTGTTTAATAAATTTCTGATTAGTTATTTGTTTATTCAATATCGATCTTTGAGGTCAAATGCAACTGTCGTTCCTCCCACTCTGCAAAATCATCCCATTGGCGGCATATATTCAGAGGCGGGGTTATCCGGATACATTCGTCATCGGCAAGTGTACTGTACTTTTCCGAGAACAAACGCAAACGGTTATCAGGGATACGAATATAGACAAAAGACCCTGCTGCATCGGTGCAGCTCCAGTTGGCTGCAAGTTTGGGACAGAGCAGGGCGGCATAATAGGCCGAACGCCCGAAGGCAGTAAACCGGCCTTCCTGTAAATATAAAAAGATACTGTCTATGTTGATCCGTTCCTTTTCCAGAATGGTGTCTATCCGATTCATTTTATCTATCTTTCAGAGGTTAATAATCTCTTACACATCTGTATTTCGACGCTATGTTTTTTAATTGTGCACTTGACTGCGGTTTAGTGGTACTGAAATCAATATACCATGCCTGAGTCTCTGTATTCTCTGTCGAAGTCCAGTACTGACCGCTTAACTGACCAGCGGGATAAATAGCATTAATGCCATCCCGAAACAACCACATCAGCATCATCTCCCGTTGAGTAGGCAAACGCCAACTCCCTTTAGGGAATTCTGTGGTGGAGTAATTTTTACATCCGCCTGTGAAGGAAGGGTCAAAACTCCCGTCCGGATTGAGGTTGGTATTATCGTTACCTTCTCCTCCATGAAAACCCATGGCTGCCGCCCAGAACCTGACACCCGCTTCTTCTGTCGGAGCAATGATAAAACGGAAAGGAACTTTATCGTTCACGCTGATATTATCTCCGTTACCTTTCGCAGCAGTATGTCGTATGGTTGCAGCGTCTTTCGAGAGTTTCATGCCCAGTGGCCAGATGGCACTTTCAGGTATACCAGCGGAGTAAAAGACGGCATAATCTCTACCGGGATTGGCAGCGTTCGTCCCTTTCAGGTTCTCCTTTTTCAATTGCTGCCCAAAAACGGCGGAGACCGGAAGCAGGCATACCATGACAACAATTATAAAGAATTTTTGTATCATAATGTTCTGTTTTTAAAGTTCTTGTCGATGTTTTCAGAATGTCGCTTCACCCGGCTTCAAATATTTGACACAACGCAGGTTGTAAGACTCGGTCGGTGATAAAGGCTCGCTTGCCCCCGTCCACACTTGTGTGCCCCATGCAGATGTACCGTTCGTTGTAGACGACCAGTAATAGGTATCAGGTAATGTTTTGAGCGTGTTCGATCCGACGACATAGATACTGAGCGACTCACCATAAGAGGGCATGTACCAGACCATGTCGTCTATAGTCTGCGACATTGTACCATTCAGGCCGATACATTTTTGCATAGCTGTATATCCGGTTGCACTTCTTAGGTCCCAGGTATTTTGCCGCCCGTCCGTAAAGCTGTTAGCGGCAGGCATGCCGCTGCTACTCCACTGCACTCCTCCCGGGGAGTTCACATCACTGACATAAACTTCAATCCGCTTCTCGTATCTCCAGGTGTCAGCCTCAGCAGAGGTGGAGGCTACGGAAGAACCATCGGCTTTATACATTTTGAGTTCCCCTCCGAAGTAGCCGGGAACGAATTTGATAACGCGCGAGTCGTCTCCACTTTCACCGGTTATCTTAATATCGTAAGTGTATGAATAGTTAGGCGAAATGCTATAATCGTCCGTAAAGTTACTCCCCAGATGGACCTGGTAAACCACAGAGCGGACAACCACGCCTCCCGCCACCTCTACTCCCACAATCTGGAGAAAGGTTCCATCCGAAGGAGCATTGGTTACCCGCCTCTCCGGTGTTGTAAACGGAACCGGCTGGTGAAGATTGACCGGTAAATATTGGTTATCAATGGTTACAGGAAGACTTATCGGTTGTTGCGTATAATTTAAATACTTGACTGACTCCCCGGGAAAAGGGGCTGTGCGACCAATTGAATAGTAAAAACTCTTCTCAGGAATATTCATAAATTGACATGTCCAGGCAGAATAGCCTTCTGCCTGCATCTCGCTGTTCAGCGAGATTTTTACTTTCACCCGGGCCACCGTGCGGTAAAGCCTGATGTCGGCCTGTTTACCTGCCGATACCGTCATGTCCGTACTTCCAACATAAATGATACGGTTGCCATCGACCGGATCATTGAACAGGGGAAAGCCGGTATTACCGGAGGATATTCCCAAATTCTCAAAATCGACCAGGGTAGTGCCGCCTATCGTCAAACCACTGAAGGTACTCCCGTCTGCATTCGCTATTACAATAATCCTGCTCTTAACGCTTATGTCATTCAACAAGACCTCTCTTACCGAATTACTGTTGATGAACTGTTTAACCATCAATGTGCTCATAGGGGCAGTACCATTGAACTGAAGCACCCAGAAGTTCTTTATTTCTTGTTCAAAGGTAGCACTACGGGTTACCGGGGTTTTCACCATGGTTATTTCCAATCCTTTGCACACCTGCGTGGAGCTAATGGCATTACTACCTGCTTTCGTGCCGGAGGATAAAGGAGATTGCACTGGTTGTATATTCAATGCCAGTTCTACGGGAACAAGCTCACCGGATTCACTTCCTTTGGATGAGAGCGTATCGGTATACTTTTCGTCCGTGCAGGCGCCCAACAGGATTATCAGGCTTATTATATATATGAGTTGTTTCATGTCTGCCATATTCTATTCGGGTTTATATTACGGGTTTAGGCTTGTCTGCGTCTCTGACGCAACGTACATAAAGAGTTTCCGTCTTGGATGTTTTTGCTGGAAATATCCAGGAGATAGAACTATCGTAGTTGCTTGTAGAATAAGCCGTAGCGACGTCATATTCCGTAGCACTCCAAAGGTCATTATTATGAGGTCTGATTGAGGCGGGAGCGATAGCAGTATATATACAGGCAAACAACTCACCTATTCTGGGTAAACGCCAGTCAGTATACCCGCCATCCCTAAATTCTACGCAGGCCTGTTTGGCTGTAAGAACTCCGGTTGTTGCATCTTTCCATGGAATCGCGGCTCCTCCTGCAGCCAGGTTTATAGCAATCATAATTTTCGGATAAACCGGCTCTTTCTTCATCGCTGACTCAAATACAGAAAATAGACTACTACCCGGAGGAATGGTTATATCTTTATACTCTCCGTTATTATTTTCAGCGACTTCCCCGAGATAGGTATGGTAAATATGATTTCCGGCAACTAACGCAGTTTCAGTAAGGCCTGCGACAGTGGTATAATCTATCGTAACAGGCGTCTCTCCCACTGTTCCTTGCCCCATCGCCGGAGCATTGATCTGGACTTCCGTCCAGTCGGATAAAGAGAGTATCATTTTTGAGTTGTTATATACGACCTTGTATGTGTTGTGCATGCCTTTCTGAAAGCCGTACTTTCCATCCGCACCTGCATTCAGGTGCGCTTTTGCAAGGGGGAAGGAGAGTACTTCGCGGACACCGCCCTCCTCCGTAGTGACACGGATCACAAGGTCGGAATTCCTGATATCTGCACTCATAAATGCCGGAACGAGGAAGTTGAATTCAGAGGGTGTACCTCCGGGTTGTTCAAAAGGTATACTTATGACAGGATCACAAGTGACCGTAAGCGGGCCGAGAGTGCCATCGATTACATCACCGGTCTTCGGATTGACAGTACCCGTGTTCATGATCCCTTTCCAGGAAGAACCCTGGTTATCGTAGCTGTTATCGAGAGTGACAGCCTTCACCAAAACGTCGTTATCACTCGTCAGTTTCGACAACTTGATCGTCACCCAGCAGTAGGCGTGGGAGAATGTCAATGCGACAGGACTTCCGTCGATTACCTGCTGTGCACCGGAAGGCGATGACAAATAAAGCAAGTCTTTGCCGGTCGACATATCACCGGTCAGATCGAAAGGCACAGCGGTAGCGGTAGCCCCCGAAACCCATGGATAATAGCCTGTTATTTTAATCTCATCCCCGTGTTTCGCTATCAGAGAAAGGGCTCCGTCGTTTTTATCGGTATGCCCCCATACATCATCCTGACCGGAAGTTCGTGTGAGGGTCGATTTCATATTATCATCCGAGCCGGTAACCAGCGGACTTCCCGTCTTGTCGGTAATGAACATGCCGAACGTGTTCGTTCCGTCCGGAAAAGCCTCTCCAGTCAAAACAGCCGCTCCGTGGACTGCCCGGGTAGAAGGGCTGTCGGATATGGAAGCGGCAAAACGAAGTTCGATGTCTTCCGTTTTGTTCTCATTTCCGGGAAACTCGCCGTTATCGCAGGCCGTCGTGTACAATCCTAAAACGCATACGCCGACAATCGCCCATAGCTTGTTTCCTTTTTTTCTTATGATCATATTTGTGTACATATTTACTGTCGTTATTATCTGACTTCGCGTACGCATCTGACGCTAAATCGGTCTGTTTTCGGATGAAGTTTTATCTCTCCTCCTGCATTTACAGTATAAACCTGAATATCTCCGGTAGCCGTTTTACCTTCCGTCCCGGTCCAATAAGTGACCTGTGGTTCAGGATCACTGATCTCACCGAGCGAGGTAAACCCTTTGGACTGGTTGATTGTCTCTTTGTTAAGCCACAGCAGGTATAGCTCCGACAACCTGGGCAGGCGCCAGTCGCTTTGTCCCTGTCCGCGGTAATCCCAGCAGGCCTTTTTGGCAACCAATACACGATCCTCTTTAGTTGTTCCCGTTTTCCATACGATAATACCACCTGTATTATCGGGAGCGATAATCAGCTTTCCGTAAGGACCTTCCCGGCTGAAAGCATCCTGGATACTCCTGTACAGACCACCGTTAGTCGATCCGTTGTAGGTGTTGTCTGCTGCTTCTCCAAGTAACCTGTTATAGTCAAGCCCAGGTTTCGTTTTCCCGTCGTCCGTTATGAATGCTGCTTTTGGCTTGATTTCGACCGTTGTCGAGGTTCCTGTTATCGTCCCCTTAATTATGGTCCCGTTTATCCCTTTATAGTTCATCCGCACCAACATATCCGGATCAGGCATGGCAGTCGCTCCCGCTACCCAGTCAGCGATGCCGACTGTGAAATCCAGAGCGACCGGTTTGCCGCTGTAGGCAGCCTCAGGTGTAGTATATCCGGGAAGGCTTACGCCAGTGATGGAGTAGCGGTAGATGTGATTGCGCAGTACATCCTGTAAGGCAGTCCCTTCTACGTTCGTCGGGGCGGTCGTGAAGTCGATACGGTAGTAGTTGAGTTTACCGTTATATGTACCGCCAATGACAAGGGCTGTACGGTTCTCGTGATTTGCATCGTAGACCGTTCCTCCGTTGAAGGCCGTTTCGGGAATGTATATTTCGGCCTTACAAGAAGTGTTGTTTGTAATAGCTGTTCCTGTGTATGTAAAGTTAGTGCCACTCAGTGTACCTGCCGGTGAAGGGGCGGTGACGGAGGGAGTGCCGCTTGTTGTATATTTCAGATTGTTTATAAGCGGTAAGAGCGTATACTTATTTTGAGGTTTGAATACGTAAATCTCTCTTAGGTCGAAACCGACACTCCCTTTGTCCCATTCACCATTTTGTTCGTTATAAGTACCTACTCCCACATCCACCCGGGCAACAGCGCGCAGCAGGTTGGCACTGAGTGCCATTCCTTCAGTTATTTCCAGCGGTGTGTCGGGGCTGTTACCGGCAAAGCCGAACATCGGTATCCCGGTGTCGGCTAATGCCGGTTCCCCCATCAACTCAACACTGGTTAAACCAGTTTGCACCCCCTCATATGTCATGCCTGTGTTTATCAGTGGATAAGGGTTTTGGTTAGCGATCAGGAGCAACTTCGTATCTGCCGCCCCTGACATGCTACGGCGGAGGGAGAAACTGAATTGTCCGCTCCCCCCGCCCGTAGGCTTTCCTGTTGCATAGTATTTCAGTTTGTAGGTTCCGTCGGTTGCATCCGGCTGGAAAGCCAGTATATATAATGTTCGTATGGCGTTTTCCTGATCGGTTGTCATCCCTCTGGTGATAAGGGTCTGTTCGCCTGCGGCGGGGTTGACAGTCAGGGTAACTGTCGTGAAGCCTCCGCTATCGTCGCCTCCTGTTCCTATTTCTTTGCTACAGGCACATAAGAGGAGCGCTGCACACAAAAATGTAGCGAATCTTCTTATTTTCAATGTATGTAAACGTTTCTTATGCATATTTATCTGTTTATTTATCGGATTTATTCGTCTGCTGCTATTTAGTGACGGAGACCGTCACATCTACTTCGTCCCATTCGGGCGGCTTTATTTCCAGGCCGCCGCCCGTGGAAGGTGGGGTATCGAATTTGATCTGCAGCGTCAGTTCCTTACCCGGCACGGGTATGATCGGCTTTCCGTCGCTTGTCTGCGTGATGCTTTTCAATAGTTTCCCGTTGTGGATGACGTCGAACTCGATCCCTTCGCTACCGGCAGCGGGAAAGAGCCGGAAGGCCGGAATGATGTATTCTTTCGCGGCATCGAAAGCACCGGTCAGGCAGTGACGGGTCTTGCCGTCGTAATTGTCCGAGAAATCGATGCTTCCGGCTGGCTCGCTTACCACGACGGCGTAATCACCGTCTTCCGTGCCGGTAGCTTCCGCCAGTCCGTCGATCGTTATATGTATAGACGCCGTGGTCGGCTGCATAACCATTTGCAGGGGTTTGCCGGTATCGGTCGTCGAGGTATTGTCTATTTGGATGGCTCCCCAAAACAGGTCGGGGGGCGTGTTACTGAACGTCTCTTCGGCCCGTGCAGGCAAAAGGGGTTTCAGTGTCAGGTATCCCTTTTCGAGGGAATCACCGGGTTTGAGCAGCGAAAATTCAAGGCTGCTATCTTTGCTGTTCCCCCATGCTATGCAGTGGAGGACAGAGGTCTGCGGGTAATCGAGGGTGATCGCCCCGTCTACTTGTGTGCTGGTGCGGCCAATGAACCGCTCCTGGTCATCGAATACAAATACTTCTATCTCGCGAATGGCATCGGTCTGGGATCCGGAAGAACAGTCGAAGCTTAACTTCTGTATTTTTCCATTGGGGACCGGTTCCTCTTTTTTGCTACAGGCAGTCGTCAGTAACAGCCATACCGCCAGAAGGGGTAACAGCGACTGTAACCGTTGGCGGAAGGGGCCGGGATATGTATATTTGTTTTCGTTCATCTTTTTATTTATTTTATCGACTATATGTCATACGGGTGAGATTACCGGTGTCGAACAGGTGATAATGTACGCTAATATTAGCGTACATTACTTTCGGTTAGAAAGGTTTATTAGTAGAAGTATCAGTCCATGATGCCGGAGTAACAGAAACTGACACATTAGTCGGTAAGTTCTGTTCATCCGGTGTGTCGGTACCACCACCACCGCTACCACCGCCATCTTCTTCCGGGCGGAAGTCTCCGTTGAATGTCAGGGCTACGTTATAGGCTTTTCCGGCCTCAATCACACCTGCTTCACCGGGTGCAAAGATGACGTTGAACATTTTCTTAACTTTTGTTTCCGGATTTTTCTTCTGCTTCCATTCCACCTGTACTACCAGGGTTGTCGGATTTTGAGTTTTATCTGTCGAAGTCGGTCTGTTCTCGAAAACGTAAAAGTGTCCCTGATCTGTAGCAGGAGTAGTCATATCTGTAATACCCGAGAGGTCAAGATTGAATTCAGAGACCACTGTATGTCCAGGATCGGTACCCCAGCTAGATTGCCAGTTTACACCGTTTACATAATTCGGCGTAGTAGGTACATAGCTTCCTGAAGTTGGGAAATAGTAAGAGTTTGTCTGTACATTCAGTAAAAAGGCACCTTCGAATTTAAAATCGTCACCGTAAACTCCTTGTACACTGCTTCCTAAAGAAAGACTGCTCAGTGTGATTTTTGCTGCGACGAACTTTGCTGTGGCTTCTGCCTTGGCAGTCCAGGGTGCACTTGTACTCTTGTCTGTCAAAGTTCCTTCTGCCGACATAAGCAGGTTTCCTTTTACCTGGTTCGTATTTGAACTCGTTATAAGGCTTTTTACTACCGCTTTCAATAGAGTTTCGCTACCTACGTTTAAAGGATTTGCCCCTGTGGTAAGATCGCTTCCGACATTGGCTATTGCCAACATTTTAACAGCAGTACTCTTTGTTTCTATTTTTGCCGATTTAACCCCAGCGGCATCTGTCAAGTCTCCAGTATTAAGGTACTTTTTTGTAATGATACTCCCCGCACCATCCACAAAGAATACGGTGAGATCGGAGATAGCCTTATCTTCATCGGCTCCGGGTACTCCGATAGCTTTTGTGTCTATACCGGTATCAACGCTCAAATCTACCACCATCTTTTCGCCTTGTGGCACAGGCGGATCGATACCCGCATCTTCTTTTGAACAACTTGCCAATGTCGCTATCGCCAGCATTGACAGAAAAATTGATTTTACTTTCATTTACTTTAGTTTATATTAATACTAGTGTTACTTAAAAAACTTCTTTATTCCGATCGCGCCCGCTCCGCGGTGGGTATCGCGGGATGTCTGCGATTAGTATCACGGGAACTCCGCGATCGGTATCACGGCTGTTCCGCGATTTCTTTCTACTCTATCACCGGCCGGTCATCTTCGCCGCTGCCGCCACCGGGTGTGTCGGCTACATCGCCTACGACAAAGTTTCCGGACATCATCGCTGTGCGGGGTTCTTTGAGCAGGGCAGTACCGTTGCTACCAAACTGTGTACAGAGCGTAACGCTCCAGACAGAGCCGTCGGCAGCCGTAGCCGGTAACACAAAGCCTACTTGTGTAGGTGTGTTGGGATAGAGTTTCGAGACAGGGAAAAAGATAGTTTCGGCAGAATCACCGTCGGTTCGTTTGATAGTTACACCTATCTGGTCACCCGTACCGCCTACCTTGATGTTCTTACCCTTAATGATACAAGTCTGCCCGGCACTGACCGGCACGCCTTCGCCACGGGCTGCAGCTGCGGGATTCTGTGCATCTTGTGCACTGACCACAGTAAATAGTTGCGGGCCGCTGACTGACTTCTGTATTTCGACATCTATTTCGGCTTCGGCAAGCGCCTGGCGCATTTCCTGGCTCATGGAGTAAGCAACACCGAGTTTCAGACGGTTGCGGTCGGGAGCCGACGTAAGTTCACTTTCGAGGAAAACACCCTGCGAGGTAGGTCGAAAATATCCCAACACAGTACTTATACTATAACCGGAAGAGAGATACCAGATCATGCGTCGCATGATCTGGTTGCCCGTACGGGCAATTTCTTCAACGTCCTCCTGACGGGTGCTGAGGGCAGCTACTTCACCGGCAAGATCGTTCATATTAAGACATTTCTGCAACTTGGGCTGCAGGTAACAGTCGTTTGTTATATCCTGGGTAAGTGCCAGGTCGAGGGCTTTCAGCGTGAGCTTCGCCTTCTGAGTGGGATCTTTTGCCATAACGGTCTGTTTTTTAGTTACTGATATATTGTTTTTGTGTCACTCCGCCCTAATCTTTTCTTCCTGAGTAACGGATCAGCCTGAATTCAGAGAATACAACATCTATATCAGTAGCTCCCGGGTAGAAAATTATGGGGTAAAAACTGATTCTTCCCCATTTCTGACAGTTTGACGTAAAACATAACTTCCTACGACTTAGCGACTCTACGACTATCAATAAAACCGATTAGTACATTAAGAACCACGGCAAAAACACCGTATTTCAATGCTTTCAAACAAACTCATATAGCTAATTAGATACAATTTATGTGGTAAATCGAGGGAAAGGTTATAGTTAAGAGTACTCCCATTGGTACCCGGCAGGTATGAAATAAGTAAATAAATAAGGTCGTATTTATAGAATAATTACTCTCAGACAAGTAAATTTAATGGCTATATTTTGGATAATATACTATTTTACATATCTTTGCAACATCGTAAACATAGTTCTTAATGAACTATGTTTATTCCTCTTCATAAAAAGAATATCAAAGCACAGTTATCTTTTGTTTTTATTACTAACTAATAGTTACAGCAACAACGAAATCACTTCCCAAATCGATTCTACTGTAAACATACGAGAATTTACTATCGGTTCGTCCACCATCTCATGTGCCCATGTTGTTTGGTAAGGTACATGGATTGCGTAACTACCCATCTTTAGTGGGGGAAGGATATCGGAGCGTACAGAGTT
This sequence comes from Parabacteroides goldsteinii, assembly GCF_015550595.1. Lineage (GTDB taxonomy): Bacteria > Bacteroidota > Bacteroidia > Bacteroidales > Tannerellaceae > Parabacteroides > Parabacteroides leei. The sequence continues at coordinate 72,230 of NZ_JADNBB010000018.1, forward strand.
ACCTATCATCAAAAACTCGTCCGGACGAACATCGAGGTGGTTGAGCAGGGCACGGTATTCGCGGTCAGTCTTGTCGCTCATTATTTCTACATGGTGGAAAAGATGTTCGATACCCGAACGGCGTAACTTCTGCTCCTGGTCGAGCAGGTCGCCTTTGGTGACAACGATCAGGCGGTAACGGCCGACAAGGGCATTGAGGGTTTCCTCCACTCCATCCAAAAGTTCAACCGGTTTGGAAAGTTGTTCTTTTCCGAGCAGAAGTATCTGCTCGAGTACGCTGGCCGGAACTTTGCCGTCGGTGATACGGATCGCCGTTTCCATCACTGAAAGGATATAAGCCTTCACACCATAACCATAAAGAGGCATGTTACGGCTTTCGGTCTTGAAAAGTTCGGCTGTGACAGTCTCACCGTCTACATAAGGAGCCAATAAAAGACGGAGCTTTTGCTCCGTCTCCAGAAAATAAGTTTCGTTTATCCAAAGAGTGTCGTCGGCATCGAAGCCGATCACCTGTATTCCTTCAATCATAAATTAGCTTGTTGCAATATATCGATCATTATTGGCTTGAAACCGCTTACAAAGCATTCCACGGCAATAACCATCAGGATAAGGCCCATCAGACGCATCATCACGTTGTTGCCTGTTTCCCCCATATACTTATTCAGCCGGGTGGATGCCCGGAGAATCAGGAAGGTGATAAAGTAGACGGATGCGATCACGCTGACCAGCAGTATCTTCTTTATCAATGTATTCGCATCTTCCATCAGCATGATCCCGTTGGCGATAGCGCCCGGACCGCAAAGCATCGGGATGGCAAGCGGGGTGATGGAAATATCGTTTACATACGTTTTCACCTCCTCGTCTTTGAGTTTTGCCTTGGAATAACGTGCCTGAAGCATGTCAAATCCGATGGTAAAGATAATAATACCTCCGGCAATACGGAAACCATTCGTAGAAATACCAAAGAATTTAAAGAGGAATTGTCCGGAGAAGGTAAAGACCATCAGGGTGATAAAAGAAACAATTGTGGCACGGCGGACGATGGTTTTACGTTCGTCGTCACTCATTCCGTTTGTCATGGTCAGAAAGACCGGCATAGTGCCCAACGGGTTTGTCAGTGTAAAAAAGGAGGTGAAGCACAAAAGGGCGAAAGGGAGTAAAGTGTCCATAATAGTATAGATTTAAAGGTTATTCATCCCAAACCAGGTAGGCGGAAACCAACCAATGGTTCAGCTTATTGCCATCTACTTCCTGGGCCTCGGGGATGCTGACCGTCAGGGTATGTTCACCCGGCTGGATATCGGTCAGTTCCACTTCTTCAGGAACGACATCGGAACCCGGACACCAGTTGGAACGGGAAAAGTCGGACGAAGCAACAGGTTCTTCCACTTCCTTCTCCGTATATCCTTTCGGTCCGATATAAGAGGCCAGGCGCTTCTCCAACCACACACCGGTCGCCGGATTGAAACGGCGGAAAGATGCACAGTCGTTACGCCAGGGAATGAAGTCAAGCACTTCTTTTCCATCTACCGAGATTATATTCTGCTTCTGAACAAATTCATCACCACCTTCATGACCGCCATGCCCGGTCACGATATATTTCAGGCGAACGTTCTTCGCGCCTGCCGGGATGGTAAAGTCAGTCGACACGTCTTTGCGGGCAAAGATATCGGGATAGGATTGTCCGATATAATAAACGGTGTTCATCAACGGTTCGACATGTCTTTTCGTCAAAGCATCGCAAGAAATATCCGACTCATCCACATCGATCGTCACACTGGCAATATACCCCTCGGCTGTCCAGGTATCGATAAAGACTCCTACGTAAGCACCTCCTTCCAACAAAGGATACAGGTCGGTGATATTCTGCTCCCAACTTACGCTGTCGGCCCACTGGTCGATATAAACAGGCTTACGCTTACTGCTCAAACTGTCGTCCGTACTGCTGTAATGACCTACACCGAACGGAGTCATGAAACGCATCAGTTCGACAGTCGGTTCATAATCTTCTCCGGAAACGATACCGATCATATTCTCCAGCTTCATGCTGTCTATTGCCGGGAACTGCTTCTCTCCCTTCGCAATGTTCAACAGATTGATTGCCGAGGCTTTCGGCAAGATAAAACAGGAACCGGATTTATCCCAACGGTCACCGTTGGAAGCAATCGTTACTTTCAGGTTTACAGAAACGTTACGTTTGTAATCAGGCAAGGTCACCTTTTTCAAAATGATACGCCCGTTCACCAGATGATAGATACTGTCTGCACCAGCTTCGCTATACCCGCCATACTGGTCGGGAGCGAACCTCACCGGAGTATCGTGGAATACCTGCACGGAATAATCTCCCATTGCCGGCAATTCCCGATGGCCGCATGCTGTCAATAAGATAGCGCCAGCCAGTGAGAATGATAATAAGATTTTCTTTGTCATTTTTGTTTAGTATTTAGTAAGTTCCTTCATCAACTGCTTCTGTCCGGTTACTTTATCGGCATGGATACAAGGGCCGGTTACACAACCGCCTTCGCAGGCCATTACTTCGATAAACTGTGCCGGAGCTTTACCTGTTTTGGCATAGGCACGAAGCAAGGCGACGTTCTTTTTTGTCAGGTTGGCTACCTGTACGGCGTTTACCTGTTCTTCTTTCAGGTAGACTTTCACGGCGTTGATCACACCGCCGCTCTGGGCGAAGCCATGCGCTTCACGCACGGAGTTGAAAAGGACAGAGAAAGGTTTTGCTTCCTCCACTTTGATGTCGAGTCCTTCCAGGATAGAACCGATCTCTTCGAATGTCAACGTGAAATCAACTGCCGGGTCCATCTTCACTTCCTTACGTTTGGCTACGCACGGGCCGATAAATACAATCTTGCAATCAGGATATTTCTCTTTGACAAGACGTGCCGTATAATACATCGGAGAACCTGTGGTAGAGATATATTTCTTAAGATCCGGGATATGCTTTTCGGCCAGCTGAACGTATGAAGGACAACAACTGGTAGTCATGAAAGGTTGCCCTTCCTCCAGTTTTTCCTTCAATTCTTCTGCTTCACGACGGGTAGTCTCCATCGCTCCCTGAGCAACTTCGACTATTTCTGTAAAACCCATTGCTTTGATCGCTCCGTATACACTTTCTACCGGTGCACTGAACTGTGCCAGTATAGAAGGAGCCACAATAGCGACCATCTGCTCCTTATTGCGCAGACGTTGCAGGATATCGAATACCTGGGATATCTCGAATATCGCCCCAAACGGACAGGCATTGATACATTTGCCGCAATAGATACATTTAGACTCGTCGATATGCTCTACTCCGTATTCATCTTTACTGATCGCCTTTACCGGACAAACTTCTTCACAAGGGATCGGGATATATACGATAGCATGATAGGGACAGTTCTGATGACACTTTCCACAACTGATACAAGTATCGTGATCGATCCGGGCCTGTCCGTTCTTCTTGAACTGGATGGCATCTTTCGGACAGTTCATATAACAGCTACGTGCCACACAGCCACGGCAAAGGTTGGTGATCTCATAGTTTACCTGTACACAGGACGAACAGGCTTCGTCGACTACGCACATCAGGTTATCTTTCTTATTTTCCGGACGAAGCAAGGCACGTTTGGCATATTCCGACAAAGGTGTCAGTTCGTCTATCTCGTCCTGCATATCGAAGCCCAACAGGGGAAGCGTCTTATATTTCCATACGGCACGTTCCTTATGCACACAGCAGCGGCCTATTACTTTCGATTTACGGGGACTCAATTCTATGGGCAGACGATCGATCTCGTCAAGCAGACGGTTTTCTTTCCAAAGTTTAACTAACTTCGCCATCAAGCCGTGGCGGACAATCATTACGTTGTTGGTAAATGCCATGGTGTATATTATTTGTGCTTTAAAAATGCAAAGATAGAGAAAGTTATTGAAATACTAGCCGTACGTTTCTTCCAGAATTACGGAAGCACTGTAAACATCGCCGCCAAAAGGAGGATTCAGCTTCGAGAGTTTCAACTTAACAGCCAACAGTTGGGGAAATGCTCTTTTGAGCGCATGCAGGATTCGTCCGGCTACATGTTCGAGCAGCTTCGACGGAATGGACATTTCTCCTTTCACGATCTCATATACCTCGGCATAATTTATTGTATCGTCCAGATCATCGCTGGCTAATGCTTTTTCAAGAGGTGCCGTCAGGAGAAGATTCACGACAAATGTGTTCCCGACACGTGTCTCCTGAGGCGACACTCCATGCCAGGCATAGAATTTCATGGCTTCCAGCTCTATTTGTACTGTCATTTTTCGTTATTTTATCTGTAAAAGTAGATAAAGAAGTCCTTTCTGCAAAAAAAATAGTCTATATTTGCGAGACAAGCAACAAAGTATTTATATGATGGGAATAAAACAGAAAGATGAAAATTCCGCCGGTGGCCTACATAACACCCTAGCCGCCGGAACAACCGTTAAAGGTAATATTATTACAGAAACCGATTTCAGACTGGACGGTCAGGTTGAAGGAGATATCAACTGCAACGGAAAGATCGTGATCGGTCCCAAAGGACGTGTGGCCGGTAATATCGTTTCCGCCAATGCAGAAATTCTGGGAGAAGTGGAAGGATCGGTGCGTGTCAGTGAGAAGCTGGTTCTGAAGGCTACTGCCAATATTAAAGGGGATGTGTTTGCACAGTCTCTGGAGATAGAACCGAATGCTCGTTTCAACGGAGTTTGTAATATGTCAGGGAAAAAGGCCTGAACTGATCACATCTACAAAAATAAAAGGGTATGCCCAAAACACCTTTCGGTGTCTGGCATACCCTCCTTATTTCATGCTGCTTCGTTTAGAAGCCTACTTAATTCATAAGTTTGAAAACTTGTCCTTTGATCAATACAAGATAAATGCCTTTCGGGACATCCGTTTCGGTGACGTGTCCTAAGACGGTCAACGTCTTATGGAGGCGACCGTCCAACGCAATGATCCGCGCAACTTCCTTTGTTTCGCTATACAACCTCAACGTGCCCTTATGACTCCAAACCCGAACGGGTATATCGACATTGGCATTGGAAGTCGGAAGATCAGGCATGATGCCGGTGATCGAGATCGTCAAATCGCGAGAGATATCCACAAGCGTGTAGCGACCGTCGGTATCAAGCCGCAACGTCTCGTTGCCGACTTTCACTATCGGGCTGGACTGGCTGTATTCGGTGTCCAAAGTCAGGGTGAAGCTGAAGCTACCGCCCTCCTCTACCGTATAATCTCCGGCAACCGGATCAGTCGTAGCACCGACCACAGATGGCAGGGTGATCGTGTAACTGTCCACTGTTGGCGTGGGATCAGGCTTCGGCTCCGTTTTCGGTTCTACCGTCACCGTGCCATAAACACTTAGCGTGGTAGAGACCGTTGTTCCGCCAATTTCTTCCCGTTTAATCAGGCAGCGATACTCATAAGTGCCTGGAGCGTTCAATGCCTCACTGTAATTATTCGTATAGGAAACGGCTTCCGGTTCGGTATCAAGCTTCATTGCTCGCGTAATCACCGGAGTCTGTTCTGGGCAGGTCGTTGGTTCGCCGATATCCGTCCATGTACCAGCGCTTCCGCGTTGCCATTGGAAAGTGACGGTTGCACCGGCCGGAACGGTTGCTTGCGCGCTCAAAGAGGTGGTTTCACCCAGTGTGACATTCTTATCCGCTTCTTCTTTTTTTAGCACGGAAAGAAACAAACTTTCGTCTTTACCCAGAACTTCGGTGATCAACCCGGTGTTGTCGATCAATGTGCCAGAATTGATGACCTTAGCTGCCAATGACACTTCTGCGGCATTATCACCCTTCTCGATGGTCACACAGCCATTATTGGTGAGCGTTCCGAGGTCGTTCGTTCCCGACAATTTGAGGATGACGTTTGCATCCTTGGTGATGGTCGTTCTGGCCTCAAGGGTTTCACTGCCTCCGCCATCCTCTTTCGGTTGAACAGTTACGTTGCCGATTTCCACGACTGCCGGTTTATTTCCCTCCGTGCCGGATGCGGAAATTTCTACCTTGTCCACGCTTGTGATTTCATCCGATCCACCCAATACGGTGGTGTCATTTTCGATATACAACGTGTCGAGACGGAACCGGGCAACCAGTTCGATGGATTCTCGTGCCAGGAACTGGTACTCTTCATTCGCCTTTATCTTTACCTGCGGAATGGAATCCAGCTTCTCCATCCCCTCATCTAGTCTCTTCATGACTTTCACTACATTTACCAAGGTTGCTCCCTTGCCGGGCTTAGGCATAATATGGAAAGTTCTTGCATTTGTAAAAATGATCGTGGTGTCGGCCTGGAAATCGTGTTTTTCTTGCATCTCCTCTTCTCCCGTCCAATAATAGCCCTCGAATGTGCCGGGACCTTCCACTTTCAGGGTAAGGGGGTATTCGATAACGGACGGTTTGTTTTTTTCTCCCAAGATCGGGAAACCGCCGTTTCGTTCCTCTTTACAAATCCAGAGTTTCCATGGAATCTCGTCTTGAAGAAGCTTGTGTGCTTCGACTCCCTTATTCAAGGCATCCAATGCATCTTTCGGATCCGTGGCTTTGAAACAACCATCAATAGTTCCGTCTCCCGATTCGGCGACCAACCCGCCGATAGATGGCTCCTTTGTGATTGTCAATTCAAGCGAAGTGCACTTCGCCTCATGAGACACAGGCTTGAGAAGATGAGAATAAGTATTCTCGATGCAAGCACCCGAGCGACAATTAACCGCAATCTCCCCCACCCTGATAATTCCTCCGACATTATTAGTATCCTCCCAACTGGGTTTCGTATATGTCTCCTTCATACTTATCTCTCCGGTAAAATAGCAGTTTTGAATAACCTTGTCGTTAAACACCACCAATCCGGCACTACTGACAACGGAAGGATCTGTGAAGTCAGAGGTCAACTTGCTTTGTTCCACACCGCAGTTGACGATATATCCATTCGTATTACTGCAAACAAGTCCGGAAGAACCGGAGTTTATCCTGCTATTATACTTTGTGTCTTTACTGTTGAATGTACCATTGACCACGAGATTAGCCAAAGTAGAGGCCGGTGTGTTCGAAAAGCCTAGTTGTTGCATGAAAGTAGCGCAAGCCTGATTCACTTTCAGGTTATAAATGCGGTGGTTCTGCCCATCCAAAAGCGCAGCAGAGAATACAAAGATAGGAACCCATTCATATCCGGCCATATCCAGGTCGGCGGTGATTCGGATTTCCGAAGCCCGGTTTATTTTATGGTAATCTGTCCCGGGGAGTTCGACCTCGAAGTCCTCATTCCAATAACCATTAATCGCAGTCATCAACCAAAGTAGCCCTTCCGGCGTATTGATCTCATAATTGTATGGAATTTGCGTCCCGAAGACCGTCACGTCTTTGCCATTCGGTCCTACGTCGGCCTTCAAAGCCTCTCCCCTGCCATAACCCGCGGGGGGTTCGCTATCAAGAGCCTTGACTTGTATCCTATCATATTTTTGTATGGCATCGTTTTTGTATTGCACGTCCGGCTGTAACTCCTGTGTCAATGTAAAGTAGCCATACCCCTTCGCCAACATGCTTTCCGGTGTGAGACTGACCGACGGATCAATGTAGAAAGCGCAATTATTATAAACACCTCCGCTAAGCTCGACCTTCGCATCTGCCAGGATCTGTATAGCCGCACGGACCGATTCATGTTCGGTTGCCGTAAATTCTCCACCTGTGATTGTCAGACTCCCCCCTTCAATGATAACAGGCTTGTTGATTTTCTGTCCACTTATAGAGTAATCTGTAGCGTTAAAGTTCCCGCCATTTATGGTTATTTTCCCATTTTTCGACTGAAGCCCATAGAAAGTCCCCCCGTTAATAGTCAATTCACCATCTTCCACAGGGATAGCCCCCCAAAAGACTCCGTCATCGATAATCAAGCTACCACCCTCCGAGACATGAAAAGGGAAAGGGGCCAGTCCGGAAAACGTCTTCCCGAATGTTCCGCCTGCGATCTTCAATGTACCACTTTTAGTAACATTGAATCCTCCTGCCTCTAGTGTCCCGGCATCTTTATTCAAGTTGCATGTCCCTCCTTCCGTCTGGACGATATTCTTCGGGTAATAGCTTAAGCTTAGGTCTTTCCAACAGTAGAAATCGCAACTTTTGAATGTCAGTTCTCCTCCGGTTTGCAGAATAGCATAAAGGGCTCCAGACTCATTATAAGAATATTCATAACCGACAGATTCCATCAGCACATTACCGCCACGGACAAATACAGTTGGCTTTACTGGACTAATGCTAAACTCTGACAGGATAACATTTCCACCAGAAATAATAATTTCCTGAGCTATAGGAAACTCTGACTTACCCGGCCCTTTAACATTCACATTTCCATTGATTGTTAAGTTTTTTAATTCATTGTTCATAGACTCCTCAATCTGTATGGTTCCACCAGTAGCCGTAACAGAAGTTGAGTTTAAGCTTTGCCCCTTCCAAATCAACTTACCATTGCTAAGCTGTATATGAGAAATTTTACCACTAATTGTAGTTGAACCACCAGACCCATCATTTACCGTATCAGTATGCTTACCATCAGTGATGGTTTCCGTCCCCCCATCAATCGTACAAGAGAATGTTCCATCCGTATTATATACCCACACACCTTGCCCCCACACGGCGTGTGGCAAAAGCATCATCGCCCCCATCAGACAAAGCAGCCAGAGTCGGTATTTCTGTATTATTTGTTTCATAAGTAAATGCTTGTTTAAATTGTATAAGTTCTTTGATATTTGCGCAAATTACGTAAATTGATCCGTTTCGTACCGCGCATATACGATTGTCGTATGCGCTCGTATACGGACATCGTATGTTCCCGTATACGACGGTCGTATGTGAGAGGATACGATCATCGTATACGAGCGCATACGGTGATCGCATAAAAAGTGTCATTCAATTACAGGGCGGTCATCCTCGCCGGTATCCCCCACTGTCAGCAGGTAAGGGAAACGGTTACGGCGTACGTCTTTCAACAATTGTTTGGTGTTGCCGCCATATTGGGAAGCTATTTCCAAATAGTATTTACCATCGGCCAATGACGGGATAATGAAAGAGAAATAAGAAGGATCATTACGCGAAACGGCTGTCATCGGAACGGCTGTTTCTGCTTCGGTTTCTGAGTTGATAAAGAAAAAACCTACGGTGTTACCTTCAGTTCCCACTATCTTGACGCGCTTACCTTCACCGTTGAGAGTGTTGCCCGGGGTGATTTTAGCATTTATAGAACCGGAGAATACATCAGTCAGTTTAGTGACGGTCGGAAGTCCTTCCACTACTTCACCTACGATCACGTTGATACCTTTCAAATCCATTTTCACTTCTTTAATAGGCGTGCTGCGAAGGGTTACATTATTCTTTGCCGGATCGAATTTGGCTTTCGGACCAATGAAGGGGCCGTCTATTCCGAGCGAGTTGTTTGTCAAACCGAATTCTACAGTAGAACCGGAGTACAATTCTTCTTTGGCAGTGGTCTTCAAATCGTTGTGAGCTGCCAGTAATTCGGACGCTGTAAACTTACTTTTACCGCTTGCTGCAATATTGCAGAGATCTTCAATAGAGCGATTTGCCACGTAAGTGACGTTAGCAGTGAAATCGTCTTCACGCTCTGTCAGCATGTTAGCTACCAAGGTAGCAACGATACTTCGCTTTCTGGGTTCATTTGTTGCCATAGGCTTTGTCTGTTTTTGTGAGTTCTGTATGAACTCTGGCACCAGCCTTGAAAATTAAGTCCTAATTGTTATCATTCCTTTTGACAGTCTTATGAATATGAGATAGTATCAACTCATCTAAGTATGACCCGATTTACCTTATGATACCATAACGGTACCTATTACAGAGAGGAAAAACAGGTAAATAGTAGTTTTTTTTACAGGAACCTTGATTATTCGCTATTATAAATGTAGCATTTGTCGATAATTCTTATCTTTGTTCATCATAACCAGAGTTCATACAGAACTAAGTTTTTTTACTAAGAATATTACACAAACTCTCTCTGGACGTAGTGGATATCACCATACGAAAGAGACAATTCTGGCAGGTCTCAATGAAGCATATAAGGAGATCAAGTTGGCACGTGAAGGTTAGTTGAAAGGTATACCTATTTTGATGATGTGATCAATGAATTATAACACAAACCTTATCATAAAGTATAAAAAAGAATTGTGTCGAAAGCGCTAAACAACACTTTCGACACAACCATCTGTGATATGTTTTCCGACGCTTATACGTCCAGCGGGACGTTTATCGTCTTCCGGACTTTCTAATCAGTTCCGCTATTTTGTTGTTCAGGCTGTCTGCCTCGATCAGTTTCTCCAACGTGATGTGCATCCTGTAGCACCAATAATGATTTGAATTGGACGGGACGTTGATCCGTTCGGACTCTATATCTTTCCGCTTCACGGAATCGTCAATAGCAAACCAATCCTGCATAGGGATGATAGTCAGCATTGAATTTGTTGCCAGATGGTTGGTCACGATCTGGGTTGCCAGTTCTTCCGTACAGTCTTCCGGAGCAGTACCTTCACGCAATAACACTTCATTATAATAACGCTGTATCTTCTCACGATCTTCGTGCCACCAGTTACGAAGCGGAGTCATATCGTGTGTCGACGTTGTGCAGACCGAATGATAGGGCAGGTTGAACATATCCGTAAACTCCCGCTGGGGCGTTTTCGGCATCCTTTCAATCTCCAGACTGAGTATCTGCAGTTTATTCATTACATCAGGAACAGACTCGGGAATCATCCCCAGGTCTTCACCACACACCAACATATTCGTGCTTGCCACCAGAGGGGTCAAACGATTAAAGGCCTGTGTCTTCCAGAAATCGTTATGACGGTGATAGAAGAACTCCCAGTATAACTGATCGAATGCATATCGGTCGGATGTGCTCAGTTCGCTGTACATATATGACTGACTGGCCGAAATGCGGGGATGAAATTTATCTTTCTCCTGCGGATCACGTAGAAACAATACTTCATTGGCAATAGAGAACAATCCCTCCTTTAAACGCAAAGAGGCTTCATCGGTCTTTCCGGCAAACAAAGCTTCGATCTTCCGCTGTGTATCACAGAAAGATTTCAGTACAAAATGGTTGGAAGAGGATTGGGCCAGATAAGTTCCTTCCACCTCTTCAGCCAGAATACCGAATAATTCCGGAAGGAATTTACGATTTATATGAGGAGTGGTGAAACGGGCTTCATTGAAAATAAATCCATACTGTTCGATCTCCTCTTTTGTCAAAGGGAGAGCGGGATTGAAATGACCGCACAATCCCTGAACATAATCCAACGGCACTTCCCATATACGGAAAAAACCTAATATATGATCGATACGGAAACTATCGAAGTAATCACTCATCTTATGAAAACGCCGTTTCCACCAGGAATAATTATCTTTCTCCATTGTTTCCCAGTTATAGGTCGGGAACATCCAGTTCTGACCGTTAACGGAGAAATCATCGGGAGGCGCACCGGCCTGACCGTTCATATTAAAATACTGCGGTTCCGTCCAGGCGTCGATACTGGTACGGTTCACACCGATCGGAAGGTCGCCTTTCAGGACTATTCCGTTCTTACGGGCATAGTCGGATACAGATTTGAACTGCGTATGCAAAATGAATTGCAGGAAATAATAAAAAGATATTTCAGGATAAGCACCGCTATCTTCCGAACAAAGTTCACGTATCTGCGACTTGTTGTACGTAGCATTATTTCCCCAGTTTGTAAAGTCGGATGTCTTATATTTGTCACGAAGATAACTGTATGCGGCATACGGCACTAACCAGGATTGACTTTGAGCAAAGAATTCCTGATATTCGGGACTGGCCATAATAACAGAACCTTCCTGGCTAAAGAATTCCCGACAATAAGCCAGTTTATATTTTACTGCTTCTTCATAGTCGACAGCATCCTTCGCATTCAACTCTTCCTGCTTTTCCCTGTAGAAAGCAGTTCTTCCTGCATCCCTCAGTTCTCCCATCAAAGGCAAGCTGATATACATAGGGTGAAGTGCATAAATAGAGATTGCACTGTACGGATAAGAGTCTCCTTTGGTATGACTCATTGTCGTATCATTCATCGGTAAAACCTGTATGATACGCTGGCGGGTTTTCTTTGCCCAGTCAACCAGCATACGCAGATCCCCGAGGTCACCAACTCCAAATCCTTGTTCGGAACGGAGAGAAAATACCGGGATCACTGTACCCGCACACCGCCATAAAGGAAGATTGTCGCGGAAATAAAGTCCGGAGACGATAACGGTTTCTCCAAAATCCTGCGGAGGCAGGTCAAGTTTCCGGTTCTCGTCTTCTTCCCAGTATAAAGGCTGATGCTTATCGTTATCATAGACAAGGAATTTGTATTCCAGCGGATAGATTATATCGTTCGCATCCAAGTCGATATGCCAGTCGGGAAAGGTGTCGCAACTAAGGATCAAAGCTTTATCGGGATGCCAGTTTCCCAGACATTCCTGATTACCGGTGATGGCAACACTTTGGTTCTTCTCCACACGCGGGGCCGAGATTTTAATAGTCAGCCTTTTTCCGCTTTTGACAACCCGTTCATAGGTATTACATGGATGGGCAAACAGGCTTTTCGTGAAAGCAGAAGAATAGAAAGCCAGATTGTTAGGACGTATCTGCCAATAGTCATACAAAGTGTAATGATTAGCATGTCCTTCAAATGTTACCTGATGGTTTTTTTCCCATTCTTCAAATACCCGCTTATCATTTATACTTAAAAAGTAACGATATTCTATAGTCTGCTGAGGCGATGTAAGTTCCAGATCCAGCTCAAGCTGCCAGTTTCCATCCCCTTTGTAGTTCATTTCCTTTGCCAAAGCAGGCTCCCATGAGCCAAGCTCCGGAATAGATCCTACTACACATAACTTCTGCCCCCAAATGGTATGGAAGTTGATATTAAAGGTGACTTTCATGTGTATCAAATTTAGTTCCAGCCACGAAGATATGAAAAATGCGGAGATTTCTCTCCGCATTCACTAAAAATATTTACGATGTTACACTTATCCACACTTTGATGCTCCACAATTCGTACAAATCAGACATCCTTCCTGGTAGATCAGGGTTTCCTGACCACAGTTAGGGCATTTCTGTCCTTTTACTTCGGTTCCGTTCGGCAGATATTTCTTCAGTGCACGCTCCACCCCATTCTTCCAGGTATTGATTGACTCGTTGTTCAACTCCATTCCCTGAACCAGCTTGATTACCTGATCGATAGGCATACCATAACGCAATACACCGGAGATCAGTTTTGCATAGTTCCAGAACTCAGGGTCGAACTTACCGTCCAGCCCTTCGATAGTCATCTTATAACCACGTTTGTTCTTGAACTGGAAGTCGTAATGTTTCTGTCCATCCTCATCATAACTCTTGATGATCGTACCTTTCGATACATTTTTCGGAAGCATGATACCTTCATCATCGTCTGCAAGACCGGTAAAAATCTCATAAGGACGTCCATTCAGCAAGCCGACAAAGGCAATCCACTTTTCGCGGTTATTCTGGAACTTAACAACGTCTGCTTCCAGTTCACGCGGACGGGTAGCCACAATAACAGGCGGCTCCATGCAATTGCAATCGTCTTTCTTATTCTTTTTCTCTGTCGACAACAATACACCTGAACGGGAACCGTCACGATAAACCGTACATCCTTTACATCCGCACTTCCATGCTTCAACATACAAAGAATCGACCAATTCTTCCGTTACGTCAGCCGGCAGGTTAATAGTCACACTGATAGAATGATCCACCCATTTCTGGATACGCCCCTGCATACGGACTTTCTGCAACCAGTCAACATCATTGGATGTAGCCTTATAATAAGGTGATTTAGCAACCAGTTCGTCAATTTCTTCCTGGGTATATTTCTTGGATGCGGAATAACCATTAGCCAACATCCAGGTTACAAACTTATGATGGAATACTACATATTCTTCGAATGCATCCCCTGTTTCATCAACGAAGTCAACACGTGCATCCGAATCATTCGGATTTACCTTACGACGGCGTCTGTACACAGGAAGGAAGACCGGCTCGATACCGGAAGTCGTTTGTGTCATCAAACTGGTTGTTCCCGTAGGAGCAATGGTCAGACAGGCAATATTACGACGTCCGTATTTCATCATATCTTCATACAGGCCCGGATCGGCTTCACGCAGACGGTTGATAAACGGATTCTTTTCTTCACGTTTTGAATCATATATCTCGAAAGCGCCACGTTCCTTAGCCATCATTACAGAAGAACGGTAAGCTTCCAAAGCCAGTGTCTTCTGAATTTCTTCAGCACATTCGGTAGCTTCTTCCGTACCGTAACGCAATCCCAGAGCAGCGATCATATCACCTTCTGCAGTAATCCCCACACCGGTACGACGTCCCTGTAATGTTTTCTTCTGGATCTTTTCCCACAAATGACGTTCCGTTTCCTTCACTTCCATCGATTCCGGATCGGAGTCGATCTTATCAAGGATCTTTTCAATCTTTTCCGATTCAAGATCAATTATATCATCCATGATACGCTGTGCCAATGCCACATGCTTTTTGAATAAATCGAAATCAAAGTAAGCATCTTTTGTAAACGGATTTACAACGTATGAATAAAGATTGATTGCCAATAAACGGCAGCTATCATACGGACAAAGAGGTATCTCTCCACAAGGATTGGTAGAAACCGTACGGAAACCCAGGTCGGCATATGTATCAGGAACCGATTCACGCAAAATAGTATCCCAGAACAAAACACCAGGCTCTGCAGACTTCCACGCATTATGTATAATCTTCTTCCACAAAGCCGGAGCGTCTATTTCTTTTTTAGTAGTAGGATTTTCCGAATCAATAGGATATTGCTGCGTATAAGGAGTTCCGCTAACTACGGAATTCATAAAATCATCATCTATTTTTACCGATACGTTTGCACCGGTTACTTTTCCTTCTGTCATCTTCGCATCAATAAAGGATTCGGAATCCGGATGCTTGATCGATACACTCAACATCAATGCACCACGACGTCCGTCCTGTGCCACTTCACGTGTAGAATTAGAGTAACGTTCCATGAACGGCACCAACCCGGTAGAAGTAAGAGCTGAGTTTTTAACAGGAGATCCTTTCGGACGGATGTGAGACAAATCATGTCCGACACCTCCACGACGCTTCATCAACTGAACCTGCTCTTCATCAATCCGAATAATTGCACCGTATGAATCGGCTTCTCCATCCAATCCGATCACAAAACAATTAGAGAGTGAGGCAATCTGATAATCGTTGCCTATCCCCGTCATCGGACTTCCCTGCGGAACGATGTAGCGGAAATGATCAAATAAATCAAAAAGCTCCTGCTCCGACAACGGATTAGGATACTTTTTTTCTACACGGGCAATTTCTTTTGCCAACCGGTGATGCATATCATTAGGGGATTCCTCATAAATATTCCCGAATGCATCTTTCAAAGCATACTTGTTTACCCATACTTTCGCGGCAAGCTCGTCGCCCGTAAAGTAGTCAAGTGAAGCCTTAAACGCTTCATCGAATGTGTAAGTTTTATGGTTCACGATAATTACTGTATTTAATAATAGTGCAAGTTTAAGAATACTTTATTTATTAACCAAATTATCCAACAACTAAAATCGAAACAAACAATAAGTTTTCCATTTCGAATCAGACCACCAATGAATATCAACACATTAACTTCCTACTCATCAAACAAAGTTTTCTAAAATGAAAACCACTCTCTTTTCCAAGTTTTCCAAAACAAAAAAAGGACGCCATACAAAATGACATCCCTTCAGCCTATATTTTAAGGCTTTCTTAGCCTTTTAACTTAACTTCGATTTCTTCGACAGACGAACGGAAAGATTTGCTCGTTTCCATCTGATCCTTGATTGTTTTGCAAGCATGCAAAACTGTGGCATGATCTTTTTTACCTACTATCTTTCCGATATGCGAAAATGAACAATCGGTATACTTTTTGGCAAGATACATCGTAATCTGACGAGCCTGTACAATTTCACGCTTTCTGGAACGCGTCTGAATGACTGACTGATCAAGATTAAAGTAATTACATACAATTTCCTGAATCATCTGAACAGACAACTGCTTCTTTTCAAGACGGACCGCCTGGCTAACCACACGTTTGGTCAAAGGCAAATCTATTTCCTTATTATTAATGACAGCATTTGCCATCAGAGAAACAAGAATACCTTCCAGGTCACGAACATTTTCCGTTACGTTATTGGCAATAAAGTTGAACACTTCATCCGGGATAACGATTCCGTCATGATTGATCTTGTTTTTAAGAATCTTCTTTCTCAGATCAAGGTCCGGACGACTCAATTCTGCAGTCAAGCCCCATTTCAAACGAGTAATCAAACGCTCCTCCATTCCTTGTAAGTCTACAGGAGCCTTATCGGATGTAAGGATCAACTGTTTTCCCAGCTGGTGAAGGTGATTAAATATATGGAAAAATGTGTTCTGTGTTTTATCCATACCGATCAACTCCTGAATATCATCCAATAGCAAAACATCGATATTCTGATAAAAGTTCAGGAAGTCATTCGTCGTATTCTTACGGATCGCATCAGTAAACTGTACACGGAAAAGATGAGACGAAACATATAACACTTTCTTCTCAGGATGAAGTTCACGGATACGTGTTCCTATGGCATGACACAAATGTGTTTTACCTACCCCTGAAGGGCCAAAGATAAATAATGGATTAAACGTTGTCTTTCCAGGATTCTGAGCGACAGCTTCTCCCGCAGTACGTACTAATTTATTACTGGTTCCTTCAAAATAGTTTTCAAAGTTATATTTGGGATTCAATTGAGGATCCAAATCCTGAGGTGCAGTTTGTACAAATGGACTAGGAGCCTTGTTCGCATCTTTGGGAGTTATTTTCTTTACGGCTACTGAACCATTTTCTGCCGGATAATCTACCGTACCACCAGTCGTCTTATCCACCATAACACGGTAATTAAGAATCGTACCCTGACCGATAACACGATATAATGTAACCTTTAATACATTTACGTATTTCTCCTCAAGATACTCATAAAAAAACTGGCTCGGTACCTGAATCGTAAATTTGTTATCCTCATACGATAGAGGTATGATCGGCATGAACCATGTGTTAAAAGCGGCCTCCGGCACGATGTCTTTTATAACAGCGAGGCATTTATTCCACAATGTCTGATATTCAGTTTGCATGATTTATTACTCTCCCAACTATAGCTTTTATATTTCTTTCCGACTACAAAGTTTAGAAATTAATTCGGAAAAAAAAAGCTCCGAATTATTTGGTTCTTTTGAATGTTTAATATCCTATTTAGCGTCAAGTAGTTACAAGAAACATACCTGATTAACAAGCACTTACCATTCACCATACTCAAGAGCCCTTTATTTTGGGGCACTTTTACTACCTACGCTTACCCCCTTTCCCTATGCAAAAAGACTCCGATATCAGGTTATTTCCCTCTATCTAAAGGCCTTAAGCCTGTCTGAAATCAGGGTTGGATATTTTTTCCTTTAATTGGAATAATTCTAAATAACATTAGATGTTTTAATATTCCTTTCAGTTAAAAAACAGAAAAATGAACATATCTTTTCGGATTCTTCTTCAAGTCTATTAATAAATTGGAAGCATTCACCATAGTGCTATCCAGATTATCATATAAACTCCTGTCATTCAACAATAATCCCAGGCTATTATCTTTTTGATTCAACTTATCAGTAGTAAGTTTGAGATTAGCCAATGTTGCATTTATCGAGTTAACTGTTGTAGCCAGATCCAACTCTTTCAGCCCGGCACTGACCTCATTAAAATTACCTGTTATCACTTTCAGATCCGATACAATTCCGGGAACGTCTTTGCTCAGCAAGGCATTCAACTGACGAGTGGAAGCTTCCAGGTTACCAGTTGTCTTCTCAATATGATTTAGAGACTGGGCGATTGCCGGATGAGCAATCAAGGTTTGCAGACCTCCCAGGATCGAATCTATCTTAGGCAACAGATCTGCCACACCAGGCAGAATTTTCTCTTGTACAGCCTGCATCATATCTTCTTCCATCCGTCCTTCAAGCGTAGCTCCAGGCTTCAGGTAATCTTTTACATACTTATTCAGATGAATATGGAGTTCTCCCCCACTCAGTAAAGTCTTAATAATTGTAATATAGCTACCCGAAGTCAACCTCATCTCATCATCCAGACTGATCTCTACAGTTATTTTATCCGTATTTTCATAATCATAGGCAATACTTCTAACCAACCCGACTTTAAAACCATCAATAAAAACAGGACTGGAAACAGTAACGTCCTTCACATTATGAAATGTAACGAAATAATGATTTACCGGCTTAAATAAATTTATTCCTTTCAGATAATTAATCCCGAAATACAGCAACGCCAGACTGATAATACTTACGAGTCCGATTTTTGCCTCTTTGGTCAGTATATTTTTCATCCCTTTAAATTATATGTTTCTTTATTTAATATTTCACCTTTTTGCCATCTTTAAAGGCTACGATAAACGCATCTTTAAAGTCCTTAGCGACTTGTCGGCGTAACTTCCTGATCGAATCAAAATCCGTTGTTTCGCCATAAGTATATTTATAAATTCCTTTTTCAACAAAGAAGTTCACATTCTTATATCCTTTAAACACTTTTGCCCCCGGAGAAAGTTTTTTATCGGAGGTTAGAATTTGCACTTTATAGATTATTTTACCTGTCGTATCTGACTTTTCCCTGGACGACACCGTAGTCTGAGTCCGTTTTCTTTGCGAAGATGAATTTTTCTTTTTATTAAGAATATCTTCCTCACTCCCAACCGGAGCATCAGAAAGATCGGTCCGTGTCTCCTTATCTTCACTTAACACTGGAATATTACGGGTTTCTGATGATACAACCGAGCTATTTGCACCTACAGAGACACCTCCCTGTTTTCTGTCATATTCTTTTTTGTATTTCGTAAAAGCATCACTAAGAGCACTGGCCAGTTTATTCTGTCCATCCGACGACTTCATAAAACGTTCCTCTTCCCGGTTGGAGATATAACCAAGTTCTACCAGAACACTAGGCATACTTGTTTTCCTTAAAACCAGAAAACCTGCTTGCCTCACACCTCTGTCACCACGATTGGCCGAGGTGAAACACTTCTGAATTTCAGAAGCCAGGCTGATACTCTGCTCCATATGCTTATTTTGCATAAACTCGAATATGATATATGACTCGGAAGAATTGGGGTCGAACCCTTCATATTTCTGCAGATAATTATCTTCTAATAAGATAGCTGAGTTTTCGCGCATAGCAACAGCCAGGTTCTCATCCGTACGGGCCAAACCTAAGGTATAAGTTTCAGTACCGCGGGCTGTACTTCCTTTTTTAACGGAGTTTGTGTGTATCGAGATAAACAGGTCGGCCTTATTCCGGTTGGCGATGTTGGCACGTTCGTCCAGTTCTATGAAACGGTCAGTCTTGCGGGTATAAACAACTTTTACATCGTCATGGTTGGCAGAGATCTTCTCCCCCAGCTTTAAAGCGACCGACAGGTTTATCACCTTCTCATCAATAACGGAACCGCGTGCACCAGGGTCTTTCCCCCCGTGACCGGCATCGATCACGACAGTAAACGTTTTCTCCCTGGCCTGAACTCCAGACAAGGAAAAAAACAGGGCTATCAGCAAAGTTATATATAGAAAAGATCTTTTTGCCACTTTATACTTTTATTGCAAATTCGGGGCAAATGTAGCATTTTTTTACTGATTACGAGAAGTCTTTTTCTATAAATAATTGGTCGTCTCTTGTTTACAGCAAAGAGAAAGCCATATCTGGAAATGACTTTCCCTACGAATTGAAATCCTCTGCAAGTTGTTAGCCCATAAAAGTTTCTTTCCGATGGGATATTTTCCCCACTGCAAAGGGGTATTTCCCCCACTTGCATGGGACATTACCCCCATAGGCATGGGGATTTTTCCCCACCAATAGAAATATTCTGGGGAAATAGTCATAATAAAGTTTATTCTCGTTTGCTAACAGCACTCGCATATCCTCCGAATAAACAGGAATCAAATCCACTTAATAAGTAGGCTGAACTTTCTTTATCGTCCCATCCGGATTAAACTCCATACGATCGATACATACCTCGCGGTGTGTACCAGGACTTTCATTCAGGTAATTTTTATTTATACGATGATATATGATATACCATTCATCCGTAGCGGAGATTTGGATGAACCATAAGCAATCTGATAATTAGGCGATCCGGTATCGTCTACCGACCACAAAAAATATAGGGTTTGCCCGATACTGGATCGGTAAAGACATCGACATCGGGGAATATAAGATTTCAGGATCAGCATGAAAACCAGGCAAGATTGGGTTATTGGGTAATTCACCCAGTTCGGCAGGTTTCCCCCATTTAGCAGTGATACGTCTTAATTCATCGCGGGTAATAGGAATAACCGTTCCATGACGCGGATGAAAATTCATATTAACTTCACTGTCTATTACTTTGAAGTTTTTCAAATCAGTTGTTTCTGTGAACTGATATTTGCCGGAAGTATAAACATCATACATCAAAATATATTTGTCCTGATTGATCAGTTTAAAAGTGCCCGCACCCTCCACTGGTCTATCCGTCTGCTGCTTATAATCAGGTTCTTCCTTCCATTGACCGGATGTAAGTGAACGAGTGGTAGCTACTTTGATACCGTTTCCATGCCCTTCCGTCTTATAGAATAAATGATAGATACCGTCTTTAAAAACAATATCTCCATCTATACAAGACAGCTTATTTTCGGGTATGAACAACGGCTTAGGTTCTCCTTCCAGATCCGTAAAGTCGTTATTCGCATAAGCATAATAAATGACATCCGGACCATCTCCATATTTCATCGACCAATACACCATATACTTTCCGGCTTCCGGATCAAAGATGGTTTGAGGAGCCCACACTCTTTTCAGTTTTTCCTGTCCGGCATAGCGTTTCTGCATATTGATCACCGAATGAGACCAATTTACCAGATCGGTAGATTTCAGTAAAACCATTGCCCGGTTGGAATCCCAGCCATTATCAGAGACCATGTCGGTCACAACCATATAAAATGTTTCCCCATCCTCAGTACGTAAAATATGAGGATCACGGACACCACCGGTAGAGCTGATCACTTTAGAATCGATCACCGGTTTATTATCATTCAAAGCCCAGTAATTATATCCGTCCATACTCACAGCAAAACAGACAGCTTCCTGGCTGATATGGTTTCCCGTAAAATAGGTAAACAGATACGCTACATAATCTTTTTCAACAACTCTATCCGACACAGATTGTGACTGAACGCTCCACGGCAACAAACAACTAAACAGTAGTAAATAAATTCGTTTTCCCATGTTATTAATATCCTTTGGTTTTAACAATAATCTTAACGACAAGCACAAAAGTACAATATACATTTAATAGAGAAGGGGGAGAAATTAAGCAAAAAGGGGGACTTTTCAGTCAAAGAGAAGGGGAAAAGGCAATCTAAGAACAAAAAAAGGGCAGTTCGTCATGGAACTGCCCTTTTAACTTTATATCGTTTACTAAATTATTCAGAAACCACTTCGAAAGGAATTTCAACAGAAACTTCTTTGTGAAGTTTAAGAATAGCTTTGTAGCTACCAACTTCCTTAACAGCTTCTTTGATATAGATAATCTTACGTTCTACTTCGAAACCAGCCTTTGCCAAAGCTTCAGCAACCTGGATATTTGTAACAGAACCAAAGATTGTACCTGTTGAGCTGGTCTTTGCACCGATAGTCAATGCAACACCTTCCAACTTAGCAGCCAATGCCTGAGCATCTTCTTTGATCTTAGCCAATTTGTGAGCACGTTGTCTCAGGTTTTCAGCTAACACTTTCTTAGCAGACTCAGAAGCGATTACTGCCTTACCCTGGGGGATTAGAAAGTTACGTCCGTAACCGTCTTTTACTGTTACGATATCGTCTTTGTAACCTAAGTTGATTACGTCTTCTTTCAAAATAACTTGCATATTCTGTCTCCTCTCTTTTTATTATTTCATTAAATCGGTTACGTAAGGAAGCAACGCCAAGTGACGAGCTCTTTTTACAGCCTGAGCAATACGACGCTGGAACTTCAAAGAGGTACCAGTGATACGACGCGGAAGAATTTTACCCTGTTCGTTCAGGAATTTCTTCAGGAATTCAGGATCTTTGTAATCGATATACTTGATACCGTTCTTTTTGAAACGGCAATATTTCTTTTTCTTAACGTCTACTGAAGGCGGAGTTAAATATCTGATTTCTGATTGAGTTGCTGCCATGATTAATTCTCCTTTACTGTTTCTTTAGATGATTTCAGATTTCTTCTCTTAGCGGCATATTCTGCTGCATATTTGTCCTGGCGGAAAGTCAGGAAGCGGATCACACGTTCGTCACGACGGAAGTTAACTTCCAAAGTAGCGATAGTTTCCGGATTTGCCTTGAATTCAACCAGCTGATAGAAGCCTGTTGTTTTCTTGTCGATAGGATAAGCTAATTTGCGCAATCCCCAATTTTCTTCGTTCACGATTTCAGCACCCTGTTCTTTCAGAATGTTCGTGAATTTTTCTACCGCTTCCTTCATCTGTGCGTCAGACAAAACGGGAGTTAAAATGAAAACGGTTTCATAATTGTTCATAAAACGCTGTTTTATATTTGTTAGTACTTAAAAATTTGCGGGGCAAAGGTAAGGATAATTATTTATTCCGCAAACACTTCAACATTATTTTCTCCATATTTTATATCCATGTACCCAATGAACTGCCTTTATAAGGGCCTCAACGGATTACCTTTCCTATCCTCCGGATAAAGCGCCCCTTCAGCTTCGAGCTGGGCACTCATGGCCTGTACCATCTTCCGCACACGACCTTTGTCACGCATGGACAGATCGAGTGTTTCGTTCGGGTCTTTCTTCAGGTTATATAAACGATAACCGGGTTCGGAAGGTCTTTCCGGGTTATAGTAATAAATCAGTTTCCAATCACCATCTATATAAGAGGTGAAATAACTTCCGCGATGCTCATGAGGGAAATGCATCAGGAACTTTCCTGAACGGTTACGGTTCTTCTTTCCCAGAAACTGGATACTGAGATCGACACCATCCACGATATGTCCCTGCGGATTCTGTGCACCGACCAGGGATAATACAGTCGGATAAATATCCATCACCGTTCCCATCTGGCGTTGGATACCGCCTACTTCGATCGGCAACTTCTTTTGAACCGGGTTATTTTCGTCTGGCTTTCCCCAACAAGCGATAAACGGAACGCGCATGCCGCCTTCAAACTCCGTTCCTTTCTTTCCTCGCAAAGGGGCGGATGAGGTATAGCCTTTATCGTCGCCCAACGGAGCATCCGAACCGTTATCACCCAGGAACAGGATCAATGTATTTTCGGCGATGCCCAGTTCTTCCAGGTGATCCATGATATCACCCAACGACTTATCCATTCCTTCTATTAAAGTTGCAAAATCGGCAGCAACCTTTGGTTTTCCCGTATAATTGTAATGTTCGGTAAAACGCTTATCGGCTTCAAACGGCGAATGTACTGCATAATGAGACATATACAGGAAGAAAGGCTTCTTCTCTTCCACGGCCTGTGTGATCTGTTCGTTTGCTTCCAGAGTCAAGGCTTCGCTCAGAAAGATGTCTGTTCCATGATATTTTTGCAGTCCCGGTACGGCACGACTCTTTTGTCCTTTAATATTCCCATAGCCGTTCTCACCATAATAACTGCCGGGATGCCCTATGGAAGAACCGGCGATATTCACATCGAAACCTATATTCTGAGGATTTTCGCCTTCACTGTGCTGGCAACCGAAATGGGCTTTGCCTACATGGATTGTTTTGTATCCGGCATCATGCAAGACACGGGGTAATGTTACATCATTTTTCGATATACCTTTCCAGTTCCAGCCTCTTGGGCCGAAAGGGGTTTTGTTATTACTTTCTGCGTTTATCCAGTTGGTAGTGCCATGTCTTGTGGCATTCTGTCCCGTCATGATGGATGCGCGGGAAGGAGAACTAACACTCTGGGCATAGAAGGTGGAGAAACGGACTCCTTGGCGAGCCATACGCTCCATATTGGGAGTCCGATACCAATCGTTCAGCGGATAACGGACAGGATTACCCGCCTTATCCGTCAGAAACGGCAGGGAGGTGTCCATCAGTCCCATATCATCAACCAGGAAAACAACAACATTCGGACGTTCCTGCGCCAGTAAAGGTTGCCCGGCCAGGCATAATAACGTCGATACACATAGAGTTTTTTTCATACTACTTTCTTTATATTCTTATTTCTGTAACCAGCGGTTCAAGTGATTTCCGGGTGCCACGACTACGAACTTATAGAACTTTGAAGCCGGCAAAGCCTGAATATCTACCGTATAATTCTTTGTTCCGGCAGGAAGGGTTACCAACTTGATCCATTCGTCTTTGCCTCCTTCCTTGAATTTATTATCCGCAGCAGCATAAACAGTGACCGGCGCATCGTTCGAATAAGATTTCCAGCACAACCCGACTGTATTATCGTAAGGCATCGTCTGTAAATCGTAGATATCGGTCTTTCCGATGAATGGCATTCCATCCTGTTCCCACAAGACAGCTTGCGGAACTTCAAAACCCATATAGCGACAAATGGAAGGGGCGATATCGGTAATGGCCAATCCACCGGAAGTGAAATGGCTATTGACCGAAACGTTTGTCGAAATCCAGGTAGTGCGTTCGCGCCATGACTGTCCCCCGTGTCCGTGGCCATTCTCTCCACGTCCGTGATCGGTCGTTACAACGATCATCCATTCTTCATCGAAATTAGCTTCACGATACTTGACCGCTTCCCAGATACGAGCTACCTGATCGTCCGCCTTCCGCACGTATTCATCGAAGAAAGCTCCGTTGCCGGCAATATGTCCCGCGTCGTCGGTGTACCACAAATACACCCAACTCAGATCAGGCGCATCCTTACGAATTCCTTCTGCGGCATCCTTCGAGATTTGTTCGTCTATGTCGAAGATATGCAGATCCTTATCTTTCTTCGGGAAACAGATCGTATCCAGGTCGTAACCGTCTTTCACGTAATCGATCTTCAGGTTGTTCGTTTCCGGCTTACCCTCTCCTATCAGGACTGTACGGTTATCCGTCCAGCTGGAATAGATAGCCGTTTTGTAGTTTTTCGGTTGTTCTTTGGCAATCCGGAAGATAGTCCAGTAGTTATAATTGGGCTGCAGGTCGGAGTTACCGCCTACATTATGTTTGTTAAACCAGGTGGCTGTCAGTAAATTGGTATAGCCGATGGCAGAAATCGTTGCCGTTTGAGAATATTGTCCTATCTCACCGCCCGTATAAGCTCTCGCATACGCTCCCCTCGAAGCGATATCGAATATGGCGGGCGTGTGAAGCCGCTCAATCTGGTCGGCAGGAACCCCGTCAATGATTATATACACGGCTTTCTTGGTTTTTGCAAACAAACTGGTGCTACACAGGCATACCAGCAACAAATAATAAATACGTCTCATAACTATCTCCCCTTAATGTTTACTAATGAAGTCCTAAAAGTACACATTTCTTTTGTTTAATGAAATAAAGAGCAGGACTTATCAAACTAACCGGCAGGATACGACTATTTAATTCGCTTATCGTATACTTTTACTACTTTCTCCCCTATTTTTTTGCTTTTGAGCTAGCCAAAAATTAATTTCTGGCTAGCATAAATTTAATTTCGAGCATGCTAAAAATTAAATTTAAGCATGCTCAAACAAATAAAAATACGGGAGGACAGAACTACTTAGTCGTATCGAAAAGATTAAAATATCAGCATCTCCGTTCTAATTGTTTGCCTACCTTTGTGTCCGGAACAATGACATACCGATCACGGTTATAAAAGTAAAACGATTATGAGACGCAAACTGTTTTTTACGACCTTACTTATTTCATTGGCTATCAGCATTTATGCACAATACGTACCCGATGTGCTGGGAGACGAATACCTGCGGCGTACGTTTCAGATGCCCGACGATTATGAAGGGAAAGTGGTCTGCACATTGGTCAAAAAGCCCCGGCTGACGGATGTGAAACAGGCGGTATTATATATCCACGGTTATAACGACTATTTCTTCCAAAAGCAGTTGGGAGACAGCGTGAATGCGCATGGTTACAACTTTTACGCGATGGATCTGAGGAAATACGGGCGCTCGATCCTACCCAACCAGAACCCATTTTTCTGCAAAAGCCTTACGGAATATTTCGCCGATATCGATACGGCACTGGCAACCATACGGTCGGAAGGGAACGACAAGATACTGCTGATGGCGCATTCAACGGGTGGATTGATCACGCCGCTCTATCTGGATAGTAAAAAAGGGGACCTCCCGGTAGACGGACTGATACTGAACAGTCCTTTCCTTGACTGGAACTTCGGTTGGTTTATGGAGAAGGTGGCTATTCCGGCCGTCGCATTTATCGGGCGGTTCTTTCCCAATCTAACCGTACAGGGTGAAGGCGACGCATCGTACGCACATAGTCTCCTGAAACAATTCAAAGGGGAATGGGAATATGATACAAATTGGAAAATGATCAATGGACACCCCAAAAAAGCCGGTTGGATCAAGGCAATCCAGGAGGGACAAAAGAAGGTCAGAAAAGGATTGCAACTGGATTGCCCGGTACTGGTTATGTCGTCCGACAAATCGTTTCCGGAGACGAAAGAATGGCATAAAGAATATCTGTCATCCGATATTGTACTCAATGTGCACGACATCCAAAAGTATGCTCCCAAACTAGGTGATTATGTGACCCGAGACACGATACCGAACGGCATGCACGACTTGATCCTCTCCGAAAAACCATCGCGTGATTACACCTACCTGATGGTTTTCGACTGGATGGAAAAGAAGTAAGTTCGTTTACTTTCTGCGGGGAGACGTCACATGCTGTTTCGTCAGATTATTCATATCTTCAAGAATATACCGGTTGACATAGCTAAAGCTAAACCGGAAAAAGTAGTCCCGTAACGTTCCGATATTGGCCGGATTGATCAGGCTATGCAGGTGGTTCAATGTAATGAAAAAGTAACCTTCGCGGGGCAACCGGTTATAAAACTCGATCTTTGTATGGTCGAGGGCAATTATATCGCCATCGCTCTCGGCAAATCCGTTCATTGCCTCTTCCCAGGTTATCAGTGTGCGATCCTCGTAGACAGCCCAACGATAGACATCTTTGCCGTTAACCTTTTCAGGGGATGTATTGGAATGATGCACAAGGATATAGTCATTACGCATATCGGTATCGCTATGTATCCAGATATCGAGGATACGGAGTTGGGCCGAATTGTCGAACTTGATATAACCGTTCTTGCATAGCTGTGGAGAAAATATATTCCGCTCGACATCTGTAAAATAGACAAGGTTACTTCCAAAGAATTCCTTTCTTTCGACGAATTCGGAAAACAGTTTGTTTATCTTCTTCTGGTCCGAGCAGTGTACAAACTCGGGCAGTTCTTTCGGAAAGTTCTTACGACATATCAGACTGAACTCTTTCAACAGATCGTTCGGATCGCGTTCCTTCTGGATCTCGACGAATGCCAGCATCTCGTCCACCGTATGAAAACGCAGACCGGAGTCTCGTGTCAGACAACGTTCTACTATACGATCATAGAATTTCAAAGCAGGAAAAACCTTACTGATAGTTACATCGCTATTCGTATTACCAAAAGCATACCATCGCAGGATTTCTCCTATGGCGGTTATATCTGAATAGTCCGGATCTGTATTCTCTGCCATCGCAATATCTGTCAGCACAAAATCATTATGATCGTCAACCAGTATATTACGCGGGGTGATGGCACCGTGTATAATCCCCATACTATGCAGGAACTGAACGGTATTAGTAAGGAAATGGAATAACTTAAGAAAAGAATCCACAGAAAGGATGCTCCTGTATTCTTCCAGTGAACATCTGTACAGTTTCATTATCAACACAGGGATTTCCTGTCCCTGCACGGTTATCATATCAAAGTCTGCATATTGAACAATATTATTCCTCGTTTCAAGCAACGATATTACCAGGTATTTAGCTTTAAGTTTACTTAACCATTTTTCTTTTCCTGCATCGTCCCCATTATATAGAAAAAACTTCAGGGCAACATCGTTCCCATTCATTCGGCCCTTGAAGACTATGCCAGCTTCATTTCTGCCCAAAGGCTTGGAGTCAAGCTGACACTCCCCCAAAGATAATGAAATTCTATGCTTTTCGCTTTCTAGAAATTCCAAAAATAACTGTTTACCATTCATATTAAACGTTGTAAATCAAGGAACGGAAGCAAAGATACAATTATATTTGTATTTTTATAATGCTTAAGCTTCTTTTTTAAATCTCCCGACTGATAGATTATTTTAATCATTACCTTTGTTGCAGACAAAAAGTATATTGAATGAAAGCCTTACATATTATAATAGCAGGAACTATTTTACTCGGTATATCCAATTATAGTTATTCCCAGACAACCGACATTCCAGAAGCGACAATTTACAAAACAGAATTGTTCGGTTCGGCTGCAACTGGCTCCAACACACCATTCTGGATGGTAAGCAACCGTTATGGGATCGTTCCCCTGGATGCAGGTAACGGTTTATTGAATGCGGGAGTATTCCACAACCAACATTTCGGCAAAGGCTTTCGCTGGGGAGCCGGACTCGATATTGTTGCTGCCGTACCCCGCCATCGTAATGTATTCATCCAGCAGGCTTATGCGGAAATAGGATACAAAAGTCTATTGCTTAGCTTTGGTAGTAAAGAAAGATATAACTCCCTATGGGACCGGAATCTGAGTTCCGGTGATATGGTCCATTCTACAAATGCACGGCCTATCCCGGAAGTTAATTTAAGCATGCCGGAATTTACATTAGTGCCTTTAACTAAAGGTTGGTTGCAGATAAAAGGAGATTTTGCGGTTGGTAGATCATTCGATACCGATTACCTGGAAGATTTCGTTAACACCAAACAAGTCTATATAAAGAATGTCTTATGGCATCATAAATCGTTATTCCTCCGTATCAAGGATACAGAAAATGATTTTCCTTTATCCTTAACTCTCGGTGCCCAGCATTTTGCCCAATGGGGAGGGACTTCCACTAATCCGAAGATCGGAAAACAGCCTCAATCATTCAAAGACATGATTCGGGTAATCTGTGGACAAAAAGGAGGTAGCGATGCTACGGAATCCGACCAGATCAATGTATTAGGAAGTCATTACGGTTCTTACGATTTCAAATTAAGTTATACAGAGAAAGACTGGGCGGCTCACGTCTATTATCAACATTATTTTAATGATAAGTCCGGCATGGAGTTTGCCAATAAAACAGACGGTCTGTGGGGAGTGCAATTTGATTTGCCTTTCCTTCCCTGGCTAAACAAAGTGGTTGCCGAATATCTCGTAACAATGAACCAAAGCGGTCCCATACACTTTATCATATTCGACCGGGACAAATGGCAAGGCGGACGTGGAGGAGGAAACGACGATTATTACAACAACGGGGAATATACAACCGGATTCTCTTACTTCAACCGGGGAATAGGTTCTCCGCTAATTCCTGCTCCCGAATATAATTCAAACGGTTCCCTGGGTTTCAAAAACAACCGTGTTAAAAGCTGGCATTTCGCTGCGGAAGGGGATATTAATACACAACTCTCCTACCGTATCCTGTTCACGACGATGAATGGTTGGGGAACTTCATATTTCCCGTTCCTGAATAAAAAATTCGGAACATCCAGCCTGGTCGATATCAATTATACCCATCCTAAACTGCAAGGATGGAAGTTTTCCGGATCAGTAGCAGCAGACACGGGAACCATGTTAGGGAAAAGTGTAGGCTTTAGCTTAGGCGTAACAAAAACGGGTATTCTGAAAGCCTGGAAATAAACGCTACTTATATTTATCCCATAAAGCAGAAGCGATTATCTCTTGTGTATGATCGGCAAATTGTTGCATTCCTTTATGAGATGTATCCATGTCACTCGTCGATATAGCGGGGTGAATGATCATTTCCATCTTATGCCTGTGCACATTCAATGACCCGATAGGCAACACATCAAAAGGTCCGTTCAACGTAATTGGAATAACCGACAAATGCTGGTCGAGAGCCATTTGGTAAGCTCCCTTTTTGAAACGGATCATCTTTCCGGTATATGTACGAGAACCTTCGGGAAAGACAACCACAGAAGCACCGTTCCTGAGACAACGTTCAGCTTCCCTCACACTACGGGCCGCAGCCTTGGAAGTCGAATTATCTACAAAGATAAAACCGGCAGCCCGACAGGCAGCTCCTACAAAAGGAATCTTTCCTATACCTGCCTTCATAACCCACTTGATAGGGACACCGAGGAAACCATATATCAAAAAGATATCGAACGCACCCTGATGATTTGAAACGAATACATAAGATTGCTTACGGTCAATATTCTCCCGCCCTTTTACTTTTACCGGACAAAGGGCCAGGTAACAGGTTAGTCTCGACCAAATCATACCCGGATAGTAGGCAAATATCTTCTCACCCCCCAAAAGGCAACCTATAATAACAGTCAAGGCCGTAAGTATAGTCAGCACCACAAATACAGGTACAAAAATCAGCCATAAATAAACCAAGTAAAGTATTCGTATCATATATAACTGTGTTGATACTACAAATATAGAAGCTAAATTTGTAGGATTCATTATTTTTATTCTAAAATATTTTTGCAATCGGGTTATTATTACTTTATTTGCGGTAGAAAAGGAAATAATTATAAAAACATCTATAACCATGAACGAATTAGTCAAATATCTTGGGGTAATCGTACTCCTGATCGGTGTAATCATTCTTGCAGTACCGGCTATTAGCGGAGGTATAACAAATACTATCCTTCTGACAGGTCTAGGAGTTATTATTTTAGGTTACATCGGCCATATTGTTATCAACAAGAAGATGGAGTAAGACAACGCAAGTTTAAAAAATTAAAAAAGGATTGTTCCCTGATTGGAAACAATCCTTTTTTGTTATCGGTAAAAGGTTGAAATATCTTATGCTTCTCCCTGAACCCCACCCATAGGAGGAATAAAGTCTTCAAAATTAGCAGTCTTGTTTCCCCCCTTCAACTGTTCTTCATATTTTGCCAGATTATCCTGCAAAGCAAAAAATAAACGTTTTGCATTATCCGGTGTCAGGATCACGCGGCTCTTCACCTGTGCCTTAGGTACACCGGGAACAACACGGATAAAGTCCAGTATAAACTCGGATGTTGAATGTGAAATAATAGCCAGATTAGCATAAGTACCTTGTGCCATTTCTTCAGACAGCTCTACCTGTATCTCATTAGATTGCTTGTTATCGTTTTCCATTTCTTTTATGTTTTATGTTTAACAAATCGGGCACAAATATACAGATATAAGAGGGTTTCATGAAATATATTGCAAATAAAAAGAGCCACCTTCACAGGCGGCTCTTTTCCAGTTGTGTTTTTAATTCTCAATTCTTTAGACCAATGTAAAAAAAAAAAATACCTTATTGTGTTTAATATTTATTATCCTGACTTTTAGGCTAAGGTTTTCTGTTCAGATGCATATTAATACATTTTGAACAATGCAAAGATACAAACTGTACAAAAAAACTCCAAGCACAAAGAACTCATTAACTAATATTACTTCAATAATTAACAAAATAAAACACATATAAAAACTGTTGTAAATGTGATTATTATAAAGACATGCATTTACAACAGTTCATCTTTTCTATTGAATGATCAAAGTAGCCATAGCCGGACAGTGATCCGAAGGATAAAGATTATTTAATGTATCGGTAAGAACACCGTTACGCAATACCTTAATGTCTCCTTTTACAAAAATATAATCGATCCATTCTCTTTTTTCATTCGGTATACGCCCATAATCATGGAATGTCCACTCCGGACCATATTTCAAAGAAGCGATTTCACGTGAATGTGTGATATGACGAGGATCATTTTTATCTGTCAACACCTTAATCGGATCATCGTCCGGTGTTGCATTGAAATCACCTGTAACGATTACCGGAAGTCCTTTAGCCAATTTATGGGCTTCATCTAAAACTAAGGAAGCTCCCTCATGACGTGCAACCTTCCCCATATGATCCAAATGGGTATTCAAGAAGAAAAATTTCTTTCCGGATTCCT
Organism: Parabacteroides goldsteinii; assembly: GCF_015550595.1. GTDB lineage: Bacteria > Bacteroidota > Bacteroidia > Bacteroidales > Tannerellaceae > Parabacteroides > Parabacteroides leei. Next base: position 104,474 of record NZ_JADNBB010000018.1, read on the forward strand.
TATCCTTGAAGATTCCCCAAGTAGCAACACGCTCACAGGCTGCATCCCAGCCTTTCTTGCCCACAGCATTGATATCTTCCGCCAACCAGAAATTACCACTATCTTCCAGAACAAAACGATCCTTTTTGTAAAATATCGCAGCATATTCTCCTTTAGTCTTACCGTCTTCACGGCCAACACCAATATAAGCATATTCCGGCAAACGCGTCAGAAGGTCATTCAACTGATGATTCAGCACCTCCTGGGCACCAAAAAGATCAACACTATGGAATTTAACCAGATCGGCAGCCAGATCTTTACGATTACTCCATTGGTTAGCCCCGTCTTCTTTTGTATCCATACGTATATTAAAAGTCATTACATTTAAAGGGGCATCCGGTTGTTTGGCGGATAAAAAACTCACCGATAATAAAAGTGACAAAAAGCTTAACAGAATCTTTTTCATGATACTTGGTATATTTAATTATAAAGTCTATCTACAAAAGTAAAGGTTATGCCTTGATTAACCAAATTAGCTAAAACAAAAAGGCTTCCGAATTGATTTTCGGAAGCCTTTTTTATTGTGTGAGAAGTATATTACTCGTCGTCTTTATCCATAGCGTTAAAATCGACTACGTTCTTACGATTTGCAAAAATACGCTCGAATTCATCTTTAGCACCAACAACCAGTTTGTCGAAGTCTCTCTGACCTGTACCTGCCGGGATCAAGTGACCGCAGATAACATTTTCTTTTAAGCCTTCCAGACGGTCTACCTTTCCATTGATAGCAGCTTCGTTCAACACTTTCGTTGTTTCCTGGAAAGAAGCCGCCGACATAAAGCTGTTTGTCTGCAATGCAGCACGTGTAATACCCTGAAGGATCTGGTTTGCAGTAGCAGGAACTGCGTCACGAACTTCTACAAGCTTCATGTCACGACGTTTCAACATACTGTTTTCATCTCTCAACTTACGGGCTGTTACGATCTGACCTGCCTGGAGTGTCTGAGAATCTCCCGGATCCATGACAACTTTCTTGCCCCAGATACGATCATTTTCATCCATAACTTCCAGCTTATCAACGATCTGCTGCTCCAAGAAGCGAGTATCTCCCGGATCAACCACTTCTACCTTACGCATCATCTGACGAACGATAACTTCGAAGTGTTTGTCATTGATCTTCACACCCTGCAGACGGTAAACGTCCTGCACTTCATTCACGATATATTCCTGAACGGCTGTCGGACCTTTGATAGCAAGGATATCAGAAGGAGTAGTTGCTCCATCAGACAACGGCATACCTGCACGGATATAGTCGTTTTCCTGAACCAAAAGCTGTTTTGACAGAGGCACCATGTACTTCTTCACTTCACCCAGTTTAGAAGTTACAGTGATCTCACGGTTACCACGTTTGATCTTACCGAAGCCAACCTCACCGTCGATTTCAGAAACGACAGCCGGGTTAGACGGGTTACGAGCTTCAAACAGCTCAGTTACACGGGGAAGACCTCCAGTGATATCACCAGCCTTACCAACTGCACGCGGAATCTTAACCAGAACCTCACCAGCCTTAACCGGATCGCCATTCTCTTTGACAACGTGAGCACCCAAAGGCAATGAATAGTTCTTCAGGTAATTTCCGTTTTCATCTACGATATGAGCAGCCGGAGCTTTTGTCTTATCTTTAGATTCGATAATGATCTTTTCTTTCAAACCTGTAGTTTCGTCACTTTCCACTTTGTAAGTAACACCTTCTACTACGCTTTCAAATTCGATCTTACCGGAAACTTCCGATACGATAACCGCATTGAACGGGTCCCATTCGATGATTACGTCACCCTTAGTGATCTTATCTCCGTTATTGAAGAACAACTTAGAACCGTAAGGGATATTATGAGTCAGTAATACAATCTTTGTATTCGGATCAACGATACGCATTTCAGCCAGACGGCTTACAACAACCTGATATTTCTTTCCGGCAGTTGTATCGTCAGCTTCTACTGCACGCAGTTCGTCAATTTCCAGGATACCATCGTATTTAGATGTAATACTGTTTTCTGTTGCGATGTTAGAAGCGATACCACCGACGTGGAATGTACGCAGTGTCAACTGTGTACCCGGCTCACCGATAGACTGGGCAGCGATAACACCTACCACCTCACCTCTCTGAACCATGCGTCCGGTTGCCAGGTTACGTCCGTAACACTTAGCACAAACACCTTTCTTCGATTCACAGGTAAGTACCGAACGAATCTCCACACTTTCGATCGGAGAATCCTGAATCATCTTAGCTGCATCTTCACGGATCTCTTCACCGGCAGAAACAATCAGTTCACCGGTAAGCGGATGCTGGATATCATGTACTGAAACACGGCCAAGTATACGTTCGTACAGAGAAGCAATCACTTCTTCGTTATTCTTCAGTTCTGTACAAATCAGACCACGCAATGTACCACAGTCTTCTTCATTAATAATCACATCATGCGATACGTCTACCAGACGACGAGTCAGGTAACCAGCATCGGCAGTTTTCAAAGCGGTATCGGCCAAACCTTTACGAGCACCGTGAGTAGAGATAAAGTACTCCAACACAGACAAACCTTCTTTAAAGTTTGAAAGGATCGGGTTTTCAATGATCTGTCCACCTTCAGCACCACTCTTCTGCGGTTTTGCCATCAAACCACGCATACCAGACAACTGACGGATCTGTTCCTTAGAACCACGGGCTCCGGAGTCCATCATCATGTATACAGAGTTGAATCCATCGTTATCAGCAGTTAACTGCTTCATCAGGATATTAGACAACTTACTGTTGACATGTGTCCAGGTATCGATAATCTGGTTGTAACGTTCGTTGAAGGTAATGAAACCCATGCTATAGTTAGCCAGGATCTGTTCCACTTCATCATAACCTTCTTTAACCAGTTCGTCTTTTTCAGGCGGGATAAGTACGTCGGCCAAGTTGAACGACAGACCTCCCTTAAATGCCATGTAATATCCTAAGTTCTTGATATCATCCAAGAACTGAGCCGTACGGGCAACACCGCAAGTCTTGATTACCTTACCAATGATATCACGAAGAGATTTCTTACCAAGCACTTCATTGATATAACCAACTTCAGCAGGAACGAATTCGTTAACCATCAAACGACCTACCGATGTTTCAGTCAAAACCTTAACGATCTCACCATTTTCATTCACATCCTCTACATACACTTTGATCGGAGCATGGATATCCACTTTCTTTTCATTGTATGCAATAGTTGCTTCTTCCGGTCCGTAGAATACTAAACCTTCTCCCAATGTGCCTGGGCGCATTTTGGTAATATAGTACAAACCAAGTACCATGTCCTGAGAAGGAACGGTAATAGGCGCACCGTTAGCCGGGTTCAAAATGTTGTGGGAAGCAAGCATCAACATCTGTGCTTCCAATACAGCCTCATTTCCTAAAGGCAAATGAACAGCCATCTGGTCACCGTCGAAGTCGGCGTTGAATGCCGTACAAGCCAACGGGTGCAACTGGATAGCCTTACCTTCGATCAGTTTCGGCTGGAATGCTTGGATACCCAAACGGTGCAGTGTCGGTGCACGGTTCAGCAACACAGGGTGACCTTTCATTACATATTCCAGGATATCCCAAACAACCGGTTCTTTACGGTCAACAATCTTCTTAGCAGACTTAACCGTTTTAACGATACCACGTTCGATCAATTTACGGATAACGAAAGGTTTATAAAGTTCGGCAGCCATATTCTTCGGCAGACCGCACTCGTGCATCTTTAATTCCGGACCTACAACGATAACCGAACGGGCAGAGTAGTCAACACGTTTACCCAACAAGTTCTGACGGAAACGACCTTGTTTACCTTTCAAACTGTCGGACAGTGACTTCAACGGACGGTTAGCGTCTGTCTTAACAGCACTCGATTTACGAGAGTTGTCGAACAGAGAGTCCACAGCTTCCTGAAGCATACGTTTTTCATTACGTAAGATCACTTCCGGAGCCTTAATATCGATTAATCGTTTCAGACGGTTATTACGGATAATAACACGACGATACAAATCATTCAAGTCAGAGGTTGCGAAACGTCCACCATCCAGCGGAACCAACGGACGCAGTTCAGGAGGAATAACGGGAACAACCTTCACGATCATCCATTCCGGTTTGTTACGACCTCTGGATGCACGGAAAGATTCAACCACCTGCAAACGTTTCAAAGCTTCGTTCTTACGTTGCTGTGAACCGTCCGTACTTGCACGGTGACGCAGTTCGTAAGACAAAGAATCCAGGTCCAGACGAGCCAGCAAATCATAAACGGCTTCAGCACCGATCTTTGCGATGAACTTGTTAGGATCCGTATCTTCCAGCATCTGGTTTTCCTTTGGCAGGTTATCCAGGATCTGCAGGTATTCTTCTTCTGAAAGCAAGTCTAATTCAGCAACAGTGTCTACACAACCCGGCTGAATAACCACATAACGTTCATAGTAAATGATAGAATCCAGTTTCTTGGTAGGCAAGCCTAACAGATACCCGATTTTGTTGGGTAGAGAACGGAAATACCAGATATGAGCGACAGGAACAACCAAATGGATATGTCCCATACGTTCGCGACGCACTTTCTTCTCTGTAACTTCTACCCCGCAACGATCGCAGACAATACCTTTATAACGGATACGTTTGTATTTTCCGCAATGGCACTCGTAATCCTTGATCGGACCGAAGATACGTTCGCAGAAAAGACCGTCACGTTCAGGTTTGTACGTACGATAGTTAATCGTTTCCGGTTTCAAAACTTCACCGCTAGAGTTTTCAAGAATCTCTTCAGGAGAAGCCAGACCGATGGTTATTTTTGAAAAGTTACTCTTTATCTTGTTTTCTTTTCTAAAAGCCATATTGTTTATTTATAAAGAGTTATCAATAGATAAAGTAGATGAGCCGAAACTCACCTACTTATATTGTTGTTGAATTAATCCAGAGTAAAGCTTAAACCTAAACCTCGCAGCTCGTGAAGCAATACATTCAGAGATTCCGGAATACCCGGTTGTGGCATCGGATCACCTTTTACAATAGCCTCGTAAGCTTTAGAACGTCCTACAACGTCGTCAGACTTAATAGTAAGGATTTCCTGAAGAACATGTGCGGCACCGAAAGCTTCCAGTGCCCAAACTTCCATCTCTCCGAAACGCTGACCACCAAACTGAGCTTTACCACCCAGAGGCTGCTGAGTAATCAGAGAGTACGGACCGATTGAACGGGCGTGCATCTTATCGTCAACCATGTGACCCAGCTTCAGGAAGTAAGTAACACCTACTGTTGCCGGCTGGTCGAAACGCTCACCGGTTCCACCATCATACAGGTAAGACTTACCATACCGGGGAATACCGGCTTTGTCAGTCATTTCATTCAGGTCATCCAAGGATGCACCGTCGAAAATCGGAGTCGCAAACTTAACATCCATTGTTCTACCTGCCCAACCCAATACAGCTTCAAAGATCTGTCCCAGGTTCATACGGGAAGGCACACCCAGCGGGTTCAAACAGATATCAACCGGAGTTCCGTCTTCCAGGAACGGCATATCTTCCTGACGAACGATCTTGGAAACAATACCCTTGTTACCGTGACGACCGGCCATCTTATCACCCACCTGAATCTTACGTTTCTTAGCAATATAAACTTTTGCCATCTGAACAATACCCGTAGGCAGTTCATCCCCGATAGTAAGATCGAATTTCTTACGTCTCAGTTCAGCATCCAGTTCTTTATATTTCTTCAGATAGTTCAGGATAACCTGCTTGATAAGTTCGTTCTTATCAGCATCGGCAGTCCATTTACTTACCTGAACAGCATTATAATCCAGATCTTCCAGTGCTTTACGAGAGAACTTGGCTCCCTTCGCAATCACTTCTGTATTCATATAGTCTTTGACACCCTGAGAAACCTTACCGTTAGTAAGAGTTAATAATTTCTCTACCAACAGATTTTTCAGGTCGGCCATCTTCATTTCGTATTCTTCATCCAACTTCGGAAGAATAGCCTTGTCTGTCAATCTTGACTTACGTTTCTTAACAGCTTTAGAGAATAAAGCAGTATCGATAACAACACCACGAAGAGACGGAGTAGCTTTCAGTGAAGCATCCTTTACATCACCTGCCTTATCACCGAAGATTGCACGCAACAATTTTTCTTCAGGAGAAGGATCCGATTCACCCTTCGGAGTAATCTTACCGATCAGGATATCACCCGGTTCGATACGGGCACCCACACGAACGATACCTCTTTCATCCAAATCCTTGGTAGCTTCTTCGCTTACGTTAGGAATGTCAGATGTCAGCTCTTCCATACCACGCTTCGTTTCACGTACTTCAAGGATATACTCATCCACGTGAACAGAAGTAAAGAAGTCTTCACGAACCATACGTTCGTTCAGTACGATAGCATCCTCATAGTTGTAACCCTTCCAAGGCATGTAAGCCACTTTCACGTTACGTCCCAAAGCCAATTCACCCTTCTGGGTAGAATAACCTTCAGTCAGGATATCACCAGCCTTCACACGCTGTCCACGATGACAGATCGGACGAAGGTCGACGGTCGTACTCTGGTTCGTTTTACGCCATTTCGGAATAACATACGTCTTGATAGCATCTTCGAAGCTTACAAAGTCTTCGTCTTCGCTACGGTCGTATTTGATCTTGATACAAGTTGCATCGACAAAAACAATTTCACCGTCACGTTCAGCCATGATCTGGGTACGTGAATCGCGGGCAACCTGTGCCTCGATACCAGTACCGACGATCGGAGCATCCGTACGCAACAAAGGAACTGCCTGGCGCATCATGTTAGATCCCATCAACGCACGGTTAGCATCGTCATGTTCCAGGAACGGAATCAAAGATGCGGCAATTGAAGCAATCTGCTGCGGAGCCACGTCCATCAAGTCGATTTCAGAAGGCGGAACAACAGGGAAGTCTGCTTCGAAACGAGCTTTAACCCTGTCAAGAATAAATTTACCTTCATCGTCCAACGGAGCATTACCCTGTGCGATTGTCATTTCCTCTTCTTCCTCTGCCGTGTAATATTGCAGACTCTCTTCCGAAAAGTCCACTTTACCATCCACCACATTACGGTACGGAGTAGAAATGAATCCCAAGTCATTGATCTTTGCGTATACACACAGAGAAGAGATCAAACCGATGTTTGGTCCTTCAGGTGTTTCAATCGGACAAAGACGACCATAGTGAGTATAGTGAACGTCACGAACCTCGAATCCGGCACGTTCTCTTGACAAACCACCCGGTCCAAGGGCAGACAGACGACGTTTGTGAGTAATCTCAGCCAACGGGTTTGTCTGGTCCATAAACTGTGACAAAGCATTTGTACCGAAAAATGAATTAACCACAGAAGAGATAGTCTTCGCGTTAATCAAGTCGATCGGAGTAAACACTTCGTTGTCGCGAACGTTCATACGTTCACGAACGGTACGTGACATACGAGCCAGACCGATACCGAACTGGTTGTATAACTGTTCACCTACTGTACGTACACGACGGTTACTTAAGTGGTCGATATCATCGACGATCGCTTTCGAGTTGATCAACTCGATCAGATACTTGATGATCTCGATTATATCTTCTTTCGTTAAAACCTTTACATCATCACTGGTAGTAAGGTTCAACTTCTTATTAATTCTGTAACGGCCTACTTCACCTAAATCATAACGCTTTTCAGAGAAGAAAAGGTTCTGTATAACTTCACGGGCACTTGCTTCGTCTGCAGGTTCTGCGTTACGCAACTGACGGTAAATATACAAGACAGCCTCTTTTTCAGAGTTACTGGGGTCTTTCTGAAGCGTATTATAGATGATTGCATAATCTGAAAGGTTCTGGTCTTCACGATGTAATAATACATTCTGCGTTCCAGATTCCAGAATAGCTTCAATATTGTCGCTATCCAAAACCGATTCACGGTCGATGATAACGTCATTACGTTCAATAGAAACAACTTCGCCGGTATCTTCATCCACGAAATCTTCCACCCATGTTTTCAACACGCGGGCAGCCAGCTTACGACCGATCAGTTTCTTCAGGTTAGCCTTCGAAACTTTTACTTCTTCTGCCAGATTAAAGATTTCAAGAATGTCTCTATCGCCTTCAAAACCAATAGCTCTTAAAAGGGTGGTTACAGGTAATTTCTTTTTACGGTCGATATAAGCATACATCACGTTATTGATGTCTGTTGCAAATTCGATCCATGAGCCTTTAAACGGAATGATACGTGCTGAATACAATTTTGTTCCGTTGGCATGTGTACTCTGACCGAAGAACACACCCGGAGAACGGTGTAACTGTGAAACAACAACACGCTCAGCACCATTTATTACGAAAGTACCACGTTCCGTCATATAAGGGATCGGGCCTAAATATACGTCCTGGATTACAGTATCGAAATCTTCGTGATCCGGATCCGTACAATATAGTTTTAACTTTGCTTTTAAAGGCACACTATAGGTTAATCCGCGGGCAATACATTCGTCGATCGTATAGCGGGGCGGATCTATATAGTAATCTAAGAACTCCAACACAAAATTGTTTCTGGTATCTGCAATCGGAAAATTCTCTGCAAATACCTTGTACAATCCCTCCTTCTTTCTCTTTTCAGGAGGTGTGTCAAGTTGAAGAAAGTCTTGGAATGACTTCAATTGAACTTCGAGAAAGTCCGGATACGGAAACTGATTCTTAATCGAAGCAAAATTAACTCTTTGGTTTTCAGCTGTTGAAGACATCTAGTAAGGAATTTATTGAACTTATTGAAATTATAGACACAAAAAGGTTAAGAATCTCCTTTAAGGGAGACTCTTAACCAAATCACCTGGAAACCAGGTTATAAATACTATTTAAGCTCAACTTCAGCTCCAGCTTCTTCCAAGCTCTTCTTTAATCCTTCAGCATCAGCTTTAGCGATTCCTTCTTTGATTGCGCTAGGTGCACCGTCAACTAAATCTTTAGCTTCTTTCAAGCCAAGACCTGTCAATTCTTTTACTGCCTTAACAACAGCTAATTTATTAGCACCAGCTGCTTTCAAGATAACATCGAAAGAAGTCTTTTCTTCTTCTGCAGCAGCAGCGCCACCAGCAGCAGGACCAGCAACAGCAACAGCTGCAGCTGCAGGTTCGATACCATATTCTTCTTTAAGGATTGTAGCCAGTTCGCTAACTTCTTTTACGGTCAGGTTTACTAATTGTTCTGCAAAAGCTTTCAAATCTGCCATTTTTGTATGATTTAAATGATTGTTTACTGTATAAAATTAAAATATTATCTTTCTTCCAAAGTCTTCAACAGACCATGGATAGTTTGTCCTGATGACTGAAGAGCAGAGATAACGTTCTTCGCCGGAGATTGCAACAATGCAATAACGTCGCCGATAAGTTCGTTTTTGCTCTTGATATTTACAAGGGCTTCCAGGTTTTCAGCACCAATGTAGAAACTTTCCTGAACATAGGCAGCCTTCAACAAAGGTTTTGCAACCTCATCCTTTTTTGCACCTTTAGTAAATTCTTTGATCAGACGAGCAGGAGCATTAGCTGTATGTGAGAACATAACAGCTGTATTGCCCTTTAAAGCAACCTGTAACTGAGAGAAATCCCCCTCTACGTTTTCCAGTGCTTTTTTAAGCAAGTTGTTCTTAACAACAACCAACTTTACTTCCTGCTTGAAACATTCTCTTCTCAATTTGCTTGTTTTCTCAGCATTCAATGCTTCGATATCAGTCAAATAGAAATTAGGATATTCTTTTACAGTTTCTGTAAGCTGGCTTATTACTATGCCTTTATCTTCCTTTTTCATTGTGCAATAATTTTAAATTAGTTTTCTTCAACTGATTTCGGGTCAATTTTAATACCCGCGCTCATTGTACTAGAAAGATAAATGCTCTTTATATATGTACCTTTAGCTGCAGACGGTTTCAACTTCAAAAGAGTTGAAATAAATTCCTTAGCGTTATCACGAATCTGATCGGCATTGAAAGATACCTTTCCGATTGATGTATGAACGATACCGGTTTTGTCTACCTTAAAGTCGATCTTACCTTGCTTAACATCCTTCACTGCGTTGCCGATTTCATTGGTAACCGTACCGCTTTTAGGATTAGGCATCAAACCACGAGGGCCTAACACTCTACCCAGAGCACCGATTTTACCCATGATAGAAGGCATAGTGATGATTACGTCAATATCAGTCCAACCACCTTTAATTTTGTCAATATACTCATCCAAGCCAACATAGTCAGCTCCAGCAGCAGTTGCTTCAGCTTCCTTGTCTGGTGTACATAATGCGAGAACCCTAACTTGTTTACCAGTTCCGTGAGGCAGTGAAACCACGCCTCTAACCATTTGATTGGCCTTACGGGGGTCAACACCTAAACGGACATCCACATCTACAGATGCATCAAACTTTGAAGTAGTAATTTCCTTTACCAGTTCAGATGCTTCTTTTAATGTATATGCTTTCCCAGCTTCAATCTTGCCCAAAGCCAACTTTTGATTTTTTGTCAGTTTACTCATTTCAATTGAAGTTTATTAATTATTACCCGGGAATGTCCCTTTAACAGTGATACCCATACTTCTGGCTGTTCCGGCAACCATTCTCATGGCAGCTTCAACAGTAAAGCAGTTCAAGTCGACAATTTTGTCTTCTGCGATAGTCTTTACCTGATCCCAAGAGATTTCAGCAATCTTCTTACGATTCGGCTCTGCAGAACCACTCTTCTGTTTGGATGCTTCCAACAACTGGATAGCAACAGGAGGGGTTTTAACGACAAAGTCGAAAGACTTATCAGCATAGTAAGTAATTACCACAGGTAATATCTTACCAGCCTTGTCTTGGGTTCTGGCATTAAATTGCTTGCAAAACTCCATAATATTAATACCCTTAGAACCTAAGGCAGGTCCTACTGGGGGAGAAGGGTTTGCTGCTCCTCCTTTAATCTGCAATTTGATTTGTCCAGCAACTTCTTTAGCCATTTTTCTAAAATTTAGATATATAACATCAATAACAGAAAGAAAACACTTTTCGTAACAAAAGCGTTACTCCTTCTCAACTTGCATATAACCCAACTCAAGCGGTGTCTTACGTCCGAAGACTTTAACCATCACTTTAAGTTTCTTTTTCTCGGCGTTGACTTCTTCGATCACACCTGTAAAACCACTGAACGGTCCAAAGGTGATTTTCACACTCTCACCAACATAGAATTGGATATCCAGTTCTTCCTGTTGATCCTGCAGTTCATCAACCGTACCTAAAATACGACTCACTTCAGAAGGACGCAACGGGACCGGGTTATCAGACCCGCCCAAAAATCCGATCACATTGGGAATGTTTCTTAATCGATGAGCAACTTCTCCAACCAATGCGGCTTCTACCAATACGTAACCCGGCAAATAAGCTCTTTCTTTCATCACCTTCTTACCATTACGCACCGTAAAAGTTTTCTCCGTAGGAATCAGAACCTGGTTGACATACTCACCCAAGTCTGTATTCTTCAATTCAGCCTCTAGATATTCTCTTACCTTATTCTCCTTACCACTAATGGCGCGCAGAACATAAAATTTTTTCTGGATATCAGACATATCTAAAACTGATTAAAAGATTTTCTCGTAGAAGAAACGCATTACGCTCTCAAAGCCTAAGTCAACAACAAAGATTACTGCCGCGATTATAAGGGAAGCAAACATAACAACCACAGCACTATTGGAAAGCTCTGTTCTAGTAGGCCAAGAAACTTTATAAACAAGTTCGTTATAAGATTCCTTAATATAAGTAATTATCTTTTTCATCGAATCTATAGATTTTTTGCACGGAAGGAGAGACTCGAACTCCCGACACCTGGTTTTGGAGACCAGTGCTCTACCAACTGAGCTACTTCCGTAAAATAGCCAGTCTCTTATATAAGACTGGCTATAAGTATTGTCTTAATATTAGTCGATCAATTCTGTAATCTGACCAGCACCTACTGTACGTCCACCTTCGCGGATAGCGAAACGAAGACCTACGTTACAAGCTACCGGGTAGATCAGTTCAACGTCGATTGTTACGTTATCACCAGGCATAACCATTTCAGTTCCTTCCGGAAGAGTAATTTCACCTGTTACGTCCAATGTACGGATGTAGAACTGAGGACGGTATTTGTTGTGGAACGGAGTGTGACGACCACCTTCTTCTTTCTTAAGGATATAAACCTCAGCCTTGAAGTGAGAGTGTTCTTTAACCTGTCCCGGATGGCAAATAACCATACCACGTTTGATTTCGTTTTTGTCGATACCACGCAGCAACAGACCTACGTTGTCACCAGCTTCACCCTGATCCAACAGTTTGCGGAACATTTCCACACCTGTTACAACAGATTTCTTACCGTCAGCACCCAGACCGATGATCTGAACTTCTTCACCAACTTTTACGATACCTGTTTCGATACGACCGGTAGCAACAGTACCACGACCAGTAATAGAGAACACGTCTTCAACCGGCATCAAGAAAGGTTTGTCAACTTCACGCGGAGGCAGCGGAATCCAAGTATCGCAAGCTTCCATCAGTTCCATTACTTTTTCTTCCCATTTTTCATCACCGTTCAATGCTCCCAGAGCAGAACCGCGGATTACAGGAGTGTTGTCACCGTCGAACTGATAGAAAGAAAGAAGCTCTCTCATTTCCATTTCAACCAATTCCAACATTTCTTCGTCGTCAACCATGTCGCATTTATTCATAAATACAACCAGTCTCGGTACGTTTACCTGACGAGCCAACAGGATGTGTTCGCGAGTCTGAGGCATAGGACCATCAGTTGCAGCAACTACGATGATAGCACCGTCCATCTGAGCAGCACCAGTTACCATGTTCTTTACGTAGTCGGCGTGACCCGGACAGTCTACGTGAGCATAGTGACGATTTGCAGTCTGATACTCTACGTGAGAAGTGTTAATAGTAATACCTCTTTCTTTTTCTTCAGGAGCGTTGTCGATAGAATCGAATGAACGCAGTTCTGAAAGACCTCTCTTTGCCAATACTGTTGTGATAGCAGCTGTCAAAGTTGTTTTACCGTGGTCAACGTGACCAATCGTACCAATGTTCACATGTGGTTTCGATCTGTCAAATTTCTCTTTTGCCATAACTTAATTGTTCTTTATTTGATTAATGATCATGTTCTAAAATTCATCTTATGAGCCGGTGCCGAGACTTGAACTCGGGACCTCTTCCTTACCAAGGAAGTGCTCTACCGCTGAGCTACACAGGCGAAATAAAAAGAGCGGAAGACGGGGCTCAAACCCGCGACCCTCAGCTTGGAAGGCTAATGCTCTATCAACTGAGCTACTTCCGCAATTTTAATTCTTTCACGAACCAATTCTCGCTTTGAATTGTTCTTTAGTAGTGGGCAGTGATGGATTCGAACCACCGAAGTCGAAAGACAGCTGAGTTACAGTCAGCCCCATTTGGCCACTCTGGTAACTGCCCAATATGTCAAAAACTTTTCTTTTTGAGCCTCTTGTCGGATTCGAACCAACGACCCCGAGATTACAAATCACGTGCTCTGGCCAACTGAGCTAAAGAGGCAAGCCTTCTTTTCTAAAAGAAGCCGTTTCGTCGAGTGGGCGAAACGGCTGCAAATTTAGATATTATTTCTTACATACCAAATTTATCTACCGTTTTTTTTATTTGGCTCTGATTTTTTCCTTGAATTTAACTAATTGTTTTTCCAATGCTTCGACGCATTCGTCAATAGACGCTTCAAAAGAATCGTTTATTTTCTCTGCAAAACAATCTCCATTCTTTATTATAAGACGCACAGCCGCTTCTTTATTCTTTGCTGATTCAGGCTTTACAACCTTTAATGTCACCTCTGCTAATATTATGCCGTCGAAGTATTGCTCCAACTTACTAACTTTCTTCTGAATAAACGCTTCTAACTGATCTGTTGCGTCAAAATGGATTGCTTGAATTCTAATGTCCATAATTAACCTCCTTCTTTTTTCGCTCTTGGATGAGCATGATACACTTTTTTTAATTCCTCAAAGGTTGTATGTGTGTAAACGCTGGTCGAAGCCAAGCTGCTGTGTCCAAGTATCTCTTTCACAGCATTCAACTCTGCACCATTGTTCAACATACTTGTTGCAAACGAATGTCTCAATACATGAGGGCTACGTTTCGCCAATGTTGGGATTTCCGACAACTTATCTTTTACTATAGTATAAACAATAGATACAGATAATTGCTCCCCGTTTTTTCTTACGAAAAACCATCCGCTCTCCGAACCAACTTCACGATTTCGAACTTCAGTGTATGCTTCTATTAAGTTTTTTAACCCTTCTGCAAATGGGATCAACCGTTGCTTGTTACGCTTTCCCGTTACCCGGATCTGCATCGTCCCGCAATCGACATCGGAATCTCTCATTCCTAACAACTCCGAACGACGTATACCTGTATCGTAAAGCATTTCCAGCATCAGACGATTCCTTACACCTTCAAAATCCTCACCGAATCCATCACCATCCAACAAAAGTTCCATTTCCTTATCTTTAATAAAATAAGGCAACGGCTTCTTCGTTTTCGGTCCGGTTATTAACCGCAATGGATTAACAGAGATGCTTCCCTGCTTCATAAGGAATTTAAAAAAAGACTTCAAAGAACTTAATTTCCGGTTGACCGACACTGGTGAAAGCTTCTCGTCCATTAAAGAAACGACCCATCCTCTCACTAAATCCGCATCGACATCCACCGGATCAAATATGCCTTCCTTATACCTTTTCACATAATCTTCGAACTGGCGCAAATCTTTTGAATAAGCCCCTATCGTATAATTGGAGTAATTCCTTTCATACCGAAGATAATCTAAAAATGAATCTATCAACATATCTGCGTTGCATCAACTTTTATGCAACGAAAATAGGAATAAGAATTCAATAAAACAAGTTTGGTAAGATATTTATTCTTCTACCTGCTGCAATTGCTGAACGTAAACAGCACGCATGTTCTGCTTTCTCTTTGCAACAGAAGGTTTAATGAATGCCTGACGGCTTCTCAATTCCTTTACTACTCCTGTTTTTTCGAACTTTCTTTTAAACTTCTTCAGCGCTTTTTCAATGTTTTCGCCTTCTTTCAATGGAACTACGATCATAATTTAATTTATTATATTGTTTTTAATTACATCCTCAAAATGGGCAGCAAAATTACTGATTCTTTCGTTATTAGCAAAACTTTCCGACAATAATTCGTATTTTTTCTTTTTCCACCAATGCATTAACACTCAGAACCTCTGCTTGCTAGTAGCTAAGACTATCCGTAAACGGAGGGTAAGCAATCCCTTTTTCGGTAATGATCGCAGAAATCAGATCATGGGAAGTTACGTCAAATGCCGGATTGAAAATCTTAATGTCGCGCGGTGCCATTCTATGGGTATACCACATCTCCGACACCTCTTCCGGAGCTCGCTCTTCTATCACAATCGATTGCCCGTCAGGACATTGCTTATCAATAGTAGAAGTAGGTCCCAACACATAGAAAGGGATGCCGTAATGACGAGCCAGAATAGCGACACCAGAAGTCCCGATCTTGTTCGCCACATCTCCATTCATCGCAATACGGTCGCAGCCTACCACCACTGCCTGTACCCACCCTTTCTGCATAACGGAAGAAGCCATATTATCGCAGATCAGCGTCACATCCACCCCCGACCTTTGCAATTCGTAAGCCGTCAGACGCCCCCCCTGCAGCAAAGGACGTGTTTCATCGGCAAAGACCTTGAAGTCGTACCCCCTCTCCTGCCCCAGATATATCGGTGCCAGTGCGGTACCATACTCGGAAACGGCCAGATGACCGGCATTACAATGCGTCAGTAATCCCATGCCCGGCTTTAATAGCGACAGGCAGTTCTCTCCTATCCTGCGGCATGCAGCAGCATCTTCCTCACGAATAGCCTGCGATTCTTTATGCAATAACCGGACAAGTTCCGAAATATCTTCCAAGCGATTATCCAGCACGACTTTCTCCATCCGATTCAATGCAGCCACTAAATTAACAGCTGTCGGCCGGGAGGAGGCCAGATACTCCTTTATTCGTTTAAATTCTTTATAAAAGTCATCAAAACCGGTAGCTTCGATCTGTTGACTGCATACATAAATACCATAGGCGGCAGACACTCCGATAGCAGGAGCACCACGAACCTTTAATTTATAAATAGCGTCCCAAATATCCTCTGCACTGTAAAGGGATAAGTAGACCTCTTTTTCCGGCAATTGGGTCTGATCCAAAATAACAACGGAATCAGCATCCTCGCTGAGACGCACTGTTTTCAAATCTGTAATATTCTTTTCACTCATTTTCTTCAAGTTCATTCTTCTTTAAAACCCAGGAGCTACCTCAATAGTCTCATCCCCCGACACTACTATAACAAAATGACAACTCTACCTTGCCGGCACTCCAACACTACTATACTACATTTGCAATTTGTTTTCTAAAAAAATCAACTTCTCTTTATGTCTTTATAATATATTAATCTTATTATATTAAAGAGAGCGTTCAAGAGATCGTTCGAAGAGCGTTCGGGAAACTTTCATAAAGTCCTAATAAACGATTGAAATTCAAAGACAAATAAAACCCTTTCATCGTCCGAAGATCGTCAGTAAGATCGTTCACGATATCTGTCACTCTATTCACGACACAAACAAACATTGATTTAAAGCGCAAATATACAACAAATTACATAATTTATTCTTTCAAAAAACAGAATTCGGAAAAACATCACATTTTCTACTAAAAGCAGCCTGAATACGCGGGCCTTTCCCAATAATTTATTAACTTTGCGAATAGTAACGTTGACTAAACAGTAATGCGATGAAAACAAATATTCCTGAACGTATTGCCGCCCTGAGGGAGGTAATGAAAGAAAAGAAAATCGATGCTTATATTATCCCCAGTTCCGATCCACACCTGAGCGAATATCCGGCCGACCGCTGGAAATCTCGCGGATGGATATCCGGTTTCGACGGATCCGCCGGCACAGTGGTGGTCACGGCAGACAAAGCCGGCTTATGGACAGACTCGCGCTATTTCCTGCAGGCGGGTATACAGCTGGAAGGATCAGGCATAGAACTATATAAAATGGCTTTGCCGGAAACTCCGACTATTCCTGAATTTCTACTCCATGAGTTACAAAGCGGACAAACGGTCGGTACAGACGGCCTGACTTACAGTGTGGCCGATGCCGGCAAACTGGAAAAAGTACTGAAACGGAAAGACATCAAACTGGAGACATCCTACGACCTGATCGACCTGATATGGAAAGACAGGCCGGCCGTCCCGGGTAACCCGTTATTTGAAATGCCGGTCGAACTGAGCGGTAAGGCTGTCCATGAAAAGCTGGATGAGATAAACAACCTGCTACGTAAGGAAGGGGCCGACTGCGGTATCCTTGCTGCGCTTGACGAAGTAGCCTGGACATTCAATATCCGGGGTACGGACGTGACTTACAACCCGGTCGTTATCAGCTATGCCTTTATCTCCGAAGACGAAAGCGTACTTTTCATCGATCCGAAAAAGATCACTGCCGACGCGGCCGGAAACCTGAAAAAAGAGGGTGTCGTACTGGCCGACTATACGATGATACAAAAATACCTCTCCCGTCTTCCGGAAAACAGCCGCGTATTTATCGACCCGGCAAAAACCAACATTGCCCTTTACAATGCGCTGCCGAAAGGATGCACCATCATTGAAGGCATCACCCCGGCAAACCATCTGAAAAGTATTAAGAACGAAACCGAAATAAAAGGATTCCGCAATGCGACCGTAAAAGACGGTATCGCATTAACCCGTTTCTACATCTGGCTGGAAAGGAAATTAGCCGCTGGTGAAAAAGTGACTGAACTCGACGCTTCTGCCCGCCTGACCGCCCTGCGCGCAGAGCAACCACAGTACATTATGGACAGCTTTGAATCGATCACCGGATATGCCGGACACGGTGCGATCGTTCATTACGCCCCGACTCCCGAAACCGACGTTGAACTGAAACCGGAAAGTCTGCTCCTGATGGACTCGGGCGCACAATACCTGGACGGAACGACCGACATAACCCGTACGGTTGCTCTGGGCAAACCGACCGAACAGATGAAAAAAGACTTTACCCGTACGCTGAAAGGCATGATCGGAATTGCCAAGTGCAAATTCCCGGCCGGTATCCGCGGTTGCCTGCTCGATGTGCTTGCGCGCAAAGCGTTGTGGGATGCAGGTATCAATTATCTCCACGGAACCTGTCACGGTATCGGACATTGCCTGAATGTACACGAAGGGCCGCAGAGTATCCGTATGGAAGAGAATCCAGTTCCGCTGAAGCCGGGTATGGTGATGAGCGACGAACCGGCCATGTACCGCACCGGCGAATATGGTATCCGCACTGAGAACATGATCCTGATCCGCGAAGACAGCGAAACGGAATATGGCAAGTTCTATGGCTTCGATACCCTGACTTTATGTTATATCGATACAAAATTGATTATGGTACCGATGCTGTCCGTCAGGGAACGTGCCTGGATAAATAAATATCACCAGATGGTATACGATTTGTTAAGCCCGCATCTGAACGAAGAGGAAAAAGCCTGGTTAAAAGAGAAAACAACAGAAATTTAAAAGAGCCGACAGTCGACAAATAGCAGTTGACAGTTGGAAAACTGTTTTTAACTGTCATCTGTCAACTGTCACTTGTCAACTATAAAATTATGGCAATAATAAAATCAGTCAGAGGCTTTACCCCGAAGATAGGTAAAGACACATTTTTAGCGGATAACGCCGCTATTATCGGTGATGTTGAAATCGGAGAAGGTTGCAGCATCTGGTTCGGTACGGTCCTGCGCGGCGACGTAAACTCGATCCGTATCGGCAATGGTGTAAACATTCAGGACGGCTCCGTATTGCATACGTTATACGAAAAATCGACCATAGAAATTGGCGACGATGTATCGGTAGGACATAACGTTACCATCCACGGTGCCAAGATCTGCAATGGGGCACTGATCGGGATGGGATCGGTTGTACTTGACCATGCCGTGATCGGCGAGGGAGCCATCGTAGCAGCAGGTTCGGTTGTTTTGAGTAAAACGATT
This sequence comes from Parabacteroides goldsteinii, assembly GCF_015550595.1. Taxonomy (GTDB): domain Bacteria; phylum Bacteroidota; class Bacteroidia; order Bacteroidales; family Tannerellaceae; genus Parabacteroides; species Parabacteroides leei. Next base: position 123,586 of record NZ_JADNBB010000018.1, read on the forward strand.
GTCGAACCGGGCAGCATTTATGCCGGCGTACCGGCTAAGTTCGTCAAGAAGGTCGATCCGGAACAGGCTAAGGAGATCAATCAGAAGATTGCTAAAAACTACCACATGTATTCAAGTTGGTATAAAGAAGAGACAGAATAAATGAAGAAAGCAGGATGGGCAATACTTTTGGTCGTATGTTGTATCGGTGGTTATCTGGTATTGCCCTCCAACTATTACCTGCGCCGTGCCCTTACGCATTTGTTACCAAAAATAGACCAGTATCCGATTTTTGAGAACCGCACAGTAAAAGCCGATGATCCGCAACCCTGGAAACAGTCGGAGGCATATAATACGCTTTCCATTCCGGAAAAGTATTTGCCGGTATTCGATGAACTGGGAACAGTCGCTTACGTTATTTTCAAAGACAATACATTGCTTTTCGAACAGTATTGGGAGGATTACTCTCCGAAGTCACACAGTAACTCCTTCTCGATGGCTAAAAGCATCGTCTCACTAGCTATTGGAGGAGCGATCGACGATGGATTTATAAAAAGCGTCGACCAGCCGGTCAGTGACTTTTATCCGGAATTCCAAGGATACAACGGAAAGCCTTTAACACTCCGCCACCTGTTGACGATGAGTGCGGGAGTTGACTTCGACGAAGCATATTCTTCTCCCTTCTCTCCCACCACTAAACTATACTACGGCAACGATTTGCAGAAGATCGCATTCGACATGAAAGAAATAGAGGAGCCGGGCGTCAACTTTATCTATCAGAGTGGCGTAACCCAACTACTGGCTTTTATCGTCGAGAAAGTAACCGGAGAAAATATCAGTACCTACGTCTCCCGTAAATACTGGACACCGATGAACGCGGAAGAAGATGCACTCTGGAGTCTGGATAAAAAAGATGGTATCGAAAAAGCATATTGCTGCTTCAACAGTAATGCACGCGATTTTGCCCGCTTCGGACAACTGATACTGAACAATGGCAACTGGAACGGCCAACAACTTATCTCCGACTCTTACCTAAAGGAAGCAACGACACCCGACACCCACTTATTATTCAAAGAATATAATGAGACAAACAACTGTTACGGGTTTCAATTCTGGCACCTCACCTACAACGGTATGAAGATACCTTACATGCGTGGTATCCTCGGACAATACGTCTTTATCATCCCCGAGCTGAATGCGGTAGTCGTACGCCTCGGCCACAAACGCAGCGAAACACGTTCCGAACAACATTATCCGGATGACATAGATATCTGGCTCGGAGCCGCTGTTGAAATGATACAGGCCATTCAAAGCAATAAAGATAATAACGAATCAAAATAAACACTCTAAATTAAATCGACAAATGAAGAAAACAGTATTTACTGCGCCTGTCGCAGCATTATTACTCCTTTCTTGTGCACAAGCGCCGCAAGATAAAGGTAAAGAGATTACTTACACACCACAGGCACCCTATAACCCGCCGACGTATGTGTGTTACAAGGCTCCGGCTCCTATCAAGATCGACGGTAAACTGTCGGCTGAAGAATGGGACGCTATCCCCTGGACAACCGACTTTGTAGATATCGAAGGCGACAAACGCCCCACCCCCCTCTTGCAGACACGGGCTAAAATGACTTACGACGACAATGGTATGTACTTCGCCGTCCTGATGGAAGAACCTCATGTGTGGGCTACAATCACAGAACACGACGCCGTAATCTATCAGGATAATGACTTTGAAATATTCCTCAACCCGACAAACGACACACACAATTACCTGGAATACGAAGTAAATGCATTGGGTACGGAATGGGATCTGTTCCTGAGCAAACCTTACCGCGACAACCCTCAGGTACTGAATAACTGGGAGTTTGCCGGCATGAAATCTGCCGTATATGTGGATGGCACGTTGAATAACCCGAAGGATACCGATAAATCATGGAGCGTAGAGGTATTTATCCCCTGGTCGTCCATCTACCAGGTCGCAAGAGGGAAAAAGGCTCCTGTTGCCGGCGAACATATCCGTACCAACTTCTCACGTGTGGAATGGACAACCGAAGTACAGGATGGCAAATACGTAAAAGTACCTATCAAAGGTGAAGACAAAATACGTGAATACAACTGGGTATGGGCTCCGACAGGGGTAATCAATATACACATGCCTGAATACTGGGGATTTGTACAAATATCGGATAAGGTAGCCGGAACAGGTGAAACTCCATTTGTTACAGACCCGAATGATGAAGTAAAATGGCTTCTACGCAACCTGTATTACCGCCAGAATGAGTACGCAGCTACATTTGGCGAATATGCTCCATCCGTAGCAGCTCTTAAACCCGAAGAATTATGTCCGGCTGAACAAGCAAAGCAGATCAGTCTGTTCAACACTCCTTCCATGTATGAAATCACATTGCCCGGCACAGACGGTAATGTTTGGCATATCAGACAGGATGGTTTGGTTTGGGCTTCTAAGAAATAAATAAGTAATGATTTAGAAATAACTGAGTCAATAATATAGGAAAATGCCCCTGTCTGTCCATCAGCTATCAGTCATAAATAAGACAAACCC
>NZ_JADNBB010000019.1 GCF_015550595.1 Parabacteroides goldsteinii
TATTTTAATAACCTCCCTTCTCCCGCAAAGATATTTTCACCCATCTTTTGAGAGCAACGCACATGTTCTTAAAAATCTATTTTTTGCCTTAAAAAAAGATTTAGAGTTTTACCTATTATTATTGAGACTGATACCTATCCACGGTTTTTCAGAGTGGCTATACCTTTGCATTGTCATCAGGAAACAAATTATCGTATAGGGTAAAAGTTATAATTCTCCCATGGCTAAAACTGGTATTTATTAAACGTATTATATAACTTCAAAATTTAAGAATATGAAACTTAGAAATTTATTATTTGCAACGATGTTTGCATGTGCTTTCGCATCTTGTTCAAGCGATGACGATCCTACAATTGATCCTACTCCGGCTGAAGCAGCTGATGCGTATTTGAATCTTACTGTTGATGCTAAGACTATTAGCTCAAAAGCGGAGGATGGTGATGATTATGCTTTGACTGGTGAAACTAAAGTTAATAATTTAACTATTGCAGTGTTTAATGCTTCAACGGAAGCTTTAATCTCTTCTAGAAGATCTACGGAAGGCTTAGGAAATGAACAATTTACAAAAGTGTCTGCTGCTGGTGGAGCTACTTATAAATTTAATACTGCCCTAAAAGTTAAAGCGATACAGGTTAAGGTTTATGTCTTAGCGAATGTACCAGAGGCTACTCTTGAAACAGCTAATAAGCTTAGTGATTATGAAGATGCTCTTGCTACTTTGGCCACTCAAAAAGTAGGTGATGGTAATAATGGTTTAACAATGTCAACAAAACTGCTGACATCAACAGGTGCGCTTCTTGATGCGACTGCGGCACCAGCAGAAACTCCTAATATGATGGGAAATGTACAAAATGCTGAGCACCCAGTTGCCGGTTGTACAGATGCTATTAATTTAAAGCGTGTGGCTGCTCGTGTACAGATAGGTAACGTATATTCTACGACATTCAAAAACAAAGAGAATGTTGTTATTACAGGTGTTTATATGTTTAATGTACGTTCTAATTCAAAACTTCTTGCAAAAGATGATGCTACTTTGGATTATAAATCGGGAAAACAATTATTTGAAGCTGGTAAAGACGCTAGTGAAGCTCCTTATATTGGTGACTATAAGGTTAAAGATGAAACATTATCTGAAAATGAAGCTTTGAAAATTGATTTAGCTGAAGCTAATTATATTACTATCAATTCAAGTTCAACTTCAGGAAGTCCTAAAGTCTTAGGTAAATCATTCTATGTAATGCCTAATGATTTATTGTCTGTAGCAGAAAAGAATGCTACTCCTGCTTATACCTTAATATCGGTTAAAGGAAAATACACTAATCCCGAAGGTGTAGAAATGCCTGGAGATAGATGGTATACTATTGTTGTTGGACAAACAGGTGTTCAAGATGGTGACGGTAAAGTCGTTCGTAATACAGTTTATGATATTGCAACATTGGACTTAACCGGTAGTGGTTCTGATTCACCTTATACTCCTCAGGTTGCTGCTTATTTGAATGCACAAGTTCAGGTTAAACCATGGAGTTTTGTAACTCAAGCTGCAGTGGTAGATTAATATAATATTATATATACAAAAAGCTTCCAGCGTAAGTTGGAAGCTTTTTTTGTTTCGGATGTATTGTTATTTCAGGGGTAATCCTATCAAAATACGAGGAAACGGTTGCATGGTAGATTTACCTATTAATATAGAGAGTCGTACCTATCGCCTTCTTGATTATTAAGCGTACTTTTGTACAGGGTTTAAAACATGAAGACCATGAAGGTTAAGTAATATGTATTATTATGGGATGTAGAATTTTTAAGAAACAACGTCTTTTCATTGTATTGTGTATGCTGTCTGTTTTCATGACGGGGTGTATCAATGATTATTTAGCAGAATGTAAGTATGATAAGTATTCGCTAACGGTTAAAGTAGTGAATGCAAAAGGTGATGATATCACTCCATTAGGTACGGTGGAGGAGACCACTTTGTACGTTTTCAACGAAGAAGGCTTCTTTGTTGACTCGGTACAAATGAATAAATCCGCCATTATCAGCCGTCAGCAGGTGGAACTCGATTTCCCGGCAGACGCTAAGTTGACTGTGATCGGTTGGGGTGGACTTGCCGGAGGCGGCCAGACAGTGGTTCCCCTGACTGAAAAAACAACATTGAAGGATTTCCAAGTCAGCCTGATAAAGAACAACGATATCGCTCAGGCTCCCGACCGGCTGTATCATGGCGTGGAAGAAGTGACTACCCGTGCGGGAGAACTGACAGCCAACCATGAGGTGGTGATTCAACCCAAAATAGCACAAGCCAGTTTAGGAACCCTTAATTTCAAATATTATCTGAACCGCAAAAATAGTTCAAAGCTAAAAAACGAAACGAAAGCCGATGCATCTATCGACAGCGGAAATCTGGAATTCCTTCTCGATCGCACATTAAGTTCTTTCGACTATCAGGGTAGTATGAAAGGCGACAGTGTCTCTTATATTCCCGATGCTGAACTAACAGCGGAAATTGAATACATTTCAGAAATTTCAAATATCATGCCCGGCGAAGAGTTCGGTCTAACTTTGTTTGACGACGGCAATAACATCGGTTATCGGAATCGCAGTGATGATGGGAAAAAATTCCGTGCCGTACCCGACAGTACGTTGCTGATCCTGCTCGAATTTGGCGAAGATGGAACAGTGATCTCTGCAAAAACGGCTGTTCGCCCTTGGGGTACTCTTATTCAAGAGGTGGTATTTTAATCGGTATCTTGATATAAACAGATATAAAAATCATATCATTCAATATAGATTATGAAATTAAAAAAGATATATATACTCCTGATTGCTCCCTTCTTGTTGGCGGCATGTTCGAACGACGATGACCCGGAGCTGAACGACGGGAAAGCACATCTGTCGATTGCAGTATCTGCAACCAGTATTCTGTCGCGTGCAGAAACATCCGATATTGTACAATTGCCGGGTGAAGCAAATATCAACAGCCTGACAGCGCTGGTATTTGATGAAACCGGAGCACGTATCGGCTATAAATGGCAAAGTACGGAAGGCGACGAGGGCGAGAGCCGGATCGAGAATGTGGAAGCCGAGCCTGTTAAAGCTCGTATAGCATTGGTTGCCAATGCATCGGAAGCTGCATTCAGTGGGGTTACCACCTACAGTGGTTTTCAGGCAGCACTGACATCCTTGTCTGCTCAATCGCAGGGAAGTCTGGCAATGAGTAGTATGGAGATAAATCCTTCGGTATCGTTAAGTGCCGGTGAAAATAATATTGGTTTCGGTAGTGATGCTAGCCTTCCGGGGTTAGGAAATGTAATTCTTTTGACCCGTGTTCCTGCTCGTGTGGATATAGGTAATATCAAAACTGATTTTACAGGTTCACCGCTGGAAGGTAGGAGTGTCCGTGTCGATGCCATCTACCTGACTAGTGTGAATACTTCATCACATTATTATAGTCCGCAGGATTGGGGAGTAGTGGAAGACACCAGTTCGCCACGAAGGATCACGGCTGAATCGACTCTTGGAGAAGCTATCGACGATGCTACTCCTTTTACCGGACGCCTGACCTCTTATTATGTACTTGAGAACAGTGGGGCGACTGCTCCGACCACGCTTAACGTTCGTGCTACCTTGTTGGCAAAAGGCGATTCACCGGCGCAGACCAAATTATTTACCCAATTGGTCAACCCGAACGGCCTGCAGAATGGTTACACACATAACTTTATAAAACGGAATTACGTATATCGTCTGAATATCACCTTTTCCCGTAACAGTTTTGATAACGACGACGCTTATCTGAATGTTCAGGTACAGGTTGCAAACTGGGGTGTGGTACGTCAAGGGCCGGTGATCGATTAAGTAAACAGTAGGGTAAATCAATAAAAAATAAAACGATGAGAAGAAATATTATACAATCAGCAAGCCTGTTTCTTTCTTTTCTGGCAGTTGTCTCTTTTTCAGCCTGTTCCAACGATGATGGTTCCGGTATTGAGGTGCCGAAAGAACCGGTAGATGCTTATTTGTCGATTGCTGCGACACCAGAGACATTAACACGTAGTGTGAAATCAACGGATGAGGTCTCATTCGATAAGTATATCAATACGCTAACTGCACTTGTTTTTACAGAGGGCGGAGACTTTTATACCCAAAAAACGGTATCCAGTAATGACGATAAATCTGTTTCGGAAATAACAGATATAAGTGTGAAAGTGCTTCCTAATTATGAAAATCCAGAGGCTGGCTCTTCTACTAAATTTCAGGTTGTATTGATTGCAAATGGAGGGACGGCTATTGAGAACAATTCCATTAAAAATATAGCTGATCTTTCAACTAAGATAACGACACCTTCAATTGAAGGCCTGGGAGAAGGAGATGGGAAAAGTTATTTACCAATGAGTAGTGCTATTTTAACTGTAACCGGCTTAAAATATAGTGGAGACGAAAACTGGATCGATGGAAATAATGAGAAAGTGAAATATGATAAGGAACAAGCTACTGCAGTTTCTTTGACTCGCTTGGTTTCGCAGGTTAAGTTGCATAGTGTTGCTGTAAATTTCAGTAGTGATTTTTATAAGGATGCTAATTTTATCATCGATGAAGTTTATTTGGTGAATGTTCGTAAGAATGCTTATTTTTTGCCGTCATCTATTAATAAGGATGCTCAGGAGGGAGTAGGGGAATCGGAAGGTGAATCCTATGAAAATTCCACATCTGATTTTTTCCGCGGGGGGCCGGAAACATTTACAACTGAAGATGGATTGATTGCAAATAATGAAAACAACTCTACTTATAATAAACTGTATAAATTATCTCTCAGTGAAGATAATATCCTGGCAGATAACGGGCAGATAACGACACCTTTTGACGGTTTTACCCCTTACGTTTATCCAAGTGTAGTCAGAGGTGGTGAGTATCAAACCCGGCTTGTTCTGTCATGTCGTTATCGTTTCCAAAATGCGCTGGAATATACGCAGAAATACTTCCATATTGTGATTGGTAACAAAGGTGAGCTTGTAGAAAGTGCGACACAAGCTTATTCCGGAATAGTTGCCAACTCCGTTTATACCATTGATGTTACTATAACCGGTGAAGGAAGTCCTACTCCGGATAAATATGTACCAACTGCCGAACTAACGGTAAATATGACTGTTGAGCCCTGGTATGTAGAGCACCAGAAAGAAGAAGATTAAAAGAATGGTAATTGCTTGTTTATGAATAAATCAGGCGCGGCCTTCCGGATTGACCCGGGAGGCCGTGTTTTTTTCTATTGTTTTGGCTGTAAGCCTCTCAAATCTGAAGTTAAAACTTTCAGTTAGTATTCCTACCCCTTTTTTTGAGATAAACGCCCCTAAGTTAACTGCCTGGAAAGGCATTTCTATCGCATCCTAAGGGCATTTCTATCTATTTGCCTCAGTGCTATTTTTACCTATTAATCTTGAAAGTTTCGCCTATCGCCGTGTTTATGGAATCGCTATACATTTGCAGTATAAATCAAACGAAAAGGAGTTTAATAATTAAGTATAGGGTTAGGGTCGAACGAAAATAATTACAGTCATGAAACTTATAAATACATTATCAATTTTAATTTTCTTGTTTATTGCGGTAGCTTGTTCTTCAGAATCCGATTCTGTAATGAATGACATCGAAAATAAGAATGAAGTTCCGGCTTCAAAAGAAGTTGTAGCTGCTTTCAATATATCTTTATCAGGCCAGGCTATTCAAAGTAGATCCGCTGATGCTGAACCGGAGGGTGCGAATGAAAAAGAAAGTAGAATTAAAAACTGCTTTATTGCTGCCGTGTCAGAAAACGGAACTGTTTTATGTTCTTTTACATCAAATAATCCTTCAGATATAAAGATGCTTGTAAAAGTATCCGACACTTATCAACCTACTTTGACATTTGTAGCTGTCGCTAATGTGGAAGATCAGGCTATGAATGATTTATTACAAAGTCAAAATTTATCTTCTATAGAAAAGGTAACATTAACTGAAACTCCGGAAACATTAGTAAAAGTGGGCTTCAGTGAAGTGAAAAACTATTCTATTAGTGAAGGTAATAAAACAGATATTACAATTCCGCTTACTCAGCGTACTGCAGCGGTTGAATTAGCCTCTTTGACAGTGGATGATAACAATGTCGTGGTAGAATCGCTGGAATTAGTAAATGTGAAAAACAATACAAAGGTTAAAGGTGAAGGTACAGCAGATTATATCGCATCGGGCATATTAACAATTCATGATAATAACTATACAAGTGCTCGTCTTTATGCTTACGAAAATACTTCAGATACAAAAACAGCAATCAAGATAACATATACTTATAAGGATGTGGTTTATGACAGAACTTATACAATTAAAACGGATAAAATAGAGAAATTACTAGCTGGTAAATTATATAAATTGGATGTCAAAATATCATCTTCTTCTGCAGCTATTGAGTTTGAAGTAAAAGATTGGACTCTTAATGAAATTAATTTAGGAACAATTGATGGAACTCAAACTAAGAAATAACTTATTAACGGGTAAAAATAATTGTATTATGAAGATAAAAAATATATTTGGAACAGTGCTGATTTTTGCGGCGATGTTTTCCTGTAGCACAGAATCTCCTATCGATGAACTTCCTATTGAAACCAGTTCGATTACTCTCCATTTTACGGTGGGGAAAGAGGTGAATACAAAGGCAACTTATAATTATACAACTGATGATGAGAAGATCATAAGTAATTATGTTATTGCAATCTTTGCAAAAAAAACTTCGGATAGTGAAGAACAGTGGAGTAAAAAAATATGGTCTGAGTTTAAATCAATTGAATCAACGAATGGAACTTTTAATGTGTCCGGAATAACTCTTCCTATTAAAACAACACTAAAGATTGTAGCTCTGGTTAATGATCCGCGTGATTCTAAAGATGGAACAATTAATGATGGTAATGCAGAAGGATGGGCTACTTATGCTGATTGGCAGAAAGGTTCTACTCTGCATGCAGGACAGAGTGATGGACAGTCCTATTGTACATTTGATCCTAAAAAACTGATTAAAGTGGGTGAAGCTGAAATGAGATTTAATAAATCCGGGCAGTTGATTGATGAAAACGATCAAGTAGTTGGAGGAACTGTAGCCATCCAGTTAACTCAATTAGCCGCTAAGGTTTGTTTACAATTACAAAAAGACGAAAGTATGGCTTTTTTGGTTGTCAAGAATCCTATAGAGATCAATAATGTAAGACTTAGCTCTGGCTTATTGAATAACGATTTTTCTAATATTAAGGAGGATAATTATGAATACAGCCTTAAGGGAAATGAGACTATAGAGAATATCGTATTTTATACATACGAAAAGCCGCATAATTCAGGTCTTCAGGTTGTAATAAATGCTGAAGGGACTTTAACTGGAAGTAGTGGTTCAAAAGAGAATCAATATAAATTGGATCTTGATCCTGAAAATGGTTTCATTCGTGGAAATTATTATCAAATATCCGGTATTCTTAAAATGGAAGATAAAGTGAATTCTAATTTAAGTTATGTTGTATCTCCCTGGACTCCTAAGGATGTCAATATACCTTCTTTTAATTGATTGTTAATAACTTAAATATATAGACATAATATGAAACGATATAATTTATATATTACATTTCTTTTGGGGTTCTTTCTTTTCATGGCTGCATGTACAGATGAAGAAAATGCAAAAAGGAGCCTGGTAGAAGAAGGTGTCCCGGTAACGGCTACATTGAAGTTCGCACCGGAAGAATCTGCTAAAATTGAAACAAGAAGTGCCATCACTGATAAAGCAGAAAATGCAGTAACAGATTTGTTTATATTCGTATTTAGACAGAACGGAAATACTTCTCAGTGGGAAAGAGAAGGGGAGGTTCATCGCTTTACTTATGATTCGCAGGAAAGTGGTAATATTGAACTGGAAACGACATCGGGTACAAAGCGCATCTATGCTATAGCCAATGCGACCGAAAATCCTTTATTAGATATTACGGAAAATGAAATAACTTCCGTAAAAAATATAGTAGAACTTAAACAATTAAGCTCCAGAATGAAAGATGCGACTATAGAACGCACGCAGGGACATTTATTGATGAGTGGTTGGTTTGTTCCTTCTGAAGGAAGTGATGAAGAGGGGCAGGTGATTATAGCAACGAATGGAAAAGTTTCTTCAGGAGAGATCAAGCTGGTTCGTTTGGATTCCCGAATAACATTTAAGGTAAGTGCTCAGAATAATAATGGGCGGACGATTACTTTTACTCCAAAACAGTGGCGTGTGGTAAATGTTCCCCAAGCGTCTAATATATTTGAAAAAGAGTACAACTTAGGGAATGAGGATGCTGTGACTTCTGTAGAAAGGGATTATTTCTCTTCTGAACCGGTAAATTTTAATGAAACGGATATTGATAGTGATGGACACTATAAAGGCGGTTCTTTTACATTTTATATGTTGGAAAACAGGAAGGCTGCGAAAGACGAAATAAAGACTTACGAACAGAGAGAACTACAGGTTAAAAATCCGGATGGGACAACAAGTGATGGCGATAAAAAAGTTACGAATGGAGACTATGTATACGCTGATAAATATGCTACTTATGTAGAATTGTCTGGCTCTTATTTTGAAACTTATTATGAAGGTGGAGAGAAAAAGGAACGAAGTGCAGAAGTAAGATATACTATCCATTTGGGGTATGTAGATGATAAACCAGAAGATTTCAAAAGTGAAAGAAATTGTAAATATACTTATAATGTAACAATAGAAGGTGTAGACAATATTAAGCTTGAAGTAACTACTTCCAAGAATGATACTCCTACAGAAAATCAGCCGGGCGCTGAGGGTGATATTGTGGAATCTCAGGAATTCTTTTATGTAGATGCTCATTATGAAACAAAGCTGATAACTTTTAATAAAAATAAAGTGAGTCCGGATGCAACATTTCGTGTAAAGACTTCTTATGAAACGGATGGGAGAGGTGAAAAAGCTCGTGATTATAAATGGGTATGGTTTGTTCAGAATGAAAAAGAGCAGGAACAAACTGTGGAAACTGAGGGACATTATGAGTACTCCGATTTTGTCGAACATAGTTGGCGTGGGGAATATGGTTGGAAGAAAGGTAAATGGGACTTTTATTATTATAACTTTTATAAGAAGCGAGATTGGGTAGAGCCAGTAATAACGTATGGTGGTTATAAATACAAAACAGATTTTATTTCTTTTCCTCAAGATGAATCTAAACGATTAACTGTAGCTGAGGTGATTCAGCTTTTGCAAACAGAAAAGGATAAAGTTGTAGATGGTACATCTATTTATGATACTCAGGGAAATGCTGTATTTACTGTGTTTATTGATGAGTTTTATTATGATGAAGATCCAATAAAAAAAATTCCTGCATCTTGGAAAGATTTTGTAAATGTACCTAATAGAGAAATGCATATTTTGTGTGATACGGAATACAGTCAGGATCAGGAAAGTAGTTTGACAACATCCAGTTTCTTGATTAGCCAGCGTTCTATAAAAACAATATATAATCCGGATGTTGTATCTTCTGCCTGGGGAATAGAGACTATAAGGGAAGGAGAAACACTAGGCTCTAGTGGTAAAAGTGGAAACACTGCTACAAACGGACGATATAACATGTATTCTTATATGAATTGGACTAACGATGCTTGGTCTACATGGATAAAAACATCGGATAATACTATGCAGTCTGATTATAATAAGGTTGATTATGCCTGTCTTCAAAGAAATAGAGATTTAAATGGCGATGGCTATATTTCTGACGATGAAGTAAGATGGTATCTTCCTACGGTTGATCAGTTGACTGGTATATGGATTGGTAAAGATGGATTGCCGACTGAAGCTTATTTGTATAAAGGAGATCCTGATAAAACAGCAGAAAATCATTTTATGAATAGTAGTAATGTTATGTTTTGGGCGGAAGAAGGTTCTTCTACAGGACATAATGGTAGTGGGAAATTTAATTATCGTTGTGCTCGTAATTTAGGTCAGTATGATAGATCTACACCTAAAGCAGAGGAAGAACCCGATAACTATATTGTTAAACCTATTAGTAATAATATAATAGATTTGTCTAGAATGAATACAAATTCATTAAGAAGTGATTTTGTTTCTTCTGGAGAGTTGACAGTAACTGACGAGTTAAACCAAGCAAACCGTCCTTATACAAAATTTAAAGTTGCAACCAGTTTGACTTCAAATTCAATTAGTTATTCTGGAGTTAATAATTTGATAACAACTCCGTGTGCATCTAAAACAGAGGATGGTGGAGGATGGCGTATGCCAAATCAACGTGAGCTTTCATTAATTGTCGCTAATTTATATAAGAATAAAAGTATGTCACGTACAATATCATCATTAAGTAATAAAAAAGTGACAAATCAAAAGATACCGGTTGTTTACATGTCACTGCCCGGTGGAATAATAACATTAGATGCAACTGCAGGAGATATATCAGCATCGGTACGTTGTGTAAAAGATGTAAGATGAAATTTTTTTAAGGGAATTAGTCAAGTATATTTTCCTTAATTATATGCAAATCCTTCCGTAGCTTGACACTGCATTGTATCGCCATCCTATTTTTGTTTCTCGATTATGAAACAAAGGTAGGATGGCGTTTGTTTTGTAGTCTTCCGGTTCTTATGGAAAGAAATGAAACGAACTAAAGCGCATTAAAACGCACAAAAGTGCAATTAAATGAAAAAAAGTGTCGTTTCGTCACATGGTGACACCTTAGTCTTCAATACCGTAACTGCCCGCCGTACCTTTGTTTCATAATCATTTAAAACAAAATAGTATGGCATTAAAGTATGTAATAAAGAAAGTTGTTTTCGGGTTTTTATGTCTTTTTCAACAAAAAAGTGACCTAATGTTCCCGAATGGTTCCGTATCCTTCCATAGGGTTCCCTGGCCCCTGACCGGTATCCTATCTTTGTAATATAATCGAGAAACAAAGCTCGGATGGCGTTACTGTTTTGATAGGGTTTTATCGGTATTGAGCGTAGTTTACCCTCTTTGGCCCTACTTTACCCTACTTAACCCTCTTATACCGCACTATAGCGTTTTCATCAGAACCGCCCGTCGTACCTTTGTTTCGTAATCATTAAAACAAAATCAGTATGGCATTAAAGTATGTAGTTAAGAAAACTGTTTTCGGTTTTGATAAAACCAAGACACCGAAGTATGTAGCCCGCCCTTTGCTGGCAGGTACAGTGAATTATCCTGCTCTTTGCGATCAGGTAACCAAGGTCGGAATGGCACCGCGCGGTGTAGTGAAAATGGTGACCGATGGTCTGATAGATGCCCTTATCTGGAATCTGGAGAACCATTTGTCGGTGAAACTGGGCGATTTCGGGACTTTCCGTCCTGCTTTCGGCTGTAAAAGCCAGGAGAATGAGAAGGATGTGAATGCTGAATCTTTGCGCCACCGCAAAATCATCTTCACTCCGGGTGCTTATTTCAAAGATATGTTGAGTGACGTAAGCATCCAGAAATTTGAAATCCCCAAAACCGACGAAACCGGTGCGGGAGAAGGAGGAGAAGACGATCGCCCGGTGATTGAGTAACCATGATGCCGGTATTGGAGTGCTCGTCAAGGAGTCCCAATACCGGCATTGTTGTGAAAATTGATAATTTTTTGTCAATTGGATGTCACTAATAAATATATATTACTATTTTTATAGAATAGACTTATATTATATGGTAGATATCACGGATAATAAATTTTCAAACGATTTTATAGAGGAAATGATAAAAGACAATCGGATTCCGTCTAAACGATCAGAGCGTAGTTGTGGCTTTAAAAAAGAAAATATAAGTAGGTCTGAAATCTTAGCATGTTGGGATAACGGGTTATCTTATTTTTATAAAGACGAATATAGAACACGACGTCCTGATCTTTTTATTCAAGCTGACAGTGATGGCAGTGAGTTTTTAGTAAGACTTATTGTTCCAGAACATGCCGCTTGTGCCAGCGATATTTTGTATGAAACTGTAAAAAAGTTATGCAAAAAAGAAAAAGGCCATTTATACTGTAAGATTCATAACCGTCCTTCTTCCCGGCATACCAGAGATAGAAAAATTTTTCTGTAGCATGACATCAGAGCAACTAAAACAGATGTATCCTATGTATACGGCTGATATGTTGGATGATTTATTTGAAAAGTTGGTTGATGATTATAAAAGTAAAGAATATGAAAAGTGTCGGAATATCTGCATCGAAAATAATTTGAATTTTGCATTGGAAACCCCTTTTGCTGATAATTTTGGACTGGATGAGGTTTTATTGTTTAAAAAGAAAGGTTATTCGATAAATGGTATCCTGTTTGGATTAAATACTGTTGAAGAATCTATCGCCAATGTAGCCTTAAGGGTTCAAAAGAAGGGACATGATTTACTTCTGGAGTCTATCAGTTGGAATTTCAAACATTCTTATTTAAATGTATATAATCATATAAATCTATTTGACCAATTACACTTTGTTCATGCACAGTCTGTAGCAGAGAATCCTTTTTTATTCGCATCTTATTCGGAAGGCATTATCAATTTTTCTTCTTCACAGCTTTCTGTCCCATTATGGTTTAGGCTTTTTGCACAATATTCATATAAAACTTGAATATTCCCCGTTTTTTGTTATTCTAAGTTTTTTTTAATATCGAAGGGGGATAGGCGTTTCTATCTCTATCTTCCGATAGAAGCGGTATTCTTATCAATTAGTGGAAAGATGGTAGATTTACCCTATTAAGTTGAAAGACTTGCCTATTATTGGTAGCGGATCAAATATCTACCTTTGCAATCGTTGATAATCTTTCTTTTTATGTAGATTTGCAGGGTGGAATGAATAATATAATAATGATGTATATGAAAAAAGTACTTTTCCTCTTTTTGCTTCTGGTTGGAATGACGAATGTCTACGGGCAGAAGTTTGCGGTGAAGTCTAACTTACTGTATGATGCAACGGCCACCATTAACCTGGGTGTTGAGGTTGGATTGAGCAAAAAGTGGTCGTTGGACTTGTCGGGTAACTATAACGGTTGGATGTTGGGAGACGAAGCCCGTCTGAAACATTGGCTGATTCAGCCGGAAGCCCGCTATTGGCTGTGTGAAAAATTTAACGGCCATTTCTTTGGCGTACATGCTCATTATGCAGATTATAATGTGGGGGGGATGAAAATTCTTGGAAAGAATATGGAGGATCATCGTTATCAGGGTAACTTGTACGGTGCCGGTATTTCGTATGGATATCAGTGGTTGTTGAGCAACCGTTGGAGCATGGAAGCTGTGATCGGTATCGGTTGGGCACATCTGGATCACGACAAATATCCTTGTGCAGCCTGTGGATCCATTGAAAAGAGTTATACGAAAGATTATTTCGGTGTAACGAAAGCCGCTCTTTCTTTTATCTACTTTATTAAATGATCGGGAAAATGAAGAATAGAATGAATATATATATGGCTGTCGTATTACTGGCAGCCGGTTCTGTGAATACTTTTGCACAAACAGTAGAAAGTCCGATCAGCGTGTCGTGCAACGACCTGATGCAGAAAGGGGATTCTCTTTATATCGATGCAACGATCCGTGTACAAGGTAAACTGATCGAATCGCGTAAATCGTTGACATTGACTCCGATGCTCGAAAGCTCAACACAGAAAGAAGGTCTTCCCTCCATCCTGTTGAACGGTAAAAATCGTCAGAAGGTGTATCAGCGTGAAGTAGCCCTGAAGAATTTGCAGGATGAACCTCGTTACAAAGTGCTTCGTGCCAGTGATGCGGTAGAGCATACCATCCCTTATAAAATGACAGTGGCCTGGGAACCGTGGATGAAAGATGCACGCTTTGTCCTGGCTCAGGATTTGTGTGGTTGTGGTAAGGAAGAGGCGGTGGGTCCGCTGCTTATTGCGGACAGGATACGCATGGCTCCGACGGAACGTTACGAGGTACAACCGACGTTGGCTTATATTTCACCGAAGGCGGAAACAGAAAAACATCGTGCAGAAGTTGGTACCGCTTACCTGGATTTCCAGGTGGGTAAATCGCAGATATTGCCGGATTTCCGAAATAATGCAGCCGAGTTAGCGAAGATCAACCAAACGATCCGGGCGGTTACTTCCGATAAGAATATCACTCCGAAAGGAATTTTCCTGAAAGGGTATGCGTCTCCGGAAGGTAGCTATGCCAGTAACCAGCGGTTGGCCGATAACCGTGTGAAAGCATTGCGCGATTATATCCGTACACAGAATAATTTCGGTCTCGATTTCTTTACGCTGGCTTCCGAACCGGAAGACTGGAAAGGTTTCGGGGAAAAAGCAGAAGCTGATATGGATATTCCGGCACGTGACGGGGTCTTGGCTATCATCAACAGTAATGACGAACCTGACCGGAAAGAAGCGAAGTTGCGTACTTTGCAAGGAGGAGCGGCTTATCGTTATGTATTGAATACTGTTTTCCCGTCATTGCGTCGTTCCGAATATCGTATCGATTATACCGTACGTGAGTTTACCGTAGAAGAAGGACGTGAGATTATCAAGACACGCCCGCAGCAGTTGAGCCTGAGTGAAATGTTCGCTGTCGCCAACAGCTATGAGACGGGAAGTAAGGAGTATAATGATGTGTTTGAAGTGGCTGTACGGATGTACAGTTCTGATCCTGTGGCAAATCTGAATGCTGCAAATATCTCTATAGGAAAAGGCGATTACGCGGCTGCAAAAAATTATTTGTCGAAAGCAGGTGATTCAGCTGAAGCAATTCATGCCCGTGGTGTTCTGAAATTAATAGAAGGTGATCTGGATGGTGCAGAAGTGCTTTTGAAGCAGGCTGAAGCGGCCGGTGTAGCCGGTGCGGCAGAGAATTTGAAGGAGTTGCAAAAGAAAAGAGAGGATAACACCCTTTTTGATAGTTTCAGCATACATAATTGATAGTATCAACGTATATGATTGATAGTTTTACCGTATGTGATTTGAAAGAATTAGGCATACTTTTGTATCAGATTGAATCATGAAAAAACAAAACAATAATAATATGGAACTTACATCATTAGTTGAGAACGTTCTAGTGAACGAGATCGACAACCAGAACGGAGTACATCTCTATCTGGAAGGAAATAAATGGTGTGCCTATGAACGTTCCGCTTATTACCTGGCAAAATTGAAAGTGCCGGTAGTAATAAAAAAGGAAATTGTTCGTGAAGGCTATGATGTGATCCTGTTGAAGGCATTTTTTGAAGTAGATGATATGTGTCTGCCTCTTGCTCCTAAGACAGTCTTGAAACAAGTAGCAGATGATAAGTTATTGTTTCAGGTGAATGACAGTATCGATGGTTTTCCCGAATGGAAAGCTTGTCAGTTAAATAAGTTACCAGCATAAACTGAGGCCGTGAGGCTTTAAATATACTAAGTTGTAAAATTGAGGGTGTATTAAGTCCCCGGAAGTGATTGGTTATCCTTCCGGGGCATTTTTTTTTAATTGGCAGTTGACAAGTGACAGTTAGGCGGGGGAAAGTGTTTGGAAATAAACGATAAGGCGGGCGTCAGGGGAAAGGGTAAGGGTGAATTCTGTTCCCACTGCTTCATTTAGCGTGCCTTGCCACCAGGCTGTCAGTTTACGGTGGGTGATGGGCCAGCGTAAACCTTCTGTCGTTATTTCACCACAGGGATACATCGAGAAGATGGATATTTGCTGACCGGGCTCACATTTCAGAGTTGCTGTATGCAATAAGGGGATAAATAGCCCGTAGTCGGACATCATTTCTATCCGGTGGAATAAAGGGGCGTAATCCATCAGTAAGGATATATTTCCCAATGTATGGTCTTCACGGAGACCGGTTGCTCCGAGGATCAGTATCTTTTGATAACCGGAAGCGTGGGCGAACCGGACTGCTTTTGTGAGATCATTTATTTCCTGGTCTTCTACTACGTGAATACGATCGGCGTATTGTTCGAGCATTTTCTGTGGAATACTGTCGAGATCGCCTACGATGGCTGTTGGGGCCAGTCCCCGTTCATGAATATTCTGTACGGCTCCATCGCAGGCAATAATAACCGGGGCATTTTTTAGAAGTTCCAGTGGCCGGTCTGTTTGCGGAAAACTTCCGTTAGCAACCACGACACAATCATAAGGTGTTATCATTTGTATTTATTCCTTTCTTTATTTTTCATTCTTTTAATTCAGCTTCAATTTCTTCAATAGAAGGCAGGCTTCCTTTAAAGTCTTCCGGGCATAACCGGGTTAGCTCATATTCTGAAACTCCGATGGGTTGACCGATACCTTTTAATGAGTACTCGGCAATAAAACTATCTTTATTTTTACATATCAGCAAACCTATTGTAGGATTATCTGCGGGATGTTTCAATAAATCATTTACGGCTGTCAGATAGAAACTAAGTTTTCCTGTATATTCCGGCATGAAATCGGTAGCTTTGAGTTCAATAACGACATAACATCGTAATTTCAAGTGATAAAAAAGTAAATCCAGATAAAAATCTTTGTTGCCGACTTGTATCGGAACCTGACGACCAACGTATGCGAAACCGGCTCCCAGTTCGATTAGAAATTTTGTAATATTGTCGGTTAAGGCGTTTTCGAGTTCTCGTTCCTTATAGTTGTCGGTCAGCGTTAGAAAATCGAAATTGTAAGGATCTTTTAATAGTTGTTGGGCCAGGTCGCTTTGAACTGTTGGCAGTAAACGGGAGAAATTAGAAATGGAGTGCCTTGTTCGCTGAAATTCCTGTTGTTTGATGTGTAGATCCAGCATGCTGCGACTCCAGCCGTGTTCGATGGTTTTATGGATATAGAACGAGGCTTCTTCTATGGATTGGCATTGAGCAATAATACGCAGGTTATGTCCCCAGGGTATTTGGGATACTAATTCTTGAATATCTTCTGCGATCTCTAATTGGCCAACAACTTGTTGGCCAATTGTAATGTGTTTATAATAAAACAGATACCATTGTTTTATGTATTTGATATTACTGATAGAGAATCCTTTCATATCAGGAAATTCCTGTTGCAGATCAGTACTTAATTGTTTGATCAACCCATCGCCCCATTGTGATTGTTCCTGTTTGGCAACTATCTCTTTTCCCAAATCCCAATATAGGTTGATTAATTCGGTATTGACTTTCAGGGCAGCTTTGATTTGACTGTTTCGAATACGAAACTTAAGGTCGATGAGCCATTGTTTGTATTCGAGATCGGATTTAAGAATTGTGTTCATAAGGTTTTGTTATTAGTGAATTTGTATGATTTTACAAATGTAGAGGTTATTTTCAATATTTCATATTTGTTCTCTGTTTATTCCTTTCTTTTTCCATGTATAATATCCGGCAACGGCCAGTATTGCGTAGCAAATATACAAAAACATAGTAGGGTAAAGTCCTCGTAAGTAATAAAGATAGACGGATACGAAGTTTACGATAACCCAGAATATCCAGTGCTCGATGATGCGACGGGCCAGCATCCAGGTGGCGACGATGCCGACCGAAGTGGTGAAAGCGTCGCCCATCGGGATGGGAGAGTCGGTGAAGTTGTGCAGCACGTAATAGAGCAGTCCGTAGATGGAGAGGATAGCCAGGGCTATCCCTCCGAATAACGGCCAGGTGATAGGACGGTACAGGATCGTTTCGGAGGCCGGTTTTTCCTTATCCGCCGTTTTATCTGTCTGCGTCCATTTCCAGAAACCATAGATGCTGATCGCAACATAATATATGTTCAGGCCCATATCGGCATATATTTTCGAGAAGAAAAAGACAAAGACATATACCAGGGAGGTGAGGAAGCCTACCACCCACATGGCTTTATGCTGCCTGATTTCAAGCAACAGGTAAAGCAACCCCGTTACTACTCCGAAATATTCCAGTACTTGTTCCATCTTTCTTAAAATTTGAAAGTAATACGTGCCATTGCGCTGGTTCCTGCCTGTGTGAAATAACCGTCATCTTTTTTCAGGGTCCCATTTTCTATATAGGAATAAACCCAGGCATTTGTTTCATATTTTTCGTTGAAGAGATTGTTGATGGTTACATCTACGCCGATCTCTTTGATGAATTTCGGTTTGAAAACATAACCTACCCGCAGGCTGTTAACGAAATAAGGATCTATCGATCGGTTTTTTGTGGAGGTGTTATCGATATATTGACGGCCGACAAACTGCGAGTTGAAGCTGGCAGAAAATCCTTTCAGGTTGAAATCGAACATGCTGTTGGCTATGATACCCGGGGAAAAAGCGATATCGGTTGTTCCCAGGTATTCACTGTTTTGTCCTTCTGTATCCCAATTGTCCACATACTGGGTGAAGTTTTTTATCTTATTGCGACTCAGTGTTACATTTCCGTTCCAGTCGAGCCAGTGTGTGATACTTACACCGCCGGTCAGTTCGATACCCATGCGGTAACTGTCTTTGATGTTACTGGTCAATGCCTCGCCGATCTCACTGATCTTACCGGTCAGGATCAGCTGATTATTGTAATCCATATAATACAGGTTGGCTCCAACGCGGAAATGCTCGTTGCCGAAGCTATAACCTGCTTCGTAATCATATAAAGTTTCATGAACGGGACGTTCGTCGGCGGCTGCTTCCGTGAAATTGTCGCGGTTGGGTTCGCGGTTGGCTACGGAGAAGGAGACAAATGCGTTATGTCCTCCCTGCTGGATGTTGATGCCGGCTTTCGGATTAAAGAAGTTCCAGTGTTTATTCACGTCGACATTGTCGCCTGCTTTATCATCGCTACCTTCAATCGTGTAGTGGATACCGCGGTATTGCAGGTCGAGGTATCCGTTTAACCAGGGGAGTAGCCGGTAGTTTGCTTTTATATAGGCATTATAGTCCAGTTTATTACCGGTGTTGCGATAGTATTCGTAATCGGGTACCGGCAGTGCTTCGCTGTTTTTTACCCACATGACACGGCCGAAGTGGTCACCGCTATATTTATTAACGGCAGAACCGAAACTCATCTGAAGACGTTCGGTACGGTAGTTGGCACTGTAAACTGCTCCGTAGAAGTCGTTGTCCAGCCATTTGCGACGGACCAGGTCCGAACGTGTTATCGTATCCCCTTTCCCGTTGATGTAGTATGCGGGTAGTTTATATGACTTGAACTTTGCGTCGGCTTTATAGTCTTCGTAATATCCTTCTCCATGTGTGTAATGGAGGGTCAGGTTCATATTCCACAGATCGCCCAGGCGTTGGCTGGCCATCAGGTGATAATTTTGCTGCCAGTAGTTGTCGGTCTGGTTGTCGTAGAATTTAGTGACCCCGTTTTCTTGGTATTCGCCGCATGGGTTATAGGTGCGGTCGCTGTTCAATAGATAGGAGGGAACACCGGTCCAGGCCTGGTAGGTCTTTTCTACATTCCCGAAAGTCTGGAAACGAACTAGCGTATTGTCGCCATAATAAGCGGCGGAACCAAAATAAGAATGCATATTGGCTGTTGCGCGGTCGATATATCCGTCACTTTGAATGTTGGAGTAGCGGGCATCGAAAACAAAATGATCGTATAATAATCCGGTACCAGCTTTGACGGAGTTTTTTACAGTTCCGAACGAACCTGCGGAGATCGCATATTCTGCATAAGGCTTCAGGTCGGGTTTCTGCGTTTGCATGGCAACGGTCGCTCCGAAAGAGGCTGCTCCGTTGGTGGAGGTTCCTGCTCCACGTTGTATCTGTATGTTATCGACGGAGGAAGCAAAATCGGCCATGTTTGCCCAGAATACGGTATGTGATTCGGAGTCGTTGACCGGGACACCATTGACGGTGATGTTTATACGGTTGGCATCCGTACCGCGGATACGGAAGCCGGAATAACCGATGCCGGTTCCGGCATCGGAGGTCATGATCACGGATGGTGACTGGGAAATGAGGTAGGGAATACCCTGTCCGTCATTCTTCCGGCTGAGTTCTTTTTTTGATAATTCGCTGTAAGCGACAGGTGTGCTTTGGGATACTTTGGTGGCGGTGACCACCACTTCGTTTAGAGATACATCCCGGGAAATTTTGAGAGAATCGACAGGGTCGGACTCATTGCCCGCAACTGCGAATGAAGCCAGAGATCCGGCAAAAATAATCAATACACTTTTCATCCTTTTGTCCTTAAAGTTTAAAACCTGATAAGTGAATAGGTGAGGTGTGTCGTGTGAAGAAGTATACCATAGTTTACAATTCCCTTCGACGGCATTATCCGTATCAGGTAATATGGGTATCATCTCAGCCTGCGGTACGTTCTGTTTTTTGAACGTTGCAAGCACCCCCTTGTATTCAGCATGCAAAGAAACGGAAAAAAAAGGAGAAAAAGATAGATTTTATTTGAAAACTCGCTGATTATTTGTATATTTGCGGGCGATTAAGCGAAGATGAGGAGGGGGCGGGTAGTCCCCTTCTTTTGTTCTTAACAGTATGTTTATGATTGAAAAGGGAGTAATAACTCAGTTGGTTGAAGAAAAATTGGCTTCTTCCGACAATTATTTAGTTGACGTGGTGGTTAAGCCGGGAAACCTTATTATTATCGAGATAGATAATGATGAGGGTGTTTGCATCGATGATTGTGCAGCATTGAGCCGGTATGTGGAAGAACATCTGGACCGTGAGGTGGAAGATTTCGAGCTGGAAGTAGGTTCGGCTGGTGTTACTTCTCCTTTTAAAGTACTTCGTCAGTATGTGAAGAATGTAGGAAACGAAGTGGAAATGTTACTGAAGAATGGCGTGAAGCTGTGCGGAGTTTTGAATTCGGCAGACGAAAACGGGGTGGTAGTTACTGTTGAAAAACAGGTGAAACCCGAAGGTTCCAAGCGGAAAATGACAGTTCAGGAAAATCAATCCTATACATTCGATGAAATAAAATATACAAAATACCTAATAAGATTCAAGTAAAGAAAGATTATGGCCAAGAAAGAGGAAACAATCAGTATGATTGACACCCTTGCGGAGTTCAAGGAGTTGAAAAATATAGATAAGGATACGATGATCAGCGTATTGGAAGATTCCTTCCGTAACGTAATCGCTAAGATGTTTGGTACGGATGAAAATTATGACGTGATTATCAACCCTGAGAAAGGTGACTTCGAGATCTGGAGAAACCGTATTGTTGTGGCTGATGATGAACTTGAAGATCCGAATCTGCAACTGACATTGACTGAGGCCCGTAAGATCGATGCCGACTGTGAAGTGGGTGAAGAAGTAACTGATGAGGTCTTTTTCGCCGGTTTCGGACGTCGTGCCATCCTGAACCTGCGTCAGACACTGGCTTCGAAGATTCTTGAATTGCAGAAGGATAGTTTATATGCTAAATATAAAGATAAAATAGGTACAATCGTTGCTGCTGATGTATATCAGGTGTGGAAGAAAGAGATCCTGTTGCTGGATGACGAGGGTAATGAGTTGCTGCTCCCGAAATCAGAACAGATTCCTTCCGATTTCTACCGTAAAGGCGAGACCGTTCGTGCGGTTGTACAAAAAGTGGATAATTATAATAATAATCCTAAGATTATTTTGTCGCGTACGGATAAAATGTTCCTGCAGCGCTTATTCGAACTCGAGGTTCCTGAAATTAACGACGGCCTGATCATGATCAAGGCTATCGCGCGTATCCCGGGGGAAAGAGCCAAAGTGGCTGTCGAGTCGTATGACGACCGTATCGACCCGGTAGGTGCCTGCGTTGGAATGAAAGGTTCTCGTATCCATGGAATTGTTCGTGAATTGAGAAACGAGAACATCGATGTAATTAATTATACATCCAATGTGTCGCTGTTTATCCAGCGTGCATTAAGCCCGGCAAAAATTTCCTCTATACGAGTGAACGAAGAAGAGCACAAGGCAGAGGTTTACCTTCGTCCTGAAGAAGTTTCATTGGCTATTGGTAAAGGCGGTTTGAATATTAAACTGGCCTGTATGTTGACTGAATACACGATCGATGTATTCCGTGATGTGGAAGGCGCTGATGAGGAAGATATTTATCTGGATGAATTTACAGATGAAATAGACGGCTGGGTAATTGAAGCATTCAAGAATATAGGTTGTTACACGGCTAAGAGCGTTTTAGCGATGCCCCGTGAAGAACTTATTGAACGTGCCGACCTTGAAGAGACGACAGTCGATGAGGTACTTGCTATCTTATCTGCCGAATTTGAAGACGAAAGTCAAAATCAGGAATAAAAAGTATTACGACAAAGTTAGATATGCCCATAAAATTAATACAAGTACAAAGGAAATTAAACGTAGGGATCAACACGGTTGTTGAATTTCTACACAAGAAAGGTCATCCTGTTGAAGATAATGCAAATCCCAACACGAGGATCAGTGATGAACAGTATGCTTTGCTCGTAAAAGAGTTTGGAAAGGATCTGCCTAACGGTGGCTTTGAGCGTCCGCGTGTGGTAGAACGTCCTAACAGAGATAGAGATAAAGAAAAAGAATCGGCTTCTGTGAAAGAAGAGAAGACTTCAGAAATAAAAACAGTGATCCCGGAAGAGTTCAAGCCTAAAATCGTAACGAAGGGCCATATCGACCTGGATGGACAGCATAGAAAACATCAGGAAGCTCCTGAAGTGAAAAAAGAAGAACCGGTTGCTACCCCGCAACCTGCTGCCGTGCAACAGCCTGTGGTGAAACCGCAACCTGTAGTCGAAGCAGCTCCTGTACCTTCTCCTGCACCTGAAGTAAAACCTGTGGAAGCCCCTGCCAAACAGGAAAAACAGGAACCGGTTCGCGTGGAAAAGCCGGTGGAGAAACCTGTGGAGAAAAAAGAAGTAAAAGAGATAGTTGTGGAAAAAGAAAGAATCGAAGAGAAAAAACCGGAGGTTATTAAAAAGCCGGAAACGACGACAAACTCTTCTGAAGAAGTGAGTAATACGACCGCAGAAAGTCATTCTTCGGCTGAGTCGGAAGAGAATAGCCTGTTCCGGTTGAATACTCCGAAGTTCGAGTCGAATATCAAGGTTACCGGTAAGATTGACCTGAATGCCTTGAACCAGTCTACTCGTCCTAAGAAGAAAACAAAGGAAGAGAGACGGAAGGAACGCGACGACAAACGCGATAAGTTCGGTAACAACAGACCCGGACAGCCGGGATTCCATAAAGGGCCGAAAGATCCGAATGCCAAACCGGGTGCACCTGTTAAGCCCGGAGCTTCTGTTAAGCCCGGCGCACCGGTTAAACCGGGTGAAGGTGGTGCAGATGCTAAAAAGAAACGTAATCGTATCAAGAAGGATCGTGTCGATGTAAACAACACACCGGGTACAAACTATAGCCGTCCGGCCAACCAGTCGGACCGCAAGCCACGCCTGAAAAAGCCTGTTAAGGCTGAAGTAAGTGAGGAGGATGTACAGAAGCAGATCAAAGAAACCCTGGCTCGCCTGACGAACAAGGGTAACAAAAATAATAAGGGTGCTAAGTACCGTCGTGATAAACGTGATGCCGCCGTTAAGCGTGAGCATGAATTGCAGGAACTGGAGGAACAGGAAAGCAGAGTATTGAAGCTGACCGAGTTTGTTACGGCAAACGACCTCGCCAACATGATGGACGTTCCTGTAACAAAGGTTATCGCCACTTGTATGAGTATCGGTATCATGGTTTCTATCAACCAGCGTCTGGATGCGGAAACGATCAATATTGTTGCCGATGAATTTGGTTTCAAGACTGAATATGTCAGTGCAGAAGTGGTGGAAGCCATCAATGCCGACGAAGAAGACGATAACGAAGAAGACTGGGTAGCACGTCCGCCTATCGTAACAGTGATGGGACATGTCGACCACGGTAAAACTTCTTTGTTGGATAATATCCGTAAAGCGAACGTTATTGCCGGTGAGGCAGGAGGTATCACACAGCACATCGGTGCTTACAATGTGAAACTGTCGAGTGGGCGCCGTATCACCTTCCTGGATACTCCGGGTCACGAAGCGTTTACCGCCATGCGTGCCCGTGGTGCGAAAGTAACCGATATTGCTATCATCATTGTAGCAGCCGACGATGCCGTGATGCCGCAGACCATCGAAGCGATCAACCATGCTTCTGCTGCCGGTGTTCCTATCGTGTTTGCTATCAATAAAGTGGATAAGCCTCACGCTAATCCGGAGAAGATCAAAGAGGAACTGGCAAATATGAACTATCTGGTTGAAGACTGGGGTGGTAAGTATCAGAGCCAGGAAATCTCTGCCAAGAAAGGCATGGGCGTGGAAGAGCTGCTTGAAAAAGTATTGCTGGAAGCAGACCTGCTGGATCTGAAAGCTAATCCGAAGAAACGTGCTGTCGGTTCAATTATCGAATCGTCGCTGGATAAAGGACGTGGTTATGTATCGACGGTATTGGTAGAAAACGGTACACTAAAAATGGGTGATATCGTACTGGCCGGAACACATCACGGACGTATCAAGGCTATGTTCAATGAACGTAACCAACGCGTAGAAACAGCAGGACCGTCTGAACCTGTATTGATTCTGGGTCTGAACGGTGCTCCACAGGCTGGTGATACATTTAATGTATTGGAAACTGAGCAGGAAGCACGTGAGATCGCTACCCGTCGTGAGCAGCTGCAGCGTGAGTTGGGTATCCGTACCCAGAAGATGCTTACGCTGGATGATATCGGTCGTCGTATTGCGGTTGGTAACTTCCAGGAACTGAACGTGATCGTGAAGGGTGACGTGGACGGTTCTGTCGAAGCCTTGTCTGACTCCCTGATCCGTTTGTCTACCGAAGAAATCCAGGTGAATGTGATTCACAAGGCTGTCGGTCAGATCTCCGAATCGGATGTTGTACTGGCTGCCGCATCGAATGCCATCATTATCGGATTCCAGGTTCGTCCGTCTGTACAGGCTCGCCGTAATGCGGAAAAAGACGGTGTTGAAATCCGTTTGTACTCGATCATCTACGATGCGATCGAAGAAGTGAAGAGTGCGATGGAAGGTATGCTTTCTCCGGAAATCCGGGAAGAGATTACCGCTTATGTGGATGTTACCCAGGTATTCAAGATCACGAAAGTCGGTACGGTTGCCGGTTGTGTGGTTAAGGAAGGTAAGATCAAACGTACGAATAAGATCCGCCTGATCCGTGACGGTATCGTAATATATGCCGGCGAACTCGGTTCACTGAAACGCTTCAAGGATGACGCGAAGGAAGTTGTGGCCGGTCTGGATTGCGGTCTGAATATCACTAACTTTAATGATATTCAGGTAGGTGACGTGATCGAGTCTTACGAAGAAACCGAAGTTAAGAAAACTCTATAACCATGAACTGGTTGGACATCACATTGCTATGTCTGGCAGGAATTGGATTTGTGAAAGGCCTGTTTGATGGAATGATCAAACAGGTTGTTTCGCTTATAGCCCTCCTTGTTGCTATCTTTTTCTGTGCAAAAGCGGCTGCCTGGCTGAAGGGATATATCATTGCCCTGGGGTGGTTTCCGCCCGAAGGAATAACGATCCTTAGTTATGTGGCCGGTTTTATCCTGATAATGGGAGTTGTTTTATTGGCAGGGGAAGTTGTACATAGGGTGATAGGGGTTACACCTCTCAGTATATTGAACCATCTGGCTGGTGGATTTCTCGGATTAGGCTTGATGATCGTATTTGTCAGCCTGTTGCTGAATATACTGGAAGGCATTGATCGTGGTTCGGTACTGATCCCGCGGGAATCGAAGGTCGAATCCCGTTTTTATAATTCAGTCAAAGATATAGTTCCAACCATTTACCCCGGAAATTTGTTCTCATGGAAGGAGTAAATGGTTTGTTTTAAATATTAATATATAGATATGCAGGAGTCAAACGACATAATTAATGAGGTAACGAGCAGTGATTACAAGTACGGCTTCGTTACCGATATTGATACGGAAGTGATTCATAAAGGATTGGATGAAGACACTGTCCGTATTATTTCTGCCAAAAAGAATGAGCCGGACTGGATGCTTCAGTTCCGTCTGAAGGCTTTCCGCCACTGGCAGACACTGGAGATGCCGACATGGCCTCATTTGAACATTCCGCCGATCGATTATCAGGATATAATCTATTACGCAGCTCCAAAGAAAAAAGAGGGTCCGAAAAGTCTGGATGAAGTAGATCCGGAATTACTGAAAACATTCGACAAGTTGGGTATTCCTTTGCATGAACGTGCACAGCTGGCAGGTATGGCAGTGGATGCCGTGATGGATAGTGTGTCTGTAAAGACGACTTTTAAGGAGACCCTGGCAGAGAAAGGTATTATTTTCTGTTCGTTCAGCGAAGCGGTACAACATCATCCGGATCTGGTACAACAGTATCTGGGCAGTGTGGTAAGTTATCGTGATAACTTTTTTGCGGCGTTGAACTCGGCTGTATTCTCGGACGGATCGTTCGTGTACATACCGAAAGGGGTACGTTGTCCGATGGAACTTTCTACTTATTTCCGTATTAATGCGGCAAATACAGGACAGTTCGAACGTACGCTGATCGTTGCCGATGATGAAGCGTATGTAAGTTACCTGGAAGGATGTACCGCCCCGATGCGCGACGAGAACCAGTTGCATGCGGCTATCGTAGAGATTATAGCCAAAGAACGTGCCGAAGTGAAATATTCGACAGTGCAGAACTGGTATCCGGGTGATAAAGAAGGCAAAGGAGGTATTTATAACTTCGTAACCAAGCGCGGATTGTGTAAGGGTGAGGGCAGTAAGATTTCGTGGACACAGGTGGAAACCGGTTCAGCCATCACCTGGAAATATCCGAGCTGTATCCTGGCCGGAGATAATTCGGTCGGAGAGTTCTATTCGGTGGCCGTAACAAACAACTACCAACAGGCCGATACCGGAACGAAGATGATCCATTTGGGAAAGAATACCCGTAGTACGATCGTATCGAAAGGTATTTCGGCCGGTCATAGTCAGAATAGCTACCGGGGATTGGTGAAAGTATCTCCACGTGCAGAAGGAGCCCGTAACCATAGCCAGTGTGACAGCTTATTATTGAGTTCTACGTGTGGTGCCCATACATTCCCTTATGCCGATATTCAGAATGAAACGGCTGTGGTGGAACATGAAGCTACGACAAGTAAGATCAGTGAAGAACAATTGTTCTACTGCCAGCAACGCGGTATTTCAGTAGAAGAGGCTGTCGGCCTGATTGTAAACGGATATGCCCGTGAGGTAATGAATAAGCTCCCGATGGAGTTTGCTGTCGAGGCTCAAAAACTACTGACTATTTCTCTGGAAGGGAGTGTTGGATAAATCAAATTGTCAATTAATAAAGTTATGTTAGAAATAAAGAACTTACATGCCAATGTAAATGGCAAAGAGATATTGAAAGGGATCGACCTTTCTGTGAAAGCCGGTGAGGTACATGCTATCATGGGACCGAACGGTTCGGGTAAAAGTACCCTTAGCAGTGTGTTGGTCGGTAATCCTGCTTTTGAGGTGACTCAAGGTGAAGTTATTTTCAACGGAAAAAATCTGTTGGATCTGGAACCGGAAGACCGTAGCCGTGAAGGTATCTTTCTGAGTTTCCAGTATCCGGTTGAAATACCGGGTGTAAGTATGGTAAACTTTATGCGTGCCGCTCTGAACGAACACCGTAAATATAAAGGTCTTGAACCGGTTTCGGCTACAGATTTCCTGAAACTGATGCGTGAAAAGCGTGCAATCGTCGAGCTGGACAACAAGCTGGCTAGCCGTAGCGTGAACGAAGGTTTCTCAGGCGGTGAAAAGAAACGCAACGAAATATTCCAAATGGCTATGCTTGAACCTAAGTTGGCTATCCTCGATGAAACCGACAGTGGGTTGGATATCGATGCCCTCCGTATCGTGGCAAATGGCGTAAACCAGTTGCGTACACCGGAGAATGCGGCAATCGTGATTACTCACTATCAGCGCCTATTGGATTATATCAAGCCGGATGTGGTACATGTGTTGTACAAAGGCCGTATCGTAAAGACTGCAGGTCCGGAACTTGCTCTTGAACTGGAAGAAAAAGGATACGACTGGATCAAGAAAGAAATGGGAGATGAGTGAGATGAGAGCTGAACAACAATATATCGATCTTTTTACCCGCTATGAAGACCTGGTGTGCCGGCATAGTGCAGCGGTGATGAATGCGCCGCGTGCAGAAGCTCTGGCTGATTTCGATCGTCTGGGTTTTCCTTCGGTAAAAAGTGAAGATTATAAATATACAGATGTCGCGCAGGCATTTGCTCCCGATTATGGAGTGAATATCAATCGCCTGGCTATACCGGTGAACCCGTATGACGTGTTCCGTTGTGATGTCCCGAATCTCAGTACTTCACTTTATTTTGTGATCAACGATACGTTTTACGATAAGATGATGCCCAAAGCACATCTGCCGGAAGGTGTATATGCCGGCGGACTGAAAACGTTTGCCGAGAAATACCCGGATGTGGCTGCCCGTTATTACGGCAAAGCTGCAAAAAGCAGTCACGACGGCATTATTGCTTTAAATACTATGCTGGCGCAGGATGGCTTTGTGCTTTATGTGCCGGAAGGCGTAGCCGTTGAGCGTCCTATCCAGTTGATCAACATATTCCGAAGTGATGTGGATGCGATGGCAAACCGTCGTATCCTGGTGATCATGGAACCCCGTTCGGAAGCAAAATTGCTGATATGCGATCATAGTATAGATGACGTGAAGTTCCTGGCTACACAGGTGGTAGAGATTTTTGCCGGTGAAGGTGCCTATTTCGATTATTACGATCTGGAGGAAAGCAGCATATCTACTACCCGTTTTACTTCTGTACATGTGAAACAGGAGGCTTCCAGCAATGTCCTGGTGAACGGTATAACGTTGAATAACGGACTTACCCGTAATAACTATTATATTGAGTTGAATGGTGAGTATGCCGAAACGACTTTGTGTGGTATGTCGGTTGCAGACCGTGAACAACAGGTCGATACATATAGCCATATTACACATGCAGTGCCGAATTGTACCAGTACCGAATTGTTCAAGAATGTTCTGAACGACCAGGCTGTCGGTATTTTCAGCGGTCGTATCCTGGTGAAGGAAGATGCCCAGAAAACGGCAGCCTATCAAACGAACCGGAATCTTTGTGCTACCCGCGAAGCCCGTATGTACAGTAAGCCGCAACTGGAAATCTATGCGGATGATGTAAAGTGCTCGCATGGTATGACTACCGGACAACTGGATGAAAATGCCTTGTTCTATATGCGAAGTCGCGGTATCCCTCTTAATGAGGCCCGGATGATGCTGAGTGTCGCATTTACGTCAGATGTAATCGATTATGTTCGTTTGGATGCGTTGAAAGACCGTTTGCATAAGTTAGTTGAAAAGCGTTTCCGCGGTGAATTAGCCCGTTGTGCCAATTGCCGTATCTGTAAGTAAGATATTATTCTGATCTATATAAAGGCCCGGATGGATGTTATGTCTGTCCGGGCTTTTTTGTTTATCTTTGTCATTCATCAAATCACATTTATATTATGCAGTTGACTCATATTGCTATCTGGACCAATGAACTTGAGCGTGCCCGTGAATTTTATGTGAACTATTTTAACGGGAAAAGCAATGAAAAGTATGTGAATCCGAAAAAAGGTTTTGCCTCTTATTTTATAACCTTCGAAGGAGGGGCTTCCTTGGAAATTATGCAACGGACGGATGTCACAGAAGAGAAAGAGGGACTTTTTATCGGTCTTGCACATTTCGCTTTTTCGGTCGGTTCGAAGGAGAATGTCAATAAAATGATCGAATTATTCCGTAAAGAAGGATATACCATCCTCGGGGAACCTCGTACTACAGGGGATGGCTTCTATGAAGGGGCTGTATCCGATCCTGACGGAAATATTGTAGAGGTAATTGCTTGATATGGAAATACAAATCCAACAAACAACAGATTACCCTTACGATCTGCTTCTATTGGCAGATCCCAGTCGTGAATTTGTCGATAATTACCTGAAAACATCGGATTGCTTCGTCGCTGTTTTTGAACAACGGCCTGTCGGAGTAGCTGTTGTTCAAAAGCAGACCGAGGATATGGCCGAATTGATGAATCTGGCTGTTGATGAATCTTTTCAGCGCAGAGGGATCGCACGCCGCCTGCTTCGTTATATATCGGATGAATGGGCATCGGTAAACAGCCTTTCCCGTTTGAAAGTATGTACCGGTACTTCCGCTCCGGGGCCTTTAATGCTTTATCAACAGGAAGGTTTTGACCTGAAAGAGTTGGACCGTGATTATTTCGTACGGAATTATCCGGAACCCATTTGGGAAAACGGTGTGCAATGCCGGCATCGGTTGATACTGGAAAAAGAATTATGTTGCTAATTAAGGAATAAGAAGAGGAAGACCGGATAATAATCCTTCAGATTGGTATGCAGTTTCTTTAATGCTTTAGAAATGTGATATTCTACACCTTTAGTAGTTATACCCAGAGCTTCTGCAATTTCATTATGAGATTTGTTTTCATAACGGCTCATAACAAATACAACTCTGGTCTGTTCGGGTAAACCGGCCAGGGTTTTATTTACTATTTCCTGTGCTTCAGCGGTGAATAGTTCGCCGGGATCGCAGGCTTCGAGAGTGGATATACGGGTATTTAATTCCCACTCTGCATGGTTCAATAGTTGTTCGTTTACATCTTCCCTTACCTGGAGGTGCTGAAGGTAGTTGAGGCATTTATTTTTAATAATGGTAAGAATATAAGCCGGAGCATTCGAATTTTCTTCCAGCGAATGGCGGTTTTCCCAATAATACATCAAAGCTTCAATAGTAAAGTCCTCGGCAACGGCAATATCCCTTACATACGTATTCGCAAAGCGGATAAATCTGCCTTGATAATCAGTAAATAATTGATTGAAAGCTTTTAAGTCTGTTGTATTCTCCATTTCTAAGGCTTGTAATGCGACGTAAATATAATAAAAATAGTGTTATAAATTCCTTTTTGCCTTTATAATCCTATATAGATAAAAAAGAACGATCCTCTATTGTTTCAGAGAATCGTTCTTTTATTTGGTTTACTCTTTATTTATCAAAGAGTGGTTGTCATTCAGGCATTTGTTTAGCCCAGATATTACCGGGATATAGCTGGATTGCCTGTTTGAACTCCTCGTTTGCCTTAGAGGGATTGTTTTGTAAGAAATGTATCAGCCCCGAATAATACAGGATGTTGCTTTGTTGTATATTCTGGTTTGCTTCTCCGAATTTGGCGTATGAATCCATCAGGTTGGTTTGCATACGTTCCAGGCTTTTTTTCATATCTGCCAGAGTAACATCGGCTTCTTCGTTCCTGTTCAGTTTTCTGAGTGATTTGACTTTGTAATAGTTCAGGTCAGTCAACCGGTTTCTGAAATCGGTATTTGCTGATTTCTCAAAGCATTCTTTGGCCTTGCCTGCCTGGTTCATTGCTTCATAAGCGACACCAGACAGATAATAGACTTTTGCTTCATATCCACCTCTTGGTGAAGGAGCTACCTCGAGGTTGACAGGATACTGGTTTGCCTGGTCGAATTCGTTGATAGCCTCTTTGTAACGTTTTCCTTTCAATAGCTTCATTCCTTTCAGCATATGCGAGTCCACATAGATATCGTGAACCTGTCCACCGCCTTCCCATAGATGGAAATGTCTACTGTCAAGTATTTTTATCGCTTTGTCATACAGGCCGGCAGCATTGTACAATGTGAGTAAGCGCATAACGGCATCATCGTGCTTCATGACTGTTTTCAGATGAGATTCCAGTCGTTTTAATCGCATATCTGCCGATACGTTTGCTTGTTCATAGATCTTATCCGATTCTGTCAGTAGGAGAGGATCGTTCGGATTGGCTTTGATAGCCATATCATAATACTTCATGGACTTATCCAGTTCATTCAGGCAACCATAGCCGAAGCCGACATTACGACAGGCAATGGCGAAAGACGGATTAAGTTCTGTGGAACGTATCCAGTGGTCGAGGCCTGCTTCTTTCTGTCCGAGATAGTAAAGTAAATTTCCCAGGTGATAATGAAGGAATGAATTGTCCGGACTTTCTTTTAATAAAGTCTCAAACAGGTTGATCTCTTCTATACGGAAAGGATAATTGTTCAACGGAGATAATGATCCGGCCTTATCCAGACAGGCAATAGCTTCAGTCTGATTGTTCTGTTCCAGTAAATTATATGCCTTGTAATAATAGAGCAGCGGATAAGATGCATATGGATCTCCCAGAGCTATCGCTCCGTTTAGCAATGCCAAAGCATCTTCGGTAGCTCCTATTTTCATATAGTTGGAAACGACTTCCAATAACTCTTGTACGGCAATGATCCCTTTACTGTTATGATTGGTTCCGGTATTCAGGAAAGAGGTACTTTGGGAGGCCAATAGACTGGCTTCCGCTGCGCTCCAGTAATCCAGCGGATCGATTTGTTGGATGTAACGGATTGTTTCCTGTGCTTCTTCTTTCTTCCCCTGCATCCGGAGGATATAAGCCTTTAACGTTAGAGCCTGAAGATCGCGTCCTCCCACATAAAGGGACTGGGTGATCATGTCCATGGCTTGTTTATAGTTTTTGTCTTTTACAGCTAATACGGCCAGTTCATAGAAAGAACGATGTTTGAAATCGGGCGTCCAGGTCGCTGCCCAATAGGCGTCTTTCGCTTTGCCCGTATTTCCGGTCATTTGATATAGGTATCCCAGATAATATAAGGCTTCCGTATTTTTTACGGTTGTGTAGTCATGTGACAAACGGGTCTGGGCACGGTTTAGATGTAATGCTGCTTTATCCCATTTCCCTTGGCGGATATAATGTTTGCCGACTTCGATGTTAACACGTGCATCCATGGAGTCACGCAACAGGGCTTCATTATAAAAGTCCATGTAATCCAGGCGTGCATTATTGAATTGATCGACACGTAACCCGGCCAGATAGAGTTCTTCGTTTGTTTTGTATTCTTTAACTGGTTTGGTGCCGTCGATAACTTTAGGAAGCGGCTTTTCTTCCAGTACGATCGGACGATAATCGACCAGCAGGTTTCCATTTGCATCGTAGAGTGCGGTATACAATGCTGAGGCGTCTGACGGATCGGGAACGGATACCTGACCGAGGAAATATTTATCGGGGTCGATATTGATTCGTTTATCCATTAGTATCTGATCTTTGTATTTTACCACGACACGAGCATTCTCATACAGTGTGGTTGCACAATAACCTACACGGTAGTTGTTTCCTTCGATCGGTTCAAAATTCACAGCAGCGTCGTCTGTCGCATTTTTAACGCCTTTGATACCTTTTACCGGATACCATATCTGGCTGAATTCCCTGATTTCGCCAGGGTTTATCCAGCTATAATCCGGTTGGTTATCAGAATAACCACCTACCATTAATTCCAGATAGTGCCCGTCATTGTCCGATAATATTTTGTTCCACATCTCACCATTTTCATTATTACCCCATAAAAAGAATTTCTTTCCGGGAACGACATGGCGGTTGGCTACGTGCACTGTTCCGGCATCTTTCCCATAATCGTAACCAGCCAGAAATGACATTTCACTTCCCCATGCGAAAATAGAGCGGGAGCTGCCTGTGAAATTTTTCCACCACGACAAATCTTCTATTTTCCCATCACCGACGGTCGTTTCTCCTTGCGGCCAGTTAGTGAAGTATACTTTATGATGATCTGCACCGAATTGTACATCAGGCGGGAATATCACCTGATATTGATCGTTACAATGAACAGATACATTGGCCCAATAGAGCATCGACTGGATCATTGGAGTCGGATTGATCACTTTTATTTTAGCTTCCACCCATGAACGGTTGGGATATACTGAAACACCTACCGACCATTTCAGTCGGTGGCGTAGTTCGGTTTCTCCTACCCATACCGTTTTACTCCCGTCTTCGTTTTCTTTCATAGTCCAGTTAACCGGCATATAGCTGCTTGCACGGTGATGATCGGGTATATTCCATTCCACACCTCCCGACAACCATGCCCCCAACATTCCGATCAGGGCGGGTTTTACTCCGGTTTGGGTGTAAAAGAAATGGTAATCGTTTGTTTTGTCGGAAGCGGCAAAGATACGGCCTCCGATTTCCGGAAGAATAGCGATGTCGACGTATTGATTATCCAACCGGAGTACATTATAATCCTGCTCAGTTTTCTTTTCTGTCAATACATCATATAAAGGATAAGGATAAATATATCCTTCGGCTCCCTGGTAAACACGTCCGGTAAAGAATATCGGATCAATTTCCGGATTACCGATCTGATAGGTGGGGATCTTTTCTGTTACGGACTTCATGTTAACCTGTTGTCCCCAAAGGGAACCAGCACATAATAATAGAAGTGGTAAGAATTTAGATTTCATGGTAGTAATAATTAAATATACGCATACAAAGGAAATTAAAAACATGAGAGAGGATAAAAACTGCCCCGAGATCACTCTCGGGACAGTTACATGTAGGCTTAAGCCTTTAGACTAATATCTGTTTTATCTTTTCAAATTCGAGTTCAACTGAGTATCTGATGACGGATATGGCAGATAAATAGATTTCTCACCTTGCCAAGTTACTGATTCAGGTACATTGACACCTTCTTTTAGCATAACACCCGGGGCTACTTCGATGGGTGCATTGATTTTGCGTTCGTTGAATGTTTTTTCCAACAGTTCCATACGCATCTGGTCATCACGGCGTGTAACCAAGGCTACCCAGTAACCACAAACTTCCCAACCATGTTCCTGAAAAGCTGCATTTGCAAAAGCATCACCACTTAAACCACTTTGCAAAGGTTCCAGTCCGGCACGTTCGCGAACCTTATTAATGCATTCGTAAGCCATTGCATTCGGGGTACCGTCAGCACGCGCTTGTGCTTCTGCATACCATAAAAGAACTTCCGAATAGCGGATCAAACGATGGCGATGTCCGTTTGTTGATACTGAAACATTGGCAGGCTTTGTATAATCATAATCACCTCCGTCTTGGCCAATTGAAAAGATGGAAAACATCGGATGCTGTTCGGGTATGTCTTTATCCCACCAATCGATTAATTCAGCACCGGCTTTGTTGCCTTTTAGGATTTTCGGGTTGTAAGTCGCATCCTTACGCGGACCGGCAGGAAATTCTTTCCAGAACTTGATTTCGCCCCAGCCATCACCCCAACCACCGAGGGATTCAAACATATTACTGTTGGTCATCTGTGAGTCTTCGTCCCATTGGAATGAACCGGAATAATTGATACCGACAACCGTTTCATTGGTGTAGTTATGGCTAATTGCATATACATTTTTATAATCAGGTTCGAGGATATATTCATAATCTCCTTTGTTTACTCCATCGATCACTGCTTTTGCTTGTTCGGCAGCCGAAGCGTAATATTGTGTCTGCTTCAACGGCCAGCCAGCCATTGCCATATAAACAGCAGCCAGGGTGGCTTGTGCAGCCTGCTTGGTGATATAAATATTGGCTCCGCTAATATATCTCGGTGCGGTGGAATAAGTGGTTGGAAGAGTCGCTACACAATCCTGCAAATCTTTAACGATCTGATTGTATACTTCTTCAATGCTTGCCAACGGACGTTCGTAATTGATTTCATTATCCAATACCAATGGAACTTGTCCCCAGCGGCGGACCAGCCAAAAGTAGTTTGCGGCACGCCAATACTTGGCTTGACCAATTGCAATATTGAGCTCTTCTTGCGTAGTCGGTGTCTTTTCTGCATTTAGGATAATATAGTTGGCCGCTTTGATAGCTGTATATCCGGTAGACCATGAGGCGTCTACGCCCTTATTGGCATCTGTCGGGTGGAATCCGTCCACTTCAGCATATGCCTGTTTGTTACTACCTGAATTTGTTGTCAAGTCGTCACCTTGCCAGGAAGGAATCGTCGGGTTTGTATTAACTTGAATATCGCAAACTTTGCGATATAAGGCATAGGTTGCCATGTTCAATTCATCCTGAGATGCGAAGAAGGTTTCTGCGATTAATTGCCCCTTCGGATCTTCATTGAGAAAGTCGTTACATGATGAGGTTGATAGCATCACCAAACCTAAAGCACATATTATATATTTAGTTTTCATAAGAATTCTTCTTTATTTAATGGTTAGAAATTCATGCGGACACCAAAAGTATACGAACGAGTTAACGGATAGGCTCCTAAATCAATACCATCGTTTATATCGATACTGCCTGTACCAGGATTTACAAAAGAGATACCGGCCGGATCCATACCTTTATATCCTGTAATGGTAAATACATTCTGGCAACTGAATGTAAAACGCAGGTCTGCGAACTTAGCCACAGTCTTCGGCAGATTGTAAGACAAACTGATATTGTCTAAGCGGAAGTAGCTGGCCGATTCCAGGAATTTAGTAGAAGTGGAAGCCGACTGATAGTCGTTGCCAGATATTGTGACAGCCGGATAACGGGCTGACTGTCCTTTTGTGGCAAAGTTATCATTCATGTATTCGCGTAATGTAACAAATGCAAAGTCACCAGTCATGGCTGTTCCGGTAAAACGAAGCAGATTCAATCGATCCGCACCGAACGAACCTGTAAAGAACATGTTCAAATCCCAGTTCTTCCAACGCAGACTGTTATTCCAACCCAAGGTGAAGTCCGGGTTTGCCTTTCCGATAAAGGTACGGTCTTTACTATCAATGATTCCATCTTCGTTTCGATCTACGAACGTATCATGTCCTGTTTCGTCTAGCCCTTGCCATTCGTATCCATAGAAAGAACCGATCGGTTGTCCTACTTCTATACGAGACACACCGTCTGTCGGAATCATACCGGAAACAACATTTGCTCCGGAAATAAAGTCCAATCCAGCCAGATCTTTTACTTCGTTCTT
The DNA here is from genome assembly GCF_015550595.1 of Parabacteroides goldsteinii. Taxonomy (GTDB): domain Bacteria; phylum Bacteroidota; class Bacteroidia; order Bacteroidales; family Tannerellaceae; genus Parabacteroides; species Parabacteroides leei. The sequence continues at coordinate 36,742 of NZ_JADNBB010000019.1, forward strand.
AAGATAGGTTCCGTTAATGGTCGTATTCCATCCGAAATCCGGTGTATCAAAAATAGTAGCATTGACAGAGAAGTCGACACCACGGTTGCTGATTTCGGCGGCATTCACCCAATAAGAACCACCGCCGTCATAGGAGGGTATGGTGCGTTTCAGCAAACCGTCTTTCGTACGTTTGTCGAAGTAGTCTAATGAAACGTTCAACCGGCGATTGAGTACGCTGAAATCAACACCCAGATCGAACTGATGTGTTGTTTCCCAAGATAATTCCGGAGTTGCTTTCGTTTGTCCGATCCAATAACCGGTGTATTTGGAGGTTCCGCCAAAAGCATACAATTCCTGTTTCATTAAGCCTAATGTTTCATACGGGTCGATAGCCTGGCTACCGATCACACCATAGCTGGCCCGGATTTTCAGATCCTGAACAACGTTTTGTTTTTGCATAAACGGTTCATTACCCATTGACCAGGCAGCGGCAATAGATGGGAACCAGCCCCATTTGTCTTGTGTGAACTTAGAAGAACCGTCGGCACGTAACGTACCGGTTACCATATAACGATCTTTGAAATTATACATTACACGGGCAACACCGGAAACCAATCCCCATTTAGTATATTTATTATCCACTGTACGGCTAGAGGCCATATTGGCGTTCCACCATCCAACACTTTCCGTCAATAAATTCTGACCGTTTACGGATAGATAACGATATTCGGATTGGGTAGCCTCATAAACAGCTGTAGCTGTCAACGCGTGATCGCCCCATTTGCCTGTATAGGTAAAGTTGTTCGTAGTCTGTAAAGTCATGCGATAAGCATCGTTGTTACCCATGCTACTTTTACTATCAACCTTCTTCGTTCCAAATGAATATCCTTTCAGATCGTTATAATCGATGCCGTTACTGGTCGTAAAAGTTAATCCAGGTAAGATATCGAACTTTAAATCGATACGGGCATTGACGATATCGGTCATCGATTCACCCATCTGTTCTTTCAACAGACCTACAGGATTCAACTGCGTTAACGCACTGTAGTTGTCTCTAACGTATGTACCATCGTCATTCATGATGCCGAGTACCGGTGCATAGTTCATTGCAATATTAACGATATTATCTTTGCCTGTATTGAAGTTGGCACTCTTCCGGACGTTATGCGAAGCGTTCACATCGGCTGTCAGGTGCAGCCAGTTTGTTAGTTGCGAAGTGATATTGGCACGAGCCTGATAACGTTTGTTGTTGTTTTCGATTACCACGCCGTCTTCTCCGGTGAAGTTACCCGAAACCAAATACTGTATCTTGTCGCTACCACCGGAAAGTGTAAGGCGATAATCTTGTGTTACACCATTCTGGAAAATTTCATCTTGCCAGTCGGTACCTGCTGTTCCGTTTTGGAATGCCGACAGTTGATCAGAAGAAAAGGTATTTGCCCGATATGTATTATACAAAGTGGCAAATTCGTACGGGTTCAACGTATCGTAGCGTTTTGCCACTGTTCCGACACCTATACGAGCATCAAACATGATCTGACGGGAATTGGCTTTACCAGTCTTTGTGGTAATTAATACAACTCCGTTTGCACCGCGTGAACCGTAGATGGCAGTTGAAGAAGCATCCTTCAAAATTTGCATCGATTGGATATCTTCAGGATTCAAACCAGTCAGGCCGCTTTCACGAACGATGCCGTCGATTACATACAATGGGTCGTTGCTGCGGTTAATAGAACCGGACCCACGTACACGAATCTTTACTGTTCCTCCTGGAACACCGCTGCTTTGTACCTGTACACCAGAAACACGGCCTTGCAAAGCATCGGACACCTGTGTGATCGGTTGATCTTTAAACGCTTTACTGTCTAATACGGATACCGAACCGGCTAAGTCGGCCTTTCGTACCGTACCATAACCAACTACTACAACTTCATCAAGTGCTTGGCTATCTTCCTTCAATGTAATATTGAATGAAGACTGGCTACCGACTTCAATCTCCTGTGGGAGATAACCTATGTAAGAAATCTGCAGAATCGCATTTGCCGGAACGTTTTCCAATGTAAACTTACCATCGAAATCGGTGATTGTTCCGTTTGTAGTACCTTTGACAATAATGTTGGCACCGGTTACCGGCCCCATATCGTCTTTTACTACACCGGAAATAACACGTGTATCCTTCTGATTTGTTTCTGTGTTTACAGGTGTTTCTTTTCTTGAAATGATTATCTGACGATCAGATATAGAATAAATATTTTCCGTGCCGGAAAATATTTATTCTATATCTGACGATCAGATATAGAATAAATATTTTCCGTGCCGGAAAATATTTGATCAAGTATCGTGTTTATCTGTTGATTTGTAGCTTTGACAGACACTTTCCGATTCAGGTCGATCGCTTTGTCGAGATAAAAGAAAATAAACTCGCTATTATTTTCTATTTCATTAATTACTTCTTTGACTGTTTTATTCTCAGTTGTTATAGAGAAAGATGTTTGCTGAGAATATGTTTCTGAAGCAAAGCAAGTTCCAATAGTTAAGAACGTCAAAAGCAGAAAAATCTTCATGGTGCGTAATAATCTCTTTTTGTTTGGTTTTCTTTGACTAAACCTTGTGTTCTTTTTCATATATGAAACGATTTAAGTTTATAAATACGGTTTAATGCATGTGAAATTGAATGAGTGGACAAGTTGCTAAATACTCGTCCTGTTGTTTCTAAGGATCCATGTTTGTTTGATTTTTAGGGTTTAACAATAATATTTATGTATTCGTCGTTTTTTATTATCTCTATCGGAGCTGCTTTCTGAAGTGCATTGAATACTTCATCCAGATCTTCTTTCAAATCCAGTTTGCCACTACAAGTCAGTTCGTTTACTTTTTCATCCCAGTTCATTTTTATTCCATAGTATTTGCAGAGTTTTCTCAATACGATATTAAGTCTTTGTTGGTTGAACTGGTAATATCCATCTTTCCATGTTACATAATCTTTCGTGTCTACATTTGAAACGCTACTCTTATTGCTTTGATTATCATATAAAAATAACTGATTTGGATTTAATGTGCTTTTCTTTAGACCTTTGGCTTTGATCTCCACTTTTCCTTCTACCAATACGACATCACTACTGGATTCGTTTTCATAAGCAGAGACATTGAACTGGGTTCCCAGATCCCGGATCTCCATTGTTTTTGTTTTTACAATGAATGGCCGGTTTTCATCATGCACAATATCCAGATAGATTTCTCCTTCGACAAAAATTTCCCGGTTATGATCTGTAAATTTTGCAGGATAGATAACTTTTGATCCGGAGTTCACCCATATTTTACTTCCATCTATAAATGTAATAGAAGAGCGCTTTCCTATAGGAACAATGAGTTGGTTGAATGATTGGATTTCTTCTTTCTCTTTTTCTACTTCAACACTTTGGGAGTTTACACTTACACCTCCTTCTTTCTTGTACTCAACCTCGGTTTCCTTCCCTTCAAGAGATAGTTTCTTGTTCTCTGAAAGGATTAACTGTACATTTTGTGATGGATCGTCGGTATGCGGTATAGATTTTATGATTGCCTCATAATTAATCTCTTGTTTATTGGAATATATGTTATACCATTCATAAGCAAAAAGTAGGAGTAAGGATGCAGCGATTCCTACTGTAATTTTTATAAAACTGATTCGTTTTTTCTTTGAGTCATATTGCTCGTTGGCAGTCTGAATTCTTTTCCATAGATTTTTTTGTTCTCCAAAGGATAAACTGGAGCTATCGGTAGAAACTTTTATATTTTTGAGGAAAAAGCGAGCAGCTTCGATTTCGACAGCCAAAGATGCATTTTCTGCCTGAAGCTGTTGCCAGAATAAACGATCTTTTCCCGTTGGGTGTAATTCCGATTCCAGAAAATAATCATCACTCAGTAATTGATGTGCTTTATATTTAGTATAGTCTTTATTCATCTTTAGGGAGTCGCTTTTGTTATAAGGATACAGCAGTCCTCAATTTATACTCACCTAAAAATGATTTTTTTATTTAGCATTAGAATTTTGTTATTTTAGAGAAATGGAAAGTGCCAATATAAATATTTCCACAGAACCGTAACTGGCTCTGATTTTCTTTAATGAGCGTTGGATCAGGTTTTGGGCTGATTGGTAATTCAGATTCATCAAAATACATATTTCATCCATGCTTAATTCCTGAATAAATCTGTAATATATGATCTCTTTCTGCCGTGGAGGAAGTGAAGACAAAATTTCTTTTAATTTTCTCTGCTGATTTGTATATTGCTCATTTTTGATGAAAACTTCTTCAACCGTCGGTTCCAGTGAGAATTGAATATTCTCTGGTAGTTCCCGGTCATAAAGAGATTCTTTATAGAGAGTCCGGATAAGGCAATTCTTTAAAGAAACGAATAGGTAGACTTTTATATTTTCAGGAGTGACGAGACGGTCCCGGTTTTTGTATAGCGAAGTGAAAACTTCTTGTATACAATCTTTTATGATTTCAGAGTCGGATGTGAAACGAAGACCATACCGGTACAGAATTTGTACATAAGTATTGTATATCCAGCAATAGGAATCATTATCGCCGGAAACGAATTGGCGCCACCTTATTTTAGTCTCGTCTACTAGCATGGTTATGTATTGTTTGACAAATATAAGACATTTATTATGAAAAACAAGGTTTATAGTTTTGGATTGCTGAATAATATGCTGTAAGCAAAAAAGGTTCCTGTTTGAATATAAGCAGGAACCTTTAGTTATCACTTTTTTCTTATAATGTCTCAAAAACAGCGAAATTCAATATTTGGGGTTCTGCTTTCGACTCTGTTACAATAAGTTTGATAGCATCGAGTTTCTGGGGATCGAACCGGTTAATATGTTTGTGCCCGATGCAGGAACCGGAAGACAGATCGATCCACTCATTATCCTTTTTCCCTTTTAGAGTATATTTTAAAACTCTTTCTCCTTTAGATATGTCTTCCTGCATAATAACGCGATCGATGCTGGTCGGCTTTTCGAAAGCCAGGATGTATTCTGATCCGGTTCCGGAAGTTTGTTGGAGCGGTGTACTGTATTGCCGGTTTATCTCTTTACCTAATGCTTCTATCCGGCGAACATCAGCTTCCGGGATAAGCCCTTTGTTGTCGACAACCAGCCCTAATAGCATATTCGTATTTCTTCCAACACTGGTTTCATATTTTGTTAGTAGCTCAGGTATCGTGAACATCATGCTGTCTTCTCCGGCTGTCCAAAACCAACCGCCCTGGAATGAACGATTCCAGCGCAAGGTGAAGTCAGATTCTCCCGGACACCAGAACGGGGCAAAGGGATCACCGTTCAGACCGTTGATAACACGGGTGCCATCTGCATTTGTCGTAGAGTCGGCCGTAGACCAGCAAGGGTAGGGGGCAACACCTTCTTCGTTGCCAACCCATCTGACCAGATTCGGGTGACCATAAGGGCCCTGGAAGACAACAGCGTTGGGCTGTAACTTTTGAACTAGTGATAACACGTCTGCACCGCCCTGTTCCCTGGAGAGTACACCTCCGTCGAACCATATTTCAAACAATTCGCTGTAATTACTCCACAACTCGGTTAGTTGTTGTGTTACGATCTTATTGTATTCCTCCTGGTTGACCGGACCTCCTTCCTGAACAATTCCCGGATTATCTACATACAGATAGCCATTGGCCGTGGTGCTGGCATAGATACCCGGTTTGATGTTATATTTTTTGCAGGAAGCAACAAAATCGGCAACAATATCTCCTTCACCATTTTTCCAGGGAGATTGTTTGATACTGTAATCGTGTGCTTCTGTCGGCCACAAGCTGAAGCCGCTGCAATGTTTGGCAACAAGTACTGCATATTTAGCTCCCAGCTTCTGGGCCGTTTCCAGCCATTGATCGGTGTTTAAGTCTGTCGGATTGAATATGGAAGCGTTCGGGTGTGTCCCCCAGTTCCTGAAATTATAATCCGGTTGATAAACCGGCATGTCGAAATGGATCAGGACTCCCACTTCTGCATCCGCCCAGGCTAGTTGCCGGGCATTGGGAGTAACTATCTTCGTTGTCTCTTTGGGTGAACAGGATATGAGGACAGATAGAGCTGCCAGTAATCCTATAACTGTTTTTTTCATGATTGAGTCAGATTATATTTCAGATACAAGTATAGTGAAAAATAATGAGCCAATTAACTAATTGGCTCATTATTACTGTTTACCAATCCGGGTTTTGTGGTAACAAATTAGGATTGTAAGTGAATTCGTCGGTCGGTATCGGACGCAGGTACAGACGATCGTACCATTTACGGGTCATATTTCCGTATAAAATACGATAGTTTCCGGTGTCCGGATCACGTGGTCCTAAGTACGTTTTCTGGTTTTCGAGTAGTTTACCGGCTTTCCACCGGCACAAGTCGTTCCATCGAATACCTTCGCAAGCCAATTCTACCCGGCGTTCACGGCGGATCTCGTTGAGTAACGGAGAAATGCTAACTTCCCAGTTAGGCCAGTTCGGGTCGGTAAATCCTACATTGGTCGTCAGATGAGGCATGCCTACACGATCGCGCAGTTTATTGATCGTTTTGTCCAGTACAGCCTGGTCGCATTCACCTAATTCGGCTTTTGCTTCTGCGTAGTTCAATAGCACTTCACCATAACGGTAGATCAGATCATCCAGCGTACATTTAATATATTCATTGTCTTCGGCCAGCGGAGAATACATCTTATATAAACGATAACCGGTGAAAGTCAGATTATTGAAGACCGGTGAATTCTCATATTCTTCCGAACCGTCGGCTAAGATAGCAATAGGGCGATCAGGAGTATACACACATTGTTTCAAACGTGGGTCACGATTCTCAAATTCATCCATGAATTTAATATCTCCCTTATAAAGATTACTTAATCCGATCGGTTTACCGTCTGTACACAAGAATGATTCTACGAAATCTTTGGTCATTCCGGTACCAGCTTCACGAACGGTACGCGGACGGTTGTTCATACGTTTGTCTGTAATATAGGCGGTAAAGAAGATTGCTTCTTTATTATTCGTATAATCCTGCTGGTTGAACAAGGCATGATAATCATCTTGAATATTACCGGTTGAATAGATATCGAAGTTACCGCTGTTGATGATTCTTTCAGAGGCTTCCACACTGGCACGCAGATATTTGTCTGCGTTTTCCATGTTTCTGTATTTTCTCCAGGTTCCTTCAAACAGGCAAACTCTCGATTTCAGTGTTAAAGCGGAGTATCTGCTAAGCCGGGTATCTGTCATTGTTTCCGGTAGCCACTCACTTGCTTTATCCAGGCAGGCACAGATCGAGTCTATAACCGTTCCGCGGTCATTGCGTGGATTGTATAGCTCTTCCGAAGAAGTGGTCAGGTCTGTAGTCAACCAAGGTACGTCACCGAAACGGAGTACTTTTTCATAATAGAATTTAGCCTTGAAGAAATAGACTTCACCGACATACCGGTGAATGTTTTCTGTTATTCCTTCAACCGTATGATAACGTGCCAGGAAATAGTTACAGCTTCGGATGTTTGCCCAGTCACTCTTCGCCCAGCCTCCGCCGGCAGTAGGAACGGTATAATCGCTCCAGATGAAATCGTCTTTTGTCTGATGCGCCTGGTTGTCGGACGCATTGTCGTTGCCATAGGCACCGGTATTATCCAGTGTGGTATAAAACTGGTTGGCAAAGTTTTTCAAGTCACTTTCTGTCTTCCAATAAGTCTCGTCATTGATCTTATCTTCCGGGTATAAATCCATGAAATCGTTGTTACATGCAGAAACTCCGAGTAGTAAAGACAAGCTTGCAATATAATATACTTTTTTCATTCTGTTTTTAATTTTAATTATTCTACAATATTCTGTCTTAGAATGTCAGGTTAGCACCAAAAGAGAATGATCTGATGAATGGATAAGCATTCACTGTTGCCAATTCCGGATCGAAAGTATCAGGCATTCCGGAGAATTCGAACAAATTGTCCGCATTGAAGTAAACTCTCAGTTTGGAGATCTTGGCTTTTTCCGTAATGTATTTTGGAATAGTATAACCGAGAGCCAGCTGTTTACAACGGATATAAGCACCATTCAACATGAAACGGGTCTGGTTTTCGTTTACGGCAGAACCATTCATACGGGCACGGGGGAAGAATGCATCGCGGTTGTCTTCTCTCCAATAGTCGTAATTCATTTTCTGCGGAACAGACCATTGAGAAGTATAATGAGACAGATAGAATGTTTTTGCAGGGATGATATCACGTTTCATGGTTCCCTGGAAGAACATGGTAAAGTCGAAGCCTTTATATTCTGCTGTACCACGAATACCGAAGTTATAACGTGGAGTTTCGTTACCGATGATCTTCATGTCGCCAGGGTTATTGGCTGTGTTTTCTCCTTTTGTGACTTTGCCGTCACCATCCAGGTCTGCAAACTTCAGGTCACCGGCATATTGAGGATAACCAACAACTTTTGATTGATCCCATGAAGACGCTTCTTCATCCGATTGAAATAACCCATCTGTAACGAATCCCCAGATTTCCCCTAATTTCCTTCCTTCATAATAACTGTCAGAAAGATTCTTTGTCGGATTATCATATTTAGTGATTTCAGCCTGATAGTCTGATAATGATAACGTGGCACTATAGGCCAAGCCATTTTGTAATGTGGATTTCCAGGTTAAAGCCAATTCCCATCCTTTCGTTCTCAGGTCGGCGGCATTCATTTGCGGTTCACTGGTGCCGAGAATAGACGGCAATGTTTTAGACTTTGTCAACATATCTTCCGTTGTACGTACGTAGTAGTCGAATTCTCCGGTCAGTTTACTGTCGAACATAGAGAAGTTGAAACCTAAGTCCCACTGCTTAACAGTTTCCCATGTCAACTGGTCGCTTACCAGCCCTGGGGCATATACACCCATCTGCTTTTCTCCGTTGAATAAGTAACCAATTTCACCTGTCGAGTAGGAGGAAATATACGGATAATAAATATCGCTGCCGCTTGTATTGTATATTACCTGGTTTCCTAATGCACCGTAAGAACCTCTGATTTTGAAGTTATTAACGATGTGCGAGATCGGTTTCCAGAATTTCTCCTGTGAAAGCCTCCAACCCAATGAGAAGGTAGGGAAGAATGCGAAACGATCATCTTTCGGGAAACGTGAAGAACCGTCGTAGCGGCCGTTTACCTGTATCAGGTATTTATCATCATATGCATAGAACAAACGGAAGAATGCACCACGGATAGCCCACTGGTTCATATAGTCACTCGTTGTACGGTCGCCGGTTGCCAGATTCAGGTACGGAATATCATTAGCGATCAGATTATTTCTGCTCAGTCCTACTCCTTTGTATGTTCTTTGTTCCTGATTGAATCCGATCATACCTTCAAAAGCATGCACTTTATTGATTTTCTTTTTATAAGTAGCATATGCATTGAATACGTCATATTGTGATTCATTTTTCGTATATGAAACCTGGTTCGGAGAAGTGTGCGGGAAAATAGAACCCGGATTTCCGTCAGCATCATAATCGATATATTCGCGAACATGGTTCTTAAAAGAGTAGTTATAATAATTATATGTATAGTCGACATTGATTTCCAAACCTTCCAGCGGGTTTAGTTTTGCAAATGCCGTCGCATACATATTGTTATTTCTCATTTCGGCAGAACCTCCCTGAGACAGCCATGCTGCCTGGTTTGTGAAGTAACCGTCACCGCAATAACCTGCAAAATGTCCGTCGGGATGGTAAATAGGCATCAGAGGACGACTGTCGCCTGGGATCGTTGCTCCCAGGGAATTGCTCCCATATTTATTTTGTGGACCGGTATTCATTTTTACCATCGATAGGGTCGCTCTCAGTCCAACCTGCAACCAGTTGTTTACTTTGTAGTTTACATGCTGTAAGACATTGAAACGCTTATAATCTTCATCTGTCCATTTAGAGATTCCATCTTGTTGGAACATACCGGCCGATGTCATATATTTGGCCGTTTCGCTACCTCCCTGTACACTGATATTGTACTGCTGCATCGGATAACTATTCTTATTCAACGCTTCATACCAATCTGTATTACCACAGTAACGATATTTGCTGGCAGCATCGTCCGGATGATGGAATACCGGAGAATTATTGACAGGGTCATTATAGTAGTTTCTAACATGTTCCATGGTAATGTTATCAAAATAATTACTACCGTTACTTGTCATATTGGCATCATTCATCCATTGAGTATATTCCATCGAGTTCATATATTTGGCATGAACGGTCGGGACATTGATGGAATAGTTGGCACTTAAAGAAACGACGGGTTTTTGTGTAACGAAACCTGTTTTAGTCGTGATCAGGATTACACCGAATGCTGCACGTGCTCCGTAAATGGAAGCTGATGCGGCATCTTTCAACACAGTAACGTCCTTTACATCCTGTGGGTTGAGCAGGTTGGGATCCATTTCAATGCCGTCTACCAGGATCAACGGACCACCACCGGATAAATTGGTAGTACCACGGATATTAAATTTAGAGCCTGTTCCCGGTGCACCGTTAGAAGATGTAATATTCAAGTTGGCAATAGCACCTTGTAAACCGGCTCCCAAGTTGGTAAGCGGGCGGTCTTCAATAACTTCCGAGCCGACAGTGGCAACAGAACCTGTCAAGTCTGCTTTTTTCATTGTTCCATATCCGACCACGACCACTTCTTCCAGTGTCTTGGAATCTTCTTGCAGGATGATTTCCATTCTTCTTTTAGAATCAGCCTTTATTTCCTGACTGACATAGCCGATAAAGGTAATAACCAGTGTAGAGCCCGACGGAGCGTTGAGTGAAAAGTAGCCATCTACATCTGTTGTTGTACCGTTGCTTGTTCCCTTTTGTATAATGTTGGCCCCGATAACGACATCTCCGTTTGTATCAATAACTTTTCCTTTGATAGTACCGTTCTGTTGTGGAGCAGCGTTCATATTCTGCTTTCCCAGGACAATATGGTTACCTTCTACAGAATATGTGATACCCGAATCAGCCAAAAGTTCTTTAAGCACTTCCGAAACAGGCCGGTTTTTAGCCTTTAAAGACACCTTCTTATTTGTGTTTACCTGGTTGTTATAAATAAACAGATAATCGGTCTGGAGCTCTATTTCGTTCAGTATACTTTCCAGTTGAACGTTTTTCTTATTAATACTGACCCTTGCATTTTGTGAAAATGTATTATCTGCATATATATTTAATATGCAAACCAAAAGCAGGAATGTTGTGATTCTCATAATTCTGAAAAATTTTAAAGGTCGCGGTGCCCAATAATTACACCTCGATAAAGTGTTTTCTTTCATACTTTACTATGATTTGAAGTTAATAAATTAGATAATTTGTTTGTGTTAATTGGATGCCTGCCGGTTATTGCCCCCCAGCGAATAGCCGGCATTGGTGGTTAACAAGTTTTTATTTCATACGCATTTTAATTTAGGTGAAACATTCTGTTAAAATCATTTGATATAAATAATATGTTTGTCGTCGTCGCGCTGATAAGAAAATCTGATATCTTTCTGCAGGACTCTTAGCGCATAATCCACACCGTCTGTTTGTCTGAACTTTCCGGTATATAGATATTGTTGTACTTGTTTATTAGTTATGTGTATATTTATTCCATAATATTTTTCAAACTCTTTCATGATCGAAGCAAAAGTTTCATTTTTGAAACAGATCAATCCTTCCCGCCAACGATATGGATTGTAGTCGTCTACCGGCATCACCCGCAATTTTCCCTTATATAGATAGGCTTTATTGTTGGGGGTAAGCATCAGGCTCTCATCTTTATCTGTGAGCGATGAGATTTTCACACATCCTTCCATCAGAGTTGTCTCGAATTTACCGGTGTCCGAATAAGATTCGACATCAAATTGTGTTCCGAGTACTTCTACGTTATATTTGGGGGTTTGTACGATAAAAGGTACTTTTTCATTTCTAGCCACATCGAAATAAGCTTCGCCGTCTAGCTTGACCAAGCGTTCACTCGAATTGAAGGTGACGGGATATTGAATTGTTGTCCGTGCATTTAGCCAAACATTTGTACCGTCTGGTAATGTGATATTGATGCGTTGACCGGCCGGTACGGCAATGGTCTGTAGAGGGATCAGAGCTTGTTTTGTTTGCATCTGTTGATAAACCAAACTCCCGCCAAGCGTAAGAGCAATAATGGCCGCTATTTTGATTAACTCAGTTCTAAGAGAACTCTGTCTTTGTTTTTCCATTCGAAAGAATTATAATTTTCTTTCGAATGGAACAAAAAGATCATCCGAATAGAATAAAAAATAGAATGAAATGTAAAATATCAAATTGTTATTACTATACCGGGAAATTCAGATTTCTACCCTAGGTAATTTGAATTAATATTACGGGTAATATTTTTTAACGTATCAGAAAATGGAGATTTCTTTCTTTTTTATTACAATCTGATAGTTTTATCAGAGTTGTAAAGGAGGGAGAAATATGGTATTGTATAATTTTTTTTATTTCTTTACTAGGGATATTTATTTGTGAACTGCTATTATTATAGATGGACTATTGGAGACATTCAAAATGGACAAAGATATATTATATAAGTTTTTCGAAGGAACAACATCTTTAGAAGAGGAGAAGGATGTGAGACTGTGGATGGAAGCATCTGCAGATAATCGACGTGCCTTTTTTAAGGAAAGAAAGTTATTTGATGGAATGTTACTTTTAGGAGACGAGAATATAATCAGATCAGGAAAAAAGAGATTTACAATTAACTTTAGTTCTCTTAGAACTGAGTTAATTAAAATCGCAGCGGTCGTAGCAATAACCTTAGGAGGCAGTTATATTTATTTCCAGACTTCAATAGAAAAGGAGCTGATGGCAATGCAGACTATTTTAGTTCCGGCGGGTCAGCGGATTAATATTACATTGCCTGATGGTACAAATGTTTGGCTAAATGCCAGAACATCATTGAAATATCCTACAATGTTCAGCAAGAAGAACCGTCAGGTAATATTGGATGGAGAAGCCTACTTCGATGTTGCAAGAGATGAAAAAAAGCCTTTTATCGTGCAAACCGATAAATATAATGTGGAGGTTTTGGGAACCAAATTCGATGTAGATGCCTATGCTGAAACGGGAAAATTTGAAACTACGCTGATGTCGGGTAGCGTAAAGGTAGCTTCGGTAAACGATCCGGCACAGGAATTAATGTTAAAACCGAACAATAAAGTCTATTTACAAGATGGTAAGTTGCTGGTTACTTCGGTTAGCGATTATAATCCTTATCGATGGAAAGAAGGATTGATCTGTTTTAAGGATGCAACTTTTACTTCTATCATGAAAGAGTTTGAGAAATATTACGGATTGAACATTCATGTCAAAAACAAAGAAGTAGGAAAGTTTTTTTACACGGGTAAATTCCGACAGACAGACGGTATAGATTATGCTTTAAGGGTTTTACAGAAAGATATAAAGTTTACCTATCAGCGGGATGACGACAATCAGATAATTTATATCGAATAATTGAAAGAAATTAGTATTAAATATTTTATTAACCTTAAAGAAAGGAGCTTATGGGATATACATGAAAACAAAAATGCCGGCAAACGCTGGGGGGCAATTACCGGCATTCAATCAACACAATTCAATTAATTAAACTGTATTAACTTCAAATCAACACAAAGGTATGGAAAAAAACTCTTTGTCGGGTAGGTATTATCCTAAATCCCCGCAACTTAAACAAATCTTTAGAATTATGCGGATCACCACATTTCTGTTATTAGTCTGTGTTTTTTGCTCTTTTGCAGAAAATACGCATTCTCAGAATGCCAGAGTGAGTATTACCAGAAGTAATACTCATCTGGAAGATATATTAAGTGAAATAGAAAGTCAGACAGATTATCTGTTTATTTATAATAACCAGGTGGATATCAGTAAGAAACTTTCTATTAAAGTGAAAAATAAACCTGTTTCCGAGGTTTTAGATAATCTGCTGAAAAATATGGGTGTCAGTTATGCTATGGAAGGAACACATATTGTACTGACAAAAAAAGCTGAACATACTCAGCCTGTACAACAGCAAGCTAAAAATATAACGGGTACGATTGTAGATGTGAATGGTGAGCCGGTTATCGGTGCAAACATTGTTGTAAAAGGTACAAGCAATGGAACGATCACAGATATAGACGGACATTTTACCATTGAGGCTGACTCCAAGTCTGTTCTTAATATATCCTACATAGGATATCTGACAAAAGAAATTGCAGTAGGCAATCAGCAGTCTGTCCGTGTCGTACTGTTGGAAGATACAAAGACACTGGATGAAGTAGTAGTGATCGGTTACGGTACACAGAAGAAAGCGGACCTGACTGGTTCGGTAGCAAATGTAAGTGCAGAAAAACTGAATACACAAAGTAATGCAAATATCAGCCAGGCACTGCAAGGGAAGATAGCCGGTGTGGATATCGTTTCACAAGGCGGAAATCCCGGAGCTGGAAGCCGTATTATGGTCCGTGGTATCGGTACATTGAATAATGCATCTCCTCTTTTCATTGTAGATGGTATGTATATGACCGGAATCGATCATATCAACCCGAACGATATTGCCAGCATAGACGTTCTGAAAGATGCATCTTCTGCAGCTATTTATGGTTCTCGTGCAGCCAATGGGGTTATAATCGTAACGACAAAAGAAGGTTCTAACACGGAAGGAAAGCCGATCGTGGATTTATCTGTCAATGCGGGTGTTTCGATGGTAAGCAAGAAACTGGATATGCTGGATGCTCAGGGATGGTCGGAAGTTACTTCCGTAGCCCGTCAGGCTGTAGGTAAACCTGTTTTGGATATGGCAACGGATCTGGCAAGCAAACCGGATAACAACTGGCAGGATATTATGTTCAGACCGGCTTTGATGCAGAACTATAATATATCTGTTAAGGGTGGTGGTAAATATCAAACTTATTATACCGGTTTGGGATATTTCAACCAGGATGGTGTTGTAAAGGGAACGAATTATGAACGTTATACTTTGCAGACAAAAAACGATTATAAGAAAGGCATATTCTCTGCAGGAACGAATGTATTGCTGACTTTCAATCATGACAAACCGTTGCATGAAGAATCACGTGGTGGTATGGTTGGAACGATTTTACAGGCACTTCCTACTTTGGAACAATATGATGAGAGCCGGAAAGGTGGTTATGGAGGTCTATACGGTGATGTGGCAAACCTGCCAAACCCGCTGGGGATGATCGATGATAACCTGATGAATCGCTATAGTGAAAACATGAAGATCTATGCGAATGTATACGTACAACTGGAGTTGTTTAAAGGCTTGAAATATAAGTTGAATATGACTCCCGACTTTGAGTTCTACAGGTATAAAAAATATCTGAATGAATATGATTTCGGTATTACTACCAACTCTGTTACTCAATTGACGGAACGGCAAACGCGTAGCCGTAATGTTCTGGTGGAAAATTTGCTGACTTACGATCAGACATTCGGGGATCATAAGGTCTCAGCTCTGGTTGGTTATACTTATCAGGACAATCGCTATCGTTGGCTGCAGGCTTATGGCGAAAATCTTCCTCAGGGATTAGAGGAGATCGATGCATCCACAACCAGTCGTAGTAATGAAGGTTATTCCAGACGTAGTGTATTGACTTCTATCTTGGGACGTGTATTCTATTCATATAAGAATAAATACCTGATCACAGCCACGATTCGTCGTGACGGTTCTTCCAAGTTTGGAAAGAATAACCGATATGGTAATTTCCCTTCTGCATCTGTTGGTTGGAACATCGCTGAGGAACAATTTATGGCAAATCAGAATTGGCTGGATCAGTTGAAGATTCGTGGCGGTTATGGCGTACTGGGTAATCAGGAAATCGACAACTATCAATATTCATCAACGATCACAACCGGTATTAATTATCCGGACGGTAACGGAGGACTCATTCAGGGCGCTTTCCCGAAAGATTTTGCTAATCCGGATATTAAATGGGAATCTACGGCAATGACAAATATCGGTTTAGACTTTGTAGCCTTCAATAATCGTTTGAATATTACTGCCGACTGGTATGTAAAGAATACGAAAGATATTTTGTTGACAGTGCCTATTCCTATTTCTTCCGGTGGTGCAAATGATCCGATCCGTAATGCCGGTAAGATCCGCAATAAAGGTTTTGAGTTTAATGTAGCCTGGAATACGAATGTAAATCAAGATTTTTCTTATGGTGTCAGCGTGTTGGGTAGCTTCAACAAAAATGAGGTGACAGCTATGGGGACAGGTTCACAGGCTATCTGGGGTGGTGCTACCAACCAGAATATCAATACCTGTAAAACAATGGCCGGTTATCCGATCGGTTCATACTGGTTGATCCCTACAGACGGCTATTTCAATAGTGCTGTCGAAGTGGAAGCTTATTCAAAAGACGGAACTATGATACAGCCGAATGCACAAGCGGGAGATATTCGTTTTAAAGATACCAATGACGATGGTACGATTGATGATAAAGATCGTGTTTATTGCGGTAGCCCGTTCCCTGATTTTACATTCTCTGTAAGTGGAAATGTTACGTGGAAAAACTTTGATGCATCTGTAACTTTCCAGGGTGTTTTAGGAAATAAGATTTATAATGCAACCCGCCAGACTTTGGAAGATGTCACAAAAGGAACAAACTTCCTGGCTTCTACGTTGGATTATTGGACTCCGGATAATCTCAATGCAGCACATCCGCGTTTGACATGGGATGATCCTAACCGTAATACTCGTGCAGAATCCGACCGCTATCTGGAGAATGGTTCTTATCTGCGTTTGCGTAACCTGCAGGTCGGTTATACTTTCCCGCAACAGTGGTTCAGAGGCTATATACAGAAAGCTCGTGTGTATGCAAATGCAGAGAACCTGTTTACAATCACCGGATATAGCGGCTATACTCCGGACGTGAACACTGATAATGCAAGATATCGTGGTTTCGATAATTTCATTTATCCGACAAACCGTGTATTTATGTTAGGCGTGAATGTAACATTTTAATTGAGAGAAAATATTATGAAGACATATATAAAGACAACACTGGCTGTGTTATTTTCGGGAATGTTCCTCTTCTCCTCGTGCGATAGTCAGTTAGATCAAACGAATCCCAATAAAGCAACAGAAGATACTTTCTGGAAAGATGAAGCCGATTTTAATTTGGCATTGACCTCTTGTTATACTCCATTGAAAAATGCCCTGAACGGGGGATATTATGGAACCCGCGGCGTGATGCTTCGTATTGCGCGTGCCGATGAAGTAGATTTCCGTAATGATATTTCAGATGTATATACGGTGAATCGTTTTACAAGCAGTAATACGAATTCCCTGACCCAGGGTATGTTCTATCAGTTCTATAATGCTCTGTACCGTACTAATTCTATCATGCAGAAACTGGAAGAAAAGGGCGACCAATTCACGCAGGAGTTTCAGGATGCCGTAACCGGTGAATGTTTGTTCATTCGTGGATTTTATCTGTTCCAGTTGGCGAAAGAGTTTCAGAATGTTCCTTTGAGATTAACGGCTTCACAATCACCTTCTACTTTCCCATTGGCAAAATCTTCCCAGTCTGAGGTATGGGCTCAGGCTGAAGTCGATCTGAGAAAAGCAGCGGAGCTTCTTCCCGTTACAAATAAAGTAGGGAAACCGACTAAAGGTGCGGCGAACGCAGCTTTAGGTAAATTGTATATTTATGAAGAGGAATGGCAGAAAGCTATCGATGTGATGGAGCCACTTACAAAAAGTCCGTATACATACCGACTGGTTGATGATTTTTATTGGAATTTTGATGATGAACACGAGAACAACTCGGAAAGTATTTTTGAATTGCTGATTGAAGATGTAGGTGGTACGGATTTGTGGGGTAATGGTGAGAATATTAACTCTACCCAATCTAATACTCGTCCGAAAGAATATGCAGCAGCAGAAGTAGGTGGCTGGTATGAAGCAAACCCGACTCAGCAGATGATGGATATACTCCTGAAGGAAAAGGATAAAGATGGTAATTATGATTATCGTACCCGTTGTTCCGTAGCTTGGGATTATGAAGGTTGTATGTATTATCAGAAACCTTTCCGTGAGGTGTTTGCACAGGATAAATGGAACACTTATTGGATATTGAAATATCAGAACTGGAAAACGTTGACTGAAGAGATTGCTCCTCCGAAATCATTTATTAATGAGCGTGCAATCCGTTATGCAGATGTATTGTTGTTATTGGCCGAAGCAAATCTGAACCAGGGAAAACTGGATGTGGCGATTGGCTATATCAACCAGATACGTCAGCGTGCTAACCTGAATGACTATAGTGGAGACAGAACCAAAGAGGCCGTGTTCGAAGATTTGGTACATCAACGTGCGGTAGAACTCTTTGTGGAAGGTGAACGATTCTATGATTTGCGTCGATGGGGATTGTTTGATCAGACATTGAAATCATGTGATGAAGTTCGTTATCAAAATTTTGCTGGAGGAAAGTCTGGAAATACCAATAAGTTCTATTATTTCCCGATACCGGCAAAAGAACTGGAAACAAACGAATTATGTACACCAAATGAAGGTTGGTAATAATTTGTTTTAATAGGTAGTTTTTTTATCAAGCCGGCTGTGATTAGTGTATTACGCATTATAGCCGGCTTTTTTTATTATACTTATTCTATAATTTGACAGCAGTAAAGTATGAGAATATTTAATATTATAATAACTTCGACCTGTATCCTTGCCGGTTTTTCCTGTAGTAAAAAAGAAGAAGGCAAACCCAATGTGATCTATATATTAATGGATGATATGGGATATGGAGATCTGCAATGTTACGGACAGCAAAAGATTGAAACACCGAATATCGACCGGCTGAGAGATGCCGGCATGCAATTTACCCAACACTATACCGGATCTCCGGTATCTGCCCCAGCAAGATGTGTATTGCTGACGGGGCTTCATTCCGGGCATACACAGATTAGGGCAAATGATGAAATGCCGGAAAGAGGTGCCGTCAATAGCCACGATTCGATGTTCGTTCATCCGGAACTGGAAGGGCAATATCCTTTGAAGGGAGGAACGATGACGATCGGACGTCTGATGCAACTGGCCGGCTACAGGACCGGATGTTTCGGTAAGTGGGGACTGGGATATCCGGGGTCGGAAGGTGTGCCGAATAAACAAGGTTTCGACGAATTTTTCGGTTATAACTGCCAGCGTCAGGCACATACTTATTATCCTCCTTTCCTGTGGAAGAATGAGGAACGGATCTACCTGGATAATAAGGTACTTGATCCTCATCTGACTAAACTGGATGAAGGTACCGATCCTTACAGTGAGGCCAGTTACGCTAAATATACACAGCAGGTGTATGCAAACGATACTATTTTTAGTGAATTACAACAGTTTGTCGATCAAAATAAAGAACAACCGTTTTTCCTGATGTGGACGACACCTCTTCCGCATGTTTCATTGCAGGCTCCGGAGCGTTGGGTGAAATATTATGTCGATAAATTCGGAGAGGAAGAGCCTTATACCGGTACGCAGGGATATATGCCTTGTCGTTACCCACATGCGACCTATGCTGCTATGATCAGTTATTTTGACGAGCAGGTTGGTAAATTAGTCGATCAGTTAAAGCGGAATGGATTATATGAAAATACAATCATTATTTTCACCTCGGATAACGGGCCGACTTTTAACGGAGGAAGCGATTCTCCCTGGTTTGATAGCGGAGGGCCTTTCAAATCGGAATATGGTTGGGGAAAATGTTTCGTCCATGAAGGTGGAATACGGGTTCCGGCAATTGTTTCGTGGCCGGGACAGATAGAAGCCGGAAGTACTACGGATCATATCTGTTCATTTCAGGATGTAATGCCTACGCTGGCAGATATAGCTGAAATAGCTTGTCCGCCTACGGATGGTATCAGTTTCTTTCCTACTTTGAAGGGGGACAAATCCAGGCAGAAAGAACATGAATATCTATATTGGGAATATCCTGATCCCCATATCGGTTTGAAAGCTGTTCGTTGGGGGAAATGGAAAGGGATCATCACAGATATCAGAAAAGGGAATGCGGTAATGGAACTGTATGATCTGAGTAACGACCTGCAGGAACTCCATGATGTTGCATCTGAACATCCTGATATCGTACAAAAATTACAACATTATATGGATATATCGCATCAAACACCGGAAAATCCTAAGTTCCGTTTTTAAAAGGTTGATAAATGGAATATATAGGTAAATTAAAATATAAATGGCTTCTATTTTTTCTGTTCTGTAGCTATCCTTATCTGGAAGCGGCCGATATCGTTTACTTTGATTCCGGTTGGAAGTTCTATCAGGGTAATACAGGACAGGCAGTGATATTACCCGGTTATAACGATTCCGGTTGGCGGACGCTCAATTTACCTCACGACTGGAGCATAGAGGGTGCGTATGACCAGATTGCTAACGGTACAGACTGGCAAAGCGGTTTTCTGCCGGCAGGAATAGGGTGGTATCGTAAAACTTTTGTTTATGATCCGACGTGGGTAGCAAAGAAAGTTCGTATTCAGTTCGATGGAATTTATCTGAACAGTGAAGTCTGGATCAATGGTCATTCCTTGGGAAAACGTCCGAACGGATATATCGGTTTCGAATATGATCTGACCCCTTACCTGAAAGAAGGTGATAATTGTATCGCAGTAAAAGTCGATCAATCCAAACCTCTTACCGCGCGTTGGTATACCGGTTCCGGTATTTACCGGCATGTTCGTCTGCATATATCTTCTCCTGTGCATATTGCTTATTCTGGTGTTTATTTTAAAGTAGATACGTTCTTACAAGATAAGGCGTTATGCGCTGTCAATGTTTCTGTGGTGAATCCGGATAAAGAAAAAATACGGGTTATTTCTTGTTTGCAGGATAAGAATGGGCAGACGATTGCCCGGAGCATCGGATCGGAAGACACACTTTTCGAAGATAAAGTGGAAATGAATGTTGTCAATCCGGAACGTTGGTCTCCTGAAAGTCCGGTTGTTTATACATTAATATGTCAGTTGGAAAAGGAAGGAAAGATATTGGATGAGGTACGACAACTAGTTGGTTTTCGCACTTTGGAGTTCAGTCCTGAATTTGGTTTTAAGCTGAATGGGAAGGAAACAAAATTAAAAGGAGTCTGTGATCATCATACGGCGGGGGCAGTAGGAGCAGCCGTTCCGGAGGATATCCTCTACTATCGGTTGAAACTTCTGAAAGATATGGGATGCAATGCTATTCGTACATCTCATAATCCTTTTTCGCCGGAGTTTTATACGATGTGTGATACGATAGGGCTGATGGTTTTGAATGAAGGGTTGGACGGGTGGAATACACCGAAAGCTGCCGATGATTACGGTAATTATTTTGATGAATGGTGGAAGAAGGATATGACTGATTTTATCAAGCGCGACCGTAATCATCCGTCTGTCATTATGTGGAGCATTGGAAATGAAGTGAGTAAAGCATCGCAGGAGGTACAACGCAATCTGGTCGATTTATTTCATTCACTGGACACACGTCCGGTGACACAGGGGGGAGCCGATCCGACCCGGGGGATGTCTGTCGATTATGAAAAGAATTTTGGGATGCTCGATGTTGTCGGTTTCAATGGCAACGGAGAGGAAGTCGGCGAGTTTGAGAAGTTCCGGAACGATTTCCCGTCTGTATGTGCTGTTGCGACCGAAGTACCGCATACCTATCAAACCCGTGGCGTCTATCGGACAAAGACTCAATGGAGGAGGAGGGACTTTCCTGCTCCCTGGGAAAAGAAAGATCCGATAAAATGGGACAAGTTTGAGAAACGGGTGTTTCCGATCCCGGACCTGAGTGAGGAGGAGTTTTTCCCGGAGGAAAAGGCTTATCCGTATTATCAGTCATCGTATGATAATGCTTCGGTTCGTATCAGCGTTCGGAAAGCTTGGCAGCGGACTTGTTCATTTCCCTGGCTGATGGGTGAGTTTCGTTGGGGTAGTTTTGATTATCTGGGAGAAGCTGAATGGCCGCAACGTTGTGGAAACTTTGGAATTATCGATGTCGCAGCCATGCCGAAAGATGCCTATTATCTGTATCAAAGCCTGTGGAGCGATAAGCCGATGGTACACCTGTTACCGCATTGGACGCACACCGGTAAAGAAGGGAAAACAGTTCCGGTCGTTGTATATACGAATTGCGATTCGGTTGAATTGTTTTTAAATAATGTATCTTTGGGCATTCAACCTTATACAGGCGAGCAATTGATCTGGAATATTCCGTATGAAGCAGGTTGCATTGAAGCAAAGGCGAAGATCGGAAATGAAATTGTGGCAACAGATATACAGCGGACAGCCTCGTCTCCCTATACTGTCGGTTTCTCGGCAAATAAACTTAAGTTGAAAGCCGGATCATCCGAAGTGTCGCGACTCGAATTGTCAGTAGTCGATCGGGAGGGTGTTCTGTGTCCGTATGCTTCGGATGAATTATCTTTTGAACTGGATGGTCCCGTCCGCTTATTGGGGGTGGACAATGGAGATCCGGTAGATATGTTCCCCTACAAGCAATCTCGTTGTAAGAGCTTCAGAGGAAAATGCGTCTTGCTGGTACAGGCTACCGATATGCCGGGGGAAGCAGTAATCACCGTGCGTTCGGATAAACTGGCAGAGAAGAAAATAACGTTAGATATAAAATAGTAATAAGAAATGAAAACACAACTCGTATTATGCGTAGGCGGTTCCCTGCTAGCCGGAATGTCAGCTTGTAAAAAAGAGGCTCCTGCAAAAGAGGTGCCAATGAACGTGATCTACATTCTGGCCGATGACCTCGGCTATGGTGACATAGGCTGTTACGGTCAGCTGAAAATCAAAACACCGAATATAGACAGGATGGCACAGGAAGGAATGCTGTTTACCCAGCATTATGCCGGCTGTACGGTCAGTGCCCCTTCCCGTTGTTCGTTGATGACCGGATTGCATACCGGACATTCACAGATCCGGGGAAACCTGGAAATCAAACCCGAAGGACAGCAACCGATGACTGCCGATACCTATACGCTCGGTAAACTGATGAAGTCGGCCGGTTACACGACCGGAATCTTCGGTAAATGGGGATTGGGGTATCCCGGTTCCAGTTCTGTTCCATCCAATATGGGATTTGATGAATTTTTCGGTTATAACTGCCAGCGTCAGGCACATTCCTATTATCCGGATCACTTATGGCATAACAATGATACGGTTTTCCTGCATGAAAACGATCATGAAGGCCGGCAGGTCTATTCGCAGGATCTGATCCATGAACAGGCCTTAAAGTTTATCCGTGATAATAAAGACAAGCCTTTTTATGCGATGTTGACTTATACATTGCCCCACGCAGAACTGAACCTGCCGCATGACTCTATCTACCGGATGTATGAAAATGCATTTGAAGAAGTTCCTTATGACGGAAAGATGGGATATCACCCGTCTGAAAAACCTTATGCCTCTTTCGCGGCGATGGTAAGCAGACTGGATAAATATGTCGGCGATGTTATGGCTGAACTTAAAGAACTGGGATTGGATAAGAATACGATCGTGATCTTCACCAGCGATAACGGACCGCACCGGGAAGGTGGAGCGAACCCGGATTATTTCCTGAGCTACGGACCACTGAAAGGTGTAAAAAGGGATGTTTATGAAGGAGGTATCCGTGTGCCGATGGTAGCTTGGTGCCCGGATAAGATTAAGGCGGGTGTTAAGAACGATCATATCAGTGCCTTCTGGGATGTTATGCCGACATTGGCTGAATTGACAGGTGTTACTTTGCCTGAAACCGGAGACGGAATTTCTTTCCTGCCTACCTTATTTTCGAAAGACGGACAGAAGCAACATGAATATTTGTATTGGGAATTCCATGAACTGAACGGACGCGAAGCTTTACGCAGCGGCAACTGGAAACTGATCCGGCAGCCGATCGTTGGTGAAACCATTCTGGAACTCTATGATTTGAGTTCGGATATTCATGAGGATAATAACCTGGCTCAGCAGAATCCGGAGAAGGTGAAAGAGTTGGAGGTATTAATGGACGGTGCACGTACGGAATCACCGTTGTTTAATTTCGGAAGAAAATGAAAACGACTTTATTAGCTTGTTTATTATTCGTTACGGGCAGTTTGTTTGCCCGTAACCTGGATAAAACATTCCAGCTATTACCACAGCCGCAATCTGTTGAAGTCCTTTCCGGGAAAGGATTGAACTTCGGAGAATTGTCGTATGTATCGTCTGCCGAGGGTGCTTCGATCCCTGTACTGGGTGAGATTGTAAACGGATTACCTCAAAGCAAACGTGCCGGTAAAGGTGTCTGGTTTCAATTGTCGACGACAAATGTACCAGACTCTCCCGAAGGATATGTGCTTGAAATATCTGATAAAGGGGTAACCGTTACATCGAGAGATAATGCCGGGCTTTTTTACGGTGCACAGACATTGGAGCAGTTGCTGGAAGACAGCCGTGATTTTAAGAAGGAAATACCTTCGATGAAGATAACGGATTATCCGGCAATCGCCTATCGTGCTGTCCATCTCGATACCAAGCATCACCTGGATCGTATGGAGTACTATTACCGTATGGTGGATAAGTTGGCCCGTTATAAAGTGAATGCAATAATCTGGGAATTGGAAGATAAGTTGCGTTTTACCCGTCGTCCTGAAGCCGGTGCTCCGAATGCAATCAGCAAACAGGAGATGCAGGCTTTATGCCGGTATGCGAAGGAGCGGAATGTGGAGATCAGTCCGTTGGTACAAGGTCTGGGACATGCCGGATTTATTCTGAAGCACCATTGGGAATTGCGGGAGAATCCGGCAAGCGACTGGGAATTCTGCCCGTCCGATCCCCGTACGTACGAGGTGCAGTTCGATCTGTATCTGGATGCGCTCGAAGCAATGCCCTATGGAAAATATCTGCATGTAGGCGGGGATGAGATAACTGCTATTGGTATCGATGACCGTTGTAAGGCTACCGGAAAGTCTGCATTCGAATTGCAGATGGTATGGTT
Organism: Parabacteroides goldsteinii; assembly: GCF_015550595.1. GTDB lineage: Bacteria > Bacteroidota > Bacteroidia > Bacteroidales > Tannerellaceae > Parabacteroides > Parabacteroides leei. The sequence goes on from NZ_JADNBB010000019.1 coordinate 61,741, forward strand.
GAAAAAGGTTTGTCAGTTTGCTGTCGATCATGGTCGTATTCCTATATTCTGGGATGACATGCCGCTTAAATATGCCGGTCTGTGGGAACTGGCTTTGAGTGATAAGACGGAAGAGGAAGTGGCAAAGGAATGGAATACTGAAAAGCTGGACAAAGCGATCGATCTCTTTCCGAAAGAATGTGTGTATATGCGTTGGAAATATGAAGATGCGACCGCTCCGGCACATCGAAAGCTGCTGAAATGGTATAGCGATAAAGGGCTGAAAGTGATGGGAGCAACTGCTGCGTCAGCCGGTGACTCGCCTTTCCTGCCACGTAATAACACACGGTCGGGATATGTGAAAGGTTTCAGTCAGCTTGTTGCGGAAAATCATCTGGAAGGAATTCTTGCAACAGCCTGGGATGACGGCTCTCCGCATCTGGAAACAGTTTGGCGCGGTTATATCGCGCAAGGTGAGTTCGGCTGGAATCCGACAGCACGGGATATAGAAACCTTCAAGAAGGTTCATGCCCAGCGTGAATATGGTTTCCGTCCGGAAGAGAACCGGATGCAGTTTCTCGATGAACTGGAAAAAGCAATCTTCTTCTTTGACGGAGCATTAGTCACTTCCGGACGGAGAAACCCGGCCTGGGGAACAACGGCCTTTACACTGATGGAATTGCCGGATAAGGCAAATCCGGGTATATGGAGCGAAACATATAAAGAGAAAATAGCGAAAGCCAAAGAGGAAGCAAAACGCTATGAGCTTATTGCAAGTGGAGTTCGTACGGCTGAAAAAAATGCTTTGCGTAACCGTTATACCCTGGAAGTGTATGAGCAAACGAATAATTTACAAAACTATCCGACCCGTTTGATACTGGCATTGAATGAGTATGACACGGCGAAAGATGCTGCTGCCCGCAAAGCCACTTTGGATAAAGTTGTCGGAGTTTGTAATTATTTCAACGAAATGCGTTCCAGCCTGGAAGCTGTTTATTCGGAAACCCGTTTTATGCAGCAACCGGAAGGTTTTATTGCCGATATGAATCACCATAACCATTTGTCATCGAAAACAGAAAATAGCGACTGGCTCTATCTGTATGAAATCCCGATGATAAAGAAGGTGCTTCAATGGGCTGATCGATAAAGTGAGGTGTAATAAGCCAAAAATAATGTCCTGTATAAACTTTACTGGGAAGAGTGACTTCCCAGTGTTAGGAAGAGTGACTTCCCAGTGTTAGGAAGAGTGACTTCCCAGTGTTAGGAAGAGTGACTTCCTAAAATGTTACTAAATAGCTCATATTTGATAACAACTGAATTAATAATATATAAATATTTACCATGAAGAAAATAGCATTAATACTATTTATTTGTTTGCTGTGCCTCCCCTTATGGGCGGCGCATCAACCGGAGTTTTCTACAGCCGGTTTCTTTCGGATGGAAAATACCGGACGTGATGTTTATTCCATGAATCCGGCCTGGCGTTTCTATAAGGGGGCAGTGCAGGGAGCCGATGCAAAAGAGTTTAATGATAAAGACTGGACAGTCGTTTCCCTGCCACATGGCATTGAATACCTGCCGACTGAGGCCAGTGGTTGCATTAACTATCAGGGGGAAGTGTGGTATCGCAAGCATTTTACACCCGATGCCGCTTTGAAAGGAAAAAAACTATTCCTGCATTTCGAAGCAATCATGGGGAAAAGCAAGGTGTTTGTAAACGGTAAGCAACTGACCGAGCATTTCGGAGGTTATCTTCCTGTTGTGGTGGATGTAACGGACGTACTCGACTGGAATGGCGATAATGTGATTGCTGTATGGACAGACAATAGCGACGATCCGTCCTATCCTCCCGGAAAAGCCCAGGATGTATTGGACTATACCTATTTCGGAGGTATTTACCGCGACTGCTGGCTGATTGCTCATAACAATATCTTTATCACCGATCCGAATTATGCGGATGAAGTAGCCGGAGGCGGATTATTTGTCGCTTATAATAACGTATCGGAAGCTTCGGCTGATGTATTGTTGAAAATACAACTGCGCAACGAAACGAAAAAATCGTTTACCGGTGTCGTGGAATATGAATTGCAGCAACCCGATGGTCAGCAAGTCGCTTTCCTGAATGCAAAGGTCCGCGTAAAGCCGGGTAAATCTGTCAGCAGTTCTGATAAGTTGTTAGTGAAGAACCCGCTTTTGTGGAGTCCATCTTCACCTACATTGTATAACCTGTTGGTACGTATCCGTGATGAACAAGGGAATGTGATCGACGGTTATCGCCGCCGTATCGGTATCCGTAGCATCGAATTCAAAGGAAAAGACGGTTTCTGGTTAAATGGTAAACCGTATGAGAAGCCGTTGATCGGAGCGAACCGCCATCAGGATTTTGCCGTTGTCGGTAATGCGGTGGCTAACAGTATTCACTGGCGTGATGCGAAAAAGCTGAAGGATGTAGGTATGGAAGTGATCCGTAACGCCCATTGTCCGCAAGATCCCGCCTTTATGGATGCCTGCGACGAACTGGGATTGTTCGTGATCGTCAATACTCCGGGTTGGCAGTTCTGGAACGATGCTCCCGAATTCGCCCAGCGTGTGTACAGTGATATCCGTCACCTGGTACGCCGCGATCGTAATCATCCTTCGGTCTGGCTGTGGGAACCGATATTGAACGAAACCTGGTATCCGGCAGACTTTGCCAAGAATACCAATGATATTGTACATGCCGAGTATCCTTATCCGTCTTGCTATTGCGGCAGTGACAGTGAGGCACGCGGTCATGAGGTCTTTCCGGTTCTCTTCTCCCATCCCCAGAATGCCGATCAGGAGTGGGCTATAAAAGAACTGGATCCTTCGAAAACTTATTTCACCCGCGAATGGGGAGATAACGTAGACGATTGGAATTCGCATAACTCTCCCAGCCGTGTGGCCCGTAACTGGGGCGAACAGGCTATGCTGATACAGGCACAGCATTATGCTTCCCCATCTTACCCGTATACCAGCTATGATGCTTTGTATCAGACATCCCGCCAGCATGTGGGAGGATGCCTGTGGCATTCTTTCGACCATCAGCGCGGGTATCACCCCGATCCTTTTTATGGAGGGATCATGGATGTGTTCCGTCAGCCCAAATACTCCTATTATATGTTCAAGGCCCAGCGTCCTCCGGTAAAAAGTGATCTGATAGCTGAGACAGGACCGATGGTCTTTATTGCCCATGAAATGACTCCTTTCTCCGGCAAGGATGTGGTGGTTTACTCCAACTGTGATGAAGTACGCCTGACTTTTAATAAAGATGGAAAGACAGCCACCTATAAAAAAGATAAGAACAGGAAGGGAATGCCTTCACCTGTTATCACCTTCCCGGATATGTATGATTTTATGGTGGATAAAGCACTTTCAAGAGAAAGGAAGCAAGAGGATGTCTATTTACTGGCAGAGGGCCTGATTGACGGAAAAGTGGTTGCGACCCATAAGGTGACTCCTGCCCGTCGTCCCGAAAAGCTTTTACTCTGGGTGGATAATGAAGGAACGAATCTTGAAGCGAACGGTTCCGATTTCGTAACCGTGATTGCGGCCGTAGCCGATAAGCAAGGTAACATCAAACGTCTGAATAACTATTTTATCAAATTCAATGTAGAAGGTGAAGGCAGACTACTGGGTGGTTCGGACGTAATGGCGAATCCGGCTCCGGTAAAATGGGGAACGGCTCCTGTTCTTGTACAGTCGACTTTGAAACCGGGTAAGATCAAAGTAACAGCCAGCGTATTGTTTGAAGGTTCACAGATGCCGTTAAGCGCAGAACTTGAATTTGAGAGTAAACCGACCTCTTTCCCGTTGATTTATGATCAGGCTGATGCCGCCTTGATCCCTGCTTTTTCTGTTGAAAGCGGTCAGGCTGCAACTGTTAAATCTTCTGCTGAACGAGAAGTGGAACGCCTGAAAAAGGAATTGAATGCTTTGAAGCTAAAAGAAGTGGAACGGCAACAAACTGAGTTTGGCGAGAATCGGTAAGCTTTAAACCTGGAATAATAGAGCTATTGTTCTCCATCATTTCATTTTGTCAATAATCGAATATAAACTGAATGGCTCAAACCTGACAAAAAATGAATATCTTTATCCCAAACTCTAAATTTAAAGAATTATGACGAAAACTTTATCAGGACTTTTAGTCTGTATCGGTGTAATGTGTGTACTATCATGTACCCAGCAGCCCAAAGAGTGGAAACTGGTTTGGGAAGATAATTTTGATCAGAGGGATAGTTTCGATCCTGCTTCCTGGAGTAAGATACCCCGTGGAGGATCAGACTGGAATAATTATATGTCCGACTTCGATTCCTGTTATGCTATGCGTGACGGAAAACTGATTCTGCGTGGATTGGTTAACTATAGTTTGCCTACCGACACAGCTCCTTTTATTACCGGTGGAGTTTATACGAAAGACAAAGTCGGTTTTAACAACGGTCGTTTGGAAATCCATGCCAAGCTTAACGGTGCCACCGGTGCGTGGCCTGCCTTTTGGCTGTTGCCACAGGATGGGAAATGGCCGAACGGAGGTGAGATAGATATAATGGAACGTCTTAATAATGATAGTATTGCTTATCAGACTGTTCATTCAAACTATACCTTTAACCTGGGTATCAAAGATAATCCGAAGCAAGGCAGTACCGGTTTGATAAACAAGGATGACTTCAACACATATATCGTTGAGATGTATACGGACAGTCTTGTTTTTTTCATCAACGATAACCATACGTTCACTTATCCGCGTATCGAAACAGACAAGGAAGGGCAATATCCGTTCAGTGATAGCCAGTTCTATCTTTTGCTCGATATGCAGCTCGGAGGTAGTTGGGTTGGAGCAGTCGAACCTGCTGATCTTCCTGTGGAAATGGAGATCGACTGGGTGCGTTTTTATCAGAAGAAATAAGACCTTTTAGTGAATAAATTTTAATGTATAAAAAGAGCGTTCGTGATTTTATTTGCGGACGCCTTTTTGTTTACAAACGGGTGTTCTGTCCGGGAATAGCCCTTTTTCTAGTTCCCTTGACTCTAATACCTTAAAATATAATATAGAGATATTGATTGATTATTAATTGAAGTCTGTATAAATGACTATAAGAGGGTGTTTTTTTCTTTGGCTTAGTAACAATTGTTTGATATAAAAGGTTTATATTTGCGATGTTAATAATATTAAATATCTAAAACTAACTGTAATGATTGGATCTATTATTCAGCTGGCGTTATGTATACTAATGCTTGCCAGCATGTGGAAAATTTTCGAAACTTTCGGCCAGAAAGGATGGGCATGTATTATTCCGTTTTACAACATCATCGTAATGTTGCGTATCGTAAAATGGGAACCTGTAAAATTCTGGTTTTTCCTGATCCCTATTTACAACATTTATCTTTCATTCTTGCTGTACAGGGATATTGCAGCAAAGTATGGTAAAGGTGACAATGCGTATGCAATAGGCTTGCTTTTGTTACCGTTCATTTTCTTCCCGTTATTGGCGTTCAAAGAAACTCCGATAGAAGGTGTAGAGTAATTTAGTATGTAATGAGGGGAAAGAGCCTTTCGCTAAAACGAAAGGCTTTTTTTATATTCTTATATCTGTATAAATGAATATCTCTCCGTTGTTAAAATAAACATCGTATCTTTGGCGTTTGTTATACGATTAAAGGTACAAGTTATTATGTTAGATATACAAGCTATCCGGAAAGATTTTCCAATACTGGAGCATAAGATATACGATAAGCCGCTCATTTATTTCGATAATGGAGCTACCACCCAAAAGCCCCGCCAGGTGGTAGAGAAGATTGAAAGCGGCTATTACAATGTGAATGCCAATATTCACCGTGGCGTTCATTTCCTGAGTCAGGCGGCTACCGAAGCACATGAAGAGGCTCGTAAAACCGTGCAGTCGTTTTTGAATGCACGTTCATCCAATGAAATCATTTTTACACGCGGAACAACGGAGGCGATCAACCTGATTGCATCCAGTTTCACTGACGAGTGCATGTCGGCGGGTGATGAAGTGATCCTATCCGTTATGGAGCATCATTCTAATATCGTTCCCTGGCAGATACAGGCCGCAAAGAAAGGTATTGCACTGAAGGTGATTCCGATGAACGAGAAAGGTGAACTCGATATGGATAAGTTCCGCGAACTGTTCTCGGAACGTACAAAGCTGGTATCTGTTACCCATGTATCGAACGTGCTGGGGACTATCAACCCGGTAAAGGAAATAATAGAAGAAGCACATAGTCATGAAGTTCCGGTGTTGATAGATGGTGCACAGGCTGTTCCTCACCTGGCAGTGGATGTACAGGACCTGGATGCGGAATTCTATGTTTTTTCAGGGCATAAGGTATATGGCCCGACCGGTATCGGCGTGCTCTACGGCAAAGAAGAGTGGCTGGATAAACTTCCTCCTTACCAGGGTGGTGGAGAGATGATCGCAACTGTTTCTTTTGAGAAAACGACTTTCAACGAATTACCGTTTAAGTTTGAAGCCGGTACGCCCGATTATATCGGTAGCACGGCTTTGGCAGAGGCCCTACGTTATGTGAATCGTTTGGGGATGAATAATATCGCGGCTTATGAAGAAGAACTGTTGCGTTATGCGACTGATAAACTGAACGCTATCGAAGGAATGCGTATATTCGGACAGGCCGCAGATAAAGGAGCCGTACTTTCTTTCCTGGTCGGTAATATTCATCATTATGATATGGGGATGTTATTGGATCGCCTGGGAATAGCTGTCCGTACGGGGCATCATTGTGCACAGCCGTTGATGCAGGCGTTAGGTATAGAAGGAACTGTCCGTGCTTCATTCTCTTTCTACAATACAAAGGAAGAAATAGATGTCTTTGCCGCCGGGATAGAACGTGTAAGAAAAATGTTTTAAGAAATAGTCTATGTTATATTATCTGAAGAAATATCCAATATCCTTGACAATTATAGCTGTTGTGATCTATTTGTCGTTCTTCAAACCGCCTTCAGTGGAGATCGGTAAGATACCGGGGATAGATAAAGTGGCTCACATTTGTATGTATGCCGGATTGTCCGGGATGTTGTGGGTAGAGTTTTTACGTAATCACCGGAAGTATGACGAGGTGTTGTGGCATGCCTGGATAGGCGCGGTGCTTTGCCCTATCCTGATGAGTGGAGCAATCGAACTATTACAGGAATATTGTACGTCTTACAGGGGAGGAGACTGGTTTGATTTTCTGGCCAATATAAGCGGAGTTACCTTGGCCACCTTGTTCTCTTATTTCGTATTGCGCCCCTGGATGATGAGGAAGAAGATGATAGATTAAATTAGATACTACTTAAATACTAAACTCTATGTTATTACCTTATATGGAAGCCGACCGGATAGAAGCCGGATGTGATGAAGCGGGACGCGGATGCCTCGCTGGTTCTGTCTTTGCGGCAGCGGTTATTCTTCCTCCTGATTTTAAGAACGACGATTTGAACGACAGCAAGCAGTTGAGCGAGAAAAAGCGTTATGCCTTGCGTCCGATCATCGAGCAGGAGGCGATAGCCTGGGCTGTAGGGATTGTCACCCCTGAAGAAATAGATAAAATCAATATACTGAAAGCTTCTTTTCTGGCTATGCACCGGGCGATAGACCAGTTGAAAGTACGGCCGGAGCATCTCCTGATTGACGGAAACCGTTTTACCCCGTATCCCGAAATTAACCATACCACTGTTGTAAAAGGTGACGGCAAGTATCTGAGCATCGCCGCCGCTTCTGTCCTGGCAAAGACCTATCGTGACGATTATATGGATGAGTTGGCTAAAGAATATCCCGATTACCACTGGACCGAAAATAAAGGTTATCCCACTAAAGCCCACCGGGAAGCCATCCGTGTAGTCGGTATCACTCCCTATCACCGGAAAACATTTACTTTATTACCCGAGCAATTAACGTTAGGATTATCCGACTCTCCTTATTTGGATGAATAGCGGTATGCTGAACGATAAGGAAGCCGAAGCAATGAAACAGTTTTATAAAATCTTAAGCCCCGACTCGGATAAGAATATGGCATGGCGTATCAATATGATTGCGAAAAGAAATACGTAATGAACAATCTACACAATAATTTTTTTTAATAAATCCTTCATTCATTCAGTTTTGTGCTTATGTGATTGATCTTCATGATTATATGTATGAAGGAAAATGATTAGGATGAAGGATTTGTTCCGGATTTTGAGTTTTTTTATTCATAAACACTCGCTTCCGGTATTATAAAAAAAGCGAATAACCTTTGGTCGGTTAGTTGTTTACTTATTCTATTCTAACGCATGGGTAGTGACCTTTTGATTCAATACTCCTTTATTCTTTCTTATTTGTCATTAATCATATACTTGTTTGTCAATTGTCAAACGCTTATTCGATAACTGACAAATAAGCGTTCGACAGATGACAAACAATGAAAAGGTAGTCATTTTTATGATAATAGATTATTATATATCCCGTTATTACTCGTTACTCCAGCCTTACTCTTTGCCTGAAGAAGTAATTTATTTTCATGTCGTGTCGGATTATCCTTGTTCTTTTGTCCGGAAAGCCAGTGCGTACATACGCATCTGTTTAACCATGGCAACCAAGCCGTTTGAACGGGTTGGGGAGAGGTGTTCTTTCAGACCGATCTTTTCGATAAAATATAGGTCGGTATCCAGAATTTCCTGCGGTGTATGTCCGGACATGATGTTGATCAGTAACGAAACGATACCTTTTACAATCACTGCATCACTTTCACCTTTGAACAGTATCTTACCGTCTTCATAGTCCGCCTGGAGCCATACACGGCTCTGGCAACCTTCGATCAGGTTACTTTCTGTTTTATACTTTTCTTCCAGCGGGGGAAGTGAGTTGCCTAAATCGATCAGCAACGCATACTTGTCCATCCAGTCGTCGAAGGCTGAGAACTCTTCAATAACATTGTCCTGAAGTTCGTTGATAGTCATCGTTGTATTATTATTTCTTTTGTCTGTTATATACTACTTCCAGAACCGTTTGCCCTACGGCTTTGAGGGTTTCGCGGTCGATATTCTCCATATTGTCTTTTTGCGTGTGCCAGTACCAACCGAAACCGTGGTCACTTTCCGGGTCATAGTTGATAATGTCAATGCAAGGAATGTTGCGGCCTTTGATTACATACTCATGGTCGTCGGTGATGGCACCGCCGGTTGCATTGATAAAGTATTTGCCGTATCCTAGGTTACGTGCTGTACTCCAAACCATTTCGACAATGTTGGCTGCTTTGCTCAGTGAGAGTTGTTCTTTGAAGAAGGTTGCATTTTTAGCTCCTACCATGTCGAGCAGGATACCGAAGTCGGCACGATAGTTCGGTACATGAGGGTTCTTTGCCCAGAACTGGGTACCGAGACACCAGGTGTCAGGTTTGTATTCGTCGACGAATTCGGGAGTACCGTAATCTTCGGCATCAAAGAAAATGATGTCGACGCCTATTCCCGGATCTTTCTGTCCGATCTGGCGGGCTATTTCTAGCAATGCACCTACGCCACTACCTCCGTCGTCAGCACCGTCGATCGGTTTACGGTAATTAGCCGGATCGGGATCATGGTCTGAGTAAGGACGCGAGTCCCAATGAGCGAAAAGCAAGATGCGTTTATTGTTATCCGGGTTAAAGGAACCGATAATGTTTTTGGCTTCCAGGCCGGTATTATCGTATGCGGTAAGAGTTGCTTCCTGTTCGTATACTTTGGCGCCGAACCGTTTCAATTCGGATGCCAGGTAGTTGCCGCAAGCTTTATGTGCGTCACTATTCGGGACACGGGGACCGAATTTAACCTGGTTTTCTACATAAGTGTAGGCGCTGTCGGCATCGAAAGAAGGCGTACTTGTTGCAGGCACAGCCTGGCTGACTGTTGTATTTTCGTGTTGTTGATTCTTGGCCTGGCTGCATGCCATCAGCGAACAAGCCAGCAGTGTTATATATAAAATATGCATCATCATCTGTTTAGATTATCTTTTATCCATTATAGGCTGCCTGTACACGCGACATGACCCGCATCAGGTTGCCACCCCATATTTTTGCAATATCGTTTTCACTGTATCCCTCTTTGAGAAGTCTAACGGTGATGTTTATCAGTTCGTTGCTGGCCCGGCAACCGATCAGTTCGCCGTCACCGTCGAAATCGGAACCGATACCCACATGGTTGATACCGATCAGGTCGACAATATGATTGATGTGGCGGACAGCATCGGTAAGAGAAGCCTTTTCTGCCTCTTCGTTGATGAATCCTTTGTACAGGCAGATCTGTACGACTCCTTGTTTGGCGGCCAGTGCTTTCAACTGTTCGTCGGTGAGGTTGCGCGGATGGTTACACAAGGCACGGGCCGAAGAGTGGGAGGCGATGATCGGTTGTTTGCTAAACTCCAATGCATCGTAAAACGTACTTTCGGCTGCGTGTGATATATCTACCAGTATTCCCAACCGGTTCATTTCTGCTACGACCTCTTTCCCGAAAGGGCTCAGGCCACCCCATTCCGCTTCACCGCGGGCAGAGTCGCATATATCGTTACTTCCATTATGACAGAGGGTGATGTAGCTGACTCCCAGCTCTTTGAAGAGGGATATATTGTTGAGGTCTTTACCTATGGCATAACCGTTTTCCAGCCCCAGCATGATCGCTTTCTTTCCGGCGTCTTTTGTTACCCATACCTCCTGTGGAGTGTGGGCTATATTCATTCTGCCCCGGTTTATCTCCATCTGGCGATGAATTTCCTGCAGGCGGTCGATTGCATAATCGGTTGCCTTTCGTAACGATTCGTCATCGCGTTTCCCTTGTGGAATATAGGCCACCATGATGGCAGAGTCTACCAGTCCTTCTTCCATGAACGGCAGGTTTACCTTTCCACCTTCCTTCTTACCAATATTGAACTGGCCGGGGAAGATCATCGGGGTATCTGTATGCGAGTCGAGTATTACATTCCGTTGGTGGATGCGTTTGGCTTCTTTGAACAAACGCGCGGATTCAACATGATGTTTGAATAACTCGAGCATCAATTCATCACCGTAGGAGGCCATTGCTTCCGGATGCCATTGTATGCTGAATATTTCTTTTTCCGGGTGCTCCATTGCTTCATTGATACCATCGGGAGCTACTGCCGTTTCCTTGAATTCGGGTGCGACTTCTTTTACTGCCTGATGATGAACTGAGTTAACTAGTATATCCGGTTCTCTTTTCAGTATTTCGAAAAGACGGGAAGAGGTATCGGTGATACGAACGGAATGGGATGCCTGTTCGCGGGGCATTGCCTGGCTATGTTTGAGTACACCGCCTTTGTGCTGCGAGTAGATATCTTGGTAAACCGAACCACCGAAAGCTACATTGATAAGTTGATGACCACGGCAGATACCCATGATCGGTAACTGGCGGTTAGCCGCCAGCCTGAGCAGGATCAGGTCGAACTCGTCGCGGAATGTATCTACGTCCTGCAACTGCGGTATCGGTTCTTCTCCAACATAAAGCGGATTGAGATCTCCGCCACCGCTCATCAGTAATCCGTCCAGATCGGATACGATAGCTGTAAGTGCTTCTATATCTGTTATTACCGGGATCAATACCGGAGCACCTCCGGCTTGTAGTACGGCTTGTACGTATGTCTCGGCTATACAGGAAAGTCCGTCTTTCCGGTTTGAAGATATTCCTATGCGGGGAGGCTGAAGTTTTTCTTTCTTTGGTGTAAAGTTGTCAACTTCCCTGTATAAGGCTTCTAAACTCGGACGACGGACTTGATTATTCATAACAAAACTGTTTTAGTTGACGGTTGACAGTTTTTTATCTGTCCACTGTCCACTGATTAAGCATCAATGTTTGCGTAAGTTGCATTATCCTCGATAAACTCGCGGCGCGGACCTACTTCTTCACCCATTAACATGGCAAATATCTGGTCTGCTTCAGCTGCGCTGTCGATTGTAATCTGTTTCAGTGTACGGTTCTCCGGATTCATGGTCGTGTCCCATAACTGGTGATCGTTCATTTCTCCCAAACCTTTGTATCGCTGTGTGTGAATCTGATTTTCATTACCACCGCCATATTTATCAATAAATGCCTGGCGTTGTGCTTCAGTCCAGCAATATTCTTCTACCTTTCCTTTTTTACACAAGTAAAGGGGAGGAGTTGCCAGATATACATAACCGTTATCGATCAATGCACGCATTCTGCGGAAGAAGAAAGTAAGGATCAATGTTGCAATGTGGCTTCCGTCCACATCGGCATCGGTCATGATGATTACTTTATGATAACGGATCTTGCTCAAATTCAATTCTTTCGGATCTTCCTCTGTACCTATAGTAACACCCATCGCACGGAAGATGTTCTGTATTTCTTCGCTTTCGAAGATTTTATGATCCATCGCTTTCTCCACGTTCAGGATCTTACCACGAAGCGGCAGGATAGCCTGGAACACACGGTCGCGGCCCTGTTTAGCCGTTCCGCCTGCAGAGTCCCCTTCGACAAGGAATAACTCACAGATTGCAGCGTCCTTCGAAGAACAGTCGGCCAGCTTGCCGGGAAGTCCTCCGCCGGTCATCGGCGATTTACGTTGAACCAGTTCGCGCGCTTTGCGTGCTGCCTGACGTGCCTGGGCAGCCAGGACAACTTTTTCAACGATTATCTTGGCTTCTTTCGGATGTTCTTCCAGGTAATAAGTAAGAGCTTCACCGATTGCCTGATCTACGGCACCGGTCACTTCGCTGTTTCCTAACTTTGTCTTTGTCTGTCCTTCAAACTGCGGTTCAGCTACCTTGATGGAGATAACAGCAGTCAGACCTTCGCGGAAGTCGTCGCCCTGTATCTCTACTTTTGCTTTTTCCAGCAATTTTGAATCTTCAGCATATTTCTTCAAGGTACGTGTCAGACCACGGCGGAAACCAGCCAGGTGAGTACCTCCTTCTACTGTATTGATATCATTTACATACGAGAACACGCTTTCGTTGAAAGAAGTGTTGTATGTCATCGCCACTTCAACAGGTATGCCTTGCTTTTCTGTGACGATGTGGATTACATCGGGAATCAGGGATTCTTTGGAACGGTCTACATAACGAACGAATTCTTTCAACCCTTCTTCCGAGTGGAACAGATCCGATTTATAGGTTCCGTCTTCTTTCTGGACACGTTTGTCTGTCAGTGTCAGATTGATACCAGCGTTCAGGAATGCCAATTCACGTAAACGTGTTGCCAGTATCTCGTATTTGTATTCCGTAACGGTAAATATCGTCGCATCCGGTTTAAAAGAGATGGTCGTTCCGGTTGTTGTCGCTTCACCGATCACTTCTACGCCATGTAAAGGCTTTCCACAAGAGTAATCCTGCATATACAGTTTCCCTCCTTTGCGAACTTCAGCTTTCAGGTAAGTAGAAAGAGCATTCACACAAGATACGCCAACACCGTGTAATCCGCCGGATACTTTGTAAGTCCCTTTGTCAAATTTACCACCGGCATGCAGAATGGTCAAAACCACTTCCAAGGCTGATTTGCCTTCTTTCTCATGAAAATCTACGGGGATACCACGACCATCGTCCGATACCGTGATCGAATTGTCTTCGTTAATAACTACGTCGATCTGGGAACAAAATCCGGCTAACGCTTCATCGATCGAGTTGTCGACAACTTCATATACGAGATGATGGAGACCTTTTTCACTGGTGTCGCCAATGTACATGGACGGCCTTTTACGTACTGCTTCTAACCCTTCAAGTACCTGAATACTGTCCGCAGAGTACTCTCCGGAAGTATTCTTAATTTCTTCACTCATGAGTTTCTATCCTTTAAAATCACTAATTATCTATATCTCTAAAAATGCTAACAAATGTAGTGAAAATAATTGACTTAGCAGGCAAATGTAGTGTAAAAATAGCAAAAAAGCAGGGTGTTAAAAAGACATGACAAAGCGGTCGGATTATAATTAATCCGACCGCTTCTAAAGTAGCCCATAGGGGAATCGAACCCCTCTTTCAAGAATGAAAATCTTGCGTCCTAACCGATAGACGAATGGGCCACAATTATTCCTTATGCAAGCTTGTTAACGTGCTTTGTCAATTTGGATTTCAAGTTGCCAGCCTTATTCTTATGAATAACGTTTTTCTTAGCAAGCTTATCCAACATAGAGCACACCTTAGGTAACAGAGCCTGAGCTTCGTTCTTGTCTTCAGTTGCACGCAGTACACGCATTGCATTTCTAGCTGTTTTAGCATGATATCTATTCTGCAAACGTCTTGCGTTAGTCTGTCTGATCCTTTTGATTGATGACTTGTGATTTGCCATTTCTTAGCTATTCTTTATTGAATTTTTAATTTTGTTTATTGTAGCCCATAGGGGAATCGAACCCCTCTTTCAAGAATGAAAATCTTGCGTCCTAACCGATAGACGAATGGGCCATCATGTCAAAGTTCTCACTTTCAGCGCTCTGGGGTTGTTGATTTCCCGATTGCGAGTGCAAAGATAGATGTTCTGTCTGAACTACCAAAACATTTCAGAGGAAAATTTAATAGAACACAACGTTTTAACTTCTATTTAGAACCTATATCCTGCAGGTGTATTTCCAGCGCCTTAACGGAAATATTTATTTCCCAGATACATACACATAGTGATGCGGCTAAAAGTAATAGGGCGATTCCGAATATCCATGCCGCGATAATTTGCCATGAAATATAGATGAAGAACATGGAAATTACACAAAGCAGCAGACTGAGTATACCGAGTATTTGCATGGAGCGGGTCAGATAAAGCCGTTTACGAAGGTTGGCTATCTGTGCAAAATCTTTCGGATCGTGCGATTGCTGATGCTTTTCTTTTAATGCCCGCACAACACTGGCATACGACAGGAAGCGGTTGGTATAAGCCAGCAATATGAGTGATATGGCTGAAAATAGAAGTGACGGGGTAGTTAGATCCAACATAATTAATAATGTATTTATACTATTATAACCTGCAAATATCGTAAATAGTTTGTTGTTTTGTATCTTTGTCTGCCATAAAGAGGTGAGATTATGTTATGTAAAACGCGCGGGATTGTCCTGCATGCTATTCCATACAACGATAAATATTCTATTATATATATGTATACCGAGGCTTTCGGACGGGCTTCTTATCTGGTGGCACGCAACCGGGGAAAGAAATCGACCGTGTCTAAAGCGCTGTTTATGCCGCTGTCCGTTTTGGAGATGGAGGTGGAGCATCTGAATAAACGTGACCTGCACCGTATCCGTGAGACGAAGTTATGCTATCCTCTGACCGAACTGTTCTGTAATCCGGTGAAGAACGTATTGGCTCTGTTCCTTTCCGAGGTATTATTCCGGGTAGTGAAGGATACGGAACCGGACCCACGGCTTTTTAATTATCTCTATGAATCGATACATCTGCTGGAATACGCAGATAAGGGAGTCGCTAACTTTCATCTGGTATTCCTGCTTCGTCTGCTTCATTATCTGGGCATTTATCCGAATGCCGATTCTTTTTCTTCGGGCTGCTATTTCGATATGCAGAACGGTGTTTTTATAGACCGTATCCCTATGCACCGGCATTATTTAAACCGGGAGGAGAGTCAGGTCTTTGCTCGTTTATTGAAAATCAGTTTCGAAAATATGTCGCTTTATTCTTTTTCCCGGCAGGACAGGGTCGGAGTAATCAACCGTATCGTTGAATATTACCGCTTGCATTTACCGGAATTCCCGGAAATAAAATCCCTATCGGTGATGCAAAGTCTTTTTGATTGATCAGATTACCGCCTGAATACTTGCCAGTTTAAGGAAAAGATTATACTTTTGCCGCACTTATGTAAAAGTTGGTCTTGTAGTTCAATGGATAGAATAGAAGTTTCCTAAACTTTAGATCCGGGTTCGATTCCCGGCGAGACTACAAAATAAAGGGCTGTATTGATACGAATGCTTCAGATACAGTCCTTCTCTCACTTAACCAGTACTAAAGTCCATTCTGGACTCTCTCCTTTTTTGCTTATTTCATAAATATATACTTTGGATATAGCCTGTGATACGTTCCTATTTAAGGATGTAGATGAGGCTTAAACCGGCTTTGGTGGGGCCAAAGTAATTCCTGTGGCCCTCTTTGATCTTAGTGCCACATTTACCACAGGAATATTTATCATAATCCAGATAAGCATAGCCTACGCCGATCGTAGCTTCTATGCTCAGCCGTTTATTTAGTATCCACTGGTAACCGTATGAAACTCCGGCACCGTAGAGGTTGCCTTGATAACGGTGGTCTTTCAATCCCAGCATTTTGATGCCGCCAACGTTGTATTCGGCATAATGTGCATGAAGTCCGAAAAAGTGTCCGTTAAATCGCTCGCACGTCCAGAAGCGTAGTTCGGGTTGAACCAGCCAGTGTTTGAGCTTTTTGCTATCGGAAAATGTCCATGGATTGTAATTTCCCGACAAGTCAAGTGTGAATTTATCGGATAATCCTATTTCGAACCCCAGATTTGGGGTTGTAGTCGCCCAATATAATGCGTTTGTCTTGATGGCAAAAGCCGGTAAATGGTTCTTATTCTCTTTTACTTGTGCTGTCATGCCGCTGACAAATGCATAGATAATGCATATTATCAATATTCCTCTTCTCATCGTACTTTTTACTCACAAATTGTTAAAACTCTCAGAAGAATCGCCCTTGTCCGGTAACGTTTTAATAATCCAGTGTTTACCATTTAGGTGTCTTTCTCTCTTTTGAATTAAAACAAGCCTGATTAAGATAAGTTTTGGAAAGTATGTAGAATAATATATTTTGACATAAAATTTAGCTTCGATGATACTCTTTAAGGTTAAAAGGGTTCAAAAGTGACATAATCATCGCCTAAATAACCGGATAATTCATCAAAGTATATGCGCAGATTGTCAAATATGACGTAGTCTCCATTGGAATATTCCATATAGATAGATCCATAGTAGTCATCGTCCCATTCCCAATAGAAATCATATTTAAATTCTTTGAAATCACCGGGGATATCGCTGTTATGGCGAATAATGCTTTCTTCTCCTCTGCCATCACTATGGAAAATAAGTCGTTGCTCGCAATAGTATCCGTCGACATCATGATACTCGTCCCACCATCCGGCGTTATTACAAAGAATATATTCCGGATTATCTATAGGATCGAGTGGTTTGTCCACACAACTATTAAATCCGCAGAGTATGGCCAATAGTAATATCAGGTTGAATATATTCTTTTTCATAACGGTTACATTTTATGGGACAAATATAGTCTTTTGTGTTCAAAGTATAATCTTATTACAACAATGTTTGTTTTTAAGGATTAGAAAAAGGTGAAACCAAATGACTGGTTCGACCGTAAGGGCGGTTCGCGAACCGCCCCTACCAACGACACTACATTCAAATCTGACAATAATTGAATCTTTATATTTCTATATCCGGCAATTCATTTTCTACTGTTTCTTCCCATTTCCCATTATCCCCTATCGTTAACTGGAATGTGTTATCCGGTTCATCCGTTTTGGGTGGGGTGTATAAAATTCCGGTATAGCGGATTGTTTTATTTCGGATGGGGAGGATGTTAGTGACGGTTCGTTTACGCATGACATTGTTACTTACGTCCGTAGAAATGAGGGTTGCCGATATTTTTGTTTCTCCTTCGGGAATAAAAGAGAGGAACGAGTGAGATGTGTTGGATTGCAACTTCTCTTCCTGCGTGAACTGATGAACACGTTGGTACAGACCGAAAGAGCTAATCCCTTTCCCTGTTCTAATATTGAAGCGCTCCGGATAATTCTCGACAGATAATTCAAATGTCTCGATCTCATCCGGTACAGGATCAGATGCACAGAATTCTATCCTTCCGATGATCCGTTCCAGGGATATAAATTCGCTGGTTGTTTCATTAAGGCCGGTAATGAAAGAGCCTGAATGATAGAAAGTGTCCGAAACTTCATCGAAAGAAAAGATATTTTCTGAAAATGCAGCTTCTTTCGAACTATGGGCCAGAAAACAAACCTGATAGTTTCCTGCCGGTAAGGTGTCGTAAACAATACCGAAATCCTCCCCTGAGTCTATCTTATAAGTAATATGTCGAATCGGTTCTTCCGGTTTTTCTCGGTTGAACACTACATATTCTATACGGGAACACAGATCACCCACTTCTTTTTCCGGACTTTCTTCGTCGGGTATTTCCGGTTCGGGGATCGTGTTAGGCGGCATACTGCGAGTAGGGGAGAATGGAAGCACCTCTTTTTGTAGTTGAACACTAAATTGCACCGGAAATAAATTCTGTACAATTTCAATTTCGTCCGAAGCCGGACTACTGCAGCCTGTCAGACAAATGATGCAGGCTAATGCATACAAGTCTTTCTTTTTCATAGCAAAGGAATTGTTAATGATAAAATCTACACAAAGAAAATACTTATTTCGGAATTTAAAAAATATTAAGGAGATAACTTATGGATTTGCAGGGAACTTTCCTAGTTTTGTAGAAAACAGACTCAATGTAATAACCTTAAAATTAAAAGAAAATGGCACGTCCTGTAACATTATGTACCCTGCAATGGGGTGACTTACCTCTGGAAACAGTTTGTGAAAAAGCGAAGGCTTTCGGATATGACGGATTGGAGCTGGGTTTACCCAATCATCTCGATGTTCGCCGTACGGATCAGGCTTATTATGACGGTATAAAAGAATTGCTGGCCAAATACGACCTGAAGCTTTTCTGTATTTCCATCCATCTGATCAGCCAGGCGGTTTGCGATAAAATCGATCAACGGCATAAAGCGGTACTTCCCGATTGTATCTGGGGAGACGGTGAGCCGGAAGGCGTACGTCAGCGTGCAGCGGAATATATGGTACAAACGGCCCGTGCAGCCAAAGCATTAGGTATCGATGTGGTTGCCGGATTTACGGGTAGTCCCATCTGGCATTGGCTTTACTCTTTTCCTCCCGTTACGGATCAGATGATTGAAGACGGTTATGCTGATTTTGCACGTCGTTTCATCCCGATCATGGATGAATATCAGAAGTTGGGCATTCGCTATGGTCTGGAAGTTCATCCTACGGAAATAGCATTCGATACTTATTCTGCCCGTAAGGCACTCGATGCATTGAATAATCATCCGGCTTTCGGCTTCAACTACGATCCGAGCCATCTGGGTTATCAGGGAGTAGATTATGTGGACTTTATCAATCAGTTCCCCGACCGTATTTTCCATGTACATATGAAAGATGTCTACTGGAGCGATACTCCGAAACAGATCGGTGTATTCGGAGGACATTCCACTTTTGGGGATTCCCGCCGTTACTGGAATTTCCGTAGTATGGGACGTGGTAAGATCTGCTTTGAAGAAATAATCCGTGCCCTGAACGATATCAATTACCAGGGGCCGCTATCGGTAGAGTGGGAAGACAGCGCAATGGATCGTGAGCATGGTGCCCGCGAGTCTTGCGAGTTCGTAAAGCGAGTGGATTTCCAACCTTCGGGGCATGCGTTTGATGCATTCTTTGAGAAGAAGTAATAAATGATCATTATTAAGAAAGGCTGTGTTTTACGTTCAAGCATAGCCTTTTTTATTTACCTCCAATCTGTATTTATTTAGTTTCGTGTCACCTGTCACGCCTTGTAACTATATGTGTGTCAGCTTTATCATGTGACACGTCTCTGTGAAGGCTATAAATATCTTCGATTTTGCTGTATTCTCCTCTATCCCCTTCTGATCTGTATAGGCCGGACAATTTGTATCGCTCTTTCCTGCCTATTGCCTGCAACTAAAGTTTTAGTATAGGAAGGCTAAGCCTCAGGCTCCTGATAATTAATGTTTTTCCTCCTTGATTTTGTAAAAGTAAGGTATGCTTTACAAAAATGTAAGGCTGGCCTTCTATATTAGTAAGGCATGCCTTACATTTACGTAAGGCTGACATTACATTTTTAAAAGTGTGGAGAAAAAGGATTATTTGTCGTGATGTAAAACCTTAGCTTTCCTATACTAATTGCTTAGTCCGTTAGAACAAGAATTCAGAGGAAGCAAAAGGGCGTTTTTTTACTTCTTATGTAAAGTCGTGATAGAAAAATGACAAAACAGAGGTGAAGGCTAGTGTGAAAGTAAAAAGTAGACAGGTGTCACTGTTGTTGGCTGTAAATCAACTATATATGCTGTATGTGAAAGGTGAAGGGGGAGCTGCGAAAACATACTGTAAGGCGGATATAGTGGTGAAATGAGCGATAAAAGATCTGCTTGCGGCATCGCTCTAATAAGAACTATGTGCCTATACATTATTATATATAGCAAAAAAGAGAAATGTGAGGAAAATGAAGATTTTATAATTTGAAGATCGTGATATAGTCTTTGAAATATAAAGGAAGACATAAAAAATGAATGGCTACTGAAAACGTTCCTTTTTTATCATCAGCAAAATTACATATAAGTTTTGAATCTGCAATTTAAATCAAAAAATAATTTCCAACTGTATATGCTTTCTTATCAACATAATACCAAAGCGAGTACGAATATTTAGTTTTTAACGACCAACCCATTTCATCTTCCTAATAAATGGCTAGAAAAAAGGAACGTTTAATCTCGTCATTCAGTTGAAGACGATCTTTAAACCTCTTTCAAACGGGCTTTTTAAGTAACACTATTATTAATATTAAATTTTAAATTATGAACAAAAAGTTTTCTACGCTAATGGCCGGTTTATTGCTGGCAGGAGGTGTGTTTACTGCAAATGCACAGAAGGACTCGAAGGAGATGCCTCGTTCTGCAGCTTTTGTTGGTAGAGACATTGTTGAATTAGGTCAGGTTGGCGAAGGTTCCGACACCTATAAAAGCAATGGCTTTTACCAATTAAGCTTTGAGAAGGGGGACAGCGTACTTGCTATGTTGTGGGATGCTACCAATGGCAAATACAGATTGATGGCTCGCGAACTGAAGAAAGCGAACACTCCGTTGGATAACACTTTGTGGCAGGTTTCTGCTAGCTGGGACAAGACATCAGGTACAATTAACTACGTATTCGTAAACAAAGCAACATTACTTCCTTTACAGGTTGGCATTCCAGATAGCCTGAACGTTGGACGTGATGCCTTTATCGAAGGTTCTGTAACCAATTGGGTTTGGAATCAGAATGTAAAGAGAATGGGTACAAGTGCTCTGAGATCAACTGTCAATGTATCCGAATCTGTATGTTTGACATTGAAGAGCGATACCGTACAGGTAATGAGCTTCCATTCGGACACAACAGCTTATCCGTTTGCAAGTGCACTTAAAGTGAAACCGGTAGAAGCCGGTCGTGTGATCCTGACAGCTGACCAGATCAACTCTAAATTAGCGAATGTAACAGGAACAGAAGGAACTCATGTTGAGTTTACTTTTGATCCGGAAGTTAAGAATCCGATTGCGGAAAATGCAAAGAATATTTTGACTGATATGGCTTGGGTTGCCAGAGGTTGGAGTTGGGAATTGCAAGCTGATAGTACTTTGGCTAAGGGCAAAGGATTTGAAGTCCCTGACTTTAAGAATTTTGCTACTAAAGATACTTTAATTGCTGACAGTACTCTGGTTCAATTCATCCCTTATCTGGATTATCAGAAAAATGGAGTAGACTTGAAAAAAGTAAGAGTATTGATGGTGGATACCGCTTATTATGATGATGCAATGAATAATAAGTACAATCTG
This sequence comes from Parabacteroides goldsteinii, assembly GCF_015550595.1. Classification (GTDB taxonomy): domain Bacteria; phylum Bacteroidota; class Bacteroidia; order Bacteroidales; family Tannerellaceae; genus Parabacteroides; species Parabacteroides leei. The sequence goes on from NZ_JADNBB010000019.1 coordinate 83,385, forward strand.
AAATTGGCCGCAAAGACACTTGCGAAGCAAAAAGATAACTACCCAGGTGCAGATTTGGATACTATCCTTCCGAATAAGAAACCTGTAGCTTATGCAACCTTCCAGGATCAGTCATTATTTAAAGTAATTTACGAACCGACTTACGATCGCGTTATGCTTCAGGCTAAGCAGGTTACGTTTATTGCAAAAGATTCTTTGGCTAAAAAACAAACTTGGGCTCTTCAAAAACAAGCTGCCGACAGTCTTAAATATGACGGATTTGTTGCTGCTTCCAAGTTAGACACTGCTTCTTTACATACTGATACAGTTGCTTATAACCCAATCAAGAGTAACATGATTAAATTGGTTTATCTGACTCCTGATCACTCCGAATTGACAGTGGATGTTCCTGATTCTGTTGATGTTAAGGCTGAGGATAAAGGCTATAATGGTGCTCTTACAACAATCAAGATGAATGGAACTAAGAATTTTGGTCAGTGGACATATGCTAATATTCCGGCAGGTTTCTATTATATCCAGAATGCAAAGGAAAAATCAACAGCTTTGATTCCTGCAAATGGATGGGCCTATATGGATTTAACAGCAACAAACAACTCTAATAATGGAAATGTTGTTTATTCTGCTGAAAAATTTGAAACAATGCCTTCTGCTCAATGGTATATCTCAGGTAATGCCGGTTACTTTACTATAAACAACCGTGAATCAGAAAAAGTATGGTCTACACAGTACTGGTATGCGGTGAAAGATGCAGCAGGTAATAATATTCCTAATGTGTATACTAACTATGGAACATCTGGTAGCGCTGGTATTGGTACTATATCTAAAGATACAATTCGTTTGGTGGAAGTTCCGGTTAATGTTTTGAAAGGTGCATTTAATGGATATCTGAATCTTACTCAGGCTGAAGCAAAAGCCGATACTTCTGTATTTACATTTAAATATGTGACTCCGTTGAATGTAGATCTAGGTCTAACCATGGGGAGCGACTCTGTTTTGGTAATGAAAGACGGTGAAGCTATGAACTTTAAGCTGGAAAGAGTTACTAAGGATGATACTGAGTATGGTATTAAGTCTGCTTTGTCAAGAGTTCTTTATTACATCTATTCAGATGAAGTAAGCAGTAACTCAACTGAAACTACCGGTTACCACAACAGAAAATATGTAGTATTGGAAGGTGGTAAATACAGATTGGCCAACATACTTGTAAAGGATAATGCAGATGGAACAACAGCTTTTGAAAGTGGTGAATTCGATAGAGCTCAGTTCTATGTAAAGGAAATCGGTGAAGTTGGAAAGAACTATGTATTGGTTGATCCGAGACTACAGAATCTGTCTACTACAAATCAGGGTGCTATTGCTGAAGGTGTAAGAATGGCAATGGATCAGACAACTTTGACTATGCGTGCTAACGCTCTTCCTTCAGTAGCTGAAAATGTTTATACAAACAGCTTATTGAACATTGTGAAAGCAGCTGCCGGTAACTATGTATCCGATTTGGCTTATGGTGATACTGTAAAAGTATTCTCTAACGATTATCCAGAAGTGGTAATGTATGAAAATGAGGGTTTGTTGGCAATGTCTTCTCTGGAAGTAGGTCGTACTTACAACACTGCAATGTTTGTTGATACAGCAAATGTAAGAAACAACACAGCTAAACCTCAGTATATGTTCGTACTTCGTCCAGAATTCGATCCTAACTGTAATTATCCAACCCATGTACACCATGCAGTGGAAGGTGATTACCTGATGCATTTGACAGATTCTGCAGCCGTAGATGCTAAATACACTTGGGAAAACAGAAAGTTCGCTCGTTTAGGATTCATTCCTGCCCGTCACGAAGGTGATATCCTGACAGTGAAGAGCACAGGTGATGAAATCAACCTGTCTGACAATTCAAAAGATCAGTATTGCACATTTGCTTTGCGTTATGTAGATACAACTCGTGATGCATTCTATCTGGAAACATTGATGAAGAAAGGCACTCCTGGTGATAAACATAACAATGAAATACCTGATCAGAAGGGTTGGGTAAGATGGCACAATGGTGTACCTGTAGTAGTAGATGATTTGTCTCAGGCTGGTAAGTTCAACTTCGAAGCAACATCTGATTCTCCTGTATCAAACGAAACTATCGGTACATCTACTATCAGCGTAGTAGCAACCAACGGTGGTGTAATCGTTAAGGGTGCAGAAGGTAAGAAGGTTGTAATCAGTAACGTACTTGGTCAGACAATTGCAAATACTGTAATCACATCAAGCGAAGCTACAATCGCAGCACCTGCAGGTGTAGTTTATGTAAAGGTTGATGGTGAAGCTGCAGTTCCTGCAATCGTAAAATAAATAGCTTAGATTTTTAAATAATCAATAAATTTAAATTGGCTGCGTGGTTCTGGAAGTAGCCAAGTACCCTGCGACGGGCGAAAAAGCGGTCAGTATTAATACTAAAGTAATGAAATAAAGTTCTTCTGTTCGATCTCTGTGAAGAGCAAAAACAGACAAAACAAAGCTCCGGAGATTTGTCTTCGGAGCTTTAATTCCTGAGCATTAGTACTTCATGTGAATCAGTACTTAAATCCTGATTCCGGGTATATTAAAAATGGGAGAGATAATTAACTGAATAATAATATTTTAAACAACTGAATCGGATAGTAAATACAACTACTGATCCGCATTAAATTATGAATAGACATCAGACAATTGTTTTATTGGTCATGTTTACAACAGGGTGTACGGCTCCGCGTTCATTTATACCGCAGAGAATCGAAGAAGAAACCGCTCAGGAACGCATTCAACTGTCGCGTATGCAATCAGTTCCTCAGCTACAGGTGGATGCCTTGTCGGTTTATGGTCGGATGATTGAATACTTTGTAAATCCAGATGAAATGATCCTTATGGAGAAAACATCAGAAACACAGCAGACCGTGGCACACTGCTTTAGTGCTGCTCTTTCTTTTAAACCGGGTAACACAGCGTTACTTTCGGCTTACAGCGGTAACCGGATAGAACTGGAACGTCTGAACCGTGAACTGGGTCTTCTTATGGCAGATGCCGGAGAGGGAATAGAAACGATCTGCATTACCGGTTATGCCTCGCCTGACGGCACAACGGAACGTAATGAAGAACTGGCAGCCGGACGTGCCTTGCATTTTAGTAATTATCTGAGCCGGAAACTGGCTATACCCCGGCAGAAGATCACTGTCGGAACCTGCCAAGAAGACTGGGAAGGATTACAACGACTAACGAAGGATGCCCATAAGCCGTATGCAGCAGAGGTTGCGGCCATCCTGACCCAAAATACTGAACCTGATGCCCGGCGTAAAGCCCTGAAGGCACTCGATAAGGGGCGCGTTTGGAAAGATATGGAGCAAACGCTGTTTGCCCGCTTACGGCGGATGGAACTTGAGGTGAGTTGTCTGGTTCGTGAACCAATCCCGGAAGATGAGAATAGCGGTGGGAAAAATGCCATAGACCTGAATCGCCTGCTGGCTCTGTTCAACAACCGTCCGGAGCAACTTTCACTGGATGAACTACTGATGGTCGGTCAGATGTTTCGCCCCGGTACGGAACAGTTTCGTGAAGTCTACGAACAGGCAGCTTATCGTTTTCCGGACTGTGTCTCCGCCCAATTGAATGCCGGAGCCGCCGCCCTAGCAGCCGCGGATATCGAGGCGGCACGCTTCTTTCTCGGACGGATAGAGAACGACCCGTGTGCATGGATCGACCTGGGGATACTCTCACTTATGGAGGGTGACATGGGCGGAGCTGCCGACTGGTTCCGTAAGGCATTGCCAGTGAGGCCAATACTGGCACGAACCAATTTGGAATTACTGAAAAGAATGGAAACCTCCCGGCTAAAGGGAAATTAATCATGCGAATAAGTAGTTAAGTCTGGATGTTCATCTGACCTTATAATCAATAAATTAAAATGGACTGTGTGTGGTTTTGTATAAGCCAAGTACCTCGTGAGGGCGAACAAGCAGTCAGTATTAATATTAAAGTAATGAAATAGAGTTCTTCTGTTCGATCTCTGTGAAGAACAAAAACAGATAAAAGTAAGTTACCTCGGCTTTAGGGTCGGGGTAGCTTTATTTCTATATATCATTTATCACCTCATAACTTTTCTTTATAAGCTTCGGATGGATTTTCGCCATAAATAATTAACTTTGCAGTTGGTTGAAAAGTAAAAACTAAAGTATGAAGAAAATTAGAGCCGCCATCGTTGGATATGGCAACATTGGAAAGTATGTGTTAGAGGCCCTGGAAGCTGCTCCCGATTTTGAAGTGGCAGGTGTTGTACGTCGTAATCCGAATGACGTACCGGACGAACTGAAAGCTTATACTGTGACTGACAGTATCACTAAGTTAGATAAAGTAGACGTTGCTGTTCTTGCAACTCCTACCCGCAGCGTAGAGACATACGCAAAAGAAATTCTTTCATTAGGTATCAATACGGTAGATAGCTTCGATATCCATGGAGGTATCGTAGACCTGCGCCGTTCGCTGGATGCTGTGGCTAAAGCACATAATACGGTTGCTGTTATTTCTGCCGGATGGGATCCGGGTAGCGACTCTGTTGTGCGTGCCCTGTTGGAAGCAATGGTTCCAAAAGGAATTACTTATACAAACTTCGGCCCGGGCATGAGTATGGGACATACGGTTGCCGTAAAAGCGATCGAAGGAGTGAAAGCTGCTTTGTCGATGACAATACCGATGGGTACAGGCGTTCACCGCCGTATGGTTTATATCGAAGTGAAAGACGGTTACGATTTCAAGCAGGTAGCTGCAGCTATCAAAGCCGACGATTATTTCGCACATGACGAAACACATGTAATGCAGGTGGAATGTGTAGACAATTTATTGGATATGGGACACGGTGTAAATCTGGTCCGCAAAGGTGTATCGGGCAAGACGCAGAACCAGTTGGTTGAATTCGATATGAAGATCAACAACCCGGCTCTTACGGCCCAGATTCTGGTAGCTGTTGCCCGTGCAAGCTTTAAACAGCAGCCGGGTGCTTACACTATGATCGAACTGCCGGTGATCGATATGATCTGCGGCGAAAGAGAAGACTTGATCAGACGACTTGTTTAATACAAAAAATATGCTCGACTTTATTACCTGGACGGCTGACCCCGCCATCTTTTCCATAGGTTCACGCGAAATACGCTGGTACGGACTTGCTTTTGCTATCGGTTTCTGGATTGGTTACACCATCGTGAGCCGTATGTGGAAAAATGAGAAACTTCCTCCTGCATGGATCGATTCCCTGCTTATTTATACCATGGTAGGAACTGTGGTCGGCGCCCGGTTAGGACACTGCCTCTTTTATGATCCCGGATATTATCTGGCCAATCCGATTGAGATTTTCAAGGTTTGGGAAGGAGGACTGGCCAGTCATGGCGGTACGTTAGGTATTGTTATTGCCATCTACTTTTATTCCAAACGCATTACCCATAAGAGTATGCTTTGGACATTCGACAAATTGGTTGTCCCCACCGGATTGGTTGCGGCTATGATCCGTCTGGGTAACCTGATGAACCATGAGATATACGGTCATCCGACCGATCTTCCCTGGGGATTCCGTTTTATCGAAAATCTGCATGCCTGGAAGATGGGAGCAGAGCCGATCTTTACGGTACCCAGCCATCCGACACAGTTATATGAGGCTTTATGCTATCTGGTTACCTTCGGGATTTGTATGTGGCTTTACTTCATAAAAAAAGAATGGAAGCGGGAAGGCCTTATTTTCGGAGTCTTCATGATCTGTGTATTCGGTTCGCGTATTTTCATCGAGTTCCTGAAGAATAACCAGGAAGCTTTCGAAGACAGTATGATGTTGAATATGGGGCAGTGGCTCAGCATTCCTTTTGTTCTGGCCGGTTGTTGGTTTGTCTGGAGAGCAATGACAAGAAAACCGAATAATTATGAGGAATTAAAAATAAAAAAGTAAGTAATGTACAAACTAAAAGAAATAGCAGATAAGGTATATTATGTAGGAGTCAACGACCGTCAGAAGGCCCTCTTCGAAAATATGTGGCCACTGCCGTACGGTGTTTCCTACAATTCATATTTGATTGTGGACGAAAAGACTGTATTGGTTGATACAGTGGATGTTTGCTACTCTGATATATTTTTGAAAAAAATAGCGGATGCTCTGGATGGTCGTACACTCGACTATCTGATCGTGAACCATATGGAACCCGATCATGCCGGAAGTATCCGCCTGCTGCGCCAGCAATATCCGGATGTGAAGATCATTGGAAACAAGCAGACATTCGGTATGCTGGACGGATATCATGGTATTACTACAGGACTTCACGAAGTAAAAGAAGGTGATACGCTCGACATCGGGCGTCATCAGCTTTCTTTCTACATGGCACCGATGGTACACTGGCCGGAAGTGATGGTGACTTACGACTCGACAGATAAACTGTTATTTTCAGCCGATGCTTTCGGTACATACGGCACATTGGATGGCGGTGTGATCGATGAAGAAATGAATGTAGATCATTACTGGGAAGAAATGATCCGTTATTATTCCAATATTGTCGGTAAATATGGAAATCCGGTGCAACGTGCTTTACAGAAACTTTCTACTTTAGGAATTGAAACGATCTGTTCGACTCATGGCCCTGTATGGCGTAAATATGCCAAAAAGGCGATTGAAATATATGACCGTTTGAGTCGGTATGAAGGAGAAGACGGTGTTGTTGTTATCTATGGCAGCATGTATGGCAATACGGAACAGATGGCGGAAGCGATCGCTTCGTCTCTGTCTGCTCATGGTGTGAAAAATATTGTATTGCACAATGTCAGCAAAAGTCCTGCTTCCTATATACTGAAAGATGTATTCAAATATAAAGGTCTTATTATCGGTAGTCCGACTTATTCAAATAGCCTGTTCCCCGAAGTGGAAGCCGTGTTGAGTAAGATCGAAATGCGTGAGGTGAAAAATCGCTTGTATGGCTATTTCGGCTCCTTTACTTGGGCCGGTGCCGCAGTTAAGCGTTTGACAGCTTTCGGTGAAAAGATGAAATGGGAAACCGTTGGTACGCCTGTTGAACAAAAACAGGGTATGAAAGCCGATAAGTATGAAGAATGCTGGGCTTTGGGCGAAGCAATGGCGAAACAGTTGACAGTTAAAGAAAAGTAGATCTAAAAAAACTATTAATAACCTAATCAGTTCCGGTTTGCAGAAGAGGGTGACTATATCTGTCACTTGTCAACTGTCAACTGTCAACTGAAAAAACACAAACGTTATGAGACTAATTATTGAACCAGATTACGAGCAACTCTCAAAATGGGCTGCTAATTATGTAGCTGCAAAGATTAAGAAAGCTAATCCGACAGCTGAAAAACCTTTTGTTTTGGGATTGCCTACCGGATCGTCTCCTCTGGGTATGTACAAGAATTTGATCGAATTGAACAAGCAGGGTGTTATCTCCTTCCAGAATATCATCACTTTCAACATGGATGAATATGTAGGATTGCCGAAAGATCATCCGGAAAGCTATCATTCGTTCATGTGGAACAACTTCTTCAGCCATGTAGACATCAAGCCGGAGAATGTAAATATCCTGAACGGTAATGCTCCCGATCTGGAAGCCGAATGTGCTGCTTACGAAGCTAAGATGAAAGCGGTAGGTGGTGTGGACTTGTTCCTGGGTGGTATCGGTCCTGACGGCCATATCGCATTCAACGAACCGGGTTCTTCTTTGTCTTCACGTACTCGTGTAAAGTCTCTGACTACAGACACGATCATCGCTAACTCTCGTTTCTTCGATAACGATGTAAACAAGGTTCCGAAGACTTCTGTAACGGTTGGTGTAGGTACTGTACTGGATGCTAAAGAAGTATTGATCATGGTAAACGGTCATAACAAGGCTCGCGCTTTGCAGCAGGCTGTTGAAGGTGCTATCAACCAGATGTGGACAATCACTGCTTTGCAGATGCATCCGAAAGGTATTATCGTAGCTGACGAAGCTGCCTGTGCTGATATCAAAGTCGGTACATACAACTACTTCAAAGATATCGAAAAAGATAATCTTTGTCCTTGCAGCTTGTTGAAGTAAGGATCAAAAGCTTATAGAACAAAAAACGGAGCTGTACCGAAAGGAGACAGTTCCGTTTTTTTATTTAGTCCTTATTTCCCGATATAATACCCGGATCGTTATCCATGTTCTGAACGGCTTTGCGGATGCTTTTTAACTGTTTGCCGAAATTCAGGTTGAAGTTGAATTTGACCACTACCGTTCTTGCCATATTGTTACTGTGAATGTCTGATTTTACCGGATTGAGGGCTGACCAGTTCTCATTTTCCGATCTGTACGTACGGATAAAAGGATTATATAATCCTGCCATTACCGACCAAGCTGGCATTTTGTATCCGACCATAAGTGTATGCATCAGGTCTCCTTTCATCAATTGTTCCCCGTAAACGTATCTGTTGGGTGGAACAATGGTGGCAAAGTTGGCGATCCAGTGACGATACGAAAAGTCGAGATTGACGCGAAGCGATTTCATTGTGTAGGTATGTAAATAGTTGTTGCCATGACTGATGTAGCGGTTGAGTCCAGGGATTTCCTCTCCGTACCTGTAACAGGTCGATGGGCTGTTCCACATCGTTGAGGTAGGCCTTGTACTGATTTTGATAGCTATCTATTATCTGTGACGAATGACCGGAAAGAATATTTTAAAAAAACAGGGATTGTTCTATTTCCTCTGCAATAGTTTCAGGTGAAGGACGTTTATATAGATACGATTGATTTTTAATCCCATTTACTAGTATTTACTTTTTTACATGGAATGAGAGTATGAAAAAAGCATTTGGTTTACTTGTCTGTTTGTTGATATTTTGTCCTTTTATGAATGCGCAGGAAGAGAAAGATATTGTGATAGGACAAACGGTGGAAGGGAAAGAGCTAACAGCTCGTGGCTTTGAATTTGATGGCAGGGTTAGGAAATATAAGATGGATACTACAGCTACCTTTTTTATGGTACAACTGGGACATCTGACCCCGAACGGAAAATCTTATAAGAATAAAGGCGAGTTGGTGGTCTTTAATTATCAGGAAGGAAAAGAATTGTGGAGAAGGAAGATGAATTACATGAGCGACCAGTTTGTTTTACTTCCTGAGGGAGTTCTTTTTAATTCCAAAGGGGTTAAGAGTTTCTATCTGGATTTACAAACCGGACAAGAAAGATGGAATAAGAAAATATTCCCTTATGTGATGGATTTTCAGAATGGTAAAATTCTGAGTTATAAAAACGGCGTTACAAAAAATCTGGAATGTTATGAAATGAACTCCGGGGAACATTTGTGGACTCGGGAAGTTCCTCATGCATATGGTTGGAATTACGATGGGTGGGTGAATGACTCGACCCGGTTGATTGTTTCTGACGGGATACATTTGGTGAATATAAAGGATGGGACAGGAAAGAGTTATCCGATGGTAACCGGAACCACTAATTATAGTGGGGCAGTGGCATTGGGGGCTTTAGGTATATTGACTGGGGTTGTGGCCGGAGTGTCGGTGATGCCGACCGGAGGAAATGCGGTAGCGGAATTGACTTCGAATATGTTGAGAGAAGATTCTTTGCTTTATTTTGCTAGCCGTACGCAATTGCTTTGCTTGGATGATCAACTGAATATGAAGTGGGGGTATCCGCTTCTAGAGGATCTTACTTCACATTCTCAACTTTTTGTTTATGATGATAGGCTTTACATGATCAATTATGGTAGTGGGTATCGTGGAAACTTAAGGGATTTTTCTTCTGCATACGAAAGAGATATGATGGAAGTCAATATTGGAAGGCCTTTCATTGCCAGCTTCGATAAGAATACCGGCAAAAATATATATCTGACGCAGCTGACGAAAAAGAAAGATCGGATTGAAGGTGTTTGTCTGAAAGAGTTGAGAAATACATTATATTTACTGTTCGATGATGGAATGTCTTTCTGTCAGTTAACCGATAGTGCAGAGGTTGAGGTGTCTCCCTGGGATGAGAAGGCTAATGGCAAGTTACAAGGCTTTTTATCCAATTCTTTTTATCTGATAGATCCGGATAGTACTTCTTTTAGAAAAGTTGTACCATCCGATTCTGCTTCATGTTTTGTTTATAATAACCAGTATGATGTATTTGAAGTCGATGAACAGATGAATGTGATCCGTACTTATCGGAATACCGAATTGTATTTTACTAGTCTAAATATGGACGGTTATTCTCTAATCAGTCAGTTCGGAATTAAATATCTGATTGATTTTAATGGAAAGAAACTTGCCACTTTACATCTTCCATTTGATTTATATCTGGTAAAAGATAAAGTATATACACTGGATAAGGATAGAAATAAGATTCTGGAAATAAACCGGAAAGAGCTATTTCCGGAGCGGGTTATCGACAATCCGATAATATAATAAGTGAAAATCTTTGTATTTTAATTTAAGTATTTATCTTTGGTCTGTGTTTATGAGTAAAAGCAGACATTGCGGAAATAAAATCGTTTAAGTTTATTGAGATAGTATTTTGTGTTTAATATCTAAAACAATTATGTAGTATGAAAAAGATTGCATTTTTATTACTTCTTTTCGTGGCATTTCAGGTAAGTGCACAAGAATTTCATTTTATTCCGAAGATTGGTTTAAATATGGCCAATATGACAAATTCCGATGGTGCAAGTATGAAAGCCGGTTTAAATATAGGAGTTGCCGGCGAAGTGATGATGACTAATCATTTTGCTATTGAGCCGGGCATTTATTATTCAATGCAGGGATTCAAGGTAAAAGAGAGTGGTACTACAGCAAAATTAAAAAATGATTATCTTAATATTCCGATCCTGCTAAAAGGCTATGTATATGAAGGATTTAATTTGTTTGCCGGACCGCAACTGGGTTTTAAAGTTTCTTCAAAGGTAAAAGCTTCCGATTCTGGTACATCAGTCTCGACAGATGCTTTGAGTGATTGGTTTAAAACTTTTGATTTTTCATTAGTGGTCGGAGCCGGATATCAAACTTCAATGGGATTACTGTTTTCTTTGAGTTATAATGTGGGGTTGACAAATACTCTGAATAAGGATAATATTGCTTCTGCAATACCGGGAGTGTCTTCTTCTGATATTGATGGAAAGAGCCGTAACGGTGTACTTCAGCTAAACGTAGGCTGGCGCTTCTGATAGATTTAAAGCCGGATTATGCAAACTTTAAAACGAAATTTGGATAATTCGGCTCTGAAAGAATAATTATTTTTGTGGTATAAATTTTATTACCATGAAACAGACTTTTGTAACTTTCCTATTCTTATCCTTGTCTTTGCAATTACTTCGGGGACAAGAACAGATATTGCCGGTACCTTCCACGCAACCAAGTCCGGCTCAGCAAAAGCAAATTGCCCGCAAATATGGAATGTTTATCCATTTTGGAATTAATACTTTTCATGATCAGGAATGGACAGATGGTTCGAAACCGGCTTCTTCTTACCGGCCAACAGCCGTCGATGCAGACCAGTGGATCAGGGTGGCAAAAGATGCTGGAATGAAATATGTTATTCTTACGGCAAAGCATCACGAAGGATTCTGTCTGTGGGATAGTAAGTATACGGAATATGATGTGGAAAGCTCGGGTAATACCACAAATGTGATCGAGGCGATAGCCAAAGCCTGTAAGAAATATGATATTGGTTTGGGATTGTATTACTCTTTGTGGGACCGAAAAGTGAATGCCGATGTAAAAGATAAAAGTCTGGATGTAAAGTATAATAAGTATTTATTGCGCCAGTTGGATGAATTGATCGATATCGTACAGCCATATACAAATATAGTGGAGTTCTGGTTTGACGGCGGTTGGGAAAAAGAAAATTACCGTTGGCCGGTGAAAGAGATTTACCGGACGATCAAATCGAGACAGCCGGATTGCCAGATCGGTATAAACTGGACGATCGGGTTGCCTGACAACCCCGATGCTCATCCTGTATTGCCGGAAAACCAACAGGAAGGCTATCCGATCCGTTATTTCCCGAGTGATTTCCGTTTAGGCGATCCGTATCTGCCAGTTGATAATGATCCGAAAATCTTTTCACACGATGGAAAAGAGTATTATATGCCTTGGGAGTCTACTATCTGTATCAGCGAACGCTGGTTTTATAATACAACCGACCAAAAGTATAAATCGGTAGATGAACTTGCCCGGTTATACCGTCAGTGTACGAAGAATGATAATATCCTTATCCTGAATTGTCCACCAGCCCGTGATGGTAAGATCCGGGAGAAAGACATCCAGGTTCTGAATGAGTTACGTAAGCAACTTCAGTGATTATACATATCTTTGTTATAAAAATCTAATATTTTGATCTGGGCATTATACGCTGTTTGTGCCGGACTGTCCGGGTTGAGCTCTATGGCTGACAGATAGTTGTTCAGAGCTTGGCGTATATCTCCCATTTTGCGGTATACATTTCCTCGCAGGTAAAACGCTTCATCGTCTGAAGCGTTTTTTTTAATGTACTCATTCAACAAACGCAATGCTTCGTCTGTTTTATTATCGTTGATAAGTTGTCTGATTGTTTCCATGTCGAAATAATGTGATATTTTGTGGACAAAGATAATTCTGAAGTGTTTACATACATAATAATCACGGTTTAAAAAACTGTTTTTTTGTTACTGATGTACGGTTGCGTTAATTATTTGTGTATGTTTGCACTCGATTTCTAAAAAGTGAAAAGTGATTATGCAAAAGAATCTGGTAATAGTGGAGTCACCCGCCAAAGCAAAAACCATAGAAAAGTTCCTCGGAAAAGATTTTAAGGTTATGTCGAGTTACGGGCACATCCGCGATTTGAAAACGAAAGATTTTAGTATAGATGTTGAGAACAATTATGCTCCTCAATATGTGGTCCCGGCTGATAAGAAGAAGTTGGTTTCCGAATTAAAATCCGAAGCAAAAGCAGCCGAACAGGTATGGCTCGCATCCGATGAGGACCGTGAAGGAGAAGCTATATCCTGGCATCTGTATGAAGTTCTGGGGTTGAAGCCGGAGAATACAAAACGTATTGTTTTCCACGAAATTACCAAGAATGCTATTTTGCATGCTATCGAAACACCACGTGATATCAATATCAACCTGGTGAATGCTCAACAGGCTCGCCGTGTATTGGATCGTATTGTGGGTTTCGAGCTTTCTCCTATCTTGTGGAGAAAAGTAAAACCGGCTTTGTCTGCCGGACGTGTGCAGTCGGTAGCTGTCCGTCTTATTGTTGAACGCGAACGTGAGATCAACGATTTCGTTTCGGAAGCTGCTTATCGTGTCATTGCTAATTTCACTCTTCCCGATGGAACAACTATCCTAAAAGCCGAATTGAATAAACGTCTGAAGGATAAGAAGGAAGTAATGGAATTCCTGGAATCCTGCAAGGCTGCTTCTTTCACTATTGACGAGATCACAAAAAAACCGGTAAAGAAATCACCGGCACCTCCTTTTACAACATCTACCTTGCAGCAGGAAGCAGCCCGTAAACTGGGTTATTCCGTGTCGCAGACCATGATGATTGCACAGCGCCTGTATGAGTCCGGATTGATTACCTACATGCGTACCGACTCAGTGAACCTGAGTGATCTGGCGTTGGGAACTGCTAAGGAAGCTATTCTGGAAACTTACGGAGAGAAGTATCATAAGTTCCGTCAGTACCATACAAAAAGTAAAGGTGCACAGGAAGCGCACGAGGCTATCCGTCCTACTTATATAAGTAATGTAGAGATCAATGGTTCCGCGCAGGAAAAAAAATTATATGAATTGATCCGTAAACGGACGATCGCTTCCCAGATGGCAGATGCTGAATTGGAACGTACAACGATCTCTGTTTGTATCGATGATAAGAAAGAAAAATTCGTGGCTGTAGGTGAAGTGATCACTTTCGATGGTTTCCTTCAGGTCTACCGTGAAAGCTACGATGATGATAATGAAAAAGAGCAGGATAAAGAGAATGGTTTATTACCCCCTGTTAAATTGCATGAAGTTTTGACATTGAATGATATCGTGGCAACGGAACGTTTTACGCAACGTCCGCCGCGTTATACGGAAGCCAGCCTTGTTCGTCGTTTGGAAGAATTGGGTATCGGGCGCCCTTCTACTTATGCTCCTACTATTCAAACGATTCAGAATCGTGAGTATGTGGTAAAAGGGGATAAAGAAGGGACCGAACGTGCTTATACTGTTATCTCGTTGGCTAAGGGCAAGATCAAAGAGGCTGATAAGAAGGAGATAGTGGGGGCAGACCGTAACAAGTTAATGCCTACGGATATCGGGGCGGTAGTTAATGACTTCCTGATGGAATATTTTCCTTCTGTATTGGATTATAACTTTACGGCCAGCGTCGAGAAAGAGTTTGATGCCGTGGCTGATGGTGAAATGGTCTGGACAAATGCAATAGATAAGTTCTATAAAATGTTTCATCCGATCGTGGAAGAAACAGCAGCTATAAAAACGGCCCATAAGGTGGGAGAACGTGAGTTGGGTATCGATCCGAAAAGTGGGAATCCTGTCTTTGTGAAGATCGGCCGTTATGGTCCGGTTGTACAAATCGGTCAGGCACATACGGAGGATAAAGAAGCTCCGAAGCCTCAGTTTGCTACCTTGATGAAAGGTCAGTCAATCGAAACGATTACATTGGAAGAAGCGTTGAAGCTATTCGACCTGCCTCGTACGATCGGCGAATATGAAGGAAAAGAAATGGTTGCAGCAGTTGGACGTTTCGGACCTTTTATCCGTCATGACGGGAAATTTATCTCTATCCCGAAAGATCTGAATCCTCTTTCTATTACAGTAGAAGAGGCTATCGAATTGATCGACGAGAAACGGAAGAAAGACGAACAACGTTATCTGAAGAAGTTCGATGAAGATCCGGATCTGGAAATATTGAACGGTCGTTATGGCCCTTATATAACTTATAAGAAGGCTAACTACCGCATTCCGAAGACGGTTACTAATCCTGAAAAGCTGACGTTGGAAGATTGCATGAAGATCATTGCCGAGGCGGCTGAAAAACCTGCAACAACGAAAAAACGGACTACAAAGAAAAAGGCCTGATCGGTAAAGATCAGAAGGGCATAAGAAAAAAGGATCCTGTTGAGTTAATCAGCAGGATCCTTTTTGATGAGTGATATTTCTGTTCTTACATTCTTTCCGGAACTTCGATACCCAGTAACGACATACCTGATTTTACAATTTTAGCA
This sequence comes from Parabacteroides goldsteinii, assembly GCF_015550595.1. GTDB lineage: Bacteria > Bacteroidota > Bacteroidia > Bacteroidales > Tannerellaceae > Parabacteroides > Parabacteroides leei. The sequence continues at coordinate 98,608 of NZ_JADNBB010000019.1, forward strand.
ACGTTGGCAGATAATACCAGACGGAATTGTTTGATCTCGGCATTCTCTTCGCGAAGGATGGAGAAGTCGTGGTAGAATTGGTTATACTCTTTTACCAGATCGTAGATATAGTTAGCAATGTATGCCGGGCTGTATTCTTTGCCTGCTTCTTTTACTGTTACTGCATAGTCTGCGATCATTTGGATCAACCCTTCTTCTTTTTCTGATATAGGCGTATTTACCGGTAATTGTTCCGGTAAGACAATGCCTTGTTCGGCTGCTTTACGCAAAACAGAACAGATACGGGCGTAAGTGTATTGGATGAATGGACCGGTGTTTCCATTAAAGTCGATCGATTCCTTCGGGTTGAAAGTCATGTTTTTACGCGGATCGACTTTCAGAATGAAGTATTTCAGGGAACCCAAACCGACAACGCGGGAAATATTGGCGGCTTCTTCCGGAGTCATTTCGTCTAATTTGCCTAATTCCTGTGATATTTCGTGGGCAGTGCTGATCATTTCTTCCATCAGGTCGTCGGCATCGACAACAGTACCTTCACGGCTCTTCATCTTTCCTTCTGGTAGTTCAACCATACCGTAAGAGAAGTGTACCAGGCCTTTCCCGAATTCGAAGCCCAGTTTATCGAGCAGGATAGAAAGTACCTGGAAATGGTAGTTCTGTTCGTTACCGACAACGTAGATCATTTTATTGATCGGATAATCGTCGAAACGTAGTTTTGCTGTACCGATATCCTGTGTCATATATACGGAAGTACCGTCGGCTCGGAGCAATAGTTTCTCATCCAGTCCGTCTTTGGTCAGGTCGGCCCATACAGAACCGTCTTCGCGGCGATAGAAGATCCCTTTTTCAAGTCCTTCCATCACTTTACCCTTCCCTTCCAGATAGGTTTGGGATTCGTAATAGATCTTGTCGAAGTCTACGCCCATCATCTTGTAGGTTTCATCGAAACCGGCATATACCCAGTTGTTCATCTTTTCCCACAAAGCACGAACTTCTGTATCTCCGGCTTCCCATTTGCGAAGCATTTCGCGAGCTTCGGCCATGAGCGAAGACTGGGCTTCTGCTTCTTCTTTTGTCAGACCTTTAGCTTCCAATTCTTTTAATTCCTGTTTGTAGTGTTTGTCGAACAGTACATAGAAATCGCCGATCAGGTGGTCTCCTTTCTTGCCGGATGATTCGGGAGTAACGCCGTTACCCCATTTCTGCCAGGCAAGCATCGATTTACAAATATGGATACCGCGGTCGTTTACGATATTGGTTTTAACCACCTTATTTCCGTTAGCCTTCATGATCTCAGACAAGCTGTAACCAAGCAGGTTGTTACGTACGTGCCCTAAATGCAAAGGTTTGTTTGTATTGGGAGAAGAATATTCGATCATCACCAGAGGGGATTGATCTGTGACAGGAATGATCCCGTAGGATGGTTGTACGTTGACCGTATTCAACAGATCGATCCAGCAAGGACCGGCAACTGTCAGGTTCAGGAAACCTTTGATCACATTGAATTCAGATACGGCCGGTTCATTTTTCTGCAGGTATTCGCCGATTTCCTGTGCTGTCTGTTCCGGTGATTTCTTCGATGCGCGAAGGAAAGGGAACACAACCAGGGTAAGATGTCCTTTAAACTCTTTTTTTGTCTTCTGCAACTGTATCTGATTGGCTGAAACATCAACTCCGTACAGTTCTTTTATGCCGGCAATGATTGCTCCGGTGATCTGCTGTTCAATAACCATATTTTTACTTATATAATATTCGGATTTTATTTTGCCGCAAAGGTACATGATTATTTTCTAAAAACCTTCGTATGGGATTTCGAATTAGTAGTTTGACGATCCTCTACGTGTCCGTTAGAATGAAGGTGTGATATTTTTATAATTGTTGATTTTGTTTATAAATCGACAAATGCGACCGATATTTTTTCAACAATAGTAAAAAACGAACCTGTCGATGAATGGTAGTTTCAATAAATGAAAACAAAAAAGAATACTTCCTTGGTATGGGTCGTTGTCTAAGACATTGATATATAATAACAGAAACAGGAATAGGCTGATAAATACTTTGAGAACCACGATCTTTGTAATTGAAAAAAAAAGTGTTTTTGGGATAATAGAGAATGAAACAAGTATTAGTATTGAAAGATTTTGTGTCAATTTTGATATTTTGGAATTCATTTTCAAGACGATGGTTTTGGTAGTGTGATTAGGAGAGGTTGTTGATAACCGGATATATGGAAGTATGAAGGTTATGGAATATTTGTATACTGATTTTGAAGGCATGTTATTTAATGGTTATAGGAAAATATAAAATATATAAAGGTTTAATTTTTATTTTATTGCTAGTGCTTTTTTCATCTTGTACGGATGAAAGTTTTGTTAGAGAAAATAATCAGGGAGCATTTCTGTCAATAAGTGGAATAGAGTCTGAAAGTGCTACGCATCCCGGGAGTTCTGAAGATTATCTTGTGAATACCCTGCGTGTTATGGCATTCAATAAAACGTCAGGTCTTTGTATATCCAATGTGTATTATACAAAAGATCAGTGGACGGATAATCTTGTGCAACATCCGATCGATGAAGGCACTTACACCTTTGTTTTCTTGGCGAATGAAGCAAATGATTCTTATGTATTCAATCAGTTGGATGCCGTTTCTGGATACGAGGATTTGAATAATATAGTTTATCCGGCAAAAGCTTTTTCTTCCGACCAATATATTCCTATGAAACAGGAGATAGAAGATGTTACTGTCTTATCTAAAGGACAAGGTGCAAGATTGAGCGACGGAACTACTGTCTCCCGGTTGGAACTGTCTCTGGACAGGATGGGAGTACGGGTTGACGTCATCTTGGAAGCTGATAGAAATTACAGCGAAACCTTTAGTGGAGTGACATTCAGTAATCTTGTAGATATAGTTCCTCTTACCGCGAACTATAACGGTACGATTACACGGAATACGATACGTGTGTTTACCGTGGATAAAAACAGTGGTCTGTTTGAGGATACGACTCCTTCTGCTTCCGGAACAGTCTGGGCGAAAAAAGTTATCCGGGTTATTTTACCTTCCAGTGTGCCGGAATCAAAATCAGATAAATCGAAAGCGGCAGTATTTACAGTGAATATGGGGGCGAACTATAACCCTTCATGTGAACTGAAGATCGCTTCGGCTCCGGTCGATTATAGTTTGCCGGGGAATACCAAGCTGGATTTGACCGGCATTATCAGGGAGTCGCTTGAAGTGAATATAGAAGCATCCAAATGGAATGAAAATGATGATGCCTGGAATATCCCAGGTCTTAAAGTGTTGAATATATCCCATACCGAGGTAAGTATAACTGATTTCAACGGGGCACGTATTTCCTTTAAATCGAATATGCCGGTCGTGAAAATATTACCCGAGGTATTTACCGGTCTGGGAACGGCTACCGCGGAAACTGAAAAGATATTCAATGACCTGGTATTGAAGAGTGGTGATGTGACGGATGCCGGGGCAACAAAAATATATGCAACATCCCGTTACTCTTATACTTACGACGAGGTGGCAAAGGTCGGAACCGGTTATATGGATATTTTGTTGGACGAACTGAATGAGGTGACTTCCGGCAGGCTGTTCCGACTTGTTTTATCGGGAGAAGATGAGTTCGGGGGGAAATTGCAAAGAGAGATCAAGGTAAGTGTCAGCCAATACGGCCAACGCTTCCTGTTCAATTCTTACGGAACAGGATATGTCGGTGCTTTTTTTCGGAATGATGAAATGGGGGAACGGATTATTTCCGGACAACAAAGCAGGAAAGACAATGCAAGTGAGTTACCTGCAGAGTTTGGAAATATCAAGCCATGGAGAGCTCGTGTCATAAGTGGTGATTTTATTACGTTGAGTTCAACCCCGAGTTTTGACCCGCAGATAGGTACGGATTCACCGGGAAACCCGGAAAAGTTTAATGTACGTCCAAACGATCTGAAAGGAGAAGACGGAAAATTAGTCGAAGGGAGGGGACGTATCTATTTTCGAATGGCAACGAACGGAAAACATAGTGGTGAAGCTCCCAGGTATGCCAAAGTTGTAGTTGAACGTTATGGAGGAATGTGGGGGGATGAAGGTACAGGCGGCATTTGGTATGCCAGGGATACAATGTATATCCGGCAGGGAGAAGAGGATGATTATGTCATGAGGCCGGGCACAATCGACCCTATAACGACAGGGCCCTTACAGGGAAAAGCGCGTGATTATGCCAGAAAGGTCTCACCTTATAATCTGACTGCAGCAGCTTTCAAGGCGGGGGGGAACAGTGAACATCCTCAGGTTGCTTATAAAAACGGTGCGTTTGTTGAGTATCCCACGCAGGCTGGTGCTTTTTTCCAGTGGGGATTACCTAAGAATGATGATGAAGGATATTTCCGCCTGGCTTATCATCCAACGCAGCCTGCAGGAGGTTCATCTTACTGGAGTGGCCGTATTCAATATTTAAATGAAACTTATGCACTCAGTATTCCTGTTTGGGGAAGCGCAGCAGGGATACCGGAGACACAGTATGATTATGAGTTCAAGAATCTTTTTGAAGTTTGTCCGGAAGGATATCATCGTCCATCGGATGGGTATATCGACAGGATTTCCCATAATGGATTGTTCCCCAGTTATTTTGACCGGAATAACAATGACCGGACTGTGATCATTACTCCGACTAATCCGATAGAAGTCATTCCTACGGCAGTGGTAGACCATAGTGGAGACATTGCTTATTCCGAATGGAGACAGTCTGTGTTTAAAACACCCCGGGGAGGAGATGCCGGAACTGTGACTAATATAGCAGATATGAATGTGGATAGAACTCCGAATTTCTGGAGTGGGGTAAATACGACTGATTTGTCAGAGGTCACAGAATATATTCCGATTGCTATGGGATTTTATGCAGATGGTTTTTTCGATCGTCGCCCAATAAAACAAGGAACAGGAGGTAGCTATGCTTATGGGGTTTCTATCGATAATGCTAAAGTGGCTTATCGTGGAGTCTTGGTCTATAATAAAAACTATGGTGACGCTTCGGTTTTCTTTCCGATGGCAGGGCGAAGAAATGCTAATTCATTGCAGTATGCAGGAGAGTCAGGTTATTATCATTCTGCCAGTACCGGACCGTCATCGGCTGAGACGCCGCATTCCGTGTGGAGTATGGAGTTCAGTAGATGGCCGCCTCCGTCATTAGTGTATCAGCTACCCACTTTTGCTCAATCCGTTCGTTGTGTCAGGGATAAGGAGTAAATACTAATGTTAGTGTAAGAAGTTTGTAGAGTAAAAAAGATGAGTAAAATTAAAATATATATCAATTTACTGCTTGGTCTGGCCTTTCTGTTTTTTACGATAGGCTGCGAGCATGAAATATTGCTGTCCGAATTGCCGGAAGTAGTGCCGGAGGATAAGGTGAAGATTGAAATTTTTACTCGTGCTAATTCGTATCAGTTACCTGAAACCAGAGCGGTCGGCGATGAAAGTGAAGTCGGTAAAACTCCGTGGGTACTTGTGTTCAAAGGGAATAATGCATCATCAGCCCTTTTTGTGGAGGCCGTACAAGCTTTTGAGTTTGTGGGGAAGAGATATGTGTTGTTGACAAGGCAGGAAGCTGGTTCTAAGTATCATTTATTGATATTGGCCAATCCACAGGAAAATTTTTATTATGGCGATATGCATACGGGATATGAGTTCAATGTGGCAAATTTCATGACAAAACTAACAGTTGGTGGAACTACTTTATCAGAAGCGACTGCGAATTTGTTGAGTGAGCCGTTGACTGTTCCCTCTCTGTCTGTTATTCCGTATAGTGGCGACGGCGAGGTGATACCTATGAGTTATTTGCTGCAAGTTGATAAAATAGATCAGACGACGAAAATCGCGAATGAGGATGGAACTTCATTACAACTTATCCGTGAAGTGGCAAAGGTTGTGATCGTTAATCAGGCATCCTCTTTTAAATTTAAAGGGATTACCGCCGTAGTGAACGTACCGGGGCAAGGGCGGTTGCATAATCTGGATGGATCTGTTATGGACAACAGATCAAATCTGACGGAGTATAGATACGATGATGCTTATTCATCGCTTTTAGTTGCGGCGAATGATGTAACCGGTGGAGAAAGCACGGAAGATAATCCGGTGTATTTGTATGAATCCGATATTCTTAACGACACCTATTTCATTATTCAGGGGACTTATGAGGGGCAGGACTATTATTATAAAGTAGGGATTATAAATGACGGATTACAACCGATGGATCTGTTACGTAATAATGCATACACATTCACTGTTGTTAAAGCGGATGGTCCCGGTTATGATACGGTAGAAGATGCCAAAGTATCCAAAGCCTCTAATACCGGTCTGAGTTATAGTGTCTTGGTGGATGACGGCAATATTTATGACGTTGTAGCCAATAATGATTACTATTTAGGAGTGAGTAACTCCGTCTTTTTTGCTTATTCGGATTTAACGGTTGATTATGATGCATTTAAGGTGATAACCAATAATGGTACGGTTTTTCCCGGTTCCAATAGAATTAGCGACAATAGGGTGGAGGTTGATTACGCGTTTGAACTTGTATCTCCTATCGATGGGAAAATATCTATAGTAAATAGTGGGACAACGGATCCTAATTTTACAACGGTAGTAGTTAAAGTTAAACCTTATTTGCAATATTATGATGATTGTCAGACCGATCCGACAGGAACGATACAAAGAAAAAATGCGAATGTAACACTTCAACTGGGGAATCTGATACAACAGGTTCATATCAATCGAAGAAGTGCGATTTCTGCCGGGGGGGAAACGATAAAATATATGCCTACGATCAATACATATCCAACAATCAGGGAAGTGAACTATTATTGTCTTTCAGGTACGGTTGATGAAACTGCAAGAAGCTGGATAAAATTGCGTCCTTCAAGTGGGGAAGACCGGAATGATACGGATAAGATTACGGTGGATGACGGGAGGATTTTTATCGAGGTATTACCTAATACCGGTATCGAAAGAAGAGGTGTCGTGTATTTGACAACTATGAATAACATAGGTTCTCCTTCCGGAAGAATGACACAGCGTATTAAAATAGATATCACTCAGTTGGCAGGAAATATTGCAGCTGATACCTGATGTCCGGTGTCAGGTGAAAAGATCAAAAGGAAATGCGAAAGCCCTGGAAATTAGAAGGAAAATATGATAAATAAATGAGTAAAAACGATTTAATTGTAGTAAAATGAAAAAGAAGAATTATTTTTTATGTGCACTTGCAACTTTGTTGTTTGCTGCGTGTAGTGAAGACAGCGCCATTACAGATGATGGCATAGTTACAAACCCTAAAGGCGATGCATGGGTTGCCCTAAACATTTCAACTCCGTCGGCAGTTAGATTTCGTGGGTTGAATTCTGATGATAAACAAGATGGTACGGAAGAGGAATCGGGTATCACTACTGTTCGGGCAATTTTCTTCGATGCCGCTGATAATGTGACAGACGATGTGCAGTTGACTGCTGCTGAGGCTGGTAATCCGGGACAACCCAATGGAGGTGTAAGCGATCCTTTTCAGGTGTCTGCAAGTTCGACACGTATTCTAATTGTGGCGAATCCTGGCGCAGATTTCCCTATTCATCCGATTAATAGTGGAACTAATTATAGCATAGTTAATGCTGCACTTTCTGTTACAGATGGAGATGTCAGCACAAACGTTGCTAAAAATGGAAGTTTTATGATGTCGAACGCTAAAGGAAGCCTGGAACCATCCAATTCGGATGGAACCGATGCTACTCTGAAACTGTATAAGACGAAAGAGTTGGCTAGTGGTAGTCCGCTTGCTGTCAATATTGATCGTGTAGTATCTAAGGTTCGCGTATATATTGAAACGATCAGTGATATAGCAACAGTATCTAACCCGTTCTGGGTATTGAACGTTACGAATAAAAAGTTTTTCCCGGCATCCGAAAGAACCTTGACCTGGAATGAAGATAGTAGTAATCCGGATGCACGTGGTACATGTATTACTCCTTTTGATCAATATAAGATCGGTTCATACAGAAAAGATCCGAACTATGACAGTAGTAATCAAAATACAACAGACTATGTAGTTGTAAGCGATGACTCGAAAATCACGAATGCACCGGGAGCCAGCCAGTATTGTCTTGAAAATACCCAGACGGCAGATTATAACGAACAGCAATATACAACACAGGTATTGCTGAAAGCAAATTTTGTACCGAAGAAATATGCACAACCTAATAGTACGGACTCACTAGATGCTGAAGTTGGTGGCGATTGGATCAAAATTAATAGCGGATTTTACACCTTTACCAGTTTAAAGAAATGGATCGAAGTTGAGTTGAGGTATAAATACGATAATGACGGAAATGCAAAACCTTCGGTAACAACTATTCTTACTGATGCCTTGAATGCTTATCTGGATGCTAAGGTAGAGGGGGCAGTGCCTCTTCAAGATACTGGTGTCGATGTAGATGATTTAGTTCTTGCATTCAATGCCAAGATCGATGCTATCAAGGGGAAAGGTGCCGGATCGGTAGGAGCCTTCAATTATTATGCCGGAGGTCTTAATTATTATAAAATCATTATTAAGCATGATGATACGGATAAAGCATCTAACGAATTAGGTGAATTTGGTGTAACCCGTAACTCTGTCTATGATATCAAAGTAACCAAGTTTAAGAATCCCGGATATCCGGAAATTCCGACACCAGGTACAGATCCGGATGAAGAAGACGGTTCATACCTGGCTATCCAGATCAATGTTAATCCTTGGACCTGGTATACTCAGACTGAGGAATTATAATCCCGGACTTATCGGTTCGATCTGTTTGTATGACCCACCGTTAACACCGGTGGGTACTTATCTATAATTTCACCCCGATGAAACTAATTATTCCTCTTCAATAAATATTAATTGGAAAAGAAAGAAAACATGAAGCTAAAGAGCCTTATACGTTACATTGCATTAAGTCTTTTGATAATGACCTCTTGTGGCGTGTTTGACGAAGATTTGCCGGAGTGCCGTTTATTCGTTAAATTCAAGTATGACTATAACATGCTTTTTACAGATGCATTCCATACACAGGTAGATAAAGTAGAACTTTATGTATTTGATAAGTATGGAAAGTTTCTGTTCAAACAAGCAGAAGAAGGTTCTGTGTTGGCAACCGGCGATTATCTGATGCCTGTGGTACTACCTGTCGGAGAGTATCGGTTCATGGCATGGGCTGGCGCGCATGACTCGTATGATATTGCTCCATTGCAAACGGGGGTCTCCGATATTTCAGATTTGAAGTTGCGTTTGAAGCGGGAAGAGTCTCTTATTATAGATGAGGAGCTTGAACCGTTGTGGTATGGAGAGATCACCCAGGTTGATTTTACCGGAACGATCCACCAGACGGAAGTGATCGATCTGATAAAGGATACTAACAAAGTCCGGTTTGTTTTCCAGGGGGCGACTGAAGATGCCTGGGGAGTGAATATGAATGACTATGATTATGAAATTGTAGAATCGAACGGTTATCTGGCGCACGACAATTCTTTGTTGGAGGATGATATACTCAGTTTTCGTCCTTATCATATGGAACAGAAGAACCTGGCGGCAGCCACGATCGAATTGAATACAATGCGTTTTGTTGAAGATCGGGATGTCCGTTTTGTTGTCACAGATAAAACAACCGGGCAGAAAGTGTTCGATATAAACTTGACGGATTTTTTGGCAATGACCAAAATAGAAGGATACAATATGAGTGTTCAGGAGTATCTAGACCGCGAAAGTGAATATAAAATCATCTTTTTCTTTACCGAGAGAGATCCGTGGCTGGCAATGCAGATCAATATCAATGGATGGACGTGGTACTTCCAAACGGAAGGAGGTTTACAGTAAACTTGGCGGATATCGGCCTGGATCTTAGACGCGTTGCTGTAAATGACATGTATTGTACCGGTCGGTTTGAATTGTTTCGGAAAAAGCAAATTTGTTTGGCTTTGTTCTTTTTTAAGTCGTCATTTTAAGGTCTGATGTGTGGTATCAGAACCGGATTTCTCAGGTTAATTGATTGAAAAGCAAGATCTTTGTATAGGATAAATGATACGGGACATATGCCCCGTAATCATGTTTTGTTTGTAATGAAGATACTCACCTGTAAAATCAGGTAAGTTTAATATTAATACTAGTGTGGATTCCAGGGGGCAGTGATGTTCTCTGGAATTATTATTTGTATGAATTTGTAGTCATAATAAAAAGGGCTGTTCCGGCAGAAAAAGCCCTTTTATCAATTTCATTTATAGCTGTTTACTTAACTTGGTCGGCTAATTCTGCACCAGCCTTGAATTTAACCGATTTGCGTGCAGCAATTTCGATTGGTTGTTTTGTCTTCGGGTTGACTCCTTTGCGAGCTGCTTTTTCTGCAACAGAAAAAGATCCAAAACCTAAAAGGGCTACTTTGCCACCTGCCTTTAATTCCTGAGATACTGTTTCAACGAAAGCTTCGACAGCTTTTTTCGCATCAGTTTTGCTTAGACCGGATTTTTCCGATACAGCTGAGATAAATTCTGTTTTGTTCATGATGGTTTGATAATTAATATGTTAAACAATTCTTGCGATAGCCTAAAAGTCGGTTCAAATGTAGTTTTAATTTAATATTCTGCAAAGGAAAAATCTGTTTTTTTTATTGATTTACTATGTTTTAGTACTATTTGGCGGAAAAACAATCAAAATATATTTACCTTTGCCGCAAATTGATATGTATATGATGAATCAAAATGGCTCGGGGTTCTTGAATAGTATACCGCCGGTTACAAAAAACCTTATCATTATTAACCTCCTTTTTTGGGTAGCCAGCCTGGCGTTGCCGAAGATGGGGATCGATCTGGTGCAGATTTTAGGTTTGCACTTTCCGGGTGTAAAGGATTTTTATCCGTTTCAGTTTGTTTCTTACATGTTTATGCATGATACGCGTTCCTTCGGACATGTTTTCTTTAATATGTTCGGGGTATATATGTTCGGACGTGTCCTTGAAAATGTCTGGGGGCCGAAGCGTTTCCTTACTTTTTATTTGGTGACAGGTATTGGAGCCGGTATTGTGCAGGAGTTGGTTTGGGCTTATTCGATCCAGTCTTTTGCCAGTGCCAACGGCCTGACGCTTTTCGAGCTGGTGAAGATGGATCCGTCGCTGAATATGATGATTACGATCGGAGCTTCAGGGTCTGTGTTCGGTATTTTGTTGGCATTTGCCATGCTATTCCCGAATGTGCCGTTATTTCTGATGTTCATACCGATACCTATAAAGGCTAAGTATTTTGTTGTATTTTACGGGTTGGCAGAACTGTTTATGGGTGTTTCCAGTTTTGGGGGAGACACGGTGGCACATTTCGCCCATTTAGGCGGTATGTTGTTCGGTTATTTTATGGTTCGCTACTGGAAAAAGAAAGACGCAGGCAATGGAAAGTATTTTTACTAATCTGAAGAATACGTTCCGGGCAGGGAATATACTGGCAAAGCTTATATATATTAATGTAGGGCTTTTTATCCTGATCCGGTTGACGGGGGTGATCTTTCTTCTTTTCAATATTCCCGGAATCTCTTTTCTGCAATATCTGCAGATGCCTTCATCCCCTGAGCTGTTATTATACCGGCCTTGGACGGTTATCACATATATGTTCACCCATTTCGATTTCCTGCATATTTTATTTAATATGTTGTGGTTATATTGGTTTGGCGGATTATTCTTGAATTTCTTCAGCGAACGGCAATTGGGAGGATTGTATCTGTTGGGGGGTATTGCGGGTGCGGTTCTGTTTATGCTGGCCTATAATATTTTTCCATATTTCCAGACGGTGGCATCTTCCAGTTATCTGATGGGGGCTTCCGCTTCGGTCATGGCTATTGTTTTTGCCGTTTCATTTTACCGGAAAGACCTGGAGATTAATTTATTCCTGATAGGACGTATCAAACTGATTTATCTGGCCCTGTTTACCTTTGTGATTGATTTGTTGGCTATTACTTCCGATAATGCCGGTGGCCATATCGCTCATATTGGAGGAGCTTTGTTCGGGATCTGGTTTGCAATGCGTATTAAGGAAGGAAAGGATCTGACTGCTCCGATGAATCGTTTGTTGGGCTGGGTAGTGAATCTGGGGAAGAGAAAGCCGAAGATGAAAGTGACATATAAACGTGCTGAAACGGATTACGAGTATAATGCTCGTAAGAACCGGGAGTCGGCCGATCTCGACGCTATTCTGGATAAATTGAAACGTTCCGGATATGAAAGTCTTTCTGCCGATGAAAAAAGACAATTATTTGATGCAAGCAAAAAATGAGTGAAGGCCTGAAAACACTAAGACTATTGTTCAAATCATTGTTCGTACTGGCCAATGTATTGGTTGTTGTGCTGTTTGTCACTTCAGCTTACTCGGATCGTGTGTCTCCGGATACAGCTCTTGTTTTTTCTTATCTGGGGTTGGTCTTTCCCATTTTATGCGTCTTGAATCTCTGTTTTGTTCTCTATTGGTTGTTCCTGTGGGAGTGGCGCTTCCTATTGATCGGGCTAAGTGCTTTCCTTATTTGTTGGGGACCGGTAAAGAAGTATTTTCCTTATCACACCTATGTTAAAGACATTCCGAAGGAGAATACGTTGAAAGTGCTGACTTATAATGTGATGGGGTTTGCTTATAAGGACCATACCAAAGAATCGCCTAATAAGATTGTGCAATATATAGCCGATTCAGGAGCGGATATTGTTTGTTTGCAGGAATATGCAGTCAGCAGATCAGATAAGTTTCTGACTTCTCAAAAATTATATAAAGCGCTTGATATGTATCCCTACCGTTCGATAATTCCTATCAGTTCGTCGGGTTATATGAATTTTGGCATTGCGGTATTCTCTAAGTATCCGATTTCAAACTCACGCAGGATAAAATACGAGAGCGAATCTAATGGATCGTCTGTTCATGAGCTGAATGTGAATGGAAAAAAGTTGACATTGATTAATAATCACCTCGAATCATTTAAGTTGACGATGGAAGATCGAAGCCGTTATACAGCATTTATCAAGAACATTGGGACAGATACTTTCGACGGTATAAAAGGAGCTTTGGAACAGAAGCTAGGACCGGCTTTCAAAATACGGGCCAGACAGGCAGATGCGGTAGGTTCTGAAGTCGAAAAGGCTAAAGGCGATTATATCCTGATTTGTGGTGACTTCAACGATACGCCGATTTCTTATGCTCACCGGACTATCCAGGGGCCATTAGTCGATTCTTTTGCTGAATCCGGTCGGGGGATGGGGGTGACGTATAACCAGAATATGTTCTTGTTTCGTATAGATAATATTCTGCATTCTCCGAATATGAAGTCTGTGAATTGTACTGTCGATAAGATTCGTTATTCAGACCACTATCCTTTGTGGTGTTATCTGACAATGGAAGACTAAAAAAGGAGACACCTTTACAGGTATCCCCTTACATATATTATATAGCATAATATTCTTAATCCTCTTGTATTGCATCAAATACCTCTCCGAACAGATTTTCTGCAAAAAAGAAAGTGGCGTTACAGAATAACAGAGGGTCTTTAATAACGGAAATAGTGTTTGACTTTCCGTTGTTGGCTATAACATTCTCTGCAGGATAGGTTTTGAACTTCTTCTCATTTTTCGGATCGTACTGATAAGAGATATCCGTCAATTCGATGTTATACTTTTCATCATAACAGTATATTCTCATTTTATACTTGACGATCGTTTTGTCTGTGTCGTTCAGAAGTAACTCCACCTTTGAATTTACATTGATTGTTCCTTTCGACTTGCTGGACGTTACGCTCGACAGGAAAACATCCTTGCCGTAATTTTTTCTGGCCCACTTGTCGATGGCATTGAACAATTCGCCTTTTTTCATTCCCTCAGCATCGACTTCATCACTATAGCATACTTTCCCTTCTTTCATGGGGGCGCATGATTCTACAGAACCTTTGTGTCCCTGGGCTATCGCTAGCAAGGGACACATCAGTATCAACAGAAACAGTATATTTTTTGTTGTTTTCATGATTATCTGATCCATACGTTAATGATTTCACCGATAATGATTTTTTGTGTTCCTTCGGTTGATTCCCCTTGTTTGACACACTGAATCATAAACCAGGTTTCCGGTTCATCCTGTTTGGTGAAAGAAATTGTATAGAAATCGTTGTCTTTAATTGCTTTATATACTTCGCTGTCCGGGCTGATAGAGATAGAAGCAATATTCTTTCCGAACATTTTACCCATCTCTTTCCAGGTGGCATAATGTTCTACCAGACTTTCATTATCGCCGGGAGTTACCTGCATCTTGCTTTCCGGCAACATGTTCAGCAGTGTCGACGGGATCTTGTCCGGTTCGAATGCGCTCAGTCCCTGACATACTTCGATGTTGTTAACAGGCGCTTTAGTTATTTGTTGTGCGGGAACTGTGGCTGGAACTGTTTGTTGTTGTACAGGAGCTGCCGCATAAGCCGGAGTGATAACACCAGCCGGTTGGATACCAAAGGCTGCATCTGCACTCTTGAACATTTCGTCTGCTAAATCGATCGTTTTGCGGCGGAATTTGCCGTTACCACGGTTCAGTTTATCTTTTTTCTTGTTCAATGCAAATTTGTCAGTGATCCACTCTTCTGCAGTATATTTTTCCGGCTCACGCTGATAGGATACATTGTATTCATAACGGATACCGGTCATTTTGATTTTTGCTGTATTATTTTCGCATTCGATCGTTACGCGATAATTTATTAATGAACGGTCCAGCGACAGTGCTGTGCTCTGGAATACCAGGTATTCTTCGCCTACAGCTGCGATATCGCCTTTGTCTTTATCTGAATAAACCAGGCGGCGTCCGTCTTCACTGAAATATTTCTGTGCCCACGAATACATAATATCGTAAATCTGATCCTTCGAAAGGGAGGGCATACTTATCTCTTTGGAAAATACAACTTTGCCGTCATCTTCAGTTACAGCACCGGCTAAATACTTCTGGTCCTCCTGGGCTATCAGCAGGGAAGGAATGAATAAAAAGAATAATAAAAGCTGTTTCATGGTGAATTCTGTGTTTTTTTATGGGCAAAGATATATAATTGTACTTGAAATTAACTATGAGAGTGACAAATAATTAATCATATTGCTATATGACAAAGAAAAAAAAGCCTATATTTGCACCCTGTGAAAAAACGAAAATAAATAATGTAATAACATAAACTCAAGATTCAAATGCAAAACAAGGGATTTGTAAAGGTCTTCGCAGTGTTACTTACGCTTGTATGTTTGTTCTATCTATCGTTCTCATTTGTAACAAGATATTACAACAATAAAGCCGCTGAGTATGCAGGAGGGGATCCGTCGAAAGAGAGTCTTTATTTGGACTCATTATCTACTCAGAAGGTATGGTTGGGCTATACGCTCAAGCAGTGCCGTGAAATGGAAATTAGTTTAGGACTTGACCTGAAAGGCGGTATGAACGTCGTTCTGGAGTTGAATGTGGCCGATGTAATCCGTTCGCTGTCAAACAACAACCAGGATGAAAACTTCAATAAGGCTTTAACTTCAGCTTATGCTCGCCAGGCAACCAGTCAGAGAGACTTTATTGACTTGTTTGCAGAAGAGTACAAGAACCTGGACAGTGGAGCACGTTTGTCTGCCATTTTCAGTACGTTTGAGTTGAAAGACAAGATTACTCCTCAGAGCACGGATGCTCAGGTTGTTTCTGTATTGAAAGAAGAGTTGAAAAGTGCTATCGATAACTCGTTTAACGTATTACGTACCCGTATCGACCGTTTCGGTGTAGTTTCTCCGAACATTCAACGTCTGGAAACAGCTGGTCGTATCCTGGTGGAACTTCCGGGTGTGAAAGAACCGGAACGTGTTCGTAAATTGTTGCAGGGTAGTGCTAATCTGGAATTCTGGGAAACTTATCAGTTACCGGAAGTGTATCAGCAGCTGGTTGCTGCCGATAATATTCTGGCAACAGTATTGAAAGAACACAATGACGAAGCTTCTGCTACTGAAACAGAAACTGTTTCTACTGACGGTGCTGATACGACTGTAACGGAAACTGCTACTGTTGATGAAAGTGCAAATACTAACGAAGCCGATTCTCTGTTGGCTCAGATCGCTCAGGATAAACCGGAAGCTCAGGCTAACCAGTCGATGGAAGAGTTTGCAAAACAGCATCCGTTGTTTGCATTGCTGCAGATCAACCAGTACAACGGTCAGTTAGGTCGTGGCGCTTCTGTGGGTGTGGCTAATGTGAGAGACATTCCTAAGATCAACGAATACCTGGCAATGAAGCAGGTAAAAGACGTATTGCCCCGTAACCTCTCTTTGAAATGGGGTGTTAAGGCAATCGATGAGAAAGAACAATATTTCGAATTATATGCTATCAAGGTTACTAACCGTGACGGTTCACCTGCCTTGGGTGGCGATGTGGTGACTGACGCTAACGCTGACTTCGTTCAGCAGGTAGGTCGCTCAGAACAGCAGGTTAGCATGAGCATGAACGCAGAAGGAGCTAAAGCATGGGCTCGTCTGACAAAAGAAAATATAGGTAAATCTATCGCTATCGTTTTGGATGATATGGTTTATTCAGCTCCGAACGTAAACGATGAAATTACCGGAGGACGTTCTTCTATCACAGGTCATTTCACTCCGGAAGAAGCGAAGGACTTGGCAAACGTATTGAAATCAGGTAAGATGGCAGCTTCGGTACATATCGTACAGGAAGACGTTGTCGGTCCGTCACTGGGTCAGGAAGCTATCAGCTCCGGTGTTATCTCGTTTGCTCTGGCTTTGATCCTGTTGATGGTTTATATGTGTGCATTCTACGGAATCATTCCGGGTCTGATTGCAGACGGTGCGCTGGTTTTGAACATCTTCTTCACAATGGGTATCCTTGCCTCTTTCCAGGCAGTACTTACTTTGCCGGGTATCGCCGGTATGGTGTTGACGCTGGGTATGGCGGTCGATGCGAACGTGTTGATCTACGAACGTACAAAAGAAGAACTTCGTGCTGGTAAATCGTTAGGCAAGGCTATTGCCGATGGTTATAGCAACGCGTTCTCTGCTATCTTCGACTCCAACTTAACATCTATCATTACCGGTGTCGTATTGTTCTACTTCGGTACAGGTCCTATCCGTGGTTTCGCAACTACCATGATCATCGGTCTGTTCGCTTCTTTCCTTACAGCAGTCTTCTTGACTCGTATCGTTTATGAAGCATTACTGGCTAAGGATAAACTGAAGAATGTAACATTCGTAACTTCAATTACAAAAGACCTGTTGACTAATCCGAAAGTCAACTTCTTGGGTGCCCGTAAAGTAGGTTATATTATTCCTGCTGTTATCATCCTGCTGGGAGCTATCTCTATGTCAACAATCGGTTTGAACAATGGTATCGACTTCACCGGTGGACGTAACTATATCGTTCGTTTTGACCAGGATGTGAAGACAGACGAAGTTCGTAATATGTTGGATGAAAAATTGGACGGCGCTGTAAGTGTTATCACTATCGGTACTCCGGATCAGGTTCGTATCTCTACCAACTATAAGATTGATGATGCAGACCCGGCAGTAGACCAGGAAATCGAATCTCTGTTGTTCGAAGGCGTTAAAACATTGCTTCCTGCAGATGCAACACTGGAGCAGTTCACGACTACTTATATCCAGAGTTCACAGAAGGTAGGACCGAGTATGGCCGACGACATCAAGAACAGTGCCATTATGGCCGTTATCTTTGCTATGTTCTGTATGGCTGCTTATATCCTGCTTCGTTTCCGCGACTGGTCATTCTCTGTAGGAGCATTTGCTTCAGTTGCAGTAACAACATTGTGTATCATTTCTTTCTATACATTATTATGGAAGTTGTTACCGTTCTCTATGGAAGTCGACCAGACGTTTATTGCGGCTATCCTGACGATTATCGGTTACTCGATCAATGATACCGTGGTTGTATTCGACCGTATCCGTGAAACGATCGGTCTGTATCCGAAACGCGACCGTTACCAGGTGATCAATGATGCTTTGAACTCTACATTGTCTCGTACATTCAATACATCATTAACTACATTGGTTGTTGTACTTTGTATCTTTATCCTCGGTGGTAGCACAATCCGTAGCTTTACGTTCGCTATCCTGCTGGGTATCGTAGTCGGAACATATTCAACATTGTTTATCGCGACTCCGATTGCATACGAAATACAGAAAAGAAAGATCAATAAGAAAGCAGCTGCCGAATTAGCGAAATAAGAAGCAGTTACGATAAGATAAGGAAGAGGCTGTCTAGTTTTAGGCAGTCTCTTTTTGCTTTTATTATGCTTCTAAACATATATGTGAAATTGCTCAAACGTAAGGAAATAATTACCTTGTAGGCCACTTATAGGATGTTTTTCTGACAGATTGTAAGTAATAGATAAATGTCATCAGTTATGCAAATACATCTTGGTCGCCAATTACCGGAATATCCTTCTTTTGTTGCCGGTATCCGCCGCGCTCCTGATCGCGGCTATACGCTTACGCCTACACAAACCGAAACAGCATTGAAAAATGCTTTAAGGTATGTACCTAATGAACTTCATGCAACGTTGGCTCCCGAATTTATGGAGGAACTTCTTACCCGTGGAAGGATATACGGATATCGTTATCGTCCCGAGGGAGACTTGAAAGCACGTCCGATTGAAGATTATAAGGGGAATTGTCTGGAAGGGAAAGCTTTTCAGGTGATGATAGATAACAATCTCTGTTTCGATATTGCCTTGTATCCGTACGAATTGGTTACTTATGGCGAAACCGGGCAAGTTTGTCAGAACTGGATGCAATACCGGCTTATCAAGCAGTATCTGGAAGTAATGACACAGGAACAGACATTAGTTATCGAGTCAGGTCATCCTTTGGGATTGTTCCGGTCGAAGCCGGAAGCTCCCCGGGTTATCATCACGAATTCGATGATGGTCGGTTTGTTCGACAACCAGAAAGACTGGCATATTGCTGCCCAGATGGGAGTGGCTAATTATGGACAGATGACAGCCGGAGGATGGATGTACATAGGTCCGCAAGGAATCGTTCATGGTACGTTCAATACGCTATTGAATGCCGGGCGCCTGAAATTGGGCATCCCGCAAGATAAAGACCTTAGAGGCCATCTTTTTGTCTCTTCCGGATTGGGCGGTATGAGCGGGGCACAACCGAAAGCAGCGGTTATAGCCGGAGCAGCCTGCATTGTTGCCGAAGTCGACTTTTCACGTATCGAGACACGGCGTTCACAAGGTTGGGTACAGCTGGTTACAGCCGATAAAGCGGAGGCCTTCCGTTTGGCGAAGAAAGCGCAGGCTGCGAAAGAGCCTCTTTCGATAGCCTTTCATGGCAACATTGTCGACCTGCTGGAATATGCCGGAGCGGAATCTGTTCATATCGACCTGTTGAGTGACCAGACATCCTGCCATGCCGTCTACGAAGGTGGTTATTGTCCGGCAGGAATCAGTTTTGAAGAGCGGACACGGCTGTTGTCGGATGATCATGATAGGTTTTGTACTTTAGTCGATCAGTCGTTATGCAGGCATTATGAGATAATAAAGAAGCTGGTGGCCTCAGGTACCTATTTCTTCGATTACGGCAATTCATTTATGAAAGCGATTTACGATGCCGGAGTGAAAGAAATATCCAGGAACGGAATAGATGAAAAAGACGGTTTTATCTGGCCTTCTTATGTGGAAGATATCATGGGCCCTGAACTGTTCGATTATGGTTATGGACCTTTCCGCTGGGTATGCCTGAGCGGTAAACATGAAGATTTGATAAAAACAGACCATGCGGCAATGGATTGTATCGATCCGGAACGCAGGGGGCAAGACCGGGATAATTACAACTGGATACGCGATGCCGAAAAGAACCGGCTGGTAGTCGGTACGCAAGCCCGTATCCTGTATCAGGATGCCGAAGGGCGGTTGAAGATCGCTCTCCGCTTTAACCGGATGGTACGTGATGGTGAGATAGGCCCTGTTATGTTAGGCCGCGACCACCACGACGTAAGTGGAACAGATTCGCCTTTTCGTGAAACTGCGAATATTTATGACGGTAGTAACGTAATGGCCGATATGGCCGTACAATGTTTTGCCGGAAATGCCGCGCGTGGAATGAGTCTGGTTGCTCTTCATAACGGTGGAGGAGTAGGAATCGGTAAGGCTATAAACGGCGGTTTCGGTATGTTGCTTGACGGAAGCGAGCGGGTGGACGAAATATTACGTTCTGCCATGCTGTGGGATGTCATGGGAGGTGTGGCACGCCGGTCATGGGCCCGTAACCCGCATGCAATCGAGACCTGTGAAGTATTTAATAAGAAAAATGAAGATCAGTATCATATAACGATTCCTTATATTCCACAGGAAACGTTGATACACCAAATAGTAGAGACCTCTTTAAATACCTGAAGTTATGAGTAGTTGGAGTAAGATAATGGAATGTGTTCCCAATTTTAGTGAAGGAAGAGATTTGGGAAAGATAGAAAAAATAGTAGAGCCATTCAGAGCCAGACAGGGAGTAAAATTGTTAGATTATAGTAATGATGAAGATCATAACCGTTTGGTGGTAACCGTGGTCGGTGAACCCGGGGCATTGAAAGCTGCTTTGCTGGAAGCTGTGGGACAGGCTGTAGCATTGATAGATCTGACTTGTCACACCGGACAGCATCCGAGGATGGGAGCTGTCGATGTCGTACCGTTTATTCCTATAAAAGGATGTACGATGGAGGAAGCAGTCGGTTTATCGAAGGAGGTAGGCGAACAGATCGCAACTTTGTATGATGTGCCTGTATTCCTTTATGAAAAGTCGGCTTCGGCCCCTTACCGTGAAAACCTGGCAGCTGTCAGGAAAGGTGAGTTTGAAGGAATGGCGGATAAGATTAAATTGCCGGAATGGCAACCGGACTTTGGTCCGGCCGAACGCCACCCGACAGCCGGAGCCGTTGCTGTAGGCGCACGCATGCCACTGGTAGCTTATAATGTGAATCTCGGTACGGCAAATCTGGAAATAGCCAGCGATATCGCGAAGAAGATCCGTTTTATAGGCGGTGGCCTGCGTTATTGCAAAGCTATGGGAGTAGAGTTGAAAGAGCGCGGAATCACACAGGTATCCATAAACATGACCGATTATACACGTACGGCCCTGTACCGTGCATTCGAACTGGTCAAGGTGGAAGCACGGCGTTATGGAGTGCCGGTGGTTGGAAGTGAGATAATCGGATTGGTTCCGATGGAAGCATTGATCGATACGGCATCTTTTTACCTGGGGTTGGAGAACTTTTCGATGAACCAGGTGTTAGAAGCCAGAATAATGGAATAAAACATGAAAGGAGATAAATTACTGATAAGAAATGCATCACAGGTCGTTACCTGCTCCGGTTTTCAAGCAAAGAAAGGTTCGGAAATGTCCGACCTGCATGTGATTGAAGATGGAGCGGTAGTCGTATCCGGCGGTATAATCACACATGTCGGACCAACCAAAGATATTTTACGACAGGTCGATGTGGAGGAATATCTTGAGATTGATGCCAGTGGCCGGGCACTTCTTCCCGGCTTCGTGGATAGTCATACTCATTTTATTTTCGGAGGTTACCGGGAAGAAGAGTTTTCCTGGCGGTTGAAAGGGGATAGTTATATGTCGATCATGGAACGGGGCGGCGGTATAGCCAATACGGTCAATGCTACCCGCGATTGCGACTTCGAGCAATTGTGGAGTATCGGTTACGAGCGGCTCGACGAGATGCTCGATATGGGGGTTACGACAGTTGAAGGAAAAAGCGGATACGGTCTTGATTTCGAAACGGAATTAAGGCAACTGCGCGTTATGGCCGACCTGAACGAAGAACATCCGGTAGACGTGGTTTCCACCTATTTGGGTGCTCATGCCACTCCTCCCGAGTATACCCACCAGACAGACGACTATATCACCTATATGATCGAGCAGGTATTGCCGGAGCTTCGTCTGGAAAGAACTGTTACCTTTTGTGATGTCTTTTGCGAACAAGGAGTCTTTTCCCTGAAGCAAAGCGAACGCCTGTTGCGTGCAGCAAGAAGCCAGCGTTTCAAGCTAAAGATGCATGCCGACGAGATCGTATCCCTGGGAGGTGCCGAACTGGCCGCCCGTTTGAAAGTGGTCAGTGCCGACCATCTTCTACATGCCTCGGACGAAGGTATCAAACGGATGGCACGTAGCGGGGTGATCGCCACCTTGCTTCCGCTTACCGCTTTCTCGCTGAACGAACCGTTTGCCCGCGGACGCGAGATGATAGATGCCGGTTGTGCCGTGGCTCTGGCATCCGATTATAATCCCGGCAGCAGTTTCTCCTGCTCTATCCCCATGCTGTTTGCTTTGGCCTGTATTCAGATGAAACTGACGGTGGAAGAAGCGGTTACAGCACTGACTATTAATGGAGCGGCCGCTCTGGGACGTGCAAATAAGATTGGTAGTATTGACGTAGGAAAGAAAGCCGACCTGGTTTTATTGAAATATCCTTCTTATAAGTTCCTGCCTTACAATGTAGGAATGAATATTGTGGATACAGTTATCAAGGACGGTATTATTTATATGATCTGAGAAGTATGTTATTCATTGTTTAACACCTTAAATATTATTATACTATGCTGGTAGACTTGACAATTAAAGACTTTTTGGCCGAAACCGCCGGTAACGCACCAGTTCCTGGCGGTGGAAGTATCTCTGCCCTGAACGGAGCTATTGCTACTGCCTTGACGGAAATGGTCGCGAACCTGACTATCGGGAAAAAGAAATATGCCGATGTAGAAGGACAGATGAAAACGATAGCCACGGAAGCGGCTCTTATCCGTGAACGTCTGATACGCGACATCGACCGTGACAGTGAGGCTTACGACCGTGTATTTGCAGCTTTCAAACTTCCGAAAGAAACGGAAGAACAGATTGCTGAACGTAGCCGTACAATTCAGGATGCAACAAAAGAAGCGGCAATGGTTCCCATGCAAGTCGCCGAAGAGGTGGCATCCGTGATGGAAACAATTATCTACGTAGCACATAAAGGTAACCGAAATGCTGTTACCGATGCCTGTGTTGCTATGATGACGGCCCGTACCTGTGTGCTGGGGGCTTTACTGAATGTCCGTATTAACTTGGGTTCGATTAAGGATGAAGTTTTTGTGGAACGAATGAAAGTAAAAGCCGACTATCTGGAGTCTGAAGCAATCCGTATCGAGACTAAGCTGCTTAATTGGGTTAAAACAATCTTATAACTATGAGCAATGTCTATTATGTAGGTTCTGAACCTCTTACTTTCGAAAGTATAGAGCAGATACTTACGCAGAATATGAAACTGGAACTGACACCGGAGGTGCGTGACCGTATCCGGAATTGCCGCGATTACCTGGATCGGAAGATCGAGCAGCAGGACGGCCCGCTCTACGGCATTACTACCGGCTTTGGTTCGTTGTGCAACAAAAATATCTCGCCCGACGAGCTCAGTACCCTGCAGGAGAATCTGGTAAAGAGTCATGCTTGTAGTGTAGGCGACGAAGTAAGCCCGGTTATCGTCCGGTTGATGATGCTCCTGAAGGCGCATGCCTTGTCGTTGGGACATAGCGGGGTGCAGGTCATTACGGTGCAGCGTATTCTCGACTTCTTCAATAACGATGTCCTGCCGATCGTTTACGACCGTGGTTCGCTGGGTGCTTCCGGCGATCTGGCCCCGTTGGCCAATCTCTTCCTTCCGCTTATCGGCGTGGGGGATGTGTATTATAAAGGAAAGAAGCGGGAAGCCATCAGTGTACTGGATGAGTTTGCCTGGAAACCTGTTCGCTTGAAAAGCAAAGAAGGACTAGCCTTACTGAATGGCACGCAATTTATGAGTGCCAACGGTGTCTTTGCCCTGATGCGTGCTTTCCGACTCTCGCGGAGGGCCGATATGATTGCCGCTTTGTCTTTGGAGGCTTTTGACGGACGTATCGATCCTTTCATGGATTGTATCCAGCAGATACGCCCTCACCCGGGACAGATAGAGACAGGTAAAGCTTTCCGGGAGTTTCTGGAAGGAAGCGAACTGATAAACCGCAAAAAGGAACATGTGCAAGACCCGTATTCTTTCCGCTGTATCCCACAGGTACACGGTGCGACAAAGGATGCCATCAACTATGTGTCCGGCGTACTGCTTACCGAGATCAATTCGGTAACGGACAACCCGACTATTTTCCCTGACGAAGATAAGATTATCTCCGGTGGTAACTTCCACGGGCAACCCCTGGCGATCTCTTATGACTTCCTGGCTATTGCCCTTGCCGAGTTGGGTAATATCTCCGAACGGCGTGTGGCACAGCTTATCATGGGACTTCGTGGTTTGCCTGAATTCCTCGTAGCCAACCCCGGACTGAACTCCGGTTTTATGATTCCCCAGTATGCTGCCGCCAGCATGGTTAGCCAGAACAAAATGTATTGCTATGCCGCCAGCAGCGACTCGATCGTATCCAGCAACGGACAGGAAGATCATGTCAGTATGGGAGCGAATGCCGCCACCAAACTCTTCAAGATCATGGATAACCTCGATCTGATCCTGGCCATCGAGTTAATGAATGCCGCCCAGGGGATAGAGTTCCGTCGTCCGGCTAAAACGTCTCCCATCCTCGAAAAGTTCCTGAAAGACTTCCGCAAAGAAGTCCCTTTTATTGAGGATGACATCGTTATGTACACCGAAATCCACCGTACGGTCGCTTTCCTGCGAAGGCATCCGATGTAATAAGGATTGAATCTGTTTTCTGGTTCCACTTTACATAGTGAAAATGGCATTCAAACCCTTCACCTTTCACTTGCTGCTTGTAATTAGTTGTAAAACAGAGTGTAATTGTTTATAGAACGGGTGAATGGTTGATTGTAAAGGTGAATGGTTGGCTTTAACCCTTCACCTTTGTTTTTTCAGATTACTTGTTATTACTACTTATACAACCGGGTACTAAGTTATAAGTCCTGAGTGATTAAGTCTTACATTATCTCCTATTCCCTTAACGACCATCGTCGCAAAGCTTAATGACGAAGACGGTTTGGTTTATAAGTAATAACAAAAGGTTTAGTTAGTAGTAGGTTCGGTATTAATGGGTAATAAGGAAAATGATACTTATTACTGATACCTGGGGGACATTTATTATTAAAAGGTGAATGGTTTTTCTATAAAAACTACATGGGGTATAGAAAAAGGTGAAACCTTTTCAATTAATAATTGGGCTTCGCGCTCGGATG
>NZ_JADNBB010000001.1:0-119640 GCF_015550595.1 Parabacteroides goldsteinii
TTTCCTCTCTGAAAAATAAATGTTTTTATTGCTTATTATCCGCACCCAAAAAGTTGCATTTATAAGTTGAACTCAAGTCTCATCATTACCTGTTTCCCCATAAGAAGCACGCAGTTTCAAATTATTCACCCATTTTACATCTTTCATGAAATTTTCTTCGCTGATTCTCCAACTCGCACCGAATGACCAGAAATTACCCCAACGGTTATTTTTCGAAAAACGGGAAGAGCCATCGTGCCGATAAGAAGCGGACAGATAGTATTTATGAGCATAATCATAATTCAAACGGCCGAAATATCCTTCTTTCTTATAGGTATCAGTATATGAGGAAAGTGAACTGATATTTACAAAGTTGCCAAACTCATTAATTCCGGATATGGTTTCCTGGGTTTTCATTGCATATAAGTATTCATATTTGTATGAATAATTTTCATGACCCAAAAGCACATCGAAAGAATGTTTGCCTATCGATTTATTATAAGTGATCAATTGATTGAATGTTTGAGTCAATGACCGGGTTGACATTTGATTTAAGCGTCCCGGTCCGGCTGTACCATCCCCTACATGTGGATTCTCGTACTCTTTTCGACGATAATCGACATTATTTATTGAATAATTAGCTGTCAGATTAAGACCTTCTATAGGAGTGATAGTGAAATATGTATGTCCGATTTGATTCATACGGGCAAACTCGCGCATATTAAATTCTGTTTCGGCAATAGCATCGCGACCATTATTCGATAAACGAGTACCGTCATAATCATAAACATACTCATTCGGATCAGAAGTAACCTCCCCTTTGCTATTCAGATATTGGCCGGTAGACAAATCATGTTTATGAACAGGATAGATAGGTGCCATCACACGAGTAAAACGTGTTAAATTGCTATAAGAGGATGAATTAGAAGATGTAGAGCTCGAATAATTAGAGATGGTACGTGTTACTCCCACATTCAAACCGGTCTTAAACCATTTCACCGGATATACGTTATAGTTTAATCGTCCCGAATAACGTTCAAAATCCGTTTTAAGCATATAGCCATCATCACTCAAATAACCAATAGACGCATACGTATCGCTTTTATCAGTTTTCGTATTATAACTCAAATTATATTCTTGGCGATAGCCGGTTTTAAAAGCTGCATCTTCCCAATCCAAATCATCTCCCCATTTTAAAGAATTTGCAGCGGGATTCAAACGACCGTCCGTACCAACGATTTCATTATCAGCAATACCTGTAAAAGGATTATATTTTAATGTACTTCCAATTTCTGTCGAGGCCAGCGAAGCTGCTTCAGAAGCTGTTTTACCAGAAGATATATAAGAGTTTTTAAGCATCTGCCACTGTATCGGATAGTAATCCCAAATACCAGCTTTAGCATAATCTGCATATGCTCTATGTGACCATCCCTGGTTAATAGTCAGGTTCACACCGGTACCACCGGCTTCGCGTCCTTTTTTGGTAGTTATTAAAATAACGCCATTTCCGGCACTTGAACCGTATAAAGAAGTAGAAGCTGCATCTTTTAATATTGTCATCGACTCGATATCAGACGGGTTAATATCTCCTATACTACCATTATAGATAGTTCCATCCACTACATACAAAGGTGAATTAGATGCATTAACAGAACCGAAACCACGAATACGAATAGAAGCGGATTCACCCGGCTGACCTGTTGCCGCTGTGACTTGTACTCCGGTAGCATTCCCTTCCAATGCCGCAGTTACATTGGTCAGTGCCCGCTTCTTTATTGTTTCCGTACCAACAGTTGATGCAGAACCGGTAAAAGAAGATTTCTTTTGCGTGCCATAAGCGACTACGACCACTTCATCTATTTGTTCAGCGTCACTCTTTAATACGACTATTTGTTCACCGTCTTTGATTGCAATTTCCTGAGACTCCATGCCTACATATGAAATAACCAATGTTTTTGAACCAGCCGGTATATTGGCAATTGTATATCGCCCGCCGACATCAGTGATTGTTCCGATAGTTGTACCTTTTACCAAAACGGATGCTCCAATTACAGGCTCATTATCTTCCTCCGAAATTACTTTGCCAGTAACTCTAGAAACCTGAGCAGTAACCATTCCTATGAACAAACACAGAATGGTTAATAACACTTGTAGTTTTCTTTTCATCTCTTTCAATCTTAATATTAATACTGTATTTAGTTTTTGCATTATACCTGTAAGCTACTTAACTTTCAAGTATTGCGTTATCATACAAATCTGCTGATGCAAAGGGAGCTCCAAACTATATATCTCTCAAAATCAGACCATCACCCCATCAACCCAAGGTTAACAAACAAAAAAGACCTAAGATTTTTTTAAGCAAACAGAGCATAAAAAAGGCCATAGTCCTATGTGAACTATGGCCTTTTTTAATAATCTGCAAATCAAACAGATAAAAGGATATATGAAAATCAAACGCTAAAAAATCCACCTCTTAACAGGAAGGAAGAAAAAGGGCTTGGTTAATTTTTGTTATATAAAGTCTCCAGTACGCGGTATTACGCTTTTTTTTATAATTTTGTTTTCACAGTGTAACAGACTGTTTAAATGCAATAGTTCACATAGTACTCATGTTCCGAACCATCTTCTAAAGACTTATTTTTTACGAGCACGTGCAGCCGCCTCCTTAGCCTTTTGGGCTTCACGGCGGGCTTTCTCTTTGGCTCTGAGTTTTTCCTGATACTCTTTTTCCTTTTGCTTGCGCTCTTTTTCTTTCAGCTTTTGCCTTTCCTTATACTCGCGCTCCTTCTGCTTACGCAGTTCTTCACGGGCTTTCAGCTTGGCTTTACGATCGGCTTCCGCTTGTTTCAACTTATTCTTACGTTCCTGTTCAAGCTGTTTTTCACGATCAGCTTTTGCTTTCAGAAGCGCTTTTTCTTCTTCCTGCTGTTTTTTCAGTTCGTCCGCACGCTCTTTGGCTTTCTGCTCCTGCAGTTCTTTTTCAGCCTTCTGCTGTGCTTCAAACTCTTCACGGGCCACCTTCTTACGGGCTGCTTCCTCTTCAGCTTCACGTTTACGGATCGCTTCGATCTCCTTCAATGTAAGTTCTTTCTCTTCCGGGGCCTGAACGGCAGGAACACTATCCTGTGGTGTTACAGTTGTTACAGTTGTTACCGTTTCCGGTATAACCGGTTGCACAGAAAGGGTATCGAGAACTTCTTCGCGACGAACTGGTTCTTCTGTTTCTTCTTCCGGACGGATTTCTTCCGGCTGCTGTTCCTCTTCGGCTGCTTCTTCTGTCTTTTCTTCTTCAGCTTCCATACGATGCTTCCAGCGGGCAGCCAGTTCAGGAACCTCTTCGCCGTAGTTTTCTTCGAAGAAGTTGATATATTCTTCGAGCGTCTTTCCACGCATCAGCGTTTCGTAATTATCGTCGGATATCGGAAGGATAGCCACATTTTTATCCAAAGCCTGGGCGTAACCGTCCTTAGCATATATCATCTTATAATACTGGAGAATTTCATTGATTCCGTTAAATCCGCTGATATTGAGCATTGACATCGGACCTGCTTCTTCGAAGGTCAGGTCGAACTCTTTCACCATAAAGTTGGCAAAGTTGTAAGCTGCTACGGCAAATAGTAACTGGTTCTTATCCACGCTTCCGTTCGGATACATCAGGATCATACGGTATGAAGTATTCGGTTCGGCTGTGAAAGTACGTGCCGAGTCGGCAGCAGACAACGAACCGTCTTCACCCAGACCAAAACGCAGGTTCCAGGCCATACCGGTTACACTACCCTGCATCAGCGTACGGCCCCGAAGAATACCTTTCAGCATTTCACCGGCAAGTTCCGTAACATCTGCAGTCGGATATTTTTCAACAAGCGCTTTCAACGCGGCCTTAAAGCCTTCGGCATCCCCGGCCTGCACATATGTCAGTGCATCAAGGAACATAAACTTAGGTATCAAGGTAGCCAACGGATATTTAGCAGTTACATCCCGGTAATTCTTACGAACGGCACTCGTGTCGCTAGCCAGATAGCTACTATAAGTTTGCTGATAGATCGAATCCTGTACGGAGTCCATCATACGGATATTATATTCATAATTCGGATCGGCTATGGCGATCGTATAATCAGCATCCGGGAAGGAATTCGTCATTTTGGTCTTGTACTCGGCAGCCAACGCGGTATTGCCCGTACGAAGTGCCATCAGATAAACTTGATAATAACTTTCCAAACGATGCGAGTTATCCGGGAAACGACGTTCCAGTTCCTCAAACGCCTCTATCGACAATGGCAGATCTTCCAGTTTATCTTTATAGATCATAGCCATATTATATAAACCGTCCTCTATTATTATATTGGAAGCTGCAACTTCTTCTTCAGTAAACGGCAACTGTTGCAAATAATACTCGCGCGACTTGGGATCATCTGCCGCGACTCCCGGCAGACCGGCTTCCAGTGAGTCAGTCTGCAGAGGCAGACCGTCTGCTCCGACGGCACCAGAGTCTGTTTCCGCCATATCTTCTTCCAGAGGGCCATCATTGAATGTAGACATTTCCTTCTTACGGCGGCGCCAGTTATCTTCCAGTGCACGTCGTCCCCACTTGCGCTGGAATTGTGCTTTACCTTGTGAAACAGTAGAAGGATTATAGAAATAGAAAGAGGTCCCACCTGAAGTGGTCGGCAATACAATACCGCCCGTCTCTGTCCCGGGACGATCGATTCCCGTTCCCTTAGCAGCCTGGTCAGCCAGATAGGCTTCTTTCTCAGCCAAGGCTTTGGCTTCCTCTTCTTCTTTCTTTACCTGTTCGATAATCTTATCGATCACAGCCAGCCTCTCCGGCTCCGGCATCTTGGCCAGGGTCTGTAAACTATCTTGTAAATGAACAGCTTCCACGTGTACAACCAGTTCATCGAGCACGGCCGAAAGCTTCGATACACGCTTGAAGTCTTTATATTCTTTCTGTATCCCTGACAAAGCACCGCTAAAACAGGGTTGAGCCTTTACATAATCACGCATGGTGAAATAGATATCCCCCAGTTTGATCTGACAGATCGCTTTCTCCAACCCGTTCTGCGTACTCTTTTCGATACCCAGTTCGTAGTTCCTGATGGCATTCACGGTATCCTCACGATTCAGATAGATATTACCCAAAGCATAATACACCTGATCCAGATAATCCTTATTCTTATCGCTCTTCGCCATACGTGTAAGCATCTTGACCACCTTCTGGTAATTGTTGCCGGTAAAGACTTCGGTCTGACGGATACGGGCAGCAAATTCAAGTTCGTAAGGCGGATTGGCCCGGGCTACTTCGTTGAACATCTTATAAGCCATCCCATCCTGATCCTGCGCAGCATAGATCTGTCCCAGCAGGTATTTCATACGGGTACGCTGACGTTTGTTCTTTTCTGATTTGATAGCGGACTTGAAATAGGGGATTGCATCGTCGAACTGTTTGTTCTTCACCAGGTAATCGGCATATACGGAAGCATACTGTTTCAGGTTCTTTTTAGGTATTCCATTGGTATTCAGTTTACCCAGAATATCTTCTGCTTCGTAAAACCATTCCATTTCCGAATAGCAGCGTGCCTGCCACAGGCGGGCTTCAGCCACCATCTCTTCATCCTGCGAATAATGGCGGGCAATATAGGAAAATGTAGCGGAGGCTTGCAGGAAATCGGCATTATAGAATTGTCCCTGGCCAATGAGCAGCCAGCATTTTTTCAGAAAAGGGTTATATTCTTCCTGCTCCTGGAAGGCACGTTGTTTAGGATCGTTCCGCCATCCGGGCTTCTTGGCAGGCTTTGCTTTAATCGAATGAAGCTTGATCGCCTTGTTTCCCTTTTCGATAGCACGGTCGAAAGGTCCTCCGGTTTCTTTCTTGTCTTTCGGCTGTGCACTGATCGGATACATGTGGATCATTTCGGAGTAACTTTCCTTATAACCGGTCTGCATACCTAATAAAGATTCATCGAAAGAAGTTTTCCCGTTAAAATAGATATTATAACGAGACGTAAAAGCATGATAGAACCGACTTGATTTGGTGTTTTTCTTCGTGCTGCACGACCAAAGCAAGAGTACTACGAATATTGAAATTATATAGTAAAAACCTCTCTTCACGTATTATGATAGCTCTTTATCATATAATAAACTAAGAACAAACTGTTTTATTGCCTTTTCGTAAAGAATAATACGCCTTTCAGAAGCAAAAAGACCAATACCAGAACCAGGATGATAAAGGCACCGGAAGGTACGTTCAGAAAATAAGAAAGGATCAGGCCGGTAACGCATCCCAGGAACCCCAGAACGATGCTACCTACAATTATCTTTTTAAAGTCGGAAGTGAAGAGATTGACGGTGATCTGTGGCAAAGTCAAAAGACTCATCAGCAACATAATCCCTACCAAACGGATAGACAAGACAATGGTAACGGCAATAAAGAACATCATCATATATTCGATCCACTTTACATGAATATGCTGTGTCTTGGCAAAATCACTGTCGAAAGCAACATATACTATTTCCCGTAGATACAGGGCAAAGACAGCGATCAATACGACTGCAAAGGCGGCTATCCAGATTATATCAGACATGGAGATCGTCAGGATATTACCGAACAGGTAAGCCGAAAGGTTCGGTGAATAGCCGGGCGTAAGGAAAATAAATATCACCCCCAAAGCCATACCCAGCGCCCAGACACCGGCTATCGCCGAGTCTTCGCGGACATTCTGCGTCTTGCTGGCCCACTCCACCCCGAAAGCGGAAAGGACGGAAAAGACCATCGCCATTAGGATGGGATTTGTCCCCAGGTAAAAACCAAGCCCCAGACCACCGAAAGAGGCATGTGTTATACCACCGCTGATAAACACCAGCCGACGCGCAACCACATAGGTTCCGACAATACCGCAGGTGATGGCGGTTAACAGGCTACCGATCAGGGCATGTTGAAAAAAAGTATATTGTAATAGATCCATATTCATTCCGTATGATGGTTCGTCTTATTTGTGCAATCTTATCTTCATATCCAATACGAGGTGTAGAAAGTTTCACTGGGAAGAAACAAATGTTTCACTTAAGAGAAACAAGTGTTTCACTAGGGAGAAACAATCTTTATATCGAACACTTGTTGACGTTCTCTACCGTTTAATGTATTCTCCTCTCACCGACAATAAGGAATGCTTCATCCTTCAGGGCATCCGGCAGGTTCACGGCACGAAGCTGGAGACTACGGAGCCACCCGGCCACCTCGATATCCTGCAAGGTATAGAGCACTTCACGAAATTCGTTGACGGCTTCTTCATCGTATTCGTCACCTTCCAGTCCCCGGAAACGATCCAGTTCCTCATCGTCGTAATATTCTATTTTTTTACTTACGGCAGCCAGTAAGCTATCGCGTTCGCAGGTCTCATGCTGTCCGCAACACTCTTCAGGTATTTCGCGGGCTTCGGGGATCTCGCTGATCTCCCCGCGTTCCAGCATCTTCTGCAGTTTCTTATTTCTGAAATAACCGGCTACGGCGGCAAGAACACCCAGCACGATTACACCTATGATGATATACCACATATTAAACCTCCTCTACAGTATAACCAGTATCCCTAAGATCATCCCAGTAAGCAGGGTAACTCTTCGTTACCACTCCGGGATCGGCTATCTTTATTCCCTGCTGCAAAACCAAAGCAGCCGGGGCAAAAGCCATAGCCATCCGATGATCTTCGTAAGTGGCAATTACCGGATCCGATTCCGGCTCGCATCTTTCTCCGTTCCATTCCAGTATGCTGTCGTTGCTGTCGGTCAATAGATAACCGAGTTTACGAAGTTCCGTTTTCAGAGCTTCGATACGATCGGTTTCTTTTATCTTCAGTGTTTGCAGCCCGGTGAAACGGAAGGGGATATTTAATAACACACAGACAACAACAAATGTTTGTGCCAGATCCGGCTCGTTCACAAAATTGTAGATAAGTTTCTTTGCCACATTCCCATTGCGTTTCAACTGCACACCGCGGTCGGTAAAAGTGGTGCCGACTCCCAGTTGGGCAAATAGTTTCGCTCCGGCAGCATCACCTTGCAAACTATTCCTGAATAGGCCGAGTAGTTCTATTTCAGCGTTTTTCGATAAAGCCATCATGGAATACCAGTAAGAAGCGGCACTCCAGTCTGACTCTACAGTAAAACGGATCGGTTTATATTCCTGAGGAAGTATCTTGATTGTCTGTCCGTTCCAGGTAGCTTTCACACCGAACTGCTCCATCAACTGCAATGTCAGGTTGATATAAGGACGGGAAATAATATTCCCTTCGAGGTTAAGCGTCAAACCATTCTCCATCAGCGGAGCGATCATCAATAAGGCAGATATATATTGCGAACTGATACCTCCGTTCAATGAAATCTCTCCTCCCTGCAAAGCACTTCCGAAAATACGTAAAGGAGGATAGCCTTCTTTTTCGATATATTCGATACGGGCACCTAAAGAATTCAGTGCATCGACCAGCAATTTAATAGGGCGGTTCTTCATCCGTTCCGTTCCGGTGATCGTCCATTCACCGATGATCTTGGAAAGGAAAGCGGTCAGGAAGCGCATCGCTGTTCCGGCTGCTTTTATATCGAAGTCACTACTATTGGAGTTCAACGCCCGGATCATTACCTCCGTATCATCACAATCGGAAAGATTCTGTATATCGTAAGGACTATAACTCAGGGCATTCAATATCAATGCACGGTTACTGATGCTCTTGGAAGCAGGAAGTTGTACGGAAGCCCGGATAGCTCCCTCCGGGCCTTTTATAAG
Source organism: Parabacteroides goldsteinii (assembly GCF_015550595.1). GTDB lineage: Bacteria > Bacteroidota > Bacteroidia > Bacteroidales > Tannerellaceae > Parabacteroides > Parabacteroides leei. Next base: position 8,753 of record NZ_JADNBB010000001.1, read on the forward strand.
ATATTTCATTGCTTTTGTCTGTTCTTTAAATTAGAAGACAAAAGTACGGAAATTATTCTACTTATATACAAAATGAAGTTCAGTTCACCTGTCATTAAATTCTTTTACCGCATCAAACATGGCGATAATATTCTCCGGCGGAACATCCGGAAGTATATTATGTACAGTATTAAAGACAAAGCCACCACCGGACGACATGATCTCCAAACGCTCCAACACCTGTTCACGCACCTGATCCGGTGTACCGTTATTCAACGTACCGACGGTTTCTACACCACCACCCCAGAAAGTACAATCCTGTCCGAATTCTTTTTTCAGGAATTCAGGGGACATATCCACAGCATTGGTTTGTACCGGGTTGAATACTTCAATCCCTGCCTCGATCATATGGGGCATCAATGAAGAGATAGAGCCACAGGAATGGATAAAAGTGTGCATCTGACTATGTGATTTGACATAATCACATAACTGCTTATGACGAGGTTTGAAAAGGGTCTTGTAAGTATCCGGATCCATGAACGGCCCGGTCGTCATTCCAAGGTCATCCCCGAAACGGATAATGTCTACAACGTCGCCGACCGAAGTACAGACCTTTTCCAGTGTTGCCAGGTGGCGTTCCAGTAATTCATCCAATACACGCTCCACCTGGTCCGGATCACAAAGCAGGTCCATCAGGAAATTATCCATCCGGCGCAGGAAAGTACCCCATTCAAAAAGGTTACAACCACAGACGATCATCAATGCCTTATCCGTTGTTTCCCGCAAATGCAGGGCATTTGTTCTCAACTGCTCCCAGAAACCATCATCGGCAGCATGATCCCAGGGACTGTGCACGTAACGCGACCAAAGGACACGTCCCATCTCGTCATCCAGATTATCATAGCTGTCGGGATAGCCATCCACATAAGGAAAATAAGACTGGTCAAAGAAAGTGGCACCCTTCGGCATCATTGCCAATACCCGCTTTCCGTCCGTATCATAGCAGTGATAAGAGCCATTCGGTTGTTCTATCGGGTGGAACCAGGCAGGATATAAAGCCTTATCTCCGTTTGCCAATATTGTTTCGTGCCAGTCGGAAGGTTGTAAATTAAACGTCCGGCCAATATCGAGGACATCGATACCGAACTGATCGATCAACGACATATCCGGTTGCGCCAGTTGCTGCACGACGTCGTATATTTGCACCGGCAAATCGGTTCGTCCTAAATGTTTCAGCAAATTGGAATAGGCAATTGCCGAGATACCCGAACTGGGAGTTGCTCCCATATCGACCGGAACACGGTCGGGCTCTTTATGAGCTATAGCTGATAAAACACGTTCTCTTGAAGTCATTATTTTTCATTTTTCAATTTTCAATTCTCAATTTTCAATTTCCATCACTCTCCCCCACTCATTCCAATAATGAAAGAAGCGGTAACCAATACAGCCAGACCGGCATACATCCAGGCTTTCGTCTTTGTATCCGTAGCTTTCCATTCCCCCCGATATAATCCCCAAAGGGTAGCAAAGACAATGGTCAACGACATCAATATGCCCCAGGCCGTAAACGAGAACTCTCCCATCCGGCTTTTTCCCATACCATAAAAGATAAAGTTGACAAACCAGAGAAAGCCGGCCAAACCACAATAGAGATAATTGCTTGAAACTGTAATATCCTTAGTCTTTACAAAAGCTTTCAGGTTGTTATTCTTTTTCGACAGGAACAGACACCAAAGTGCAGTAGCCAGAAAAGAGCCGCCGAACAATACGAAAAAGACTGGCAATGTCTGGAATAACGGATCGATACCCGAAGCGACCAAGGCTAACGAAATGCCGGCTCCCTGTTCTATACCCAAAGCTTGCGATGCTCCGGTTATGCCGACAAAGAAAACCAGTACCAGCCCTTTCCCGAAATTAAGTTCCGGATTCGCTTCCGGTCCGGCACCGTTATCTTTCCGGTAACCGGCATATCCACTCAGAGCTATACCGACTGCGGCAATCAACAGACCTACAATCAACATAGTTCCTCCGGATTGTTGCAAAAGAATACTCAACCGCCCGTCGATAGCCGGAGGAATGATCGTCCCCAGTATCATCATCAATCCCAGAGAAAGCGAAAAACCTAACGAGAGTCCCAGATAACGCAGGGAAAGTCCGAAAGTCAGATTACAAATGCCATAGATAATCCCCAGTAAAAAGATCCATCCCAATGTCTGTACCGGGACATCGGACAGCACATTCATAAAGCCAGGACAAAAAACATAACATGCCACCACAGGCACGATCACATAAGCAAACAAACTATATATCAGCCAATAGTTTTCCCAGGCCCAGTTACGGGTCTTTCCGAAAGGAATCGAAAAACTACCTGACGAGAAAGCTCCGATAGCTATCAGCCCGATTCCAAATAATAATTCAAATGTCATAACTCTTATTGGTTTTTTCTTCTAATATTCCGATACGCACAAGAGGTACTGTTGCAAATGTCACAGCCATAAGGTCGCTTTCTGACCTCATCCCCTATTCCTATAATTCCGCTAACCGATTTAATCGGTTGCATCAGACAAGATTCATTGATCGTGATCCCCGTCGGATGATCGCCGATATAAGCGAACAGATCACGCTGCCCGGAGAGTGCCCATTCGCAATAACCGGGACTATAACGGTTCGTGATCTTCTTTCCCTGTTCCATCATCGCATTCTCCAAATGCAGCTGTACCTTATCCATCGCATTCTCAACGGTCGCCGAGCCAATCGACTCGACTACAAATGCTTCCAAAAAATCGCCATTCTGTTGATAAACATGCGACAATTCGGTAAAAGTTTTCCCCGCCGTACAAAGAAATAAAGCGATCCGACCGGCTCCTTTCATATAACCGCTAATCTTACGTCCCGTATGCAAGCGACCTGAAGAACAAGTGACTATTCCTTCTTTTATATTTACTTCCGGACAATCCAGTATACGATATCCGCCGATGATCTCTTTCGAATCTTTCAATTCGTCAAAGGTCCTCTCTACAATCTCCGCAACGAGAACATAGCTCTCCGAATCGGGAATCTGGAGGTACTCCATCAATACCGGTATTTCCGGACGAACCTCCTCAAACGAAAATGTATATGACTGGAACATCATTTTCCCGCATTAAAATCAGCTATTGCCTGATAGAACGCTTTGATATTTGCATCCGGAACCAAAGGCGGCATATCACAGCCGGAAGAGATAACAAAGTTTTTATACTGCAATGTTTTTGACAGAAGATCGGCTGTGGCCCGGTACACCTCTTCTGATGTAGCTTGTTTCAGGATGCCGACAGGGTCGATGTTTCCCATCACAATAAGGTCTGACGGACATTGTTCCAATGTCTCAACCATATCCACAGCATTTCCGAAATGTAGAGCTGCAGCGCCGGAATCGATCATAGCTTGGGTACATTGTCCTTTATTTCCGCAGTTATGTAAGATCACGGTAAAGTCTTCATCCTGTACCGCCTCCACTATCTGCCGGACATAAACGGTCGAATATTCCTGACAGTCCTCATTGGAAAGTAACCCGGCAGCCGGTTCAGCCATGATCACACCTGTTGCACCGATCGCTTTCAGCTCCCGACAATAAGCAGTAATATAAGCTGTACATTTATCCAATAATGTTTTAATCACATCCGGCTCGATATAAATTCCGACCATGATCTCGGACATATCGTAGAGTCTTCCCGCTAATGAGAAAGGACCGATACAACCGGACAGGACAGGTTTGTCCTTTATGTTTTCAACAGCCAGGCGGTTTGCTTTCAGATATTCCGGCATCCGGCCGGCAGATAAAGAAGGAACCTGCAGATTGTTCACGGTTTCTTCATCATATACCAGTCGGCCTGTAACACTGGGCACTTCATGTTCCGGCATATTGATTGTACAACCAAAAGCCTCTGCCTCAACAGTCAAATCCATTATGACGGTACAAGCCGTTGTATGGTAAGTTTCCGTCACATTCCTGATTGCCTGATAGTGTACATTTCCGTCCGTAACGGCATCGATCACCTTTTTCCCGATCGCTTCAATACCGGGATGAGTCATAATAGGGATAGCGATCCGCTTGTCACTGTCTTGTAATTGTTTGATAAACTTATTCATACGCTATCAGGCTACGATTGAATCCAACCAGTTAATATTATCCTGCGGATCACGGGCATAAGCATCCGCTCCGATCTTTTGTGCAAACTCCGCATTCAACGGAGCTCCGCCGACGACAACTTTAGTATTGGGATATTTTGCCCGGATAGAGGCGATCATCGGTTGCATATTACTCATGGTTGTAGTCAGCAAGGCAGACATACCGCAAACGGCTCCCGGATGTTCATCCAATGCCTGGATATACTTCTCGGCCGGCACATCCGTCCCCAGGTCGATCACTTCCCAGCCGGAACCTTCCACCATCATACCCGTCAGGTTCTTGCCGATATCGTGCAAATCACCCATAACGGTACCGATAACAAATACTCCTTTCCGTTTGATCTCACCATTCTGAAAATAGGGTTTCAGATGTTTCATAGCACTGTTCATCGCTTTAGCCGACAACAACATTTGCGGTACGAATATCTTTCCTTCCGTAAACTTATTGCCGACCCGGTTCATTGCCGGAATCAGGGCTTCATTCAGTATTGATTGAGGAGATAAGCCGCTCTCCAAAGCCTCGCGGGTCAGTTCATCTGCACCGGGCAAGCCTTTCATTGCCGGCGGATAGGGCGATGCCAGATTGATCTTGCCGAATTCCACGCATTCGCCAAGTTTACTAATAATGTCATTCATGTTCAATAATATTTAAAGCTTATTCATTTCGAAAGAGGCACTATATTCAGTCCATATGGAAAACTTCTTCCATAGCCGCCCACCATTCTCCGGGCCTACGGTTCTCTAAGGCTTGCTGACAGGGATCGGTCAGTTTCCACCATTCCTGCGTAATGGGATCGGCAGCCATTCGCTGCATATCTTTTTCGTAATCATCACCGATATACTCATAATAACTATACAACATCCCGTCCCTATAGAAAATCGAATAGTTCCGTATATTGCACTCTTTTATCATCGTTAAAACATCCGGCCATACGGCAGCATGTAACTTTTTATATTCTTCCAGCTTTTCCGGTTTTACACCGATAACACTCCCGTAACGTTTCATACTTCTTATGTATATTAGATTAAGTATCACAAAGATATTGGATCCAAAACAACAGGAGTTTTCAATATTCGTGGTTATTTTGACTGTTTCCGACATTTACCGGCCTGAAACGGTAAAACGCAAAAAGCCCCTGGCAAAAGTGAACTGCCAAGGGCTTTTATTATCTATGAATAATCAATATCCAGGATTCTGTACCAATGATCCTTTGGCCAGATCGATTTCAGTTAAAGGAATTGCCCATAAGTAATTCTTGTTCGGATCGAACTTGCGTTGTTCTACCAATACCTTTTTCCCGTCGAAAGTCATACCGTAAGCAGGTTTATTCACACAAGCTTCGGTTGTCTTCCAACTACGGGTTTCAAACAAATGGATTCCTTCAAAGGTAAATTCCACACGACGCTCACGTCTAATGGCATCACGCATTTGATCCTTCGTCAGATTAGCCGGTAAAGGAGGAAGTTCCACACTTGGACGCTGACGGATCTTGTTCACAGCATCATATACGGAAGCATCCGGCCCATTTAATTCGTTCTGGGCTTCTGCGTAGATCAGTAATATTTCAGCATAGCGGAACAGGATATAATTAGTCCAGCCGGGATATTCGTTTCCTACATTTTTCGGATTAATATATTTACGCATGGTATAGCCGGTACGGGTGGCATTCCCATTCCCCATTGTTCCTTCCGTGCTGTATATCTGCCCTCCGAATTCACAGCCATGCCACAGGATTGAATAAGCCAGGCGGGGATCACGATTCTCAAAAGGCCTATCCGGATTATATAACTTCGAGTCCTGAATAGATTTTCCATCCATACATTCATAGGAATCGATAAGATCCTGTGTCGGCGACAAGGCTTCCCAACCGCCCATCATCAACGGAGAGAAGAATTGATCGATCCAGCTGCCTGTGTAATCATAATCCAGTGCATTCTCCATGTACTGATGATCGAATATCACTTCACTGTTATTTTCATGTTCAGCAGAGAACAGATCCCCATAATTACCATACAGACTATAAACCCCCAAGTTCATTACCTCCTTTGCCGCACTGGCTGCCATATCATATTTCTTCATCAGGTAACTGATATGGGCTTTCAAAGCCAAAGCAGCCCCCTTATTGGCACGCCCCAATTCCGTGTTATCGGAACGGGTTAACGGTAATTTTTGTGCTGCCTTATCGCATTCCTCTACAATAAACTTATAGACTTCTTCTTCCGTATTGCGCGAAGGGATTGTTTCATTCAACTCCAAAGCACGAGTCAGAATAGGAATACCACCGTAAAACTTTAGCAAAGTGGCATGGAAATAAGCCCGTAAGAATTCAATCTCACCAATCAGGACCGTTTTCTCATCTTCTCCCATATCTACCTTGGCTATATTATCCAGGAAGATATTACAGCGACGGATTCCACGGTAAGCATCCTGCCAGACCTGCTTGAAGTGAGGATTCGAAGCCGTGGCGGTACAAGACGATATATCACCCTGCTCCGCATGAATATGAACGGGCACAGCATTATCCGTATAACAATCGAGCATAACCATATGGTTACCCGATTGAACCAGGTAACGATAAGTGGCTGCGGAATACTTCACAGCATCTTCTTTCACCATCCAGAAAGATTCGTCAGAAAGCTGGTCTGTTGGGATCTTGTCTAAAAAACCGTCGTTACAACCGGTTCCGGACAACAAAATAAGTGAGATAAATAAATATTTCAGTTTCATAATTCGTCTACAGTTTATTAAAATGAAAGGTTAACACCAAATGAATAATTTCTTGTCAGCGGATAATAGCTGCTAGCCACAGATAAGTCTTTCATATTGTAAGCCGATTCCGGGTCAACACCGTCAAATCCGGTAATAGTGAACAGGTTGTCTACACTAAAGTACACTCTCAGGCGAGTAATACCCGAATCTGCCAGCACCCGTTTAGGTAATGAATAACCAATCTGCATATTTCTCATCTTCAGATAAGAGGCATTCTGCATCCAGAAAGTAGAAGTCATCCAGTTCTTTTTAGAATCTTTCATAGACAAACGGGGATACGTAGCATCCAGGTTATCCGGTGTCCAGCGATCCAAATGGTATTCGGTTACTTTTCCTCCATTATAGAATGCTTTGTTGATCTCATCCTTCACAATTGCATTGACCATTCCGGCTCCTTGCAACAAGGCTGAAAAGTCAAAGTTCTTATATTCGAACCCCAAACGAAGTCCGTAGTTTATTTTAGGAAAATAAGTACCCAGCGACTGACGGTCGTTTTCATCGATCTTCTTATCATTATTCAAATCTTTATATTTTAGGTCACCCGGCTTAGCACCCCAGATTTGTGTCGGATGCCCATCGATCTCCGCCTGGTCTTTAAAGATTCCTTCACAAACATACCCATAGATATTATTGATCGGATCGCCTACAGAACGTCCGGGAGTATCACCTCCGCTCAGGTCAGTAATTTCATTATGCACATAACTGAAGTTGAATGTTGCATAATATTTGAAATCATTGATCTGGTTGTTATGGCTGATCTGCATTTCCATACCTGTATTACGAACCTTACCGGCATTCTGCATCGGGGGCTTCACACCTACGATCTCAGGGATAGGCAACTCCAGCAGGATATCTTTTGTATTCTTTACAAAGAAGTCGCCGGTAAAACTCAACTTGCCGCCGAAAGCATCCGCATCGACACCAATATCTATCTGGTCTGTCTTTTCCCAGGTAATGATCGAGTTGGCCATTTTTTCATTGATAGAAATACCGGGATACAACATATTACCGAAGTTGTAGTTCTGACCGAACATATAGGTATTATAGAAGGCATAATCGCCAATCTCCTGATTACCCAGTTGCCCCCAGGAAGCACGCAACTTCAGGTTATCGACCCAGGAAGCCGTAAAGAAACTTTCTTCAGACACACGCCATCCGGCAGAAAAAGAAGGGAATGCTCCGAAACGGTTATCTTTCGGAAAGCGTGAAGTACCGTCATATCTGATATTCGCCTCCAACAGGTAGCGGTTGTCAAACGTATAGTTCACACGGGCAAAGGCTGAACGCAAAGCGTATTCCACCATATTCCCTTCGGTAGCCTGTGTCGTAACGTCACCGGCATTTACTTCACCCAGGCTGTTATTCAGAGGAAGATCTTTACGGGATGCTCCTAAGATACGATACTGGTTATATAATTGGGAATACCCCAACAGTCCCTTCAGGTCGTGTTTGCCGAAACTCTTCGCATAATCCAGATACGCCTGAAGATTTACTTCCAGCATCTTGTTGTCCTTGTTTTCTACGGAACTGCGGGTAGTACGGATAGGATCCGTAGAATCTGCTGTATAGAATTTCATACTTCTGAGGAAAGTATGTTCGTCTTTCAGGTTAAATGTGGATGAAGCATTTCCCCGCAAAGATAATCCCTCGATGATCTTATAGGTAAAAGAAGCACTTCCCTGGAAGTTATTATTATAGGTACGCGCAAGACCACTTTCCCGGGCTGAAGCTACCGAGTTGTGCTCATTCTTAAACAAACCGTAGTTTCCGTTCTGAAACTGAATCGGAGTGACAGGTGTCTCACGAAAAGCATAATACATGATATCAGTCATACCGGTTGCAGGAGATGCCATACGGCTACGATAGGCCGAAAGGTTTAAAGAGATATTCAGCCGGTCGTTGATCTTGGCATCGAGATTTGAACGGACATTAAACTTATTATATTCGGTATTGGGTATCAACCCTTCCTTATTATGATAACCAAAGGAAAGGGAATATTTAATGGCCTCAGACCCACCGTTCACACTCAAATGGTGATTATGGAATAGTCCGTTTTCGCTAAACAAAGCACCTAACCAGTCGCTATTGGCAAAATGATCCGGATCAGAACCGTCTCTGAATTTCTGAAGGTCTGTATCGGAATACAGTCCTTCCAATCCGTCATTCTTATAGGCCTCATTCAACAGCACACCATAGTTATATGAATCCAGATATTTCGGTAAGCGGGTTGCTTCCTGCCAACCTACATATCCATTATAGGAGATGACGGGCTTACCTACAGAACCTCTTTTAGTAGTAATCAACACAACGCCGTTTGCCGCACGCACACCGTAAATAGAAGCTGCCGCAGCATCTTTCAATACGGAAATATTCTCGATGTCGTTCGGATCGACATTACTCATCGACGACTCCACACCATCAATGATAACCATCGCTTCGGAATTACCGAGCGTACCGACACCGCGAACACGCAAAGCAGCTCCGTCGGCTCCCGGCTGTCCGGCATTCTGTACAATGGTCACACCCGAAACGTTACCCGTCAGCATATTTACCGGATCCGAAGTCGTTCTGTTTTCAAGCACATCTGCTTTCACACTACTTACGGCGCCGGTCAGGTTCACCTTCTTTTGTGTTCCGTAACCGACAACAACGATCTCATCCAGATTCTGTGTATCGTCCAGAAGAGAGACAGAAATATCATTCCGGTTGTTAACCGGGATTTCCTGTTCCATATAGCCGATATAGGAGATTTGCAGAACTGCATTCCGGGGTACTTCCAACGTAAAACGTCCGTCGAGGTCGGTCACTGTCCCGTTTGTTGTTCCGCGTTCTATTACATTCGCTCCGATCACCGGTTCTCCGGTTTTGTCCTTCACAACACCTGTTACTTTTTTCTGTTGCTGCGGGGTCGATGTTTTAGCGGTCTTTAGTGAAATAACGATCATTTTACCCTGAATAGAGTAGCTTAATCCGTTATCCAGGATAGCCGACAAGACTTCATCTACAGATGCATCCTTAAAATTATGATTTATCTGTTTTTGCTCATTCACTTCATCTTTTTTATAGATGACTGAATACTGGAGCTGTTTCTCCACTTCCTCCAATACTGTTTTCAAAGGGACATTCCTGAACTGTTGAGTGATTTTCTGGGCGTCCACCGATAATGAGCCGGATAGTAGTAAGGCCAGTATTAATGACCTTCCCACGAGTTTTTTGTACATCATAAGATAGATAGTTAGTTATTAGATTTAATACATATATAAACAAATGCGCTATTGTTTTCTGATATAAATATCTTGCCCCTGCCGTTCAAAGCGTATCGGGATGATATCGGACAATGCCCTCAGGAACTGATCGATAGTCTCCTCGTTCCGCAATGTAACCCTGAAGGTGGCGTCTTTATCAAGCGTTGTATCCAGATGTATCTTCACATCATACTTTCTTGACAGGCGGACAGCCAGTTCGCCCAAAGCTATTTCGTCATATTCGACCCTTCCTTCTATCCACGAACGGTATTGCGAGGCCTGTACCTGATGGCAGGTAAAGTCTTTCTTTTCCCTATCGAAGCAGAGCATTTCGCCGGGCTTCACTTCCATTTGCCGGCCTTGATACAAAACATCGACAGCTCCTTCCAATAATGTCGTTGCCGAAAAAGGGTCTTCCGGGTAAGATGTCACATTGAACTTGGTTCCTTTTACCACAACATCATAGCAACCGGTCTTCACCAGAAAAGGAGTTTTATCGGATTGCTTTTCCACTTCGAAATAAGCTTCTCCTTCCAGTTCCACCACCCTGTTCTTTGCATTAAAATTATCGGCATAGCGTAAAGTCGATCCGGCATTCAGCCAAACAACGGTTCCATCGGTCAGCATCACTCTGCTTTTCTCTCCGTAGGCAGTGACCAAGGCAAAGTAAGCGGGATCTGCCTGCTTACTAAAAAGGGAAAATATCCCATAAGAACCACCTAACAATACGACTACGATTACAGCGGCTACTGCCACTGCCTGGCGCAAACTATATCGCTTCGGCCTCAACATCTCCGGCATGCCGCCTTGTATCCGGACGCGCCGTTGCAAATGTTTCCATTCGCTGACGACATCCTGCGCAGGTACAGCAGATTGCATCCACCCTTTTTCCCACAGACGGAACATTTCATAATTATCCGTACAGGCATTCACAAACCGGAAGAGCTCTTCCTCTTCCGGTAATGTGATGTTCCCTTCAAAATAATGCACAGCTAATCGATGAATATTCTCCTTTTCCAATTCCATAATTTTTGATTTCTATATGATGTAACAACTCATTTCTATTTTACCCAACCCCGGGAATCCGTTTTTTATCCTTGGAACTACTTTTTCTTTTACCGCCTGCGTAGATCTATAAAACATACCATGAAATAACTTTTTCGTATTATATGAAAATTTAGTGGCATAATATATGATGCTCCAGTAGCCTCAGAGGAAGATTATAGACAGCTGATAGAGAAAAGACCGACAAGTCTAATGTTACTTTCTAATCGGATAACAACCATGCAATAACAATAATATAAATATCAAGCGGATACTTATCTTTGAAATATTTGGAGAAGGTCATTAAGGCTTTGGCTATATGCTTTTCAACAGCGGTCGTAGAGATACCTAAAGCTTCAGCTATCTCACGATTTTTCTTTTTATCAAAACGACTCATAATAAATACTTCACGGCAACGTAGAGGCAGTGTGTTTATAACGGCGTCCACCTGTTCCTGTAATTCCTTATATAATAAGGTACATTCGGGAGTCAGGTTAAAATCAAGACTATAAAGTTCTTCTTTTCCGGGAAGAGTGGCCAGATACTCGACACTATGCTGTTCTACTATTTGAATATGTTTTAAATAATTCAGACAGGCATTCCGAACCATTGCAAACAAAAGGGAAGACACGGATATGGCTTCTATAAACTGACGTTTCTCCCAGAATTTCAGAAAACTTTCCTGGATAATATCCCTTATGGCCTCCTGATCTTCCACAAAACGAGAGGCATACCCGCGCAAACGAGGATAATAACTTCTGAAAAGAAATTCAAAAGCCTGATCGTTTCCGTTCTTTATTTCCCGTAATAATGTTTTCTCGTCGGTAAAATCTGCCATACATCACCATGTAACGCCATTAATAAAAGACAAATGTAGAGAAATTATTCTGAAGTTTACACGACAAACCTTTCTTCTACTTTATACAAGCACTGCTTTATGTCAGATATAAAACAAAACAACCCTTCGGATATGTATACCCGAAGGGTTGTTAATAAAAACTAATGGTCTTTTTTGACCGGGACCTTCCCTTCTATTTCAATCATTCCAATATGGCAGCCCAACCTCCGTTACGAACCATACGGATCGTTACGCTTGAGGAAGCATCCACTTTTTTACTATCCTTTTTATAATCCATGGCCTGGCGTTCTGCATTTACGCCATCCTGGAAATAGTCCATATTAAATTCTTTACCTTCTGGCAAGAAATCAAGGTTTATCGTTACCTCTTTTCCTTTACTTCCGGAAATTCCTCCGATATACCATTTATCTCCTTTGCGACGGGCTACGACAACAGCCTCGCCCACCTTGGCATACAAGCAACATGTTTCATCCCAGACAACCGGAACGGAAGCCATAAAGTCCAGACAATCCTTCTCCCGGTTATAATAAATAGGATTATCGGCCAGCATTTGCAATCCACTTTCAAAAACAACATACAAAGCCAACTGATAAGCACGGGTACCGACGCTCATAGCATTGGTGCGGGTATAATGTACATCTTCGGGATGCGCACTGACCATAGAGCCCGGCGTGTAATCCATCGGACCGACAAAGTTTCGCATGAAAGGCAAATAGATACTGTTGTCTGGTATGCAACGGTTCCCCTGCTCCATTCCCAGTACACCTTCGTAAGAGATCACATTCGGATACTTATGTTCCAGTCCTGCCGGTTTAAATGAGCCGTGAAAATCGACAAACAAATGGTGCTTGGCTGCTTCTTTGGCCACACGTTCATAATAGTTTACCATCCACTGGTCGCTGCGATCCATAAAGTCGATCTTCACTCCGGCAATTCCCCATTCGTTGAATTTCTGGAACAGGTCGAAGTTATTTTCCACTGCCAGCCAGGTAAGCCAAAGGACTATCTTCACATTCCGTTCTTTGGCATAACTGATTAGTTCGAACAAATCAATTGTGGGATTGGGAATGAAAGGATTATAAGTCGTCTCGGCCCATCCTTCATCCATCAGCATATAAGGAATGCCATTGGCAGATGCAAAATCAATATAATATTTATAAGAGTCCATATTATAACCAGACTTGAAATCCACTCCATATAATGCTGCATCATGCCACCATTCCCAGGCAACATGACCGGGTTTTACCCAGCTCACATCCCCTAATACATTCGGAGACGACAACTTACAAACCATATCGTTTCCAATCAGCTGCCGATCGTCTTTGGTGATCATGAAGAAGCGCCACGGAAAGCTACGGCTACCGGAGGTGTGTGCTATATAATCCGCTTCTTTTACGATCTTCAGACTGCGATCGCCATCTTCTCCAAACTCCAAAGGGCAATTCGGGAATACAGAAGTCAGGCCATTTCTTCCTGTACTTTTGAAAAACATACAGGGATAATCGGACAAATCGGCTTCCGAAATCAATATCTTATACCCTTGCTCATTTTCCAGCAGGATAGGCAAATAGGTCATCTTATCATTTGCCTTATAGTCTGTTGTATGGATATGGGTATAAGGATATTCATATGATGTTTTAAAACTGTTGGGTTGCGAGATATGGGCCAGATAATCGCTGCCGAAATTGATACCGCAAGTTTCATCATAAATATCGATCTGTCCTTTCCGGGCTGTTATAAAACGATAGGCAACACCGTCGTCGAACACTCTGAATTCGACAGAAAAATCTCCCTTAAAGTTAAGCAACAGGGTATTGCAATTGTTTTCCACCACTGCATTCTTAAAGGTAATCTCAGGTTTTATCGTTTCATGAATAGTCCCCCGCTTGACAGTTTTCAACACGGCTGAAGTACCCAATACCTCATCACCCAAATCCAACCGGAGGGAACAATCTTTCAACAGAAGGTCGTCGCCGGCATAAACAGAGTAAGCGATCTGTCCGGCAGTATTGACCGAGACTTTCAACTTCTTATCAGGAGAATACACATCCTGAGTAGCAGCATGCATTTGTGCTGCAAAGAGTAAAAGCAGCAGCCAGAGGCTACTGCTTATTGATACTACTTTTTTCATATACTAGTTTTATTTATAATAAGGCAAAGCCCACCACACATCATTCATATAATCGTTTGTCTTATTGGATAACTCAGCCGTTCCATTCAGATAGTTGGCTTCATTACGTACCATTTCATCTTGCGGATAAGGCAGACGACCGATCATTTTTCCATTTGTAACGCTTAACTTGCTGGGGTTCGGATTGTCGGTAATGACACTCGGATAATGTGTACGTCTCCAATCGTTCCAGATCTGAAGACCATTGCCGAACAGTGCCAGCCATTTTTGTGTGATCACTTCATCCAGCGCACCTCTCAGGTTCATTGCTTTATTTTCACCCAGTGTGGGAACCGTATTGACATAGTTTTCGATTTCCTCATCGGTGATAGGAGCTCCGATCAGAGTCAACGAACGCATACCCATGCGGATACCTTCCCGGTAATATGTATCTGCTGTTCCGGATATATAGCCTTTCAACACAGCTTCAGCCAACAGGAAATAAACTTCGGCTGCACCCATTACTGTTGTTGCGCCTTTCCGGTTGAGCACCGTTTCTTTTTTGAATGAAGCAAAGCCGTAACGTCCGATATTAGGAGCAAAATCTTCATCAAATGTCATATCTTTCAAAACGTCATCGACATCATCCATTTCACATCCGTTCTTCATACCTTCGTAATCCTCATAATTGTCGTAAAACTTTCCTTCGCCATCGTAAACGGCAGCTATATATTTCAGGCGCGGATCGATTTGAGAAGCACTGTATTTCTTGAATGCAGAAATATAGGTACTTGAATAACAGTAACCACGTGAACCGATATAATACAAGATATCGGTAGCCCATGTGTTATCGAGGTAACTGGGTTGTCCGGTCACTGTCGGCTGGTGATTGACTTTCGCCACTTCATCCATCGAAGAAATAACTCCGGCTGCAACGGCTTTACTCACGTACGCCTTAGCCAGCTCCGGTTCTACATTCGATATCTGGATAGCCATACGCAGCATAAGTGAAGCTCCGAATTTAATCCATTTGTCGCGGCTACCGCCATACAGGATATCGTCTTCGAAAACCGGATCAGAAGAATTTTGCAATGTCTGAACTCCATCATCCAGTAATTGCAGAAGACCTTTGAATTTATCCGTCCCCAGATAGATATCCTTTTCAGTTCTGTATACGGGATAAGAAATTCCATTCAGAGCCTTTCCTCCTTCATCATAAGGAACGGGACCGAATGTATCGGTATATCTGCTCGATACAAGTGCACGGACAATATCGACCTGTGCTTGTTTTGAAGCTGAAGCTATTTCCTCTGCCAGTTGATCGTCCATCAGGTTGATATAACGCAGGTAGTCTACACAATAAGATCTCCATATGCTTGAGTAAACGCCCATTGCGGTTCCGTCCACCGTAAATGTATTACCGACAATATCGTAGTTACCATTGGTCGTTGCCGTATATTGCATCATCGGAGCGAAATATTTCATTTCGCCGGAAGGTATACTCAATGTACCTACTACATTGTGGAAGAGATTGTCTGTTCCTATCTTCGTCACTTTATTGGGATCTTTATTCAAATCACCAAAGTCAGCATTACAATTAGTCAATGTAAGTCCCAGTAATGCCATCGACAAATAATTTATTATATGTTTCATTGTTTACCAGTGTTTTAAAATTTAAGATTCAGATTTATACCTAAAGAACGTACAGCAGGTTCACCACCGTTTTCAACACCTTCCATACCCACGGTCGAATTCAGTGAGAATGTCGGATCACAAAAATCGCTTCCCCTCCAGATGAAGAACGGATTACTGAATACCAACGAGACATTAGCCTGTTTAAGCATCAGCTTGGAGATAAAGCTTACCGGTAATTTATATCCCAGCGATATTTCCTTCATACGGATAAAACCACCGTTATATACGTTCTGAGAAGCTGTAACACTCTGGATCTTACCTAACTTCAACGGATCGAGACCAGTTCCGTTTGCATAATAGTCATCGCGTCCGGGCACTGTATTGATATGGGTTCCGTGTTCATACATCCAACGGGAAGTCTTTGAATAATACTTATGTCCCAGACGGCTGTCGATAGTCAGGTTCAAATAAAAGTCTTTGTATTCCAGATGACTGGTAAGTCCCATAATCACTTTCGGAATAGCAGAGCCTAGATAAGAATTATAACTCTTATCGTACAATGGGTATCCATTGGCATCGCGCTGAATATTCCCGGAGTCGTCATATAGATAGTCTGAGCCGTACATCACGCCGTAAGGTTCACCCTCGATAGCCATTACACTCATTGCCTCCACAAAATACATCTGTATGCTCTTCAATCCGTCATGCAGTTTCTTCACCTTGCTATAATTGCGTGACAACGTAAAGCCCAGATCCCAGGAGAAATTTTTTGTCTCGACAGGCCTTCCGCTCAATGAGATTTCAAAACCATGATTGTTCACAGAACCGGCATTCATCAGGCTGGATGAAAATCCAGATGAATTAGGAATAGGGATCTGCAAGATCTGATCTTTTGTCGTATTGTTATAGTAGGAAACATCCAAGCCAAGACGATCGTTAAAGAAACGGATATCGAGACCATATTCGGCCGAATTTGTTCTCATCGGCTTCAGGTCAAGCGGTGGCAGCTGTGTATTCTGAATATTTCCGGGGTATACAATCGAACCTGATTCAGTGGGAAAACCTCCGGGGAATAAGCCGTAATACATATCCAACTGATAAGCATTCGTATCACTACCGACCTGTGCCCATGAAGCACGTATCTTACCAAAGCTGAACCAGTCCGGGCGATCCATTAACTCAGAAAAAACCAAGCTACCTCCGACAGAAGGATAGAAATAAGAGTTATTCTGTTTAGGCAGAGTAGAACTCCAGTCGTTTCTGGCCGTAAATGATAGGTAAAGAAAGCGGTTATACGACAGGTCCAAAGAACCATACATACCCCACATACGTTTATTCATCATATAAAAAGAGGCTTTCTGATTTTTGGCATTGCTCGGAGTATATAAACCTTCTGCAATGAAGTCGGCAGCTTCTACACTGGTGCTGCGGGTTTTCTGTGACCAGTAGTTTCCTCCCATCATCGCATCCAGTCCGAACTTACCGAACTCTCCATGATATTCTGCATACAAATCACTATTCACCAGCAGGTTCTTACTATTATACTTGCTCATTCCACCCTTTGTCATATAATCGGAACGTCCGGCCATAGAAGCCCAGAAACCTGATCCCTGCGGAATAGTCTGATCGGTATTAAAATCGGTCATTTCTAACCCCTGGCGATAAGTGACTTTCAGGTTATTCAGTATCTTATAACTGACAGAAGCCAGTCCGTTGCCATTATAGCTCTGGTCGTTATTCTTATATTGATACAATATATAATAAGGATTCAGTGCACCGTCCCAGTTGTTCATCAGACCACCGGTAGTGATATCACGTCCCATAGCTTCCAGTTTCTTCAAATCCGTATCGGCTCCCATAATGGGTAATACCGTTGTCGGGTTGAATTGTCCGTGTCCGCTTTCCGGGCGTTGATGGGCATTTGTTACATTAAAATTGATTTTGAAATCATAACTCAGGCGTGAAGTCAGATCACCATTCATACGCATGGTCAGGTTATGTTTCATATAATTAAAAGCTGGAGTAATATCCTTGTAATACTCGTTTCCATAAGCAAAACGGAAAGTGGCTTTCTTTGTTCCACCGATGATAGAGAGCGTATTGGCTGTATTAAAACCATTATTATAAAAATCCATCGGTTTATAACGGGAAACATATTTATGTTCCGAGCCATCGATAAAGACAGATGTCGTATTTGGATCGAGTTTCGCGCCATAAGCGTCTTCAGAAACAGCCATAGCATCGGCCAGTGTCTTCGGATAGTTTCCTCCTTGTCCGCTACCATACACCTGCTGATACTGGGCCAATCCGGCATAAGGCATCAACATGGATGTATTTGTGTTGAACTCGATACCGATTCCCTGATCGGCTACACCTTTCTTTGTAGTGATAAGGAGAGCTCCACGGGAAGCCTTCGAGCCATAAAGAGCGGCAGCCGACGGACCTTTCAGTACACTGATGGATTCAATATCATCCATATTCATCCCACTCAGGCCATCACCATAATCTGTTCCACCGAACGGACTCACATCGGTATTGTTCGAGTTATCGACAGGTACACCGTCAATAACATACAAAGGTTTATTTGTAGAGCCTGATGCTATTTCACCAATTCCTCTTAAAACTATTTTAGTAGAACCGCTACGTTTATTCCCGGTAATATCCAATCCGGCGATCTTACCTCCCAAACTTGTCAGTAAATTTCCTGAATGCACTTCGCTTATCTCCGATGCGGATAACTGGGCGGCAGAATAATTCAATGCACGTTCGCTCTTTGAGATACCCAAAGCTGTTACCACTACTTCATCCAGCAATTGGGTATCTTCCAATAATTGAACAGACAGGGTTTTCTCTTTACCTACTACAATTTCGCGGTTCTTATATCCGATATAGGATACCAGAACAACCGGACTTCCGGATATCTCCAGTGAGAAATTACCATCCATATCGGTAATTGTACCGTTTGTAGTTCCTTTCACTGATACATTGGCTCCAATAACCGGATCACCTTTCTGGTCGGTTACACGTCCTGTGATTATCCGCGTAGATTGTTGTTTTACCTGAGCCGAACGGGCAGATAAAACAATCTGGTTATTC
This sequence comes from Parabacteroides goldsteinii, assembly GCF_015550595.1. Taxonomy (GTDB): domain Bacteria; phylum Bacteroidota; class Bacteroidia; order Bacteroidales; family Tannerellaceae; genus Parabacteroides; species Parabacteroides leei. The sequence goes on from NZ_JADNBB010000001.1 coordinate 27,658, forward strand.
TCTTTCAGAATATAAGTAATTCCTGCTTCAGCAACTATTTTATCCAATACTTTCTTAATATCTCCACTGGTTGCTTCAACAGACACAACTGTGTTTAAACCGGTCAGGTCTTCATTATAGAAGAAACGATAATCGCTATTCTTTTCGATATCTTTAATAACTTCACGTAAAGGTTTATTCTTTGCAGCGATTGAAATCTGGGCAGCAATTGTCATGCCTGAAGAGGCAAGCATAAGACTGCATAAAGCTGCCCGTAAAATTATTTGCTTGATGTTACTCATTTTTAGATGTTTTTTAATCGTATAAAAGATTATAAATAGTAACTTTACAAGCAGAATCAAGAGTCATTAAACTCCGGAGATAACCGGCAAGTTATCTCTATAAACAAGGAGAATGATTGATTCTGATTTGTAAAAGATCGTGTGAGTGGGACAGCTCTCCTTTGGAGCCTGTCCCCTTTTTTTGACTATTCTTACGTCATAGGCTATTCAATTTTTAAGATTAACAATTTATTTATTCTCACTACGGCTTCGCATCCAATATGATCGTGTCTCCATGTGACTCATAAATAATGGGAGCTGTAAGGCTTATTATCTCTATTACATTGTCTAAGCTATTATTCTTGATAACACCCGAAAAACGATAGTTCCTTATCTTGTCTGATTTAAACTCGAGCCGTACATTGTACATTCGATTCAGTAAGAGGGCAATGTCATCCAGTTTCTCTCTTTCAAAAGCGAGTTCGTTATTACGCCACATGCGGGCATACGATACATTCTCGGACTTACCGACAGTCAGGCTCCTGCTTTGCCGATTCAGACTGACATGCTGGTCTGGAGTTAGGATAACCGAATTATCCTTCCCCGTTCCGGCCTTTATACTTCCTTCAAACAGGGTAGCGACAAAATCGGGATCTTCATTATATGCCTTCACATTGAATGATGTGCCCAAAGCCTCCACCTCCATCTCACCGGCTTTTACAACAAAACGATGTTCCTTATCTTTCGACACCTCAAAATAGGCCTCCCCGTTTAAAGAGACATTCCGTTCTTTTACACCGTAATCACTTTTGTAACGGAGCTCGGTATGCGAATTCAGCCAGACCTTGGTTCCATCCGGTAGTACGATACTTGCCCTCTGTCCTTTTTCTGCCGATACGATATATTCACTGGCAACCTGCGATTTATTCAGAGTATATAAATAAGAAGAAAAAATTCCTATACATAATAATATAGTAGCTGCATAAGGCAAGAAACGAGTAAAAGACAATTTGGATTTAATACTCCTAGTTTCCCGTCTTTTTTGTGATTCCTCTATTTCATGCATTCTTTCCTTAATGCGCAGGAACATCCGTCCCTGAACTTCTGCAGGCAACTCTTCATCAAAGGTTTCAATCCACCGCTGTTGATAAAAGTTCAGAATTTCATTCCTCGACGCAGAATTACGGAACCATTCCAGAAGCAACTGCTCTTCCTCCGGAGATGTTTCGCCACGCATAAAGCGATCGAGTAGCTTTATATTTATATTGTTTTTTGTCATCGTTTAAGTTGTATATCCGAAAAGAAGGGCAATCCCTTACAAGGGGAGTAGAAAAAACTCATATTTAACATTCATTAGCCAATACAACCAGTAATATAGCCAATAAATGATCATTGGATAATTTCTCTTTCAAAAAACGTAATGAACGGTAGAGTTGAGTCTCTACTGTTTTTTCGGAGATCGATAGACGGGCAGCAATTTCTTTATTCGACAAGTGTTCTCTACGGCTTAACTTAAATATTTCTTTTCTGGACAGAGGCAATTGTTCGATCAGGTTATCGATATAGAGACGGAGTGAATCTGCATCGATTTTCTCTTCCATCAGAAAGTCTTCATTAGTTTGCTGCTGGGACAATGCATAAAATGCAGACTCAGATAACAGGCGGTTCTCCGTTTCCTTATAGACCATATTACGGGCTATAGTAAAGAGATACGCATCAAAACCCTTATCCAGGTCTATCGATTCACGTCTCTCCCATATTTTCATAAAAACACTCTGAGTAATATCTTCGGACAAAACTCTGTCATACAATAGCGAATTGATAAAGTTGAAGACATGCGAATTATATTTCCAATAAATAGATTCGAAAGCAGTTTCATCTCCTTCCTTCAGGCGTCTCAGTACTGTAGCATCTATATCCTTCAGTGTGTGCTTTTCCATATCTCTTTCTCTCCATTAACTCCGGCAAAGATAAAAATTTATTTGAATGTTAGATTCCTTTTAGCGACACAGAAATAAGACTTAGAAATATATTGATCTATAAATGATATGCACCCTTTTCCTGTTTCAGGTACAATCTACAACATGCCCCTTTTTATTGACCTAGTTCATAAAGGACTAAGTCATTTAATCTGTCAGATGAAAGAATATATAAAAAACGAACATTATGATTTAATTATAAAATATCTGCAAGGAGGATTAGACTCGCAGGGTATGGATGATTTCTATACTTGGGTGAATGAGAATACTGATAATAAAAAGTTATTCTTTGAAACCAAGGCGATTTATGATGCTTGCAGTAATTCCGACAATCTGACAGAGGATATCCGGAAAAGCTGGGATCGTCTTTTACAAAAGAAAGGAATACAATGCCTGAAAAAGAGTAAATGGCATCAATTTGGTAATTATGCAGCAGTGTCACTGGTCGCAGTCTGTCTTACCTCTGCTTTCTTTCTCTCTAATGAACATGAGACTAAAATAGCCACCCGTTATATCGGAGGGGACGGCCTGGATGCAGATGTGGTCGAGTTGCCGGACGGTACTCAAGTCTGTTTAGGTTCGAAAACCATATTCCGGTATGAAAATGACTATGGTAATAAACAGAGAACCGTTTATCTGGAAGGAGAAGCCTTTTTCGAGGTTGCGAAAGATAAAGATAAGCCTTTCATCGTAAAGACGAAGGAACAGGATATCGAAGCTTTAGGAACTAAGTTCAATGTGACAGCTTACCCTTCCGACTCCCTGCTCACGACCACCTTATTGGAAGGATCAGTCCGGTTGACAACAGAAAACAGGTCGCAGCGTGTTATACTTAAACCCAACCAGCAGCTGGTGTATAACCGCAATACACATATCAGTAATATTTTCGATGTAGATGCGAAACAATATACATCCTGGACTACCGGATATTATTACTTTCCGGAACAGAGCCTGAAAGCTATTCTTTACCGGTTAAGTCATGTCTATGGAGTACAGTTTACTGTCAACTCCGAAAGGTTAAACAGACGCACTTTCACCGGAACATTCTATCGCGGACAAAGTATAAAAGACATTATGGAAATCATCCACCTTTCTATACCGATCAGATACGAGATAGATGAACGCCATGTAACGATTTCAGAAATATAAGCAGTTGTTAATCTTTAAAATGAGGATAGTATGAGTGAGTAAAAAGGTAAAATCAAAAAAGAAGAGAAAATCTTGCCGGATTCTCTCTTCTAAAGTGTGTGATTCAATTAAACTTCCATTGCCGTGGAATAATGTTTAATCTTAAAACATTCAAAAGTATGAATAATCAACGTATAGTTGTTTCCGTAAATCTGAAAAGAACTATAAAAATCATGAAATTAACCGTGTTAATGTTAACCGTTTGCTTGTCGCAAATGGTCGCCGCAACTTATGCGCAAACAGCCAAGCTAAGTGTTTCTGCTAAAGAAGAAACATTAGAGAATGTACTGAAACAAATAGAAAAACAGTCTGAATTCCTGTTTTTCTATAATCTGGAAGAGATCAATAAAAATGAGAAGATCTCTATTAACAAAAAGAATGTAGATATCGAAGATTTACTAAAAGCGATCACCAATAAGACAGGTTTGAAATATACGATCAAAGACCGTCATATTGTATTGACATCCGAAAATTCTCCCGTATCTGTGGGAAGTACACAACAAACCCGCAAAGTAACCGGTGTTGTAAGTGACGCTATGGGACCCGTTGCCGGGGCGAACGTTATTGAAAAGGGTACTTCAAATGGAACAACGACCGATATGGATGGTAAATACTCAATAGAAGTCCCTGCCAATGCCATCTTACAAGTTTCTTTTATCGGATATATCCAGCAGGATATAGCGGTTAAGAACCAGAGTGTAGTGAACGTTCAGCTGAGAGAGGATACACAAGCATTGGAAGAGGTCGTAGTAGTAGGTTATGGTACTATGAAGAAAAAAGACCTGACAGGTGCTGTCGCTTCCGTAAAAATGGATGACGCTCCTGTCGGAACAGTTTCAACGATCAGTCATGCACTGGCTGGAAAAGCAGCAGGTTTACAGGTTAGTACGATCAGTGCACAGCCAGGTGGCCAGTCTACATTCCGTATTCGTGGAGCTGCTTCATCAGATAAGGCAGGAAATGATCCGCTGATCATTATTGACGGCTTTCCTGTAAGCGACCCGGGATCACTGGATAGCGGTAACCAATACAAGGACGGCAATAAAGATAATATCTTATCTTCAATCAACCCGAATGATATTGAATCGATCGAAGTATTGAAAGATGCGAGTTCTACTGCTATTTACGGTGCACGTGCAGGTAACGGTGTGATCATCGTTACTACAAAGCGCGGAAAGAGCGGAGCTGCCAAAGTTCAGTATTCAGGATCTGCTTCTGTTCAGGATATTTCCAAGTCTTATGAGATGTTGGATGCATCGGGCTTCATGCAGGCCACTAATGATTACAGAAAAGAACTGTGGCTGCGTACGAACGGTATCGGTATCTACGGAGGCAAATCAGAATCAGATGTTACTTCGCCTTTCGTTCCCGACTATACAGCAGAACAGATAGCCAATCCCGCACATAATACGAACTGGTTTGATGAAATCTCCCGTTTAGGGTTCCAGACTTCTCATAACCTCTCGATAACAGGTGGTAATGACAATACGAAATACCTGGTTTCAGGAAACTACTTCAAACAGGACGGTGTAATTAAAAATAATGCCATGGAACGTTATTCCGCACGTGTGAACCTGGATCAGAAGCTTAGTAAATATGTAAAGATGGGTGTAAACCTGAATGTTTCACGCAACCAGTATGACAACATCCCTCTGGGTAACGGACAGAATGAAAATGCAGGTATTTTGGTTTCTGCAGCCCAGTTCAACCCGACGCTGCCGGTACGCGACGAGAACGGCGAATATACAATGAACCAGGACGCTTCATTCCTTCCGAACCCTGTATCTCTGTTGGATATTACGGATAAGACAACCAAAGAGCGTTTGTTGGGTACCGTATTCTTTGAAGTTCGTCCGATTCAGGACTTAATGTTGAAAGCAAACTTCGGTATCGACCGCAACTATCAGAAACGTAAACAATATATGCCTACAACAACGTTGTATGGAGCCAGAGAGAACGGATCCGGATATATTGCCCAGGCCGATAACTCTGACTACCTGATGGAATTGACAGCCAATTATACCAAACAGTTCGGCGATCATAACCTGAATGCCTTGGTCGGCCATTCTTATCAGTTGTTCGATTATGAATTCCTGTCAGGAAAAAGCAATGACTTCATTACAGACGGTTTCTTATATAACAACCTGGGAGCCGGTAATGCAAAACGTCCGACTGTCGGATCAAGTGCAACCAAGTCACGTATGGCCTCCTTCTTCGGACGCGTGAATTATTCTTTTAAAGACCGTTATTTATTGACTGCTACACTGCGTGCCGACGGTTCTTCCAACTTTGCCGAAGGAAACCGTTGGGGATATTTCCCTTCTGTTGCCGCCGGATGGAGATTCACTGAAGAAGAATTTTTACAGCCACTGACCAAAGTACTGTCAAATGGTAAATTACGTTTGAGCTATGGTGAAACTGGTAATGCAAATGTAGGGGATAAAGCATACAGCTACTATAAAGTTGGTAATAACAATTTCTTTGGCGGTAGTGCTATCAACGGCGTTTATCTGGACCAGATGGGAAACAATGAACTTACCTGGGAGACCACACGCGAATGGAACCTCGGTCTGGATCTGGGCTTCCTGAACGGACGTATCAATGTAACAGCAGAATACTTCCATAAAGTAATATCAGACCTGTTGAACGAACGTACCTTGCTTTCTTATAACGAAGTTAACAAAATCATTGCGAATGTTGGAAAAACACAGAGCCAGGGTTTTGAACTGACAGTTAACACGACTAATATCCGTAACAAAGATTTTGAATGGACTTCAGACCTGACATTCTCGTTGTATCGTGACAAATGGAAAGAACGCGATCCGAATTGGAAACCCAGTGCATACAGTGAATACAACGGTTATATCCGTTCTTATGCCGGCTATTTGTCAGATGGTTTGGTACAACCGGGTGAAACAATAGATCATATGCCTGGCGCACTTCCCGGACAGGTAAAAATTAAAGATATCAACGGATATGTCTATAATGAAGATGGTTCCATCAAGGTCGATGAACACGGTATTCCGATGAAAACCGGTAAACCTGACGGTAAATTGGATGATGCCGACAAAGTGATCTATGGCTCTGCCGACCCCGGTTATCTGTTCGGCTTCAACAACACATTCCGTTACAAGAATTTCGACCTGAATGTATATTTCTACGGCCAGTTTAATAAACTATCTGCCGGTAGCTATAAGAAAACCTGGATCAGCAATAACGTCAACGACTTGCGCCGCGGTTACAATCAGCCGGTTTCCGTAAGCGATATATGGAGCTCTACGAACCCGAACGGTACGCTGCCCGGTTATTTCCAAACGGAAAGTGCATACGGTACAGGCGACTATTATTACGAAAAGACCTGGTTTATCCGCTGCCGTAACATTACCTTAGGTTATAATATACCGATCAAGACCAGCAAGCATATCTTGTCCAATGTACGCGTATATTTCGATGTGAACAACCCGTTCGTCATCACTCCGTACACAGGTCTTGACCCGGAAACAGATATTTCAAGCGCGGAAAGTACTCCTTCCAGCCTGCAATGGGCTTATCCGAATGTACGTACTTATAGCTTTGGTTTGGATATTACATTCTAATTTATTAATCGATAAAAGAAGATATTAGATCATGAAGAAATTATTATATACATTAATGTGCTGCTGCGCATTAAGCTCATGTACCGACCTGGAACCGGAAAGATATGATGCCATCAATCCCGGATTTTTCCCGAAAACAGAGAAGGATGCGGAAGCATTGGTTACAGGTGGAGTTTATGCTCCTTTCCGTTGTGATAATTATAGCGGTATATTTAACGTTGCTTCCGGTGTACAGATCATCGGTGATATGTCGACGGATATAGCCGTTTGCTGCTGGGTTAATGATGCATGGATCCCGTTGACCAGCCATAACTGGACGCCCAATCATCAATATTCAACGATCAACTACACCAACTATGCAAAATACCTGGGGACTATGACGTTAACCCTGGAACGTATTTCCGGTGTGGAAATGGCTGATGACGTAAAGGCACGCATGAATGCCGAGATACACATGGGGCGTGGTTGGCTAGCCTTCTTATTATATGATTTTTATGGGCCAATCCCCATTCCTACATTAGATCAGCTGAATAATCCGCTGGCAGAAGAGATCATACCGCGTGCTACCCAGGAAGAAATGACTACGTTTATCGAAACAGAATTGAAAGCTGCATTGGAAGGTCTTCCTACCCGTGCCTCTTCTTTCGGACGTTTCGACAAAGGTTTGGCATATACCGTTCTGATGAAATTCTATATGCATGAAAAGAACTGGGCAAAAGCGGTTGAATGTGGTCGTGAACTGATGAAAGCAGATTATGGATATGGTCTGATGGATACGTACCAGTCTATCTTCACACTGGAAAATGAACAGAACAAAGAAATCATTTTTGCCTGTACGGAAGAAAGAGGAACCCAGTTGGAATTATGGCACGATCACTGCCTGCCGGGCAACTATCCTTGCAAAAACAACTCTATCCAACGCTGGGACGGTTTCAAAGTTCCCTGGCCGTTCTATCGCACATTCGATAAAAAAGACGATCGCCTCTCCGTACTGGTTGGTGAATACGTTGGAAACGATGGTGTATTGTTCAATGAAGAATCCGATATTATCAAGCACGGTAATACCTATTCGGGAGCCGTACCGGTTAAGTATGCAGAAGACCCCGAGTCAACCGGCGATGGTAGCCAGATCGACTGGATCGTTTATCGGTATGCCGACGTATTGACATTATTGTCGGAAGCGATTGTCCGTAATAATAATACAGTTAGCCAGGAAGCACTGGATTTACTGAACCAGGTTCGCGTACGTGCTAAACTGAATGCATATACCATGGGCGATGTGAAAGGTACAGACGATTTCCTGGATAAAGTTCTTCAGGAAAGAGGATATGAACTATGGTGGGAAGGCGTACGTCGTTCCGACCTGATCCGCCACGGTAAGTTTATCCAGAACGCGATAGACAGAGGATCCACGACTACCAAACCGGAGTTTGTATTGTTCCCGCTGCCACAAGCAGTAATCAATGAAGGCAAAGGAATTATTATACAAAACGCTGGATATTAATTCGTTTTTTAATGATTTAAATATATATTTGCATTGTGAGAAAGGGCCGCTTTAATTGCGGCCTTTTTTCTCTCTGCTAACAACTAAATATCATGAACTATAAACACTTATTCAGCACTTTGTGTGCATGTTTTCTCCTGCTAGGAGCTACGCAGGTAATACAGGCACAAGATTATCCTGCCAATCCGCTGGAAAAAGAAGGTTACCGCCTGATCTTCCACGATGAATTTGAAGGGAATGAAATTGATAAAAGTAAATGGATTCCGGAATATTTGCCCTCCTGGCCCAAAGACAGGAGTATCTGTACACCTACTTATGAGATGAAAGACGGAGTTATCAAACTCATTATTGATAAAAACTCAAAGAATGAATTCGATAAAAGCATGTATATCTCCGGGTTTATGAGTGCCAGCCGTACAGGGCTTCACCATTATGACCCTAAAAAGAAAGCACTGCACGAGATAAAGACAGAAGCCACTCAGATCAATCAATATGGTTACTATGAAATGCGTGCAAAGATGCAAAACGGAGGAGGTGTACATTGTGCCTGGTGGCTGATCGGCTTCGAGGATGATCCGAACCAAAGCTGCGAGATCGATATTTTCGAGATCTTGGGGACAGATGTGAATAAGATATGGGCAACAGTGCATAGCTGGAAAGACTCTACGATCCAGTATCATACAGAGCATCCCTGGTTTGCCAACAAAAAGTTGGCAGAAGAATTTCATATATATGGATTTGACTGGACACCGGAAGGGGTTGCTGTCTACGTCGACGGCATACAGGTGATGAAGCATAAAGCAGCTATAACATATCCACTTATCCAGATCATCTCTTTTTATGATAACCGAAAAGCGAAAAATGGCTGGACCGGCACCTATGATCCATCCATTCCTTACCCCAAAAGTTTTGATATCGATTATATCCGCATGTATAAAAAGATTCCGGATGGCTATAAGGCCGTTCCTGCCAATGAACTGCGCATAACCTCCATTGAACCGGCCCGTATGGAAGTTACGGAAGGAAAAGCCGTATTGCGGAATATCGACGGGCATATCACTCGTGAACTCCTATATACACCATCTTATGTGAATGTCCATTATAACGACGGAACTGTCACTCAACAGTTTGTTGAATGGGAAGCGCTGAGTGATGAAGCATTCAGCCGGATTCAAAAAGCCGGGACTGTCATTGTCGACGGTAAAATAACCGGTCTATCCGACACTCTGTTAAAAGGGGAAAAGGCAACATTGATCATTACAACCAAATAAAAACAAATACTTATGAAACATATAGCGATTATCTTTTTTTCCATCAGCATGTTGTTAAACCTGGGAACGGGATGTACCTCGGAAAAACAACACCTCACATTCCGTGGTATATATGCCGATGATCCGGCCGGAACAGAAGGTTTACATAATCCGGAACGTGGTTTCCGCTTAGAAGTGGCATTGGATGTCACAGAAAAGAATTATGTATGGGCTCCCGATAAATATCCCGATATCACATCCTATCTGGAAGAAGAAGCAGAGAAGTATGCTTCTGATAGTATATCCCTGGTGCAGACCTATTTCTATCTGACAGGAGCAGTCGGAAAAGCGTTGACAACTGACGATTTTAATACGATGGATATCTTTTTCGATAAACTGCGTGAACTCGGGATGAAAGCCGTTTTACGTTTTGCCTACGAAACTCAATTCATGGGACGCGCGGCTACCGGACCGACTTTGGATGATATCATCCGTCACACAGAACAACTCAAACCATTTCTGGCAAAGAATAAAGATGTCATCCAGGTCGTACAGGCCGGCATGATAGGTGCATGGGGCGAATGGCATAGTTCATTCCATGGACTGGAGAGATCAGACGAGACCAAACGTACCATTCTACAACATATTTGCCGGATGACACCCGAAGGACGTTATATCCAGATCCGTGTACCGGAATATAAGAATCTATTAGATCCCTCCTCCGATGATTATAAACGTACTTCTTTTCACGATGATTTTATTGTCATTAAGAAACATCTTTGGGATGGAGGAATGTCGGAAGGAACACCGGCATACGAACAGATCATGCGTGAATCGGCGTATCTTCCGGTCGATGGAGAATTGCCTTGGGGTACATGGAGTATGAATGAAGATCCGGACAGCCCGGAAGCTGGCTGGATAATTGACGGACTTCAAACGGCAAAGCGTCTTTTCCTGCAACACTATACCTCACTGAGTGCTATTCATAATTATAAGGAGAAAAACACTAATGACAAATATTCCATGAAATACTGGAAGGAAACACCTGTCACGGAAGCTTTCCTGAAAGAGAATAAAATGCCTGTTTCAAATGGTTATTTTAATACTAAAGATAAAAAGATTGCTGAACGTAATATTTTCGATTATATCCGGGATCACCTGGGGTATCGGATTGAGTTACAAGATTTAACGATATCACCCGCCACTGATAAAAACGATAAAGAAATAGAACTGTCGTTGATCAACCGTGGTTTTTCCACACTGTTTAATGAACATCCTGTTTATTTCGTACTGATAGACAATGAAGGAAACATTGTCCATACCGAATTAACTGATGCCAACGTAAACGAATGGCAACCTTACAACCCGGATGATACGCTTTGTACTCCGTTGATCCATAAAATCAAAACGAATATGCATATACCGGAAACCGTCATCCCCGGGAATTATCAGTTAGGCCTATGGATTCCGGATGGGGCTGATCGTTTGAAGAAAAACGCCCGCTATGCAATTCGTTGTGCCAATGGCGATGTGGAATGGCGGGTCTCCGAAGACAATCAATATGGTATAAATATTTTGACAACATTAACAATCTGATAAAATGAAAATAATTAATATTCTGTTGCTATTATGCTTTTCAGCAGTGATACAAGCAAGCCCGATAGACGGGTTATTAGAGCGTATTGACAAGGGAGCTTCCCGTAAGTTTGTCATCGAACAGATCAAATCGCCCACCGACTTTTTTGAACTGGATCAGAAAGGAGATAAAGTCGTTATCCGCGGTAATAATTATGTCAGTATTGCAACCGGAATAAACTGGTATCTAAAATATTATGCAGGCATTCATCTCTCTTGGAACGGAATGCAGGCTACGCTTCCGGAAGTCCTTCCTGCCGTAACAAAAAAAGAACGACATGAAACAGGCCTGAAACTACGTTATGACTTGAACTACTGTACATTTTCTTATACAATGGCATTCTGGGACTGGGATCGCTGGGAGAAAGAGATCGACTGGATGGCTTTGCATGGTATCAATCTGCCATTGGCCATGACAGGGGTGGAAAGTGTCTGGTATAACGTTTTGAAAAAGTTGGGCTACAACAAGGAGGAGATCAACGAATTTATCTCCGGTCCCGGTTTTATGGCCTGGTGGCTGATGAATAACCTGGAAGGCTGGGGAGGTCCTAATCCTGACAGTTGGTATCGGCAACAGACCGTTTTGCAAAAGAAGATACTGAAACGTATGCGTGAATACGGTATCGAACCTGTATTACCGGGATATTCCGGCATGGTTCCTCACAATGCCAAAGAAAAGCTGGGACTGAATGTTTCCGACCCGGGCTTATGGTGCGGTTATCGCCGTCCGGCTTTCCTTCAGCCTACCGATCCCCGCTTTCAGGAGATAGCTTCCCTTTATTACAAAGAGATGGAGAAATTGTTTGGCAAAGCCAATTATTACAGTATGGACCCGTTCCATGAAGGAGGTAACGTTGCCGGAGTCGATCTGGATGCTGCCGGCAAAGCAATTATGTCTGCCATGAAGAAGGTAAATCCGAAAGCCGTTTGGGTAGCCCAGGCGTGGCAGGCCAATCCTCGTTCAAAGATGATTGAGAATTTGAAGGCCGGAGATATGATCGTCCTCGATTTGTTTGCAGAAAGCCGCCCGCAGTGGGGAGACACCGAGTCGACCTGGTACCGTAAAAGCGGTTTTGGACAACACGACTGGATCTATTGTATGCTGCTGAATTATGGCGGTAATGTCGGTCTGCATGGAAAGATGGCGCATGTAATCGATGAATTCTATAAGGCAAAAGAAAGTCCTTTCGGTAAAACGTTATGTGGCGTCGGTATGACGATGGAGGGTAGTGAAAACAATCCGGTCATGTTTGAGTTATTAACCGAACTCCCCTGGAGGGAGCAACGGTTCGATAAAGAGGAATGGCTGGCAAACTACGTTCGTGCCCGTTACGGTTCTGAAAATAAAACGGTGGAAGAAGCCTGGACGCTACTCAGTAACTCGATCTACAACTGTCCTCCTCAATCCGTTCAGCAGGGAACACATGAATCTATCTTTTGTGCACGTCCGTCGGAAAATGTTTATCAGGCCTCCAGTTGGTCGGAAATGTCTGATTATTACAATCCCCAGGATGTTATCCGTGCTGCTCGTCTGATGGTATCGGTAGCCGATCAGTATAAAGGGAATAATAACTTTGAATATGATCTGATTGATATTGTTCGCCAAGCCATTACAGAAAGAGGCCGTCTGTTATACAAAGCCGTGATGGCCGCTTATACATCAGGAGATAAGACACTCTTTGAAATGGCCTCCCGGCATTTCCTGCAACTGATCCTTTTGCAGGATGAATTATTAGGAACACGCCGTGAGTTTATGGTAGGAAACTGGATTGACCAGGCTCGTAATCTGGGAAAGACTCCTGAAGAAAAAGCCTTATATGAGTGGAACGCACGTGTACAGATTACCACCTGGGGCAACCGTCAGGCCGCTGACGAAGGAGGTCTGAGAGATTATGCCCACAAGGAATGGAACGGGATACTAAAAGATTTCTACTACATGCGATGGAAAGCCTATTTCGACAATCTTACCCTGAAGATGAATGGGAAAAATCCAGAAGAAATAGATTTTTATGCATTGGAAGAACCTTGGACAAAAGAGACGGATCCGTATCCATCTAAACCTGGAAACGACTGTATTCCAACTGTAAAACATATATTCAAAGAAATATTTGAATAACAAAAAAGGAGTAGAATTATCGTTCTACTCCTTTTCTTTTTTACTTTATCTTCTCAAACCAGGGTAATCTTTCCAGAGGAGCATTCACCTCTATAGTTTTAGGGCCACGGAATTTTTTGCCGGTATCATCTCTCCACTCTCCTTTGGGCAACATAACCTTACGTACATGTTCTTTTGTCAGGATCGGAGCTACCAGGTACTTATCTCCCAACATGAACTGATCTTTGCAATTTACAAATCCCTGATGAGGAAAAGCATATTCCATATGACGAATGATCGGTTCGCCTGTTTGTGCTGAAGAACGTGCTTGATCCAGAATATAACCACCCATCTTTTCATGCAAATGAGCATAATCACGACAGATAGCCAGATGCTTTTCATCGAGGATGCGCCAAGGTGCTACAGAAAACTGCATCATAGGCATCAATGTATGCACCTGGCAGGAACGAACAATCAATTCCTGATCCAATTTGGTCTGGTCAATACCCAAAAAAGAACCGAACTGCCCCCCACCGATCATATCTGGACAAGCATAAGCATATCCTAACAGACCCGCAGCAATCATATCAGGGATCAACAAGCCTACTGCATTCCAGGAATAGTCTTTATCCCCCAAGCGTTGCACTAAAGGTTGCCCTCCCATCTTCCAACCGGCACGGTATTCGTTGAATGGGAAATCCAGACCTATTTTTGCCCAATATTCACACATATCTACTGAAGTAGCGTCTTTATCATAGAATTCTAGATCGGGATCACTGTAAGGACCGATATCACCTGCATCAAATTTGAAACCATCCACACCGTACTTATCCTGCATATTACGTAACTGTTGTTTCAAATGTTCCGCAGCTGCCGGATTACTCAGATCATAACATGCACTATATCCGTTCCACCAAGGAATAATAGCCGCCTGGTTAGTTCCTTTTTTCTTGATTAAATAATTTTTTTGCTGCAATTCGCGAAATTCTGGACTATCCGGGCTAACAAACGGGCAGATCCATAACATAATACGGAATCCGTCTTTATGGAGCTGATCGATCATACCTTTCGGATCAGGAAAACGTTCGGGTTTAAAATCAAAATTACCATAATATTTCTGCCAGTTGTCATCAACCATAAAAACACCTACGGGAAATTTATATTTCAAAATATTGTCGGCATATTTCAATACATCTTCCTGATTCTGATTGTACATCAGTTCAATCCATGTGTTATATTGAGGCATGGAAAAGAATAAAGAGTCAGGTAACTGACCAGAGGGAGGGAAATATTTTGCAGATGCGGCTATATAGGCATCTTTCAACGTATTACCTGCTAATACCGGTTCTATATTTTCAAAATCGGAAAACAGCTGTAATATTCCGTTTTCAAACTTGAATGAAAAAGGTTTATCACTCCATATGTATCGTCCCTCTGATGAAATCAAAAGGGGAACATTCTGATTATTCAAATTCTCAGTAGAAAGATCGAACAGACGCATATTTTCCTTAAACGGCATTTGAGAGCCAAGTGCCACCATGCCTCCCCACCATTTTTCATTTTCCAAAGAAGATATTTTGGATTCATATTTACTTCCTGCCCAACAAGGTAATATTCCTAAGATTACAACCAGGGACAACAAAAAGGCTTTCATCGAATGCTTCATGTTTGTTTTATTAGATTTATTAATTCCCCCGCAAAGATAGGGATAACTTCTTATTTTCTAAACATAAAAGTGGCCAAGAGATTCAGATCTCCCGGCCACTAATTATATATCTTATTACCGTCGATTAAAACGTATGATTTAGGAATTGTTTAGCCCAAATCAAATTCGGATTCATATCTACAGCTTTCTGAAGCAATACTTTTCCTGTAGCGTCATTGCCCTTATAACATTCCAACAAACCTTTCAGATAATTCAAATTAGCAATCCGTTCATCCCGCGAACCGTCTTCTCCGAATTTGGAATAAGCATCGACTGTTACTCGTCCGGCTAACTGTTCTTCAATTTCAGTAGAAAGCTTTTGAAGTAACTCTTTCGATTCCGCCTGTCTGCCGGCCTCATTCATTGCCAGAGCATTGAATAAAGTATTCTCTGAAGCCAACTCCATACGCCGTCTTCTTACCTGACTGTTTGCAGCAATGTCAAAACTTTCTTTTGCCTTCTTCTTGTTTCCTAAAGCCTGATAAGCTTTACCCAGATAATAATATCCCTTAGCACTATGCCCGCCGGTTTCCGGCCGGCCTACTTCGAGATTTTCTGGATACAGATCGGCTGTTTCAAACTCTTTTACAGCTTCCTTATAATTTCCTGATTTAAGTAAATCCATACCTTTCAACAAATGAGAATCGACATAAATATCATGTATCTCACCTCCGCCTTCCCAAACGTGGAAATGACGGGCAGTCATTATATCGATAGCCTTATCATAAGCTCCGGTTTCATTATACAATGTCAATAAACGAATAACGGCTTCATCATGTTTCATAACTGTTGACAAGTTCTTTTCCAATACCGCTAAACGTTCGGTTGCCGGTTTCTTTTCTTTCTCATAGAGTATATCCAGTTCCTGGAAAATGCGAGGATCCTGATTATTATATTCAATTGCTTTCTCATAACCGGCTATTGCTTTTCCTAGCTCGTTCAAGCGGTTATAACCAAAGCCTAAGTTACGATAGGCTTGGGCGAAAACCGGATCCTTTGCTACTGCCTGCTCCCAGCAAGCCATTCCTTTCTCTTTCTGCCCCAGGAAATAATACAAATTACCCAGATAATAAGGAGCACGGGCATCTTCAGGAGATTCCGAACAAACGGTCGACAGGATATTTATTTCCTCCAAACGGAATGGAAAACACCAGTCGGTAGCAAGTGAAGAAGCTTTCTTCCATTGTGCCAATGCTATCTCCTTCTTCCCTGATAACAGGTTATAATAACCATTATAATAATATACTAAAGGAGAAGATGTGTAAGGTTCACCGATTTGCAGGGCTCTATTCAGTAAAAGAGTAGCTTCCTCATAGGCACCCGCATGGGCATATTCCAAGGACATTTCCAATAGTTCCTGCACCCGAATAATACCTTCACCACGCTGTTTCTCAGCCCTATCCAGGAAATTCACACCATTCCCACTCAGAAAACTTTGCTCTGCCATACTCCAATAATCCAATGGATCGATAGCGACAACCTGTTGTATTTGTTTCAACGCATCCTCTGTTTGTCCCTGTTTTCTCAACAAATAAGCTTTCAGTGTCAAAGCTTTTGTATCTCTTCCTCCGACTGCCAACGATTGATCGACCAGATCCAATGCCTCAGGCAAATTTCCTTTTAGGGCTGACAACTGTGCCAATGCCAGATAAGCCGGGTGTTGGAATGTCGGATACCAGGTGGCTTTCCAATACTGGTCTGCGGCCTCTTTATAACGACCTTGCATCTGATAAATCAATCCGAGGTAATAATGCGGTTCCGGATCCTTCACAACCGTATAATCTTTGGCCGGACGGAGTAATGCACGTTTCAAATGTTTTTCTGCCATTCCCCATTCCCCAGCTTTGGCATAATGGATACCCATAACCGTATTCACACGCGAATCGAATGAATCTCGTTTCAATGCCTCATTATAGAAATCCATCGCATTTAAACGGGCATTATGGAATTGCTCCACACGAAGTCCGGCATAATATAATTCTTCTACTGTCTGATAGTCTTTCACTGGCTTAGTCCCTTCAACAACTTCAGGAAGTTCTTTTTTCTCCAACTCCACCGGTTGATAAGCAACCAACTCATTCCCCTTATTATCCAGTAAAACAGCACGAAGGCTTGTTTCTTTCACTGTAGCCGGAACCGATACAGTTGTTGTAAACGGAGTTGCTGGATCGATAGAAATCACCTTCTCAAACAATACTTTACCGTCCTGTTGTAGCAAAACTTTTGCATCAGGATATTTAGTCGTTGCATTAAATCCAAGAAAAACTTTTCCGGATGCTTTTTTCTCCAGGTTAACAGCAGCATCGTCATTCGCATTCTTCACAGAACCTATATCACGAATACCATACCAACGTTGAACGAACTCACGTGTTTCCCCTGGTCCTACCCAACTATAATCCGGTTGATTATCCGAATAAGCACCGACCATCAGTTCCAGATAATGTCCGTCTTTGTCAGATAGCATCTTATTCCACATCTCTCCACTCGGGTTGTTGCCCCATAAGAAAAACTTCTTACCATTGACAATATGGTGGTTAGCTACATGTACCGTACCTGCCTGTTTCCCATGATCGTAACCGGCCAGGAAATTGTCTTCGAAGTTCCAGGCGAAGATAGAGCGGGAATTACCGGTATAGTTCTTCCACCAGGCAAGTCCAACTTCATTACCACTACCGCGAACCGCTTCTCCCATAGGCCATTTGGTAAAATAGACCTTGGAATGATCCGTACCGAATTGTGTAGCCGGCGGAAAAATGACTTCATAATCCTTATTACAATGTACAGAAACATTGGCCCAATAAAGAATAGACTGTATGAACGGCGTACGATTAATGATCTTCACTTTGGCTTCCACCCATGAGCGATTCGGATAGACAGTGACACCCACCGACCATTTCATACGATGACGCAGCTCCATTTCACCCACCCAGATCGTTTTACTTCCATCTTTATTCTCTTCTATCTTCCAATCGATAGGCATGTAACTGGAAGGACGATGATGATGAGGGATATTCCATTCCACTCCTCCGGACAGCCAGGCTCCGAGCATACCGATCAAAGCCGGCTTTATACCTGTCTGCCGATAAAATATTTCATAATCATTCGTCTTATCGGTTGCCGACAAAATACGTCCTCCGATCTCAGGCAGCACGCAAACATTCACATACTCATTATCCAGATAAACGGCATCATAGGTTTTGTCTACTTTCTCATCCGTTAATATATCATAGAGCGGATAAGGATAAATATGTCCCTGAGCTCCCTGATATACACGCCCGGTAAAAAAGATAGGGTTTACATCCGGTGCCCCGATTTCATAAGTAGGCAATACCAATGGTTTCTCTGTAACTTTGACAGTCTGAGCGAATAATTGAGGGACTGATAACAGAAGCGCCAGCCCTATAATAAATGTATTTTTCATAGATCACTTAATGTTATAATTAATAATGGATAGCCGGTGTTTTAGGTATATCGGCACTATAAGCCTCCACTTTTCCTATTGCGACATCATATATACGTTCATTCGTTGTTGTCATAGCCTCTGTCAATTCCGGATAAGGAATATTGCAGGTCGTAACAACTCCTATATTATAATTCTCTCCATCGAAACGGCCGTAGTAAGGTTGATCGATCCACTGAAAATAATGCATACCGACCAATTCCGGGCGTGCAAAACCTTGTTCTATATAGTTCCGGTATGCTGCAGCACGTTCCTGTTGGTTCAGGACACCGATTATCCCTGTAGCAGGTAAAGCCCTGTCTACAGCTCCCTGATGGAACTCCCCAATCATTACGGGTTTTCCGCTTCGTTCGGCAATTTCAGCTGTGGGAGGCGGAACCAATCCGTAACCATTTATAGAAAAGACGTCGAAACGCTCTCCTGCCTTGTAAAGTAAATCAGAACTTAACCAGGCATAACGCATTCCTAAATTCATATGATTCTTGTCAATCTTGACCACTTCGTCGCATGGGATATCGACATACATCTTCACCATAATTGTTGAGAACTCATAGAAGTCATTATTAGCCACATCCGAAGGATACTCCTTGAATGTACAATCCTTCAAAGATGCAAAATCCTTCAGCTTCAAATTCCATTTTTTATTTACAACCGCTATATCTCCCTGATATTTCTTTTCCAGCCAATTAATAAATTCATCTTTAGTACGTGAAGTCTGCCGGGTAGCAAACATTTCATAAGCCAGATTATGATAACCGAAAGCCCATTGAGGTTCGTTCCTTAAAAAATAGCCAACCATATACGGATCGTCTTTATAATCTGTTAATTGACGGGCGAATGCTTTGGCATTTTGCAGATATTCATTAGAAAAGACATCCGGAAAGTCACGATAAAGCGAAACAGCCGTACCTGGAAAATCACGTAAAGGCAAAACATAAGGGATACGACTTTTGCGGGCAAAATCAATATCCGACCAGTTTCCCACCGTATTAAACCGAATCTTTTTCATCAGATTTTCTGTGAGCTTATCCCATTGACTTCTCCAATCCTGACCATACACACGGATCATATTGGCAATATAAAAATCAACCGCCTTGAAACCTCTTCTATCTTTTACAGCTTCTGCATACGTAGCATCTCCCTCCTCCGGAAGCCACTCGAACAGATCTTCCATACCATTCACCGGTCCACTGGAATTGGGACCTATACAGTCAATACCTACACTTAAAAAGGCATATCCGTCCGGATCGACCAGCCACCAACGAGTCCCGTCATGCTGAGTCCTGAAAAAACCGGTGCCTTTAAACTGTTTCTTTTTCCAACCGCCGAACCGTCCCCATTCCGAAGGATAACCGACATTCTCGATTTCTTTGGCTATCGCCTGATTCTGGCGGATCATATCCTCTTCATCTTTCAATTTACCAAGCCACTCTTTATCTTTCCATTGTCCTAATTGGTCGATAACCGGAGTAGAAATAGCTGGATAAGGATCTGGTAACGAATCTGTAATAGAAACAGAAGCCAGTTCGTAAGAAGTCCGATAATTACTCCCGTCATAAGGTCCGAAACGAAGAACCACCTTAATAATATCCTCCGGAGCCAACCGATTACCACTGACCGTACCTTTCAACTGGCGAGGAGAGCGGGGAACAAACAATTGTTGTGCATCCAGATAAGACAAAGGAAAAACGACCTGTGTCTTCAGCTGCGGCAACACGCCCATCAAACAAGAGATCCACGGCATATCCTTATCTGTACCGGAGGTTTCACCTCCTTGAAGAACGATCTTCTCAGCAACGAAATTCTTCATATCCTTATAAAACTCGATATTGATAACGCCACTATACTGCGCCTCACCATACAGTTCAAACACCAGATAATTTCCCTGGTTCCAAACCGGTTTGTCACCTTTTTCCCAGATCACGACACCCTTATTACCATCTTCAGGCGAAACATATAATACATTCTTCTTAAATATATCACTCTGCTTCATACCTGTCTCCGTGTCTGCATAACGGGCCGCTATCTTTTGCATATCAAAAGATTGTACACCTCCATGCTGAGAATTACAAGCCACAGTCAATAGCCCCAATAGCCCAACAACTAATCCTACTACATTCTTTTTCATAACCTATCTCCTCTGTTTTTTCAGATATAAACTACTCCACTTTGCCCAGGCTTTCTCAGAGTCATCACTATACTTCCGGTCTATTTCCTCCATTTTCGCCTTATCACCAAACATACCCGAACCAATCTGCTCGTATGCTCCGAAATCAGTATGTCCATCTTCTAAAAGATTTCCCCAGAAATCATGCTTACCGGAAAGAGGCACATAGATACCAGTATTGATACAAGGGGAATTCGGTTGTAACTGGTAACCTCTCAACGAGCATAATCCTTCACCACCGCTACCGGGAGCGACAAAAAGAGGATCAGCCACCAATTTCTCAGGATCATCAGGCAGGCCATTTTTCCAGGGGCCGTAGTAACAGTTATGATAAAACAGCTTATCAGGAGCACCTGTAGCAGGTTTGACCGATTCATCAAAAGTTCGAGTCAATACTTCTCCGGTAGAATAGGCTGTTCTGAAATAACTCTGCCCTGAAGCATAAAAGATATTATTGTAATAAACAGCCCCCAGCTTACTCTTATCTACCGAACCATCGTTACCACAGAAGAAATCCAGATCCACTGTACCATAATCGATATAAAAGACATTATTGTACAAGATATTACGATCACTAATATCACATTGCATTTGTACCAGGTGCGTCTGATCGTTTTCACTTATATTATAACGGGCAATATTCTCAAACGTACGATTCATCAGCAATAAAAAACCATGATTATTCTGACTGTAATTATACTGGGCAATGCAACGTTTGCAATAAAAGTCGAAGTCGTAAGCAAATCCATCACCATTCCCCGGCTGACGTCCTGTATCATAAACGGCATTATACTGCATAATCGTCTCTTCCGCATCCTGTATCCAAATGGCAGCCGTATGTGGCCACCAGCTTTCGCCTCCCTTCAGATCAAGATATCCGGAACGCATACAAGTGCGTTTAGCCACATTATGTTCTATCATGCCCCGATAACATCCACCTACAAAAATTCCGTCTCCACCCAGATTTTCCATATAATTATGACGGACATTCAGATTATTCTTACAGCCGCGAACAATGATACCACATTTATCAAAACGTTCGATACGGTTATTTTCAATCAGTACATCGTTCAGGGTCGTATTCATACGATTGTTGTTAATACCTCCCCTTTTATTCTGGATCTGTACTAATATGGCACAACTATTATAACCGGTATATTCCGTATCACCGCCAAGCTGTCCCCATATATCATGGATATAGCAATCACGGATTATTATATGTTCTACCTGTTGATTTTCCCCCC
The DNA here is from genome assembly GCF_015550595.1 of Parabacteroides goldsteinii. Classification (GTDB taxonomy): domain Bacteria; phylum Bacteroidota; class Bacteroidia; order Bacteroidales; family Tannerellaceae; genus Parabacteroides; species Parabacteroides leei. Next base: position 49,741 of record NZ_JADNBB010000001.1, read on the forward strand.
GGGCCAGTGCTACGATACCCTGCCGTCCGATTCCTAGTTCAGGGGCGGCACCACTAGTAACTTCCATATTCTCTATTATCCACCAAGATTGATTGTTGAGGCGGATTCCGGCACCTTCGGCATCACCTATATTAATTATCGGTTTAGTCTCTCCGCCATAACAAGAAAGGAGGATCGGATTTCCTTTCTCTCCGGATCCCTGTAACTTGAGCTGTCCTTTCCAGACAGCTCCCGACTCAAACAGGATCTTGTCACCCGGAAGAAAGGTAACATTATTCACTTTATCCAAACTTTTCCATGCAGCTTGAATAGACAAGCCGGATGCATTATCATTCCCATTGGGAGATACAAAATACGTTTTGTTCTGGGCATAGACAACCAAAGTCATAAATACCAGACATATCGATAATAAAATCTTCTTCATTTTCATGTGATTAGCGGTAAATGAATATATAAACGATTATCAGTAACCCGGATTTTGTTCCAGAGCTCCATTAGAAAGGGTTACCTGATCTTCAGGGATAGGTAACAGTTCACTCTTACCTTCTACAAAGTTCTTTCCTTTGATAGAATTATACTTTTGAGAATACGCTTTCATGATACTTCCAAGACGGCCTTGACGAGCCAGATCCCAAAAACGTTGTCCCTCACCGGCCAGTTCGACACGACGTTCATGCCAGATAAGATCACGTAACTTATCTTTTCCGGTTTCCGTGATTTTCGGTAACACATTGTCAGCGGTAGCATTCAAACGGGCTCTGCTACGGACTTGTTCCAGGTAATCGAGGGCTTCTGTTGTCTTTCCTAATTCGTTGGCTGCCTCAGCCATATATAACAATACATCGGCGTAGCGATAGAAGATTATATTCTTAGGACAATCACTCTGGTCGACCTGTGAACGCTGTGCATAAGGAATATACCATTTCTTTGGTTGATATCCTGTAGAACTGGCTTTGTTATAATTAATACGCCCGTCAAAGAATTCTCCGGGGAAAATAACAGTTGCATTCAGACGGGGATCACCATCTTCATAACTCTTCACCAGATCCTCAGTAAGGCAATGCATAGACCATCCGTTATGCCATTTCACGGGATCGTTAGGATCGGCATCATGCTCATAGAAAGAAAGGATCGAACCTTCATTCGAGTCTGCCCAACCTGTACCGCTGATACTGTGCTGAATCTCGAAAAGCGATTCGATGCCATTCTCATGCTCGAGAGTAAAAACATCCGCATAATTAGGTTCCAAACCATACTCGCCCGAATTCACCACTTCTTTCAGTGCATCATAAGCTTCCTGGAATTTCCCCTGATAAATATACACCTTACCAAGCATGGCATAAGCAGCCCCTTGTGTAGCGCGACCTAAATCAGCAGCCTCATATTCACTTTTCTTCGGTAAAAGTTCGATTGCCTTCTTCAGATCCTGCGCTATAAACTCCCAGGTATCTTCAATGGAAGCGCGGGACATATAATATTCCTCGTAAGAAAGTACATGATCGATAATAGGCATCCGTCCATACTGCCGTGTCATGAAGAAATAATTAAATGCTCTCAGGAAATGAGCTTCACCTAGGAACTGGTCTTTCTTGGCCGGTGATAAATGATCAGCATTAGCCGTAATACTTTCTATTGCCTGAGTAGAAGCGGAAATTCCTCTGAAACCTTGCGCCCACAAAGCATTACTCACCCAGTTGGTGGGAAGATTATCGAACTTTTGAAGTGATTGGGCTACAGAGCCCAACCAGGAGAATGCCTCGCTATTATTATTACCTAAATCCGAATCATCCGAACAGTCGTCTCCAATTATCATGAAAGGTGCCAACTGGAAGGATTCATTCTGCATAATGGAATAAATACCGATGATCGAAGTATTCGCCTCATCATCCGTGGAGTAATAGGTCTGAACTGATGTCTGAACTAAAGGAGTCTTATCCAGAAAGTCCGAACATGAACTTAATAATAGTACTATTGATAAACCTACAAGTATCTGATGTGTTTTCATAATATCATGCCTCTTTAAAAGTTAATAACTGTTCCGATCATAAAAGATTGAGCCTGCGGATATTGCCCTCTATCAACCGAAAGATCTGTTGCCACCTCAGGATCAAAGCCGCTATAACCGGAAATTGTAAACAGATTCTGTGCCGAGATATACAAGCGGATAGATGGCTTAAAGCCTTCAGCTAATCTGGGAGAGAATGTATATCCTAACTGGATATTCTTCAAACGCAGATAAGAACCATTTTCTACATAATAATCGGAATTACGGAAGTTACGACTGTTACGGGTCAAGTCCTTGGTCGGAATAGACTGGACATTAGAGGTATTCTCTCCTCTCCAGTAGTCGTCCAGATATTCCTGGCGTACATTCTGCTTACCATCAAATCGCATATAATAATACTTAGCAGCATTATAAATTTCATTACCGGCTACCCCCTGGAACAAAAGGCTCAGATCAAAATTCTTATAACTTGCATCGAATGAAAGACCATAAGTAACATCAGGGATCGGATTTCCGATAAAGTCCATATCGCCATCGTCGATCTTACCATTATTATTCAAGTCCTTAAATTTGCGGTCACCCGGTTTGGCATCCGGCTGGATTAAGCTACCGTCTTTTACATACGCATCGATCTCTGCCTGATTTTGGAAGATACCATCTGTTAGATAACCATAGAATTGTCCGTAAGGTTTACCCACTTCACTACGGATAATATTCCCCAAGGCTCCCTGCAAATCAATCAATGTATAGTCATACGGGATACTGGCTACCAAAGCCTCTGAGGTTCCGAGACTCGTCACTTCATTCTTTACAAGAGCAAAATTACCATTGATACTGTATGTGAAATCACCTTTACTTCCTTTAAATCCAAGTGAAAACTCGAAACCTTTATTCTGCATCCCCCCTACATTACGAACCATACTACCAAATCCGGAAATACGAGGTATTTGTTGCGTCAATAAAATGTCTTCAGTCTTTCTAATATAGTAATCGGCTGTTACACTCAACCGATTATTAAGCAGACTTAAGTCGACTCCAAAATTCAACTGAGTGGATGTTTCCCACTTGGCATCCAGATTACCGATACCGGAAGGCAGAGAACCGTTTATTCTGTCCTGATTTTGCCCCAAGGTATAATATTGTTGTTGTGAAATCGGAGTTAAATAGGGATAATAGGATTTAATATTTTCATTACCAATGGCACCGTAACCAGCTCTCACTTTGACATTGCTTAAGACATTTTGTTCCCAGTTTTTAAAGAAACTCTCTTCCGATAATTTCCAGGCAAGAGCGGCTGAAGGGAAATATCCCCATCGGTTATTTTTAGTGAAACGCGAAGAACCGTCGGCGCGAAAACTTGCAGTTACCAGATAACGATCCAATAAATTATAATTGATACGGCCCAGGTATGACAGCATGGTCAGTTCCGCACCATCGCCTTTAGCCAACGGGTTTTCGGTTGCAGAATCAAAATACCAGAACTCATCACTTTCAATAGGTACATTTTGCTTCGTTACTTCATAAGAGTCATCTGTATAACTACGGGCAGACATCGCTCCCATCACCGTCAGATCATGTTTCTCGTTAAAATTGTGGTGATAAGTCAGCATATTCTCCCAGGTCCAATCGATAGTACGGGATGTCTTCCTAGATACGGTATTCATTAAGGTTGAATTATCCGCTGTTTCATAAAAAACAGGAACAAAATCGCTATCATGATTATTTCTTACTTTAATACCATAGCGGGAGGTAAAGACCAGGTCTTTCGTCAGATTCAGGTCAGCACTGAAATTACCGACAAAATACAAACGTTTGTTTTTTCCGTTATTTCGGGCAATTCTACCAGCCGGATTCTCCAGTCTCATCTTTCGAATACCTGTATAGTAATTTGTTTCCGGATTGATAACCGGTATATCGGGAGGAGCAATCAAAGAAGAAAGGAAAATACTGGTAGGATCCAATCTTTTATGATCGGTCATAGCAACAGACAGCGAGGTTGTGAACTTTAGGAAACTGGTTGCTTTAAAGACATTATTCTGGTTTAACGATATACGATCAAAATCGGTAGATTTTACGATACCTTCTCTCTTATAATAGTTCGCACTAAAGACAGACTGTACTTTTTCGCCGCCACCAGTCATACTTATGTTATAATTCTGGAACTGACCTAAATGGGAAACAGCGTCATACCAGTCTGTATTATAAGGCATATTAGTTGTGCTCGAATACAAAGGATCTTCATCTGCATTTGTATAGGCCAGATTGGATAACTCCGCATATTGTGAAGAATTCAGCATAGTAGGCTTTGAAGCCAGGCGTTCAATACCATAATAAGCATTGAAATTAACCTTTAAATCACCGGCTTTGCCTTTCTTCGTTGTAATAACAACTACGCCGTTGGCACCTCGGGAACCGTAGATGGCACAAGCCGAAGCATCTTTCAGAATCTCGATCGACTCGATATCATTAGGACTCAAATGATTAATATCGCTCATTGGAAAGCCGTCCACTACATAAAGCGGAGAAGAATCATTCGGAGTTCCCACACCACGAATCTGGATGGAAGCCGTTGCATCGGGCGAACCGGACCCTAATGAGACAGAAACACCTGCTGCCCGCCCTTGCAAAGCCGCTACCGGCGAACTGGTTGCCATTTTGGTAATATCTTCGGCTTTTACGGATGAAACTGAACCAGTCAGGTCGCTTTTCTTTACCGAACCATAACCGACTACGACCAGTTCGTCCAATGTCTGGGCGTCTTCTCTCATCACGATACTCAAAGATTTTTGGTTAGCGACCTTGATCTCCTGCGATAAATAACCCACATAAGTAAACTTCAATACGGCATTTTCAGCGACTTCTAAAGTAAACTGGCCGTTTAAATCCGAGATCGTCCCGTTGGAGGTTCCTTCTTCTAGAATATTCACTCCAATGATAGGGCCACTCGCATCTTTTATAACACCGGAAATTGTTCTTTTTCCACTTTGTTGGGGAACTGCCACTTCTGCTTTATACAGCACAATATGGCGATCTTTTATAACATACCTTAATCCGGTATTATTAGATATGAGATTCAATACATCTTTAATATTAGTATCTTCTTTGTTTATAGAGATCTTAGTGTTTTTATTGATCTCTTCCAGATTATAGAAAAACAGGTATTCGGATTGTTTTTCTATTTGTTTCAGTACATTCTCCAACGTTTCATTCTTTGCAGAAACTGTTAGTTTTGCAGTCTGTGCATAAGTTGCGGCAAAAACTTGAGACAGACAAACAGTTAGCATTAGCACGGTTAACTTCATAATGTTTATAGCTCTTTTCGGTTTTACAAAAGCAACTATACGTTGATTATTCATACTCTAATAGTTTTAAGATTAAACACTTTTTCCACGGCAATGGAAGTTTAATTGAATCACACCCTTTAGAAGATAGTATCCGGCAAGATATTTTTCTCCACTTCTTACTTTTTACGTTATCCACTCATACATTACATTTTTAAAGGTTAACTAATCCATATCGCTCATTCCGAAATCGTAACATGTCTTTTATCAATCTTGTATTTGATAGGTACGGACAGGTTAATAACTTCCATGATATCCTTTATACTTTCCCCACGATAGAATGTACCGGTAAAGGTACGTTTGTTCAAGTCTTTCGATTGAATAGTGAATTGTGCACCATACACATGGCTCAACCGATCGAGAATAGATTCCAATGTTTGTTCGGAAAAATAATAATAACCGGTTATCCAGGATGTATATTGCTGAGCATCAACCCGGTTCAAAGAAATACTTTTTCTATTCCGGTTATAAACAAACTGCTGGTTTGGCTGTAAGATCGCCTGCCTGTCGATACCCAAAGTCGTCAACCGGACAGACCCTTCCAATAAAGTCGTTACAACCAGCGAATCCAACGGATAAGCCATTACGTTGAACTTGGTTCCGAGGGCTTCGATATCCTGTTCTTTTGTTTTTACGATGAAAGGTTTGTCTTTTTGTTTGGCTACATCAAAGTAGGCTTCCCCTTCCAGATAAACGATACGTTGTTTTTTACCAAAGTCCTTATCGTAATGGAATGTCGTTTTTGATCCCAGGCTGACCTGCGTACCGTCGGGTAACTCAACCACATCCGCTTCCAGCCCATCGCCTCCAATATATCTGGAATATAACCCATTATCAACATCTCTCGAAGAAAAGAAGAATACAGAACTGATAGCTACCGCAATCAAGGCCACGGCAACATAGCTACCGATTTGATACCAAAGTCTGAAGCTGCGGGATTGTGAATTTTCCTTTTTATTAAGTAAATTCAGCCAGCTCTCATCGATATTCAGGGCTTCTCCTAAAGAAGTACCGGCATCATACATGGCCTTGATCTCAAAGAATAGTTCCTTGTTGGAAATACTCTCTTTCACCCAATCGTAAAAAAGATCTGTTTCTTCTTTAGACAGATTGCCTTGTAAATAGCCTATAATTAGCTCTGTATGTTCGTTTTCCATGATATCTCCTTTGTATAGTCACCCTTCGGTGACTTAGTCCTTTATGAACTTATAACGAATGGCAGCCCAAAAGTACTCACACAAAAACAAACTTTTTTTAAAATTAAATACGAACGATTGAAAATGAAGGCGAATGCGAATAGGATTTAAGTAAAGCCCTAGGCTCAAATCAAGGTAAAAAGATAAAAGAAAAGATGCGAACAATGCTTACGGAGATAAAGCAAAGACCTGTACAGCTGGTTCTCGACTGTGCGGACAGAGAGGCCCAACTGATTCGCAATCTCGGCCGCTTTCATCCCTTTCAGATAGGAAAGACGGAAAATCTCCTGATTCCTTTCGGGCAACTCGGCAACTTTCTTCATCAATAGATCCAGCAGGTCTTTCCGCATAAACAGTTCGTCGGACGACTCAAAATAGTCCAGTTCCTCCAGTTTGAGCTGGACGGCCCGGTGATCCAGAATTTCCTGCTCCATATTCGAACGGCGCAGGTGATCGATACAGGCATTGCGGACAGCAACGTAAAGAATACGTTTCAGATCGGCATCCGGAAGAAGGAAGACCTGTTTGTCCCAAAGCTTGAGAAAAACGTCGTGCACGATATCTTCCGCAAAGAAACCCGAGACGAACTTCCCCGCAAAGCGAAGCAGCATCGGAGCATATTCAAGATATATACGCTGGTAGCAGTTTGTCGTCTGATCTTTCACTTCCATCTTGCAAACATATAAAATATCAGGTATTATTCCACAACTTCGCCGGCTTTTAACGCATATTACCCGCTCAAAAATGTTCAGAAGCGGAAGAGCGCCCCTCCAAAGGCAACCTCAACAGTCCGGCAGATATTCCAGGATAGTAAGGCAGATATTTTCATTACACCGGCATTTATTTTCAGATACCTGCCGATTTATTTTTCGTCCGACAGGAGTCGGACAGCTGTTCGACCTATGTAGGACAGCTGTCTGAGCCGGGTCGAACAGCTGTCTGACGATTGTCAAACAAATATTATATCGGCACTTAAGAGAAAATACAACGGCATCCGGAAATCCTTTCACCGGCAGAAAGGTAAATCCATCCCGGTAAGAGGCAACAGGAAGACACCCAAAGTCGTAAAACAGAAAAAGGGCACAAGCCAATCATGACCTGTGCCCCTTTTCCGTTTCTTTACTTTACAATAAAACTATGTACGGACGGTTCATCGAAAGTGATGGAGTCGATCGCACCCGTTTCGGTATTGAAATAGCGGATCGTATCCTTCTCCGTATTCTGGAGGGTTACTTTCCAGCCGTCGCCTTCCCGGTCGATCGACAGGATATCCGTTGTGTTGCTGCCGGGAGATACGGCCAGGCCGTCGGCACAATGAACGGTTTCGATATGATAGCGCCTTACATCGAGCGGGAATTTCTTCCCGTTGCAGGTGAAGTTGGCGGTATGTTGCAACTCGTTGCTCTGCCAGTCGGTGTTCAATAGATAGATCGTGCGGCGATCTTTATTATCCCATACGGTGAAACCGATGGAGGGGGCAGACTCGATCCAGCCGGCCTTCTGTTCACCTGCGACTGTTGCTTCGGCGATTTCACGCAGGGTGGCTTCATACTGATCCCGCAATGTATTTTCTGCCGGATAGGCATGAGCGGGGAAATAGATAATCTTTCCGTTTCCGAAGGTAAGCTCGGTTTTAGCGGTCAGTGTCCGGTAGTTTTCTCCCAACATCTCACGGATAACGGCATCATTCGTAGGGAAGCTGACAGGCTGGTCCGGTTGAAGCTCCGCGTTCAGGTGGGCGGCAGTCAGGACAAGCGTTCCGCCATCGGATACATAGTTGCGGATACGCAGGAAATCATTCTCATCAAAGCTGTTCCAGCCGAGAAAGACCATCGCTTTATACTTATTCATTACGTCCAGAGGAGCTTCCACCGGGAGCAGGTCGACCGTACCGTACGGAGTAGCGGTAAACCAACCTTCGGGACCGCAGGCATCCACCGTATTATCCGGATAGAAGACATTCAGGAGGTCGAAGCTTTCGGTCGCCTTGTTGAATGCCCACTTATCGCCTTTCTGCGACCACAGGCTGCCACGCCCGAACGACTTCCAGGCATCATTCCTTCCCTGGATAACGGCAATATTACTTTTCAGTTCACCCCGCCGGGTATGTGTCTCGATAAAATCGAGTACGCGATGCTGGGCATACAGATGCTCCTTACCCGACTTGGAATAACGGTCGTTGGCATATTCGTCCGTCCACAAGGCTTCCTCGGTATTTATGTGGGAAGAACCGTGCATGTAGGCAACGGCGAGCGACATATAAAGGCGAAGGGAATGTTTCGGGTCGGTAAACGGTCCGGACCCCCATTGCATGGCATGTAGCGAACCGTACTGCGGCTTGCTGTAAGCCCGTGAAGCGCCACGGAGGGAAGAAAGGATGATTTCTTCGGGGCCGTACATCTGTTCGGCTCCCAGCCAGTTGTACCCTGCCTGATACAAATAACGGAACAGGGAAGACGGGCCGGTATGGCGGGTGCTTTCACCTTTCGAATAGCGGAAGTTCTCAACCAGCTTGCGGGCTCCGTCGGCCATATCTTTCACACCCTGCGGATCGTAATGGATGAAAACGCCATGATCCGTGTAAATTGGACGGTGCTTGGCAAAGATCCCGCCATAGGGACGGTTGCGGGCAGCCATATCGGAAAAGACTCCCTGGTAAAGGAAATGCTGCCAGTAGTAATAACCACCGTCATTCTCATGCGCCTGCTTCCCCCGAAACATGGGTGAGGCCAACGTTTCAAGATCGGGATTGATGCGCTTTGCAGCCAGGGTACGTCCCTCGACCTGCCACGCATACGGCATCTGAAGCTTGTTCAACAAAGCGGTATAATGACTGATGATCTCCGGATTGGCCACGCGGAAACCGCTCCACTGGTAAGAGGGACGGAACTGATACCAGTTACCGATACGGTTTGAGACATACCATTTAAAGAAATAGTCGTACGGAGTGTATTCCTTATCGATATGGATCTCGTCGCCCGAAGAAAGGTACACCTCATCGCGTCCCTTTTGAATGATCTGGCGGATGGTGGCTTCCGCCTTGCGGGAACCGTCGTCGAACGTCAGCGGCACGGCAGAGGCAATCCCATCAGCACAGAACTCCACGACATGCAAACCTGTTTCCTTCAGTTCTACCTCCTGGAATGAAGGAGTTACGGAGGCCGGAGCCTGTATCTTGAGTTTCACATCCGGTTTATTCGTTTCGAGCAGAACGCCGAAAGTGCTTCCGGCAGTGACATATTCGGGGACAGACACGATTTCATAATCGCGCGCACTCTCTTCTATAATCTCCAGCGAACGCAGTTCATAAGGATAAGCAGCCCGGTTGTCTTCTTTCAACAGAGTTAACTTCAGGTCGCCCTTTCCACTGACGGAAGCAGGCAGCAGGATATAGAAGTCGGCCACATCGGATGCCCGGTCGAAGATATTACCTTCGAAGACGGTCGTGCCGTTGTAATCCACTTTCCAACGCGGCCAGCTACGGGTAGCGAGGTTGCAACCGATCCAGTAATTGTAATCGTCCGGTTTATCGGCAAACTTCGTAAACGGAATGGAACAAACCGGTTTCTTGTTTTGCACCAGCCGGGGAGCTTCCACCCAGCATTCTCCGCTGAAATGTGTCCCGCCGATACGCAGAAAAGCACAAGCCACATTCTCCGGCAGGATAAACTTACCGGTGATATTCCGGAACCTGGATGTTCCTTCGGGGACACTGAGATAAAGGAGAGAGTCGGGACGGTCGTAGATATCATCCTTATAACGCCCCGGTTTCTTGTAGAACAGTTCGATAGCCACCCCGAAGTCGCCGCCGGGAGAGACCGACAGGTTCTGCTGTTTGACAACGGGCAGCGTAACGGTCAGTTCACCGGCCTTCAAGAGATCGCCCGACACACGGTAATAGGCATGACGTTCGAAGTTATTGTCTTCTCCCTTGAAATAAAGGGAATATTTATCCTTCTTTACATGAACGGAGTCGAGGTTATCGTCGATATAGAACTCGGAGCGGCGGAACATTTCCTCCCCCCTGTTCTGGAAAGGTGCCGGCATCTTCACGCCACCTACCACGCGGAGGAATTTCCGTGTCGGATAATCCGCCTGCTGGAACGAGACATTCTCGGTAAGGCTGTTGCCGGGAGTTAATAGATACACCTTCTCACCACCGGATGGGGTGAAAACAACGGTTCGTTTCTCTGTCTGCAAAGGGGTGGCCAGAAGAAGCGACACCGCAAAAATCTGACTGACCAGAAGGTAAAAGACTCTTTTCATAACTAATATTAAGATATATCTGTTAATAGACAGGTCAAATGTACGATTAATTTCCTTCTTTATGTACTTTTGTCTTTCCATTGAACGAGCGAAAGAAAAGAAAAATGATAGTTATCAGAGATACGGAATTATTGAAAGGAAAGAAACTGGCTGCCACCATCGGCTTCTTCGACGGCGTGCACCTGGGACACAGGTTCCTGATAAATGAACTGAAAGAGACCGCGAAAGCCCGCAATCTGCCTTCAGCAGTGATCACATTCCCGGAACATCCCCGCGCCGTATTGCATGCCGATTATCAGCCGAAGTTACTCAACTCTTTTGATGAGAAGCTGGAGCAGCTGGCCTCGACAGGGATCGATTATTGCATTGTTCTCGACTTCACCGTCGAACTGTCGCGCCTTACGGCACAGGAGTTTATCACTACCGTACTGGCCGACAAGCTGCATGTCGAAGTCCTGCTGATCGGCTACGACCACCGTTTCGGGCACGACCGGAAAGACGGGTTCGAACAGTATGTCACCTATGGGGCGGCTTGCGGCATGGATGTCGTCAAAGCATCCCCCTATGACGACGGACAGACGGCTGTCAGCTCTTCCGAGATACGCAAGTTGTTAACAGAGTGCCAGGTGGAAAAAGCTGATAAGTTACTCACTTATCCGTACCAGCTACGGGGAACGATCGTAAACGGCTACAAGGTAGGCCGCAAACTGGGATTTCCGACAGCCAACATACAGGTGGACGAACCGTTCAAGATCGTCCCCGGCATCGGAGTTTATGCCGTCCGGGTCTATCTGAAAGGGGAAAGATATAAAGGAATGCTTTATATCGGCGACCGTCCCACGCTCAACAATGGCAGCAATATCACACTGGAAGTGAATATACTGGACTTCTCCGGTGACATTTACAATAACGAAATAACCGTTGCGTTTATATATTATGTACGCGAGGATATCAAGTTCGGTTCGCTGGAAGAGTTGAAAGAGCAACTGGCCCGCGACCGGGAAACGGTTAACAAATTATTATCGGAATAAGATGGAACTTTACTACGAAGCAATAGATACATTAAAGGGAATGATTTCCCGCCCTTCCTTTAGCCGGGATGAAGCGGCAGTAGCCGATTATCTGCAACAGACCTGGCAGTCGGCGGGACATACGGTGCACCGCAAAGGCAACAACCTATGGATCGTCTCCCCGGGTTTCGACCTGAACAAGCCGACCCTGCTGCTCAACTCCCATATCGACACTGTCAAGCCGGCCTCCGGTTGGACGAAAGATCCTTTCAACCCCGAAGAGAGTGAAGACGAAAAACTGTATGGCCTCGGTAGTAACGATGCCGGTGCAAGCGTGGTTTCCCTCTACACAACTTTCACACAGTTGATCGGGAAAGAGCAAGCTTATAACCTGATCTTCCTCGCTTCCTGTGAAGAGGAAGTATCCGGCAAGAACGGCCTCGAAAGTGCGCTGGCCGATCTCCCTCCGATCGCTTTCGCCCTTGTCGGCGAACCTACCGGAATGCAACCCGCCGTAGCCGAAAAGGGATTGATGGTACTCGACTGCGTTTCTATCGGCAAAGCCGGACATGCGGCCCGCAACGAAGGGATCAACGCGATCAGCCTGGCGATGAAAGATATAGAATGGTTCCATACGTACCAGTTCCCGGAAAAGAGTGACTTCCTCGGCCCGGTGAAGATGAGCGTAACGATCATTCATGCCGGCACACAACATAATGTGGTGCCCGACCGTTGCGAATTTACCGTGGATATCCGCACGAATGAATTCTATCCCAACGAGAGACTGTTCGAACTGATCAAAGAGCAGGTCGGCTGCGAAGTGAAAGCCCGTAGCTTCCGCCTCAACTCGACACGGACAGCACTGGATCACCCGTTCGTCAAGCGGGCTGTGATGATGGGGAAAGAACCGTTCGGCTCGCCTACCCTGAGCGACCAGGCGCTTATGCCGTTCCCTTCCGTCAAGATCGGTCCGGGGAACTCCGCCCGCTCACATGCGGCAGACGAATATATCGGTTTAATGGAGATCAGGGAGGCGATCGATACGTATGTGCGGTTGCTGGACGGACTGAAACTATAAGTATATGCTGAAAAAGATACTGGGGACAATTGGAACACGCTATCTGATTGCCTTTCTGAACCTGATGCTTATTTTCATTAATGCCAAGGCGTTGGGGGTGGAAGGTGTCGGCCTGGTGGGTATCATCCTGGCTTCGATAAATATTGCCGTCGTATTCAACGGGGTCCTCTCGGGTAATACGATCGTGTATTTCATGAACCGTTATTCCATCCACACCATTTTGTTCCCGGCTTATGCGTGGCCCCTGATCGGATCGGGGCTGGCGTGCGCTTTTATGTTATTTTTCGGTTTATTCCCGGAAGAGTACCTGACAGACATATATGTACTGTCGCTGATATCTTCTTTCATTACGACCAATGCCCGTTTCCTTCTGGGTAAAGACAGGATCACAGGGTTCAACATTACCTATATGCTGCAAGGGGGATTGTTGTTCTTTATCCTTCTCTATTTCTACTACATAGCCGGGAAGCAGGAAGTTTCATCCTACATCTACGGATTATATATCGCTTACGGCATTGCCTTTGCCGGTAGCCTGGTCTTGCTTTTCCCCTACCTGATCAAAAGAGAGAACAAGCCGACAGACAAACCGTTCGTTTCCATCCTGAAAGAGATGTTCAGTTATGGCCTTTGGGGAAGTGCAGACAATATAGCCGAAGTGCTTACCACCCGGCTGAACTATTTCCTGATCCAACGTTTCGCCGGCTTGGGCAGTGTGGGATTGCTGGATGCCGGGACAAAGATATCGGAAAGCGTCTGGCATATCAGTCGGAGCGTCAGTTTCATCGAGTACAGCAGCGTGGCACAAACGACGGATGCCGATGTACAAAAAAGAACGACATTGCAGCTGTTCAAGCTCACTTTTTGTGCCATCGCGTCGGCAACCGTCTGTATTCTGTTTATCCCGGAATGGATCTATACGGATTATCTGTTCAGTCCCGAATTTACTGGGATGCGAAAGGTTATATTCGGCTTATCCGTCGGGATTGTCGCTTTAGGGTGCAACAGTATACTCAGCCACTATTTCATCGGAAGCGGGAAGATACGTTACAGCGCAGTCAGCTCCTGTATCGGACTTCTCACCCTGCTTATAGCGGGCTATATACTGATACCTCTTTATGGCGTTGTCGGAGCAGCCATCAGTTCCAGCATAGCATTCTGTGCCATGCTGGTGTTTTCCATGACTGTGTTCTGCCGGCATAACCGGACCCGGATAAGCGAATTCATCCCAGACAAAGAAGACTTCAACGAACTCGTCAAACGAATACGCAGCAAGTTCAATACCTGAAACTACCTCCTCCCAGGAACTCACGCAGAAGCGAAGTGCCGGGCAAACCGACATCCGGAATATAGTTGAAGTAACGAAGGAACCGCAACAGGCGATAAGCCTCCGCATTTTCAGCATCGTTTTCGCGAACTTCTGCCAGGATCGGCTCGGCAAACTTGCGAAGGGCAGCCAGTTCATACAACATGGCACTGTTAAACATGGCATCCGCATTCTCCTGATAAGGGAAGATCCATTTATCTTCACCCCGACGAACACTCGGCCAACGGGCAATCGTGTCCTTTGCCGAATAACCACGGAAGCGGTAGTCACGGATGATACGGCGCAACAGACGGTTGTCGGTGGTCGGTATCCAGTTATGGTTATCCAACGAGATCGAGGTAAGGACGGAGACATAGACCATGTACTTGAACTTATCGTCTATCATGGCAGTCAGTTCGGGATTCAGGGCATGGATACCTTCTATTACCAAGACTGAATTCTTCTGCATCTTCAGTTTCTTACCCTTATAGATACGCTTACCGGTTCCAAAATCGAAAGTCGGCAGATCTATTTCCTTTCCGGATAACAAATCCTTCAACTCACTGTTGAAATAAGGAAGGTCGAGGGCATAGAGCGATTCGAAATCGTAATCGCCGGTTTCATCTTTCGGCGTATCTTCCCGGTTCAGGAAATAGTCGTCGAGCGATATACTGACCGGGTGGATCAGGTTTGTGATCAGTTGGACTTCCAGGCGTTTGCAGAAAGTCGTTTTCCCGGAAGACGAAGGGCCTGAGATCAATACGATACGGACTCCCTCCTCATACCGCTTCGCTATTTCTTCCGCGATCTTGGCGACTTGTTTCTCCTGCATGGCTTCCGACACCATGATCAGTTCGGAGGTATGGCCGCTCTCGATGGCACGGTTCAAGTCACCGACATTATTCAGGTCCAAGGTACGTTGCAACGTTAAATGCTGCTTATAGGCTTCGAACATCTTATCCTGCCGGATAGCCGGTTCGAGTTCCAGCGGATTACTTTTTTTGGGTATTTGAAGCAATACGCCGTCAAAGTAAGGCACGATATCGAACAGTTGGATATAACCGGTTGAAGGGGTCAGACATCCGTAAAAGAAGTTTATATAGCCGTCCAGTTCATAATACGAAGTATAAGGCATCCCGGCCGTTTCGATCAGGCGGGCTTTGTCGTTCATTCCACGTTCACGGAACAGGACCGTGGCATCGACCGTGCGAACCGTCTTATGAAGGAAAGGCAGATCGGCATCGATTATTTCACGCATGCGCTTCTTGATCTTGTCGATCGTTTCGATATCGATCTTCTTTCCGTTATGGATCACACAGTAGTAACCTTTTGATATCGGATGTTCTAAATTTAATGTCGCAGAAGGAAGTACGTCGTTCACCGCTTTGGAAAAGATATGACACAGGGAACGAACATAAGTTCGAAGCCCTGAAGATTGCGTATAATCCACGAACTCAATGTCTTTCGGATGCCAGCAACGGAAATTCAAACCCTCCACTTTATTATTCACCTGCGCATTCATCGGGCGGTAACGCAAAGGCGCACCTATCATCGTATAGATGTCTAACAGAGAAGAACCAATGGGAACCTCTTTATAGCTATTGTTATTTTTGCAATAAATTGTGATTGTTTCAGACATATTATATCAGTTATTATTTGTAGTTTTGCTGCCTAAAGTTAGGACTATTAATCGGATATACTTCCAGGTATAACTATTTTTTTGATGGATAATACAATTTTTACCGTACTAAAGTTGCTCGGTTCACTTGCGCTTTTAATGTATGGAATGAAAGTTATGAGTGAGGGTCTCCAGAAACTGACAGGAGATCATCTTCGTAATATCCTAGGCGCCATGACGACTAACCGGTTCACCGGACTGCTCACGGGCGCGTTCGTCACCGCAGCAGTACAGTCATCGACAGCAACCACTGTTATGACTGTCAGTTTTGTAAACGCAGGACTTCTAACTCTGACACAAGCCATCTCCGTCATCATGGGGGCCAACATTGGAACGACGATTACCGCTTGGATCATGTCGATCTTCGGTTTCCAGTTCAATATGACCAACATTATCTATCCACTCTTCGCGCTGTCTTTACCCCTTATCTTCTCCCAAAAGAGTAGCCGCAAATCATTCGGTGAATTCGTCTTCGGGTTCGCATTTATGTTCCTGGGTCTGACAACCTTGAGGGAGAATGCCATGCACATGGACCTGGAGCATAATCAGGCGATCCTGTCATTCATCACCTCCTGCAAGGAATGGGGAATGTGGTCTGTGTTGCTATTCCTGCTGGTCGGAAGTATCATCACGATGGCGGTCCAATCGTCAGCAGCCGTTATGGCTATTACATTAATATTATGTTCGAGCGGCGTGCTCGACCTGTACCTGGGTATCGCCCTGGTGATGGGAGAGAATATAGGAACCACCGTGACATCCAATATAGCTGCACTTACCGCTAATGCACAAGCCCGAAGGGCGGCATTTGCCCATTTCATATTTAACTTTTTCGGAATCATGTGGGTACTTTGCATCTTCTATCCGTTCATAGATGCGGTCAAGAGTATCGTTACCTACCTGGCACCGAATACCCCAAAAGACATCGCCATCACTTATACGTTGTCGGCATTCCATACCGCCTTTAACATCTGCAACGTATTATTATTAATATGGTTTATAAAACCGATCGAACGATTGGTTTGTTTTGTGATCAAATCGAAGCCGGAAGACGAAGAATATCGCCTGCATTATATCACCGGCGGTCTCCTGTCGACAGCCGAGTTATCCATCCTGCAAGCCAGTAAGGAGATATCTCTTTTTGCAGAACGGACTACCCGCATGTTCAACATGGTGAAAGAGGCATATTATGAAAAAGATGAAGACGCTTTTATGAAAACATACAACCGGATCGAAAAGTACGAAAATATCAGCGACCATATGGAGATAGAGATAGCCAATTACCTCACCCTGGTGGCAGAAGGCCGTCTGAGCTCGGAAAGCAAGGAGGAGATCCGTATCATGCTCCGTGCCGTATCGGAAATCGAAAGTATCGCCGACTCGTGTAACAATCTGGCACGTACCATCAAACACCGGAACGAAGGGAAGTCGATCTTCACCGACAAACAGAATCACAATATAGACAAAATATTTGAACTGGTGACCCAGGCCTTGCGCCAGATGAACCTGATATTGAAGAAACCGGAATTGGTACACGATGATATCAATCCTTCTTACAATATCGAAAACGAAATAAACAATTATCGTAACCTGCTTAAACAACATAATGTGGAAGATATCAATAATAAAGCATACCAGTATCAGGACGGTGTGTATTACATGGATATCGTCAGTGAAGCTGAAAAGCTGGGTGATTATGTACTAAATGTTGTTCAGGCAGTTATTGAAAAGAAAATATAATTATGCATACATTCATTTTAATCGGATATTTATCCACTTAAACTTAGATAGATGGACTATTCTTTTTTTGATTTTCTTACGCTTGTAGGAGCATTAGGTATGTTCCTATACGGAATGAAAGTGATGAGTGAAGGTTTACAGAAAGTCGCGGGAGACAAGCTACGAGGCATCCTCTCGGTCATGACGACTAACCGCTTCACAGGCGTGCTGACCGGGATTCTGATCACCGCACTCATTCAGTCATCAAGTGCTACTACCGTAATGGTTGTCAGTTTTGTTAACGCAGGACTTCTTACACTGACCCAATCAATCAGTGTTATCATGGGAGCCAACGTCGGAACAACAGTTACGGCATGGATTATCTCACTCTTCGGATTTAAAGTAGATATCAGCGTCTTTTCCCTGCCACTTATCGGTATCTGTATCCCGTTGATATTCTCCGGCAAAAGTAAACGCAAGTCATGGGGTGAGTTTCTAATGGGTTTTGCTTTCCTCTTCATGGGGTTGTCTTATCTGAAATCATCCGTTCCCGACCTGCAAAGCAATCCTGAAATCCTTTCTTTCCTACAAGATTACACCTCTCTGGGATATCCTTCCCTCCTTATATTCCTTCTCTTAGGAACTATTCTTACAGTCATTGTACAATCTTCGAGTGCTACCGTCGCTATCACATTAATCATGTGTACACAGGGATGGATACCTTTCGAAATGGCAGCTGCCATGGTATTAGGAGAAAACATCGGAACAACTATCACAGCAAATATTGCTGCTATCTCAGCCAATGTATCGGCCCGTCGAGCAGCGATTGCCCACCTCATGTTTAACGTATTCGGTGTCTGTTGGGTCATGGCTCTGTTCTATCCGTTCACCAATATGATTTCCTGGATCGTAACGAACTACGGCCCCGGTGATCCGAACGAAATGACCCAGTTCCTCAGTACGCTCGATCCGAAAACGATCTCGCTGATCACATCCAGTGCACAGATTACGGACCCGCACCTGCTTGCATTACAAAAGCAATTACTGACATTGCAGGTGTCTGTTTCCTACGGTCTTTCCCTGTTCCATACCGTATTCAATATAACTAACGTTTGTATCATGATCTGGTTCGTAAAATTCTACGTATACGTTTGTTCGGCCCTTATCAAGCCGAAGAATGTCAGCGACGAGGAAGAGTTCCAGTTGAAATATATTCCTTCAGGTATGCTTTCTACATCCGAGTTATCATTGATGCAGGCTAAAAAGGAAATTGCCGTATTCGGCGAACGTACACAGCGTATGTTCGGTATGGTCAAAGAACTGTTCTACGAAAAGAATGAAGATAACTTCCTGAAGATATTCAGCCGTATCGAGAAGTATGAGAACATCAGCGACCGTATGGAGATTGAAATCGCCAACTACCTGACGTTCGTAGCAGAAGGCCGCCTGAGTTCCGAAGGTAAAGAAGAGATACGCATCATGTTGCGTGCTGTAACGGAAATAGAAAGTATTGCCGACGCATGCAACAACCTGGCACGTGGAATCAGACGTCGTAACGAAGGTAAATCCGAGTTTACAGACGGACAGAATCACAATATAGATCAAATGTTCGCTCTGGTGGAAAAGGCATTGACCCGCATGAATGAAATTCTGCATATGCCCGAAGTGGTACACGATGACATCAACCAGTCGTACAACATCGAGAACGAAATAAACAATTATCGTAATCAGTTGAAGAGCCACAACATGGAAGATGTAAACAATAAGGTATACCATTATCAGGACGGCGTTTATTACATGGACCTTATCGCCGAATCGGAAAAATTGGGTGATTACATTCTAAATGTTGTTCAAGCAGTTATCGAAAAGAAAATATAATCGTATATTTGTTGGTGTAATGAACATTAAAGTCCTGATCTTGCACAAGATCGGGGCTTTTTCAATATAGAAAGAAGATGAATCACAAACATTATTTCTGTTTCCTCCTGGGATGTTTATCAATAGTTATGGCCTCCTGTTCGACAGACGATCCGAAACCGGACCCCACACTCGACGAGAATGTAAATGCTTGGATCTACGATATCATGGAAAAGCATTATATGTGGTATGACGAAATCCCGGCAAAGGAATCACTCGACATGACAACCGACCCCGAGAAATTCTTCTACCGGTTGCTTTCCGATAAAGACGGCAAAGTGTTAAAGGGAGAAACAGAGCATCATTATTTCTCAAGAATAGAAAAGAAAAAGACTTCCACCAAATCAATCGACGAAGAATCGACATACGGTTTTGAATTTGCATCGGCCGAAATGCCGGGTACGAAAACAAAAGTAGCCTGGGTAGTATATATCCTCCCTAATTCGCCCGCAGCAGAATCAGGGTTAAAGCGGGGCGACTGGATCTTAGCTGTAAACAGCGAAACACCCAACATCACCGACATCAGCGTATTAAGAAGTGGAAGCGCTGTCAAATTCTATACCGGAGCATACAATTCCACAAACAAGAACTGGGCAATCACCAACTCTGTCAATATCTCAGCAAGCCGCCCGGTAGAAAATACTCCTTTCTTAAAAGACTCGGTCTATCATTACGGAAATAAACATATCGGTTATCTGGCATACAACCATTTTTCTTCCGGCCCGGATGGTTACGAAGACAAAACATGGGATAGACAGATGAAACAGATATTTGCGAACTTCAAATCCCAGAATGTAAACGAATTCATTCTCGATTTGCGTTATAATGGAGGAGGATTGGTCACTTCTGCACAGTTGTTAACTTCCATGCTTGCCCCTGCTAAAGACCTGGGTAAAACTTTCTGCAAAATGGAGTACAATGATAAATATGAAGATAACAACAAAAGTTTGGCTTTAGAATCGGCCGGGGCTGTATCCGGAGAGAATCTGGACCTGAAACGGTTATATGTGTTAGTAGGCCCTAATTCAGCCTCAGCCTCCGAGGCAGTTATCAACTGCCTGATCCCATATATGGGAAGATCGAACATTACACTGATCGGAGAACAAACGATCGGAAAGACCGTTGGCTCCGAACAATACGGAGATAACCAGGACTACGACTGGTTAATATCCCCTATCGTCCTGCATATAAAGAATGCGGATGGAAACGCGGATTACGAAGACGGCTTCGTACCGGATATCCTGCAGGAGGAATTGTTTGTAAACAACACTTTATACCCATTAGGA
Source organism: Parabacteroides goldsteinii (assembly GCF_015550595.1). Classification (GTDB taxonomy): domain Bacteria; phylum Bacteroidota; class Bacteroidia; order Bacteroidales; family Tannerellaceae; genus Parabacteroides; species Parabacteroides leei. Next base: position 70,537 of record NZ_JADNBB010000001.1, read on the forward strand.
GATCCCCACGAATTGCTGCTTAAAACTGCATTTAACCAGATTTTGAATACAGGATTGAAAAGTACTCCTACTGAAAATACGGAGCACACAAAGATCTTCTTTAATCCCATCCTGAATAAAAGAACGAACGGAATGTTATTACTCCCACAATAACAGCTGGAAAATCGACAGGCATCGGATGGGGAAGCGACAGGCACCCGTTCCTCGTCCGATAGGCATCCGTTTATTAAAAGATAATCAGAGATAAAACAGAAAGGAAGGGGCTATAAACAATTAAAGCCTGTCTCACGACAAGCCCTAACCAACTTTGTTAACCTTAAATCTAATACTATTATGAAAAAACCACAGTACAAAGATACTGTCGCAGCAAGCTTTTGTCAAGTCTTTTACAGATAATATTTGTTAAGTTCGAGCGCATTCTTCTCAAAAAAATGTTATCGAAGACAATATAGGGTTGGTTTCTTTGCCTAAACAACCCTACACCTTCCACAAATATATTAAAAAGTCTTGAATATGTGCGCATTAGATAGAAAGAGAGATCATGTTGTTTGCTGTACAATTTATCGTATATTTGCCGGAGTCTTTAAATTGAGGGCGAAGGATGAAAAACGCATTTATCAAACTTCATATATCTATCTTACTAGCTGGCTTCACCGGACTGTTTGGGAAACTGATTACCCTGAATGAAGGATTGTTGGTCTGGTATCGCATGATGTTTGCCGCTGTTTTACTGTTCACCATTCTGAAAATCAGTAACAAGTTACAACCTATCCCCCTGAAAGAGCAATTGAAAATTGCCGGTACAGGTTTTATACTGGGCTTACATTGGGTATTCTTCTATGGAAGTATCAAAATGTCGAATGTTTCCGTTGGGGTCGTTTGCTTTTCGCTGGTCGGATTCTTTACTGCTCTGCTGGAACCTTTGCTTATTCGTCGCAGGTTTAAGATCAAAGAGTTATTATTCAGTCTGATCACCGTTGCCGGGATCTTGCTCATTTTTCGATTTGACATGCGATATCGTTCCGGTATCATAATAGGTATTATCTCTTCAGCTTTGGCAGCCCTATTCACCATAACCAATAAAAAAGTAGGTGCACATCATCCCTCCCGCATCATGTTATTGTATGAAATGGCCGGCGGTTTTCTGGGATTGAGTTGTCTATTGCCTGTATACCTGTACTTTTTCCCTGTCGCAACAATACTTCCAGGCATAAATGATTTTCTTTATCTGCTTCTATTGGCCCTGGTCTGTACAATCGGGCTATACCTGTTACAGATACAGGTATTGAAAACAATATCGGCTTTTACCGTCAACCTGAGTTATAATCTGGAACCGGTTTACAGTATCATCCTTGCCATGTTGTTTTTCGGTGAAGCCAAAGAGTTAAATCTCGCTTTCTATACCGGATTGGGACTTATCTGTATCTCTGTATTACTGCAAACCCGAGAAGCCCTCATCAACAAGGCAAAGTGAACCAGAAGCGGGAGCCTTTACCGGGAGTGGAACTTACACCGATATCGCCATTCAGTGCTTTAATGATGGTTTTGCAGATAGATAACCCCAGACCTGTCCCTTGTTTAAAAGAGTCGACCTTAGTAAACCGCTCAAAAACAGATTCAAGATATTTAGCCGAAATGCCTATCCCGGTATCACACACCTCAAAAAGAACATGATCATCCTTCAATGTGTAGGAAAGAGTTATCGTTCCCTGCTCGGTGAACTTTATTGCATTCGACAACAAATTTGAAATAACCTGAGTAACACGCTTAGCATCCGTATAAAGGGTTATATCAGGCAAAGCGGCCAAATCACACAACATAGTAACCCCTTCCTGTACTTTCAGGCGATGTACCTGAAACTCTTCACTACATATCTCTTTTATACTGACTTCACTCAGCGAATACTCCATCACTCCGGATTCAATCTTCGAAAAATCAAGAATATCCGTTATCAGGCGAAGAAGCAGGTCGCAGTTCTTATTGATGATCTTTACATATTCATCTTTATCTTCCCTGGCGTCCATTTCTGCAATAATTCCTGAAAAACCGACAATAGCATTCAAAGGAGTACGGATCTCATGGCTCATATTGGCCAGGAAAGTCGACTTCAGCTTATCAGCCTCACGGGCTTTCTGCATTTCCAGTTCATTCCTGCGCGACTCATCCCGGGCTTGCTGCAGTTTCTCTTCCAGCTTCTTTTCCTGTGTTATGTCCCTTATATAACAAACCACCTTACTTGGATGACCGTCTTTGTTTATTTCATGCGCCTGTGCATTGATCCGGACCCAAAACGGCTCAGTCCCCACTGCCAATTTACATACAAAACTGCAATTGTCGGCTTCTCCACGAATAACCTGTAAAAAAGAAGACATATCATTCGCCTCATCTTCCCCCAATTTGCCAAGATTACGCAAATCCTGAATTGACATATAATTGTATGTCTTCATATACTCAAATAACGGGTTTGTGCTCGGAAAATCGTTCAGTACAGGATTGATATATAGCTCATCCTCTTCTACATTATATTCTCCTACAATGGAACGACCGGATAACAGAACAGCCTTCAGGATTGCCAGATTATTCTTTGTCTGTTCAGACTTTATCTGGGCATCCGTATTATCCGAAATAATCATTAGATATCCTACCCTTCCAAATTCGGGATCATCCAGGCCGATACCTTTGATTTGCAAATACTTTATATGATCGACAAACGCAGAAGGATAATAACTGGTGTTCTGTATAGCGCTGAAATCATAAACCAATGGGAAACTAAAGGGTTGTCCGTGCTTTATACCGTCAAGGATTGAGGCAGGGACAGCCGGATTTTCAAACAAATTAATCCCCAAAAGATCTTTACGGGTAGAACCGAATATACGGGTATCCGCTTCATTAAGGTCGACCAGATATCCTTCAGAGTCATATAACTCAACTCCGACAGGCAGGTTATTAAAGAATTGCTTGAATTTTGTGCTGAGTTCCGAGAGATGCTTTCTCGATTCTTCCAGACTACTTTGCGTTTGCAGGCGTTCGATTATAATAGAGAAGATCCGGGCAATAATATGTAAATCTTCGACATCTTCCAACGTCCAGGAACGTTGAACCCGGACAGAGTCGAAACCGATAAAGCCTTGTACCTGATTATGAAATGAGAGTGGGATAATAAGCATGGATTTGAGATGCTGCAACTCAAACAATGTCTTATCGATATTGGCTTCCGGCGGCAACTCGTTCATACTGCACACCACAATATCATGTCCGGACTTTATCGTGTCCATTATCCATGGAATCGTTTCATATGTAAGTTCGGAATGATCTTCTTTCGGCACCTCGACCCATTTGCTCATCACTTCGCACGGGAAACTCGCCATTTGACCATTATCTGCAAAAATAGCCACATATCCCCAGTCAGCATTGAAAAAGTCGAGAAGTAATCTCATTGCTTTCTCTATCGGTTGTTCCTCTTCGTTAAATAGCAAGACAAGCACCTCCGATATAATACGCTTTATAGCAGGGAAGCCGGAAGAAGAACTATTTACATCTATCTGTTCCTTGTCCCGTATTTCCAATAATTGTATTAGCTCTTCTCTGGATAGCTGACTATATTTACTCTTAGTTAGCGTTGATGTCATATAGGGTAACTTTACAAACGCAAAAATATGGAATAGTTTTGATTTTTAAGGCATTTCAAGAAATTAATTACAGGAGAGGCATGTTAAAATTGAAAGATAACCATCAGTCAAACAGTTTCTTTAGAACAATTATGTTTTTAATCATAAGTCTGTTCGGCGTAAAAAGTTATATTTGCATGTTCTAAAGTAGACGATTTTAAATATGTTGAAGCAACAGTTACAACAAAAGTTACAGCAAAAGCTCTCTCCGCAGCAGATACAGCTAATCCGGCTTCTCGAGCTTCCCGCTATCGAGCTGGAAGAACGTATCAAGCATGAGCTGGAAGACAACCCTGCCCTGGAAGAAGGAAAAGATATTGCAGACGACTTTGAACGGACTGACGATGAAGGTGGTGATGATATATCTACAAACGAGACAGAGGCAGACATCTCGCTCGGTGATTATATGACCGAAGACGACATTCCCGATTACAAACTACGTGAAATAAGCGAAAAAACAGAACGCAAAGAAGATATTCCTTTCTCCGTAAGCCAATCGTTAAACGAATACCTATTACAACAACTCGGATTACGCGACCTGCCCGAAAAGCAGGTAAAGATAGCCGAGTACATAATAGGAAATATAGACGATGACGGCTATCTTCGCCGCGAACTTTCCGCCATAGCCGACGACCTGGTATTCCAGGCCGGACAAGATGTAGACGAAAAAGAAATAGAAGAAGTACTTGCCATCATACAAGACTTCGACCCAGCCGGAGTCGGAGCACGCAACCTGCAGGAATGCCTGTTATTGCAGCTCAACCGAAAAGAACCGACTGCCGGAGTAGAAATGGCCGTCCATATCCTTACGGAATATTTCGAAGAATTCACCCGCAAGCACTACGACAAGATCATGCGGGGACTGAACATCAGTGAAGAGACCCTGAAGAGAGCCATCCACGAAATAATTGCCCTCGATCCTAAACCTTGTAGCAGCTGGGGCGGTTCTATGGAAGTAGCCATGAGCCAGGTGATCCCCGATTTCCTGGTGGAAGCTATCAACGGAGAACTGATCTTAAGCATGAATAACCGGGACATCCCCGACCTGCGGATCAGTCGTGATTATGCGGAAATGTTTCAGGACTATGCCGGCAACAAGGCAAACCAGACATCCAAGATGCGCGAAGCCGTACAGTTCGTAAAGCAGAAACTTGACTCGGCCCAGTGGTTTATCGACGCGATCAGGCAACGCCAGGAGACATTACAACGCACGATGGAGGCCATCATCCTTCTGCAACGGGATTTTTTCCTGACCGGAGACGATGCCACCCTGCGCCCGATGATACTGAAAGATGTGGCCGAACGTGCAGGATACGATATATCGACCATTTCGAGGGTTAGTAACAGTAAGTATGTACAAACCAACTTCGGTATCTACCCTCTGAAGTTCTTCTTTTCCGAGTCGATGCAGACCGACAGCGGCGAGGAGATTTCCACCCGTGAAGTGAAGAAGATTATGAAAGAACATATTGAAAGCGAGGATAAACGTAAACCCCTCACCGACGAGGAACTCACCACCATCCTGAAGGAGAAAGGATATGTTATCGCCCGCCGAACAGTGGCTAAATACCGTGAACAGTTAGATATTCCGGTTGCAAGGCTCAGAAAAGAAATATAAATTTGAAGCGTATGAGACTGTTTTCAAATATAATATCCGGTATGTTCCACCCGTTGCTGATGGTAACGTATGGAGTTATACTGGCACTGACATTTACATATCTTGCCATCTATCCCCCCACCATGAAACTGTTTCTGGTAGGCGGCGCGTTCCTATCTACAGCTGTAGTACCGGGACTTTTCATTTATCTGATGGTGAAGAACGGGGCAGCCGGCGATCTGGAACTGACCGACCGCAAGGAAAGAGTCGTTCCTTACCTGATCATCATCACCTCTATGATGGTCTGTATTTTCTACATGTATAAGATGATGATACCCTTCTGGTTCCTGTCCCTATTGATGGGAGCCTGCGTAGCCTTGCTGATATCCCTGTTGATCAACTTTTACTGGAAGATCAGTGCACATACGCTGGGAGTCGGAGGACTATTGGGAGGCATGATGGGGATTGCCCGTCTCCACCTTATAAATCCGTACTGGGGTTTCATTATCGTGCTCCTGGCAGCCGGTCTGGTCGGTACATCGCGTATCTTTTTAAAACGTCACACACCAATGCAGGTGTATGCCGGCTTTTGTCTGGGATTTATATGTACCTTTGTAGCCTCATTATTGAGTTATATCTATTTATTCATCTAATAAAAACACTAAAATTATGAACTTTCCTGCTGATTTAAAGTACACAAAAGATCACGAATGGATTCGTGTAGACGGTGCAGTAGCCTATGTTGGTATCACTGATTACGCTCAGAGCGAATTGGGCGAAATCGTTTTTGTAGACATTACTACAGAAGGCGAAAAGCTTGACAAAGAAGAAGTTTTCGGTACAATCGAAGCCGTAAAGACTGTTTCCGACCTGTTCATGCCTGTTAGCGGAGAAGTAATCCAGGCTAACTCTGAACTGGATGACAAGCCCGAACTGGTAAACGAAGATGTTTACGGAAACGGCTGGTTGATCAAGATCTCCCTGACAGATCCTTCTGAGCTGGACGATCTATTGTCTGCTGCTGAATACGAACAATTGATCGCTAAATAAATGACACCTGTAGTTAGTATTATCATGGGCAGTACTTCCGACCTGCCCGTAATGGAAAAAGCGGCCAAATTGCTCGACGAGATGGAAATCCCGTTCGAAATGCATGCTTTGTCTGCCCACCGTACTCCGGCTGAAGTAGAAGCCTTTGCCAAAGGCGCTAAAGACCGTGGTATCAAAGTTATTATCGCTGCTGCCGGAATGGCTGCACACCTGTGTGGAGTGATCGCATCGATGACTACCCTGCCGGTAATCGGCGTCCCCATCAACTCGACACTCGACGGTATGGACGCCCTATTGGCTATCGTACAGATGCCTCCGGGTATTCCTGTTGCCACAGTAGGTATCAACGGTGCATTGAACGCAGGTATCCTGGCCGTTCAGATGCTGGCTGTAGGAGACGAACAACTTCAGGGCAAACTGGCTAATTACAAAGAAGACCTGAAGAAAAAGATCGTAAAAGCCAACGAAGAGTTAGCTCAGGTATCTTTTAAATACAAAACAAATTAATCAGATTGCCGGGATAAGACGTTTCAGCAACTGAGGGTAACCATTCCCCTCTCGAGAGGGGGCAGGGGGTGTGTTAAAGCCAGTCACAAGACGAACCTGTAACACATCCCTTATCCCCTCTCTAGAGGGGAAACAGATACAACCGGTCGCTCTTCCTGTTATCCCCAAAACAAACTAGTAAATGGATCATTTTAATTACAGTCGCCGCAAATCGTCTGCTGTCAATATAGGGAACACACCGCTGGGAGGCGACAATCCGATACGTATCCAATCCATGGCAAATGTTTCGACCATGGACACCGAAGCCGCCGTCCGCCAGGCCATCCGCATGATCGAAGCGGGAGCCGAATATGTGCGTTTCACAGCCCAGGGCGAACGTGAAGCCCGTAACCTGGGAGAAATCCGCAAAGAACTAACTGCCCAGGGATATACCACCCCGCTGGTTGCCGATATCCACTTCAACCCCAAAGCAGCCGATGCTGCCGCAGCAGAGGTAGAAAAAGTGCGCATCAACCCGGGTAACTACGTTGACAAAGTAAAGACCTTCGATCTTCTGGAATATACCGACGAAGAATATGCCGCAGAGTTACAGAAGATACGCGACCGTTTTGTTCCCTTTCTCAATATCTGTAAAGAACACGGTACCGCCATCCGCATTGGCGTAAATCATGGTTCACTGTCCGACCGCATCATGAGCCGGTACGGTGACACCCCCGAAGGAATGGTAGCCTCCTGCATGGAGTTCCTGCGTATCTGCCGGGACGAGAACTTCCCTGACGTAGTCATATCGATCAAGGCTTCCAACACCGTCGTAATGGTCAAAACCGTACGCCTGCTCGTTCAGACGATGGATGCTGAAGATATGCATTACCCGCTTCACCTGGGAGTAACAGAGGCCGGCGACGGAGAAGACGGCCGTATCAAAAGCGCTGTCGGTATCGGAACCCTGCTGACAGACGGCATAGGCGACACGATCCGCGTCTCCCTCAGCGAAGACCCGGAAGCAGAAATGCCGGTGGCCCGTAAACTGGTCGACTATATCCTCGAACGCCAGGGCCATAAGCCTATCAATGCCAATATCGCTCCCGGCTACGACCCGATAACAGCCTCCCGCCGCATCAGCCGCGTAACGGAAGGTATCGGAGGCAATTTTCCTCCTATCGTTATCTCCGACCGCAGTAATGGCGACTTTGAATTCGACCATTTGTCGATGCCGGACTATATTTATATCGGCAAGGAAGATCCTGAAAACCTTCCCGACAATTTCCGCATGCTGGTAGACGCCCATTTCTGGAAAGAACGTCCGAATGCATTCCCTTACTTCATAGCCTCTGAAATAGAAGAAATAAAGAACTTCAACTCTCCACTGAAGTTTATACGGTTGACGTACAACGACCTGACAAGCCGTACATTGGAGATACTGAAACAAGATCCGACCATCGTAGTCGTACTAAGTACCCACCACCGGAATGGTGTCGGCTCCCAACGCGCCGCGATGCATAAACTGATGATAGCCGGCTGCGACGTCCCGGTCGTCCTTCACCGCGAATACCACGAAACGGACAAAGAGTCGCTGCAACTGAAATCGGCCGCCGATTTCGGAACCCTGTTGCTCGACGGTTTCGAGGGCGGTATAATGCTGCAAAACGATGAGTGCGAAGCCACTGTTACAGACAGTTGTATGTTCGGTATCCTGCAGGCCACCCGCTCACGTATCAGCAAAACAGAATATATCTCCTGCCCCAGCTGCGGACGTACGCTTTACGACCTGCAGACCACCATCGCTCGTATCAAGGAAGCGACCTCGCACCTGAAGGGCCTGAAGATCGGTATCATGGGATGTATCGTAAACGGTCCCGGTGAAATGGCCGATGCCGACTACGGTTACGTTGGTGCAGGACGCGGACAGATCAGCCTTTATAAAGGTAAAGAATGCGTATTGAAGAACGTCGCCGAAGAAGATGCAGTAGAACGTTTAGTTCAGTTAATAAAAGAGAACGGAGACTGGCAGAACTGATATTTGTACTATCTTCGTCCCTCAAAATCAAGATATAATAATGGAAGTAAAGATAATTAACAAGTCACATCACCCGCTACCCGGTTACGCGACCGAATTATCGGCAGGTATGGATATTCGTGCAAATCTGACAGAACCCGTCGTACTGAAACCGCTGGAACGTAAACTGATCCCGACAGGGCTCTACATCGCCCTCCCGGAAGGATACGAAGCGCAGATGCGTCCCCGCAGCGGCCTGGCACTAAAACATGGCATCACCCTGTTGAATACACCGGGGACGATCGATGCGGACTATCGTGGCGAAATCGGGATTATACTGGTCAACCTCTCTTCCGAACCGTTCACTGTAAATGACGGGGAACGTATCTGCCAGATGGTGATCGCCACCTACAACCAGGTAAGTTGGAAACCGGTAGAAGTGCTCGACGATACGGAACGGGGAGCCGGAGGTTTCGGACATACGGGTAAGCAGTAACATGCAAACGAATGCGCACCTGTTGCGCATTACCGTGCGCATTGGTATAAATATAGAAATATCAGATATATGTTGAAGCAATTAATATACGGGATACTCTTTTCATTCTTCCTACTTACGGGCATTCAACCGTTGCATGCAGGAGAGGTAAAGAAAGACACTCCCTCAAAGCCGAACGAACTAAGCGCAACCGAACAGAGGAAATTCGACTATTTCTTTTTTGAAGGGTTGAACCTGAAGACTGCCGGAAAATTCGATGCCGCCTTCGATGCATTTAACCATTGCCTCGCAATCGACTCTACCGCATCCCCGGTGTTGTACGAACTTTCCTCTTTCTACATACAGTTGAACCGCCCGGAAAAGGCTGTCGACATGCTGAAACGCGCCGTAGCGAACAGTGCCGACAACTTCACTTACCGTATGGCACTAGCCACTATCTCCCGCAACCTCGGTATGTACGGAGAAGCTGCCGAAGAATATGAGAAGTTGCTCAAAGCCTATCCCGGCAAACCGGAACTCAACTATTACCTGGCAGAAGCCCTTACACAGGAAGGTGAGATCGGAGAGGCGATCGATGCCTACAACGCCCTCGAATCGTCGATAGGTATGAATGAAGCCCTTTCCATGCAAAAGTACAAACTCTACAACCAGTTGGAGCAATCGGATGCTGCCTTCAAGGAGATAGAGAAGCTGGCTGCCAAATACCCGATGGAAGCCCGTTACCAGATCATCCTGGGTGATCTTCACCTGGAAAAGAACGATACGGTAAAGGCCCGCTCTTACTATGACAAAGCGCACCAGATTGATCCGGGTAATCCTTACTACATCGTTTCCATGGCAAACTACTACGAAGCTACCGGCAACAAAGAGGCTGCTGAAGAACAAATACGTACCGCCCTGGTGAACGAGAAACTGGATGTAGACACCAAAGTCGGTATCCTCTCCCGTTATATCCTGAAACAGCAACAAACACAGAAAGATACCAACAGCTCCAACGCTCTCTTCCAGACTTTGCTGGAACAGCATCCGGAAGACACCGAACTGAAACAGATGTACGGTAGCCTCCTGTTGTCGCAGGGAAAGACCGACGAAGCACGTTTCCAGTTCCAGCTCATTACCGAAATGGAACCCGAAAACGCCGGAGCCTGGCAACAGCTTCTCAACATGTCGTTGAAAGCGGAAGATATACCGGAAGTGATCCGCATCTGTACCAAATGCCAAGAGCTGTTTCCGGACGCTCCCGAATATTATTTCTACCTGGGTATCGCTTATTACCAGCAGGAGAAATATCAGGAAGCCCTGAACACTTACTATGCCGGTATCGGCATCATCCCAGCGGAGAACCCGCGCCTGAAATCAGACTTTTACGGTCAGATCGGCGACATCTACTACCAGATGAAGCAGATGGACCAGACCTATAAAGCATACGATGAAGCATTGAAGTACAACGAAAACAATATTGTCGTCCTCAACAATTACGCCTACTTCCTTTCCCTCGACAAGAAAGACCTGAAAAAGGCGGAACGCATGAGTGCTCAATGCATCAAGCTCGAACCGGACAATGCCACTTATCTCGATACCTACGCCTGGATATTCTTCGTGCAGGGCAACTATACCCTTGCCAAGATCTATATCGAAAGCGCCCTGGAAAAAGATAAGACAAAAAGCGCCGAACTGGTAGACCACTATGGCGACATCCTTTACATGACAGGAGATAAGGACAAAGCCGTCGAACAGTGGAAAAAAGCCCGTGAACTGGGCAAAGAAAGCGAAGTACTCGACCGCAAGATAATCGAAGGCAAATATATCGAAGAGGAGGTCAAGAATGAATAAAACACGAGAACGAATAGCCCTGGGTATCATCTTATGTTGCATTGTATTCCTTTCCGGCTGTAAATCTTCAAAGAAGATCGGTACAGTCGTGTCGGGAGGTGCCAAGGCGCATAACGAATTCTTCGAACTGATGGAAGAACATGCTTTTCAGTTCAATACCCTGACGGCCCGACTGAATGCAGAGCTTAAAATGTCGAAGAACAACATGAGCTCGCGTGTTGACCTGAAGATGGTCCGCGACAGTGCCTTCCAGTTATCCGTACAGCCTTTTCTGGGGATAGAGGTATTCCGTGCCGAATTTACCGTGGACAGCATCAAGGTAATCGACCGGATGAACAAACGCTATGTAGCCGAACGTTATGCCGACCTGAAAGGACAAACCCCGATCGAGTTTAATTTCTATAACCTGCAGGCGTTGTTTACCAATCGTATATTTTTGCCCGGCCATCAGGAGATCGAGCCGAAACAGTTCAAGCGGTTCAAGCTGAACCAGGACGGGGACAAAGCCGAGATCAAGGTAAAAGATGCTATCGGATTGCTCTATACCTTCTTTGCCGACGGCGAGGAGAAGTTGCTTTCCACCTACATAACAGATCCGTCCGAACAATACGCCCTGCAATGGGACTATGCCGATTTCCGCGTGACGGACGGACAACCGTTCCCACAATTGATGGACGTAAATGTACTGTCAAACGGCTCGTCACAAGGCGGTGTCGCCTTCCGTTTCTCCCGTATACAGACAAATGTGCCGGTTAATCTAGATTTTGCTATTCCTGCTAAATATAATCGTATCACCTTTGCACAAATCATAAAGTCAATCAGTAACAGTCAGAAATAGAGATGAAATATATTTGGATTGTCATATTCACGTTATCCGCCCTGACTGCCTTCGGCCAGAAGTCCGCACGAGTGAAACAGCTTGAAGAACAGCGTAAGAAAGCGCTGGCTGAAATCGAAATGACAAACCAGTTACTGAAAGAGACTACCCAGACAGCCCAAAACTCCCTCAACCGCCTGAACCTGCTCTCACAGCAGATTCTTTCCCGTAAGAAAGTTATCAGTCTGTTGAACCAGGAAGTCGGCGAGATTGACAACCAGATCGCCGCCGCCCGCCGCGAGATCAACCGGCTGGAAAAGGAGTTGGGTGAGAAACGTACCAACTACGGAAAATCAGCACAAAGCCTGTATAAACGCCGCAGTTCGCAAGACAAACTACTGTTCATCCTCTCTGCCGACAATTTCGCCCAGTCCATGCGTCGCATGCGTTACCTGCGCGAATATTCCGACTGGCAAAAAAAACAGGCTACGGAGATCATCGACAAACAAACCGAGATCAACCTGAAACAGCGGGAACTGGAAAAGACCCGCGCCGAAAAGAATGCTTTGTTGGGAACGCGAGAACAGGAAAGCCAGAAGCTTCAGACCGAAGAAAGTAGCCAGAAAGTAGAGGTACAGGAGCTTAACAAAAAACAAAAACAGCTGAAAGACGAGCTTCGGAAGAAGCAGCAACAGGCCAACGCCCTGAACCGTCAGATCGAACAACAGATCGCCGAAGAAATAGCCCGTGCCGAAGCCGAAGCAAAGGCAGCTCGCGAACGTGAACGCCGTGCCCGTGAAAAAGCCAATGCAAAGGCTAAAGCCGAAGGAAAAGAACCGGTACAAGAGCCGATACGCGAAGAACGTGTAGCCGAGACTAAAGGAGGTTACGCTATGACCAAGGCAGAAAAGAAACTGTCCGACGATTTCGCCAGCAACCGTGGACGCCTGCCGTTCCCCGTATCAGGGCGCTATACTATTGTCGGAACCTTTGGCGAACAACAGCATTCGGAACTGAAATACGTCCGTACCAACAACAGCGGTATCGATATCCAGACTACACCGGGAACCGATGCCCGTGCGATATTCAACGGCGAAGTAACCCGTGTATTCGTAGTGCCCGGCTATAACAATTCAGTGATCGTCCGCCACGGTAACTACCTGACCGTTTACAGTAACCTGAGCCAGGTATACGTAAAAGCCGGCGACAAGGTCAGCACCCGCCAGGCCATCGGTAAGATATTCACCGATACGGAAGCCGGAAACGCTACCATCCTTCATTTCCAGCTTTGGAAAGAGAAAACGAAACTCAATCCGACACCGTGGCTTGACTAATGCTTTAACCTATTTTAGGCGCACCGACTCGCCACCGGCACCGAGATAATCTTGCTGCCATTGGCGAGGTTGGCTAAATACCGTTAGCGAGACAAGCTCGTCGGTGTTAGTGAGGGTCAGTCGCTGTATTTTACTTTTTCATTTCAATTAACTACCTTTGTCATCGACTTTAATAAGTATGATTATGTATTGGACGCTTTTTCTTACTTTCCTCAAAATCGGTGTGGGTACAATAGGTGGCGGATATGCCATGCTACCGTTGATACAGCGGGAAGTCGTAGACCGCGGCTGGCTATCCAAAGAAGATTTCATCGACCTCTTTTCCGTTGCACAGTCCCTGCCGGGTATCTTCGCTGTGAATATATCCATCTTTGTAGGCTATAAACTGAAGAAAAACATGGGAAGCGTGGTTTGTGCACTGGGTACGATCCTGCCGTCTTTCCTTATTATCCTACTGATCGCTACATTCTTTACCCAGGTGCAGGACAACGAATGGGTAGAGAAGATATTCAAAGGATTGCGTCCGGCTGTCGTGGCATTGATAGCAGTTCCCTGTATTACTACGGCACGATCCATCAAGCTCAACTACCTGACAATGATTATCCCTATTGCAGCAGCTCTGCTTATTTGGATGGGAGGTATCTCACCGGTATGGATCATCTTGGTAGCCATTGCCGGAGGATTAGTGTATGGTTTAAAGATAAAGAAGAATTGATATGATTTGGTTACAGTTACTTTACGTTTATCTGAAGATCGGTATCTTCGGTTTTGGTGGCGGATATGCCATGCTTTCACTGATACAGGCAGATGTAGTAGACCGTTACAAATGGATTTCTTTACAGGAGTTCACGGACATTGTAGCTATCTCCCAGATGACGCCGGGCCCGATCGGTATCAACAGTGCCACTTATATCGGTTACACGGCCATTCATAACGCGGGATACTCGCCTGTTATGGCAGTCCTGGGCTCATGCCTGACTACGTTCGCCGTCTGTCTGCCTTCGTTCATCCTGGTATTGGTCATTTCCTATTTCTTTGCCAAGTTCAAGAACAACAAATACGTCGTTGCCGCTTTCACAGGCTTGCGCCCTGCAACAGTCGGACTGATAGCCGCGGCCGCATTAATGTTGATGAACAAAGAAAACTTCATCGACTACAAAAGCTTCCTGATCTTTGGTGCCGCCTTTATCCTCACTTGGAAATTCAAAGTTCATCCGATTCTGATGATCGCACTGGCCGGGATTGCAGGGCTGATATTATATTGGTAAAACATGCTACTTTTGCAAATATATGCCTTATATTTGCAAAAGCAGTTCATAAACTAACAGGCTATGGAAACAAGAATAACATTAAAACTGAATAACTCCGTTGTTGAAAAAGCGAAAGAGTATGCACGTTCGCATAACATAAGCCTTTCAACAATGGTTGAACGTTATTTGAAAGCAATGGTATCAGATAATGATATTCCTTCCGGACAAATAGAAATATCTCCCCGTGTAAAAGAGTTGAGTGGTGTTATAAAGCTCCCGGAAAACTATGATTACAAACAAGACTACGGAGACTATTTAGAAAAGAAATATCAATGAAGAATATATTTTTAGATACCAACATTGCCATAGATCTCCTGTCCCAACGGGAACCATTCTATTCGACAGCAGTTCCCATCTTTACAATGGGAGATACTGGTATCATCCGTTTGTACATCTCTTCTCTTTCTTTTTCTACCATATTTTACCTCTTACGTAAACAAGTTGGCTCCCTAAAAGCAATGGAATTGCTTTGCAGTTTCAGACAAATGGTACACGTCGTTTCCGTAAACGAAAAGGTAATCGATATGGCACTGCAATCTTCTTTTTCTGATTTTGAAGATGCTGTCCAATACTACTCCGCTATCGAAAGTGGCATTCCGGTTATTATTACGCGAAATGTGAAAGATTTCAAAGGAGTAGACGCATCGGTCATGACACCGGAAGAATACCTAAAAGCATTAAAGAAATAAAAGGTGAAACATTCTGGAATTGTTTAAGGAGTTCTTGCAATTCTTCTACGACGAAAGCCCCTGCAGGAAATCCTGCAAGGGCTTTGTTTTTTATCTATGTTCTCTCTTCGCAGGGATACTGATAGATGAACTTTATTTTATTACTTTAGTATTAATACGGCCACTTGTTCGCCCATCGCGGGGTAATTGGTTGGAGTATAGACGTTGCAAGCAACGCCTATACCTGACAACCGCGTAGCGGCAATTTTAGAATTATTTTGATTATAAATTATTTTACGATTGCTTTAACAGCAGCTTCACCTTCAACAGCTACTACAACTACACCGGCAGGAGTAGCGATAGTTGCATTGTCGGAAGAAATCACTGTGTTTGCGATTGCCTGACCAAGAACGTTGCTGATAGTAACCTTCTTACCCTGAGCACCGTTGATGATAACTGCACCGTTAGTAGCAACTACAGATACTTCAGAAGCAGAAATAGCATCGTTTGAAGTCGGAGCTTCGTCAGTTGCCTCGATGTTGAAGATTTCAGCATCGCGGATAGCATCTTCATAAGAAGTATAGTTAGCAACAACAGGTACACCGTTCTTAACAGCCACCCAAGCACCTTCGCCTGCACTAGGAATCTTCTTGTCACCTTCTGTTTCGATCAGGAAGTCAGCAGCATCCGTATTTACCAGACGTAATGCAAATACAGCATTCTTGATACCATTCTTATGAGTAGCGTGGATAGAATCACCCTTTGAAGTAGCATCAGACAATGCCAATGTTTCCTGGTTATGTTTGTTATCACCTAAGAAGATAGAATCACCTGACAAGTGGCTAACCTGACCGTTACGATAGATTACCAAAGTATCGCCAATATGTTTTGCATCTACAAAACCTAAACGAGTATATCTTGAGTTCCAGATATAATCTTTACCAGCACCCTTAGGCAATGCTACAGAGTCAGCAAAGTTAACCAGGTAGCGACCTGTTGTATAAGCTTCTGTCTTAACAGCATGCGGACAATGATCTACACCATTAGCTTCTTTCCATGCATCCGTATTGTGTTCTTCGTCGAACGGACAATTCCAACCGGCTTCGTGGCGAACTGCACCCATTACGAACATGTACTGAGGCATTGTTGTATTCTTACGTACATAAGCAGTATCGATAGTCATAGCAGCCTTTGCAGCGTCGCCCTTACCTTCTATACCCAGGAAGTTGATACCTTTATCCTTAGAATATACAGAGTTTGCATCTTCATACAGATATTCCTTAGCAGTAGAGTTAACACGGAAGATCTTAGCAACGTTAAGATCCATATCCTTCAATTCATCTGTTTCTAAAGTCTTACCCAGACGACGATACAACGGAGTAGTATCTTCTGTCAAAGCAAATGAAGATGTACGGCAATTCAAATCACCATAATTACAACACAAACATTCCTGTATTAATTGAGCAGTAACATCATCTACACCAACTTTATATGACTCGATCAGAGAAGCAGATTTCAAAGAACTCGGCTGAGCGGCATCTGCTTCAATCAGCGCATAATAATGTGTGCCATCCACACAATTCTGTTCTTTCAGATAGAAGATAGTAGCATCGGCTCTCTTTGCCAGAATATATTTCACGCTACCTCCATAATAATGAGCTGTAACGAATCTCTTTTCTGAGTCAGTCAGTACGCTTGAGTTTTCAACTTCCAGTTTGTAAGCTACTTTCTTCAGGTCATTTTTATAACCATACTTTTCAGCTACATACTTTTCTTCGTTATCTGAATTTACAGGAACCAAAGAGAAAGCAACACCTTCCTGACCAACAGTCAGTACAACATTGTCGCTGGTAGTATCCAAACCTACCTGCAAGTTAGCACCTTCAGCAGCCAGACCGCTCAGATAAGTAAGATTGTAAGTTTTTTGTTCTGCAATATCGGCTGTTGTATTTTCATTGAAATAACCATATTCAGTAGTCGGATCGATCAGGTTAAATACGAATACCATACCGTTATAGTAATATTCATTCGCTGCTAAACCTTCTCTTTTAACGAACTGATGGATACCTTCATTGTAAAAACCAAAACCATTTCCAAATTCTCGGTTCATGATCTTAACCGGGCTAACAGAAGCCATAGTTCCATTCTTGATCACTTTCTCAACTACCCATTGGTAAGCCGGCATGTGCTCAACGTCTTGTTTAACAACTTCTGAGAAATTAAATTCACCACATAAGCTGTTAGAAGCATACAAACCTACATAAGGTTTATAATACTTTACATCAGTAGATTTCACATATACTTTGTAAATACCTTCCGGAAGAGTTGTATAATCCTTGCTTACACCATCATAAGCCAGTAAATTAACCAAGTTCTTTGTTCTGTTGCCATCGCAAGAATAGAAAGTGATAACTTTTTGCTGTTCATCAACCAATTTACAATGAGACAGGATCAGGTTTTCACCGGCACCATTCTGTACATCAGCTGCTACTTTTTTAGCATCAACAGCAGGCCATATCTTCGTAGCTTCAGCATCTACTGTATTCGCATAGCTCCATGATGTATAAGCATTCTTATCTTTATTATTATAAACAGTAGGTTCACCTGCTTCTCTATCCATTTCTACAGCTTCAACCATAGTCTGCACCCAGATTGAGTCGTTAGCCAGGTTCTTTGTAAATTTGAAACGGAAAGCATCCAAAGGAAGACCTTTTGCGATCTGTTTAAAACATTGAGTATAGCCAGAAACCATTGAAGCTGCCTTATCTGTTACACCGATCTTATTATACATTTTATAAGTAGCACCGGCACTTGCAAAATAAGAAGTATCGACATGCAGGTATTTATTAGAAACTTGATCGTTTTCCAATGTACTCAGGATAACATATTCAGCACTTTCAGTAAAACCTTCTGCAAATCCAGCTGATTTATCAATATTGTAAACGAAATCATCTGCATCTGTTGCTGCATCTTCGACGTTAAGCTGTTGAGCCTGCAACGGAGTGGCAAAAATATTGTTTTCTTTTGCATCACTACCAAAGTCAAGCTGCATATAGGCTACATTCTTAGTATTGGTCTTCGTATTCAAGTCTTCAGCACTCAAAACATAAGTACCAGCTTTAACAAGCTTCAATGCCAATGCCGTTACATCAGGAGTCTTATCGTTAGCATATTTGTAAGCATATACGCTACCATTTTTATTAGATCCCAAAATCATTGTAGAGTCTGCATTTGAAAAAACAACGCTCAGTGGAGTTTCTGTTTCAAAAGCTTCACCAGCGTATTTGCTTTCAAACCATTTCCAGTTAGGATAAGCACCACCAATATAGGTAGACTCTTCTGTTACTTTAGTTGTCTTAGTTGCATTAGCCGGATCAAATGAGAAGAAAAGACCTGTTGCTTTGTTTACCAGGCAGAAACGAGTTGTACCACCATCTTCAGAAATCTGAGGTTTGATGCTCCACAAAGCCTGATTAATTTCTTCCAAGCTCCTAAGATCACCAACTAATTGTGCTTGAAAAGCTGTATTCGAATTATCTAAATATAGATACTTCCCATCGGCATCTTGTATAAAGTAATACAAGTTCTCGTTCACACTCTCCTTTGCTTCGAAAGAAGCACCGGTTAAACCGGCAGGAGCACCGCATAATGAGGGTGTCACTCCCCCCTGAGCCTGAACTGCGCCTACACATACGGCCAGTAAGCTACCAGCCAAAAACGTAGAAATCTTTTTGTTCATAAATCTAAATTTTAATATTAATAATAGTGTTAATGAAATAGTTCCTGTTCGATGTTTTGAATGTCCTTTTTACCAAATGACTAGAGAAAACGATCGTTTTTTCTAGTCATGATTTTTGGCCTCATTTACTTTCGTAATTGAAACATCGTTTTTTGTACTAACTTTGCTATTCGGTTGATAAGAAATGAGATAGGAATGATAATTATTTTATGAAAAGGATTGCTGGTATGAAAAGAATGTCTAAATTTGCTGGCGATAAAAAACGATCGTTTTTTCTAGTCACTGTTTTTATATCATACTCCCCGCATTAAATCAAGGTTTTCGTACAATTTTCACCCCTATAAAAAAGGGTTGTTTTTGGCATCCCTGCCTATCCGTAAAAAATGGCTGCCTACCCGTCGGAAGCCCGATGCCTACTCGTTTTCGAGCCGATGCCTACCCGTTGGGGAAAAAGGCGTTTTTTCGGAGGCAAATGTTAAAAGCTTCAAAAGCACCAAAAGCCTCTTAGGGTATCTGCGGTACGGGAACGGCCTTTCCCGCTGTCGTTTTCTGAAAATAACCGGCTCCTAATGAAACTATTAACTTATTTTTCTCGGTTGCCAGAAGAAGACGGTCGACCGACGATTTACTGATTTCGCGCACGGTGCCCTCTTCGCGGATCTCCGCCCGCTTAAAACGTTCGGGCATTTCGGCAAAAAGCTTCTGCAAAGTGAAAGGCATCTTATAATGCAGGTTCTTCTTACTCTTTTTCAAGGAAGTGCTCACCAGGTAAGTATGTTGCAGACAAACCGTGCCGATATGGAAAGCAGCATTGAAATCATCATCCGAGATCACCCAATCCTTTTCTTCACTCTTGCTCTCCCCCTTACGTATGGCAGTCAGTACCATACCGATACGGAAGATAGCCAACCGGTAACGCAACACAGCGGAAGCCACATCCTCGTGCCCGAACATACGTACATTATTATATTCATCTTTGAAATAAGCATTCAACCGCTCGCGCTGTGCGCGGCTGAAACGTACCTAGGTTGGATACTTATCCAGATGTACGCCGATATCCAACACCCGTTCGGCCAACCCGTCGAAGTAATGCGCGGCCGCAGGCGTATCGTCTTCCGAGGTAAGCGGACGGTATTCGCCATGCCCGGCAATCTTGTACATCATCAAACGGCTGAACAATCCGCTCTCGGCGGAAGGGATCAGCCGGCTGAACATGCCCGGCGTACCGGTCAACAGCATACTGAGCAAAGGATAGGAAGCCAGCAGCGAACCGTTCGTCTTTGTCGAGTTGCCTACCCGTTCGTGATGGGCCGCCTGGTTCAACAGATAGCCGTAGTTGCCGTAATCCTGAAACAGGGTATTGGTGACGGCCTCTATCTCGGTTTCAAACAGGCAGGAAGCATAATGTTCGTTCGTTTCCAACTGTTCCACCATCCGCGCGAGCGAGGTATAACCGGAGACGTTCAAGTCCATCTGTTTCACCGGATCGGGATTTTCGGGAGCCAACCCAACGGGTTTCTTTCCGCCCGAACGGAGCAACTGCTTCTGATAAAGGTCGTAATCCTCCTTTTTCTTCAGGTATTCCTTCACGCGGTAACGCGAATTATCGTACACGTAACGTTGCCAGGAGGCGATCAACTTGAAGAGAGCCGCCACACAGCCCTTGCCGCTTCCCGACTCGCCAATCACCACGCCATAGAAAGGAGCCTGGTATTCTTTCCTGGCAAACGAACCGAGCACGCGGGGCGTCACGCTGCTCAACAAGGCCAGCGACGACAAAAGCAATATGCTCCGCTCGGTATCGTCGGACGCATATTCCAGGATTTCGAGGACAAGCGGCGGCAGCGACTGCAAAAACTCTTTCCGGAAAGGGGGAAGAGATGTTTCATCCGGCTCTATATCAATGCCTTCACCCTCCTGTTCCTCCACGGTTTCATTTCCGGCATTACCGGTGAAGTCTTTGGGGCTTTTGAGGCTTTGCGACGTTTTCCCGTCGGCCGGAGGGCAGTAAGGGTTGGAGCCGTGGGAGCTACGGTAGCGGGCGTAAATATCGGTGACTATGGAAGTGATCTCTTTTTCCGTGAAGTCCGCCCGGGTGTAACGGCGCCGGCATTCGTCGGCCACTTCGCGCTCGTCGAAACCGGCATTGTTCAACACAGACGCCAGTTTGACCATATAGGCATGGCGGTTGCCCGAAATGAAGGAGTTGCCGGCCTCGAACTTTTCCAGGTAATGTTCCAGGCGGTTGTCCGATAAAGTATTATCGGCCGGCGGTGCCTTCGCGGCAATATGCACGACAGCAGCTTGTGCCTTATAGAAGGCAGCGGGGTCGGCACTGACAAAGCAGCTCCGGTTGGGATCTTTGCCGGAGATATCGACTTCGACCCCCGGCAGGTCGGTTTCTATCCGGTGCCGCACGGTTTCGAACGCCTGCAAATGCTGCGGCAGGCCGCTGTCGACCAGCACAAACAGCTTGACTCCTGTACCGGATGCGCTGATGTGCCCGGCCTTCACGTAGGGTAGCTCCCCGGCACGCCGGAGGATATCGGTAGCGGAGCCTGCCACCTTGTCGATATCGACAGTGATGCACTGGCTGTAACTCACCATAAACTCCTGTTTGCGACCGCCTTCCATAACGCCGCCGGCCACGACGAGCGGGAGGTTCTTCTTCCGCCCGTCGCCGCTTTTCTTATCGCCTGCGGCATAAGCGGCCCGCAGGAGGGAGATAGGGGATAGGTATTTTCCACTTTTCACCTGATCAATGTATTGATCCAAAGAGATAGCCTGATGGCTGCGTGTGTCGAATGCAGAGTGGAAGAAGGTACATTCGACGCTTTGTTTTGAGAATTCATTCATGATACGGGTTGTAAGGCAGCGAGGGTACACCGCCGTTAATACTAGTGATAAGATCGCCGGGATCTATGCATTAAGGTTCGCCCAGGTGGTCGATCAGTACCGCCACCTGCCTGGGTGTGTAGAGTTTCTGAAACTTCACCCAGCCGGCTGCTTCCAGTTTGGCTTTCAGGCCGCGTGAGGTACGTATCCATTCCCACATGCGCTTATAAGCCACCACAGGGGTGCGACCGGGGAAATATAACTGGGCGAATTCGGCAACACCATAAGCCCTTTTGAAATTATTTTTTCCATCACAAACAGTATCCATACACGTTGTATTTAAGCGTTTAACAATGATATAAATATAGCAAATAATACAATAACAGGCAAGCAAAAACCAAGTTATTTTCACAATTTCACCCCACCCCGTTAAACCTTTTTATCGCCCCTTTGTCTATATTCCGATTGAGTTGTGTATATTTACATGCCTATTGATAAGTTTTAAAGTAGATACCATTGAAAATATGACGAAGAGAGTGAAGTGGGGCGTTACCGCCGCAATCCTTCTATTGATTGTAGGAATGATTGTTTATCCACAGATTAAGACCCAGTTGACTGCATCCGGCAAAACGGACGAAGTGGCTCCCGCTCCGGGAACGAGCTTACGGAAGCAGGTATTGAACATTAACGCCGAAGTGCTGAAATTCCAATCACTGACCGACAAAGTTATTAGCACGGGCAGTATTATCCCCGACGAAGAAGTAGACTTATCCTTCGAGTCGTCAGGAAAAGTAGTGAATATCTATTTCACCGAGGGTACGCATGTGAAAGCAGGCGACCTGTTGGCGAAAATCAACGACAAACCTTTACAGGCCCAGTTGAGAAAACTGGAAGCCCAGATCCCCCTGGCAAAAGACCGGGTGTACCGCCAACGCACACTTCTTGAAAAAGATGCCGTCAGCCAGGAGGCTTACGAGCAGGTGACTACCGAATATGAGAAACTGATGGCCGATATCGACCTGGTGAAAGCCAACATCCTGCAAACAGAGCTACGCGCTCCGTTCGACGGGATCATCGGGCTGCGCTCGGTCAGCGAAGGGGCCTATGTCTCTCCCACTACCGTTATCACCAAATTGACGAAGATATCGCCGCTGAAAATCGAGTTCTCCATTCCGGAAAACTATGCGACCGACGTAACCGACGGTACTTCCATCGTCTTCCGCCTAGAAGACTCCAACGGTATGATGCGCGATTACAGCGCCAAAGTATATGCCGTGGAAAGCAAGGTGGATATGTCGACCCGTACCCTGAAAGTGCGTGCCACCTACCCCAACACCAACGAGTCGATCTTCCCCGGACGTTATACCTCGGTGGAGATCACCAAACGCGAAATAAAAGATGCATTGGCTATCCCGAGCGAAGCGCTGATCCCCGAAATGGGAAAGAATGTGGTCTACCTGTATAAGAACGGAGTAGCCGAACCGGCGGAAATCACGATCGGGCTGCGTACGGAAAGCCGTGTGCAGGTACTTAAAGGTGTACAGCCCGGCGATACATTGATCACCACCGGTGTAATGCAGCTTCGTACCGGTATGCAAGTTACTATTGATAATCTGTATTAAATTCCCCTATGGCAAATATATCGGAAACCAGTATAAACAGGCCGGTACTTTCGACAGTAATGATGCTCGTCATCCTGCTGTTCGGTATGATCGGCTACAAGTTCCTGGGGGTTCGCGAGTTCCCCAGTGTAGACCAGCCTATTATCTCGGTAAACGTATCCTATCCGGGAGCGAATGCCGAGGTTATCATGAACCAGATCACGGAGCCGTTGGAACAGAATATCAACGGTATCCCGGGTATCCGTTCTCTGAGCAGCGTCAGCAGCCAGGGTAGCAGCCGTATCACCGTCGAGTTCGAATTGTCGGTGGATATGGAAACGGCAGCCAACGACGTGCGCGACAAGGTATCGCGTGCCCAGCGCTATCTGCCGCGCGACTGCGACCCTCCTACCGTATCGAAGGCCGATGCCGACGCATCGCCCATCATGCAGATCGGTATCCAGAGTAGCAGGCGTTCGCTGATGGAATTGAGCGAGATCGCCGAGTTGACGGTAAAAGAGCGTTTGCAGACGATCTCGAATGTGAGCGGGGTGGATATCTGGGGACAGAAACGTTACTCCATGCGCCTGTGGCTCGACCCGATCAAGATGGCGGGTTATGGTGTCACACCATTGGACGTGAAGAATGCGGTGGATGCGGAAAACGTAGAGTTGCCCTCCGGTAGTATCGAAGGAAATACGATCGATCTTTCCATCCGCACACTCGGATTGATGCATACGGCCAAAGAATTCGACGACCTGATCATCAAGGAGGACGGTAATAATATCGTCCGTTTCAAGGATGTGGGACGGGCGGAACTGGCCCCGGAAGACCTCCGCAGTATTCTGCGTAAAAACGGCGAACCAATGGTGATCGACGTAATCATCCCCCAGCCGGGAGCCAACCATATCGAAATTGCCGACGAGGCTTACAGACGTATCGAACAGCTGAAGAAAGACCTTCCGGAGGATGTGACGATCGAAATGATATACGACAATACCCGTTTCATCCGCGCCTCCATCGCCGAGGTGGAAGAGACGATCTATGTGGCATTCGCACTGGTGGTATTGATCATCTTCCTGTTCCTGCGCGACTGGCGTGTGACGCTGGTGCCGTGTGTGGTAATTCCGGTTTCCCTTGTCGGGGCTTTCTTTGTGATGTATATATCCGGCTTCTCCATCAACGTATTGACCATGTTGGCCGTCGTGCTCTCGGTAGGATTGGTGGTGGACGATGCGATTGTTGTCGCGGAGAATATTTATGTCCGTATCGAAAAGGGGATGAGTCCGAAAGAGGCGGGTATAGAAGGGTCTAAGGAAATATTTTTTGCGGTAGTATCCACTACGATCACCCTGATCTCCGTATTCCTTCCGATCGTATTTATGGAAGGGATGACCGGACGTCTGTTCAAGGAGTTCAGTATCGTGATTGCAGGTTCCGTGGCGATTTCCTCATTTGTCGCCCTGACTTTTACCCCTATGCTCGCAACCAAGCTGCTGCGCAGGCGGGAAAAGAAGAACTGGCTGTATGTGAAAACCGAACCTTTCTTCGAAGGGTTGAATAATATCTATGCCCGGTCGCTCAATTATTTCCTGAGCCATAAATGGTGGGCGATCCCCATCGTGGTGATCCTGTTCGGTTCGATCGGGTATTTCTGGAAAACGATCCGGTCGGAATTGTCACCGCTGGAAGACCGTTCGTCCATCTCGATCAATATGCGTGCACAGGAAGGGGCTACCTTCGAGTTTATCCGAGATTATTCCGACCGGATAGCGGAACTGGCCGACTCTATCGCACCCGAGCGTAAGTTCCTGACCAACCGTTCGTCGAGCAGTAACGCAAATATCAGCGTGATCCTGCCGGACATCAAAGAACGCGAACGTTCGCAGATGGAAATAGCCGAGCATCTTTCGGCGGCGGTAAGGAAAGAGACACAGGCCCGTGCATTCGTACAGCAGCAGTCCACTTTCGGAGGACGCCGCGGTGGTATGCCTGTGCAGTATGTATTGCAGGCACCCAGCCTGGAGAAACTGGCGGAACACCTGCCGGCTTTCATGCTGAAGGTAAACGAAAGTCCCGTATTCCAGATGGCGGACGTGAACCTGAAGTTCACCAAGCCGGAAACGCGTATCGAGATCGACCGCGACAAGGCTTCTTCATTGGGAGTAAGTACCCGTAACATCGCCCAGACATTGCAGTATGCGTTGAGCGGACAGCGTATGGGCTATTTCTATATGAACGGTAAACAGTATCAGATATTGGGAGAGATCAACCGTCAGCAGCGTAACACGCCGCTCGACCTGAAATCCATCTATGTACGTAGCGACAACGGGGATATGATCCAGCTGGATAACCTCGTCGCCCTGCATGAAGATGTGGCGCCGCCGCAGTTGTACCGCTACAACCGCTTTGTGTCGGCAACGGTTTCCAGTGGTCTGAACAAAGGATATACGATTGGCGACGGTCTGGACGAAATGGACCGTATCGCGTCTGAAACATTGGACAACAGTTTCCGTACGGCTCTTTCGGGCGAGTCGAAAGAGTTTCGCGAGAGTTCATCCAGTTTGATGTTCGCCATGATCCTGGCTTTGTTGATGATCTACCTGGTGCTTGCCGCCCAGTTCGAGAGTTTCAAAGATCCGCTGGTGGTGATGTTCACCGTGCCGCTGGCCATTGCCGGGGCGTTGATGTTTATGAGTTACTCGGGCATCACAATGAATATATTCAGTCAGATCGGTATCATTATGTTGATCGGCCTGGTGGCGAAGAACGGTATCCTGATCGTGGAGTTTGCCAACCAACGCCAGGAGGCGGGGCTGAGTATGGCGGAAGCGATCCGTTCGGCATCGACACAGCGTCTGCGTCCGATCCTGATGACAAGCGTGTCTACCATCCTCGGATTGGTTCCGCTGGTATATGCGACGGGCGAAGGGGCACAGGGACGTATTGCGATGGGTGTCGCCGTAGTAGGCGGTATGTTAGTTTCGACATTCCTTACCTTGTTTATCGTTCCGGCAATGTATAGTTTTATCTCAACAGACAGAGCAAAAAAGATATGAAAAGATTGGCAATAATCATACTGGCAGCATCTGCTACCCTGGGTGTAAAGGCGCAGGAAGTATACAGCCTCAGACAATGTATCGAAACGGGACTGGAACGCAACTACTCCATCCGCATCATACGAAACGAACAACAGATTAGCGACAACAACGCTACGCCGGGTAATGCCGGTTATCTGCCTACCGTGGATATGAGCGGCGGGTTCAGCGGCTCGGTGAACAACAACCGTAACAAGCTGACCGACGGCACCACCGAAAAGCAAAACGGCGTCAACAGCGAAACCGGCAACATAGGCCTGAACGTGAACTGGACCGTATTCGACGGCTTCGGCATACAAGCCGAGTATTCGCGCTTGAAAGAGTTACAGCGGATGGGCGAACTGAACACCCGCATGACGATAGAGGATTTCGTGGCAGACCTTTCCAGTGAGTATTACAACCGTATCCGCCAGAATATCCGTCTGCGTAACCTGCGTTCTTCCCTCGATCTTTCCCGCGAACGTGTCCGTATCGCGGAAGAGAGGTATCATATCGGTTCCGGCTCACGCATGGACTTGCAACAGGCACAGGTCGACTTCAACTCCGACAGTTCGAAGGTTTTAAACCAGCTGGAGGTGGTCAACACCTCGCGCATCCGGCTTAATGAGCTGATGGCACTCGAAAATGTAGAGGAGAACATCGCTATCAAAGACTCGGTGATCTATCCGAATATCTTCCTGGATGAAGTGGAGCTATGGAAAAGCACGATAGAATCGAACGCCTCGCTCCTAATTGCACAGAAAAACAAAACGCTCTCCGAACTGGATTACAAAAAGGTTAAAAGCCGCAACTACCCCTACGTAAAACTGAATGCCGGCTATGGCTACACCGCCAACTGGTATGAGGTGGGGAGCACCGACCTGCAACAACGCCTGGGCCTCAATTACGGCATAACCGTCGGGCTGAGTCTGTTCGACGGATTGAACCGCCGCCGCGAACGCCGCAACGCCCGCATCGAGATCGAGAACAAGGAGCTACGGATGCAGGAACTGGAACTGGCCTTGCGTGCGGATATGAGTAACCTCTGGATGGCTTACCAGAATAACCTCGACCTGTGGAGCCTGGAAAAGGAAAACCTGGTCGTCGCACAAGAGAACTACCGTATTGCCATCGACCGGTACAAATTGGGTGAGCTTTCGGGTATCGAACTGCGTGAAGCGCAAAACAGCTTGTTGGAAGCGGAAGAGCGCCAGTCCATCGCCGAATACTCCACCAAGCTATGCGAAGTATCTTTGCTGCAACTGAGCGGGCAGATACTGACTTATGTGGCTCCGGAACCGGAAAAAGCTAGTTTTTAACTACTTTTGGCTTGATCCAAAAGTAGACAAAAGATCAAGGCTACACCGGCTTCGCTGCTACGGCAAAAGACTACGCTGTCGTCTGCGAACGTAGGATGCGGAGTAGCGAGACAGGTGCTGCCTTGAACTTTTGATTACTTTTCTTTCAAGAGAAAAGTAATTTTAATATTACGTGCTACATACGCCTCATTGCCGGCTGCATCCGTGCAATAGACCATCAGGTGATAATTTCCTTCTGTTGCGTTGGCCGGTATCTCTATGTCATGGTGATGGATATGCGTATTCTTCTGGCCTGATACATCCCATGACCGGTTAAATGCAAAAGCGACCGTCTCGCCTGTCGCCGCCTTCGTATGTTCGTGCCCGTCGAAGTTATTGTGTATCTCGACCTTATAAGAGCCAAGCATCACATTATCCGACAGATCCATTTCAAAATGAATGGAAGAGCCCGGCTTCAACATCGCTCCCTCTTCGGGTTCGATCAGGTTGATGACCGGCTTTGTCGTGTCGCCGTCCTTTTCATCGTCCGAACAAGATACAAACAAGGCAGCTACTGCCAGAATACTAACTATCGATAGATAAAATGCTGTTTTCATTTGAGTAATTTTTTAAATGGAATCTTTATTAATAACTGGAAGTTACGTCCCGGCTCCGGGATCTCTACCTTCCGATAAAAACTGAGGTGATTGTAATATTTCGTATTCAGTAAATTCCGGGCAGACAGAGTAACCTCTATATCCGTCCCGCTCATAGGAATACGGAAGCCGGCACCCAGATGCAACAATTGCGCACCCGGCGTGGGGTCTTCATTCCGGGCTACCCGGTTCTGATCGGCTATATACTGATGCTCCACATAAAAACGCATCCGTTTCTTCTCCCACGAAAGCGTGTTCCGCAGGGAACCCGGGGGAGAGAAACTAAGCGGTATATGTTCGTCGCAGTTGTAGGTGTAGACATACTCACCTCCCAATTCATAACTGAGATGCAACGGCAGATCGACCTTTGCCGAAAGTTCCCCACCGGCAAAAAGAGCCTCGGCTCCCGTATAGCGGTAAATCTGCCCGGCATGTGGAAGTACGGACCATTCGCCGGTCGGCTTCAAATAGATATAGTTGCTGAACCAACTGACAAACGGAGAAAAGGTAACCGAAAAGAACTTTCCAAAGAAGGAATAAGCCATATCCAGCTGCCAGCCCCGTTCGGAGTCCAGGTTCGGGTCGCCCTGCTCATGCCGGAAAGTGCCGTGATGCACCCCGTTGGAGGCCAGCTCGTTCGCTCCCGGCAAACGGAAACTATGCCCTACATTGACTTTCACCAGATGCTCCCTGGCCGGCGACCAGACCACACCCAACGAAGCGGAGTAATCGCCGAACCTCCTGTCTACCGCATGGCTGCGTACCTTATTCCCGTCGATGACTGCCTGGTCGTAACCTTGCTCTTGAAGATAAGTAGCCAGATAAGCATCCGTGAAAGGGCTGATATCCGTTTTACCTATATCATAACGCAGTCCGCCGCTGACAGACAATACATCCGTCGGTTTATAAGTAGTCAGCCAGGAGAAGCCTGTTGTAAAACGAGTATATTCCGGCAGCAGGAACGAGTACCCCGAAATGGTATTCCGCTGGTACTGCAAGTCCCAGCCGGCGCTATGATCCCAAACCTGAGAACCGGTAAGCCGCACTTTCACTCCCGAACTGAACGTATTCAAGGTAAAAGCCAACTCTTTGTCCGGATCTATGTCGGGCACAGGCTGCGTGCCGTAATGGGTATGGAACAAGCTCCATTCCTCCCGGTGGTTATTCTGGTATCCCAGATCCCACTGAAGCAATAGCTTCTCCCAGGCATACTCCTGATGGGTAGTCACCTTCAGGTGATTGACAAAACTGTAAGGCAGCTCGATGTTCCGCGAGCTACCGTCGTCCTCCACCCGCAACGGATCGGGAATGCCGTGAGCACCCGGAAAGAAACCGACCTTCTGATAAGCATTGCTGACCGCATAATTTCCCATATAACCGTTCTTCCGGTATTGGGTAAATAAGCTCGCATCACGCTCGAAGCCGGCCGTATTCTTCAACCGGCGGTTATATACAGGAATCTTCTGAGTCAGGTAGTTGATCGTATCCGTCGGGATACGGTAATCGCCGAAATGCTGTTCCGAATAACGCAGCTTCGTGAACCAACGGTCTTTCTTCACACCCAGCATCAGGGAGCCGCCGAACAGCCCGTTGACCGACTTTCCCAGCAAATCCACCTCACCGAACACCTGGTCGTCAAACGGAGGCGCCGTCTGGGTAATCTCGACCACCCCGCCCATCGCATCACTCCCGTACAGGAGCGAAGCCGGCCCTTTCCTTATGTTAACCTGTTCTACATTGAAAGCATCTATTTCAAGCCCGTGGTCGGCTCCCCACTGCTGGCCCTCCTGCTTGATACCGTTCTCCGTCACCGATACCCTGTTGAAGCCCATACCACGAATCACCGGTTTCGAAAAACCGGAACCGATATCCATCGAATGAACCCCGGGAAGCTGTTCCAGGGTCTGCATCAGATTGCCGGAGAAATGCTCTTTTAGAAATTCTTTCCCAACCACATCCAAATGGAGTGTCGTATTCTTGTTCCGCAGATACTGGTAGTTTTCAGTAACCACAATCTCGGAAAGCGACACACTTCGGAGCGAGTCGGGATCTTGGGCATGAAGGGTACCTATACAGCATACCACCAGCATACCCGGAATTATTCCGATACGCATAAGTTGACAATTGAAAATTGATAATTATAAATTGAAAATTAACGGGATGCCGAATGGCATCTGTCAACAACAGGCAGGCGGAGCACGGAGATTAGGTGAATAAGAAAGCTGAAAAACCTTCTTACCCGGGAAAGTAATACGCTCGACAGGACTGAGCGCAAGTATAAAATGTAAATCAAGTGAATGCGATTCGAGGAACGGCGAAAGGAAGAAATTACAAATCAGACAGTGGTCGGGGTTTTGAGAATGTTCTTCCCCTTCATCGGCATGCGAAGCAGTGCAGCAAGTCACCTCTTTCAGTTCATGCCTATGCGCGATCTTCACGACGAAGAACGGAAGCATGACCAAAAGCAATAACCACGCCAGGAATACCTGTTTTCTTCTTTCTGCCTTCACAATGGGTCTGTTGGAGTGATAAATAATCCTTATTGCCACGACAAATATATAGATATTCTCTTTCCCGCTGTAATCATTAGATGCTAATTATTGCCAATAAACAAGAATATCTTACTTTTGTGTGGCAAATACAAATAAGAAATGCAGATCATACCCAAAGCTAATACCTTACGCAAAAGCGTACTCTTATACCGGGGCATACGGTACCGCCGCGGTTACGGGGTGCATTCGCCTTTCGTCTTCAATCTGATAACGAAGGTGATCGAGGAACGTTGTTCGTATTATAGCTTTTACGATATAGAGCTGATCCGGAAACAGCTTCTTTTCCGGAACGATATCATTACCTATCCGGACAGGCAACAGAAAGGGAAACTGCGCCGCCGTACGATCGGAGAAATAGTGGAACGCGAAGCGATCAAGCCCAAACACGGGGCATTGCTCTTCCGGTTAACCAACTATTTCAAGTCACGGAATATACTGCAACTGGGTCCGTCGATGGGATTATCCACCCTCTACCTGACCTCCTATGCACCCGGATTAAAATGTATCGCCCTGGAAAATGTACCGGAGTTCGCGCCTATCGCCCGGATCGCTTACGAAAAAGGGGCTCACAACCCGATCGACCTGCGTACCGGAACAAACAATGAACTGCTTCCTCAAGCGCTGGAAGAACTAAAACAGGTAGATTTTGTATTTTTTAATAGCTTATATGAACAACATAATAACGTTTGGTTGTTTAATGAATGTATTAAGTATGCACACGACGGCTCAGTCTTTGTCTTTGAGGGCATCAAAGCCAGTCGTAAAATGAGGGAATTTTGGAAAGAAGTCTGTACGCATCCGGAAGTGACAATAACGATCGACCTCTATTCGATGGGTATCGTATTCTTTAATAAGAAATTGCATAAACGCGATTATATTGTTTACTTCTGACGGCGGTACTGTAAGGGCGGTTCGCGAACCGCCCCTGCCAACGACACTATATTAAGAATATCGAATAAAAAAAGAAGTATATGAAGAAAAGTATTATTTATACCGGTGGCGGTGATAAGGGCAAAACATCCCTCGTAGGAGGCCAACGGGTATCAAAGGCGCACCAGCGCATAGAAAGTTATGGTACGGTGGATGAGCTGAACTCATTCATCGGATTGCTTATCACCGCCCTCGACGACCAGGCGGATATCGATTTTCTTTCTTTTATCCAGCATAAACTGTTTACCATCGGTTCTTACCTGGCTACCGACCAGGAAACGACCGAGCTGAAAATAGAAAGCAAAGTCACCCCCGAAAGCATCACCCGTATCGAACGTGAAATAGACCGCTTGGACAGTGAGTTGCCCCAGATGAGAAATTTCATCCTGCCCGGAGGAAGCCGTTCGGCCTCGCTGGCACATGTCTGCCGTACCGTCTGCCGTCGCG
Source organism: Parabacteroides goldsteinii (assembly GCF_015550595.1). Taxonomy (GTDB): domain Bacteria; phylum Bacteroidota; class Bacteroidia; order Bacteroidales; family Tannerellaceae; genus Parabacteroides; species Parabacteroides leei. Next base: position 102,948 of record NZ_JADNBB010000001.1, read on the forward strand.
CAGAGCGCCAGATCTATCGCCTGGCCGAAACAAATCCGGTGGAAGAGCCTGTACTTATTTTCATGAACAGACTATCTGATTATCTGTTTGTTCTGGCCCGGAAAGAGTGTATAAAGAATAATGGCAAAGAAATTATTTGGGATTATACTTGCAACTAAGAAATATTGTTTTATTTTTGCGGAAAAAATGAGAACCTGACTGTCTTCGGACAGTTGTTAATACTAGACAACTATGTATTGGACATTAGAGTTAGCTTCAAAACTGGAAGACGCACCCTGGCCTGCAACCAAGGACGAGTTGATTGATTATGCACAACGTTCCGGTGCGCCACTGGAAGTGATTGAAAATTTGCAGGAAATGGAAGACGAAGGCGAGATCTACGAATGTATGGAAGACATCTGGCCTGACTATCCAAGTAAAGAAGACTTTTTCTTCAACGAAGAAGAATATTGATGTGCTGTAAACACAACGTATTGAAATAAAAGCGAGGTAGTGGGCCTTCAAGGTTCCCTGCCTCGTTTGTTTTTTTGCGATAAATACAATTTATGCCTTTTTGCTGCGTTATTGTAGGGGTGAAACCTATTTCGCCACGTTAGTTATAGTTTAAATGAAGAGAGTCTTCTTGTTTATTATTGCATTGATTACCTGTACGGCCGGCGTGCGGGCCCAGGACGATGTGCAGTTAAGCCAGTACTTTTTGGGCATGGGATATTACAACCCCGCCTATGCCGGAACGACAGGAGACTTGAACATGCTCGGCTTCTTCCGCCAGCAATGGATCGGCATGCCCCAGGCGGGAACTTCCTTCTTCGTGATCGCCGATATGCCGCTGACGTTCGGAAAAACAAACCACGGCGTAGGACTGGTTGTCAATACGGAAAGTATCGGGCTTTTCACGAATACAAAAGTCGCCGTCCAATATGCCTACAAACAGAAGCTGTTCGGAGGAACATTAAGCATCGGATTGCAGGGAGGTATATTCAACAAAGGTTTCGACGGGACAAAAGTATATATCCCTGAAAGCGATTATCACCAGCAGGAAGACGAAGCAATCCCCCGCACCGCAGTACAGGCCATGGCCCTCGACGTAAATGCCGGTGTTTACTACACACACAAGAATTTTTACGTCGGTTTCGGAGCTACCCACCTGACAGCACCGGAGATGCAGTTCGAAGAAAATGCTTATACATACCTCTCTACCGGATTAAATTTGACAGGTGGATACAATATTCAATTTAATAATCCGTTGTATGAATTACAGCCTTCTGTATTCCTGAAGACGGACATGCAGACGTTCCAGGCGGATATCACCGCCCGGATGGTATATAATAAAATGTTTAACGGAGGTCTTTCCTGGCGTGTGAATGAATCGGTAGTAGTATTATTGGGAGCCACATTCGGCAGATTGCAAGTCGGATATGCTTACGACTTCCCTACCACGGCGATATTAAAGGCAAGTACCGGCAGCCACGAGGTGGTGGTAAGGTATCAGTTGAAGTTGAAGAAGACAAAAACAGGAAAGAACAGACATAAAAGTGTACGTATATTATAGTATATGAAAAAAGTATTATTAGTACTTATGGCAGTAGCCTTGCTTACCTCATGCGGTAAATCCCTTTCCGGAGCGGGAGGAGAAGTTACCGGGGTACGGTCAGTGGCTTTTAATGAACCCTCGCCTTATGGCATGGTTCTGATCAAAAGAGGTTCGTTCGAAATGGGACCGGCAGACAAAGACTCGTTGTGGGGGATCAATCCTGAAACAAAAGGGGTTTCTTTCGATGCCTTCTGGATGGACGAAACAGAAATAACCAATGCCAAATACCGTCAGTTTGTCTACTGGGTACGCGACTCTATCATCCGCGAACGCCTGGCCGACCCTGCTTATGGTGGCAACGACCTGTTCAAGATCACCGAAGACCGGTATGGCGAACCCGTGACTCCGCATCTGGACTGGAGCCGTCCGATCCCCTGGAAACGGGCGAACGAAGACGAGTTGCGCGCTATCGAAAGCGTATACTACGTACATCCGATCACCGGAGAGAAACGTCTGGACGAAAAGCAGATGGTCTATAAATACGAATGGTACGACTATACATCGGCCGCCCTTCGCAAGAATCGCCTAGATCCGGGCGAACGCGTGCGCAACACCGACATCCAGGTTAACCCGAACGAGATCGTAACAATCTCGAAAGATACGGCCTACATCGACGATGACGGTAATATCATCAACGAAACCCTTACCCGTCCGCTCAGCGGCCCCTGGGATTTCCTCCATACCCGCATCGTAAATATTTATCCCGACGAAACCTGCTGGATAAACGACTTCAACAATGCTTACAACGAGCCATACATGCGTATGTACTTCCAGCACCCGGGATACGACGATTATCCCGTAGTAGGTGTCTCCTGGGAACAGGCTACCGCTTTCTGCGTATGGCGTACAGATATGTTCAAACAATCCCTGAACTTCCCGTCCGGACAGGCCATCGAGCCGTTCCGCTTGCCGACAGAAGGCGAATGGGAATATGCGGCACGTGCCGGAAAGAACGAGAACAAATACCCCTGGGCAACCGACGAATTGCAGAACGCCAAAGGCTGTTTCATGGCAAACTTCAAGCCCGGAAAAGGAAACTATACGGAAGACGGACACCTGATCCCTTCACGGGTAGGTTCATTCGCTCCGAACGAATTCGGCCTGTATGACATGGCCGGTAACGTGGCGGAATGGACATCCACCATGTATTCGGAATCGGGCCCGAGCCAGATGAGCGACATGAATCCGGACCTGCGCTACAATGCAGCCAAGGAAGACCCGTATGCCATGAAAAAGAAGGTGGTACGCGGCGGTTCATGGAAGGATGTAGCACAGTTTATCCGTTCGGATATGCGCACATTCGAGTTCCAGAACGAAACACGTTCGTACATCGGTTTCCGTTGCGCACGTACACAAGTCGGGTTCTCCCGTTCAAAAGGAAAGAAGTAATAACGTAGGGGCGGGGTCTGCCCGCCCTCTTAAAAATAGAAACATACAACATTATGGGAAAATATAGAAGATATAAAAACAGAATAGAGATGTTCCTTTCCAGCGACATGGGAAAGAGAGTACTGAACTTCTGTTACAGCTGGGGAGCATCTATCGTTATTATCGGTGCTATGTTCAAGTTGCTGCACCTGCCGTACGGTAACCAGATCCTGTTTATCGCCATGACGGTAGAAGCACTGGTATTCTTTATCTCTGCCTTCGAACACCCTTCAAACGAATATCACTGGGAAGAAGTATTCCCGGTTCTGAAATCAAAGAACCCGATGGACCGTCCCGACTTCGCAGGCACAGGTGTTGCCGGCCTGATCAACTCGGAAGACAACCTGGAAGACGATAATTCCGGCAAAGGCATCAACATAAACGTCGGCGCGGCAAAGAAAGCAGCTATCGCAGGCGACCTGGGAGGAGCTTCCGTACTGAGTAACCTCGATGTCAGCGAAGAAGACACAAAGAACCTGAGCGAAAGCATCAAGAAACTGAGCGGTGCAGCCGAACAGATCTCCAAGATGGCCGAACTGACCGAAGCTACCCAGAAGTATCTGGAACAATTGTCGGGCATGTCCGAAAACATGGAACGTTTCAGCCATGTCACCAACTCGCTGACCGATGTTTCAGACACATTGCTTAACTCATATAAGAGTATCACCGACAATTCGGACGGTATCAACCAGAACTCACGCGGTTACGTACAGCAGATGGAAAACCTCAACCGCAATATCTCCGGTTTGAACACTATCTACGAAATACAATTGAAAAGTATCAGTTCACAGATCGAATCGATCGAACATATCAACGGCGGCCTGAACCGTATCCGCGAAATGTACGACGGCTCGGTAACCGACAGCTCGGTCTTCCGCAACGAAACGGAAAAGATGACCCGCCAGCTGGCTGAACTGAATCAGGTATACAGCCGCTTGCTGCAAGCCATGACTGTCAATATGGGTGGCGCCCCTGCTTATCAGCAACCGGCTCCGCAGCCCCAACAGCCACAGCCTGCTTACCAGCAACCGACAGCCTATCAGCAGCCGTACCAGCAACCGTACGGGTATCAGCAACAGGCTCCGTATACAAACAATCCCGGCCAGCAACAAGCCGGTAGATAACAAACAAACGAAACTGAAGAAAAATGTCTGGAATAGCAAATAATCCCAACTCGCCCCGTCAGAAGATGATCAACCTGATGTATCTGGTGTTCATCGCGATGATGGCACTGAATGTGTCGTCGGAGGTTCTCGATGGTTTCGAGTTAGTGGAAGACAGTTTACGAACGTCTATCGATAACTCGTCCCACCGAAACGATATCGTGTCCGGCGAACTGGCTGCCTATTACCAAAGTAACCCCGAAAAGGTGAAAGAATGGTACGACAAAGGCAAGCAGGTCAAGACGGCTTCCGACAGCCTGTATAACTATGTACAGGAACTGAAAGAGCGTATCGCAGTCATTGCCGACGGAAAGAATGCCGACGTAAATAAGATCGACCATAAAGACGACCTCGAAGCCGCTTCACGTGTCATGCTGGCACCGGTCACCGGTGAAGGCAAGAAGCTGCGCGAAGCTATCGACTCTTATCGTTCCATGATGGGAGAAATGGTGGAAGATACCGCCAAGACCCGTGTCCTGGAAGCGAGCCTGAGCACAACCCCTCCCCACAAAGCCGGTATCAATACCCGCACATGGGAAGAGGCCCTGTTTGAAAATATGCCGGTAGCGGCTGCCGTTACTTTATTGACCAAGCTGCAAAGCGATATCCGTTATGCGGAAGGTGAAGTACTGAATAACCTGTTGAACAGCGTCGATGTAGGCGACTATCGTGTGAACCAGATGACGGCACAGGTCATCCCGGAAAGCCAGATCGTTATGCGCGGAGGCCAGTACAAGGCAAACATCGTCCTGTCGGCTGTCGACTCTACGAAACGTCCGACCGTATTTGTCAACGGTAAAGAACTGCCGGCCGAAAGCCGCGGTCAGTTCACTACTATCGCAGGAGCCCCGGGAACTTATCCTATCAAGGGATATATCGAAATGCCGAACAATGACGGCAGCATAATGCGTCAGAACTTCGAAAGCGAATATTTCGTGACCGAACCGAGTGCCACCGTTGCACCGCTATTGATGAACGTATTATATGCCGGTATCGCCAACGATATGCGTATTGCCGTACCGGGTGTACCGAGCGGAAACATAACAGCTACCATGACAAACGGAACCCTGACCCGCAAAGGCGATATCTGGGAAGCCCGTCCGTCGAAAGTAGGAACCGACGCCGTTATATCCGTCAACGCACGCATGGCCGACGGCCGCAGTGTGGAAATGGCAAAGAACACCTTCCGTGTACGTGCCCTGCCCGACCCGATGCCATACATCGAGTATAAAGACCAGAACGGCAACGTTCGTAAGTTCCGCGGAGGCAACATGACCAAGCGTAACCTGGTCGAAACAGAAGTCCTGCAGGCTGCTATCGATGACGATATATTGAATATCAAGTTTGACGTATTACGTTTCGAACTGTTGTTCTTCGACTCTATGGGAAATGCAATTCCCGAGGTATCCCAGGGCCCCCGGTTCTCGGATGGTCAGAAAGACAGAATACGTCGTTTAACAAGAGGCAAACGCTTTTTCATAAGAGGTGTAGTAGCCAAAGGCCCCGATGGTCTGGAACGTACCCTCACACCGATCGAAGTCATTGTAAATTAAATGTAGGGGCGGTCCGTGAACCGTCCCAAATAAGGATATAAAATATGAAACGTTTTTATTACATACTGGCAATTGCAAGCGCTCTGTTCTTCACAGCCACCTCGATTCAGGGGCAGGAAGAAACAAGCAACACCCAGCAACGGGCAAGAAGAAGCCCGCAGGCCACCCGCGGAGAACGGGCTTCTGATAAAAAAGACACCGGTATTCCCGAACTGACCGTACGGGCACAGGATATGAACGAGCGTATGACACAGGAAGTGGGTAACGCCCGGTGGATGCGTGTCATGCTACGTCAGATAGACCTGATGAAAGAAAAGAACGCTCCGCTGTATTATCCGGTTACTCCGATGAACGGACAGATGAACCTTTTCTCCATCATCTTCAGTCTGATCAGCGAAGGTAAAATAGATGCGTACCAGTATGAGGACGGTTACGAAGATTTCAGCGAAGGCAATAAGATAGACCTGAAAAAGATGCTCGACAGCTTCGGCATCTATTACGAAGAGGTTCCCGGAAGAGGAACTGAAGGAACTACATTCGTCATCAACGAAAGCGACATACCTTCTGAAACCGTTCGTAGTTATTACGTAAAAGAGGCTTGGTATTTCGATCAGAATAACTCCGTCTTCGATGTAAAGACACTGGCTATCTGTCCGATCATGACAAGTTCGGGTGATGTGGGTGAAGTCACCATGCCGATGTTCTGGGTTCCTTACGAAAGTATCCGTCCGTATATCAACACCGCATTCATCATGACGTCCAACATCAACAATGCCATGACGTTCACCATCGATGATTATTTCCGCCGCCGTATGTTCGAAGGAGATATCATCAAGACACAAAACCTGATGAACCTGCCGTTGCAGGCTTATTGCCCTACTCCGGACTCATTGAAGAGAGAGCAGGATCGCATCGAAGGCCAACTGGTAGCCTTTGAAAAGTCTCTCTGGTTCCAGCCCGACACAACCCGGGTAGAAGACCCGAAAGCTGCTAAAAAGGCAACCAAAGCCTCAGCCCGCGGACAGAAAGGAGCCACTACCGAAAAGGCAGTCAAAGAAAAGACAGTCAAGACAAAAGCTCCGAAAGCCCAAAACTCCTCTCCGGTTCGTAGCGTGCGTCGCAGAAGATAAAAAAAGATACTCCCTTCCATAGTGTCGGGAGTACCTTTTCCCCTCTCGAGAGGGGGCAGGGGGTGTGTTAGAACATCCTCAACAACCAGCTCCCCGCAGCATAAATCATCAACGCGTATCCGGCTGTGACGGCAAGCTGCTGCCGGAGCTCTCCCCTGAACCGCTTCCGTACCCCGAGAGTGTCAACAACGCCCCGATGCAGGCCAGGACGATTTCGGTACGGTCCGCCCACGAGGCCGTCATCCCCAGTATCACCAGGTACCACACGAGCCACTTCCGGCTGATTGTCCGGCATAGCCACTTCTTCTTTTTTCCCATCTGTCTCCTTCTTTTTAAGGTTCAACAAAAAGCCCAACAGGGCCCTGATAAATTGCAGGATTTGTCTTAGTTTGTTCATTGTTGTTGATTGTTTGTTATTATCAATTGTAAGAGTCACAGTTATTATCAGAAATGAATGTCGTGTCGTAGGTAGGGGCGGTTCGCGAACCGCCCTTACAGGCGCCGTCATAACGGAACAGGTAGGTTCGACCGTAGGGGCGGGGTCTGCCCGCCCTTCTTCACCGGTTGTTATATTATTGTCGCAAAGGGCGGGCAAACCCCGCCCCTACAAAACCTGTCATTTGGGTTCAATATTTTCTAACTTCACGCCACCTCCCCCTGTACCCAATCATACATATCTCTTAAAGAGGCCACCTTTTGGGTAATAGCTACCAGGTTACGGCGATACTGTTCACGGTTATCACCGTTCTGTTCAGAGATGTAAGGGCTGTAAGCGATCTCTTTGGCATAAGCATCGGGGCGCTGACTGAAACTCCAGGCACGCGGGTAACCGGTAAAGATCAAGCGGGCAAAATCGAGGAAAGAAAGCTCCGGAGAGGCATAATGCCGGAAACGGAGTGTTCCGTGCGGGCCTTTTACATCCGTCACTGCTCCATACCAATAGTCATTCGCAGCACCGTAGCCCATGATCCCGAAATAGTTATGATGTTCCGTTGCCAGGGAAGAAGTACCCCACCCGCTTTCGAGCGCACCCTGCGCCAGAATGACCAGCGGGTTCATGTGAAACACTTGTCCGGCCTTTTCGGCAGCCGGCAGGCAACTCCGTAAATAATGTATCTGCTTATCCATAATTGATCGCTTTTTAGTTGTATATCAATATAATAATTCGTATATTTATTCTGTTCAAACCTTCAAATACAAACCGTATGGAAAATTCATTCAATCAGAACAGAGTATGGGGCTGGGGCGAGCTTGCCCTCCAATATTTTCCTAACATATCACAGAAAAGTGCAACAATGCAACTACTGAAATGGGTACGCGTAAGCGACAAGCTCGTCAGCCAGTTAGAGTCGTCAGGATGGCATCCCCGTAAGAAATACCTTACGCCCAGGCAAAAAGACTATATCGTAGAACACCTGGGCGAACCCTGAAGCAGGAAGGAACAATAGCTATTCGATTACCGGACGGTCGTCTTCACCATCGCCTCCTCCTTCCTCTTCCTTCTTCTCAGACGGGTCGGGAATACGTTCGAATGCATAGTTATTCATCGACTCTCTCAATACCTTACCGGGTCGAAACACGATCCGCTTACTTTTGATCAGCGCCTGGTTGAACTCCTTTTTCGTCTGCGTTCCTGTACTGCCGAACTGCAACTGGAAACTACCCAGTTCGCCCACCTGTACGATCTCCCCTTTCCCCAGGCTACGCTTCATCACATTGACCAGTTCGTCCAGAATCAACTTCACATCCCCGGAAGAGGCCGTCGAAGTCATCGAGATCAGGTCACACAATTCATACACGTCGCATACACCCGCCGCCTTCGCATTGGCATAATACAACTGACTCCCTTCCACAGCATCCTTGCGCAGGTCCTTACGCAACACCAATTTGTACTTTGCTGGCATAATCATTCAAATTTAAAGTTAAACATCCTGTTTATTAATCACATAACAAAGATACGACCACCCCTTCCCGCCCGGAGGAAAGGGGCGGAAAGACAGAGAATAAGTGGAAAGACAGGGAGAGATAAGGAATAAACGCCTATAGGAAAGTGATCGGGGAAAACACGCCCGGAATATAAAAATACCCTATAAGGTAACCCAAGCTACCCTATAAGGTATCAGACTTTCCCCTATACCCTGTTGCAAGTCTCCCTATATGGTAAAACGCTGGACATCAGGAGATATGAAAAGTTTAGGACAGAAAAGGACAAAAAGGACACCGACACAGTTTTCAGACAGACACCCGTTTTCAGACAGCCCCGCAGCCACCGTTCAGGCAGCGGGCGGGAGGTTCTTACGGTAAACGCCGGCAGAGAGGCGGGTGATATACAGCGGTTCCAAACGGGAAAGATGGCGTCGTACGGTACGGTCGTTTATCCGGGCGGCCTGGCTCAGGGTATAAAGTTCCGAGAGGGTGAACCGCTCGGGCAATTGTTCGAATATCTGCCGGAAATAATCGGGACAGGTAAGCTCCTGGATCTGAGAGGCTTCTTCCAGCTGTGTCATCAACAGGCGGCTGTGTTCGAGGCAGACATCCACGATCGACAGGGCAGCATGAAAATGGGCGGCACTGCAATACCGCTCGTCTACCCCATAATCGAGCGAAGCTGCATCGAGCGCCGTAAAGAGCATGCAGAGACGGTAGGCTATCAATCCGTGACGCTTCACCACACTCAGGAAATGGTCGCTACCGAAAAGATCGGTTTCACGCAACAGGCAACTGAAATGCACATTCAGTTCCTGCCATTGCTGCGGGGTGAGCCGCACCTGCAGGCGGCGTTTACGCAACAACAAGGCCATATCCAGCACCCGTTCGGAAAGCGTACCCAGATGGAGCTCGAATTCCCGCGCATCGCCGGCCGACGAAACATCCTGCCACACGGCTTCGCTACGGCAGGTGTACAACAGCAGACGGCTCACCAGGCCATTTTCGACATCCGGCACCAGACGGGAGAATTGTCCCGGCGTGCCGGCCAGCAAGATAGCCAGGCGCGGATGTTCGATACGGATCATTTCGTTATCGGTCTTACGCGACGAGGCCACAGGTTCGTGATGAAAGGCCTTGCGCAACAGATCGTCGAACAGGCCGTAATCCTGCTTACCGGCACTTATCAGGGTGTCGATCTCACTGTCGGCCATCAGTGCCCCCAAGTCGCCGTTTTCGGCCAGGTGAACCAATAGCTTCGCCTTGGTGATCTGGGTAGGAATAAAGAAATAGCAGGTGGATGCTTTCTGCGGGGCATCGGCCACCCGGACCGCCTTTTTCGTGCGGCGCGATTCCGCTTTCTTCAACTCCCACTCTTCGAGGGCCTGCAGGTAGTCTTGCTCCTTGCGCCCGGTTTCCGTCTCGATCAGTGAAGCGTAGCGGTCGGCCAGACGTCGCATATCGTTGATACAACCTTTGCCGTTGGCAGCAGGGGCAATCTCGACGGTATAGAGATGGGGATAGACGCGCTTGCGGTTATATACGCCCCACACGCCGGGCAGACAGGCACTGAGCACGGTGCAGGCCGCCAGCAGGGCCATGTCGCGTTCGCGGGGATCGGTGTAGAAACGGAGGGCATCGCCCAGCAGCGGGGGAAGCTGCGAGGTGATATTTTCAGGGAGAAAAGGGGTACGACGGCGAAGCTCCTCACCTGAAATTGTGCCGGTGTCCTTTTTGTCCTTTTCTGTCCTAAACCCGGCAGGAGCCGCCGAGTATTCGGGTTTATTCCCCTCATACGCAGAGGATAACGCACTTTTTATTTCTTCGGCCGAGAAGTCGGAGGCTTGCAACAGGGGGATGCAAAAAGCCGCCGTTTCATCCAGCGGGAAGCCCTTCCGGTTGGCTTCGCAGCCGAGGCGGTAGACCGTCTGGTTGCGGTTGCCTTCCGCCATCGGATGACGGGCCAGCCATTCCTCAACAAAGAGCTGCACGGGTGAAAGGGAGGCGACAGTGAAGACCTCCGCCTCCGGATTATACCAGGCCTCCGGATCATCGCTCACATAGCAACAACGGCAGATGTCTTTGCAGACACGGTCGCACGCCAGTCCCGACAGCTGTTCGTAATAGGCAGCCACAGCGGTAAAGGCATTGATATGCATTTCGCGGTCGGTATCCACCCGCACGAACACTTTCAGTCCTTCGCCACCGGGGCTGACGAACAATCCCAGTGTGTACTTCTGTGCCCGAAAGAGGGCAGCCAACCCGGAAGGGTCGGCCACATGGTCGAAGTCGAGCCCTGTAACCCGGGAGTAAATCTCCAACTGGTCGGCCCGATGACCGCGACGAAACACCCCCGAAGGGGTGAAACCAGGCAACTGTCCTTTCAGCTTTCGGGCTTCTTCCTTACGTCCTTCAGCCAGGGCGGCACGGTAAGCGGTTATCTCATGCATCCAACGGCGGGTGCGGATCAGGATAATGATCTCTTCCAATGAACGGGATTCTGATGCAGGTAAATACAATTTGTGAAAAAAGGAAACAGCGGGTGTTGTATTCATAATAAATTGTTTTATGGCAACTAGGCCGGTTTAGTTGTCTACAAGATACCCAATTCCATACTTGCCACCAAGCATACGAAATGACCGCTTCCGGCACTCCCCAACACAACGCAAAGGCTGTATAACAGGCCTTGCAGCAATGGTTTCCTGCCAAAAACGGTCGATCGGTATGCGGAAGGGGGAAAAATTTATTTCCCGAATCTTTCGGCATCTTCCGACATATAGTAATAACGCTCCACGGTAGCGGCATCGACCTCAAAGTCGAAGATGGCATACATCAGGCGATAAAGGCGGCCATCAGGGTGTGCTCCGGCACTTTCCTTCAACATCCGGTCGATGTGTTTCATTCCGAAAGCGACCTGCTGATGTCGACCGACGGGTACGGGCTGACGGTCTTCAGGATAAATCACTGCAGCCCCGAGGCGTTCGGCCAGGAGCTTCTTATAGCTTTTCAGCTTCCGTTCGTTACTACGCGACAATTTGCCGTCGTTTTGTTTCACCTGGCGCAACCGTTCGATCTCGCCATGCAGTGCATCCAGTGAAAGGGATGCAGGGGTTTGTTGTTTTTTTTCATTTGGAAGTAATTGATGTAATTATTATCAAATACGAAACCCCGGAAGACGAATCCCCCGGGGCTTGTTTTTGTCTGTTGTTGCTCTTCACAGAGATCGAACAGAAGAACTTTATTTCATTACTTTAGTATTAATACTGACCGCTTATTCACCCATCGCGGGCTAATTAGTTGATTCAAGTACAGGCATCAACCGCGCAGTCAATTTAAATTTATTGATTATAAATAGTTTCTTATTTTACGATTGCTTTAACAGCTGCTTCGCCTTCTACGGCTACTACTACTACGCCTGCAGGTGCAGAGATTGTAGCGTTATCAGAAGAGATTACTGTGTTAGCTACTGTCTGGCCAAGAACGTTAGTGATTGTAACAGTCTTGCCTTCGGCACCCTTGATGATGACTGCACCTGTAGTTGCTACTACCGATACTTCAGACGTTGTGATACCTTCGTTGGCAACCGGATTTCTGGTTTCGTCTTCGTTCAAATTGAAGATGTCACCGGCATCTTTTCCTTCTTCTACCACTACCGTACCGTTGATCCATTTCAGGTAACCTGTGTTAGATACAACATCCTTTACATCCAGGTCACCGTTTTTCCAGTTCTTTCTCTGAGTCTGGATCTTGAATGTTCCGGCTGCATAATCTACATAATGGAATGCGAACTTAGCAATGTTGAAATCAGGTGTTCCCAATTCAAGTTTTACGTATTCGCCGTTGTTACGTTGGATATACAATGTATCGTTCAGGTGGTAACCGTCTACGAATGCCAACTTAGCACGTACTTCGCCGGCTTCGTTTTTGTCGATATACGGGTTGTTGCTATGCAGGTGTTTTGCTTCGTATACATTTGCCGTATCCATCAGGTTAATCAGGAAGCGGCCTTTCAGATAATGACTCTTCACTGCATCCGGACATGGTTTGCCGTTGTTGTGTTCGTCTCTCCAAGCCTGCGTGTTGTGTTCCGGGTTAAGCGGACAAACAGCGTCGGTTACTTCTGCTGCATTCACTGCCAACAGATACTGGTAGCGAGTGTTTTCACCGCCTTCACGGTTTACATAAGCGGTATCTACGAAGATAGCCGGGTTGATCTTACTGAACTGATTTACGTTGTCGATATTTAGGAAGCTAGGAGCCTGGCCTTCTACCAATACGCTTGCGTCACGTTTTTCGTACAGAACCTGTGAGTCGTTTTCTTCACGATAGATACGGATTGTATCACCCATCGATACCTTACGGTATTCAGGTACGTTAAGAACTTGTACTTTCATCAGGTCATTACCCTTTACAGAGTAGTTTGCAACGTTGTTCAACAGGTTCGTTGAGCTACCTGCGTAGATCTTATTGCTAAACGGATTGCCATAAGGAGCTACAGTATTATCTGAGTTTTTAATGTCCCTATCCAGCGTTACGAAATGATATGTGCTGTCGGGACGCATCTTCAATGCGAAACGAGTAGCTTTGGCTTCTACCTTGTTCTTATCGCAGATATAGAAATCGCCTGCTTCCAAAGACTCGTCGTTATACTTCACATATTCGCTGTTGGCAGCATTCTGGAACAGATACGGAAGGATTGCCAAGGTGTCGGGAACAGAAGTTACCTGATCATTCTTGATAATGCTTACATTACTGATTACAAGAACGGTGTCGATCACAGCATCTTTCACTGTTTTACCGTCAACCGTCCAATCTTTTTTGTCGATAGACAGATTCCATTCGCCGGCATTGTCTACATTACCATCCATACCGATCTTATGGGTTCCCTGGTTTTCAGCCCAATACATCTGCTGAGTTACATTTCCTACCTGGTTTAATGCGCTCAGGTGGTAACGTTCGTTGCGCAACTGATTTTCTTTGGCTACCATGAAACCATCAAACTTGTTGATGTCTTTCACGTATGACAAGCGGATCGTGTCTCTGTAAGATACTTCTTTTCCGCTAGCGTCGGTTACCTCATACACAGACTCTACAGAATATACATCCGGAGTATCGGTAGTATACAGATTCAACTTTCCTGTTTTAACAGTCGGCTGTTCACGGTTTGTCAAAACGATCTTACCGTCTTCACCAGAGATAGCCCACTGAGTTTCAGGAGAACTTGCTAATACTTCTGTTTCCAGAGCAGCATAACCCATTTCCATATCACCATCGCTATCCAAACCTACGATCGAAACTTTACCGAAACGATCCAGATTACCATTAGCACCTGTTACTTTCTTCGTATTTGCATAATGGATATTAACGAAGCGGCCACCCTTAACCAAGTCTTTAATCTTAGCTGTTTTGCTGCTTCCGGCTACTACATAAGGATATACATCTGAATCTGCTTTGCCTTTTGTTGTTGTCAAGAAGTATTCACCGTTTACTTCGGCGATGTACAAGCGGGTTGGATTTATAAAGCTCCCATCACCAGACGTCACTTCAACGATCAAATCCTTACTATCGGAACCTGAGTCGTGAGAAATACGGAACCTTGAGCAATATTTATCCGCGTAGCCGTTTGGACGCATCATCTCTTTCTCAGTAAGAAGAGCAAACTTGTAACCTCTCTCATATGTCCCCTTACCATTCAGATCACTACTTTCTGTACCCCAAGTCTCACTACCTGCAACAACGTCACGTAGTAAAACAACATACTTACCTTCTGCTGTTTTCAGTCTATACCCATCACTTACATCAACTGCCGTCAACTTACCTGCAAACGCTTCAGCACCCTTGATCGTGGCATTCTTATCTTTTGCCACATCGATAGTCAAGCTGAAACCGCCACCTTCTATACTGTTCAACTCTTCAGCAGTGTAAGCTTTGGCAGGAGCTTCGTAAAGTCCCCAGGTAGCAGCTACAACATCAACAGCGTCAGTAGTAGGAACACCACCTTTTGCATTAACCGGTTTATTCTCTTTGTTCAGCAATACAAAACCATTGTTGTACTTTCCATCATTTTGAACAGTAAAGAATTCACCAGCCAAGTTCAGGGTATGACCGACTTTGTTCTTGAATTGATAACTGCATGCTCCGGTTGATGAAATAGATGTTTCTGTTACTTTCCAAAGAGCATCGTCTATAGAAGAGGCACCAGAAAATACTGTCAAAATCGTTCCATCATAAACTACAGAGCCCGTCCCATTCGCCGACAGCAAATAATAAGTATCTTTATTAATGCTGGATACCAATTTCTGACCGGATAAGTTTTCCTTTGCCGGATTGGTTATTGCAGATAATGTATTAACAACTTCGCCATACGTATTTGTTCCACTCATTAAAGTAGGAGTCGGACCACTAAAGACGAAAGAAAACTCAGAACCTGATTCAGCTACACCCCAAGAAGCGGTAGCAGCAGCCTTTGTTGGCGCCGGCGTCACCGTTAATTGACAAGCCTTTTCTTTTGCTCTGGATAATGCCAAAGAGGTATATTTACCATCTTTTAATGTCCATGAATAAGCCTCTGCCGTATTGGTTGTAGGAGCAACTTCTGTTTCTACTACGGCTTTATCTTTAATCATCAGGTATTTACCTGCCACCTGAAGATAAGTAGGAGTGTCGATTGCTTTTGTATCAACTGTTACATTGACAGTCTTACCGTCTGCTGCGATCTCCACATCTACACCAGGCAGTATAGGCTGTTCGCCTGCAGCTGCTTCTGTTTGCCAGAAAGCGATTTCGACAACGCCATCGGTAGTTTCATCACTTGGGTCAGCAGTAATCAGCTTAACAGCACCGTCAGCTAAAGAAAGTTCTTTAGTGGCAGTATGCAATTCGCCACCGGCTGTATAAGAAGTGAAGACAACAGCGTCTTTAGCGTCTTTTGCTAAAACCAATGCACCTCCATCCTCTGCAACAAACCAACCGTTGTAGTCTTCTTCGTCTACTTTAATTGACAGTGTAAAGCCACCTTCTACTGCATTGACAGTCCAGATGTCTTTAGTAGCATCAGTAATTTCTGCAGAACTCCCTTGCTTCAATTCGTAAACTGCAGGAACCTCAGCTGTGTATTCTGCGATTAAAGCATAAGTACTCTCCGCATCAATTGCGTTGTTTGCTGATCCAGTAGTTAATGCAATCACCTGACCGACAGCATCGGCTACAAGAGCAATACCTTTTGCGGCATCACCCTCAGATCCTGTAAAATAAACCAAAGCTGTTCCGTTTTCAAATGAAGGAGCAGCACCTTCCCCAACGGTCAAGGTTGCATTTGATCCAGCGTCCTTCACCAACTTTCCCTCAGCTATCTTCAATGCTACTGCATCAGCAGCATCCAATGATAATGTAGCATCGCCTTTTAGATAGGCTACTACATCATTACCTTCACCATTCAGGAGAGCCAGGTTATATTTAAAATCACCTTCTTCACCCTGAATTGCAACCAATTTCCATTTTGTAGCAGTAGCCCAATCTGTAGCGGTGACAGCTGTCTGTGTTGCTGCCGCTGCAGGAGTACCTGTCTCATCTTTAAGACCGGCAGTCAAAGCAACAGCTTCATCTGTCAGCGCCGTACCAATGGCAAAAGAAGATTCCGCCGCAGGAGTTAGCCCCTTAGTCAGCGTCACCACCTTTGCATCTACCGTCGAAAATACACCGGCTGCCAGTAAGACAGCCACCAACGTAGAAAACTTTTTGTTCATAATTCCTAATTTAATATTAATAATAGTGTTTTTGAAAAACTCGCTCATCAACGGATTCATCAAGGCTGATTATAGCTAATGACTAGCTAAAACGTTCCTTTTTTCTAGTCATTCTTTCCCCTATGATTTGACTTCGTGTAGGAAATGTCGAATT
>NZ_JADNBB010000001.1:119740-322373 GCF_015550595.1 Parabacteroides goldsteinii
AATGACTAGCTAAAACGTTCCTTTTTTCTAGTCATTCTTTCCCCTATGATTTGACTTCGTGTAGGAAATGTCGAATTTTATCCTAACTTTGCTGTCCTATTGATAATAAAGCATATAGGTTGAGTAAAAAATATAGGGGAAAGTATTGCCTATTCAAAAGTTATGCCTACTTTTGCTGACGAGAAAAAAGGAACGTTTATTTTAGTCACTACGCAGAGTTCGTAATAACCTATAAAACTACACCTTACACTTCATTTTTAGCCACCACAACCAGCAGTAAAAGAAGCTTTTGGCCATTTATAACTCACTAATAATCAGCATACTTGATTTAGACTCTTCAAAAGAGATTGTTAAAAAAGGAAAATCGAGCCTATTTTAAGAACAAAAAAGGGCCATCGCTTGAAACGACAGCCCTAATACATTATAATATAGATAAGGATCTTACAGATTATTGATTTCTTCTTCGTGTCCTTGAACATGCCCTTCGACATTAGCATAATCCACAATATTCTTGCAGTCACGATATATCTTAAAGCCCCGGAAGACGAATCCCCCGGGGCTTGTTTTTGTCTGTTGTAGCTCTTCACAGAGATCAAACAGAAGAACTTTATTTCATTACTTTAGTATTAATACATACCACTTATTCACCTATCACAGGTTACTTGGCTATTAACTCAACAATCAAACACGCCACGTGGTATTTATTTATTGATTATAAATAATTTCTATTATTTTACGATTGCCTTTACAGCAGCTTCACCTTCAACAGCTACAACAATGATACCTGCAGGAGCAGAGATCGTTGCGTTGTCGGAAGAAATAACTGTGTTCGCAATTGTCTGTCCCAAGATATTGCTGATAGCAACTTTCTTGCCTTCAGCACCCTTGATGATTATTGCACCGGTTGTAGCCACAACTGATACTTCAGAAGTGTTGATACCTTCGTTAGCCACCGGAGAAGACATGCTTTCTACAGCAAATTTCATTGCACTGGCATAGTTGTCAGTCAAAGTAACGAAGCCATTGTCCATCTTCAGGTATTTCTTGTTCTCTACGCAACGTACTACGTAGTAGTCATCAGATTCATCGTTTCTGAAGATATTGAACTTGAAGTTGTTCAAGCCACCTAATGTACCTTCACCGTCAAGTTCTTTAGCTACATTCACACGAACATCGTTTACTACGGTATTCAATGTATCAGGGCTAACCAATGTTGCTGCTTTGAACATTACTTTGTAAGTATCTTCTCCTTCGATTTCATAGATATTACCAGGATTGGAGTATGTTGCAGAATCTACTGAGTAATACATAAACAATCTGTCTGTTGAGCCTTTCAGGTTGTGAGATACAAAGAATGAAGGCAGGGTAGCCTTTGAATCGGCTGTATCCAAAAGGAATGTCAAATCTTCGTCAGCAACAGTCTTGATAGCCAGGTTTGCTTCGTTGCTATCAGTCATAGAAAGGTAACCACCTGTTTTAGCTTTCAACGCTACATTCTGCTGTTTTGCTTCCAGAGAGAAACCGATAGCTTTAGTCAACAGGTAAGATTTAACATCTACTGATCCTGCAGTTGTATATGGTGTACCATCTGCATCGATCTTTTCTCCTTCTTCATTCACAGATAAAGAGGTAGCCCAAGCTGTTCCTACTGCATTGATATACGGGTTGGAACTTTCGTCAAAATCCTTTGAAGGATCTGTCAAAACACTAGCCGGCATAATAGAAACCGAACCGTTCAGATTTTTCTTAAGAACAAACTGAGGAGCATCTTTCGATTTATTGATTTTTACAAAATTTGCAGCCGGATCGTTTGACAAATAGTAGGATGAACCGATAGTTAAATCCATCAATTTAATAGCATAAGTACAATAAACTACTGAATCACCTTTTGATTTCACTTCATGTTTAAACGCATCACGCTTGTAAGCATAATTGTTTGTGATATCATTGATTTCTCCACATTTAATAAACTCGAACAAAGCTGCTTCAGAAACAGACGACGTAGGTACAGTCAAGGAACATTCTGAAGCTTTAAACTTAGTTGCTGCGTACATTTTTGATGAACTTGCAGAATTATCCTTTGCAAATGCAATAGTTCCGTATACGCTTGTTTCTTCATTATTTACAAAACCATCATACTTAGTTACACTAACCGGAACCAGTTCAATTGTTTTACGAACTAAAGAAAGGTCTTTAGAGGAAACAGAAGTACCCTCTTCGTCATTATATGAAAATACAATCTTTCCATTCTTTACATTTCCGGCATCAAATGTCAATGCTGTACCCAGGGTAGCTGTTACATCGGCTCCCAGCGCGTAAGCGCGAGCAGAAGCTACATAATATTCACCCTCTTTCTCTGTGTTGTACAGTTTTGCAACAAAGAAGTTACCTGTTTCACGGTTAGTGAAAGTGATAGTCTTATTTTCTTCATTGACATCAGAAACTACAAACTGCGACTGTGGGGCAGTTGCATCGATTAAAGAAGCAGGATATGCCAGATACTGGAATTCTTTTTCAGTAGTGGTGCTAGTTCTTCCCACTGTCAGATATTTACCTCTTTCTTCTGAAGTTATTCCACTCAGGAAACGGATATTGTAAACAGTTTTACCCGTGTTATTAATCAAAGTCAACGGATCAACAACATTGGCATCGGTGAATGCAAAGATGTATTGAGGATCACCGACAACAGTAGTCAATGTACCCAGACTATGAATAGTGTAAGTACCGACCTGTACTGCCTTCTGACCATGATCAGGTTTGCCGGCTTCTTTCTGGAAACGGAAATTTTCAACAGTGATTGCATACTTATCTTCGTTATTCATACTTGTTGTCACTTTGAAAACAGCATTCAGGATAGAAACCTGTGTTCCATTCGTCATATCTTCTTTCAAAGTCGTTCCTGTGTAGAAGTTGAAGTCTTTACCCATCATTGTTGTGATAGCAAAGTTCTTACCATCTTTCTGTTCATCTTTATGTGTCTCTGCCAATAGGTTTTCGCTGGAGCTTAAAGTGATGAATGTACAAGCTCTGAATAAAGATTCTTCTGCCGATGTAATTACAGTTACATCATCCAACTCTTTCGGCCATGATGTTGCCAGATAAGTACCTGCAGGGATTACGCGACCTTCACCCGGATTAATCAGAGCGTCAAACTCTGCTTCCACCTCAAAAGCTTTGATATGGTTCTTTTCGAAGATGTTGTTATCAGTAGCAATTTTATCGGCTTTGAAAGAGAAGAAACCAGTCACTTCATCATTCAAATCTTCAGCTGTCATAACAACAGTCGGAACTGCGAAGAATTGAAGTTCCGCACCTGTTGCATCAACAGTAAAAGCTCCACTTGCTAATTTCAAAGCATTCGTGTTCGCTGTTGCACCCCCATGATAAGGGGTAAACTTGATACCTGTAGCTGCTACAATCTCTCTTTTATCACCAGATTTAGCTGGAGAAGAGAATAAGCTAACGTAGCTCTTAACAGCATCCTCATCATCATCAACAGCAATCGCTTTCAATGATGTTGCTGAAATATTATTAACATCAGGATTAAACACTACTTCCTGTTTAGTTCCTTTGTTAACCAGCTTAAAATAAGCAGAGCCATCAGGGCCATTAGCTACTGTAACAACCTGAAACAGATACAAATCATTGTGCAAATAATCATCCAAAACAGCGCCAGCGGCATCTTTGCCTTCCAAAGAGGTGAATGTAGCATTTTCATATTTACTACCTGCAGTAGTATTTGTAACTTCCAATGCTTTCAGATACTCTGAACCTTCTTCCCCTGCAGCCGCAGGTAAACCAATGTAATAATACTTGCCTAAATCGGCACTTTTAGCTAAATCAACAGTCACCGACTTCGGGGTCGGGTCTGCTGCATTAGCACTACTAAACAACGCACCTACCATCAGTAGACCTGCTGTCATCAGTGTAGAAAACTTTTTGTTCATAATTTACAATTTAATATTAATAATAGTGTTACTTAAAAAGCCTTTTATCCTCAAGAAATAGAACGCCTCCCAAAGAGAATGACTAGCTAAAACGTTCCTTTTTTCTAGTCATTCTTTCCCCTATGATTTGACTTCGTGTAGGAAATGTCGAATTTTATCCTAACTTTGCTGTCCTATTGATAATAAAGCATATAGGTTGAGTAAAAAATATAGGGGAAAGTATTGCCTATTCAAAAGTTATGTCTACTTTTGCTGACGAGAAAAAAGGAACGTTTATTTTAGTCACTACGCAGAGTTCGTAACAGCCTATAGAACTACACCTTATACTTTATTTTTAGCCACTACAACCAGCAGTAAAAGAAGCTTTTGGCCATTTATAACTCACTAATAATCAGCATACTTGATTTAGGCTCTTCAAAAGATATTGTTAAAAAAGGAAAATCGAGCCTATTTTAAGAACAAAAAAGGGCCATCGCTTGAAACGACAGCCCTAATACATTATAATATAGATAAGGATCTTACAGATTATTGATTTCTTCTTCGGAAAGCCCGGTACACTCAGCAATCAACTTAATGGGAGTACCTTTTTCTTTAAAGCTCTTGGCAATAGATATTTTTTCTTCTTCGCGTCCTTCAACTTTAGCATAATCTACAATATTCTTGCAGTCACGATACACCTTAAGCGCCTCATCGTATTCCAGGCGCTCCTCTTTGGTCAGATTGGCTATACCGGCCATCTTTTCCAGCTTCTCGAATAGTTGTTTTTGTGCCTTGAAAGGCATACGCTCCAGTTTGTCCATATTCTTTAAGGTAACTTCCAGTTGATCAATCGTCTCCTAACAAAGAAATAAAAGTGTCTATATCGATTAAGTCAACTTTGGGAAAATCGATATTTTTCAAAATATCAAAATGGTGATCCTGACTAACGATATAAGATGCATTAGCTGCAATAGCACAATCAACAAATTTATTATCATCAACATCCTGTTGAATTAAATTGAAACGAAAGTGAGCATCAAGCTTTATTGTATTCTTACGAGTTATAATCGCCTTAATAACATTTTGAGCAATGACAGCTCCCATCTTTAAAGTAAGTATTTCCTCATATTCAGTAAGTATTTCATTGGTATAACACAATGTATACTTTTCAGCAAAGAAATCTTTCCATACTTTATAATAGTCACCCCTCTTAGACAATGAAATCAACAGGCAGTTTGTATCTAAAACAACTCTATTCATCATTTTGTCTTATAAGATGTACGCATATGTTCATGCTTCCAGCCTTCTACGACCGTATTGTTGATCTGCCCACTATCCCATAACTTATCAATTTCTTTTTCTGCTTTTTGGGCAAAATAATTTGACAACATATCTTTTATTTCATTAAGTGTATCTTCACTCTCAACATATGCCATCAAATCCAATATTTGTAGCTGTGCAGGATTAAAAACAGTTCTTTCCATAATGCCTCCTTTTATTA
The DNA here is from genome assembly GCF_015550595.1 of Parabacteroides goldsteinii. Classification (GTDB taxonomy): domain Bacteria; phylum Bacteroidota; class Bacteroidia; order Bacteroidales; family Tannerellaceae; genus Parabacteroides; species Parabacteroides leei. The sequence continues at coordinate 125,168 of NZ_JADNBB010000001.1, forward strand.
CTTATTACAAATATAACTATTTTTCCTACGAAAATGATGCAAGAAATGAAAACAATGATTACTCTTTTGAATTCTTACTATATTTGTAGGATAAAGGGATTTGTTGGAAACACGATTGAAGTATAAATACAAGAGTAAACGATAATGATTGAAGAACGTACCCGGGAAACGATAGAATGTCCCGCAGGCTAAATTTGCAGTGATGGATTGCCGGAATATCAGCACGATCAGCCATAAGTTTGATGCCGTGATGTGTGCTTTCGGTCTACCTTACTTATCAAAGGAAGAAAGCAGGAAGCTGATATCGGATGCACACCTGCTTTTGAATCCCGGAGGTGTCTTGTACATAAGTACGATGGAAGGCGATTATGCCAGGTCCGGTTTTGAAACAACCAGCTTTAGCGGACAAAACAGAGTCTTTATCTATTACCATCAGGAGAAATTCCTTACCGACTGTTTACGGGATACCGGATTTGAAATCGTAGATTTGCAGCGTAAGGACTACCCCGAACCGGATGGAACATTCCTTACTGACATTATCTTGATTGCAAAACTTCCGGCTACCTGTCCATCCATTCCTTAAACTCAGCAACACGTTCACGGCTGACGAGTATATCCTCCTTTTCTTTCCGGTTGCCGAGTACAATCTTTAACCGGTTGGACGAATAAGCAACAATGTCCTGGATTGCATAGAAGTTTACAATGAAATTCCGGTTAACCCGGAAAAAGAGCACAGGATCTACCAGTTGTTCGATCTTATCGAGCGAATGGTCGATGGCATACTCTTTTCCGGTATCGGTCCGGATAAAGGTGTTCCTTTCCATAATAAAAAAACAGCTAACGGATAACGTTTGCACCGACCTGTAATGCTCGCCGACTTTGATCAGAAACCGTTCCTTTCTTTGGGAATGCAACTGGCTTATTATAGACTCGATCCTGAAATAATCGATCTGCCGCCGATGAAAAGTATTGAATTTTTCCAATGCGGCACTCAAAGCGTCCGGGGCTATCGGCTTCAGAAGATAATCGACACTGTTCACTTTAAATGCCTTCAGGGCATATTCATCGTAAGCAGTTGTGAAAATAACCGGAGTTTGTATTTTACATGTTTCAAAGATTTCGAAACTGATCCCGTCTTCCAGTTGTATGTCCATAAAAATAAGTTCGGGTGCCGGATTTCCAGCCAACCAGTTGATAGCGTGCTCGATCGACCCGAGCACGCCAATAACCTCTATTTGTTTGTCCGCCTCTTCCAATAAACGGATCAGTTTATGGGCCGCCGGACGTTCGTCTTCTATGATCAGTACTTTCATTTTATATGCTGTTGATTGGTAGTTTTACTGTAAACCGGTTGTTATCAGTTTCTACTGTCATTTCTTTTCCCATAATCAGCTTTACCCTTTCTTTCAGATTGGTTAACCCTGTCCCGGGAGTACTTTTCAACGTATTCCTTTTTTGTATGTTATTGGTAATGACGATAAATGAATCTTCTTCATTATGGATAACAATCCTTAGGGGATTCTCTTCAGAAGCCGCATTATGCTTGAGGGCATTCTCGACCAATATCTGCAAAGAGATAGGGACTATACTGTACTTTTCAGCATCCCGGATATTCATTTCCAATTGAATCTTGTCCCCGTCGCGTTCCTTTTGGAGATCGAAATACCGACTGACAAATCTTATTTCGTCTTCCAGCGGAATCAGGTCCGTTTCCTCATGATCCAGGATATACCTGTAGATGCCGGCTAACTGCTGAATATAGCAATCCGCCTTTTTAGTATCCACGTAGATGATTTCAGAGAGCGTGTTCAGACTGTTGAACAGGAAATGAGGGTTGACCTGTGTCTTAAGTGTCCGGTATTTATATTTCAGGTTTTCTTCCCTCAGTTGCTGTTCACGGTCCACCGCTTGCCGCCAGATACTGTAAAAGAAGAAAGCGGAAGCCATCAAAGCACAGACAGAGTAATATTTGATAGTCTGCGGAAACTCCACCTCAAACAAGTTCTTTATAAAGTGGGTGGTATCCAATCCCATAATCAGATAAAATACATAGATCTGTAAACTGATAACAATAAGAGAAATCAGCAAGATGACAAGCATGAAAACAAGGAATACCGGTACAATGATCTTCTTTACTTTCCTGATCGGCATAGACAAGTAATAACCGAAAAACCAGTTGCTGATACCCAGCGAGACCCAAACTAGAATAGACATAGTAGCACAGAGGAGTACCGTCGACAGTTGGAATGGATTTCCGGCTGTCCACCATTTAAAAATCAGGGCAAACAAGATGTTAAATACCAGTACCCCAATAAGTAATTTCAGTTTTTTGTTCTTTTTCATGTTCTTACAAATTTAATCTTTTTTATTCACTTTTCAACGAGTGTAAAGTAAAGGGGAAGAGACCGGTTTATATAATTATAGTTGCAGAGTGGTGGTTTTGTGTTGCCGAACCGTTTTGCCCGGTGTTTGAACCGGAAAAAGACAGACTCGATTTCGATTAAATCATTTCTTATATTCCAAAATAAATAAACGATATTCCAAATTTCATTTATGAGGACAAAAGCCACCTTGTCTTTGTGTAATTAGTTTTAAATCTGTACCTTGCGCGCCTTTAAAACATTTATTAATGAGTAAAAAGCGTTATGAAAAAGAATTTATCTTACTATTTACTGTTACTTTTTTGTGTCTCCGGACTATTTGTTTCTTGTGGAGACGACGATGATGAAAAACCCACTATCGGCTATTCCGGAAAAGACATAAGCGGAGATGCCGGGATTGCCCGCGATAAAGAAACGAAAAAAGCCGTTTTGAGCGTGACTTCCGATAAAGCATGGGAATTATATGCAGGTTCTACTGCAGAAGATATCGATATGAATACTCCTTGCCTGACCGGCGATGGAAAAGGCTCGTTCGATTTGAGTGTCGATGCAGGAAAAAGACAAATATTCTTATTTAAGAATTCAGAAGGTCAGGCTTTGTTGGCTGAAACTCTTTTGCCTGTTCATGGATATAACTTCAGAGATCTGGGTGGCATAAAGACCAGTGATGGTAAATTTGTACGCTGGGGAAGATTGTTCCGTACCGACGAAATGAACAAACTAGATGATGCCGATCTTGCTTATCTAGGAAGTACAGGATTGAAAACAGTAGTCGACTTCCGTACTGAGACGGAGAAGGAAGGGGGATTCGGCGGTATTATGCGTCCATCCCCAGACATTTTGCCTTCGACAGTAAAAGAAGCAAGCAATCTGCCAATCAATGCAGGCAATATCTTTTCCGATGAAATTCTTGCAAAGATAAGCGGAGGTACTACTCTTGACGCCATGGCACAAGTAATGGTTAACTCCTATATCGAGATGGTGACAGTAGATGAATATGTAGCTCAATACAAGGAATTCTTCAAGCTTGTTCAAAACGAAAATTCCTTGCCGCTAAGTTACCATTGTTCTGCAGGAAAAGACCGTACAGGAGTGGCTACTATGCTTATCCTAACTGCCCTCGGTGTCGATAAGGCTACCATTATGGAAGACTATCTGCTTAGTGCAAAGCTTGTTGAAGCAAAATATAAAGATTATGTAGATATGATCAAAGTGATCGCCCCACTAGTCACCGTCGATGAAAAATACCTGAATGCCGCCTACGATAAAATAGACGAGAAGTACGGTTCCATGACCAAGTTCCTTACTGAAACTCTGGGTGTGGATCTCAATAAAATGAAACAGTTATACTTATATTGATCATTTATAAATACCGATTATTCCATCTGCGGTGATCGTCTCGGCACTAATACTGAACTTTCTGCAACTACCGTTATTGTAGAACCTGATACTGGCTTTACCTTCTTTATCAGGGATAACCGAAGGATTCCAGTAGAGCGTACGGCGGTAATCCGGTTCCGGTGGGAGGATGGAATAATCCGGACTATAAAATTCTTTAACCTGGCTGTAACCTTCCAGCCAGGTTTTTCGTACCCCTTTACCTGCATCCGTCGGGATCTTATCTTCCGGAAATGTCTCAATGAAAACAACGCAACTATAAAACTTGTCTACTTCCAACGGAGACATCCTAGGGTCTGCATATCGGCACATAATAGAAAGATCCTCATTGATATAGATGGATTTGATGGCTTCTAGCCGTATCAGTTTATATTTGTTGTAATCCATTTCAGTAGCCATAGTCGGTTCGTAGTTCACAACAAAAAGGGGCATTCTTCCTTTATATTGCAGGTATTCATCCTGCCGGGAGAAGGTTTTCCTGAAATTGTTATTCATGTTTATCATCAACTCATGTATATCTTTTCCGATATACTTTCCCTGGTCTGTAATATCGTCCCATTCCGACTGTACATCATAATAAGCGATTGATTTGGAACGGTTGTTGAATATATCCTTTTCCCGTGATCTCTTTTTAGCAGTTACGGTCACTTCATCCAGGCGAAGGACTCTCTCTTTATTACCTGCTTTACTCAAGGAATCCTCGTAAGCTGTCAGGAAAGCATCGATATCTTCTTCCGGCTCCTGAGTGTCAGGAACTTCTTCCGAACCGGATTCCGCTGTTTGCTCTTCTTCTCTATCGGCAAGGGTTATCTGCATATCTGCATAACGGAATCTTTTAGGTTCAGGTGTAAAAAGTCGGTCCAGTATGATCCGATAGTCTTTTTTCTTTCCCTTCTCACTTACCGACAAGATCATATTCCATTTCCCGGTTATATCGGCCCGAAAAGCGAAATGGCCCAGACTGTCCGTTACAAATACATCGAATGCACTGGTAGCCTTTTCTTCTTCACCTCTTTTAAGCAGGAAAGAAGAAACAGTCACGTCGCGTTTAGGAATTTTCCGGACAAAGGAAACCACCTGGCCGTGCATCTCGATACCTTGCTCCGGCCTGTACTTCAAATCCAACGGTTCTACTCCGGCCATCTGCTTCCAAGAATAACGTCGCCAACCTTGCACCATCATAAGCAGGTCGAGAGATGAACGATGGATGGAATCATCCGCTTCAAAATAATAAGACGGATTGTGGACGTATCCTTTTATGTCGGACATAAGCAGTAAGTCTGTCAGGATATTGCAGTCCGACTTAACTTCATTCATACCATCCCTCACCGATAAAGAAAAGGGAGATTGTACCGGGTTCTCTTCCTGATCGGTCACTGCCAACTCCATGTCGACCGGTTCATACGGATCGTATGTTTCTTTTACGGTTTTTGCTTTAATTGCCAGTGGATTTTCTTTATTATTGAATATCAGACGATCACAAAGTATTTCTCCATTACTGTTGAAAACTACTATTTGTGATACACCGGAAGGTAATATCGTTTTATCTACCTTGAAACGGAGTTGTTCACTGTGAAGTACATTGGCAAGACAATAGTTATACAGCTTGCCTCTGCAAATGATGACCATTCCCAACATATCGGCGGGTGTCTGTTCATTCTTTTGTAAAGAGATTTCGAGACTATCAGGGGAAGAAAGGTTGTCTACCTGTAAGCAAAATCCTTGTGGTAGAGATTGAGGCATATCGAATTGGTACTTTTTACCGTTATAGTCAACTATGGCTTTTTGTTTACCCCCATGTGGAGTGTAATTAAAGAAACCTTTCCCCTCGTGTGTTACATTAAAGCCGACGATTTCTTCTTTGTCTTCATTTATAATCTTTCCGGTTGCATCCAGCGGATTACCGAAAGCATCTGTTATTTCAAATGCGATACGGGAAGGGACATCCTGGATCAGGTTTCCTCCCTCCGGATAGAACTTCAGGTTTACCTTTTTCCCTTTTTGAGGCTTTTCCCGCTTCTTCGGATATTTACCGTAGCCGTATTTCAGCATATCTTTTTCCTCATAGTGCCCTTCTGTTTTCGGCTTATTGAATACCGGTAACAGGCGGGAGAAGATAGCATCTTCGCCAAAGTTCAACATATATTTTGTGTAGGCACGGACTTCATAGAAACCGGAATAAAAAGGAAGTTGCCCTAATGTGAAATCACCGTGGCACTGTCCATTCTCGACTTTCAGTACCCGTTTATCTATGATTTCACCACCGGGATTCAATAGTTCTACATATAGTGTTTTGCTTAACCCGGTCGCTTCGTGCAGTTCGGAAGTTACCACATAACAGTTAAACCAGATATTATCGCCCTGGTAATAACTGGTATTGTCAAAATGAAGATATACTTTTTCCTGTGGTATATATTGCGAAAACTGATCCGTAGCACGAATATAACGGGTGAGTTTGTTGATCACACTGTCTACTTCCTGCCCTGAAGCCTGCAGGCAAAACAGTAAAAGGGAAATATAACCGATAACTTTTCGGAATGTTTTCATGAGAACTTCGTATCTTCCTTGCATGTAATAATTTACGAAGTTACAGATAAATAAAATGCTGCAAAAGAAAAACATTTAAATTTTAATTGCCTATATCGGTTAATATGTCTTTTAAGTTGGCGATGACCTTGGATTCGTTTTTTAAAAGATCATAATTGTTATGTCCACCGGCATAAAGAATACATTTTATCCCTAATGTTTTTGCTACTTCTGCATCATGTACCGTATCTCCGATTATAATTGCTTTGCCAGGATTCAAGGAGTTGTCTTTTATCAGTTTCTGCCCGATCCCGACTTTACCGGTTGCACAGATATCTTCCGAACCATATATCCCTTTGAACTTGTCCGTTAAATGGAAATGGTCGAGCATACGCAACAGATCCTTTTTTCCGGCAGCAGATAATATGTATTGGTCTATGCCTTTTGCGTTTATCGAATCCAGAATAAACGGGACGTCGGTATTTAATTCCAGACTGCTTTCGTAACTTTTATAATACTCCATATATTCAGCTGAAATTTCTTCGATCGACTCTGCACTAAAATCGATACCTATCCGGATATGGAATTGTTTGACCGGGAAGCAGAATATATCTTTATAAGTATGTAAATCCAGTTGAGGCAAGTCTCTTTTTAAAAGCATTTTGTTGATAACCTTGACATTCGCATCTACATCATCCAGTAACGTCCCGTTCCAATCCCATATTAAAGTCTCTGTCTCAGACATATTCATCTTTTTGAGAAGCAAAGATATACAGATTCCCGTTATAATCCTGTACTTCCGATCATATAGTGATGTATTATTTTTCTATATTTGCGCCCATCTGTTAATTCTGAATATATGAAGTATTTGTTTGTTGCCTTTCTTGTATTGGTTAGTACTGCCATCCCGGCCCAGAATAAAGAAACCTGTCGCGTTGCTTTGGTACAGGCACATCTTGCATGGGGAAACGTGGAAGCAAATCTGGATGCTTTTCAGAAACGGGTGGAGCAATGTAAAGATTGTGACGTGATCGTATTTCCCGAACTGTTTGTTTCCGGTTGTGAAATGAAGAAGAAGGATAAAGAAATTGCGGTGCAGAACAAAGATGAGGTGGCAAGTTATTATCCGGCAGTTATCGGGAGGATGCAAAGCTGGGCGGCAAATAGCAACACATTGGTGATCGGCTCTACGATTTATAAGGAAGCAGGGAAATTTTATAATCGTTTACTGGCAGTGTTCCCGGATGGGCATTATGAGCATTATGACAAGCATAATTGTTTCAGGAAAGGTAGTTTCTCTCCGGGGGAAGGGCAGTTGGTACTTCATTGGAAGGGACATCGTTTTGCCACTTATATTTGTTATGATCTCCGCTTCCCGGATTGGAGCCGGAATGACGACCGGTATGATACAGCTATCTACATCGCCAACTGGCCGGAGTCGCGCCGTGACGATTGGAACCGTCTTCTTCGTGAACGTGCCGTTGAGAACCGGACGAATATCATTGCCGTCAACTGTGCCGGAACCGATCCTGCCGGTATCATCTATGCAGGCGACTCTTGTTTACTTACTCCCGAAGGAGAAACGGCAGCAGAATGTGAAGCCTACAAAGATGATATACGGATTGTCGGATTGTGACTGCCGATTAGTATTTTATTTCCATACTCTCTTTCCCATTGTCTACCGATACCGGATATAGCTGCTGCGATCAAAGTTGTTGATACAAGAGTATGGATGAATCGTTTCATACTGATTAGTTGTTAATGTTTTTATCAATATGATACTATGATAAATTGAATAATTGTATCTCTGGAAAAAACATAAGTATTTTTCATCCTTTTATTCGAGTTACTCGACTATGTGAATACGCAAAGTCCGCGTATTCCGGGAATAAGGCTTTTCGAACAAATCTCAAACTTTTGCGACTATTGAAAAAAAATATATACATTTGAATCCCTAACGAATAATACAGGGAGATAGTTGAAAAAAAGAGATAATAATATGTGGTCCATTCTGGAAGATTTGGCGGTAAGGGATTCCGAACCAGCCTTTAAATCTCTATATGTTACTTATTATGACCGTATTATGAGGTATCTCGTCATGTATGTAAAATCACCCCAAATAGCAGAGGAGTTGGTTTCCGATGTATTCTTTGCCCTTTGGGAAAACAGGAAACAGTTGATGGATATCAACAACTTCGACGCCTATATTTACCGGATTGCCAAATTCCGGGTATTGAACTATCTGCGGGATAATAAATCCCTGACAGTTGATCTGGATGAAGTGCCGATCGATCTTTTTGCCTTCACGGAAACGACTCCCGAAGACGATTATATTTCCCGCGAACTGATCGATGCGGTAAATAAAGCGATAGAACAGCTTCCTACAAAATCTAAACTCGCCTTTAAGTTGGTTCGCGAAGACGGCATGAAATATAAGGATGCAGCAGAACATTTAGGCATATCGGTCAAGACGCTGGAAGCCCAACTAACATTCGCGATGAAAAAAATCACGAAAATATTCAATCTCGATTAAGGGTGAAATTCAATTTTCGGTACTTATAATAGAAAGTATCAAAATTGTATGGATCAGGAAATAGAACAAATCATATTACGGAATCTTTCGGGAGAAGCCTCTTGCGAAGACATCATCACTTTTTCAGATTGGTTGGCTTCATCCGCCCGGAATAAAGAGAACTTCCTGAAAATCAAAAAATATTGGGATGCGGAGGTTACCGGTGCAAAGCTTCAAAATCCGGAAATTACTTATAATAAACTATTAGAGAGGATACGAAAATCGGAACGAAAAGACACAGTCCGTAAACTCTGGCTCAAATATGCCGGAGCGGCGGCTGTAGCTATCATTATCGGTATTAGCGGCTATTGGATAGGCGGTCAGAAAAATATTACACCCGTACAATACTATTCTTACATCACAGGAAATTCTATTTCATCATTTGAGTTGCCGGACGGGACCGAAATATCATTGAATAAAAATAGCATATTGTCTTATTCCAGTTCATACGGAGAAAAGATTCGTGAAGTCTCTTTAGAGGGGGAGGGATATTTTTCTGTGACAAAGGATAGGGCAAAAGCTTTTATTGTAGATCTGAACGGCTCAAAGATTTCCGTATTGGGGACAGTTTTCAATGTAAAGAACTATAAAAAAGAGAATGTAACGACTGCTACATTGCTGGAAGGCTCGATCCGTTTTGAGACACCTGATCAACAGATACTTTTGAAACCGGACCAGCAACTGGTATTCAATAAATCCGAGAATAAAATCGATATAGAAAATGTATCTTCCGACCTGGTTACGGCCTGGAAAAGTCATTTGATAAAATACAAATCAATCCCCTTCAAAGAATTTCTGAATATGCTGAAAGAACAGTATGATGTGGAAATCATTCTGTCGAATGAAGTGCTAGGCAATCAGAAAGTAACTGGTTCGTTTGACGAAAGTCTGACAGTAGATCAGATACTCGACCTAATGAAAAAGAACCTTTCTTTCAAATGGAAGAAACAAGGTGCTAATTATGTGATTAATTAAGTGATTATTAACAAATAAAAAAAGAAAGGAGCCATGAAAACGCAGGAGAAATAAGCATATACTATTTAGAAAAACAAAACCGGCCATTCTTGGAGGAAGCAGCCGGTTCAGTTTCGAGAAATTAACCGATCAATTCAAGCTACTGGTAATAGCAAGGATTGACAATTAGTTAACTTAATTCATTTACAAAAATATGAAAATTATATGGATCAACGAAATCTCTTTTACAAAAGAGGTTAAAAGACTATTGCTTCTTATGAAAATCACATTGATAATACTATTTATATGTATTTTCCAATTGCAGGCTGTTACTTCTTATAGCCAAACAACTACAATTTCTATTGAAACTAAAGAAATTCCGCTGGAAGATATCTTTAACGAGATAGAGGATCGGAGTGAATACTTGTTTAACTACCGGGATAGTGATATCAGTCATTTTAAAACAAGAATAAATGTAAAGAACGGGAATATAGAGGATATTCTTACTCAGGTACTGAGTAAGACAGACCTGTCATTTACTGTAAATGACAGGCATGTCTTACTCAGGTACTGAGTAAGACAGACCTGTCATTTACTGTAAATGACAGGCATGTTACTATTTTTAAGACACCTAAAACAGAAAGTGATAACCGGAAAGTAATAACCGGAAATGTAAAGGATGACAGAGGAGAACTTTTATTAGGAGTTTCAATTCTTATAAAAGGTACTTCTCAGGGAACGGTAACGGATATAGATGGCAATTATTCAATAGAAGTACCTGATGATCAATCTGTTTTGGTTTTCACTTATCTGGGTTATAAAACCAAAGAATTATCTGTTTCCGGAAAAGCAAAACTGAACGTTGTTTTGATGGAAGATACTCAGAATTTAGAAGAGGTGGTAATTGTTGGATATGGAACGATGAAGAAAGAGAATCTGACTGGTGCTGTAGCTCAATTGAAAGGGGATGCTTTGGAAAGCCGCCCTGTAACGAATATTTCGCAGGCTTTGCAGGGAACGGTTGCCAATCTGAATATTTCATCATCAGGAGGTGGTGCTCCCGGATCAAAACCGTCTATAAATATTCGTGGGTATACGGGCTTTGGCTTGAACAGTGATGGTAATATGGAGTCAAAATCACAATCACCTTTAATTATAATAGATGGAATACAAGGTGGTGATCTTAATTCTATTAATATGGAAGACGTGGAAAGTATTTCCGTATTAAAAGATGCCGCATCTACAGCTATTTATGGTTCGAGTGCTCCTTATGGCGTTATTATCATTAATACGAAAAAAGGGAAAAGAGGTTCCAAGGCAACTATAACATATAACAATAACTTTGGATTTGCACAGCCTATAAACTTACCACACATGCTTAACTCACTTGATTTTGCCAATCTTTATAATGAGGCGGCGGATAATGCAGGTATAGCACGACCTTTTACTGATGAAAACATTCAGCGCCTTAAGGACTATCAAGCTGGCATATTGAAGGATGAAACCATCGCCAATCCGGCTGCAGGTACAGATGACTGGCTGACATGGACCGGAAATGGAAATAATGACTGGTTTGATGTATTTTTTAAGAATGTATCTTTTAGTCAACAGCATAATATAGGAGTTTCCGGTGGTACCGATAAAAGCAATTATTATGTAGGTCTTGGGTATAATCAAAAAAATGGTATGTATAATTACGGGGATGATGCCTATAAGCGTTATAATATGAGGACTAATCTTTCCATAAATCTAACGAACTGGCTTACTTTTAATACGCGTGGATCTTATTCACGTGCCACAACAGATTCTCCGAATACTTATGAAGGAAAAACCGGCGGCTATATGCATCAGATTGCAAGAAAATGGCCCACCGCCCCGTTGCGCAATCCTGATGGTTATTACTCGTATGCAAGTGACATTCGATTGCAGGATGAAGGAGGACGTTCGAAAGCAACGACAGATCAAGCCATATTGACTGGTGAGTTTGTTATTACTCCTTTAGCAGGCTGGGATATTACCGCCAATTACACTTTCGATGGTGCTTATATACACAAATCCGATCATGAAAAAACATTGTATGTAACTAACCCGAGTGGAGCTACAACCTTGTATTCTGGAACTTCTCCCAATAGTTTCTCAAGAACTAGCAACAAGAACCAGCATCATGTAATCAACATGTTCTCTTCTTATGAGAAACAGATTAAGGATCACTATTTTAAAGCTATGATAGGATATACGCAGGAACTTTACGATAATTTGGAACAATACTCCGGCAATTCTTATTTGTATTCGGATGATGTACCTTCTTTATCATTAACTTATGGTACTGCTCCCTCTATCAGCGATAAAGCAAGTCAGTTAGCTATCCGTGGAGGATTCGGACGAATCAACTATAATTATAAAGAAAGATATTTGGTGGAATTAAACGGACGTTATGATGGAACTTCTCGTTTTCTGAAAGATGTACGCTACAAATTCTATCCGGGAGTTTCTGCTGCCTGGGTTTTATCGAAAGAAAATTTCTGGAGGCCAATAGAATCTTATGTGAATACATTCAAGTTCAGAGTGTCTTATGGCTCATTGGGTGATCAGGGATTTGTAGATAGTTATTATCCATTCTATCCGTCCATGACAACAAAGGCTCCCACAGGTAGCAACTGGCTCTTTGCAGATGGAAGACATGCTTATGTGAGCTATCCGGGACTAATTAATCCGAACCTGACCTGGGTTACTACTACTACAATCGACTTTGGAGTGGACATGGCATTTCTTAGCAATAGATTAAATTTTACATTTGACTGGTATAAACGTTCGGCAAAAGACTTTGTCGGTCCGGCAGAAGTATTGCCCTCTATTATCGGTGCAAGTTCTCCACAGACAAATAATTCAGCCATGGAAACGAAAGGTTTTGATTTATCTCTTAGCTGGAAAGATCGTATAGGTGAATTTAATTACGGTGTAAATTTTGTATTAAGTGACTATATGAGTAAGGTTACAGATTACCCAAACCCAACAGGATTAAATACTACCTGGTACAAAGGACGTAAAGTAGGGGATGTCTGGGGATATGAAACAGTAGGATTCTTTCAGTCGGAAGAAGAGATAGCGTCTGCTCCTACACAGGAAAAAATCTATGCAACATGGACGCCGGGAGATATCCGTTATAAAGATCAGAACGGAGATAATAGAATTGACTGGGGAGATAACACCCTGGAAAATCCGGGCGATAAAAAAATACTCGGTAATACGACTCCTCGCTTCTCATATGGTCTGACTTTAAACGGAGATTACAAAGGATTCGATTTCTCTGTCTTTATGCAGGGAGTAGCAAAACGTGATGCCTGGCTTAGTTCAAATATATTCTGGGGGATAACAGGAGGTCAGTGGCATAGTTCTGTTTTGACTACTCACACGGATAGATGGTCGGAAAACAATCCGAATGGATATTTCCCTAAATATTATTTGTCTTCGCAAAATGATAAGAATACTCAGACTCAATCCCGTTATAAGCAAAATGCAGCTTACATGCGTATCAAGAATTTGCAGTTAGGTTATTCTTTCCCGAAATCGTTGATCAGCAAGATTAATTTTGAACGATTAAGAGTATATGCAAGTGTGGATAATCTGGCAACTTTTACTAGTCTGATTGAAACTGTTGATCCTGAATTTTCAGCGAGTGACGGAAAATTGTATCCGTTACAGCGTACCTGGTCTTTGGGTATGAATATTACATTTTAATTGTTTAACTATATGAAAATACAAGTATGAATAAGTTTAAATTCAAATTATATACGATAGTCTTTTCCTTGATTTTACTTTTTCCGGCATGTAATGATGATTTTCTGGAAAGAGGTCCGATCGTAAATATAAGTGATGCCAATTTTTGGAAAACGACAAGCGATCTTGAGCTATATACCAATAATTTTTACAACAGTAGTTTGCTGGATCGTTATGCTGATTGGGGATCAATAGGCCCGTATGGTGTAGATGCCGACAATGGAGCAGACACGCAGGTGACATATAATTATAATACCCGCATGAATGGGGAATCGACAGTTCCAGCTTCCGGTGGCGGATGGGCTATCGGTGATTGGTCTACTTTGCGTAATATAAATTACTTTATGACAAATTATGACAAAGTGGATGCTCCCTGGGATCAGGTAAAAGATTATGTAGGGGAAGCATTATTCTTCCGGTCACTCTTCTATTTTGGAAAACTGAAGAGCTTTGGAGATTTGCCTTGGGTAACCTCTACACTCGACAATACTTCAAGTGTGTTGTATGAAGGACGTTTACCCCGCAATCAAGTGGTCGATTCTATTATGGTTGATCTCGATAAAGCAATAGAATATTTACCGGAAAGAGGCCCTTCGTATACAGGTAGAATCACAAAAGAGGTTGCTTTATTGCTACAGGCCAGAATTGCTTTATATGAAGGCACATGGGAAAAATATCATGGAATTAAAAATACTCCGTTTAAAGTAGAAAATTCTGATGGGACGAAATTTATTCAAAAAGCGGCAGAAGCTTCGAATACATTGATTGCTATGGCTGAATCGAATGGAAATACAGGATTAGCAGACTGTACGGGAGAAGCCGGATATACGAACTTGTTCAATCAGCGTGATTATAGCTCCAATAAGGAAGTATTGTTGTGGCGTAAATATTCTGTTACCGACGGGCAATATACTCGCTGGGGAGCTTATTATTATGGTGCAGGAAGAGGTATCACTAAAAATCTGGTTGATTCTTATTTGTGCAAAGACGGAAAACCTATTTCTACATCGGATATGTATCAAGGGGACAAAACATTGAAAGATGTTGTAGCTAATCGTGATCCGCGTTTGAATCAGACAATATTTGTTGACGACGAAAAGCATACCCTTTTTGCGGACAATAATACATTCTTTGCTACCCCTGCTTTCGAAGGCGTTATTAATAATAGTTGTCCTACCGGATATCAATTGTACAAAGGATATAATACAAATTGGATAGAATGTATTAATCAACAAAGTACTATTGGAACTATCTACTTCCGTTATGCAGAAGCTTTACTTATCAATGCAGAGGCAAAAGCAGAATTAGGAACAATTACTCAATTGGATGTAGACAAAACGATTAATGCCTTGCGTACTCGAGTTGGTATGAATGAAGGTTTATTGAATATCAATAACATTACGACCGATCCAAACTGGGAATTTAAAAATATCAGTCCTCTCCTGAATGAAATACGCAGAGAGCGTAAGATTGAATTTGCCTGCGAAGGTTTCCGTAAAGATGACATTTTCAGATGGGCAGCAGCAGATGAATTGATCGTTGGCAAAAACCCAAAAGGAGCAGTAAAAGCTCAGTGGGCAGATTATCCTAATACAACAGATGCTTTTGTGGAAGCTTGGAAGGTTTTGGGAGAAGACGAAAAAGGCTATATCGATCCTTTTAAATCATATCCAGCAATGGCTACCGGATATAAATTTAATTTGGGTAGAGATTATTTGTCGCCTATACCAACGAATGAATTAACATTGAATCCAGAGTTAAGACAAAATCCAGGATGGTAAGATTCGTTTAACTTTTATAAGAATTCTATTGGTAGTTAAGCTACCAATAGAATTCTCATTCGTTTATACTAATTGGGTTTGTTATTAAAACATTTATATGTATGAAATATATTTTTTACTGTTTTATCTTATTCTTTACTGTTCTACCTGTTACTGCACAATGGAAATGGTACAATCCGCTTAAAAATAGTTTCCCCGTTATCCAAAATCAAGGATTTACACAAGAAGTAGGATACTCGTACCACCGGTTGCCCGATCGGGCGAAGGATGTTGTGCGAAAAGAAGTCTGGAATCTTTCCAGGGAATCGGCCGGGTTGTCAATACATTTCTTCTGTAATGCACCACAGATTAAAGTCCGATATCAAGTAACAGGCGGTTTTGCCATGCCTCACATGCCATCAACGGGGGTTTCCGGAATTGATCTTTATCGCATGGATAACGATCTTTCGTGGAATTTCTGTTTCGGGAATTATGCTTTTGCCGATACGATAGTATATTCATATAATCATATGAAAAAGAATCTCGGTCGGAAGAAAGGTTTCGAATACAAACTGTTTCTTCCTCTCTACAACGGTGTGAAGTGGATGGAAATCGGCGTAGCGGAAGATGAAAACATTGAGTTTGTTCCTGTATCTAAAGAACCTGCCATTATTGTGTATGGTACTTCTATCGTACAGGGAGCTTGTGCTTCACGGCCGGGTATGGCCTGGACTAATATTTTACAGCGCTCGTTGAATTGTCCGGTTATAAATCTTGGTTTTTCCGGTAATGGTAAACTCGAAGAAAATGTATTAGGGTTTATCAGTGAACTGAATGCTAGTTTGTTTATTTTGGATTGTATGCCTAATTTCCCGAATGACGACTATGAAACGATTTATACGCATGTAGTTAATGCGGTTAAACAACTTCGTTTGACACATAAAACTCCGATCTTGCTCGTTGAACATGCCGGTTATAGTAATGCCAAAACAGATTCGACGCAATTCGAATATTATGATCACACGAACAGAGCTTCCAGAAAAGCATTCGAAACATTGACAGCTGAAGGTGTTCCGTCTGTTTTTTATGTTTCACATGAAGAACTGGATTTTGATCCGGATGCATGGGTTGATTATGTTCATCCTTCAGACATAGGTATGCAACGACAGGCAAAAGTTTTAGAGAAAGCAATACGAGATATTTTACAAAAAAATAGCAATTTTCTGCTTTAGGGACAGATGATATCTCATAGGGTTGTTAATATCCCAAACACCTGTTATCAGTACAGATATATATGGTACGAACTCTTATTTTTATGCATCGTTAAATAATATAATATATGAAACGCCGTAATTTTCTTGAATGCTGCATGCTTTCCCTGGTAGCGGCAGCAGCAAAAGCCAAAGGAGTCAGTATTGAGATGGAGACATCAAAATTCAACCGACTGAAGTTTGGCGTCATCTCGGATATCCATCCGGATATAATGCATGATGGCGAACACCGGCTACAGGTCTTTTTGGAGGCTGCAGCTAAAAATAAAGTTGATTTTATTATTGAGTTAGGTGATTTCTGTTTTGCCAAAGAGGCGAACGTCCCTTTCCGAAATTTATGGGACAAGTACCCTGGCGATAAATATCATGTTTTAGGTAATCATGATATGGATATCTGCACCAAGGAAGAATATATGAAATTTGTCGGAATGAAGAGCCGTTACTATTCTTTCGATAAAGGTGATTTTCATTTTATCGTGCTTGATCCGAACAACTTATTTGTTGATGGGGAATATATTCCCTATAAAAACGGAAATTTCTATGTAGATATGTCCCAACGCGAACATCTAGATCCGGAACAGATTGAATGGTTGAAAAAAGATCTGGCTGCTACTAATAAACGTTGTATTCTTTTCTCGCATGAATGCTTTGAAAATACGGTTCAGAACAGAGAACTAGTACGCAGTATCCTGGAGGCAGAAAATAAGCGATGTGGCTTTAAGAAGGTAATTGCCGCTTTCAGCGGGCACGATCATACAAATTATACAAAAGAGATCAACGGCATTACTTATATTCAGATCAACAGTGCCTCCAACCAATGGGTCGGTGAGGAATATGCCTGTCCGGAACGCTTCAGTGAGGAGATAAACAAACGGCATCCTTCGTTAAAGTATACTGTTCCTTATACCGATTCTCTTTTTGCAATTGTAACGTTAACTCCAAACTGCTTGAAGATGAAAGGACGCGAGAGCACATTCATTGCTCCTACCCCCATAGAGATGGGAATACCGGATACTCTATATCCTTTTCCGTTAGTTCCCTGGATCAAAGATTTTTCTTTACACATTAAATAACTAAAAAGAAAAAGGTGTGTCGGAGCGAACTTGGTCAGCCATGACATACCTTCTTCTTTTGTATTTTGAAAACTTGACTTTTACTTTCCCAACTCCTTATTATAAACCGCCTCATCATTAATAATGCGAAGAGCCTCTTTAAAGCTTTCGTTATCATCGTTTATAATCTGGAAATACTCGGCCATATCATACAAATCGCGGGCGATCAAGGCCTTTATCTGAAGGGTGATAAGAGGTTTGGAACGATTGTATTGTTCTTCGTTGAACTCGATCTTTTCATCTTTACCCAATTCGATCAGTTCCTGTAATGTTTCTTCCGGAACGGTAAAATCTTTTTTGTACTGACTGAATTTCGGATATTTTTTGTTCATCGCGGCACGGTTACGGTCCAGATAACTCATGGAAACACGGTTTACCAGTCCGGTAGCAACCAGGCTACGATGATAATCCGTATAACGGGTCGTGTCGACCGGAATAAAGACGTCGGGCATGATACCGCCACCACCGTAAACGATACGTTTCGTCTCCAGTGTATTATATTTCATTGAATCCGGGAAATGGATGCTGTCGGCACTCATCAGCTCGCCACGGTTGTAGCGGTCGATCAGGTCGTGCTGGTAGTCTTCCAGTTTGCCGTTCTCATAATGTTTTTGGATACTTCGTCCGGTAGGCGTGTAATAACGGGCAACCGTCAAACGAATCATCGAGCCGTCCGGCATAGGGATCGGTTTTTGTACCAGTCCTTTACCGAATGTACGGCGGCCGACAACAACACCACGGTCCCAATCCTGTACGGCACCGGAGAGGATTTCACTGGCAGAAGCAGACGATTCGTCCACTAATACCACCAGACGACCTTCTTCAAAATTGCCTTTGGCTGTAGATTTTGCTTCGTCGCGCGGCTGTTTGTTTCCTTCCGTATAAACAATCAGTTTGTCTTTATCCAGGAATTCATCCGCCAGTTCGATGGCGATGTTGAGATAACCTCCGCCATTTCCCTGCAGGTCGAGGATCAGGTTCTTCATTCCCTGTTTTTGCAGTTTAGCAAGCGCCTCACGGAACTCGTCAGCCGAAGAAGCGGCAAAACGGTTCAGTTTGATATATCCGGTCTGCTTGTCTGCCATATAAGCGGCATCCAGGCTGGTTACAGGTATCTTGCCACGAATAATCTTGAACTCGATTAACTCCGGATTCTTATTACGCAATACTTTTATGCTGACTTCGGTTCCTTTCGGACCACGCAAGCGTTTCATAATGTCGGTAGTCTTCATTTTAACACCGGCTATCAGGGTATCGTCAACCATAATGATACGGTCGCCGGCCACTAGCCCTACCTTTTCAGAAGGTCCGCCAGGGATTACCTGGATAACATATAATGTATCGGTCAACATGTTGAACTGGATGCCGATACCGTCGAAGTTACCTTGTAGAGGTTCGGTCATTTCTTTTGTCTCTTCCGGATCCATGTAGTTTGAATGTGGGTCCAGTTTTTCCAGCATACCGATAATCGCATCTTCCACCAACTTGGAATCATCCACCGGATCTACATAGAGATTCGAGATGGCATACAATGCCATGGATAATTTGCGGGCATCCTGATTCGGTTTCTGGGCCACTGCCGACGTGATAGCAATCATCGCGACAAGCAGGGAGAATAGGATTCGTTTCATTTTAAATCTTTTATTTCGTAAATTGTCAATATAAGTTCGTACCCTTTGGCACGAACTGAGAAATATCTTTTCCATAACGCAGCAGTTCGCGTACGATACTGGAGCTGATATGTGTATGTTCGGGTTCGGTAAACAGGATAAATGTTTCGATACCACTCAGTTTACGGTTTACGTCGGCAATACTTTTCTCGTACTCGAAATCGTTTACCGTACGGATACCGCGTAAGATAAAACCGGCCCCCACTTCCTCTGCAAAATCAACAGTCAGTGAGTCGTACGACATTACCTTTACTCTCAATTCCTCCTTATACAGGTTTTCGATCGCTTCCAACCGTTCTTTGAGAGGGAAATAGGTTTGTTTCTTCTCGTTGACACCAATAGAGATAATAATTTCATCCACCAGAGCCAGTCCGCGACTTACCAACGATTGATGTCCGATGGTGAAGGGATCGAAAGTTCCGGGGAACAAAGCAATACGCTTGTTCAGTTGACAGGCGACTGGTGACAGGTGACCATTTTTGTCGCCGTCAATTTCTACTGCACTGCTCTGATTGTTGCGTGTAATATCTTTATTTTCCATATTGTTTCTTTTCAAACTGCCAACTGCCACTCGTCAACTGTCAACTAACAACATCTTCTTCAATAACCAGGTTATCAATGATAAAGTTCTGTCTTTCCATGGTGTTCTTCCCCATATAGAATTCGAGCATATCTTTTACCAGGTCTTCTTTTTTCATTGTGACCGGATCCAGGCGTATATCTTTACCGATAAAATGTTTAAACTCGTCCGGTGAAATCTCTCCTAACCCTTTAAAGCGGGTAATTTCCGGATTCTTCCCTACAGCCTGTATAGCCGCCAAACGCTCTTCTTCGCTGTAGCAGTAATACGTTTTCTGCTTATTGCGGACACGGAAAAGCGGGGTTTGCAGGATATAGACGTGATTACGTTTGATCAGGTCGGGGAAGAACTGCAAAAAGAAGGTGATCAACAACAAGCGGATATGCATACCATCGACATCGGCATCGGTCGCGATGATCACTTTGTTGTATCTCAATCCGTCCAATCCGTCCTCAATATTGAGGGCTGCCTGCAAGAGGTTGAACTCCTCATTTTCATACACGATCTTCTTGGTCAGGCCATAACTGTTAAGCGGTTTACCACGCAGACTGAAAACAGCCTGGTAGTTCGGATCGCGGCTCTTGGTGATAGATCCGCTGGCCGAGTCGCCCTCGGTAATGAAGATGCAGCTTTCTTCCGTACGGTCGCCTTTGAGATCGTTCAAATGGATACGGCAATCGCGTAATTTCTTATTGTGCAGGTTAGCCTTCTTAGCTCGTTCGCGAGCCAGTTTGGTAACACCGGCTATAGCTTTACGTTCTTTTTCCGACTCCAGTATTTTGCGGAGCAAAGCCTCCGAAGTGTCTACATTTTTATGTAGATAATTATCCAGTTCCTTCTTGATGAAATCACCCACGAATTTGGCGACTGTCGGTCCATCGGGACCTATATCCTTCGACCCTAGCTTTGTCTTTGTCTGGCTTTCAAACACAGGCTCTTCTACTTTGATACTGATAGCGGCAACAATACCGGCACGGATATCGGAGTATTCGAAGTTCTTGTTATAATATTCTTTGATCACACGCCCCAGTGTCTCACGAAAAGCAGAAAGATGTGTTCCCCCCTGCGTCGTGTACTGCCCGTTCACAAAGGAATAATATTCTTCACCATACTGATTGCTGTGAGTGATAACCACTTCTATATCTTCACCGTTCAGATGAATGATCGGATATAGCGGCTCAGTAGTCATATTCTCGTTCAGCAGGTCTACCAGACCATTACGGGAGTGGAATTTCTTACCGTTGAAGAGGATGGTCAATCCGGAGTTGAGGAAGACATAATTCTTCAGCAGACTTTCGATGAACTCGTCTTTATACTGATATTCCTTAAATATTTCGCGGTCGGGGATGAAATAGATCGAAGTTCCGTTCGCCTCGGCAGTAGGCTGAATAGCCGACTCTTCGGTAATGAGCGCCTTGCTGTATTCCACCCGTTTGCATTCTCCGTCGCGAAAACTGGTAATAAGGAAATAGCTGCTCAGAGCATTTACCGCTTTGATACCGACACCGTTCAATCCGACAGATTTCTTAAATGCCTTGCTGTCGTACTTAGCACCTGTATTCATCTTACTGGAAACGTCGACCACTTTTCCCAGAGGAACACCACGGCCATAGTCCCTGACAGAGACGGTTCCTTCTTCTACGGTTACTTCTATGGTTCTACCATACCCCATCATGTATTCGTCGATGGAGTTGTCGAGTACTTCTTTCAGCAATACATAGATACCATCATCCGCATAGCTGCCATCTCCCAATTTACCAATATACATACCTGGGCGCCGGCGGATATGTTCCATCCAATCCAACGTCTTGATATCGTCGTCATTATACGCTGTCGGTTGTTGCATTGTTGAATTCAGTTCTTCCATAGAAAATCCTTATTTTAATTTTTTAATAAAAGCTCTTCTTGTTTTATGATGTTCACGTTTGAAATAATCCCATTGGGCCTGTACGGCATTGTTGCTTGCCAACTCCGGGTTACTTTCGGCATATTCGACTCCCAAGCCGATATATACTGGAATAAGATCATTGAACAGCAGTGCATTTACTCCCTTGTTCTGATATTCCGGCAATACTCCGGTCAAATACAGGTCGATTACTTTCGGTTTTGTTTTCAATGCTTTCAGCAGATGTATCCATCCGAAAGGGAACAAATGTCCTTTTGCCTTCTGCATAGCATGCGAGAGACTGGGCAGTGAGATTCCAAAACCGACTACTTTGTCATCTTCTTCCCTGATAATAAGGGTTACCAGATCCAGGCGGATCATCGGGATATACATTTTCACATAATAGTCGATCTGCTTCTGCGTCAGCGGAGCAAAACCATATAACGGGGCATAAGCCTCGTTCAGTGTTTCAAATATCTTCTGTGCATACGGCCATATCTCTTTCGTTTTCTTAAACTTCATGGTTTTCAGACCATATTTCTTTTTCACGATCTCTCCGATGCGCAAATGCTTCTCGGGAACACCTTCGGGTATATATATCTTAAACTCGTGCCAGTCCTGATCCTTCTCATAGCCAAGACGCTCCATATGCTTCGGGTAATAAGGATAATTGTAGATCGCAGCCATTGTCCCGAGTTGGTCGAAACCTTCTATCAACATTCCCTCATGGTCCATATCGGTAAATCCCATCGGACCATGAACTTCGTTCATACCTTGTTCAACGGCCCACTTTTCAACGGCACCGAACAGGCTGTCTACTACTTCCGCATCATCGATGAAATCGAGAAATCCGAATCGGGCACGTTGTTGCTTCCACACTTCGTTACTGCGCCGGTTTATCATTCCGGCGATACGACCTACTATTTTATTGTCTTTGTAAGCCAGATAATAGACAGCATCGCAGACTTCAAAAGCCGGATTCTTTTCCTTATCTAACGTAACCATCTCCTCTTCAATCAACCCCGGTATATGGAAGGGATTGTCTTTATATAAATCGATATTGAACTTAACGAACTTCTTAAGTTCTTTTTTGCTGGTAACTTCTTTAATTACTACACCCATTGGTTATTTTAATTAGAACGGCAAATTTACATAATTAATTCGTTAGATCGACCGTTTACAGTTAAGATTAGGACTTTTAACACCTACGTTTTCCGTTCTTGACATCCTCGAAAACAGAGCGGTTCCTGTACAAAAGTTACTTTATTACGACAATTTAATCCGTTTTCTACCAATATTAATAGGCTTTGATCATTCAGGAATTCATAAAATACGTTATATTTGCATTTAATAACAGGCAGTGAAATAGATTATTTACCATGAAAAACTTAATAGGATTACTTATGTTGACAATACCTTTTATTACAGGCGGATGTTCATCCGAGCTGAAAACTATCGAAGCAAACCTGGCATTTAAAGCCGAAGCAACAACCGGCGAAGGCTCTATCTGGCATCCGGATAGAAATACATTGTTTTGGGTAGACATCGAAGGAAAAACATTATATGAGTTTTATCCGGATAAGCAAGACTGTAAAACATGGGAGTTCGACCGTATGGTGTCTACGGTTGTGCCTGAAACAGATAGTACGGTGATCGTATCCCTTCAGGACGAGATCGTAAGAGTGAACCTGAATGATAGTAGCCTGACGTCGGTCGCTCCGATACCGGATCAGGAAGGAAGGGTTCGCTGCAACGATGGGAAATGCGATCCGGCCGGACGCCTGTGGATAGGAACGATGGGATTCGGTGCACCCGAAGGTGCCGGAACACTGTACACCGTTGTTCCCGATGGAACTGTAACGACCAAACTGAACAAAGTAACGATCTCGAACGGCATCGTATGGTCTGCCAACAAAAAGTATATGTACTACAACGATACGGCAACAGGAAGGGTGGCCCGTTACCGATATGATGAAAAGACGGCTGAGATACTCTTTGACGGGGTTGCTGTTCTCATGGGGCCCGGTACAGGATCTCCCGATGGCATGACGATCGATAGCAACGATAATCTTTGGGTTGCTCAATGGGGCGGTTACGGTGTCTATTGTTACAATCCCTATACGGGAGAACTGCTGGCAAAAGTAGAGGTGCCGGCTCCTAATGTCGCTTCCTGTGCATTCGGCGGTAAAGACATGAATACGCTCTACATTACAACGGCACGCGCCGGACTTTCGGACAAACAACTGGAAGAATACCCCCTTAGCGGTAGTCTTTTTGTTTGTAATCCGGGAGCAAATGGTCCGGAGCCATACCGGTTCAAATAATAACAGAACAGACAATATAATTTAGCCTGTTTGTAAACAGTATCTCGATTATAATTGTTTATTTTGTAGGGAGATGTTATATCTCTTATTTAATCACGAAAGAAATATATGACGAAAAACAAATCCGGGAAAAAGGACAACAAAGAAAACAAACCGAAAAAGAACAAGGCTAAGCGCATGAAAAAAGAAGCCATGCTGCATTCTGTCATGTCTGTTTTCCAGTCCTCTCCCAAGGAACCATTTAATTATAAACAGATAAGCAAGCTGATCGGTGTGGAAAGCCAGGTCCAGAAGCTCCAGGTGGTGGACCTTCTGTATGATCTTTCAGCCGAAAACTTTATTACGGAAATAGACCGTGGCCGCTATCGGTATAACGGCTTGGGAACAACAGCCGTCGGTACATTCGGACGCCGGAGCAACGGAAAAAACTCATTTATTCCGGAAGATGGCGGAGCACCTGTTTTTGTGGCCGAGCGAAACTCAGGACATGCCATGGACGGCGACAAGGTGAAGGTACAGTTATTTGCTAAACGAAAGGGAGCTGAACCGGAAGCCGAAGTGATCGAGGTACTGGAAAGCCAGAAAAAGACATTTGTAGGCAAGTTGCAGGTAACGAAAGGTTTTGCCTTCCTGATTACCGAGAATAAGACTTTGGCCAATGATATATTCATTCCGAAAGAGAAACTGAAAGGAGGAAAGAACGGCGATAAAGCGATTGTACGTATCGTGGAATGGCCGGAAGATGCCAAGAACCCGCTCGGAGAAGTAGTCGATATATTAGGCGTAGCGGGTCAGAACACAGCAGAGATGCATGCGATCCTGGCCGAATTCGGTCTGCCATATGTATATCCCGAAAACGTAGAAAAAGCAGCCAATAAGATACCGGACACTATCCCGGAAGAAGAGATTGCCAAACGCGAGGACTTCCGCGATGTCCTGACTTTCACCATCGACCCGAAAGATGCCAAAGACTTCGACGATGCTCTTTCTATCCGCAGGCTGGATAATGCGAATTGGGAAGTAGGCGTACATATCGCCGACGTAACTCATTACGTAAAGCCGGAAAGCCTGATCGACCGCGAAGCGGAAAGCCGTGCGACATCCGTCTATCTGGTAGACCGTACGATCCCGATGCTACCGGAGCGACTCTGTAATCAGATTTGCTCATTACGACCGGACGAAGAAAAGTTAAGCTTCTCCGCCATATTCGAACTGGATGAAGATGCCAATGTGAAGAAATCGCGTATCGGACGTACAGTGATCAAGAGCAATCGCCGTTTTACCTACGAAGAAGCACAAGAGGTGATCGAAACAGGTGAAGGCGATTATAAAGACGAAATACTGAAACTGGATGCACTGGCTAAAAAGCTGCGTGAGAAACGTTTCAAAAACGGAGCTGTCAACTTCGACCGCTTTGAAGTAAGATTTGAAATAGATGAAACCGGAAAGCCGATCAGTACTTATATCAAGGAGTCGAAAGATGCCAATAAACTGATTGAAGAGTTCATGTTGCTGGCAAACCGCACAGTAGCAGAGTTCGTAGGTAAAGTGCCAAAAGGGAAAACGAAAAAAACGTTCGTTTATCGTATCCACGACCTGCCGGACCCGGACAAGTTGGAAAATTTTGCGGCCTTTATCCGCCGCTTCGGCTATAAGATGAAGACGGAAGGTAATAGCAAACTGGATATTTCCCGCAACCTGAACCGTTTGCTCGACGAAGTGCACGACAAACCGGAAGAAAACCTGATTGAGACACTGGCTATCCGTTCGATGCAAAAAGCCCGTTATACGACAGAGAATATCGGCCATTACGGTCTGGCTTTTGAATATTATACACACTTCACCTCGCCTATCCGCCGTTATCCGGATATGATGGTACACCGTTTGCTGGAACGTTATCTGGCAGGAGGGCGTAGCGTGGTAAAAGCGAAATACGAAGATATGTGCGACCACTGCTCTACGATGGAACAGGTGGCAGCGAATGCCGAACGTGCTTCTATCAAATACAAGCAAGTCGAATTTATGCAGGATAAGTTGGGAATGGTATTCGATGGTGTGATCTCCGGTGTAACCGAATGGGGATTATATGTCGAGCTGAACGAGAATAAGTGTGAAGGCCTTGTTCCCATCCGCGACCTCGGTGACGATTTCTACGACATGGATGAAGAAACATACAGCCTGATCGGCCGTCGCAAGAAACGTCGTTTCCGCCTGGGTGATCCGGTGACAGTGAAGATCGCAAATGCAAATCTGGAACGTAAGCAGCTAGACTTTATGTTGATGGAGTAAGGTTCCAATAAACATAGAAAAGGGAATAGAGACAGACAATCTGACTTCTATTCTCTTTTTATTTTGTTTTGTATTCATTCTTTTACCAATAGATCAATCCGAGCACCCCGCACCCGATCAGTGCCAACCCCAGTAAAGCATAAAAGATGCGTGCACCTTTTCTTCCGAATTTGTTTACAAAGGTTGCGGCTCCACTGGTTTCGAAATACCAGTCGAAATTGAAGATAGCGGCAATCAGAGAGAATGCTCCAAGAGCGATGAAAATAGCCAACAGGAAGTAATCGGTCGGTTCCATCTCTATTTACTTTATTTCTACGGTTCGCGATCCGTCCGGATTTTCACTGATCGTTACATCCACCACATCACCAGGAAGCAGATCTTCGATTTTTTCCGGCCATTCGATAAAGCAAAGAGCACCGCTATAGAAATAATCTTCCGTACCGATATCTTCTGCTTCACTCAGCTTATTGATCCGGTAAAAGTCGAAATGATAGATCAGTTCGCCGGTTTCGTCACTACGATATTCGTTGATGATGGCGAATGTGGGGCTATTGATAACATCCTCCACACCCAGTTCTTCGCAGATAGCCTTTATGAAAGTAGTCTTCCCCGCTCCCATATTACCGTGGAAGGCAAAAACCGTACGGTCGTCCATGCCGGCAATAAATTCTTTAGCGGCCTGGCGGATCGTATCCAGATTCTCAATTTTGATTATACTCATGATGTCTTTCGATAATGTTCTTTTGTTATGTTCGCAAAGGTATAATTAAATTGACAATTGATAATTCACTATCGATAATTATTTAGGGATCATGGTAATGAATGGCACCATCATTTCCTCCATGGAGATTCCTCCGTGCTGGAATGTATTCTTATAATAAGATACATAATAATTATAGTTGTTCGGGTAAGCGAAGAAATCGTCGTTCATTGCGAAGATATACTTACTGCTCAGATTAGGAGAAGGAAGCCCCACCTTTTCCGGATCGCGTACTTCGAATACTTCTTTCGGGTTGTAGTTGAGGTTTTTGCCTACTTTATAGCGGAGATTGGTGTTTGTATTCCTGTCGCCCACCACCTTTATAGGATTATCTACGCGGATCGTCCCGTGGTCGGTCGTAACGATCACTTTATATCCCTTATCGGATATACGCCTGAACAGCTCCAGGGTTGTAGAATGCTGGAACCACGAACGGGTCAGGCTACGGTAAGCCGCCTCGCTTTGTGCCAGTTCGCGGATCATCTTCATTTCCGTACGGGCATGCGACAGCATATCCACAAAGTTGAGTACTACGACATTCAACTGGTTATGGGTCAGCGACGAGATCATATTCAGTAGCTTTTCGCCATACTGCGAATCGTGCACTTTATTATAAGAGAATGTATATTTCTTACGGAAACGGTCTATCTGTGTCTGGATCAACGGAGCTTCATTGAGGTTTTTCCCTTCTTCGCTCTCCTCGTCAACCCACAAATCCGGAAACATCTTTTCTATCTGCAAAGGCATCAGGCCGGAGAAAATGGAGTTACGGGCATATTGCGTGGCAGTCGGAAGGATACTGTAATACAGCCCTTCATCGAAGGTGAAATATTCAGCCAGCAGATCCTTTACTACACGCCACTGGTCCAACCGGAAGTTATCGATCAGGATAAAAAAAACCTTTTCATCGTTATCCAATAACGGGAATACTTTTTTCTTAAAAAGATCCGGACTCATCAAAGGGCGTTCCGCCGGATTCTGTATCCAGTTCACATAATTCTTCTTTACAAACTTACCGAAAGCATTGTTGGCCTCTTCCTTTTGCATGCGGAGCATATCAGACATCTGGGCCTGGCTGCTTTCGAGCTCCAGCTCCCAGTAAACCAACTTTTTGTAGAGTTCCATCCAGTCGTCGGTAGTCAACGAATCGTTGATCTGCATACCGATACGGCCAAACTCCTGCTGGTAACCGACAGTGGTCGTTTCCGATATGATTACATTCTTATGTACATTCTTCTTGATGGAAAGGAGAAGCTGGTTTGGATTGACCGGCTTGATAAGATAATCGGCAATCTTATTCCCGATCGCCTGGTTCATAATGCTTTCCTCTTCGCTTTTGGTAACCATCACGACCGGGACATTCGGGTTGATCTCCTTAATGTGGGCAAGTGTTTCCAGACCAGTCAGACCGGGCATGTTCTCATCGAGGAAAATAATATCGAACGATTGTTCCTTGCAACAGTCGATAGCATCCTGCCCGCTGATTACCGGAACGACTTCATATCCTTTATCCTGCAAAAACAAAATGTGAGGTTTCAGCAAATCGATCTCATCATCTGCCCAAAGTACTCTGTCTTTCTTTACTGCCATATTTATTACCTTATTAATTCTTACAAATTTAACTGGAATAGTTTACATAATAACGGTCTGTTGGGGCGTTTTGTATATTATCCGCTGTTTTTTTACGGTCTTTTATACCCTGTGTATTAAAATTGTGAACTGTGTTTTTAATTCTTTTTCATCGTATAGTCTGTAATCCCTAAAGCCTCGTAGGCCTGAAGCAATGCCTCATCGTTGTCGGAGATCATCAGCAGTTTATCGCCCTCCATCAGAACCGTATTTCCTTTGGGGATAAAATAACGCCCGTCGCGCATCACCATTACCGCCAGCGTATGGTCGGGCAGGGTAAGCTCCATCAGCTTGTTGCCATGCGTCAACACTTCTGGTGTTACATCGATCTCGCTCATGGCACTCTTTATACCTTCCGGCAGCTCGATGCCGAATACATCCTTGCGCTCCGGTTCATCGATCAATCCCAGCCACTTGGCGGCCTGTGTTACGGTCGTTCCCTGGATAAGCAGGGAAAGGATAGTGATAAAGAATACCACATTAAAGATCAATCCGGCATGTTCTACTCCCGCAATCATCGGATAGGTGGCGAAAATAATCGGCACGGCCCCGCGAAGCCCTACCCACGAAATATACAATTTTCCTTTCGTCGTAAAGTTCTTATAAGGAAGCAGGCAAAGGAATACGCTGATCGGACGAGCGAAAAGGATCATAAAGATACCGACTGTCAGCCCGATCGGGGCAACCGGCAACAATTCGTGAGGGTTAACGAGCAATCCCAACGTAAGGAACATCACGATCTGCCACAACCAGGCAAAACCGTCGAAGAACGTACCAATACTCTTTTTATGAACAATCTTGGCATTTCCAACCACCAGCCCTGCAATATAAACGGCCAGGTAACCATTCCCCTTGCACAGCGTTGTTGCTGCGAAGGTGAAAAAAGCAGTGGCCAACAATAAGATCGGATACAACGACTCGTTGTCGATATCGATCTTGTTGATGATAAGTACGGCTAATTTACCCAACAGGAAACCGGCTATAGCGCCGACCGACAATTGGATAATCAGCGATAGAACCGCATCACCCAGATTCATCCCGGCTGTTTGTATATAGGCGATCAACAGTAAAGTAAGCATATATGCCATCGGGTCGTTACTACCACTTTCCAACTCCAGCGTGGGACGCAAACGTTGTTTCAGATAAACTCCCTTACTCCGGAGAATGGAGAATACAGATGCCGAGTCGGTAGACGACATAACAGCCGCCATCAATAACGATTCGGGAAAGGTCAGGGTTTCATACCCCACAACAAACTTCGATATATAATATATGAAGCCTCCTGTGATAAACGTAGTAGCCAACACTCCGATCGTGGCCAGGATGACCCCTTGCGACGCGATTGGCTTAATCTCGGATATCTTCGTGTCCATACCACCTGAAAACAGGATGATACTCAACGCCAGCATACCGATAAACTGTGCAATATTCGGGTTACTGAACTGGATTCCCAGCCCGTCACTACCAAATAACATACCGACTCCCAGAAAGAGCAACAAAGCGGGAAGTCCGAAGCGATAACCTGCCTTACCGGCAAAAATACTGAAAAATAAAATGACGGAAGCAATCAGCAAGATTCCCTCCGCATTATGCAGAATTTCTAAATCATGGAACATAAGCGGAAACGGTTTACTCTAATTATCCTTCAAAATAACAAAAAAAAGCTGAAACGACAATGGAATGAATGCCGAAATATCTGGCTCATATACTGACTAATAAATATATTACGTATATTTGTCGGGATAAAATTAACACTATGCATAAAACACAATTATTCGCACTATTGTTCATGCTTCTGATAGGGACAGCATGTAACAAACAACAGCACTTCATCTCTGACAATGCATTCAGGGCGGAAGTAGAAAAAGATTTCCAAGCCAAACAGGCAGCTTTGCCTGACGGAGATCTGTTCGCAGTTTTCAATCAGGAAATGACACCGCAGGAGAAGGAGGCACTTACCTTCCTGTATGCCTACATGCCGATTGGTGACATCACCGACTATGACGGGAAACTCTATCTGGATAACATCCGCAGTTCTTTCCAGGCCAAACAGGAAATGCCCTGGGGCGACAGCATTCCGGAAGACATCTTCCGTCATTTTGTCCTGCCGATCCGTGTGAACAACGAGAATCTGGACGAAAGCCGCATGGTCTTTTTCGACGAACTGAAAGACCGTGTAAAAGGAATGTCCCTCTACGATGCCGTATTGGAAGTGAACCACTGGTGTCACGAAAAAGTAATTTATACCCCTTCCGACGCCCGTACCAGCTCGCCGCTGGCTTCTGTAAAGACAGCTTACGGACGTTGTGGTGAAGAGTCGACCTTTACGGTTGCCGCACTTCGCTCGGTCGGTATCCCTGCCCGCCAGGTATACACTCCGCGCTGGGCACATACCGACGATAACCATGCCTGGGTAGAAGCCTGGGTGAACGGCAAATGGTACTTCCTGGGTGCCTGCGAACCGGAACCGATCCTGAACCTGGGATGGTTTAACGGCCCGGCATACCGCGGTATGCTGATGCACACCAAAGTATTCGGAAAATACAACGGCCCCGAAGAAGTAATGCTGGAAACAGACGGCTACACGGAAATTAACGTGATCGATAACTATGCCCCGACAGGCAAAGCCATCGTAACGATTGTAGATGCGGACGGCAAACCTGTTCCCGATGCCGATGTAGAGTTCAAAATCTATAACTACGCCGAGTTCTACACCGTTGCCAACAAGAAAACCGATGCCGAAGGAAAGACCTTCCTGACTGCCGGTAAAGGCGATATGTTCGTATGGGCCACCAAAGACGGTAAGTTCGGTTTCGATAAAGTATCGTTCGGTAAAGGCGATGTGACTATCAAACTCGACAAGAAACCGGGTGATGCTATTGAAGCTATCGCTTTGGATGTTATTCCTCCGGTAGAAGGATCTATCCCTGCCGAAGTAACTCCCGAACAGAAAGAAGCCAACGCCGCACGCCTATTGGAAGAAGATGCTATCCGTAATAAATATGTAGCAACCTTCTATACCGAAGAAAAAGCGGAAGCACTGGCAAAAGAACTGGGCATCGACCCGCTGAAGACTTCCGACTTTATGATCGGCAGCCGTGGCAACTGGATGGAGATCGAAAAGTTCCTGCGCGAAACTCCGGCCGACAAACGCCCGGTAGCGATGGCACTCCTGGATGTAATTTCCGCCAAAGACCTTCGCGACACACCGGCTTCTGTCCTGGCAGATCATCTGAACAACACCGAAGTTGTTAATTCCGACCAATTCAACCGATATGTACTTAATCCGCGTGTTGCCAACGAATTCCTTTCACCTTACCGTAGCTTTTTCATTGCCAACATAGACACCGAACTGGCAAAACAGGCCAAAGAAGATCCGATGGCATTGGTCGATTGGGTGAAGAAAAACATCACGATCAAGAACGAACTCAACTCGCAACGTATCCCCGTCATGCCGATGGGTGTGTTCAAATCACGTGTTGCCGATACCGGATCACGCGACATCTTCTTTATCGCCGTAGCACGTAGCCTGGGTATCCCGGCCCGTATCGAACCGGTAGCCCGCAAGGTGCAGTTTATGAAAGACGGCAACTGGATGGACGTAGACTTCGAAGCAGCTGTCCAGACCACTGCAAAGCAAGGAAAGGTAACGGCTACTTATGCCCCGATCAAAGCATTGCAGGACCCGAAATATTACAGCCATTTCACTATTGCCAAGATACTTCCGGATGCTAAATTACAGACATTGAACTTCCGCAGTGCAAGTACCGACATGGGCGTAGGTACAACCTGGAGCAGCCTGTTGAAGAAACCGCAGCCTATCGACGAAGGTAACTATATGATGGTGACCGGAACCCGTATGGCCAACGGTAGCGTACTGGCCGAAGTATCTTTCTTCAACGTAGAGCCGGATAAGACAACGGATATCAAACTTGAAATGCGTGAGAACCTGGAAGAAGTACAGGTTATCGGTAATTTCAACTCCGAAAATAAATTCAAACGTGCCGACAACGGTGAAGAAACCAGCGTACTGGCTACAACCGGACGTGGTTACTTCGTAGTAGCTATCCTCGGAGCCCGTCAGGAACCGACCAACCACGCTATGCGCGACATCGCCGCCGTTAAGAAAGACCTTGAAGAATGGGGACGCAGCATGGTTCTCCTTTTCCCGGATGAAAAAGGTTACAACAGCTTCGATCCGAAAGAGTTCGGCGACCTGCCTAACACAATTACATACGGTATCGACTCAGACAACCATATCCAGAAAGAGATCGCATCAGCCATGAAGCTACAGAATGCCAGCCAGCTGCCGATCTTCATCATCGCCGACACCTTCAACCGTGTGGTATTCGTATCCCAGGGATACACCATCGGCTTGGGTGAACAGTTGATGAAAGTGATACACAAACTGTAAGAGACTTATAGTATATAAATAATCAGCCCCGACTGCCGGTATGTTTCAAGCTACCGGTAGCCGGGGTTTTTATTTGGCATATCGCTCCGGCTCCATGCCGACAATTCGATATCGCTGCTCCTATAAAAAGGTTTTGCCATAGTAGTGGCAGAGCCTTGCCATGCCTTTGGCAGACTTTTGCCACTACTATGGCAAGACTCTGCCAAGCGCATGGCAAAACATTGCGTTTTAAATGGCAAAAGATTGCCACTACAAATGAAAAGCATCCTGCTCCTAATTCATTATAATTATATTCTATATATCGCTCTTCTCCCCGTACTCTTTGATCTTCTCTTCACAGATTCGTTTCGTAATATCCCTAAGTAATTTGACTTTTGGGATAAGGGCATCCACATCCTCTTTTGTAACCACAAAATATGGATTGTAACGAGCTTCTACATAGGCTGATTTTAGCAAGGTAAAAAGTCGTTTCTCTTCAAGAGTGTTTTGTGGAAAAACAGTATTCAAATCAATAGAATACCTTTTAGTGGAAGAAGATAACTTAGAAAGATTGTGTTGTTTGTTATTACGTAAAGTAAAAGTCAAACGAATGGCATAATAAAAGTTTTCACAGGCTTGATGTAAATAAAATGATGACATTTGATATCTCTCCCTTCCTTTATTC
Source organism: Parabacteroides goldsteinii (assembly GCF_015550595.1). Classification (GTDB taxonomy): domain Bacteria; phylum Bacteroidota; class Bacteroidia; order Bacteroidales; family Tannerellaceae; genus Parabacteroides; species Parabacteroides leei. Next base: position 159,134 of record NZ_JADNBB010000001.1, read on the forward strand.
GTTACAGCATCATCCAAAAAGAAATTTCCTTTTTCAAACTTCTCATCAAAATACACCTGAGCCTGCTCCTTTATCTCCGCAAAGTTAAGTTTGCGACGACGAGCCAACTTATATTTCCCGCTGTTATACAGAACTACCCCTTCCTGCTTAATTTGAGTATAGAAATATCGTCCCTCTTCTAAGTATTTATTAAGCAACTTAATATCATCGTTGATAAACTGGACAGGAGTGTCGCGGTCAAAATCCTTTCCGGCGAAAAAGACATCTTCTACGTTATCCAGAACTGTTTCCGCCTTCTTACTGTTGATACCGCTCGTTACCACATAGATATCATAATCGGATATTTTAACGGTAGGAATACCGCCATCTTCAATCCGGACACTGCGCCGCACATAATTACCTCTAGCATAACTGCCATACAGAATTATAAACTCCGTCTGAGGTAATCGCTTCAATATCTCTTTAACGAGAAAATCCAAATCTTCCTGTTTGTCCTTGGGCAGATAAGCTATCGAGTTTTTCATTATGCCTATGTATAACATTAAATACGCAAATGTATAAAAAAAGCGGGATTGGCTTTTACTTTTTAATCCTAAATCATATATTTGCACCACGTTCCTGTTTTTATTTGTTTTGTTTGCCAATACAAAACAAATGAGTCTGTATAATACAGGTAATTAGAATCTTATAATTATTAATATCGATCTGTTTCTCCGAATCAGATCTAAAAGGAACGTACTATATGGACAACAATAGAACTGTTGGGATAAATATTTATTCCATCATACTTCAACAAATTATCTCCCTATTAAACCTGTCATTATCAGATATCAGACAGAAATATATAAACTATCCGCACTGTCTGATGGATTATTTTGAGAAAGAGACTGAAGAAAAATCAATCGAAATACGGTTTGATCAGGAAGAAATCACGATCACCTGTTCATTTAATGAGGATAGTAAATGTACATTCATATATTTATTCACAGATAAATACGAGTTCATAGAAGAGTTTATATCTTTTTTGAAAGATACATACGACTATGACTTTATTAAAAACAGATGGAGAGAGCCCACTTGTTATATACAAGTGAAAGAGATCAGTCATTTACCTAACGACATCTGCCTGATATTTTATTCCATAATACAATAAAAGCGACAAGCAACAAAAAAATCCTCCCGAACGAATTCGGAAGGATTTTGCATTTTGTGCGGCTGAAGGGACTCGAACCCCCACGCCGTGAAGCACCAGATCCTAAGTCTGGCGTGGCTACCAATTACACCACAGCCGCATTTGGATTGCGGTGCAAAGGTAATTCTTTTTTATTAATTTGCAAGTTTTTCAGAAGACATTTTATTTTTTCGGCTTGCAATCGGTTCGGAGATCGGATAAAAATGCCATATTGTTGCCTCTATATCCGGATCAATACCAAACTCCATATGTTCTTCTTTATCAACATTCAATCATGGCCTATTTGTCAAAAAGCTTCATCTGTCCCGTTATCTCATCGATAATATCCGAGTTACTCTGATCGGCTCCGGCATCTGTCTCTTCTTCCTCCGGACCGATATCAATACCTTCCCCGGCCGGTTGTTCCGATGAAGCGAACCGGGTCGGCTCCAACTCATTGACAGTTTCAACCTCAAAGGTCGAGATTCGTTTTCCTTTAGCTTTGAAACCTTTTACACCGATAAATTCTTCCGCATCGAGCACCATCGCTTCACGGAAACTGTCATGTCCACCGAATATGACTTCAATACGGGGATACATTTCGTCGGTAAGCAATAACAGACGGCTCTTGGGATTTTCTCCCAGGAAATTCTGCTTACGGCTGCCGGCTTCAAGCTGGAAGCGTTTGAGGTAAGGATATTTCTGGTCGGCATCATACAAAGCAGCCGTCCAGACCTTATTGGAGTCGAATTTCTCAATGATCTGTATATTATCTTCGTAGTGATTACTAAGATCAAAGTTGGTCGTATAGAAATCGCCGTTACGCAAAATCACCAGGATCACATCGTCGCTCTGGAATTCACCCAGCTCATCACCGCGTCCGTCATAATTCAGGCGCAATACATCCCAGTCGAACCAAACCTGGCGTCCTCCGAGGGTCGAACTACCCTTCTGTTTCAGGCTGATCTTATGCACATCGGCTTTCGTAAGGATATTTCCCATCGAACCACGCCCCTTGATGGCGATCTCACTGAAATCTTTCTCAAAGACGAGCAACTTCTGACGGGGTTTCGGCTTCAGTATTACTTTAACCGTTTCTGCTTCACCATTCGGATTGGCACTGAAATAGAGCACGCGCGACCCTTCTGTTCCCTTTGTTACATCGTATTCCTTATCGCGTGTCACTCCGGTTACGGCAAAACGCTTAATGAAGTTATAACCGGCTTTTCCATCCCGGTAAATAACATTATAAATCGTACGGTTATCGTTGCGCTTGAATACATTCAGGTACAATACGTCTTTACCGACAAACATCTTATCGCAGACTTTCACGATCTTATAAGTTCCGTTACGGTAGAACAGGATGATATCGTCGATATCCGAACAGTTACAAACATATTCGTCCTTTTTCAAACTCATGCCGATAAAGCCTTCGGCACGGTTGATATATAGTTTTTCGTTTGCTTCCACCACCTTGGTAGCTTCAATCGTGTCGAAGTTACGCACCTCAGTCATACGCGGATGATCTTTGCCGTATTTTTCTTTCAACATAATAAACCAGTTGATGGTGTATTCTACGATATTGTCCAGATGATGATTGATCCGTTCAATCTCTTCCCGTATCTGTGCGATCAGGGCGTTACTTTTTTCCGAGTTGAATTTGAGGATACGTCCCATCTTGATCTCCATCAGTTTCAGGATATCTTCGCGGGTCACTTCACGGATAAAGTCCGGCTTAAACGGAGTCAGGCGCAGGTCGATATGAGCGATCGCTTCGTCCATATCCTTCGCATTTTCAAATTCCTTATCTTTATAGATACGTTCTTCGATGAATATCTTCTCGAGAGAAGCGAAAAACAACGTTTCTTCCTGTTCCGATTTATGGATCTCCAATTCGGTACGCAGCAGATGCAACGTATCATCCGTTGAATGGCGCAACACATCACTGACCGTGAGGAAGTGAGGCTTGTTATCCATAATCACACAACAGTTCGGCGAAATACTGATCTCACAATCCGTGAAGGCGTACAAAGCATCGATCGTCTTATCCGACGAAACGCCCGGAGCGAGGTGCACCAGGATCTCTACGCCTCTGGCTGTATTATCGTCTACTTTCTTAATCTTGATCTTCCCTTTGTCATTCGCTTTCAGGATCGACTCGATCAGGGAAGAGGTCGTTCTTCCATAAGGAATTTCACTGATAACTAATGTTTTGTTATCCAGCTTTGTTATCTTAGCACGAACTTTTACGGAGCCACCGCGTTCGCCGTCGTTGTATTTCGTTACATCGATGAAACCGCCTGTCTGGAAATCAGGGTACAAAGTAAAATCTTCCCCCTTCAGATAGGAAACAGATGCATCGATCAATTCATTGAAATTATGTGGCAGTATCTTGGATGAAAGGCCGACAGCGATACCCTCCACGCCCTGTGCCAACAGCAAAGGGAATTTTACAGGGAGAGTGACCGGTTCTTTGTTACGCCCATCGTAAGAAAGCTGCCAGGTAGTCGTCTTGGGATTGAATACGGTTTCAAGAGCAAACTTAGAAAGACGTGCTTCGATATAACGGGGAGCCGCTGCACCGTCGCCGGTCAGGATGTTACCCCAGTTTCCCTGACAGTCGACCAACAAGTCTTTCTGTCCCAACTGTACCAGGGCGTCGCCAATAGAGGCATCGCCATGAGGGTGAAACTGCATGGTATGACCGACAATGTTAGCCACTTTATTATACCGTCCGTCGTCCAGACGCTTCATAGAGTGAAGGATACGACGCTGCACCGGCTTCAATCCGTCGTTGATATGCGGCACGGCACGTTCCAGGATTACATACGAAGCATAATCCAAAAACCAATCCTGATACATCCCCGAAAGATGATAGGATACGCGACCTTCCCCTTTTCCGGGTATTCTATATTCCGAATGTGTAGCAGCATCAGACTGCTCATTGGGTTGAGAATCTGTATTTGTTTGCTCTATTTCCTCGTTTTCGTTTTCCTCTGTGAAATCTTCAATATCCTCTGGTTTCATAAACTTATATGGTGCTCTTTCTTCTTTTTCAGCCTCTAACCGGAAAACTATTTCCAGCGTGTAAATATACGAAATATTGGCGAGATAATAAAAATCCACAATTGTTTCAGCGAGATATCTGATTTCTCCCTATATTTGCCCCTTCAAAAATACGATCATGCTCACACTCGATAAGATTTATCAGGCATCTTTTGCCCTGAAAACGGTTATCCGTCGCACGGACCTGATCAGTGCACCCAATATCAATCCGGAGTCACATATCTATCTGAAACCGGAGAACTTACAGATCACGGGATCATTTAAAGTCCGTGGTGCCTGCTTCAAAATCTCACAACTTACGGAAGAAGAGAAAGCAAAAGGCGTTGTTGCCTGTTCTGCCGGCAACCATGCCCAGGGAGTTGCACTGGCAGCGACCACTCATGGCATCCAATCTCTTATCTGCTTGCCGGATAATGCCCCGATCTCTAAAATAGAAGCCACCAAATGGTACGGGGCAGATGTCTGCCTGGTAGAAGGCGTGTATGACGACGCTTACCAGAAAGCCTTAAAATTACGAGATGAAAAGGGATATACCTTTGTTCATCCTTTCGACGATGAAGATGTCATTGCCGGACAGGGAACCATAGGACTGGAACTATTGGAACAATTGCCCGACCTGGATGCCGTGATCGTTCCGATCGGTGGCGGCGGACTGATCTCCGGAGTTGCTTTTGCAATCAAGCATTTGAATCCGAATGTAAAAATATATGGTGTACAGGCCAGCGGTGCCCCAAGTATGCAGAACTCGATCGAACATAACAAGATTGAGCGTATGGGATTCGTTCGTACCATCGCCGACGGTATTGCCGTAAAGGAGCCGGGCGAACATACCTTCGAGTACTGCCGTAAGTATGTGGATGAAATTGTGACAGTCAATGATGACGAGATATCGACAGCTATCCTGGCATTGATCGAACAGCATAAACTCATTGCCGAGGGTGCCGGCGCGGTAGCCGTTGCAGCTGCGATGTTCAACAAAGTTCCTATCAAAGGGAAAAAAACGATCTGCCTGATTTCGGGCGGAAACATTGACGTAACGATTCTGTCACGTGTGATAGGACGAGGTTTACAGAAATCCGGTCGTTCTTACACCATGACCATCGAACTGGTCGATAAACCCGGACAATTGCAACACGTTTCCGAGATCATTGCCAGCACAGGCGCAAATGTAGTATCGGTCCACCATGAACGGGTAAGCCACACCGCAGATATTAACGGTTGTTACCTCCGCCTGGAAATGGAAACCCGTAACCAGGAACATATCGACCAGATACAATATACGCTGACGGCAGCAGGATATAAAATCATTCCGGGATAAGTAAGGATTTTCATCAAAAATGAACACTATTGCTCCTTTACCGATATTGTCTTTATCCACTTTTAATATTTTCTTTTTTTAATCTCACAAATTTTCTTTTTATTTGTGCCGTAATATCTATTTACGAAGGGGATAATGAGTATGAAAAAACAAATTAAGGAAGAAATAGACCTTCTTTACAAGACATATGTAAATGATCTTTTTTCATATGCTTTGAACCTGGGATTTGACCGGGATACATCCATGGATGCTATTCATGATGTATTCTATAAAATATGCTCGGATGAAAAAATACTTGATAAAATCGTCAATATACGTTTTTATCTTTTGCGTGCATTGAAAAACCGCCTGCTTGATATTTATAAACAAAAAAGGGACGTTGTTGAATTTTCTACAGATTCCGAAACAGAAGAAATCCCCTTCAACATTCACGTAACAGTAGAGGATCTCATCATTGAAGAAGAGGAACAGGATATAGTCCGCGCAAAAGTAGAACAGCTACTTGAAAGCCTGACTGACCGTCAGCGTGAGATTATTTATCTCCGTTACTCTCAGGATTGTGATTATGAAGAAATAGCACAACTCATGCACATTACTGTTCCCGCTTGTAGAAAATTGTTTCACAAGGCCATCATAAAGTTAAGAAAAAATCCATATTCCGCCATTCTATTGCTTATTTTGCTCAATTGAATATTTTTTTCAAAAAGTAGGGTATAAAAAAAATTGTTCATCGTCTATATCTATAAACGAGAAATAAAACTTTATTCATAATCCAGCTATACTATTAATATGACAACTATCAAAAACTATAAAGATTTCCTTCAGAATGCCGATTTCATCCTTTGGAGGTTAACAGGAGACAGCTTTCTGGAAACCTACTGGGAAGAATTTATTGAAGAGAATCCGACATTAAGTAAGGAAATGAATAAGGCTATTAAAGAATTTTCCAAAATAAAACTCAACAAAAACACCCTAACAGAAACAGAATATAATGCATTACTGAAGCGGATACATGTTTCGTCATCACAAATTAAATCTTCCAAATGGTTACGTCAATTTATACCATATGTAGCTGCAGTCTGTTTTACTTTGATTATCGGGATATCGTTCTATTTTATAAAGTCAGCACCGGAAAAAATAGAATTATTATCAGAAAACATTATTGTCGGTGAAAATCTGGATGAAAAAGATATCTACCTTATTACAGATGCAGGAACAACAACTTTCTCACAGAATGTCCACGTACAAGTCAATGAAAATGGATCAACTATCGTACAGGAGGCTGATGGAAATAAATCTACTATCATTGAAAAAGAAAAAAGTACAATGAACAAATTGGTTGTTCCTTATGGGAAACGATCAAAACTTGAACTTTCAGATGGGACAAAGGTTTGGTTAAACTCTGGATCAACCCTTGAATTTCCATCTGTTTTTACAGAAAAAACCAGAATAGTTAACCTGATCGGAGAAATGTATATAGAAGTCGCAAAGAACCCTCTACGACCATTTCTTGTCAATACGCCTGATATACAAGTGAAAGTATATGGTACAACATTCAACATTTCGACCTATCCCGATAACAGTCCGCAATCTGTCGTCCTCGTGGAAGGTAGTGTCGGAATAAAGACTGAATCAGATAAAGAAATACTTCTCATCCCTAATGAAATGTTTGCTTATCAAAATCACAAATGGAGTAAAAGTGAAGTAGACAATACCAAATATATAAGCTGGAAAGACGGATACATTGTATTGGATAAAACACCTATCGAGGAAGTTTTAAAACAAATAGAACGTTATTACAATCTATCCTTCAAGATCGATAAAAATCTTGATCTTCAGTCAAAAACCTGTACCGGGAAAATCTATTTATCTGATAATCTGGACAATATCATGACAACGATATCGTTACTTTCTTCCACGGGATACCAACGAGACGACAAAACCATTTACATTAATATAAACCCTTAAAACAAATGCCTATGAGATAATACTGAATATAACTTACAAAAGGAAATCGGACGATACTACGAATATCGCCCGATCCGATGACAATTAATTACTTATATCAGTAACTAATAATTTAAAATCATGCGAATATAAGCAACATTTTTGTCATCAGAAAAAAATTAGTGTCAATTAATTTCAATATTAACCTAATGCTACTATTCTTAATAGCATAAAAAAATCAAATATGAAATAAGACCAATAGTAAACAGGTTGCTATTACTACGAATAATATCAACAGGAAACAAAACGACTTATATAGAATTACTAATAATTTAAATCATACTATTTTATGAATTATTCTTTATCGGAGGTAATAAAAGTACCTCTGCACTATAAACATATATACAGAAAAATGAAAGTATCTGTCCTAATAATGATAGCCAGTATATGTTTTGCTTCAGCCAATAACATACACTCACAAAAAGCCGGGCTCTCTTTCCATTTCATGAATACACCGATTAAACAGGTGATAAATGAAATTGAGAAGAATAGTGATTATGTATTCGTACTCGCAGATAACATAGGTAAGGAAACCGAGAAGAAAATAAACATAACTGTTAATGACACGAATGTGGAAAAACTTCTCGATTCTGTACTGGCAGAAACAGGTCTGTCTTATCGGATTATAGACAAGCAAATCGTTATATATAAGAATAAGACTAAAAGAGGAATACCTGAGAAAAGATCAACGGTAGAAACGAACACTCAATCTGTTAAGATCCAATTAAACGGAACCGTTACAGATACCAACGGAGAGCCGCTAATAGGAGTCAGTATCCAGTTGAAAGGAACAACCAGTGGAACAGTGAGTGACGCGAACGGGAAATATTCGTTAGAAGCAGAAGCTGGAAATACATTGATCTTTTCCTATGTCGGTTACACCATGCAAGAGGTCCGTGTTGGTAATAAATCTGTTATTAACATACAGCTGGCAGAAGATACACAGACTCTAAATGAAGTAGTAATCGTTGGTTACGGTACATTAAAAAAGAAAGAAGTAACTTCTGCCGTGGAAACGATCCGACCTGACAAATTCAATGCCGGAGCCAGCCGTAATCCATTGGACTTGATCCAGGGGAAAGTGGCAGGTCTTACAATGACCCGTGCATATGGAACTAACCCGAATCTGGATCCAAGCTACCAGTTACGCGGTGTTACTTCCATCAGTGGAGGCAAATCCCCTCTGATTGTGATTGACGGCATTCCCGTCAGTTCTGGTAGCGGAAGAGGTTATATGAGCCTGGTTCAGCAAGACGATATCGAGTCTTTCAGCGTTTTAAAAGATGGTTCGGCAGCAGCGATTTACGGAACACGTGCCAATGCAGGTGTCATCCTTATCACAACAAAGAAAGGAAAAGCAGGAACGGCCCAATTTGACTATTCCGGGTATGTTCAGCACGAAATGGTAGCAAACAAGCCTGACTTTTTAAATGCCGATGAATTCAGAGGATTAATCAAAGAGGGTATAATTACCGGAAATCAGGATTATGGAGCATCAACAGATCTTTATGACGAGTTAATCAATAAAAACAATTTTAGTCACTACCACAATTTATCTGCATCCGGTGGTACTGCCAACACAAATTATCGTGCTTCAATTTACTTCAATGAGGCTCAGGGTATTGCTAAAGAGAACGGGAACAAGCAGTATGGAGGTAGAGTCAATATCAATCAGAAAGGTTTGCAAGACCGGCTTACCATGTCATTAAACCTAGCGACTAATTTTAAGAAAGAAAACAGGAACGGAGGTAGTGGTAATGACTTCGAACAAGCGATCCAACGGAATCCGACAATGCCTCTTTATAATGAAGATGGTTCATTTTACGAAATAGTTGTTTCAAACAGCTACAATCCCATGTCACGCCTTGCTTATCGTACCAATGAACGCAACCGGCAGACAACATCAGCTGATCTAAAACTAAAACTTGATATCATTGAAGGGTTATCAGTCTCTGCCTTTGGAGCACATTTGAGAGACAACCACAATGAGCGTTATTATCGTTCATCCAAAGATTTTGATAATCGGGTTGGTACGCTTTATCAAGGAATGGGATACGCCTCCAAAGCAAACTTGCTTGAATGGACCAATACCTTCGAATCAACCATCGACTACCGTAAAACATTTAATGATAAGCATACTATAACCGGATTGCTGGGATATAGTTACCAGTATTCGACTACAGAAACATTTAGTGCGAACAACAATGGATTTACAACTGATGGATTTGAAGATTGGAATTTAGGTGCCGGTAGTGCTATTCAAAACACAAGTCTGCCACGTCCGGAAATGGCCAGTGCCAAAGAAGATAATAAACTAATTGCTTTCTTTGGTCGGGTAAACTATTCTTACGCCGATAAATATCACTTCCAGGCTATTCTCCGTCATGAAGGATCTTCCCGTTTCGGATCAAATCATAAATGGGGAAATTTTCCCTCTGTATCTGCCGGATGGTCAATTAATGAAGAGGAATTTCTGAAATCGGTATCCTTCATTGATGAACTAAAGCTACGTATAGGATATGGTGTAACGGGTAACCAGGATATCAGCAACTACCTGTCTCTTGTCACACTCGAAACTGGAGGTGTCTATCCGCAAAACGGTATCTATTACCAAACTTATGGCCCAGGAAGAAACCCGAATCCGGATCTTCGCTGGGAACAGAAAAAGGAGCTGAACTTTGGTTTGGACTACTCGTTACTAAACTATCGCATTACAGGTTCTATTGATGTCTACAATCGAACCACACAAGATTTGCTCTATAAATACAAAGCTCAACAACCATCATTTGTACGTGATGAGATTTTTACCAATGTAGGTTCGATCCGCAGTTCCGGCGTTGAAATCCAAATATCAGCGACTCCCCTTGAAGGCAAAGATTTCCAATGGTCTATTGATTTAGCAGCCAGCACCGGTTCGAACAAACTTACAAAACTCTCTAATGAATTTTTCTCACTGGGCTCCAACTGGTTGTCATTGTATAGTCTTCCTGCCCCTGGTGCACTGGGATATGCCATTCGCCTTGATGAAGGGGGCAAAATCGGTAATTTTTATGGAAAACGTTTTGCTGGTCTGACGGAAGACGGAAAATGGTTATTCTACAAAGCAGACGGAAGTACAGCCCGTGCCTCTGAAATGAACGAGAATGATAATACTATCATTGGCAATGGTGTTCCTAAAGCACAAGTATCCTTAGGTAATACATTCAGGTATAAAGGATTTGATCTTACCATACTGTTAAGAGGTAAATTCGGTTTCGACATTTTGAATCTGCCAGATCTTTACTTCGGAAACAAAAAATGGCTACCTCAGAATTTGTTAAAAAGTGCAATCACCAAACATAATGATCTGAATGATGATCCGCAGTATTCAGATTATTACATCGAAAAAGGAAATTTCGTGAAATTAGACAATCTGACTTTAGGTTACAATTTCAAACTAAAAACTCCTTATATCAGAAATCTGAGGATATATGCAACTGGAAGAAACCTTTTGACTATTACCGGATATAGCGGTGTCGACCCGGAAATACAAGATACCGGTATCGAAGATCCAGGTATTGATAAAAGAGACTTTTATCCTAGCACCCGCTCTATTGCTTTTGGTTTGAATATTGGATTTTAAATTTGAATTATTATGAAAAACAAAATTAAAAAAGTTACTTTATTTATTGCCGCTGGAATAATTGCCACAGGCATAAATAGCTGTACTGATTTGGACGAGAAAATCTATAGCGAATTAGATAAAAACAATTTTTACAATAATAAAGTAGAAGTCATGCAATCTGCTCTGAGATCTTTTACTCACTTGGCAGCATGGATAGCACCAACCGGATGGAGTGCCTACTTTTATCATTCTGAACTTTCTTCTGATCAATTGGCATGGCCACAAAAAGGACGGCACGGATATGATGGCGGTGACCATTTCCGTCAACATTATCATACCTGGACCGATAATGAGAGCCGTATGCGTACGGCATGGAGCCTGATGTGGACCGGAGTAGGCTATATCAATTCATCCATAGCCGATTTAAGCGGGATCAATTATGCTTCGTTGGACATATCCGACAGCGAGATGGAAACGATTCTTGCCGAACTTTACGTATTAAGAGCTTTCCATTATATGAAAATCATGGAACTTTGGGGTAATGTTCCTATTGTGACCACTGTAGGTGAACCTTTGAATCCACCCACACAATCACGGGATGAAGTTTTCGCATTTATAGAAAAAGAGCTCGAAACGTACGTACCAAAACTCCTTCCCTACTCACAGGAAATAGTCGGACGAGTATCACAAACAGCAGGTTATGCCATGATGGCTGAATTATATCTGAACGCAGAGTATTTTGTAGGTACTCCCATGTGGGATAAATGTATTGCTGCCTGTGATAAAATCATAAGTGGAGAGGCCGGAGGACTTCATAATGGTAAAGCAGAGTTAGCAGACGACCTACTCGATACCTTCGACAACACAAACAAAGATGCTAAAGAAGCGCTGTTTCAATTAGCTTATAGTCAAAAAGGAGGCTTCGCATTCAACTGGTCAGGATTCTTCTGCGGATTTAGTAATACAGGTCCAATCCTAAATGTAACCTATGATGGATGGAATGGATTTGTTGTTATCCCTTCTGCATTTGACGCTTATGCTGAAAATGATTTACGGAAAAAAGAATGGTTCCTTTTTGGCCCACAATTTAAATATGGGACCGATGAGCCTGTTTACGGAGTGGAAGAATTTACCGGCCAACAATTAGTATATGTAAACTCTATTCGCCGTGAAAGCCAGGGAGACTTTACCAGCGAAGGAGGAATGGATCAGGGAGAAGAAAATAGTGGTGCCCGTTTTAATAAATATAAAAGCGGAACGGTGAACGATCCGAATTACTGGGAGAACCATTATATACTTTATCGTCTTACCGAAATCTATTTCTTTAAAGCAGAAGCGCTTATGCGTAAAAATGGAGGTAAGGCATCTCAGGAAGCCGTTGATCTCGTCAATGCTTCCCGCAAACGTGCTTTTACTTCGGAAGATTGGGAAGCAAACCAGTACACAACCACTACACTGACTTTAGATGAGTTACTTGCAGAAAGAGGCAGAGAATTTATCTTTGAAGGAAAACGCCGTACAGATCTTATCCGGTTCGGAAAATACACAACAGCTAGTTGGTGGGATCATAAACCAAGTAACGACAAAACAAAAGAGCTCTATCCTATCCCTTTCCAGCAGATTGAAACCAACCCCAATCTGATACAAAATCCGGGATATTAAATGATTTTCTTTTAATAAATCAAGGTTACAATATTGGCAATCAATATTGTAACCTTATACACTATCGGTTTTTATTCAACTAATTCAATAAAAATGAAAATGAAACAATTATTAAAAAAATTGATTTACGTCATAAGCTTAATAGGGTCTACCATATTGATCCAGGCACAAGACCAAACAAAAGTCGATTGGGAACAGATATCTTATCTATTGGGAGAACTGGAGACAATGGATGTCGCATCTGTAAGATTAGCCTTCGAAGAGATGAAAAAATCCCCTGGCTATGATATAGAAAAGTTTGAACCCAAAATGCGGGAACTGGAAGCCCTTGGAAATTGGGTCCCCAATAGGCTCCCGGCAGGCAACAGCTGGGCCATAGGAAGAGCAAAGCGAGCCATTGATCTTCGTCGGGAAATATTATTATCCAATCCTTTGCTGGACAAGGACAAAATTATAGCAGTACGTTATCGTCTGGGGAAATCAGCTCCCTATGTTATGGCACCTTCTTTGGGAACACAACAGGATAACTGGACCAGCCAGTTCTCAGCCTATCGCGAAGGCTACAATGCCGAGCTGGTAGAGATCTCTAATTTGCGAGACCCCAATAAAGCGTTGAATATAAGAACTATTTATAAACCGGAGCATGATGGTGGTATAACAAATGTTGTTCTAAATTGGGATGCGGAGAGAATTCTATTCACAGCAACAGATACTAATAAAAAATGGCATGTATTTGAAGTTAACCGGGACGGTTCAAATTTCCATCAGGTGATCAAGATTGACGAACCCGATCTCGAATTTTTTGATGCAACCTATATGCCAAACGGGAAAATAATAGCAATGACCAATATTGGTTATCAGGGTGCTGCATGTGAAGACGGAAGTTATGAAACAGGAAATATGATCGAGTATAATCCAGAAACAGGAGCCATGAGACGCTTAACATTCGATCAGGATGATAATTGGCATCCACGCGTGATGAACAATGGCCGGCTGATGTATACACGTTGGGAATATACAGATTTAACCCACTACTATTCTCGTTTCGTTATGCATGCTAATCCAGACGGAACAGAGACAAAGGCTTTATATGGCAGCGGAGGATGGTTCCCTAACAGTATTTTTGATGCAGAGCCCCTCCCCGGCAGAAACAGTGCATTCGTTGCCATAGTTTCAGGTCACCACGGAACAGCTCGCTCCGGTCGTTTAATGCTTTTCGATCCGACTAAAGGACGCAAAGAATTGGATGGGATCATACAGGAAATCCCTTTTAGCAAAAGACCAATAGAACCGTTGATAAAAGATCAGCTAGTAGATGGTGTATGGCCACAATTCACAAAACCCTGGCCTCTGGATGATAAGTTTTTTCTGGTCACCGCTAAATTAAACCTCAGGTCTCCTTGGGGTATCTACTTGGTTGATATATTTGATAATATGACCGAAATAGCTCTTCTTGAAGAAGACGGATTCATTAATCCCATAATGGTGACACAGCGACCGGTTCCCCCTATTATTCCTGAAAAAATAAACCTCGAAAAGAAAGAAGCTACATTCTTCATTCAGGATATTTATCAGGGAGAGGGTTTACCGGGAGTACCTGTCGGAACCGTTAAGAAATTAAGGATCTTTGCTTATGAATACTGCTACGTAAGAACACCGGGAAACCATGCGGCACAAGGAATACAAAGTGGTTGGGATATAAAACGCCTTTTGGGCGAAGTTGAAGTCGAACCTGACGGCTCAGTAATGTTTACAGCTCCAGCCAATACACCTATATCCATACAACCGTTGGACTCCGAAGGACGAGCTCTGCAATGGATGCGAAGCTGGACTACCGGAATGCCGGGAGAACTCGTTTCGTGCGTAGGATGTCATGAAAACCAAAATACAATTCCCCTCCCTAAACGGGTAATGGCTTCTACGAAAAAAGCTAAACCATTAGAACTACCGGAAGGAGGCACACGCTCGATTACTTATGAACTGGAAATACAACCCATATTGGATAGAGCATGTATTTCGTGTCATAATCAGGACAGTCAACTGGATTTCAGAGGAAATATCTACGTAGAGAATATTCTTACAAATCATAAATCGAATCGAGACCAAGAGCTAAAGACATCGACCAGTTATCTGAATTTACATCCTTATGTAAACCGTCAGGGGCCGGAAGCCGATATTTATGTAATGAAACCTTATGAATATCACGCTTCAACAAGCGAGCTTGTCAAAATATTAAAACGAGGTCATCATAAGGTTGAATTAACAGATAAAGAATGGCGAACCATTTATGCATGGATTGACATGAATGCTCCATTCCATGGTAAGTTTGTAGATAACTTATTACCCGGATGCCCAACCAACCAGTATGACCGTCGCATTGAACTGGCTAATAAATATGGAAATGGAGCAGGTGTTGACTGGAGGAAAGAATTATCTGATTATTCTGACTATCTGAAGCAAAAAAAAACGGAAACTCCCCTGGTTACACATACGGTTCATCCGACTTCTGATTATAAAGAAGTAAAAGTGGAAGGATGGCCTTTTACAGCAGAAGAGGCTAAAAAAATGGTCAATGCTTCTGAAAATAAAAAGAAAGTAGAAATAGCTCCGGGCATTATTATAAATTTTGTACGTATTCCTGCCGGTAAATTTGTCTTAGGGAATAACAAACAAGGACAAAATAACAATGCACCTCAATCTGAGGTTGAAATAAGCAAACCATTCTGGATGGCAGAAACAGAATTGACAAATGAACAATATAATGTAATTTTTCCAAAACATGATAGCCGGTATATTGCTCAGTTCTGGAAAGATCATGTTCAACCCGGTTACTCGGCTAATCGTCCTAAGCAACCTGTTATTCGTATTTCCTGGAATGAGGCAATGGAATATTGTAACAAATTAAGCGATCAGACAGGACTTCACATTACATTACCTACTGAGGCCCAATGGGAATGGGCCTGCCGGGCAGGCTCTGACAAAGATATGTGGTACGGACCTTATGATACAAACTTTGCGAATTACGATAATATGGCCGATTCCCAATTAAGTAATATGGCTGTATCCGGTGTAGACCCGACTCCGATGCCTCATCATTGGAATGAATTCAAATGGTATAATTTTATACCAAAAGATTCAACCGTAAACGATAGGAATATGATAGTTACCGATGTTGCAAAATATCAACCTAATCCATGGGGGCTTTACGATATGCATGGGAATGTAGCAGAATTCACTCGTTCCAGTTATGCAGCGTATCCATATAATCCAAATGCTCAGAGCGATCTTAAAGTCTATCGTGGAGGTTCATGGATCGACAGACCTAAAAACTCAACATCTTATTCCAGAAATGAGGCTTATGCCTGGCAACCATTGAATAAGGTTGGATTCAGATTGATAATAGAGGATTAATGATAAAGTGCAGAAAAATGCAGACTATATTGATTATTCATAAAACAAGTCTGCGTTTCTCTGCATCTTCTGCATTCGGTTTAAGTATGTGAATGAAGTCATAACCGCCAGTGACGATATAAAGATTATAAAACGACTTTGCCTTCTTTTCCCATTTCAATCACCATCTTTCCTCCTTTCAATACCTCTTCTTGCGGAATCCGGAAACCATTTACCGGTTTACCGTTCAAGGTAACCGATTGAATATATTTATTCTCTTTGGATGCGCCGGGAGCTTCTATCACAAAAGTCTCGCCGCGGTTATATTTTCCATCCAGCCGGATCGTGATTTTGGGATAGCGCGGAGAAGCCAATTCATAGTATGGCTTTTCAGAGCATCCGCCATCCATCTGAAACAAACCGAGAGCACTCATGACAAACCAGCTACTCATCTGTCCCAGATCCTCATCCCCCGGATAAGCGTCGTAAGGGGTTGTTCCGTAATACTGCTCCTGTATCGCCCGTATCCATTTTTGCGTCAGCCAGGGAGCACCTGCCCAGTTAAATAGGTAGGCAACTTCCATAGATGTTTCATTTCCGTGGTTGATAGGGAAAGCGGAAAAGTTATCGCCTGCCGCATTAAAATTGGCATGCGCCGACTGCTCCATCGCTTTATCCAAACGGCTTATAAAACGGTCTTTACCGACCATACCGATCAATTTATCCGGATTATGGGGAACGAACCAGGAATAATTGAAGGCATTTCCTTCGGTAAACCCGGGTGTATGATACGGATCGAAAGGCTCTACCCAGTTACCGTGTTCGTCTTTAGGACGTATAAATCCGGACTTCGGATCAAACAAATTAGACCAATTATTCGAACGTTCATCAAACAGTTTAAAGTCATCGGTCTTTCCCAATACTTTAGCCATCTGTCCCAGACACCAGTCGTCGTAAGCATACTCCATTGTATTAGAGACAGTTCCTTTCCCTGCGGGAATATATCCATACTTCATATAAGGAACCAGGTTCTCAACTCCGACAGTTCCACCACCTTCATACTTCTGAGGAGGTGTTGTCATCATCTTTTTCAGACCGTCATATGCAATATTCAAGTCAAAGTCACGTATACCGCTTTGCCAGGCTCCCAGTATCTGGGAGATCGGATGCATGGCAACCATCACACCGGTATGTTCTATCCCGGCAGGATCCGTATTGAACCACCCGCTATTCTGATAAAGCTGAATAGCCGAACGTGCCCACTTGCCGGATATTTCCGGAGCCATCAGATTGAATAACTGTTGATTATTCCAGAATGTATTCCAATATTCACCGCTCACGATACAATCGTCCGGTTTCTCCAACTGCCTGATCCTTTCATCTTCATCCATAAAACGACCGTCGGCATCGCTCCAGGTTGCTTTGGCTGCTAACGCACGGTAAAGGTTGGTATAGAACTTCTTCTTTTGCAGATAATCATCCGTTTCAATCGCTATTCTTCCCAGGTATTCATCCCAGACGGCACGGGCATTGTTCACTACTTTCTCAAAATCCCATCCAAAAGGATCAACCAGTTCCTGTTTCAGGTTATTCCGTGCCCCTGCCATATCTACCAGAGAAACACCGGAACGGACTAAGATTTCTTCATTCTCTTTCGTCTTATAATTCAGAAATATACCGACATCACCTTTGCCTTCTATCCTGATGATATTCTGCTTGATTTCCGCAAGGGTTTCAAACTCGTGATTCCTGTTCCATCCGGGGATATAACCGGTTACCGGCTGAACGCCTTCGTTCACCCATCCGCCCATCGAGTCGAAAGGTTTGCTGAACTGGAGAACGAAATACAATGTATAACTCTGTTCCAATGTATATCCGGTAAATGCATTATAATAAGTAGCATAACCTTCTATTTCCGTATCGCTGACTTTCGTTACACAGGCATTGACCAAATTATGCGGGTACTCGTTAGGCGTAAACATATCTATCAAAATACGGGCGTCTTCCCTGGCAGGGAAAATATATCGCTGCAAAGCTGCACGGCGGGTTGCCGTTATATCCGCTTGTATCTTCGTATCCGTCATATAAACGGAATATTTACCTATTTCAGCCTTTTCCGATGATTTGTCAATCCGGGAACGATAGCCTTCATCAGGAAAATCTTCCCTGCCGGGATTGACTTTCAGTTCACCACAGGTCGGTTGCATCAGGAAACCAGTCATCGTCCAATCGCTGAAATGGTTGAAGCCCATGATATTTTCTATAGTATATTCATATCCGGCTTTCCATATCTCGTCCTGGTTATCGGGAGCGATCTGCACCATGCTTAAAGGGAGACTTGGCCCGGGTTTGAACATCCAACGGGAATTCCCCGTGCCCATCAGCAAGTCTACATCATCCGAATAAGAATGCAGCGGTTGTGAACTACGGATCACTTCACCTTTATAAATAACATCTTTGCCATCCCGGATTGTAAATTGCAGCTTTTCTTGTTTGCTTTTTACCTGTGCGGCCGGCATCAATATCTCCTGGATACTTTCCCCCACCTCAATCGTTCGTGATACCGGAACACATCCTTCAACCGTGAAAGTCAGCTTTTTGGGTGCATCAAACTGATTCATATCTACCAGAACCGGCTGCATACGTTCTCCGTTCTCTTTCTGATATTCAAACGGTGCCGATTTAACGGAACGTATCAACGAAGAAGACGCTTTCCCCAGTTGTACAGAGGCCGGTGTTTCCAACCGGATACAATCGAAAATAACCCATGTGCCTTTAATGGTCCCCAGCTGGATCTTATTCATACCGGAAGTAAGCCATGAAGAAGGGAATTGTATATGTACCTCCTTCGCTTTTCCTGTTCCTTTATTTTCCAGAAACTCCGCAGCACTCTCCCCGTTCAGTTCTTCTTCGAACCGATGGCCGTTGACCTCGACCCGTATTTTAATCGGTTTACTGTTATGCGCTCCGGTAAAAAAGAAAGTAAGAGAACATTCCCCTTTCCCGGCCGCTTTGTCCAGATTGAAATAGACAGAAGGGAAATGTCTCGGATGAAATCCGGCCCAGTATCCACCGCCAGCCCAGCTATCCAATGGACCCGGCAAAACATACGGCCAATGTTTTTCAGGAGTAGAATATCCTACATAAAAGGATTTCTCTCCCCCGAAATTCGCCAGAAAACTTTTGTAATTATCCGGATAGAGGGCAAACTCCGCTGCGGAATTGTCCTGTCGGCCTATTTCGAACAACACTTTATCGGTAGCAAAGAGTTTCAAGGAACAAAAGATAAGAATGAAAATCAGACATATACTTCTCATGGTCTTCTTAATTAATGAGTTCTTTTTCAGAAAATACAAATATATGGCACCTTATCCAGCCGATCATTATACTATTCACTGATTTTATTGGATAGAATTATTCTGTCATCTACAGATTATAGGGCACAAAAAAAGCACTACTCATGTAGTGCTTTTTTCTATTCTATCAGTTTTTTGTTATACATTATAATACTCTTCCCAACCTTTACGCGGCGGTTGTCCCACCAGCATTTGATTAGCGAAAGAGTCGTTTACAATTTCTTTTGTATCACGATCGAAAACCAGTTTACGATTCAAATGCTGAGCCAGAACACCCAGGCAGAACACCTGGCTTAACGGACCAGCAATGGAGAACGGCGAACGGGTCTTTTCTTTACCCTGGCAAGCCAACAAGAAGTTTTCGTAATGGTTAGACGGACTTTTTTCATATTCCGGCAGTTTCGGATTCATATCTTTTGCAATCTGATCCGGAATAACAGACAGTGTACTACCATGAGAACCACCCTTAAATGTAAGTGTCTTTGAATAGATTTCCTTACCTGGATTCAGTTTCATCAATTGCAGTTTACCACCGGCAACGGTCGGAATATTCGGATCGACATCAGATGAGCCGAAGTTCTCCGGAACTGCCGGAATATTATCCAAACCATCATACCAGGTAACATCTACAGCCGGCATATTATTCCTTTCGGGGAATTTAAACAGAATGGTAGACGACATCGGATAGAAAAATGGATTATGGTCTTTCAGATATAACGGATTTACTTCGGAAGGCAAGCCCAAATCCAGGAACTCGTGAGCCGTATCCAGAATATGTGCTCCCCAGTCTCCCAGCGCCCCCATACCGAAATCATACCAACAACGCCACTGTCCCATATGATAATCATGATTATAATCATGATGCTGCACTACGCCCAACCAGGTATCCCAATCCAATGTTTCCGGAACCGGTTCACCCATCGGCATATGCTTGATGTTCGGATTCCATCCGTGCCAACGGCGCGGAGAGTTCATATGAGCTGTGATGGCAGTTACATCCTTGATCAATCCGGCCTCTTTCCAGGCTTTGAACTGGAAGTAATTTGCTTCGGAGTGTCCCTGATTACCCATCTGTGTAACGACACCGTATTTCTTTTCGCCTTTCATCATCAACTCCACTTCATGGAAAGTACGGGCCATCGGTTTTTCAACATATACATGTTTGCCATGAGCCATAGCTTCGATGGTTATAGGGAAATGGGCATGGTCTGGAACCCCCACCGTAACAGCATCTATCTTATCTGCCATCTTATCGAACATCTGGCGGAAATCCTGGAAGCGTTGAGCTTTCGGGAACATAGATATAAGTTCTTGCGTATGCTTAGCTCCCATATCCACATCGCAAAGAGCTACCACATTACATAAACCTGTTTTATACAACTCCTTGGCAATCTCACCTCCCCGGTTACCAATGCCAATAAACGCAATATTTACTTTTTCGTTAGGACTAACGAAAGGTACGCCAGGAAAGGCATTAGCCTTTGAAGGTATCCAAAACGACGGGATAGCCGTAGCTGCAGAAAGAGCCAATGCCCGCTTCAGAAACGAGCGGCGTGAAATGTCTTCTGATCTCATGGTATTTTATATTAGATAAATTAAGTCTGTTTGCGCAAACATCAAAAACATCAACTATGCAAAAATAGATATTTTTTGTTGATATGAAAGGGTTTATAGAAGAAAATTCTTAAATTAATCCAATAATATTGTTATCATAGAATAATTTTATCCGCATAGTAAGGCCGATTCTTCTTTTTGTTTTTGCCTGTCGATAATTATGAGCAGGCTTGTTGATAATTGTCGACAGGCTTGCACACAATTGTCCGCAGGTTTGCCGATAATTATCAACAAGCGATTAGTTTGGAAACCGAATCTGTTTACTACATATAGTAAATCAACTCACATCACATAGTAATTACCAGATATTCTGCGTTGTATGGCTATTTAATGCCTCTTCAATCCTCTGCTTATAAGCTTCAGCTCCTGCCGCTATATTTCTGGAAGCATCCCCACTACCCATTCCATAGACAACCAGCGGTGTATTCCAGACCATCCCGGCATGTATCGCACATCCCTGATAAGGACGCAAAAGTTCATCCATTGTAAAACAATTCCGTCCACCACTACGGTAAGCTGCATACTCAGACCCAGTTGTCGTGACGATCTGCAACGGTTTACCGGCTACGGCAGGTGTCTTCGCCAACGAAGTGAAGACTTCATCCAACCACCTTTTTAAAAGAGAGGGAGCAGACATCCAGTGGAAAGGAAACTGGAAAATAACCATAGAGGCATCAGAAATAATAGTGCTCCACACATTTACATCAAAAGATTGATCCCGGTATTCATATAAATCATAGAGCATTACACCATCTATATCTTGTACCGCATCTGCCAATGCCTTGTTTGCCTGTGACTCTTTCAAGTTAGGATGAGCCAAAAGAATCACTACTTTTTTCGAACCGTCATTCATAATATTGTATTTTATAGTGTAAAAGTGCTGATTGATTATTATTTTACAAATATAAACAAATTCATAAATCACTGATAAAAAATTAAGAGTCAGATTTTCGTTTTTGATTAAATAACAATCACTCCCAGATAATTGATTTTTGAAAAGAGAAAGAATTAGAGACGGATCATTGATTTAACATAAATATACACACATACTTTTTCATATACCGTTGATTAAAATTAAATACAAATCAGTGATCCACAAATATATAGTTACTTTTTGATAATTAAAAAAATGATATTGTTCTAGTAGAACTCATTCGTAATTTCTGTTAAGAACAGATTCTAAGTTAACATTCATACTTTTGATCTCCTTGAACAATAAACCAATTACAACTAATTTGTTACAAAATTAACTCTTTTAGCATATGCTCCCCTCTTATTAACGAATTTAAAATTGATTTAGCCTATTTTGGCTATTGCAAACTGCTGTCATTTTGATAGAATTCCATAGTTCTACTAGAACTACAACAACTTTAAATATGCTAAAACAAATATACACACATCTATTTTTCACTTATAAATCAAACGCTTATGTCTAAAAGATTAAAATTTCCGAGCTTGATTTTGCTTGCCGGTGCATTAGTATCTCCTTTTGGAGTCTATGCAGACGTGTTACCCGACAAGCAAAGTGTGAACATTTCCCAACAAAACGGGAAAATAACCGGAATCGTAGAAGATTCAATGGGACCGGTTATTGGAGCTTCAATCGTTATTAAAGGAACCACAAGTGGAATCATGACCGACATTGATGGCAAATTTACGCTAAACGATGTCAAAAGAGGTCAAGTGTTACAAATCTCTTTCGTAGGATACAAAACGAAAGAAATTGCTTACACCGGCCAAACAACGCTAAAAGTATTTCTGGAAGAAGACTCACAGGCATTGGATGAAGTTGTAGTAACCGCCTTGGGTATGTCGCGTGACAAAAAATCATTGGGTTATGCCATGACCGAACTGAAAGGAGATGAAATCGCCAAAGTAAACTCTCCTAACCCGATTAACGGTTTGCAAGGTAAAGTTGCCGGTGTACAGATCAACATGGGTAACTCCGGTCCGCAATCTTCACAACGTATCATCATCCGTGGTAACACTTCCTTGGGAGGTAACAACCAGCCGATTTTCGTTATCGACGGTATTATCATCGACAATGAAGTAACAAAAACAGGGGCAGGACAAGACTGGGGTAATGACCTGAAGAACCTGAATGCCGATGACTTCGAATCGATGTCTGTATTGAAAGGTGCTGCCGCAACCGCTTTGTACGGTTCGCGTGCTTCCAACGGTGTGATCCTGATCACTACCAAAAAAGGTCGTAAAGGTGAAGGTATAGGAGTTTCCGTTTCACATACACAGCAATGGGAAAACATCTATGCGACACCGGATTTACAAAACGAATTCGGTTCCGGTTCTTCCCCCGTATGGGCACTGAATGACGATGGCAGTGAAAACCGCTACACTTCTGCCGGCCGTAGCTTCGGTCCTCGTTTCGACGGCAAACCGTTCTATGTGGATGGCCAGGAAATGATCTATTCCGCCAAAGACAACAACTTGAAAAATCTTTATCAGACCGGACACTACATGAACACCAACGTTGCTTTACAAGGTGGTTCCGAAAAAAGTGCATTCCGTTTCTCCTATTCAAACCTGCAATCAGAGGGGTTGACTTTCAACAACGAATTCAAGCGTAATTCATTCAGTTTAAACGCATCCCACGATATCAGTTCCCGCTTGAAAGCAGAAGGCGGATTTTCCTATATCGAATCGACCGCCCAGAACCCGACAAGGCAGGGAGGTTCAGGCTCTCCGATCTATGACTTCATGTACAGCATCGCCCGCGAATATGATACAGATTACTGGTTGAACAACAAAAACTATATCAGTCCGGCCGGCGACGGTTATAACTCACTGGATCCGTATGGTTATTCCAAAACGATCTACGACTATCTGGAAAACATCTATACACAGGACGAAATGAGTGTACGTGCTTTCCTGAATCTGGATCTTAAACTATTGGATTGGTTGTCATTAAAAGTGAAAGGCGATATTTACAAGCTATATACAACCAACGAATCAAAAGTAATGGCTACAGGTGCCAGCAAATACGACGGTGCGGCATACAAAATCCATGAAAACAAGAAAGACCAGTACAAAATTACCGGTATGTTGACTGCCAACCATTCTTTCGATGATTTCAATATCAGCGGTAGCGTGGCAGTAGAACAGTGGGATACCAAAAGGGGATACCACAAAACCAACTCGGAAAATGGCTTGCGTGTTCCAGGTTTGTTCGATATGACAAACTCCGTTAATAAAGCGACAACCGAAGTCAGATATAATACTGACAGAAAACGCATCAACTCCATCTACGCTTTTGCCAATATGGATTATAAAGGCGTTTATTTCCTGGATATAACAGGACGTAACGACTGGTCGTCTGCATTGATCTACGAAAACGGAACAGGACACACTTCTTACTTCTACCCGTCGGTAGGTGCTTCCTGGTTGTTTGCCGAAGGTTTACGCGATGCGATACCTGAATTTATCTCTTTCGGTAAACTGAGAGCTTCCTATGCTATCGTAGGTAACGACTGTGCTCCTTATCTGACAACCGGTACGGGTTATTATGCATTCGACAACACATTCGACAACCAACTCAACGGTGGTACTTATCCTTATTACAAATTCGACAAAGACGAATTACCGAACTTAAATTTGAAACCGGAGAAACAACACTCCATCGAAATCGGTTTGGATATGCGTTTCTTTAAAAACCGTCTCGGCTTCGACTTTGCATGGTATAAGACCAATACAAAGAACCAGATCCTGGCATTGCCGATCGCATCCGAATCCGGTGTTTCAAAACGTTGGATCAATGCCGGAGACATCCAGAACAAAGGTATCGAATTATTGATTACCGGTACTCCGATCGAAACGAAAGACTGGCGCTGGGATTTGTCTTTCAACCTGACGCGCAACAGAAACAAGATCATTTCTCTGTTTGAAGGCGTTGAAAAATACCAATTAGTAGGAGGTGGTACAGATACACAGGCATGGGCTACCGTTGGCGGTGCTTACGGCGATATCTACACTTCTTATGCCTACACACGCAACGAAAATGGTGAAAAGCTGTTGAACGCAGACGGTTCTTATCCCCGTTCAAATAAAAGTGAGAAAATCGGCTCTTTGCAGCCTAAATTCTTATGGGGAGCCAATACTTCCGTAAGCTGGAAAGGCATTACGTTGAATGCTGTCATCGACGCTCGTTTCGGCGGAGATGTCTTCTCGGCAAGTTATTATTATGGTATGAATTCGGGTAACGTTAAATCTTCATTGGCAGGCCGTGACACACAATACGGCGGTTTACCTCGTACATTGAGTGACGGAAGAGTGGTCAATGACGGTATAATTCCGGAAGGCGTATTTATCCCTGGTACGGAAATCAAAGGGGTAGATGTTTCCGGTAAGAGCTATCAGTATGCCTACGATCAAGGATTGGTCGACCCGTTATCTGCTTACAAATATTATGACAACGTGTACAGTTGGTCCGGAGGTATCCGTGAAGAAGGTATCCACAAATGTTCATGGATCGCATTGCGCGAAGTTTCCGTACACTGGCAATTGCCGAAAAAATGGGTGAACAAAGCCTACATCCAGAATGCAAGTATCGGCTTAATGGCCCGTAACTTAGGATTCCTGTATAACAGTCTGCCGGACAATATCCACCCGGAAGGTTTGAACACATCTTACAGCTCTGAATATATGGAAAGCGGTGGTGCCGTATTCTCACGCAACATTGGTTTCAGTGTTAATGTTTCATTCTAATCACCTTTATATAATCAAGTAAAATGAAAAAAATTAAATATTATATTCTCGGAGCGTTAGCTTCCATGGCTGCATTAAGCTCCTGCGATGCCGACTTCGTTGAAATCAATAAGAATCCAGATACGGTATATGAAGTTGATCCGGAAGTATTCCTCTATCAGATTGAAAATGTAATGTGTAATGCCGGAGAAACATGGTCGGACTCATATGCCTGCCGCTTGAGATGGATGCAGTATTGCGCCGGAATCTGGGGATATAGCACCACGAACTTCACCGAATGCGCCGGTTTTTCCGGATCGTTATACAGCAACTATGTAAACGCCGGCAAATATGCCCGTCATATACCCTATTATGTCAAGACCAATATGCCGGAACAGGAAGCCGCTTACAGCGACTTAACCGAAGTAGCCCGTATCCTCCTGATTACAAAAGGTATCCAAGCATCCGACGTGTACGGTTCTTTGGTGTATACCGATGGCTGGGGAACCCGCAACGGTAACGTGGAAATTCTTGAACCAGCTTTCCAAACTCAGGAAGAGTTGTTCACGATCTGGAACCAGGAATTGAAAGAGGCGGCCAATAAACTGTCGACATCCACCAACCAGGTGACTTTCAAGAATTATGACCTGGCTTATAGCGGCGACATGAACAAATGGGCAAAAGCGGCTAATGCCGTTCGTCTGCGTATCGCTTTGAGATTGTTAAAACAGAAACCTGAAGAGGCAAAAGCCATTGCACAGGAAGTATTATCTTCCGGCAACATTTTCAGCAGCATCGACGATAGCTTTATCCTCTATTTCGATAACTACTGGACAACCCTAGGCGACTGGCACTCTGTCATTGACATGGACCGCGCTTCTTCTGCTTTCATGGCTTACTTACTGAAATATAATGACCCAAGAAAACGCCTGTTTTTCCAAATCAATAATTTGACTCCGGAAAATGTAGCCGCATTCAATGCCAAAGAGACAACAACTCCTGCGCAAATCATCCCGACTCATTTAGGCCGGTGGGCCGGTGGTAGTGTAAGTTACGACAAATGGGCTACCGATTCCTGCCGCACATCCCGTTATCTGGACGATATCGACATGCGTCCGATGAACAGACCTCAAACTCGTTTGTGGAAAGGTGCACAAGACAATGGTAGTGCCGGTGGCTGGATTCCTTTAGTGACATACGCAGACTTCTGTTTCATGGCTTCCGAATTTACGCTGGACGGCGTAGCCAACAGCAAAACAGCTCAGGAATGGTATGAAGAAGGAGTAAAAGCCTCTCTGAGACAATGGAGCAAAATTGCCGACTACTGCAAAATCAACGATTACGAAGCTGTCACAGAAGCAGAAATCGAAGCATTCCTGAAACAGGATGGTATCGCATGGAACAGTTCCATGGCTAAAGAGCAGATCTACTGCCAGACTTGGGTAGAACATTTCAAGAATAACAGTGAATCATGGGCCATGTACAAACGCACCAACTATCCGAGCACTACATCTACATTGGTTACCTGGGAACCGATCAATGTATACGGAGAATTGCAGCAAGTACCGCGCCGTAAAAAGTTCACTATGCCTGCCGACGGTTCTGCCAACTATGCCAATCAGGTAAAACGCCTTGAAGACATGCAGAAAGAATCGAACTTCGGTCGTCTGGACAGCGAGTTCGGTCGTATCTGGTGGGATAAAGAATAAACCCAGAACTAAATATTCAACATAATTATTGATGGTGAAGGGTGACCGGGATGGTCACCCTTCTTTATATGTATTAACTAATAAGCCGCTGGAAATGCTGTAACTTACAGAAAAAATCATTTACTTTGCAGGTTGATAATAATTACATATACTTATGGCACAAGAAGATGTTTTCAAGAAATTAGTTTCACACTGTAAAGAATACGGATTTGTATTTCCATCTTCGGAAATATATGATGGTTTAGGAGCAGTGTATGATTACGGACAGTATGGCGTAGAGCTGAAAAACAATATAAAGAAATACTGGTGGGACAGCATGACCCTACTTCACGAAAATGTAGTAGGTATTGACTCCGCTATTTTTATGCACCCGACTATCTGGAAAGCATCCGGTCATGTGGACGCATTCAACGACCCTTTGATCGACAATAAGGATTCAAAAAAGCGTTACCGCGCAGATGTTCTGATCGAAGATCACCTGGCTAAGATCGACGAAAAGATACAGAAAGAAGTAGATAAGGCAGCTAAAAAATTTGGTGAAGCATTCGACGAAGTTCAATTCCGTGCCACCAACGGCCGTGTATTGGAAAATCAGGCCAAACGCGACGAGATACATACCCGTTTTGCAAAAGCACTGAACGATTCTAACTTCGAAGATCTCCGCCAGATCATCATCGATTGCGAAATAGCCTGTCCGATATCAGGAACACGCAACTGGACGGAAGTACGCCAGTTCAACTTGATGTTCTCTACGGAAATGGGCTCTACAGCCGATGGTGCTTCTAAAATATACCTGCGTCCCGAAACGGCACAGGGAATTTTCGTAAACTTCCTGAATGTACAGAAGACAGGCCGTATGAAAATTCCTTTCGGTATCGCCCAGATCGGTAAAGCATTCCGTAACGAGATCGTTGCCCGTCAGTTCATTTTCCGTATGCGTGAATTCGAACAGATGGAAATGCAGTTCTTTGTTCGTCCGGGTGAAGAAATGGAATGGTTCAATATGTGGAAAAAGACTCGTCTGAGCTGGCACAAGGCTATGGGATTAGGTGAAAAGAAATATCGTTACCACGATCACGAGAAACTGGCACACTATGCTAATGCAGCAACAGATATCGAATTCGAAATGCCATTCGGTTTTAAGGAAGTGGAAGGTATCCATAGCCGTACGGACTTCGACCTGAGCCAGCACGAAAAATTCTCCGGTAAGAAAATGCAATATTTCGATCCGGAACTAAATAAAAGCTATACTCCGTATGTTATCGAGACATCTATCGGTGTTGACCGTGTGTTCCTGAGCGTTATGGCCGGTTCATATTGCGAAGAAACACTTGAAAACGGCGAAACCCGTGTGGTATTAAAATTACCGGCAGCCCTGGCTCCTATCAAACTGGCCGTATTGCCACTGGTAAAGAAAGACGGTCTTCCTGAAAAGGCAGAAGAAATCATCAACATGCTGAAATTCGATTTCCGTTGCCAGTATGATGAAAAAGATTCTATCGGTAAACGTTACCGTCGTCAGGATGCTATTGGAACCCCGTACTGTATTACAGTTGACCATGATACTTTGAAAGATAATTGCGTAACAATCCGCTTCCGCGACACGATGGAACAGGAACGTGTAAGCATCGACAAGTTGCACGACATTATCTCTGAAAAGGTAAGTATGAAGACGTTATTAAAAAAGATAATTGAATAAGTACATGAAGAAGTACCTGCAAATCGCGTTGATGATTTTTTGTATATCGGCTGTTTTTACCTCCTGTAAAGATGACGATAATAATGATGATGCACTTGTCGAGGCATATAAGTTGGAAAATGAACAAGCTTTCCAGGCAAAAGCCAATGACCCGGATTACATACAAGTAAAAATAACTGGTAATGGAGACGGTTTTGTTTACGCTAAAAAGCTAAAAAATGGTGATGGTCCGGCAATCTACTTTAACAGCCGCGTTACTGTTTATTACAGAGGTTGGCTGGCCAACAGTACCTCCGCTGATTATTTCGATAAATGCGAGTTTGAAGATGGGGCACCTGCTAAATTTGCAGTAAGTTCCTATTCGGCAAACTACAATCAATATAACAATCCTAACGGCTATTCTGCACCGATAACAGGCTGGACAATTGCTTTGCAAAACATGGTTGTAGGTGATAAATGGGAAGTATGGATTCCTTATGGATTAGCTTACGGAACAAGCGACCGGAAAGACAATGCCGGAAATGTTACAATTCCTGCATACTCTACTTTAGTTTTTGAAATTGAAGTAATGGAACGGACTGCTGAAGTGGCAGGCACTACTTAATCGTTATTATACAATAAAAAGGAGTTGCGTCAAAAGTCAGCAATAGTTTTTTGACACATCTCCTTTTACATTTCACAATCAAAATCCGATTAACCTTTTAATACGCAACACCTTAAAACCGTCTTTATGAGAAGAATCCACTATCTATACTTGCTAATGTTTTTCTGTCTGCTACAGCTTGATGCAACCAACAGAAAGCCATTCAACTATTACTTTTCGCATATTTCAAGTAAAGACGGCCTATCGGAAAGCCAGGTAAAAGTCATATTGCAGGATAGTTATGGCTTTATGTGGTTTGGAACCAAAAACGGATTGAACCGTTATGACGGCACCTCCATCCAAACAATCAACTGTGATGACTATATTGCCGGCAAAGGAGACCACAACATTTCTGCTCTTTTCGAAGATGAAAATAAAAAACTTTGGGTAGGTACCGATAGAGGTGTTTATATCTACGATCCAATATACGATCTGTTCACTTTCATAGACTTAAAAACAGAAAATGGAGAACAGATGGGGAACTGGGTTGCTAAAATCATCTCCGATCGTTCAGGAAACATCTGGGTACTTATTCCCGATCAGGGAGTTTTTCGTTATAAAGACAATAAGTTATACTACTACGCAATTACCAATAAAGATAATATCAAACGGGAAAGTCCCAGTGCAATCTGTGTCAGAGAAAATGGAGAAGTATGGATCGGCACTGTGGGTGTAGGCCTTTTCCGCTATGATCCAAAAACAGACTCATTCGCTCAATATCATACCGACAAGGATAATAACACGCTGATGAATCAATATATCTTCGCCATGTGTGAATATGGTGACTGGATCGCCTTGGCCATTCATGACGGCGAATTAAAGAAATACAACCCAGATACGAATGTCTTGCAAACAGTAAAAGCACCAGGTGTACATTATACCGTATTACGCGATGTCGCTTGCTTCGACCAGAAAAAACTTTGGGTCTGCTCTCACGCCGGCTTGTTCATCATTGACGAGAGTCATGAAAAAGTGACTCATCTGCAGGAAGACCTGATGCACTCGTATAGTTTATCCGACAATATTATTTTCTGTATCCATAAAGACCAGGAAGAAGGCATCTGGCTTGGAACTAAATTCGGAGGTGTCAACTATTTACCGAATCATCAGCTTTTATTTGAAAAATATGTTCCGTCAAGTTCGGAAAGTTCCCTGAACACCCGACGTATCCGAGAAATCGTAGAAGTTCCGGACGGAAAGATCTGGATCGGTACGGAAGATAATGGTATTAATATACTGGATCCGGAAACCGGAGAAGTTAAGCAACTGCAATATCCGGCAGCCGAACGAAAGAACCACCTGATGACCCATTCCATGACCACGCACAACAATCAGCTGTACTGTGGCCTGTTCAAACAGGGCTTTGACATCATCGACTTATCCACACAATCGATAAAGCATTACAGTCCCAAAAGCCTGAACATCGATGAAGAAAGCGTTTACGCTCTTTTAGTCGACAGTAAAGGCCAAACCTGGCTGGGAAACGGCTGGGGATTATACCTGGCAAAGCCCGGTACGCTGGATTTCAAGAAAATCAACGAAGTAGGCCTCGACTGGATCTTTCACATCATGGAAGATAGTAAGGGCCGGATATGGATCGCCTCCATGGGGAGCGGGATATGGAAATTTACTCCGAATGACCATTCTTTTAAAAAGTACAATCATGAACCGAAAGATTCAACCAGCCTGAGCTCAAACTCCGTCAGTTCCTCCATGGAAGACAGTAAAGGACAGATATGGCTCTCTACCGACCGAGGTGGTATCTGCCGATATAACGAAAAGGAGGATAACTTCACCACATTCTCCAAAGAACAAGGCTTACCTGATGATGTAGCTTATAAGATACTGGAAGATAAAAATCATAATTTATGGTTTGGAACGAATAAAGGACTTGTAAAATTCAAACCAGAGACCGGAGATATTCGTATATTTACAACTCAAGATGGACTAATCGGAAACCAATTTAATTACAATTCAGGGCTAAAAGCAAGCGATGGAAAGTTCTATTTCGGAACGATTGACGGATTAATCGCCTTCAACCCTGACGATGACGAACAAAATGACTTTATTCCTCCGATTTATATCACTAAATTCAGCATATATAATAAAGAAATAACTGTTCATACGCCCAATTCACCTCTAAGTAAAAGTATCCTGCATACTAACCGGATTGTATTACCCTACGACCTGTCAAACATCAGCTTTGATGTAGCTATACCTTCTTATTCATCTACTCGCAACAAAGAATGCTTTTACAAAATGGAGCCACTGGACAACAACTGGATAAAAGCGAATAGCAATCAAAATATATCCTACGCCAAACTCCCCCCGGGGGAATTTATATTCCATGTAAAAGGAACACAGGAAGAGTTAGCAAACGCCCAGTCGACAACTTCGCTCCACATCACGATCCTTCCTCCTTGGTGGCTATCTGTCTGGGCCTACATTATCTATACGATACTGATATTGTGCCTAATATATGGATGGTTTCGTTGGTACAAACAACGTAAGGAACGGCAGATGGAAGAAAAGCAAAAGCTTTTCGAAATAGCCAAAGAAAAAGAGCTTTATGAAGTAAAAGTGGAATTTTTTACACAAATCGCCCACGAAATACGTACCCCTTTAACTCTGATCAATAGTCCATTGGAGACAATTCTGGAAATGGATATTCAGGACAGCAAAATCAAACGCAACCTGAATGTAATTGCCCAAAACACGAAACGCTTGCTCGAACTGGCAAGTCAATTACTGGACTTCCGGAAAATCGATGCCAATAAATTTAAAATGGACTTCATTTGGGTAAATGTCGGAACCTTACTCAAAGATACGATCCTACGCTTCGAACCGACTATGGTACAGCAGAAAAAGGAACTGTCTATCGCCATCCCCGATAAAGAGGTCATAGCCGCCATCGACCAGGAGGCTGTTACTAAAATATTGAGTAACCTGCTAAACAATGCCCTTAAATATTCAGCTCATAAAATCAAGGTCGAACTACAACAGGCGGAAACCACCTTCAGTATCCGTATCACCAATGATGGAAACCGAATACCAGCCGAACTCAGTCTGCAGATATTTGAACCATTCTATCAGATCAACAAAAAAGAAAAAACATCTACCGGAACCGGTATCGGTCTACCGTTAGCTCGTTCATTGGCTATGCTCCATTCGGGCAATCTCTCATTGGATACGGAAGCAATCGACAATTCATTTATATTGACTCTGCCTCTTACTCAGGAAAAAGTCAGACAACAGGAGAGTTCCGCTCTTCAGGAAGAGTTCATTTTCTCCGAAGAGGATACTAATATTCATATTGAAGGCCGGAATTATACCCTTTTGCTTGTAGAAGATAATGATACCATGCGTTCATTTCTTGCTGAAAAATTACAAGAGTTTTTTATTACCGAAACTGCTCCAAACGGAAAAGTAGCCTTGGAGATCCTGAGCGAACATCCTGTCGATATTGTTGTTAGCGATATCATGATGCCTGTCATGAACGGTCTCGAACTATGTAAAGAAATGAAAGCGAACATTGAGCTCTGTCATATTCCGGTCATTTTCCTGACGGCTAAAAACGATCTCGACAGTAAGATCAACGGCCTGCGCCTGGGAGCCGAAGCTTACGTAGAAAAGCCTTTCTCATTCAATTATCTGGCAACACAGATTTCTTCATTGCTGAATAACCGGCAAAAAGAACGTGAGGCTTTTTCTAAACGCCCGTTCTTTCCGGTCAATAATATACAAATGAATAAGGCCGATAAAGAATTCATGGATCGTATTATTGCCATTATCCACGAAAACATCACAGATGAAAACTTCGGTGTTGAGAAACTCGCAGAAAAACTTTCCCTGAGCCGTTCCAGCCTGTTACGCAAAATAAAGGTTTTATCCGGACTGTCACCCAATGATTTTATCCGTCTGATCCGCCTGAAAAAGGCCGCAGAATTAATGCTCGACGGCAAATACAGAATAGGAGAAATCTGCTATCTGGTCGGCATTAACTCCCCTTCTTATTTTAGTAAAATATTTCAGAAACAGTTCGGATGTACTCCTAAAGACTTCGAAAAACAGAATCAGCCGCCGAATCCTTGATTCCAAAGGATTTGGCGACCTCTGTCTGAGTACTATTTTATTAACTTCAAACATTCAATATCCTGAAAAGAGGAAATTGTCCGGACAAAAAATACGCCTTTTGACAGATCGGCAATATTGACGTCATAGCTGGTTTGCGGAGATAAAGCAGGAAACTGTTTCAGTAACGTTCCCTGCGTCGAGTAGATAAGAATCTTTTTCAATTCTTTTTCCGTCTGTATAAACAAATGATCGTCCTTTACCCAGCCGATTACTTTTTTATCTGGTGTAGTAAGATCGGACACCCCCGTTCCTCCACCTTTCTTATCTATTCTATATAACTTCACGCCACAATCAGGTAAAGAGAAAGGTATTTCCTCCCCTTTCAATGACACATCCTGACCGGTCCACAACTCTTTGATACCTTTCACATCGGAAGAAGTAATTCCCAACCGGGACAGCTTTATATCCTCCGATACCGACTGGGCATTATAATTAAATGCAGCCACATACGTATAATCATCCGTATCCAGCATAAAGAGACGTTCCCCCCGATTCCTTCCCCAACTATTCTTACCTGAGGCTTTCGCGCCCTCTACCGGATAAAAAGATTTACCGATACGGGCTATATCATTCACATCGGCATTCGTCGCAAACTTCTCTGCCTTCTGACGGGCAGCGAAGTCACCGACACAAGTACCTTTTTGGCTGAAATTATCACCCAGAATATATGTCCCGGTAATAACTCCGGAAGTGATGCGCATACGGTTCTCATCTTCGCTATAAGCATCTTTATGAAGTACCAAGTGATCGGCATCATTAAAGTGATAAACTCTATCGAGCCACCAGCCATAAGAAAGCCCGTTCATTACATATTCGGTATCTTCTTTCGCTCCCCAAGCATCGCAACTGATACGACGAGAGTTCCCGTATTGCGCCGGGAAAGCAGGAGCAATGGATAAAGCCATAAACATATCATCCCCACACAGCTCTGTCAGATACTTCATTCCGCTGTTATACGCCTGTACACCGGTCGTAACATTCTTATCATAATAAGAGTCCGCTTCAAGGATCGCATTGTTCAGAAAGTCAAACTTGATGTATTTATAGCCCAGTTCCTTAAAACGGTTGATGAAATAGCTCATCCGTTCACGGGTTCCGGGATGTGTCGGATCCAAAGCCCTGGAAGCAATCTTTTTAGGCTTTCCGTTCACATACAGGTAAGCCTCTCCGTATCTGTATTTGCTGCCTTCCATCGTGCGGCTACCATTTTCACCCCAATCAGAGAAAGGTGCCCAATAAATACCTGGAACCTGCCCGTTATCGACACATTGTTTAGCAAAGGTTTTCAACTGGTCGTCAGTTAGATTATCCCAGTATGAGTCAAGGATCACATAGGCTGTACCGTCATTATTAAAATGATTCGGTTGCAGGTTCGTACTGATATAATCGGAGACATCGAGGACACCGGTAAAATTCAGTTTATCAGCCATTGCTCCCCAACTATTCCAGCCAAAGACATTTCCTTTCGCCCATTTACGGGGAGGAGCAACCAGCGCATTCGCTTCGCCGTACGTCTCAAGTCCTTTGCGCCAGTCATCAAACATTCCGACCAGAATTTTCGGAGATTTCAGTTTCGTACCGGAAATACTGCCGTGGGGTTTCGAACCCTCAGCATCGATATCATGGGTAATACGGTGGCTTATCCCGCCAAAGCATTCCAAGCGGTTCACCTTCTGGTTACCGGAAGTAGAATAACGTATTCCTGTTTTCCAGGTGTCATGTTCTACAGAACCAATCACCAGCCCTTCGCGTGTATCACCCGAATAGATAGAAGTAACCTCGAATGAGACAGAGTCTACCGACAAGGCAAGCGCAGAATAACCGATCCAGGCATCATTATCGAACGGGACGGATAAAACACGGTTGGAAGAATTGGCGTTCAGGAAAGAACTGGCAGTCTCAGTAACAACCGGAGCAATATAATTACTTGACATTGTCGTCTCTGATACAATATACGCTTCCGTCAGGAAGTAATTTTTATCCGGATAGAAATAAAACGATTGCTGCAGAGAAGGCTTTTCACCCTGTGCGGCATAAGTAAACGTATATTTATGTCCGGCACCGAAAGCATCATCAACCGTTTCTTCAAAAAAAGTCGGTGCGGCATATTCTGAACTGCACAATAGCAGATCTTTATCTTTCGCCTGAACAAAAACACCTGCCAGTATGGTCTCTTCCTTATGGATAAAGTCGCATGTCTTTGTTCCTTCATTATAAACGATCTTCCAGTCACCGGAAGTAATCACTTGCTGTTCGCTTGCAAAAGCCTTTGTCCCAAACAGAAGGCTGACAATACCTATTAATAAGTAGTTTCTTATTGAAAAAATCTTCATGATATCTTTTTTGGTCATTAACTAAAACACCGGGCAAAGACATACCTTCCCCGGTGTTTTTCTTCTACAATCCTTTTGCCTTTCTATATTATCTGTAACCAGGATTCTGATCATCGGCAGTCATATCCGGATTCTGTTCGATCTCTACGTTGGGTATCGGATAACGAACGTTGAAATCTTGAATCGTTCCGGAACGTTTCGCCCATTTGTTGCGTGCCTTGATATACTCAACAAACTTACCTGTACGGATCAGATCGGCACGACGCCAGTTTTCTCCCAGGAACTCACGCATACGTTCATCCAGTATTTTGATACGGAAATTATCCTGCGACATGCCTGTATCCCATCGTTTATCAGCCGGAATGCTAAAGTTCCAGGCACGGTTACGTACTTCGTTTACTTTTTCCACAGCCTGTGAGGTCTGTCCCAATTCATTCAGACACTCTGCATAACTTAACAATACATCTGCATAACGAAGAGCCGGAATATTCTTACCGGAGTTCCACATATTATTAATACCCAGACCTGAATGCTGGTCGGTACGGTAGTCTTCATATTTCTTTACATGCGGCTTCAGTTCGTCATGGTCTTCGCCCAAATCTTCCCAGGCAACACATTCCAGGTTCGGCACTTCTCCGTTATACGTAAAGTCGTAACGTATGCTTTCTTCCTTACGTTCGTCGCCATCTTCCCAGATACCACCGTTTTCTACGGTTTCATATCCATATTCAGTGACAACAACATTGTCGTAACCGGCAAAGTAACAACCATCAGTCCACCAGTTCTGTGCTACACGCGAACCGATCTGAA
The DNA here is from genome assembly GCF_015550595.1 of Parabacteroides goldsteinii. Taxonomy (GTDB): domain Bacteria; phylum Bacteroidota; class Bacteroidia; order Bacteroidales; family Tannerellaceae; genus Parabacteroides; species Parabacteroides leei. The sequence continues at coordinate 196,348 of NZ_JADNBB010000001.1, forward strand.
ACTGGATCTGGTTACGGTTCGGATTATTGTTAAACTGGAATTCATAGATAGATTCTGCCGTATTCGGCTTCTCGTAATTCCATAGGTCGGCATAGTTCACCAATGAATAACCCATCCCCATTACTTTCTCGAAACATTCTTTCGCCTTGCTGAAATCACGCAAACCGGTTTCCGTCGGAGCCGACATATAAGCCTTACCAAGCATGGTATAACCAGCACCCGAAGTTGCACGTCCGGCAGTATTGTTTTTCGGTGCATATTTAGCAGCTTTTTCCAGATCGTTGATAATAAACTGCCAGACATCGGTCAAAGGTTGGCGGCCATACCCGGTCTCTTCCAGTTTGTTCAGGTCGATGATAGGTATTTCACCCCAATACATTGCCAGTTCATAATCTACAAAACCACGAATGAAAGCAGCTTCACCCAAAAGTTCTGCTTCTTTTGAGCCTTCCGCCAAATCAGGCACATCCAATGCCCGAATGATCTTAGCTGCAGCAGTAACTACAGGGAAACGTTTGTTCCACTGGTCTCTCACCTTTTCATGGAGCGAGTTCAGGTTAGCGTCATAACGGTCGAGAGCCGCCCCTTGTCCACCCCCTTTATGCTGAAGTGCACCACGCTGTATCTCATCAGAACCCATCATCAGAAAACAGGCACGCTCATCCTGACGGGTATTATCGCGCCAAGTATTATAAATACCTTTCAGATTCAGTTCTATAAACTCTACTTCCGAATAGATTTGTTCTTCCGTCAGTGCTTTCTTGTTTTCCTGTGTCAGGAAATCGGAACAAGACGTGGTGATCCCGACAGTAAATGCCAAAGCCAGCAATCCGATCAAATTATATCTCTTTTTCATACTTGTAATCCTTTTAAATCATTAAAAACTAAAGTTCAAACCAAATACATACATCTTTGTCGGAGGATATCCGTAATCGCCTGTCTCTGGATCGAATCCTTTGTATTTGGTTGCACAGAACAGGTTGGATGCGGTAAAGTAAACACGCAGGTTTTCCACTTTGATCTGGCTCAACAACGGTTTCAGGAATGAATAAGCCAATGTCAGGGTAGACAAACGCAGATAGGATGCATTCTGAATCGTATAATCCATATCAGACGGATTATAACGGTTATAACCGCTGGTCGTATTGGCAATCACACGCGGAACGGAAGCACCGGTATTTTCGGGTGTCCAGCGATCCAACAGATCTGAAGAAGCCATACTTGTACCTGTACTGTTGATCAAACCTTCATAGTATGAACTGATCTTCTTTGCTCCGTAAGAATAGTTGAATACAGCATTCAATGTAATGCCTTTATAGTTTAAATCCGTAGCAAATCCACCATAGAACTTCGGATCCTGTTTGCCTACAACGACACGGTCAAGCTGATCGATTACACCGTCAGGAACACCGTCAGGACCGGATACATCTTGCGGGAACAGGTCACCCAGGCTTACATGCTTACCATTAAAGTCAAGATTTTCCCATTCACTGCGGTTCGATTCGTTAGCGATACCGCCTGTCTTATAAGTATAAATGTTATTCAAAGATTCACCCAGGAAGATATTCTTTTCACGCAGGTCATCTTTCGCATTCAGGATCTCTTTTACTTCGCCATACAATTTGGATACCTCGTTCTTATCAAAAGAGATATTAGCATTCACATTCCATGTAAAGTCTTTTGTCTGTACCGGAGTTGCATTGACTGTTACTTCAAAACCGTTATTCTTTACAGAACCGATATTTTCCCATGTTTCGCTATAACCGGAAGTCAGCGGCAAAGAGTGCTTCATTAACAGGTTATCGTTCTTGATAAAGAACCCATCCAAAGAAACATTCAAACGATCATTCAGAAATGCCATGTCAAGACCGATATTGGTCTGTTTCTGTTTCTCCCAAGTAATAGCCGGTGTACCTCTCAAACCGCTGGTAGCATAAGAAGCCTCTCCGTTACTGACAGAAGAGAAATACAATGTCCGGTAGGCATAGTTTTCGATATCCTGGTTACCAACCACACCATAACCAACGCGGAATTTCAAACGGTCTAAAATAGTCTGGTCTTCCATGAATGCTTCATTCGTGATATCCCATGCAGCAGAGAAAGAAGGCAGGATACCCCAACGGTGACCTTTTGCAAATTTAGAAGAACCGTCATAACGGGCTGTAGCCGTCAAATAGTAACGCATGTCATAGTTGTAATTCACCCTACCTAAAACAGACACAAGGGTATTTGCCTTAAAATCAGAATCGAGTTCTTTCTTATCGTTAGCAGCAGCACCTTTCAGGTCATTCCACAGCAAATCGTCACTGGCAAAACGATCACCTTGTGCTTTGGTATAATTTTCTGTGTTTTTGGTTGTACTTGTACCAAACAGGAAATTCATACGGTGTTTGTTGACTGTCTTGTCGTATGTGATTGTATTATCCCACTGCCAGTTCAACTGTGACCATCTTTCATGTTTTGCTCGTGCATCCCCATTATAGTGGCGGATTGCTTCCTGAATATAAGAAGGTGTATATTCGAACCAAGTCTGTGAAGAAACGTCCAGTGCAAATGTTGAACGGATATTCAATCCCTCAATCGGGTTGATATTGATGTAATTGGAAGAAAGGAAACGATTACGGGTACGTTCACGAGCTACTTCCTGTGAGTTGAACGGGTTATAATCATTGTTATTTCCTTCATTGTGCACACGATAGTACAGTGTCAAATAGTCCCATGTATAACGAGTTGAAGGGTCACGGAACGGTTCCGGGTTCAATAATGGGTTTGCATTCAACGCTTTATCGTACACATCATCTGTCGGTAAATTATTTTCCGTACGAGAAAAAGAAGAGTTTGTTCCAATCTTTAACCACGGTTTAATCATAGTCTCCGCATTAATACGACCGGAATATTTTTTTTCTTTTGAATCTCCGATCAATCCGTCGATATTAGCATAGTCGAAGCTAATATAAATATTGTTCTTTTCTGTTGCATTAGAGAAACTTACGGAATGGTTCTGCTGGAAACCGTTGCTGATTACTTCATCCAACCAGTTATAGCTCTTACCTGCGCGATAAGATGCAAACTCATCATCAGAGAAAGCCGTATTGGTATTCATCAATGTACTGTTTATATAATCCTGACGGTTTGCAGTTGGATTATCATGCATATAACCATTGGCAAAAGCATCTATACGCAAATCAAACAACTGCTGTGCATCCATTGTCTTCGGACGCTGGGTAATTTTTGAGAAACCAACCCAACCGTCGTAAGTAACACGTCCCTCACCGATTTTACCTTTCTTAGTCGTGATAAGAACAACACCGTTAGCACCACGTGATCCGTAAAGGGCTGTAGCAGAAGCATCTTTCAACACCTGAACAGAAGCCACATCGTTCACGTTGATGGCGTTAAAACCACCGTAACCGTTACCCATAACCAAACCGTCGACAACGTAGATCGGGTCTGAACCGGAATTGATCGTATTCACACCACGGATCTTGATACTTGAATCGTCACCCGGACGAGTTCCTTTGGTGATCAAAACACCGGCTACACGTCCCTGAAGAGCTTCATTGACAGTTGTTACCGGTCTTTCTTCCAACACTTTGGAATCCACATGTGCAATAGCACCTGTCAGGTCGCTTTTCTTCATGGAAGCACCAACGATAACTACTTCATCGATCGATTGTGAATCTTCCGAAAGCGATACGTTGATAACCGACTGGTTACCTACTTTCACTTCTTTCGTGTCATATCCTATATAACTGATCACCAACGTAGCGCCGGGCGATGCAGTCAAAGAATATTTCCCATCCATATCCGATATAGTCCCTTGCGTTGTTCCCTTGAGAACAACGCTCGCTCCCGGGAGCGACTCCGACGTTTTAGCGTCGGTGATCGTACCTGTAATTGTTATGTTTTGCGCGAAAACGGTACCGCAACATAATACAAGCATCATCAAAATACTAAAAAGCTTGATCTGTTTCATAATTGATAAATTTAAGAACATTTAGTTGTATCCAATCTTATAAAGCAACGCATCCTTGGCAGGGATCGTCACCTTTAATGTTTCCTTAACAGGTTGTTCATCTCCGCTCCAAAGCTCTTTCACCCGGTAAGTAACGGTTGGTTCCAGACCGAGACGTTCAAGTGAAATTGTGGTGTTCATCTCCTCTTCCGAATAATTAAAGATAGCGAAATAAGACGTTCCGTCTGCATCATGATGAATAAATTGATTTTCAGAACGCTCTCCGTTTCCTTCCACCGGAGTAAACGAAATGCCTTTAGCGACAGCATTTACCTCCGGATTGGTCATGAATTTCATAGCACGATCTTTATCTATTTGTTTTCCGCCTTTACTGAAATCATCCCCAACGATATACAAACCGGTAATGGCACCGGAAGTCATACGGGCACGGTTCTCACCTTCGGTCGCTTCACGCAGCACCAGATGGTCGGCATCATTATACTGATACACTTCATCCTGCCACCAACCGTAAGAAAGGGCATTCAGTGTATACTCAGTATCCTTGATCTTATTCCATGCATCGCAGGCGATACGACGTGAATTCGCGTAATGGGCAGGGAATACAGGAGAAATCGACAAATTGATGTACATGTCACCGAAATATTTATTCAATAACTGCATACCGTAGTTGTAAGCCTGGATACCTGTCCGGATTTCCGGATTATACCATTTGTCGGCTTCCATGGCTCCATGCGTCATAAAGTCCATCTTCACATATTTGAAACCGCAACGGTGGAACAAGTCAGAAGTCTTCTTCATCATCTCCTCGATGGCCGGATGAGTCGGGTCGATCGCATAAGCGCCGTCCAGTTCCTGAGGCTGACCGTTTGCATACAGATAGACATCTTTATACTTATAATCAGGAGCATCCTCGATGGTCCGTTCCGGATGTTTACCCCAATCGGTAAAAGGCGTCCAGTACACACCGGCAATCTGTCCGTTTGCCGCACAATGATCTACGAAATCTTTCAGTTCCTCATCTCTAAAGCTGTTCCAGCCGGAATCGAGACCGATCGTCACATTGCCGTCCGTATTTACAAAATGATTGTTCTGCAAATTATTCTTGAAGAAGTCGGATACTTCCAACGCCTTCTGGTAAGTCAGATTAAACTGAAGTGCCCCCCAACTGTTCCAGCCGAAAGTAACGGCACCCGGCCATTTCTTTACAGGAGCCACCACCGCATTTGCTTTTCCGTATTCTTCCAGTCCGGCACGCCAGTCGTTAAAGAAGCCGACAAATACTTTCGGGGATTTTACTTCTTTACCTTTCAGTGCACCATGTGCTTTCGAATCACGTGTCAACGTATCGGCTACACCTCCGAAGCAGACCAGCGAACCGATATTATTACGGTCACCCTGAGTCATATCGATACCGGTTTTCCAGTCGGAATGTTCCACCGAACCGATCACAAGACCTTTACGGTCATGGTTATTAAATACGGTTGCCACCTCATAACTGCGTAACTTATCGAAAGTCAGCGGATGAGACTGGTAACGGATCCAGCAATCGTTATCGAAAGGTTGGAACAACGCACGGTTATCCCCTTCGGCAAGCAAAGCAGGCATACGGTCGACGTTGACCGGAGCCATATAATTCGATTCGACATCGGCATCCCCTCCCTGAAGAGTGAATTCCGTCAACAGATAATCTTTCTCCGGATAGATGTAGAAAGATTGTACCAGTGTAGGCAGGTTACTGTCGGTATAGGTGACCTGCAATAATGACCCCTCGCCGAAAGCGTCGCTGATAGCGGTTGCTTTCGACCGGCTATTCTTGTAGTCACGGGTAGTGACCAATCTGTCGCCCAGTTTATATGAGGCGTAGACTCCATCGGAAAGAAGCTGATTCTCTTTCTCGATACGATGGCCTTTCTGCGCCTGATCGTAGCTGACCGTCCATTTCCCCGAAGAAACGGATGGTTCACCACAGGACACAAGCAGGGCGAGCAATAATAGCAGATTTAAATTGATGAGTTTCATGTATTGATAATTAAATGTGTGTTTTCAAATGTGGTCCGGCTTTATTCCGGACAATATCATTGCTCCGTAATCAATAGGACAGTACTTTCATACGTATTCCCGATCTTCAGGCTGATGCCGGCATTCATCAGATAATCGCCGGGGAAGACCTGGCCGTCTCCATAAAAGGTACTGTCTCCGGCTTTGTTCAATTCAGTAATCTTATACATTTTAGCCGGATCCAGTCCTTTCAATTTGGTCTCAAAGAATGTCGTACGTCCGTGGTATTTCAGGCTATAAGCAAAAAATACCGATTCCTTTTTATCTTTCGATATATACATATGCGAAGCCCATCCGTTTCCGTCGTAAGGAGATTTGAGACGATAGAGGTCGCCCAGCTGTACGATCGGACGGATACGTTTATAGTTCCTGATAGCCTGTTCTGCAAAAGGCAATTCATCGCCGGTCAGATCCTTCGGCTGCAACTCCATACCCAAACGGCCTGTCATGGCGACATCGAAGCGGAACTTTAGCGGAGCCATCATACCTGTCTGATGGTTCGGAGTGGTCGACACATGCGAAGCAGTTGCCTTTGCCGGAAAGAAAAGATTCGTACTGTATTGGATGAATATACGATCAAGCGAGTTGGTATTATCGCTAGCCCAGAACTCATCATGATATTTCAAAGCACCGAAGTCGAGACGACCGCCACCGGAAGAACACAACTGGATCATAACATCCGGATGTTTTTCACGAATCCGCTCATAAGCACTGTACAGTCCTTTTGTATACTCGATCCAGAAGTGGGTCTGATTTTCTTTCGACAAATAGTCGGAACCGAAGTTATCGACATGACGGTTTGCGTCCCATTTAATATAGGAAATATGGGGAGATAGGGCAATCACATCGTCGAAAGTCTGTACCACAAAGTCCTGTACAGCCGGATTACTCAGGTCGAGCAACCATTGGTTACGCATCGGGATAATATCCCGTTTGCCGCTCTTCACGATCCATTCCGGATGCTTTTCCGCCAATTCGCTCTTCGGGCTTACCATTTCCGGTTCAATCCAGATACCGAATTTCAGACCTTTATTTACAGCGTATTTCGCCAGGTAGTCGATACCACGCGGCAGTTTCTTCTTATTCACCTGCCAGTCACCCAGGCCGACTTTATCCGAGTTACGCGGATACTTATTGGCAAACCAGCCATCGTCTAATACGAACATCTCGACACCGAACCCGGCAGCATCATCGATCATATCTGTGATCGTCTTCTCTGTAAAATCAAAATAGGCACCTTCCCAACTGTTCAGCACGATCGGCAATTCCTGATCGCCATGAGCCAGTGCATAGTTACGCGACCAGTCATGCAGATTTCTGGAAACCTGTCCTTTACCGGCAGAGCTGTAGGTCCATACCATCTCCGGAGTTTGCAAGACTTTACCCGGTTCCAGGTTATAAGTAGAGGCAAAATTATTCATGCCGGTCAGTATATGCAGCATGCCGCATTCATCTATTTCAAAAGAATTCAGATAGTTTCCCGACCAAGCAAGGGAACCGCCATAGACTTCACCCATATCTTCATAAGCCGGTCCGTTCAGAGAAAGCAGGAAAGAAGAGTTTTCAGACTGTGTAGTCCGTACCCCTTTCTTAGACTCTATCCGTTTGACACCGGAAGTCAGTTGTTCTTCCACCAACTGCATTTCGGAAGCCCATGCACCATGAAAATGCGTCAGATAATAGGAATCTGCATGTAAAGGGAGATAAGCGGAAGATACATTTTCGACTGCCAGACGGCTATTTTCCTGATGGGAGATCGAAACTGACTGGCAGATCACATTCTCTTTCTGGTAAGCAACGAAGTTCAGATTGACAAAAACCGGATACAAAGGATCTTTCAGCCGGATCACTGTTTCGACTCTGTTAGCATCGACATTCTTTACCGAATGATCTGCATATATTAATTCGGTAGTCTGAACACCGTCAGTATGTGTCAGCTTCAGTGCCGGATTCAGGAAAAGACGACCTCCGTAAGCAGGATAGATTGCCGGAGCATAACCGATACCATTATCCGGCTGTTCTTTATACTTCTTAGTAAGGAAAGGGGAAACATGCTGGAACTTATCTCCAAAATAGTTATATACTACCTTTTTATCCGGAGAGATAGAAAAGACCATATTTAAGTCGTTCGTAGAGACGGATATGATATCCGCATCTTTCTCCTGGGAAGATACATTCATACACCCCAGTAAGAGGGCTACAGTTAACAATAGTGCTTTCATGTCTATCAGTTTTATTTTACTTATTCAAGGTTGATGGTGCAAACTAAGCCAATAAACAGAAGCTGGAAAAGTACGGATTCGCCAATTATTTGTATTTATGCACTTAATTCATAGAAGACTAATAAGATTGCAACATTTACGTCATTTTTTGACGCATTTATAACAAGGGTAAAAAACAAAAAAGGTTTGCATCCATAAATGCAAACCCCTATAAAACATTAAAGGCTGTCTCACGACAACCCCTAACCAATTTTGTTAACCTTAAATCTAATACTATTATGAAAAAACCACAATGCAAAGATAAGCCCTGAACAAGGGTTTGTCAAGTCTTTTACAGACAATATATGTTAAGCCTTACGAGCTTTGTAGCTAAAAATTGTTTCCGAACACAAATCTTTATACAATACAGACAAAAACTGCTAATTTTAACAGTTAAAGCGAGGCATTTTATAAAGAAAGCCGCTCTTTAAGCAACCTGTATCCGGTCAGGCTGGCACGCAAGCAGACACCTGTCTTCAGACGTACCTGGTAACTGTCTTTGCCGAACAATTCCACACGGATGATCTGATCGCTGTTCACGATACAGGAACGGTGAATACGAATGAAAGAGTTTTCCGGCAAATGCGTCTCAAAATATTTCATTGTTTGTTCCTTGACATATTGACCTGTCGAAGTGAACAGCGTCACATAATCGCCGCTTGCCTGGATATAGAGCAACTCATCCAACTGGATCAGATGGATACGTGTGCCGTCTTTCACAGAGATACGATCCAGCAAAGTTTCTTCAGGTGGCAATGACGTTTCTGTCTCAAGAGAAACAGAAGAATCCTCGGACGGGTCCTCTTTCCGAATCTCTTTCCAGCGAATAAAATACCACTGAGCCAGAATGATCCATACTAACAGACCAAACAGAAAACGAAAAGGGATCGTGGAGGCAAACCATTCCATCCGATCGGGGCAAATCAATGTCCCCACCATATACCCTCCTATAGTAGAAATCGCCAAGACACCGATGGTCAATGCGATCTGGGCCTGTATCGGGCGCAATACTCCGGTAACATACCAAAGCAGAAAACCGGAAACAGAGAATAACCCTACCGAGACCAGACTGTCCAGCCAGGCAACAAGCCACCCCGTATGTTCGTAGTAATACAACAACAAGGCTCCTATGCCACAAGCTATCAACGCCAACGTGATACCGGCAATCCTATAAAAGACAGAGTTTATAAACGGATGCGTCTGCATAATCAACTTTTGAATTCAATTCCGCCGAAAGTTGTATTTCCACGTACTACTAACACATGTTCTTTATCCATATCTACAGAAGCATTGAAGCGTTTATCTTCAATTCCTCCCATCAGCGGACGGACATTAAAATGAAGTCGCCAGTCATTGGGCACATATATTTCCACCCCGGCAAACGTACAGTCGATGTCAATATAGGTTCGCGGACCTTCCAGCTTTGTTCGTCGCAGATCCAGAACGGTTCCTCCGAACAAAACCTTGATCCGTGCCCCTTTGAAAACCGGTTCCAGAATGATCTGCTCCACGGAGCTAAACGTATTATCCGATTCCACATAACCGTCTATATTGACAAATTCACTTTTTGTGCCAGCGTCTGCCCCGTTCCCCGTCGCCTCCCCTCTATTTCTCCCATAAGCATTGTTTTTCTTTCGTGGCGAAAAGAGGATCACGATACCGGCCAACACCAGGAGCAGCGGCCAAATAGTCATACCACTGCCATCCATCCAATCCAGTTCCGGCATCAGAAAATAGAATCCGAATAAAAAGGTGATCAACCCTCCGACATACTGGCGGGAGAAAAAGGAAAAAACTCCGACATACATAACCAGCATCTGCCAGGATACTATAATATCAAAGATATCGGTTGCTATCATACCCATATTCTTCAACAGCCATACAATCCCGACTACGATAAACGGGATTGCCCAAAAGATGTTTTTTCTAAAAGCCATAATCTATATTGTTTAAGTGTTTGGGACAAAAGTAGGTATCAGACATCTCCCGAACAAGAGAGATACGCTCTATTACAGGCAAATATCGGTGAACTGCCGATAATTACCGATAAAAAAAGGATATTATTTACTCTTTGCCGCAAACTTTCTATTTATACCGGCAGATAACAAACACAAAAGGGAACAGAAAGCGACCAGTATACAAATAAGAAAATGCAATATCAACTATCATACTATCATTCTTCGACTTATTCACCATATTATCAATATATTAGATTATGATAGTTGCTGTTTTCAACTATCATTCAACTATCATACATCTATCATCATCCATTTAAAAACAGAAAAGGCTATAACCTTTTTTGAGCAGATATATGGCTAAAAATCAACAATATAGTAATAAATATGTTTTACCACCCGGGTCTCAATGATCCCGACACCCGGATGTGAGCATCGTCGAGATGGGGGTGTGAAAAGGGGTGAGACCGGCATCTCAGCAAGTAAGAGTAAGCACTTCCATGAAAATATACTATCGCTTTGATGAAAATATACTATCGCTTTTGGAGAAAAAGCAGGAGGGACACGATGAAGCACCCCCTATAAACAATTAAAGCCTGTCTCACGACAAGCCCTAACCAACTTTGTTAACCTTAAATCTAATACTATTATGAAAAAACCACGATGCAAATATACAGCTTAATCCAAATTTGTCAAGGGGTTTTATGCTAAATCATGTTTCGTGTCATATAAGAAAAGCTAACAAGTTTCAATATGTTTGTTTTTTGCTTCCGAAGTGTTAAAATAAACACTTTTTGTTCCTATTTCTTCTTTAATATGCGTTGCGCACAGTCGGATAATACAACGATCGCTCCCGCAATAATCGCCGTGTCTTTGATCACCAAACGGCCTGCTCCCGTAAGCAGCGGGAAACCGTGTTCGCCACTTCCCAAGTCCGGAACCCATACCTCCGGCGTAGTGACGAGAAACGACAAGGTACCGATTGTCATTATAATGGCCAACAAGGAGCCTACCAGTCCAATTTTAGGAGAAAAGATACCCAGGAAGGTTAAGATACCGATCGCCATGATCATAATACCCAGCCCGTGAGAGAAACCATACGTATTGTTTTCTACATGCCACTGATGTTTAGCTTCGTTGAATTCACCTTCTTTCAGTTTATATTCTTTATATTCCGGTGCGCTTTTAGTATAGAAGAAGCTCATAAACGGGCTGTTTGCCACGAAAGGGACAATCCCTTCTGCTTCATAATTCCAGAACTTCAAACCGCCGATCCATACGAAGATGATCAGGATAGCTATGCGGATCAGGTTAATACCCAGCTTCTGTGAAGAAGCTGCCAGGTTCAGAAACGTGTCGAATAAATCTTTTAGTTTAGTAGTCATGTCTTTCTTTGTTTATCAGTTTAACTTATGATGCAAAGGTCCGACATTTCTACCCTATGGGAAATGGCAATTCTACCGGATAATTTGACAATTATTCCCTAATACGCAACAAAGCCGGTTAACAGAGGCATATTTCCTCGCTAACCGGCCTTATTACAACGAATTATTTTTAATTGCGGATGCCCAGTTCTACCAGTTTCTGTTCGTCCAGAGCATACTTCCGTTCGATGCTTTGCAACAAGTCTTCGCTGATATTCAGCGGGCGGTTCAGCTTCTTCATTTCGCGGTATCCTTTATATACCTGGGTAATCATCTTACGTGGATTGAAAACCAGTGAAGAAGTGATCCAACAGCCATGCGTACACCAGCAGTTGGCCGTATCGCCGTGACCGATAGCAGCAATCTCCTGCTTCATGGCATCACTCTGCATGATCTTACTGATATTACAATCGTAATCCTTCACATTGCCGAGCGGTTCACGAAGCTCGCAGGCACGGAAACGACCGTCGTAGTCGATAACCAACGTTGTTTCCCCCGCCGTACAGTCCATACCCCAGGGTGTCGGATGATCGATATTGGTTGCACGTACATTATATAATGTACGAATAAAGCCCAGATAGAAGAAACGGGCGATAGGCTTCCTGAAACCGCCGGTTTCTTCCGCCATCCGTTCGCCATATACATTATATATAGGTGCCACCTGGTCCTGCAAAGCACGCAAGGTAGGCTCGGTAAGCACTTTCACTCCGTCATCGCGTGTCATTCCGCGGGCAGCTTCGATGATATGGTTGGAAAGATGGAATCGACCTAACACCCAAAGCATCAGATCCTGTACCTCTTCCAGGTTATATTTTGTAATTACGGTGGCTAGATTCTTCAATACCCTGCCGTCGTCGGCAAAGTTCTCTTCAATCATCTTCAAGGTTCCCATCGCTTTGTAGAAGTTACCGGGAACGCCACGTTGTATATCGTGCGTATCACCAAAGCCGTCCATAGAGAGGCTCAGGTTAATATTCAGTTCCGGACAATTCCGGCGGATTTGTTTTACCCAGGCAATAATCCGTTCGGGTTTCAATCCGTTGGTAGGAATGTTCACGTCTTTTATCTCGTTATTCTTGTAGAACATTTCAATGATCTCGGGTAGTTCTTCACGCAGGGTAGGTTCCCCCCCCGATACCCATAAGCGATTGAATTGTCCGGCCGTTTCCGATATCCTCTTTATTTCGTCAAAGGTCAGGTCTTTTTCCTTCTTATCCATGTCCTCGGCATAGAAACACATTTTACATTTGGCATTACACCGTCCTGTGACAAACAGGAAGATAGATTCTAATTTTCTGTTTGTGCTCATCGCCCTGAAAGAGCTCTTTGTTCGTTTCGTACTCATTGCTATTATTGATTAGATTTCTCTATTAGTATTAGCTCCCATTTCTTATTTAGCAGATAGACAAATATATACATTCCAATTAGAACTATCGGCCAGACCTGAAAACATTCGCAAATTTCAACTATTATATAGCGCAAAACAATCTCCATTTGTGGGATTCAATGTTCTATTTTTAAGATTATCGACTAACGAGTCTAAATAGTCTTATATTTGTACGTTCAAAATATAGTGGAGATAACAACATGGAAGACAACATTCCTAAATTCGACATTCCTCTGGATTTTATTGTCGGAGACAGTATTACGGGTGAAATATTAAATCAGTACGGTCGCTTTCCCTGCAAGATCAAAGCCGGCATTTTCGTGCTTTGCGTACAAGGAACCGTACGGGCCACGGTCAACCTGACCGAATTCCTAATCAAGCCAAACGACTTCATAACACTTCCCCCGGGATGTTTCATCCAGATACATGAAGTATCCGATGATGTCAAACTTTGCTTTGCCGGATTCTCTTCTACTTTTGTGAGTCATATTAACTATATCAAGACGATTACAAACTATCTGCCTGTTATCTTCGACTGTCCGGTCATGCCGTTGCCCGAACAGGTATCCGTATTATACCAGGAAGCTTTTTCTCTATTGATCAAGGCTTATTCTATGCCTAAGACTATTGATAATAAAGAGATTATAAGGTCTGTTTTCACGATCTTCATGCAGGGAGTTATCGAGTTGTACAAAAATCATACGCCTTACAGCAATGCTCCGATGACACGCAACATGGAGATATGCCGTGAGTTCGTACAGCTGGCTATGGAAAACTACACGAAAGAGCATAGCGTTTCTTATTATGCCAAAAGGCTTAACATTACCTTGCAACATTTCTGCTATGTGATAAAGAAAGTCAGCGGTCGGACGGCGTTGGATATCCTGAGCAATATCATTATCATGGATGCAAAAGCACAGCTAAAATCGACCGATATGCCGGTTAAGAAGATCGCATTTGCCCTAGGATTCGACAACCTGTCGTTCTTCAATAAATATTTCAGACAACACGTGGGAATGACTCCTCAGGAATACAGGGAAAGCTAAAAAAGGGATATGCCGGATGCAAACCTCTATAAACAATTAAAGCCTGTCTCACGACAAGCCCTAACCAAACTTTGTTAACCTTAAATCTAATACTATTATGAAAAAACCACAGTACAAATGTACGGATCTTTCCAGAAGTAGCAATAGTTAAAATGCTAATTAGTGTTGTATAGCACATAAGAAAGGCTAACAAGATTCAAGATATTTATTATTAGATTTCGAAATGTTAAAATGAGGCATTCGTTTGTGAAATAACACACCTCCTGTCCCCTCTCCAGAGGGAAAAAATTGGCATTGGCCACTATTACAAAACAATAAAAAACAGGGCATAAAAAAAGAGGCGCTACATAAAGCAACGCCTCTCAAGCAATACATATATATAATGTATATTAGTCTTGCAACTTAGCAGCAATGAATTCGCGGTTCAAACGAGCGATGTTGCTGACAGAGATATTCTTCGGACATTCCATTTCGCAAGCACGCGTGTTGGTACAGTTGCCGAAGCCCAGTTCGTCCATCTTGGCAACCATTGCTTTCGCACGACGAGCAGCTTCTACCTTACCCTGAGGCAACAGAGCCAACTGGCTAACCTTTGCAGAAACGAACAGCATAGCCGAACCGTTCTTACAAGCAGCAGCACAAGCACCGCAACCGATACATGCAGCAGCATCCATAGCCATTTCAGCATCTGCACGAGGGATAGCGATTGAATTGGCATCAGGTACACCACCTGTGTTCACTGATACGAAACCACCAGCCTGGATGATTTTATCGTAAGCATAACGGTCTACCATCAAGTCGCGGATTACCGGAAAACCGGCAGAACGCCACGGTTCGATTGTAATAGTTTCGCCATCATTGAAACGACGCATATAAAGCTGGCAAGTAGTTGCGCCAGTTGCAGGTCCGTGCGGATGTCCGTTTACATACAAAGAACACATACCGCAGATACCTTCACGACAGTCGTGGTCGAATACGATCGGCTCTTTACCTTCACTGACCAAACGTTCATTCAAAATGTCTAACATTTCCAGGAAAGAAACACTCTGATTGATTTTGTCTATTTGGTAAGTCTCAAATTGTCCTTTATCTTTCGGACTTTTCTGACGCCAAACTTTAAGTGTTACTTTTATATCTTTATCCATGATTCTAATTTTTGTGATTGATGATTATTACTTCTTGTAGTTACGTGTTTGAGGAACAACGAACTGATAGTTCAAATCTTCCTTCAGCATAACCGGGTCTTTGTCTTCACCCTGGTATTCCCAACAAGATACGTACATGAACTTATCGTCATGACGCAGGGCTTCGCCTTCCTCGGTCTGGTGCTCTGTACGGAAGTGTCCTCCACAAGATTCGGCACGATCCAACGCATCGTGTGCCATCAATGTACCAATCTCAATAAAGTCAGCCAAACGCAATGCCTTATCCAACTCTACGTTCAGATTATCGGCTTCACCCGGGATATATACATTACTCCAGAACTCTTTCTTCAGGTCTTTCAACATCTGGATCGCTTCCTGCAAACCTTTTGCATCACGTGCCATACCTACGTGTTCCCACATGATATGACCCAGTTTCTTATGGATAGAATCTACCGACTCTTTACCCTTGATACTCATCAATTTCTTAATGCGGTCTTTGATACCCTTTTCAGCTTCTGCAAACTCAGGCAGGTCGGTGCTGAAACGCGGAACCTGGATCTGGTCTGACAGATAGTTCTGGATTGTATAAGGCAATACAAAGTAGCCATCGGCCAATCCCTGCATCAACGCAGAAGCACCCAGACGGTTAGCTCCATGGTCAGAGAAGTTAGCTTCACCGATAGCGAACAGACCCGGAATAGAAGTCATCAATTCATAGTCAACCCACAGACCACCCATCGAGTAGTGCAATGCAGGATAAATCATCATTGGAGTTTCATATGGATCGTCGTTGGTAATTTCTTCGTACATGTCGAACAAGTTACCATATTTAGCTTTCACAACATCCTTACCCAGACGGTTGATAGCGTCGGAGAAATCGAGGAATACGGCCAAACCTGTGTTGTTCACACCGAAGCCGGCGTCGCAACGTTCTTTAGCAGCACGTGAAGCCACGTCACGCGGAACCAGGTTACCGAATGCCGGATAACGGCGTTCCAGATAGTAGTCGCGGTCTGCTTCAGGAATATCTTTACCTTTCTTGGTTCCGGCCTGCAATGCTTTTGCATCTTCCAGTTTCTTCGGAACCCAGATACGACCGTCGTTACGCAATGATTCTGACATCAAAGTCAACTTAGACTGATAGTCACCTTTCACCGGTACACAAGTCGGGTGGATCTGCACCATACAAGGGTTAGCGAAGTAAGCACCTTTCTTGTAGCACTGCCATGCAGCAGAACCGTTGGAAGCCATTGCGTTGGTAGACAGGAAGAATGTATTTACATAACCACCTGTTGCAACAACTACGGCATGAGCGGAGAAACGTTCGATCTTACCGGTGATCAGGTTACGTGCAATGATACCGCGAGCACGGCCATCCACCTTAACAACGTCCAGCATTTCGTGACGAGTGTACATCTTTACTTTGTTCAAACCGATCATACGGCTCAAAGCAGAGTAAGCACCCAATAACAACTGCTGTCCGGTCTGACCGCGGGCATAGAACGTACGGGATACCTGAGCACCACCGAATGAACGGTTATCCAACAGACCACCGTATTCGCGAGCGAAAGGAACACCCTGTGCCACGCACTGGTCGATAATAGAATTTGACACTTCAGCCAGACGATAAACGTTTGCTTCACGGGCACGGTAGTCACCACCTTTAATTGTATCGTAGAACAGACGGTAAACAGAGTCTCCATCATTCTGATAATTCTTTGCAGCATTGATACCACCCTGTGCAGCGATAGAGTGTGCACGACGGGGAGAATCCTGGATACAGAAATTCAACACATTGAATCCCATTTCAGCCAGAGAGGCAGCAGCAGAAGCACCGGCCAGACCAGTACCAACTACAATTACGTCCAGGCGACGTTTGTTTGCGGGATTCACCAGTTTCTGATGATCTTTATAATTTTTCCACTTCTCAGCCAACGGGCCCTGAGGGATTTTAGAATCTATCTGAGTCATAATGATTTATTTTCAATTGTTACACCTTAAATTAATGTCCTGCACAAACAGCTACATAATCACCGCCTACACCATTCAGGTAGAATACGATAGTAATAATAGCAAAGATCACGCAAATAGCAGTGGCTACGATCTTTGAAATGCAGATCCAACGGTTCATCCAGATTGTGTTATTCCAACCGATTGTCTGGATAGCGCTCCAGAATCCGTGAGTCAGGTGGAACCACAAAGCTACGTACCATACCAGGTAAAGAACTGTGTTCAGGATATTACCCTGGAAGTAGTAGTTGATAAACGCTGCACCGTCCTGAGGAGATACGGTAGTCGTTCCGTCGCAAAGAGTTACTGTGTGATTGCCCAGAAGTTCGGCGAACATCATCTTATACCAGAACTGGCTGAAGTGCAACACCAGGAACAGGACAATGATGATGCCCAGTACCAGCATGTTCTGAGATGCCCATTCCACTCCTTTCGGACGAGCGTTGATTGCATAACGGTCGTTACCACGAGCCTTACGGTTCTGGAGTGTAAGAAGAACTGCATACACAAAGTGAATCACAACGCCTGCTGCCAACACCAATGTTGCTGCAACGGCATACCAATTAGCTCCCAACAATGAGCAAATCATGTTATAGGCTTCTCCCGAGAAAGCAGCCGCCACATTCATTGACAAGTGGAACAATAAGAACAAAACAAGAAAAAGCCCTGTAATACTCATTATCAGCTTTTTCCCGATAGAAGAATTAAGTAACCACATAAGATAATAATTTAAGTTATTTAATTGTTTTTAAAGATTCGTTTCAACCAGCTTAATTGTCACGCAAAGGTATGCTAAATACACGTATCACGCAAACGATTAAAGAAATATTTCGCCAATTCAAGCCATGCATTTCGGTCGAAAGAAATCCCGCATTATCCGCCCTGCAATAATTAACATACATATTCCGTTTTGTATCAATAAATAATCTATTTTCACCGAACAATTAATGACTCTGTATGCTACATCATAAAATACTGTGCCTCACACTAGTCACGCTCTTTGCCACCACTATTTCCTCACAGGAAAAAGATAGCGCAACAGTCGTGCACTCCATACATGAGTTCGAAAGGACTTATGATAAAATAACAGAGAATAAAGCATTTAAAATACTGCATATACCGGTACCGTTATTTGCCATATCAGCATTGACCTACAATCAGGGAAACAAGTTCCGGACCATGCGGAACACCTACGTTCCGAACTTCCGGTATCACTACGACGATTTCCTGCAATATGCACCGCTGGCGGCCGTAATAGGCATGAAGCTGGGAGGTGTGGAAAGCCGCAGTTCGTGGGAACGGATGCTGGTATCGGATGCTTTCTCAGCCTCCTTGATGGCACTCATGGTAAACAGCATGAAATATTCCATCGACCGCACACGCCCCGACGGCTCGTCGAACAATTCTTTCCCTTCCGGGCACACGGCCACGGCATTTATGGCTGCCACCATCATGCACAGGGAATACGGACTTACCCGCAGCCCTTTATACAGTATCGGCGGATATACCATAGCCACCGCCACCGCCTTCAGCCGACAATTGAACAACCGTCATTGGCTGAGCGATGTATTGGCCGGGGCAGGAATCGGGATATTATCTACTGAACTGGGGTATTTCCTGGCCGATCTCATTTTCAAAGACAAAGGGTTAAACCTGCCTGACAGGATAAGAGAGTCTGCCCCCAAAGGCGGCTGCCCTTCCTTTCTCGAGTTTGGCGTAGGATATAGCATTATAAACGGAAGTATCGAGATTGGAAAACAGATCCGCCTCACTTCACCGGGAGCAACTCATGTCAGTGTGAAAGGTGGCTATTTCTTCAATCCCTATATCGGCATTGGTGCTGAAGTTACGGCCCTTACCAGTCCGATGGCTTTTGACATGTCGTTATACAACGGATCTTCCCCTTCGGAGAGTTATAATATCATACGGGTTCATGCCGATCCGACAGGCGTATTTACTTTTACCGGCGGTCCCTATTTCTCTTTGCCTGTGGCAGGAAAGTTACTACTGGGAACTAAGTTCCAGGCTGGCTACTCCCACTTTTTGGGAAATGAAGTTGAAATCGATATACAGGATAAAATGCCCCCTAATATAATCAAAAAAGATATCATCTTTATGAAAGGGGAAAGTAGTAACGGCCTCATCATGCGTACCGGCATTTCCGCAACAGGTATTATCAACCGGAATCTGGGCATCCGCATGTATGTGGATTACGATTATACTTCGCTGAATGCTCCTTACCGGATATTGTCTAATCCAGGAGAAGAAAAACCTGTATATGGCGATCTCCATTACAGCAAACATAAGATGCATTACTTTACGATCGGTGCTGCTGTAACCGCTTTATTCTGGTAAAAGCGACTGTTCACACAGAGCCAACAAATTGTATACATGCAACAATATTTATCAATAAACACGTGAAATACTAATAAATACGAAACATATAAAGTTTTTACGACAACTTCGTAATGTTATTTACGAACATTTCGTATGTTTGCTTCATAAACATAAAAGCAAATACCATGAAAACAAATGTATTTATCAGAAGCATCCTATGCTTACTCACGGCATGCCTGTTTCAACTAGTAAGTGCACAGTTGCCCGTTGCCGAATATCAGCCGGGGATAGCAATCCTGACAGGTCAGATCAAGAACTTCAATCCTGAGCAGAACCTGGATATCCGTTGCTCAGCCCCCAACCTGATAATGATGCGAACCGATCCTATATTTATACAACCGGACAGCACTGGACATTTCCGTCAAAACGTCGCACTGAAATATACAACACAGGTTAGAGTCAAAATAGGAAAAGATTACCTGTACCTGCTGATGTCGCCCGATAACAAGGAATACCATTTGTCGATCGAAGCGAATGAACAAGGAGCCCAGATGCCCATTCGCATTTCCGGGCCATACGCAGAAATCAACAACAGTTTCAACTTTAAGCTGAAACGACTGTCTATAAACATGTTCGTCCCCACAACCTGCGAACTCACCCCAGACCAGTATAAAGAGACATGCCTGCAAGACCTACTGAAAATAAATACGGAAAACAACAGTCTGCCGGCCATCAGTACGGAAGCAAAAAAACTAATGGAGTTAACCAATGCTTTCGAATGCCTTGAGAATCTGAACCGCTGCAAATACGCAATGATCTATTCCCGCATACAAAAAGACAATCTGCAACGTATGGTAGCGTTCGGACTTTACAAAGATTTCCGGTTACCCGACAACTATTTCGACTACCTGAAAGAAATGCCTTTGAATGATCCGGAAGCACTACTATGCTACAACTTCAGCAATGCAATTCCTTTTCCCGGCGATTATCAAACATATCAGGACGAAGATGAATATTACAAGTACATATTGGCATATGCTCCAATGACCCAGGAAGAAAGAGATATGATAAACGACTACATTAAAAACAGGTATAAATCTGATAACTATCCTCACGGCAATGAAGTAATGGCTATCAGTATGAAATACGAAAATATCTACCAAAAGAAACAAGATACTGATCTGTTGGAATTGAAAAAAAGACTATCCTCATTGACCGGCCAAGAACATTCTATGATTACAGAATTGGCAGACATCCGTTTTGCCTATTTTCAATTTAGGAATTTCAAACCGTTGACAGCACAGCTGGAAGCTTATTACGGACAATCTCTCACCAACCCACTCTGTATCAATTTGCTGAACGACACCAACGAAAGCATGAAACCCAAAAAGAAAATACAGCCTAAAGCAGGTTTCATTCTACGCGACAATCCGGACTGCACAGCCGATCAGGTACTGGATGCCATCATCGAAAAGAATAAAGGGAAAATACAGCTTATCGACATGTGGGCTACCTGGTGCGTCGGTTGCCGGCAGACAATTAAAGAATACGAACCTTTAAAGAAAGACTTCCCCGATGTCGCCTTCGTATACCTGACAAACGAAACATCCCCATTGGATTTGTGGAAAAAACTGATCCCCGATATTGCAGGCGAACATTACCGCCTGGGCGCCAAACAATGGGACTATCTATGGACCCGCTTCAAACTGCAAGGTGTCCCCTACTACCTCATCATCGATGAAAAAGGAGAGATTAAAGATCAATTCATTTACACCAACAAGAAAGAAGTACAGAAGAAATTAAGTGAATTAGTTAGCCGGTGAGTCGGAAGAATTGAACTTTTTTAGCTATGTTTGCAAATGCATAATTAAAAAAGGCAATGAAGACACTGGTACACACTGAGAAAGAACATATAGAAGAGATCATCCGTAGCTGCGACGTCTGTTTCGTCGGTCTGGCAGATACGGATGGTACACCTTACGTTATTCCTATGAACTTTGGCTATCGCGATGGTGTTATTTATTTACATTCTGCCCAGGAAGGTCGCAGCATTTCTATTTTGGAGCGTAATCCGAAGATCTGTATCACGTTCAGTACCGATCACGACTTGGTATTCCAGCATCCCGAAGTAGCTTGCAGCTATCGTATGCGTTCGAAAAGCGTCATAGCTTGGGGAGAAGTACGGTATGAAGAAGATTTCGATAAGAAAGTGGAAGCCCTGGATATTATTATGAAACAATATTCAGACAAAGAATTCCGTTATTCAGACCCGGCAGTTAAAAACGTAAAGATATGGCTGGTAGACCTCGATGAAGTAACATGCAAAGAGTTCGGGGCACCACACAATAAATACTAAACATTTAATAGAATGAGTATATGAAGAATTTGTTAGCGATATTTTTAATGGCAATCCTGTTCGTTTCATGCGAAGGGCCACAAGGTCCTCCGGGAGAAAATGCCGAACCGACTTACTGGATCATAGAAAATGATATAGAAGTCAAATCAAGTGACTGGCAACTCAGCAAAAATGAAGCCGGAGAACCAATCTATACATACGATTTTAGGATCAAAGACAAAGATTATAACCTTTATATGAAAGCTTACGAAAACGGCTTGGTTACCAGCTATATGTATCTGGATCACAAAGACGATAAACTGGAAGCACAAACACCGCTTCCCAATCCTGTAAACCGGCAAGACAAAGACGGCAACCAATGGACAGAAACCTACTCATACGATTACACTATTGACGGATTTATCATCTTCAAAGTGTCGATCTCTGATTTCTATCTCGATCAAAAGCCGCCGACGACATATTTCAGAGTAGCTTTAACCTATTAAAAGTACACATATATCAGATATTTAATGTACTTTTGCCCAAAATAAGATTTTCAAAATAATGGGATTGCAAAAGCATAGCAAGGTACTGAATGAAACAGTAGAGAAGCTTTCGGACGAGAGCTCATACAAACAACTGTTCCATGCATACCGTGACGAAGAGGCATTACCTTCGGGAGAAGTACTGAAGGACATCATAGACCTGTGCCGCGCAATCCTGTTCCCGGGCTACTACGGGAATGCGCGGATCAATAAACAAACGATCCGCTTCCATACCGGAGTGAACGTAGAAACCCTGCATACCTTGCTCTGCCGGCAGATCTATGCCGGACTTTGCCTGGCTGATACCAGCTGTACTTCCTGCCCGGAAGAAAAAATACAAGCCCGTGCGGAAGCACTAACCGAAGCATTCATCGCAACCCTTCCGGAGATGCGAAGCCTGCTCGCTACCGATGCCGAAGCCGCCTACAACGGCGACCCCGCCGCACAGAACATCAGTGAAGTGATATTCTGCTACCCCGGGTTCCGGGCCATCTGCAACTACCGTATCGCACACCAGCTCTATAAGCTCCGTGTCCCTTTCATCCCCCGTATGATCACCGAAATGGCTCATTCCGAAACAGGAATCGACATTCATCCGGGAGCTGAGATCGGACACTATTTCTCTATCGACCACGGAACAGGAACCGTGATAGGCGAAACCAGTATCATCGGGAACCGTGTACGTATCTTCCAGGGCGTCAGCCTTGCCGGAGAGAAATTGCCCCCCGACGAAAACGGGAATGCCATCCGCGGCGTAGCCCGTCACCCGATCCTGGAAGACGACGTAACAGTCTATTCCAATGCTACTCTGCTGGGCAGGATACGGATCGGCAAAGGAGCGACGGTCTGTGGTAACGTCTGGATCACCGGCGATGTTCCTCCCGGCGACGTGATTACGCAAAATAAAATAACTAAATAAATATCTTTTCTTACAACGCACACAAATGAGTAACGAAACATTTGACATGGTGGCCAAAACCCTATACGGGTTAGAAGAAATACTGGCCGGTGAGTTATTAGCTATTGGCGCTAACGATATCGAAATCGGACGCCGGATGGTATCTTTCACAGGAGACAAAGAAGTGCTTTACAAAGCAAACTTCTACTGCCGCACCGCACTGCGCATCCTGAAACCGATTTATCGCTTTAAAGCCAAAGACGCCGATACGGTTTACAAG
The DNA here is from genome assembly GCF_015550595.1 of Parabacteroides goldsteinii. Lineage (GTDB taxonomy): Bacteria > Bacteroidota > Bacteroidia > Bacteroidales > Tannerellaceae > Parabacteroides > Parabacteroides leei. Next base: position 220,005 of record NZ_JADNBB010000001.1, read on the forward strand.
GAAGTAAAGAAAGTAGTATGGGAAAACTACATGTCACTGGACAAGACCTTCGCGATCGACTCCGTGATCTATTCCGACGATTTCAACCATTCAAAGTTCGTTGCCTACCGCACGAAAGACGCGATCGTCGACTATTTTATGGAGAAGCACAACAAGCGGCCTTCCGTACGTGTGAATAATCCGGACTTATATATCAACATACATATCTCGCACAACGACTGTACACTGTCGATCGACAGTTCGGGCGAGAGTCTGCACAAACGCAGCTACCGTGTCGAGCAGACAGAAGCTCCGTTGAACGAAGTACTGGCCGCCGGCATGATTCTGAAGACCGGCTGGAAAGGCGAGACGAACTTCGTCGACCCGATGTGCGGCTCCGGTACGTTGCTGATCGAAGCAGCCATGATCGCCCTCAACATTGCTCCGGGTATCCATCGCAAAGAATTCGCCTTCGAGAAATGGATCGATTTCGACCAGGAACTGTTCGACCGCATCTACAACGACGAAAGCCGGGAACGCGAGTTCACCTTCAAATGCTATGGCTCGGATATCAACCCGACAGCTATCGAAATTGCCCAGAAGAATATCCGCAGTGCCGGACTGGTTAAATACATCGACCTGCAAACACTGCCCTTCCAGCAGTATGCAGACGCACCGCAACCGGGTATCATGGTAACCAACCCTCCTTACGGCGAACGTATATCCAGCCGCGACCTGCTCGGACTTTATACGATGATCGGCGAACGCATCAAACATGTATTCACCGGTTATAAAGTATGGATACTGAGCTACAAAGACGAATGTTTCGACAAGATCGGCCTGCGTCCGAGCGAGAAGATGAAACTGATCAACGGTTCGCTCGACTGCGAATACCGTTGCTACGATATCTTTGAAGGAAAGAACAAAGATTATAAGAAAGCATTGAACGAAGAAGGAGGGGAAGCATCTTCCGCCCCACGTCCTAAGACGGAGTTCCCCAGAAAAGAATATGGAAGCCGGAACAACGACCGTCCTGCCGGCCGCCCTAATTTCAAATCCGACCGTATGGATAGTCCAGCCCGCCGTTTTGCCGCCGCCCATAGCGAAGATGAAAGCGAACGCGCTTCGGCAGCTCCCGGCAAGCGTTTCTTCGGCGAAGAACGGGGAGACGGACGCCCGGCCCGCAAACAATTCGGTAGCGAACGTCCGGTTCGTCCCATTTTGCTGAAAGCCGGCGAGAAACGTCCGGTCAAGATGCGTTACAAAGACGAAGACGATAAGTTCTCGAAGAACAGAAAGGATTTTGGAGACAGAAAACGTAGAAGTGGAGAAGGACGCTCATTCAAGAAACCATTCAAAAGAGGCACTGATGATTTTAAAGACAAATTCGACGATTAAACATCTGCTGCTCCTTTGTATGTTCGCTTTATCTACACCTATGACATTGATGGCGCAAGACAAACAGTTTACTTTACACGACCTGATCCCCGGAGGGAAAACGCACAGCCGCTTCGTTCCGGAAAACCGGTCGCAGTTGCAATGGGTCGGCGACGACATGTATATATATGTAGAAAAGAACAGCGTAATAGGAGCCAAACCGAAACATTACCCGGAGATACGTGTCAGCCTCTCCGGGCTGAATGAGGCGTTACAGGCTGCCGGACTAGATACTGTGGGACGTATGCCGTCTTTCTCGGTACCTTACAAAGACAAACAGATACTGGCGTTCACCTCCAAGCAGCACCGTATCCATTACGATATGCAGCAACATAAGGTGGTAGCCGACTACAAGCTGGACCGAAAATGGAGCAATTACGAGTTCTGCCCGGTCAACAACTACCTGGCTTTCACGGAAGGCAACAACATACAGATCCTTTTGCCGGAGAACCGACCGGAGATTGTTACACGTGAAACAAAAGACGGTATCGTGTGCGGACAGGCCGTTCACCAGCGGGAATTCGGCATCAACAAAGGCCTGTTCTGGTCGCCGGAAGGTGACGCCCTGGCTTTCTACCGCATGGACGAGAGCATGGTGACCGACTATCCGATCGTCAATATCGATGCCCGCTGTGCAAAGGTCGAACCCGTTAAGTACCCGATGGCAGGAATGAAAAGCCATGAAGTGACGGTAGGCGTCTACAACCTGGCAAGCGGCAACACAGTCTGGCTGAAAACCGGTACCCCCAAAGAAAAATACCTGACGAACATCGCCTGGAGCCCTGACGGGAAAAGCATCTATATCGCGGAATTGAGCCGTGACCAGAACGAAATGCACCTGGTACGCTACTCTGCCCTGACAGGCGAAAAGGAGGCCGACCTGTTCACCGAAACAAACGAACGTTATGTCGAGCCGCTTCATCCCGTACTCTTCCTGCCCAACGACCCGGATAAGTTCATCTGGCAAAGCCAACGCGACGGATACAACCATCTTTACCTGTACGATACGACCGGCAAGCTATTGAAACAGCTCACCAAAGGCGAATGGGTTGTCACGGGCGTAAACGGCTTTGATGCCAAAGGCGAAAACCTTTTCCTCACTTCCACCCAACCGCACATGCTGAGTTCGTTCAGCTACGGGACACCGATGAACGTGAACGGCTGGAGGCTAAACCTGAAGAAAGGCGACACACAGCTCCTCACCTGGAGCGCCGGCCTGAAAAGCGTGCATACCCTGTCCGTGAGTCCTTCCGGGAAATATGCGATAGATAGCTACGAAGCCCCTAAGATACCGCGTAATATCGACATTGTACAAACGAAGGACGGAAAGGTACTCGAAAACCTCCTGACCGCTAAAAACCCGTACGAAGGCTATGCGATGCCTGAGATAGAAGCCGGCATACTAAAGGCTGCCGATGGCACGACCGACCTGCATTACCGCCTGGTAAAACCTGTCGGACTGGATGAAAACAAGAAATACCCGACCATCGTCTACGTCTACGGCGGCCCTCACTCGCAACTGGTTACAGGCGGATGGCTGAACGGCGTAAGAGGCTGGGATATCTATATGGCACAGCGCGGATATGTAGTCTACACCATCGACAACCGGGGAACTTCGAACCGGGGATTTGCTTTCGAAAGCGTAATCCACCGCAACTTGGGAGTGAACGAGATGGCCGACCAAATGAAGGGTGTGGAGTACCTCAAATCGTTGCCCTACGTGGATGCCGACCGCATCGGTGTACACGGATGGAGTTACGGAGGCTTCATGACGACCAACCTGATCCTGACGTATCCCGATGTATTCAAAGTCGGTGTAGCCGGTGGCCCGGTGATCGACTGGAGCAATTACGAGATCATGTACGGCGAACGGTATATGGATCGTCCGCAGGATAATCCCGAAGGATATAAGAATGCCAACATGAAGCTGAAAGCAGGCAACCTGAAAGGCCACCTGCTCCAGATACACGGCGACATCGACCCGGTAGTGGTATGGCAACACAGCCTCGGCTTCCTGAAAGCCTGCGTGGATGCAAATACCTACCCTGATTATTTCGTATATCCCCGTCACCAGCATAATGTGATCGGCAAAGACCGTCCGCATCTGTATGAGAAGATTACACGATACTTTGATGATTATTTAAAATAAATTACGACGATATGAACATTCTGTTATTAGGCTCCGGCGGCCGCGAACACGCAATAGCCTGGAAGATTGCCCAAAGCCCGAAAGTAGACAAATTATTCATTGCCCCCGGCAACGCAGGTACTGCGCAGGTGGGAACCAATGTACATATCAAGGCAGACGATTTCCAGGCCATCAAGGATTTTGTTCTGGCAAACAACGTGGGCATGGTAGTTGTCGGCCCGGAAGACCCGTTGGTAAAAGGTGTCTACGACTTCTTCAAGAACGACGCTTCCCTGACCGATATCCCGGTGATCGGTCCCTCTAAAGCCGGTGCACAGCTGGAAGGCAGCAAAGACTTTGCCAAGGCTTTCATGATGCGTCACAACATACCGACAGCCCGTTACAAGAGTATCACTGCCGAAAACCTGGAAGAAGGCTATGCCTTCCTCGAATCGCTGGCAGCTCCTTACGTATTGAAAGCCGACGGACTGGCGGCCGGTAAAGGTGTATTGATCCTCGAAACACTGGAAGAAGCGAAAAAGGAACTGGGCGACATGCTGAACGGTATGTTCGGCGATGCCAGCAAGACAGTCGTTATCGAAGAGTTCCTGACAGGTATCGAATGCTCCGTATTCGTCATGACCGACGGCACAAACTACAAAGTACTTCCGGTAGCCAAAGATTATAAACGTATCGGTGAAGGCAACACAGGCCTCAACACCGGCGGTATGGGTGCCGTTTCCCCTGTTCCTTTCGCCGACGAAGCCTATATGGCAAAGGTGGACGAACAGATCATCCGTCCGACCATCGAAGGACTGAAAGCGGAAGGGATCGACTACAAAGGTTTCATCTTCCTCGGCCTGATTAACGAGAACGACCCGAAGGTGATCGAATACAACTGCCGTATGGGTGACCCGGAGACGGAAGTAGTTATGCTCCGTATCCAAAGCGACCTGGTAGACCTGCTGGAAGGCGTAGCCGAGGGTAATCTCGACAAGCGCACACTGACGATAGATCCGCGTGCCGCCGTTACCGTTATGTTGGTGAGCGGCGGTTATCCCGAAGCCTATGAAAAAGGCAAATTGATCTACGGCCTGGACGATGTTCCATCCGACAACATCCTTTTCCACGCCGGCACCGTTGCCGCGAGCGGCCGTATCATGACCAACGGGGGACGCGTCATCGCCGTCAGCTCTTACGGAGCCGACAAGGAAGAGGCCCTGGCCCGCTCTTTTGCCGGTGCAAAGAAAATACTCTTCGACAAGAAGTATTTCAGAAGCGATATAGGGTTCGATTTGTAAACAAAGATGCAAGGATCCTACAGTTACACACGCAGGCACAGTTTATCCGGCACAGGTACATTCGTTGCCGTGTTACTGGCCTGTGTCGTATGCTGGGTAATCAGCTACATGAATTCGGTGGGATATCCGGTATATGGCGAGGTGACTGCCCCTCCGTTGTGGAACGCCATCTGCCAGGTACTGCCCGGCAAGGCTTTCACCTACGGCATCGGTATATTATTGATGTTCGGAGGTGCTTTCCTGATCCACCGGGCCAACTATATACTGGTCCTGATCCGGGAAAAGACGCTGTTGCCTTTTCTCTTTTATGTACTGTTCATCAGCACCAATCCGGACTTCCTCCCACTGAAATCGACTTCGCTGGGTGTATTTTGCCTCATACTGGCTATCTACCAGCTATTCATGTCCTATCACGACCCGGAAGCCAAAAGCAACGCCTACAACGCGGCACTGCTCATCGGTGTAGGTAGCCTGTTATGGATTCATATCCTGTGGTTCCTGCCGCTGTTCTGGATGGGGATGTATAACTTCAGGACATTGAACCTGCGGACCTTCCTTGCCTCCCTATTAGGGGTCGGCACGATCTACTGGTTCCTGTTGGGCTGGTGTGTCTGGTTCCGCGACTTCACGCCGTTCACGATCCCGTTTGCCTCCCTGCTTAAGATACGTTTCCTGGTTTCACAGGAGATCGGGCTATTGGACTGGATCGGTATACTCTGGGTAGCCTTCCTGACAACCGCTTCCGCCATCAACATTATTACACATGAGTTCGAGGATGTCTTGCGTACACGCCAATTCTTATCCTTCCTGATCGCCATGTCGGTATGGGCATTCGCTCTTTATTTCCTTTATGAGCAGGCCTCCGAAGAGTTCCTGGAAACAGCTTGTGTGCCTGCCTCGATACTGATAGCCCATTTCTTCACCGTTATGCGGGGTAAGATCATCTTCTGGATGTTCTATTCGACAATTGTACTTTTTATTTCCCTCATGATATTACGTCTATGGAATTTCTTATAGAATATGGATACATCGGGGTGTTTATCGCCTCATTCCTGGCAGCTACCATCTTGCCCTTCAGTAGTGAGGTAGTACTGACAGGTGTGCTGCTGGCCGGCTCCTCCTACTGGCCCTGCATGATCGCCGCCACCCTGGGTAATTTCCTGGGCGGTATGAGTTGCTACTGGCTCGGTATGCTCGGCAAAGTGGAATGGATCGAAAAATACCTCAAACTGGATGCCAAGAAGCTGCAAAAGGTACAGGATTGGATCGCGGGGAAAGGCTCCTGGATGGGCTTCTTCGTCTTCCTGCCCGGCATTGGCGACTTTATCGCAGTGGCGCTGGGTTTCCTCCGCGCCAACATCTGGATCGTCGCCATCTCCATGTTCCTGGGCAAAGCCATCCGCTATTGGGTGTGGATGGAGTTCGTTTATAAGGTGCAGGGGTGGCTATAAGCTGCCGGTATTTATGGGATGCGGATGATTACACCGGTAAAGACATTCCCACGGCGGACGTAGATGGGATAATCTTTCCGGTAATACGTATAGTTGCAGGTAACCGTTAATTTTCCACCGTCGATCTGCACATCGAACATATCGTCAGTCTGATAGTCGAATTACCTAACCAGGTTCGTCCGTTATCTTCATTTAGCATATTCAATGTAGTAATATTCTGCAAGTCTACAGAATCATCGTCGTCGGAACAGGAAGCTACTAAAAACACATTCGCAATGAGCAAAAGTTGGAATAACAGATTCTTTTTCATCTTTTATTAAATTCTAGTTTTACAATAGGTAAAAGTTCTCAAAGATATTTATATTATCAATGACCGAAAGCTTTTCTCCTCTAAAAAATAATAATATATCCCGGCCATTTCATCTCCCCGCACTTCTCCATTGCGAAGCCGGCATACCGACATGCTTGATAAAAGCACGGCTGAAAGTCTTCACCGAGCTATATCCTGTCGCACCTGCAATCTTCCCCAGCGGCCAATCCGTATGATCCAGCAGGTCTGCGACAACCAGCCAACGGTATTTCTCGATCCATTTGTCGGCGGGCAGTCCGGTCAGAACCTTAATACAACCCGACAGTTCCGTGGTTGTCAGATTCAGCTTCTTCGCATAAAATCCCGGATGATGGATCATGTAATGGTGAACCATCTCGACAAAAAGGTCGAAAAACTCGCTTCCCGTCTGTTTATTATAGACGATCCCCGTTTGCATGCCGTGCCAAAGCTCTTCCTCCGTTGCTTCACGCCCGAGGAAAGAGATGAAGATATCTTTCGGAGTATATTTACGGTATTCTATTTTCATGATAGTATCTTTTTGAGGAGATTATTCTATTTTACACACACAAATTCGTTCCCACAATATCCAGAAGACGAATTTATACATTATTATTCACCCTTGGATTAATCAGAGGACTAATTACAGAGATATTATTCACCCTTCTAAAAATGCAAGAACGAATTATAGATCACAAATTCGCCCTTACACTATTGCGGAAACGAATTTACTTACTCAGCCAACCACTTATTCAGCTGTGTCAATATCTGCTCCTTGATATCCTCCGGCATATTGCCGATGCGGGCACGGTGGCTGCCGCGAGGCTGGAAGTAGACCTGCTCGTTCACTTTGCCTTTAAACTGAGGGACATGGGCGGCACTCCAGGGGTCGATCTCGCCATAGATGAAGATCATCTTCGGGTCGTTATCCTTCAGAAAGTTATATATCTTATGATAGAGGGCAGGACGGAATTCCACCTTGTCGACCAACTCTTTGGGTAGCATAATGCGGTTGAGGTAACCTTTGCTGCTGTCGATGGTCAGGTATTTCTTGAAAGGCTTCGTGTCGTAACCGTAGTAACCCAGTTCGCGGGCAGCCTGTACGAAGAAAGAGATGTTGGGCTGGTTCTCGGCAAAATAGTCGGGACTGCTGATCTCCATCAGATGCTTGAACAAAGCCGGACTGTCGGAATGCAAAGAAGGGATGACGGATACAGGAGTGCCCCACTGCCAGAGGGCAAAGGGATATTCCAGTACGCAATAATCGAGCACTTCGGCCATCGGGATACGGTATTCCAGATTCTTATCTTTGGAGAAAGCTTCGAGCAAGGGAAGCATTTCGGCTTTACGCTTCAAGACTTCACGCTGGAAGCCTTCTATCTTCCGGCGTTCCTGCCGGGTACCAACCTTGCGGAGGAAAGGCTCGTGGCGGCCGTCTTCAACGCCTTTACACAACGGACCGACGTAAGGGACAGAGATATCCACGTCATCGGGAAAAAATGCACGGTAAAGCATAGTGGTCTGGCCACCTTTACTGATACCTGTGCTGATCCATTTGCCGGTATACAACTGTTTGAACGTCTGGTTGACGTTGTGCAGGTCGTAGGCCGAGTTTTCGGCGGTCAGGTAATCCCAGTTACAAGGCTCGGGGGTCGACTCGAGGAAGTAACGGTATTCTACAAAAATAAGGTTGGCATCGAGCAACCGGGTCAACTCTTCCTGATATTTGGGATTGAGAGCGTAAGCACCACCGTAGCCCTCGGTCACTATAACGGTGGGCCGGTCGAAACCGACATGCCCCACAACGACACGCTGGGTGAAGGTTCCGGCGGAAGGATCTTTCGGGTCTACTTGTTGGGTGATGCGCACCAGGTACTTTTCCGGATAGACATCCGATTCGAGTTGTTCGATACCGCTGATCCCTTTAAGGGCAGCGAGTTTCTCTTTCAGTTCGCCCGGAGCGGCAAAGGCAACCAGGGTGCAAAGAAAAGAGAATAGCAAGAGGTTGAATGTTTTTCTCATGGTTTATCTTTTTTGTTATCGATATCCTTCTTCTTGCTGATCGTACGGATCAGCCCTTCATATTTCGCCCGTTTGACGGCCGACCCGGCAAAGATACGATTATAATCTTCACGGGAAAAGTTCTGCAGATTCTCTTTTTGAAGGGAAAGAAAGTCGGGCGTAGGACGGAAAGCCTCTTCACGCGTGGGCCGGGCGAAACGGTTCCAGGGACAGACCTCCTGACAAGTATCACAACCGTAGAGGCGATCGCCCAGACGGGCAGCGTACTGCGAAGGGATATCGCCTTTATTTTCGATGGTGAGGTAGGAGATGCATTTGTTTGCGTTCAGACGGCAAGCACTTTCGAGAGCACCCGTCGGACAAGCATCCAGGCAACGATGGCAAGCGCCGCAACGGTTCTTCAGGGGACTGTCGTAATCGAGTTCCAACGTGGTGACGATCTCACCGAGGAAGAAGAAAGAGCCTTTACCGGGGATGATAAGGTTGGTGTTCTTTCCGATCCAGCCGAGGCCGGCTTTCCAGGCCCAGTAACGTTCAAGAAGGGGGGCGGAGTCGGTGAAGGCACGGGCTTCCGGGGCGGGCGCCTGGGAGAAGGCAGGGAGAAGCTCTTCCGTGATATATTGCCAGAGTTGGCGGAGCTTGTCCTTTACTACAATATGGTAGTCTTTTCCGTAGGCGTAATAGGAAATGCGGGGAGCATCGGGGGATTGTTTCTGTGCCGGATAATAGTTGAGGGCGACGGAGATAACGGAGCGGGCACCTTCCACCAGGCCGGTGGGGTCGAGACGGATATCCCGGTAGTTCTCCATATATTTCATTCCGGCATGGTATCCTTCGGCTATCCACCGGTCAAAAAACAAAGCTTCGGTGTCTGCGGAAGAAACCTCTGCTATTCCGCAGGCATCGAAGCCTAATTCTTTTGCTTTCTCCTTTATACTGATAGATAGATTCATTCGAACACCTTGAACGTATACCCTTCCTTCTGTAGCCATTCGATGGCGCGGGGCATGGCTTCACGCATGTTGCGCTCGGCTTTGAGGGAGTCGTGGAAAACGATGACTGAGCCGTTGCGGGCATAGTTCTTCACCACGTTGAATACACCTTTGGGAGTCATGTGGGGACTATAATCGCGGGTCACCACATCCCACATGATGATCTTGTACTTCTTCCTGAGGGCCACTACCTGCGGGAAACGCATATGTCCGTGCGGCGGACGGTATAGGTCGCTGTGGATATATCCGGCAGCTTGCTCGATATCATCCAGGTAGTTCTTCGTCCAATATTGAAGCCCCTGAATATGGTGGAAGGTATGATTGCCTACCCGGTGTCCGCGGTCGAGCACCATCCGGTAAACTTCAGGGTGTTTGCGGACATTATCTCCTACACAGAAGAAGGTCGCTTTCACGCCATATTTGTCGAGTATATCCAAGACCCAAGGGGTAACCTCGGGAATAGGACCGTCGTCGAAGGTGAGATATACACACTTCTCCTTGGCCGGTATCCGCCAGATTACCCCTGGGAACAGGACCCTGTAAAACCAGGGCGGTTGTTCTATAAACATACTTTATTATTCTCTGCGAACCGAACCGTAAGCCATCCGGTAGTTGTCAAACTCTTCCTGATACTTCTTAGCAAATTCGGGATTATAATGTTTGCTGACTGCCAATACCTGCTGCATGACGGCCAGGTTATGTTCCAATTCTCTTGTCACAGAGGCCAGCTGAGACGGTTTCAGACGGAAGAACCAGTCGATATTGCGCATGGCATTCTCGGCAATTCCGGTAAATACCTCTTCAGCCTTTTCATCCTGGTCGAGGGCATAATAAAGCTCACCCGTAGAAAGTGCGGTGTAATCCAACGGCACGTTTTCCGGAGGCAATACTTCCATACACTTGTTCAGTACGTTCAATGCTTTCTCGTTCTTACCTTCTTTCACCAGGTCTTCGGCCAGCTTATTGAACAGAGCCATACGGTAACTCTTACACATACGCATCACGTTCTCGTCGATATAAACACCCGGTTTGTCTACGCCACCCCATTTGAACTTGTTCATGACGTTATCATACATCTTCTCCGTGTTGGTTCCTTTGTTTGCATTCTTCGGCACGATCTGGTAAGCTAGACCTGTCTGTTCAAAGTATCCGTCCAGGCCGACGAACTGGTCGGGGTTCACAGTGATTGCATAATAAATAGGACGTTCCCAGTCGTTTGTCTGCAACATATCCAGGATCATCAGTTCCTGTTTGCCCAGTGCGTTCTTACCTTTCAGGTCAATCGTCATTTCCTTCAATAAGCCGGTAGAGTCTGTTGCCAGACCTTTGGCTACGGCTGTAGCGGAGTCAACCTTATATATAAGCGTTTCAGATGGGATATAGTCGAGTTCCTGGCTGATGCCCGGTATCTTCTTGAACTTCGGATCATTGCTACGGACGAAATTCAGGGCCGTAGACAAATCGATCGGTTTGTCGGTCATCGGGAATACATAAGCTGCATCGCGTGTACCCTGTACATAATCCGCACGATCCCATGAGATGGGCAGTGGAGCCGACTCATAAGCCTGTTTCTTCATCTGGTCGATGTACCAGTCGGTTTGCAAGTAGCTGGTGTTACATACACGGACATCTGTACGGATACCTTCCACCTCCTGGGCATACCACAGAGGGAATGTATCGTTATCGCCATTGGTGAAGATTACAGCATTCGGTTCGCACGACTCCAGGTAGTTAGCACCGAAATCACGGCAGACGTAACGTCCCGAACGATCATGGTCGTCCCAGTTCTGGCTGGCCATCTGGATCGGCACGAACAGACAAAGTACAGTTGCCACAGAACCGGCCACTACCGGCGACATCTTGCCATACCGTTGTATCAGCTTGGCCAGTGCCGCGACACCGAATCCGATCCAGATACAGAACGCATAGAAGGAACCAGCATAGGCATAGTCTCGTTCACGCGGCTGGTAAGGAGTCTGGTTCAGATAAAGCACGATGGCGATACCCGTCATAAAGAAGAGGAAGAAGGTGATCCAGAAGCTCTGGATACCACGCTGTCCGGAATAAGCCTGATACAACAACCCGAGGATACCGAGTAGAAGCGGCAGCATATAATAGACATTGTGTCCCTTATTATCAGCGATATCAGAAGGCATATTATCCTGCGGACCGACAAGCACTTCGTCGATCGCCTTGATACCGGTGATCCAGTTACCGTTCAAGACCTCGCCATTCCCCTGGATATCATTCTGACGTCCGGAGAAGTTCCACATGAAGTAGCGCCAATACATAAAGTTGAGCTGATAAGCGAAGAAGTAACGCAGGTTTTCGGCAAACGTCGGTTTCATCACGGTTACGTTTTCACCGCAACGGTTAAACTTCACCGGTTCTCCCTTGAACTGCGACCATTCCTTATAAGCTCCCACATGGGCATCAACGCTGCTGTACATACGTGGGAAAAGCATACTCAACTCGTCCACATACTCATAATCGACATCATGACGTGAGATATAATATTTATCTTTCTCGTTCTTGTCTTTCTTGATCACGCGACTCCATACGGCTTCACCTTCCTTGGTTACAGGAGAGCAGTTACCACCCTGGTTTTCACGTTTCACTTCCGAAGCAAAAGTCTGTCCGTACAACAACGGAGTCTTACCGTACTGTTCACGGGCCAGGTACGAACGCAGGGTGAATATATCACTCGGTGCATTCTGGTTCATAGGAGTATCGGCCGTAGCACGGATCATGGTCAGTGCATAGGAAGAATAACCTACTACGATCACCATCAGGCATACCAGAACCGTATTCAGCAATTTGATATTTACCTTTTTGCTCATGAACAGGTAAGCTGTCAGCGCAGCCGTCAGGATAACAGCCAGTACATAACCGCTTCCGATGAACGGAACACCTACCAATACGATAGCCGCGATAAAGGCGATCTTCATTCGCACGGGATGAACCTCGTCGCGCATCGTTTCCCAGATAGACCAGATCAATACGCCTGCCAGTACAATCACATAGGCAAACACACCCGAGTTGTAAGGCATCCCCAATACGTTGACAAACAATAGTTCGAAATAACCGCATACCTCAACCAGTCCCTGAACGACACCATACATCATCAAAGCTACGATGGCAAAAGAAACCAACAGTGCATAGATGGTACCTTTCATCGTCGGGTTCGGGAATTTCTTATAGTAGTAAACCAATACGATGGCCGGGATACAAAGCAGGTTCAACAGGTGAACACCGATACTTAATCCCATAAGATATGCGATCAGTACGATCCAACGATCGGCATGAGGACGGTCGGCGGCCTCTTCCCATTTCAGGATCAGCCAGAATACAAGGGCTGTGAACAGGGATGAATAGGCATATACTTCACCTTCTACCGCACTGAACCAGAATGTATCGCTAAAGGTATAAGCCAATGCGCCTACCAGACCGCTACCCATAATAGTGATCATAGTACCCAGAGAAATTTCATTCTCATCGTTCACCATGATCTTGCGGGCCAGGTGGGTTATACTCCAGAACAGGAACAGAATAGTCAGTCCGCTGAACAGCGCCGACATGGAATTTACCATTTTAGCCACCGTAGCAGTGTCGGATGCAAGCTGTGTAAACAGATTGGCCGTCAACATAAAGAACGGTGCACCGGGCGGGTGCCCTACTTCCAGTTTAAAAGCCGAAGAAATGAACTCACCGCAATCCCAGAAACTGGCAGTGGGTTCGATAGTCATCAAATAAACGGTGGAGGCGATCAGGAATACGATCCATCCCAGCACGTTGTTGATTAGTTTATACTTTCTCATACGTTTGTATAAAGTGTGATAATTAATTGTCTAAAAAAGCTATCCTAACGCAGACAGTCGGCCGCAAAGGTAAGCATTTACGTTTAATACCAACGCCCTAACACTCTATAAATTGTATTGAAGAGATTAGAATTATATTAAAAAACCGCTGATATTTAGCTGACAAAACCTGTCCGCTTTATGACATTGTATGACACCAAATGTCATACGGATCATACATCTTAATTATCAGGTTTTATACAAAAAAAGCCCTACTTTATCGATCCGGTTAGTTCCGGTAGATTATTAAAAAAATAACTTCCCGGATTTATTCAAAATCCGGGAAGTTATTTTTACGCTTTATCTATTTCTATAGAAACAGTTACTTGATCTTCTTTACCTTATTCAGTGTCTTATAAACAGAATAAGCCCAGAAATTACGAAGTCCGAATCCTCTGGCTCTCTCTGTAAATTGCTTATTCAAGACAATATCCTTGGTTGCGATATCAAATACAACAACATTATAAGTTGCCTGGCCTTTCCCTTTATTAAGTAGTCCGGCGATGAATACGGCGCCATATCCCTGGGCACTTCCGGCATTAAAATGGCGGATATGTTCTGTAATTTCTTCATCAGTCAATTCATAACCAGCATCCGGGGCAACAAAACCGGCTTTCTTTATCTGTTCGATAAGATCCTGGACAGTTGTCAGGTCTAATGTTACTTTTGCATCGAAAGCCTTATCGAGATCATACTTTTTCGGTTCACGCTGAAAAAGAGTATTGATTCCATAAAACGCATCTTTAAACTGTTCTGTCGTTTCATCGGCACCATACACCTTGGCCATAGAAAAATCCACACCGAAAAAAGTCAGTTTTTCTATGTCTTTCAAATTTGTTTTATCCTGTGCATTCACAAGGCTTGCCAGAAATAAAAACATCAATACCATCAACTGTTTCATACGATTACATTTTAAATTAGTACTAAATTATCGCAAATCTATAAATTTAATTGCTTTCCTGCTCATCTGCGGCATCTGAATTTTAGCCACATAATCAGGAGAGGCAAACTGAATGGTAGGTGCCACCCGTACTTTCGACCGGAACAGATCCTTGATTTGCTTGGCGAAAGCCTCCGTTTGCAGATCGCTTCCTACCCGGATCAGGATATCGTCAGTCCCCAGATCATTTGTATAGACTTCCACTACATAATTTTTTACTCCGGGAATATTGTCGAGTATATCATATAAAGCCGGTGGATAAAGAGTGGTTCCTTTATATTTTATCATTTGTCCCTTACGCCCTAATACCGAACTAAGCCGCATCGTATTCCTCCCGCAGGAACATGGCTCCGTATAATGATAACAGATATCGCCCGTTTTAAAACGGAGCAGAGGCATTCCCCGTACACCCAGTGTGGTGATCGTCACTTCACCCGCTTCTCCTTCTGCAACAGGCTGGTTCTTATCATCCAGAAACTCAACAATGATCAACTCCGGCTGCAAATGACCTCCCCGGCATGCCTCGCATTCTGTAAAAGAGGATTGCATCTCCGTGGATGCATACGTGGATTGCAATAAGGGGGTCTGCCATTTTTCATGTATACGTTGTCCCAATGTATTCAGGGAGAAATCAGGATTACGTAAAGCCTCTCCGATACAAATAGCTTTCCTTATGGAAGAATTGTTATAATCGATCCCATTAGCCTCCGCATATTCGATCAGTTTTATCAGGAAAGAGGGAACAACCATACAGAAAGAAGGATGTATCCGATGGATTGTGTCCCACTGTAATTCAGGTATCCCGTTACCGACGCGAACGACTCCCGCCCCCAGTTCACGGGCTCCCATATAATAGGCCAGGCCTGCCATAAAACGCCGGTCGAGCGTGGTCATCAACTGCATGACATCCTCCCGCGTGCACCCCGCCGTTGTAAACGAAAGATATTCGTTATAAGATAAACGGTCCAGGTCGCCTGAAGTCAATACAAATGTAACCGGATCACCTAATGTCCCCGAAGTTGTCACATAATCGATAATCTCAGCTTTATCCACACAAACAAAATCTTCATTATGCAGTTGCAGGTCTGTTTTTGTCGTAACAGGCAATTGCTGTAAATCTTCCAATGTGCGGATACAGGATATATCGATCCTCTCCTCGCGGAACATACGTTGATAAAAGGCCGAACGCCTGTTCAGGTATTCCAGTTCATCGGCAAGCCGAAGTTCCTGATACCTTTTGATCTCCGCAGGAGTTTTGAATTGTATGTCGCTAAACTTCTCCATTTCGTTTATTTTTTAATTCTTTTTTCCAGTACAATACGTTCTTCTTCTTTTGGTATTTCTTTCGTCAAAGCGGTCTGCCAACAGGATGCAGCCTTATCCTCCAGACCGAACAGATGATAATAATCCCCTGCCAACTGCCAGGTATAATAGAATTCCGGGTTGGATAATATGAACTGATCGACCGTTCCTTCATCGAGAGGGATACCGTTACCGATACTGTGGCGAATCTCCTTCGCCAACTTCTTATAGGTCAATAATTGCTGATAAACCGGACTATTCAAAAAGGTATCCGCAGGCAAAGAAAGGCTATCGATGCATAATTCTTCCGTATCAAACGGATGGGCAAAAATCGCATTCAGATCATAAGCCACATACTCACCCAATTGCCAAGGAGCAGTCGACACCCACATCAGTCGTTTAGCCGGTTCAAAGATCACCGAATGATGGGCTATAAACTGGTTGAGTGCTTTCTCGTTGGTTAATCCGATATTCCGGTCTTCCTTTCCGAACCGGTTACGTAATATAGATGCAGCTTTCGAAGCATCTACCGGGATATTTTCATCCAACAATTCATCCAATCGGGCATACCGGTAAGGACTATCGGAAGTGGCTATATTCTCCTTATTCCGGACATCATCTTTAAATGTGTCCGACTGATAATGGTTCGTACAGATAATACGATTTGTTTCCGAACGAAACAGGGCGATCTGATCGGTCGATTTCTCAATGATGGCAGCCTTCCCGTCTTTTGCCGAACCAATCAATAAAGACTCGGCAACAAAAGTTCTATGTTTCTGTGCAATCGCATACGCTTCTTCTATGGTGGAAGCATATTGAAGGATTTCACGTGCCAATAAAGAGATAGGCATGGCAGCCGATACCGGCATGGTCGATTTGGCAGCATTGATGGTAACTGTCAGTCCCGTTTCATTCATCCCCGACAACACACCGGTCATCCCCGCCCAACCTACGGATGCAAAACAGTATCCATCGGATGGCCGATAGAACGAAACCAGTTTATTACGGGCAAAATCATCGCCTACATAAAAGTCGAAATTACGCCCGATCAATAAAGTCGAATCCGCACTTTCATTTCCCCAGACACCAAAAGAGCTACACCCGACCAGCATATAGTCCTGCATAGCATGGCCGATATCATGTGCAGCATGATAATTCAACTGACGTTCGTAAGGAGTACCGATCGCATCATATTCGTGGGAACAGGAAAGAGAAATTCCATAGATTTCCGTCCGGTATTCTTCCGGTATGTATTCTCCCAGATTACGGTTAAACAGGATCAGGAAAAAACGCAGGAACTTCAGATAACTGTCCGAAGGTATGATCTGACGTATCTGATCGACAAAAACCTCTTCCTGGTAATGGAGCAAATCTTCTGCCAGTTTCCCGAAAGCAACTCCCCTTTCGGCTGGATTCCCCTGCAACGACATTTCCCACAACCCGCTTTTGCTCTGCCGTAGATGATTCGGGCCATACGTACGCAAGCTATCTGTTTTTACCAGAGAATAAACCGGCAGCGATTGTATATCGATAACAGGTTGTTTCATATCTGCCGTCAGGAAAAGGACAGAGGAGGCAATCAAAAGCAGTCCGATAAAACAGAGAAAGGACAGGGTCAGGTATTTTATTATCTTCTTTATTTTCATATCAGGCATCTCCTATTTTCCGGGCGAGATATTCCGCCCCTAACAATTCCGCACAAGTCAGCATCGAAGTCAATGTTACCCCTAAAGCGCCATGTACATTCAAGCTTTGTCCGGTCAGGAACAGATTGGGTATACGCGTACGAGGTGGGATCAATGTTGTCAGCGGATTTTTATAATTCTTCATAATTCCATAAGCCGAACCACCAGGGGTTCCGGTATAATCCCTGTAAGTAAGGGGCGTAGTAGTCACTATTCTCTCGGTATTCTGTGAAATACCCGGACAATATCGTTCGGCAAAAGCAATTAATTGTTGTGCCTTTTGCATTTTAAACTCTTCATAATCAGCACCACGCTTTCCTACAGTCGTATCTTCCCAGTTTTTCACTTCCGACAAATACATGGGAGAAAGCAGACAGATCACATCGGTATATTGTTCCTGGACAGAAGAGGGTTGCATCGAGACCATACAAGTATTAATCCGGGTATCTTCGGGATACCGGGTGTTATACCAGGCATTCTGATCTCCCAACAAAAAGAGATTCCGGTTACAATACCGTGTACTCTCCCGTTTCTGAAGCAGATAGACAGAAAACAATCCGTATGAATTAGGCAAATGTTGCAAACGGGATAGAGTAGCCTTCCGTATCAACGGAGATTTCTCCACCAGACTCAACGTATTGAAAGGATGCAAGGAAGAGATAACATACCGGGATTCCAGTTGTTCCGAATGATTAATCTCTACGGTTCTTATTTCGTTTCCGGATAAACAGAGCTTACTTACTTCCGCACCGGTCAACACTGTTCCTCCATTCTGCCGGATCATGCCTACCAAGGCATCTGCCACTTGCATACTTCCATCGACAAAGCGCCAGGATCCCTGAAGATACGAATTCGTTATGATAGCATGATGATAAAAAGTAGAAACCGACTGCTCACCACCATACAGCAAAACACTCCCGGACAAAACCTGCTGTAAAGTTTCATCCGGAGTAATCTCCTTGATCTGTTCCCAGGCAGAGACATAAAAATTATCCATATTGCCGGAAGACAACTTTCCTTTCCTCAACTGTTCCACACTGATCGACCTACCGACAGCATCCAACATATCGACATAGCGGTAAAGTGCCTCTTTTTCTTTCGGGAATTCACGGGCCAACGTCTCCGCAAACCGTTCATGCCCCATAGCAAAAGGATAAAACTTATCCTTGTAGCAGATCATATCGAAAGCCTCTTCATCCATCCGTCGCATCTTCAACTTATCCATTATTCCGAAATAAGTAAAGTATTGCCGCATAATTTCACCCTCATCCATACTGCCGATATAATGAATGCCTGTATCCAACATCCTGCCATACCGTTTAAAAGATTGAAAACAACCACCGGGTAAAGGATTCTTTTCGAGCACACAGACATTATACCCTTCTTTACTCAAAGTTACGCCACAAGCCAGACCACCCAGTCCGCTTCCTATGATAATAACATCATATCGACTACTATTGCTCATGTGCACTCTCCTTTCTTCTCAGAACATAGATCGTATTGGATGTAAAACGATCATTAGCCTGCTGCTCTATCTCCATCCGATGTCGTTCTGCGAGCCGGATAAACATTTCATGCGTTGGAAAATAAAGATCATTCTCTCTTTTATTGAATTCCAGTAAACGGGTAGAAAGTAACTCGGTAAACCGGGTTACCCGGTGTTTAACCGTACCACCGGCATCACCGTCACGAATAACTAATATTCCACCCGGCAATAACTTACCAATGCAGGCTTCCAACAAACGTTCCTGTGACGAATAATCCATATAATGGAGCATATCATTCAGTATAAACACATCACTGAACGGGAGATCATAGTCTACCGCATTGGCACAAACAAAACGGGTACGATCGTTCCTGGAGAAATTATGATTCGCAACGGCAATCTTATCCGCATCGTAGTCAATACCCAGAACTGTCCGTTCTTCCGAAAGCATGGCAAGCATATAAGAGAGCGGCCCCAATCCACAACCAATATCCGTAATCCGGGCTTTACGCGGAATAATCCGGTTAAAAAACTCATATTTATCCTCCATGAGGACTTTAATACGAATATACCATTCCTCAACCGGACCTTTATAAATATAATTAGCAACCAACTGCCTGTAAAAATAAGGATTATCCGAATTTGAATAAATATCACAAGTCTCCTGGTAGGCATTACGGAAAGCAGCAGCAATGGTTTTCGAACGTTCCTGATAGGTCACGCCAAAACTTGTATCAGTGTTGGCTATACGGGGCAATATACGGGTACACAATACCCCTCGCTTCACATAAAACGGCTGCCGTTTCGAAATAATCATTCCCGTTCCATAGAGAACGACCGGCAGTATATCCAACTGCAATTTCTCAGCCAGATAAAAAGCTCCTTTATGAAAGCGATGTATCTTACAGTCTGCCGAACGTGTTCCTTCCGGAAAAACAACCACCGAATATCCCTGCGCAACCTTATCACGAAGATGATGTAAGACTTTCTCATACCCATCCTCCGTCTGCACAAAATCGGCATATTGCACGATCTTTCCAAAAACAGGGGAATGCCATACCCACCTGTTCGTTACCATCACCAACTTCGGTGCCAGGGAAAGCATGACCAGTATATCAACAAAAGACTGATGGTTA
Organism: Parabacteroides goldsteinii; assembly: GCF_015550595.1. Classification (GTDB taxonomy): domain Bacteria; phylum Bacteroidota; class Bacteroidia; order Bacteroidales; family Tannerellaceae; genus Parabacteroides; species Parabacteroides leei. The sequence continues at coordinate 240,049 of NZ_JADNBB010000001.1, forward strand.
GCAATAATCACCGATGGTTTCTCAAAAGTTTCATTACCCGGATTTATTTTCTCACGCCGGGCTATCCAGGCAGCTTTCAGGAAAATACGCAGCATATACATCATGATCCGGCTGAACAACTGCTTTTTCCTTTTCCTTCCTGCAGGTAGCAATATCAACAGAAGCGCTACTCCCATCATCAATAAACAGCCGGTGACAAACAAGCCAAAAAACCACACTGTGACCAGAAGCGCGGACAAAGTATATGGAAAATTTCCTTTTGAGGCAGGCCGGGAAATAAAAAAACGGAACAAGATCGGTAAGATCGTATAAGAAACCAATACGACAGAGATCATTCCCAGGATCGAAATTACCGAGATCGACTGTAATGCAGGATGTTTCGCAAAAACCAGTACCCCAAGCCCTACAACCGCAGTGAACGAAGAGAAAAAGATAGCTGTCTTATGGGAAGTAAGCATCTTCTTGCCCGTCCGGTATTCCTGTTGCAGACCATCCATGATAAAAATACTGAAATCATCTCCCAAACCGAAGATAAAGGTCGAAAGGATGATATTCACAATATTGAACTGCGTTCCGGTTACTGCCATCAACCCCAGGATGATTACCCAGCTGACAGCCATCGGGGTAAAAGTCATCAACGTCAATTCGATCCGTCCGTACGAGATCAACAAAGCGAAGAAGATCAGAAAAGAAGAGATATAAAGAATCAGATAAAAGTCATCGTTGATAGCAGAGACCCACTTATTGGCAAAATACCCCCGATCAAAAATCACCAATCCGTCATTATCGGCAAAACGGTCATAGACAAACTCTTTATCATCCTCATTCAAACGAACCTGCGTGATAAACATGGAAAGTGAATCGGCTGAAGAGGCCCAACTGTCCAGTAGCGGCAAAGAAGAATCGCCGGAAGTAAAGTCGCAAGGAGCATATTGTTTATCCAGAAGAGCAAAGAAGTCATCAAAAGTATCGGCCCGGAAATGATATTTCCCGGCTTTCTCCCTGATTTCTTTATCGACCAATGCTTTCCGTTCAGCTGTCCAGTAGCTGTTCCAGCGGTCGATACGCCGCTGCTGTTCTGCATAAGGAATAAATATTTTTTCTGCCGAAGCAAATTCTTTAATCTTTCCTTCTGTTTTCAACGTTTCCAGTTCACGATTCGTTTCCGCATAATGCTGTAATCCTTCATCAGAAGTATTACCTACCGAAACGAAAAGTGTGGTTTTATTATCCGACTGGAAAAGATTGTTCAAGCGCAGTTCTGCCGCCTTCAGGTTAACCGGTTCGAAGCTCAGATTCATCATATTACTGTCGAACGTCACCTTTCCCGACATATAAAGGGACAGGAAAAAGACGATCACGATCGTAATGACCAACGGCTTATTTTTTTCATAAGCATATCCGTTGATCTTCTCAATAATACGAAGCACCCGGCCGGCCTCTTCATGTCCTTTCTTTATCTTCAGGAAATGCGGTAGGAACACCAGGCAAAAAAAGGTTGTCCCGATCAATGCCAATGAAGAGAACAAGCCAAAATCACGTAATAGGTCCGAACTGGTGAAAACCAAGCCGAAGAAAGCTCCGACCGTTGTAAAGCTACCCACTGTAAGCGGATAGGCCAGTTCCTCGATCAACTGCCGGATGGACGAGACATGATTAAAATGCGACAATACATGGATCGAGTAACTCAGTGCCACCCCAAACACAGCAGCACCCGCCCCGATCGCAATGGCCGACACAGCACCTTTAATGAAAAAGATCAGAGCCAGTGAAAATACAGCTCCATATAATACAGGCAGTATGATCAGGATCACAGCCGAACGGCTTTTGAATACCAATGTTATAAAACCGATAATGATGATCAGGGCGATCGTCATGGTCAACATGGTATCCGATTTGATCTGCCGGGCATTGTAGACACCGACCGACGGTCCCCCGAAATATTCCGCTTTCACACCGGGATAGGCGTTCATCGTTTCTTTCAGCTGCTTTTCGATCGTATCGATCAGGAATTCGTTTTTTCCGGTACTGCCCGTCCCGTAATGCGGAGTAATAAAAAGCAACAGGGTCGACATATCCTTTGAAAAAATATGCCCGTCATACAACTCATAATTAGCCGTCATCTGGAAATCGCGCAGTTTTTCCAGAGAAGAAGTACCCAGACCTACCGGGTCACGGGGCAGAATATTCTTAAGTGCCACTCCTGCCGGAGAAAGCAGATTCAGATAATTACTACGCATACGGCGTTCAATTCCATCCGGGGTCAATACGGAATCCATCCGGACATAATCAGCCTCCGTCAAGAAGACAGGCAGGTTATCATAAATCAATCCGGTCACCTTCCCTATCATATTCTCATCCACCTCCGCAAATATATCCGTTATATACTCGGTTCCGGCCTCTTCCAGCAAACTATCTTTCAGATTTTCTCCTGCCTCAATCAGGCGATCGGAAGAAACCGTACCGGATACCGTATCGGCAGACGACAACATAACGATGATCTTATCTTTGATCTTTAGGTTTTGGAATACAATCTCCGTATTCCGGGCATCCTGCGTATCAGGGAAAAATCGGGTTACATCTTCTTCAAATTTCACCTGTACGGCAAAGAAAAGCAATAACAGGGAGCTACCGACCAGTAGCAGGTAACGGACAGCCAGATGGCGTTCCAGGTAATTATATATATGGATAAACAGCTTACTCATCCGGCAGAACGCTCAGGCTTCCGGAACAACGAAAGCAACGTTAGACAAACAACACCGGCAAATAACCCGCAAATAACGGCAAAAACCATACTTCCGGCCAGATACTGAACGAACGAATCCTTGATCGTATCGAATGTCACTTCATATACACTCAGCTTTACAGGACGATCCAGTATCCACCCTCCCGTCACATAACTCCCGAATAACAGGAAGGGAATCACAGGAGGGATACTGATATTCGATGCAACGATCGTGATCACTTTGTTCAACCCCATCAAATGGGCCAATATACCGGCAACAATCATCTGGTATCCCCAGATAGGCACAATTCCCATAAAAACACCGAACATAACCGCTAATGCGATCCGTATATTCGACTCCGGGGAATGAGTGATATTCTTAGATATGAATTTCTTTATATTCTCCTTCGTTACGCTTCGTACACATTTCCAGGGCCAGAACCATAACAAAGCAACGGTTACAAACACTGAGTTCAATAAACTGATCCGTGTAAAATCCCGCAACGGGCGAAAATGACTGACCCGCTCCCCAGCCGGTGGATAAAACACTTTCACCGGAACATTCGCAACCCGTATATTCCGCCAGGCAGCCTGTACGATTATCTCCAGTTCGTATTCGTATTTCGTCGTGAAAAGACGTACTTTCTTCAACTTGTTCAAAGGATAAAGCCTGTAACCCGACTGGGTATCAGTTAAGCGGATACCTGTTTCCAGTGTAAACCAGAAATTAGAGAACTTATTGGCAAAAGTATTTTTTCCGGGCATATTATCAGAAGCCAGATTACGGGCCCCGATCAATAGGCTATCCGGATGCAATTCTATCTCTTTCAGGAAAACGGGGATATCGTCTGCGTAATGCTGTCCGTCCGAATCAAGTGTAATAACATAACGGTAACCGATCTCCATAGCTGCTTTCAGTCCGGTATTCAAAGCATACCCTTTTCCCCGGTTGTTCGGATAGCTGATAACACCGATTTCAGAGAATCCTTTCAGCACTTCCGCTGTATGGTCTGTGGAACCATCGTTTACCACTATAACAGGAAATGAGTAAACCAATACATCCGTGAGGACCTGGCCAAGAGTAATAGCATTGTTGTACGTTGGAATCACAATAGCCAATTGCCCCTCCCGTCGGAAATGATCCGGAAATGTATATGTAGTATCTGTTACCATTTATTCGTTATTACTCCGCAACAATCGTTGCTTTTAGTTTGAGTACAGTCGTCTCACCTGCACTTGCAATAGCCTGTAGCCTGTTGGTATTGCCTAAAAAGAATGCAAACGTAAGAATACCATGTTCCAACGGGTTCACAACAGAGAGGAATTTACAACTATTTATAGCTTGAAAACGCACCGGAGTATTCAACACCATCGATACGCATTCTTTCACTATGCGGAGCATACAAACACCGGGTACCACAGGCATACCCGGGAAATGCCCTTTATAAACATTATGCTCCGGATTCAGCCGAATTACACAAGTATATTCTTCATCTTGTCCCGCAACGGTTTCTACTGTATAAAAGTCAGTCAACATCCCTTTTACTATGCATTTAGTGGGACAAAGGTAGGGAAGTTTTTCTATTATTTTGGTCTGTATCGAATCTTTTTCAGAGTATTAACCCTTCTCTCACAAGAGTTCCTACTCTAAAAACAAGACTAATCTTTATTATTTCAGCTTTGCTTTTTTAATAAAGAATTTAGCCAGCTCTCTTCCTGCCTTGGCATACGTTTCCTGTACGCGATAGCCTGCAGTAAAATCGGTTCCCCAGAAATTATTTGCGGAAGCATTACGAATCTTTATAGAAGCGACCTGCTCGCCTGTATCGATCTTCTTTACCTTACAGCTCAGGTCTACCGATGCATTCTGCCGCATAACGCCGACATTCCAACCCGGTTCGGTGAAATCCGTGTTAATCTCAATCACATAGATAGCACCTTCCGTTCCGGAGGTGATGCCTTTTTCTCCCATGTATTTATCGAATAGTTCCAGAAACTTAGGTTCAAAACGTTCCTTACGATCGTTAACCCATGCTTTTCCCCATTCATCGCCCTTACCGGCTTCTTTCTCATTATAGTCGGTGATTTTCTTGTTGACATATTCACTTTCCGTTAGTTTTCCGACTAACATCTCGTTATACGAGAAAGTGAATTGCAGTACAGGGGCTTCTTTTACAAAGTCTATTGAACCGGAAGTCAACACGACACTTTGTGAATAAGAAAATGTCAGGATACTAAATAGGACAACTAATGTTATCAATACTTTTTTCATACTTTAATAAGTTGTTTGTTACTAATTTCAAAAATATATAGCTTACATAATCTTAGGTAAATCCTACTTTAAAGCATCCAAACCGATAGAAAGCCGTAATCCCGTATGTCTGATACGGAGCATTTCTATCCCGGTAGTGTCGGGTAGGGAACGGAAAGTTGTTTTACGAAGGCCGGCTCCGAGCTTGATCTCTTGTATGCGGTTTGTTATATCGTCCACACGATAATATCCTTGGAAGCCGGGCAGGAACAATTTATAAACAATATCTGTTTGTGGTTTTGTACAGCTATAAACGACTGCTTTATTTTCAGGCTGTACGTTCAAACCGAAGAGGACCGAGAAATCACGATAAAACAGGTCGAGTATCTTCTTTTTATTCAATGGTTCGATACAATGATGTACTACTAAACCGCCCCTTCCGATTTCCAAATCGAAAAGGCTCAATCCGAAATGGGTGCTGAAAAGCGTACGGAAGGTTCCCTGATCCGTTTCCTTGACCAATAACAGTCCGCTGAAATGCTTCCGCATGAAATCGATCGTCATATTGTATTTACACAACCCGGCAGAAGCATCCACCATAGGAAGAAGTTGTTCTTTTCCTATCAGTAATGTTTCCCCTTTCCGGCAGTCCCGTGTGATGGACGGAACGCACGAACAGCAGATCAGTAAAAGACAAAGACTAACGGATAACAAACTTTTCATCACCGGTCAGTGTATTATATTTCTGATTTGTAAAGTGATATTCGGTATAATCTTTTGCATTCTCCGACAGGCGCAGCGTTTGTACAGCCATATTTTTCTTATCTATCGAGATAACGATCTCCGAGATATAAGCCTGTACACTTTTAGAAACCGGACGTATCTTAACCACATAAAGAGAAGGCGACTCATAATATTCCAACTTATACGCCGATGTCATGCTACTCAAATCGCCAACCATACAGGCAGCCAGCATCCCTTTCATTTCATTCATCATCTGGTTGGAACCCAGGTTGACGACATTGCTTTTCCCTTCGGATACGATCTTTAGCTTTTGGCCATTGATAATAATCTGATAATCGACCGGTAAGGTATAATCCATCCGGATCATATTCTCCTGTTTATAATAGAAACGCCCCTTCGAGAGAACCTTCTCATTAAAAACATCCAGAAACTTCTCCTGTGTAAAATCACTTTCAATAGAAGAGAGCGAAGCCGCTTCCTTCTTCAGCCGCTCCTGGAACTCAACTGTCGAAACCAATGGTTTCAGATCCTTTTGAGCCGCCATTGGCAGATAAAAGGCCAGAAGCAACAACAGGCATATATATTTATTCATTATCATACTCTTTTTCAAACGGACGAGGTAAATAAAACATTGTATCGAGAGGAATGACCTCATAATCGATTGTCTTTAAATATTCCAGTAAACGAGCCACCAGAGAGGCACAGCCGGGCAGGCGATCATGCAACAAGATAACGGCCCCCGGTTCGATCTGCCTGATGATACGGCGAAACACCCTATCTTCAGACTCTCTCCGCGTATCAAAAGAACGAATGCTCCATCCGATTATTGTATATCCCAGTTCATCCGTCACGCGGGCGATAGTAGGATTCGTTACCCCAAAAGGAGGACGGAAAGCTGATAACGGGTCTGCATACGTGTACAAGGCATCTTCACCTTTCAAGATTTCATCATACATCTTCTTGAATGAAAGAAACGGGAACGTCCAGGAGTGTTTGTGAGTATGGTTTCCGATATAATACCCTTCCTTTACCATACGCTTGAAGAGTTCCTGGTTTTCCAATACTTTTTCCCCTACACAAAAAAAGGCGGCCGGTGCCTGATACTTCTTCAGAACATCCAACACCTGCGGCGTATGTTTCGGGTCAGGGCCGTCGTCGAAGGTGAGGCAAACCACACGTTTATCGGTTTCTCCCTTGCACAAGGCTTTCACATATACTCCCGAACGAATGCTGTAAGAGGCATAAAACAGATAACCTCCGACACAAACCAATACGACTATCAATAGCAGCCATCCCATATATTACCCTTTCTTTATTAATAAAAACGAATGATTGTCCAGGAAGGAATTATACAACAAAACGGAGCCGGGAGAACCGGCCTCCTGCATCCGGGTACAGGCATACCACAGAGCAAACGACATGGCTGTCGGGAACTCTCCGCAGTAACGTTTATACTCATCCGGCAAGACCACAGAGGCATCCGTAGCCCCATTCCGAAGTAGAAAAGCTTCCATACGCTTACCGATCTCTTCCTGCGTGAAAGAGCCGCTGAACAACTCTATATCCCGAAGCTCCGCCATACATTCCGACGATGGATTTCCCGACAACAGAAAGAAAGCCGCCCCTTCGCCCGGCTTTGCCTTCTTCCAAAAACCCAGACGGCCGAGAATGGCCTCCAAGGCCGGTGTCATTTCATCGACAGCTCCGACCAGAACAGACGAAGCTTCCCCTTCCTGCAAAAGTAAAGCCGCATCCAACAAAGCACTTTCCAAAGAAAAGGCACGATGTACGTAAGTCGTATTATAGCTATGATTACCGGTAAGCAGAGCGATCTGTGCCCCGATCGTATTAAAGGTAGACTGGATAAATGCCGTGGGAGTAAGCAGTTCCTCGTTATGCTCCAATATCGTATTCATAAACTTCTCCGTATCGGCCAGGCATCCCAGCCCTGTGGCGGTCAGGATCGCATCCACAGGAACAGCCGTTTCCCCGATACACTGCAATCCGGTAGCCACCCCCATACGAACCATACGACTCATACGGCGGCGAAGGGTTGCATTGGGGATCAGGAGCTTGTAGTCAGGTTCCCTGAGCCGGCAACCGTCGGTCGTCCGCTCAAAAGAGGCTGCTGTTTTTTCTATATAAACCGGCTTTGTAAACATAGTCTATCGATCGAATTGCTGGAAAAGCAGGGAAGCATTGTTCCCTCCGAAACCAAAGGAGTTAGATAATACAGAGCGAAGAGTCAATCCTTCCCGATAACGGGTAACAGGAATCAATCCTGTTTCCTCTACCGGAGCGGAGAAATTCAGGTTCGGATAGAGAATACCGTGTTTCAGGGAAAGCACACTGAATACAGCTTCAATCCCACCGGCAGCGCCCAACGTATGGCCGGTAAAGGCTTTCGTAGAACTGAACGGCGGTATCCGGCCTTCGAAAAGGCGGAGAATAGCCCGGCTTTCAGAAGCATCATTATTCAGGGTCCCTGTTCCGTGGGCATTGATATAGTCTACCTCCTCCGGTCGCACCCCCGCTTTATCCAGGGCACCTTTCATGGCAAGGAAAGCACCGGTGCCTTCATCGGAAGAAGCCGTCTGGTGAAAAGCATCGTTGGCATTCGCATAGCCGGACAACAGGCAATAGGGAGGATTGGCAAGAGTTGCTTCCGATTGAAGCACCAGGTAACCGGCACCTTCCCCCAGATTCAACCCGGCACGCGAGCTGTCGAAAGGGCGGCAAGGTTCCTTGTCCAGGATCATCAGGGAGGCAAAGCCATTTAAGGTGAACTTACACAAGGCATCCGTCCCGCCGGCAATCACCACATCGAGCATTCCCTGCCGGATCATCCGGGCTCCGAGCATAATTGCGTTGGCGGCAGACGAACAGGCCGTACTGACCGTTGTCCGGAACCCGGTAATTCCCAGGAAAGAGGCGATCCGTTCCGTACTGTCGCCGGCATCGTGCGAGGCGACATATCTTAACCGTCCATGTGTCGGATTGGCGCGAAAGGAAGGATAAAAAGACTCCGTCAGATCCATTCCCCCGGTAGAGGTGGAAGAGATCAGGCCGATACGTAATGAGTTATGCGGATCGGACAAGTCCAGCCCGGAGTCGGCCAAAGCCTCGAAGGCCGCCGTCATCCCCAGTAAAGCGGTACGCGATAATTCGGCGGATGCCGGAATACCGAGTGCCTGCTTCAATTCCTCATTCGTCCGCTTTACTTCGGATACAGGTTCTTTATGCGAGGTAGGAAAGAGTGTAACAGGTCCCAGCCCATTCCGCCCGTCGCGGAAAGCACAAAGATGTTCCTCCACATTCATGCCGATACCCGACACGCAACCGATACCTGTGACGCCTATTCTCATTTCGTGCGGTTGGCAGTGATATAGTCAGCCAACGTTTTTACAGAGTAGAAGATAGATTTCCCCTCCCCCGGATTCGCTATACGAATACCATAGTTACGTTCGAGTATCAGCATGATTTCGAGGGCATCGATCGAGTCGAGCCCCAATCCTTCATCCCCGAAAAGAGGCGCTTCGTTTTCGATCTCCGCCGGGGTTATGTCTTCCAGGTTCAGCGATTCGATCAGCGATTCTTTCAATTCCTGCATTAATTGTTCCATATTGTCTGTTCTATATTATTATTCGTTTGAAATTATTTTTGTTCCAGCCAGTCGAAACGGGCTTCATACGTTTCGCCCAGCAGTTCGCACCAACCGGTCAGGCAGGCGCGCAGCCGCCTCTTTTGCATCACCAGCCGGGCATATTCCCTGATAAAGGACTCCGGGTAGCGGTCGTTGATAAAGAAGGTATTCTCCCCCTGTATCTTATACCGGATGCAAAGTTCGCCCATCACCACATTCGGCAAGGTGTAGACAAACACGGCCGGGCTGGCTTCCCGATCGCCCATCGTGTCGATAAAACGCTGATGCTTCCGGTCCGTATCCAGCGAAGACGAGGCGTTCCCCAACACGATCCCGACTTCTCCCGGAGCATAACCGGTAGTTCCCCCGTTCTTTGCGAAAAGAGAGGCTGCCGCTATATATCCGAGTTTACAAAGATCGTCCATCTTATAAAACTTACGGTCATCCAGCGATAAAAAGGTATAGGCTGCGCGGATAAATGTTGCAAAAGGGAGGGACGGGTCGGCAGCGAAAAGGATTTCTCCGTCGAGAAGTATCTTTCCGTGAGCGATCGACACCTGCCGGCAGGAAAAAGAAGCCGTCCGGCGGGCGGAAAGGTTCTTTTCTACGCTGGGAAGCTCGCCGGCGGGCGGAAAGGTCATTTGACCATCGGGACAAGCTTTCCCACGGGCGGAAAGGTCCTTTTCTTCACAGGGAAGCTTTCCGAAGGAGGGAAAAGTTTCTTTTTCTTCGGGAGAAGCTTTCCGACCGACGGCGAGCTTGTTTTCTTCACAGCCGAGCTTTCCGCCCGGCGGAAAGGCCAAAACGATAGCAGCATTACAGCCGCCGAAGCCGGAAGCGGTCTTGACACAATGTTGCATCCCGATCGTCCGGTGCGCAGCACTTACCGACAAAGGAAAAGGAACACCGCAGGTTTCAAACCCCAACGTCGCGAATACTTCTCCGCTGCGAAGCTGCTCCATACAGGCGATCGTTTCGATGATGCCGGAAGCCCCGAGCGTATGTCCCCAGTACGGCTTCAGACTGTTGAGCGGCAGATGATCCAACCCGGCCAAATGAAGCGCTTTCGACTCCATCTCGTCATTATACAAGGTAGCCGTCCCGTGCGCATTGACGAACGAAATGGCATCCGGCCCTAAACCGGCCTCATCCATTGCCTGGCTGATCGCATAATACAAACCATCACCGGTACGCGAAGGCCCCGAGATATGATTGGCATCATTCGTTATCGCCCCTCCACGGATAATCACGGGGCGATATTCTTTCACCCGGTGCGGGTCGGAGGTTATGAGCAGAGAACCGCAGGCTTCCCCTAGCGACAGGCCGTCGCGTATTTCGTCGTAGGGCCTGCATATCTCCGGGCTGACTGATTTAAAAGATTGAAAGCCGGTGACAACGAAGCGGGTCAACAGATCCCCCCCTGCCACCAGTATATGTTTATAGGCGCCTGCCTCTATCAGCCGCGAAGCGACTACCAGTGCCGAAACACCGGAAATGCAGGCATTGGAAATGACAATCGGTTCGTGTGTGAAATGGAAATAAGCGGCTACCCGTTCGGCCATGCCGTAAAGCGAAGGATCGGGACTATCCGTCGGCAGCCCGGTATCCGGGGCGAAGGCCAAAGCGTCGATATTGCCTTTTGTAGTCGACAGGATAAGTCCGCACGCAGGCTCGGAAGGATCGATACCGCTTTGACGGATCGTGTCCGACAAAGAGAGGATGAATAATTGCTCCATCCGGGTGTACCCGTCCAGCTTCTGCGCCGAAGCGGCTTCTTTTAAACGGGTATCGTCAATACATGCAGCCAGGAAAGGAGTGTCGAAAAGAGCAGTGTTTTCTACCCGTTTGATACCCGAGTGGTACCCGCGGATATGGGAGAAATTCTCTTCCCTGCCGAAGCCCAGCGAACTGATGATGGAGCCGGCCGTTATATAGCTGTTTACCGGATCTTCCATTTCTCTTTCCACTTTTTATAGAAGTCCGGATTATTCAGTTCCAGTAATCCTGTCGCTTTGTTTACGAAGACCTGGATGCTGGAACCCGTAGCCACCACAGTCTCGTCGCTTTCCCGAAAGATCACGTATTCAAAAAGTATCTTAGCCGCATCCGTCCGGATATAGCGCGTTTCCACAATCGCAGACTCGCCGTACTTGAGGAATTGCTTGTATTGTACGTCCAGTTCGACGATCGGCACTACATAACCGGCATCCCGTATATCCGTATAACCGATACCGTACTGTCGCCCGAAAGCCTCCCGTCCGTCTTCCATATAACGGACGTACTCCCCGTGCCAGACAACCTCCATCGAGTCTACTTCGCTGAATCTGACCCGCAAGGTCGTGCGGTTGGTAAGGGCTGCCTCTTGTAGTTTTCTCCGTTTCATGCGTCTTTCTTCAAAAATATTTTAAGCTGACCTTCGGCGACCGGATTTCCGTTCACCTGCACGGTGGCCGAGATCAGCGTGATATCGAATATCTCCTGTTCTACCCGGATCGTGGTCCGCAACTCATCCCCGACCTGCGGCAACGTCCGATAGTTCATCTTATCTACCGAGCCGATAAAACCGACCGGCACCTCTTCGCCGGCATTCTTATACAGATAACCCACCCGCACGGCTGCCGATTGGGCGATATGTTCCGTAATGCCGCATTCATCGAGCCGTCCGTCCTGACAGAACAGGTTGGAGGCTTCCACTTTCAGCCCGGTATACGAACCGGTCTCGTCCATACCGAAGAAACGGTCTACCATCACGATCGGCGGACGTTGCGGGATCAGTTCCAACAGCTCGTCGCCGGCCAACAGAGGGGTATCGAATGAGATTGCAGCCATATTTATCTGAGTTTACATTGCATAATACTATGTCCCAGGCCGAGCCCGTCGTATATCCGTTCGATCGTCAGTCCGGCTTTTTCCACCAGGCGAGCCATATCGCCGGAATAATACATCTTGCTGTTACCATTGGCCATTGCCGTGAAATAAAGGCTGATCTGCGCCAGGCAATAAGAGGCCGTCTCGAAACGCTGGCGGTCCCAGAATGTCTCCATGATATACAGGCGGCTGTCGGCGTTCATCGAACCCGCGGCGCGTGTCAGGATACTCAGTACCTGCTCTTCCGAGAAACAGTCGAGGAACTGGCTCATCCAGATCGCATCGAACGGTTTCGGGAAACGGGTCTCCTCATCCAACAAGTTGGCAGCATGCCCGTGAATACGGTCCGCCCCTTCGAGCTCCTTTGTCTGCTCCCGCATCATTTCCAGCTGCTGGGGCAGATCCATAATGGTGACCTCCACTTCCGGTGACCAGGCTACACATTGAGTCGCCCAACGCCCGGTATTGCCACCCACATCCAATAACGTACGTACCGACCCGGCGAAAACAATCTCCAACGCCTGCTTAAAGGAGTTGTCGGAATAGAAATGGTCGAAGCCGAACCAGCTCTCCTGCACCTTTTCGGGCAGGCTGGACAAACCTTCGTAGACGGTCGGCCAGTTGCCGAACACTTTCAGGCCTTCGGGCTTGCCGGTAAGCAAGGCCTCTTCCAGGTGGAAAAGTCCCAGATAGTTCACGTCGTGGTTGAAATCCATATTCACCCGTGCCATTTCATCGTTCAACAGGAACCAGCCGGCTTTCCCGAGGAAGAAACGGTCGTCTTTCAACAGGATGGTCCCGATCGTCAGCGACGATTCCAGCAACACCTGCACGGCATAACGCGAAAGGCCTGCCTTTTCAACGATCTCATCCATTGTCAGACCGTTCTGCGCTTCCCGCAGCATGCCGAATATCCCGAATTTAATCATCAGGCGCGACACCTGGAAGACTACCGGGCCAAAAGCGATCTCCTGCGCCAGGCGTTGTGCCTGTACTGCCGAAAAACGATCCTTTGCATATATTTCTTTTTGAGGAGATGATAATTCCATGTTCTCTCTTATTCTATCTCTTATTTCCAGAAGTCATAGTAATTAAACCACTGTTCCGGATATTGTTTTACAACCGATTCCAACGCCGATACATACTGCTTCAGCAATTCCTGCCCCGGCACTTTCCCTTTGACACGCTTCTCCGGCTGTGCCAGTACAAAGTTAAACTTATAGCGCATTCCCTTCTCACGGACAGCGAAATAAAATACGACAGGCACTCCCAGGCGGGAAGCCAACAGGAACGGCCCTGCCGGAAAAGAGGCCTCTTTCCCGAGAAAAGTCGCTGTAAAGACCTGCGAGCCCTCCACATAACGGTCGCCCTGGAAACAAACATATTCTCCTTTACTCAATACATCCCTGATCCGGAATATATGTGTCAGGTTATCTTCATTCACAGGAATGACCTTGTAGTTCTTCCCGTTGGTATTCTTTTCCAACAGTTCTTTGATCTTCTGATATTCGGCATCGAACATCACGATATTCATCTTCTTCCCGTATTCATCGAAAAAAGGAGCGCCGATCTCCCAGTTGCCTACATGGGCACCGATCATAACTACTCCTTCGCTTCCGTTCAATACCTCCAGGAAATCCTGATACTGAGTACCGAAATCGAAGGTATATTGTTTGTCCATCCCTGCACCGACCGCCACCTTATCGATCAGGGTTTGCCCCAACCGGTAATAATTGACCAACAGAAAACGGGCGGAACGTAGACGTCCATATCCTAACCGCTGCCGTGCATATCCCCGGATCGCCCGGGTCGCCTTCGGGGCAAACGGGACAAAGTAGACCACAACCAGACAAAGAAACGCATACGCTGCCTTTACTCCCAGTCCTTTTATCAAGAGAATAAAGAAGAGGTACCCGAAAGAACCTCCACGCGTTTTACCTTTCCAGCCTGTATCGTTACTCATTCACACGTGAGTCTATGAAATCGTAAAAGTCCTGGAATGTTTTAATCCCGACAAAATCCTGTGCCTTCAATGTAAACCCGAAGTTATGTTCCACCAGTACGACCATGTCCACCAGGTCGAGACTGTCCAGTTCGAGTGTCTGCATCAACGGGGCATCGGGCTGTATCAGTTCAATATCTATTTCGAACTCTTCCGATAGTTTCTCGTTTATTTTTTGAATTAATTCTGTATTTGCCATTTGTTTGCTTATTGACTACTAAGATTTGAATTTCCTGATTATTAATGTAGAGTTGGTCCCTCCGAAGCCAAACGAGTTGGACAGGAAGGTATCGAATTCGAGTTGCTGAGTCTCCGCCGGGATATTCAGTAAAGCGGAAGCCTCGTCCGGTTCCGTAAAGTTCAGGTTGGGAGCGATAAATCCGTTCTGCATCATCAACATGGAATAGATCACTTCGCTTGCGCCTGCCATCCACATCTCATGTCCGGTCATCGACTTGGTAGAAGCCACATACGGAGCTGCTTCCCCGAAAACTTCCGCAATGGCTTTCGCCTCGTTCAGGTCGCCTAAAGGGGTGGAAGTGGCATGAGCATTCACATACTGTATGTCGCGGGCTGCCATACCTGCGTCTTTTAATGCCATTTCCAATGAACGCCGCGGACCGTCCACGTTCGGGACGGATATATGTTCGCCGTTGGAAGAGAATCCGTATCCTACCACTTCGCCCAGGATATTGGCACCTCTCCGCTTAGCCGACTCGTAACTTTCTATAATAACGGTCGCACCTCCCCCGCTGGGAACCAGGCCATCGCGATCCTTGTCGAACGGACGGGAAGCCTTTTCCGGCTGATCCTCCCTGACAGAGAAAGCGGCCAGTCCGTCGAAACTACCGACGGAATACATATTCACTTCCTGCGCTCCTCCGCATACGATACAATCCTGCATACCCGACCGGATCAGGAAATAGCCCATACCGATCGCATGCGAACCGCTGGCACACGCTCCGGAAATCGTAAAATTAACCCCGCGCAATTTGAAGATAACCGACAGGTTCATGGTGACGGTCGAGTTCATGCTCTGAAAGATAGATCCCGAACCGACCAACGCCGTATTCTTTTTTTCGCGGATGATATCCACCGCATTGATCACAGGAGCCGTACTGCTATCGTTACCGTAAAGGATACCGACCTCATGATTCGACAGATACTCGTCGTCTATCCCGGCCTGTGCTAAAGCTTCCGCAGTAGCCAAATAGGCATATTCGCCCTGTTCGGGAAGGCCGAGACGCTGCCTGCGGTCGAGTATGCCTTTCAGATTCGGCTTATCCAACAGGCCGGTCAATGCCGAACGATAGCCGAACTCTTTCCGTACCAGGTCGAGGCCAATACCTGACTGCCCTTTATATAATGATATTTTTACCTCCTCCTGATTCTTTCCGATGCAGGAGTAAATACCCATCCCTGTTATTACAACTCTATTCATAAATCTTTATATCAGGTATATAACCCACCGTTTATAGAAATCACCTCTCCTGTAATATAAGACGCAGCGGGCGAAACAAGGAAAGCCACCAGGTCGGCCACCTCTTCCGGTTCGCCGAAACGACCGGCGGGAACCAATTTCTTCAATTCGCCTTCATCCAGGTCTCCCGTCATATCCGTACGGATAAAACCCGGGGCCACCGCATTTACCGTGACTTTCTTTTTGGCTACCTCCTGGGCCAGTGCTTTGGTTGCCGCAATAATTCCGCCTTTAGCTGCCGAATAGTTGGTTTGCCCCGGCATTCCTTTGATACCGGACAGGGAAACGATATTGACAATTCGCCCGAAACGTTTCACCAGCATGTCCTTCAATAAAGGCTGCGTAACGTTAAAGAAGCCGGACAAACTGATGTCGAGTACCCGGTGCCATTCTTCGCCGGTCATCCAAAGCAACAAGTTGTCTTTACGGATACCGGCATTGTTGATCAATACCTCGATATAAGCATCCGGATGCTTATCCCTCCACCCGCTCAGGGTGGATGCCACCGATTCAGCGTTCGTAACATCGAATTTAAGCAACTCGCCATCCGAACCTTTCTCACGTATCAACTGCAAGGTCTGTTCTGCTTCCGCATCGTTGTTTTGGTAGTTAACCAGAATAACGTATCCCATCTCCGCCAGCTTCAAACTGACGGCACGTCCTATTCCCCGGCTTGCGCCTGTCACTAATGCGTATTTCATACAATTGGTTCTATATTCTTATTCTTCAACCAGTCGACCATTGTCGCTATCTCTTTATATTTAGGCGTATCTTCGGTAAACACAGGGAAGAAGCTACGTATTTCATTGTAAATATCCCGGGTACGGAGCGATAGCTTATCCTGTATCTTCAGGCAATCTACGGCCTGTACGATAGCCATATAATGGATCGCCATCACCTGATAGCCATTTTCGATAACGGTTTTGGCAATCAGGGCCGAGTTTGTCCCCATACTAACGATATCCTGGTTATCATTATTGTTCGGAATACTGTGTACATACATCGGATTTGAAAGCGTCTGGCTCTCAGCCGTTGTGGAAGTGGCCGTAAACTGAGAAGCCTGCAAACCGTAGTTCAATCCCAGTACACCCAGGTTGACAAACGGAGGCAAGATACCGTTGATACGATCATGGAAAAGATAATTCAACTGTCGTTCGGTAAGCATCGTCAGTTTTGTTACGGCTATTTTCAGTTTATCCATTTCGAAAGAGACATAGTCGCCATGGAAGTTACCGCCATGATATACATTTTCAGTCTCCGGGTCGACGATCGGATTATCACAGGCCGAATTCAGTTCGTCTACCAACACTTTTTCCGCATTGAGCATTTCGTCCAGGACCGGACCCAGGATCTGCGGAACACAACGCAGTGAGTAATAAGGTTGCACCTTGTGTTCAAAAACCTTTTCGGTATGACGGCAATAGAGTTCGTTTTCCCGTTTACGCACCGAGCTGCTTCCGGCTACCCATTCACGCATGGCACGCGCTATCGTTTGTTGTCCCTGATGTTGCTTCGTTCCATTCAGGGCAGGCGACATAAAATCATCGTATGAAGAAGCGATCTCATTCATCATAACAGAAGCGACCACCGACCAGGCCAGTAATTGCTTTGCATAGATCAGGTTGACCATACCGATACCGGTCATCACCGAAGTCCCGTTCGTAACAGACAATCCTTCGCGGATTTTCATGGTGAACGGCTTCAGCCCATTCTCCTTCATTACCTCCGCCGTATCGCAGCATTTCCCTCGATAGAACACTTCTCCTTCTCCGATCAGGGTCAACGCCATGTGAGCAAGCTGCACAAGGTCGCCACTGGCCCCCACACTACCATGTTCAGGAATGTAAGGACAAATATCCCTGTTGATAAACTCAACCAGCAATTCAACAAGTTCTACATGTACACCCGAATACCCCTGCAGAAAAGTCATCAACCGGGCAATCATTGCCGCCTTGACATACAAAGGAGATAAAGGGGCACCCGCACCTGTCGAGTGACTGCGTATGATATTGTATTGTAATTGTTTCAGGGAATCATCCTCAATGCGATACTGAGCCATCGGCCCGAAACCCGTGTTTATACCATAAATAATCTTATCCGCCGAAAAACTTTTCAAAAAAGTATAACTGTGGTTTACTTTTTCCAGGGCTTCTGCGGATAATGTAAGTGTCTTTTGCTGGAACAACAAGGCCCGTACATCATTCAGGGTTAAGTTAGCATCCGGGTTATATAATATATCCTTCAACATATGCATCTTTATATTCTCGTGCAAAAGTAGTTCTTTTGCTCAAGTATACAAAGCTAAGTTGCACTTTAACTTAAAGTTATAAGCATCATATCTGTCATTACAGGCTTTTCCTCAAAAAGATGAAAGTCAAAGATGAATAAATCAATAAGATGTCACCGCACTCCAGCTACCCGACACACTCAGGTTATCCACGCCAAGCAATGGTAAATTGACAGGAACAGAAATCGTAATATTCTTTATCGGAGCCAAAACTAAGTTTAATATACCGCCAAGCAAAGGTATTCCTCCCAGTATGCCATCTATATTTGCAATATTTCCAAGTTTCACATTCAGCGTAAGCGAGTGATTTCCATCTGTTTGTTGTGCATACGACTTAAGACGCAAGTCCAGAAAAGAATAATCGGCTTTATAACGCCTGTTCGTTTCCACATTGGCCGTTACAGGATCTGTAATGTCTATAAAGGCACCATTCAACAAAAGGGGGCCGTCGATAGTATTCTCGATCAGAAAACCGGATATGAGCCCGTCACGTATGGCACTGATGCGCCGCACATCGAAACTTCCATGAAAACCGCGAATAAGAATATCTTTTTCATCATATACTGTTCCACCGGTAAAGTTAAACCTGAAACGATTCACTCCGGAATAATAGTCTATCACATTATTATTCAAGTCTACCGACTTTGGAAAATTATTGATACTCACAATAGCCGTACGTGCAGAGTCTCCCACCCAGGGATTCAACAAGACTCCAAGGCCACTCAATGCACCTTGCTGAGTCGTATTTCCTGTCAACGCCATCCCGATCTGATTTACCAGTTGCTGTAGCAAAATATCATAAAGAGCATTCGTTACAGGGATCAGCAAAGCATCGGCTACAGCATTTACTGTCGCATCAAGAAGCGAAAGGGCCGGGATCTGCTTCAACAAATATCGCAATGAGCCCGGAGCGGTTCCTCCCACTGTGGTTTGTATATAATTCTTATACTGTATTTGTGTGACGATATTATTAACAAGTTGATTCAGGGCTGTCTGTGCATCCACAAAATTACGATGTACCTTAAACATTCCGATGATCCGTTGTAACACAATATACGGATTCGGCGTGGTAGGTGAAAAACTCACCTTCGCCTCATAATATTCCGAAGTATCGGAAAAAGGTCCACTAGGTAATACGATACGGGCATCCGACATCTGCCCTTTGTAATTAAGTAGTACATCTGCCACTCCTTGTCCTCCTCCCGTAACCGGATAGGGGAATAGGTTCTTATCCGTGTTTGCCAAAAAAACAGCCGTATAGACTCCCTTTGGCAAAGTATCTCGTATAGCAGGTAATGGCCAGGTAGTTGTTCCGGAAGTCAGAGGCAGCACCTCTTTTTCCTTTACAAACATCCCCGATTCATTATAAACAAGGTAACGAAGATGACGAACCCGCCCATCCAGGCCACTCACAGGAGTTCGGCTCATACCGCTCTCCGGTGAGAATGTCACTACAAAATATCCCTCCGGGACAACACCCGAACCTCCGTCATCAGGAGTCTCTGTCGGCTTTTCCGTTTCAACAGGCACCAATTCTTCCTTCTCACAGGCTGCAAAAAGCAAAAGCGGAAGCAAACCGACCCAAACAAGAATAAATGTCTTCATCTTCGTTACTCTTTTAATAGTTTTGAATACCATCCCAGGCATTATCGTCCAGATTAATATTATAGGACAAAGTAAAACCCAGGTTGATTTTGTTGTAATCACCATCAATCCGCACCCAATGGTTTGGTGAAAATATAATTCGATTGCCGGAGACTACATTTGGGACATCCGCAATCTTTACCGTATACTGTTCCGTAATACCCGCATAAATCACATCCAGGTACAAAAGGGTTTTACGTGCATCCAAAGTAGGCAACATAAACATGTTGAATGTAACTTTCCCCGATACGGGAGTCAATAATCCCAGCGTCCTTAATCCGGTATCCCCGACAACCTGCCATTGGACAGGAGTACCATCGGCAGCCTTCACTGCTGTTACCAGTTGTTCGGCTCTCAAACGGATAGAAGTCACATAGGCGGGAATATTGGTGATATTCAGCGTTAAACCACTGGAAATCCGGGTTAACGTCCCTTTTATATTATTTATCTGTTCCGGCTTAAATAATCCTCCAACCAAAACAGCCCCATTATACCCATTACCCATACAAGAAAAAAGTTCGGGAACATCCGGAGCATTGATCAATTTCAAATTCACATCAGCCAAAGTTGACGGCCGACCGGTTATTCCCAGATCGAAACGTCTCCCGGAAGCTGTCGGATTAACGAAATCATAATCATTCCGATTATAACCTATCACCATTAACTGGTATGTGGAGCCGGTAGACATCCGGAGCATGGCCGTATTCAAAGGAAATGCATTTATATCAATCTGTTTAGCGGCTGTATAATCCGGTACGAAATTAACCGGATCATTCGCCAAGGATTCGTTCGTCTTTTTAAACGGCAGGATCAATACCCGATTCACGGAAGGGGTAGCGTCTCCCAACGCACGGGTAAGATTGCCCCCTTCTTCCATGATCGACAAAGGAACAGAAACCGTTCCGACTTCCTGATCGAAAGGAATATCATCCGTAGAACACCCTCCCAGCCATAAAGAAGCCAGGAGAGCGGCCCAAAAATAAACATCTGTTGTCCGACGCATAATATTCATACGACATTCAGTTTAAGGAGTCTGCAAAACCAAATCGTGAATAGCAATCCAGTTAGGAGAAATAGTGATCGTGATTGTTTGATCTGTCAGCAAATCGATCGGGTTATCGTCATCATTCGGATCATCCGGATCCCCAACAGTACTGCCCGAAGTCACTTTCCTACCTAATGTATAGAAATGATTGGCCAAAATATCGAAGCTCGTTCCCGTTCCGGGAGAAGAAACCGCCCATGTCCTAAGAGCTGTTCCGCTCGCATCATACAAGCCCAAAGTCATTGTAATAGCATTAACAGGAACCAGATATTTACCACTAAGTTGTGAATTCGCCACTTTGACAACACCAGCACCAGCCGTATTTCCGGTATAAACATCATTTGCCGTTCCTTGTGTAGAAAGGTCGATATCAATGATATTGTACGGAGTGGTTCCTGCTGTCGATCCGGCACCTGTAGAAAGGTTCGTCACTTTGTTGCTGGTCGAAACCGAAAGCCGAAGGTACTTAACTGTAGTTCCGTCTACTGTTGTCGGTACATTCTTGAAATACCCCAGAACACCGGCTATTTTACGGGTCATCTGGATACTGACACGACTACCCTGAGCAATGATCGTGTAAGGGGTAGAACCAGCGAAGATCTCAGTTTCATCACCTGTCGCGGCAATAGTAGCCACCATGTCTTCAAACTTAGTGCTGGAAACAGTAGGCGATGTTATCGTAAACTGATTATCTGCTCCGACCCCTACTGCCAGAAATTTATAATCACCCATAGTCAGCTTGTTCTCTTCCGGAACGGAAAAACGTTTAAAAGTCGTTCCATCCGTCCAGCCTGCGATATTGTATGATTTCTCAAACAAATAATCAGCACCACTGCTCTTAAATGCATACACATTCACCTCCGTAACATGCTGCGTAGCCTCCTGGCTATAAACCGGAGCACGTGTCACCGAGCCACTCTCTATCTCATTCACTGCTGACAGTTCAAAAGTCACTGAACCATTTTCACTCTCTACTGGATCTGCATTGTCTTCATTTGAACATGAGGCAAGCATTAGTAAAGAAATTACTGATAAAAAAACAACACTTTTCATAAGCCGAAAATTATTAAGTAAATAACTAGAAAAAAGAAAATATTATTTGGTGTTTAAGATATCCAACTGATGAACCATAGTCCATTCTTCATTAATATACGTCCATATCTCCAGAGCGCCGGTAATTTTATTATAGTTAGCCTCTATAGCTGTTATATAATTCCGTTTCATAACAAGAAGTATTTCAGGAACAACAAGTTCTTTAGATGCATCCGTAGCCGTGTTGGAAAAGAACCGAAGATGCAATTTCGAACTTCCTCCCGTTACAGAAGGCGCCAGCATAGTCTCAATCAATGGTTTAACAGGCCCTGTTTTGAGAACGGTCGTATTTCCCATATACTTCAGGTAAGGATCTACCGTATCATATAATGAGGTAACTTTTTGTTCTACCTGCGTTATCCCGGATGGAAAATTCGAGCATAACAAAAGTAAATCACCTTTAGCCCTCTCCAACATTAACAAATCAGAAAAAGTTTCAGAAGTAAAAGAGATATTTTTATTGGCAACATACGTATCTGTCAACTCATTACCGTTATTATGCAACATTCCGGTTGTCATTGCCGTTTCCGATTGTATGTTACCCCATACAGTAAGATTATAATCACCCTGAGGTATATTATTGAACTTAATTGTATAAAACTGGTCACCATCACTTAACGCATTATCTAATTTTTCTTCAACAATTTTCCCCGTTTTTATATCGCGTAACTGATAATATATCGTACCTATAAAAGCACGATAAGGTAAGTTTTCATCTTTTTTTACTAGCTGAAAAACACTTTCTATATTTGAATAATTCTTATCCTTTACATATACTTTTACAGTATGTGTTATCACACAATCATCCATATCTTCTTTTATGCAAGACGAGAACAAAAAAAGCATACCAATGGCATGAAGAAAATACACAATTCTTCTCATAACAAAACAAATTTATCTTGTGATTAACTTAATACCTAAAATACCGACCAAAGTCATTTTAAACACCAATAAAGGACAGAGGAAGTATATTTTTTTCGATTTGTATATAGAACAGAAGATGTAAAAGATTTGTTTAAAAACAGAATCTCCTTTTTGGTTAAAAATCAGCCCTTTAAAAGTTAAAGTAATATATATCCGATTTCACATATAATTATAGTGGAAAACCATTAAAAACACCTTGGAAGATAAAGGAAATCAGACAAAGAAATCGAAAGGTAACAAAAAAAGAATAGAGCTTATATAAAATATAAACTCTATTCATCCAATTTTACGACTAACTAAATCTGTTAGTTCCCCATACACTCAAAAAACTTTTCAAACATCTTATTGCTTATAGACTATTACTTCCTTCTTTTTCAAATACTCCATGCAGGTGGTCGCCCCATTGATTTGTCAGATCGAGAACATAAGTATCCGCATCAAAGCCACCTAAATCAATCATAGTATAATCTGTTTCTGAAGCCGAAACTTTCGCTTCGTAAAGAATAATTCCATCTTTCGATATACGTACAACTATATCAGAACGTTGACTGGAACTTTGAATAGATAAGATATCTCCATTAACAAAAGCAGAAATGGGGACTTTTGCAGAAGCAGAACGATGCCCTTCTCCCCACCAACCGCCAAATGTAACTACGGACATTGTCTTGGCAGACAAATCCTGTACTATTAATCCACTAAAAATAAGTACAAAAAATAAACATACAATCCATGTAAACATTTTTTTACCCTTTACCATGATTTTAATTATTTAAAATGATTAATACATAGCAAAGATATATGTTTTACAACAAACAAGGAAAGGATCGACGTGGACATCCACAAACCCCAAATGGCTATATATAAGACAATTACAAATTGCCATATTCGTAGAATACGGACAAATCATTTTTCAATATTCCCAAAGAAAAGCATCGACTGAAATTTCCCTATCCAAGGGAGTAATCAAATGCTGGCTGATTCGTTCTTTTAAACGTTGTTTCCGTTTAGTTACGGAAGAAGGGGAAATTCCCGTTAATGTAGCTATAACGGAGTTGCCCAAATGCAATTTTATCAGACAACAAATCCGGAGATCACTATCCGTTAATGTGGGGAAGTCTTTCTGCAGGCGATAAGTTAAATCCTCATAGACCATATTCACTAAATCGAAGATTTCATTCCACTTATCATCTGTTATATAACGAGGAGATACTGCCAGGTTATTTAACGTTTCTATCCGTTTAACCAATTCATTACAAAGAAACTTTTCACGGTCATGTAAAACCGTATTTTGAATTGCCAAACACTCATAAGTCTCTATCTCTATTCCTTTTTCCTGTAACTTATAAATGTAATTCTCTATATTCTCCTGTAAAAGCTTATTTTGACCAAGTAGTGATTCATTCTTTTGGCGAATACATTCAATTTCAAAAATCCTATCCTGCAAAGACTCCTGTAATTCCGTATTCTCTTCTATTTGCAGAGATAACGATTTGATCAGATCTTCATTTCTCCTGATATCTACCTCATTCTCACGCAAATGAACCAAATGAGACTGTAACTGCTTTTTCGTTTCCTGAACATCACGTTCTTTACGCAATAATTTACGTTGGTAAACAAATATCAATGAGCCGATTAGTATAAGCAATAAGATCAGAATAGACAAAGCACTTTTTATAAAATGACTTTTCTGAATCAACAATTGATTATTTTCATTTAAAAGCTTTTGCCGGTCATACTTCACCTGTATTTCAGTCACCTTCATACTACGATTTATATTCTCTACCGAATCCATATACATTCGATATAAATCATTATGTGCTATTGCTTCTTTATATTTTCCGAAATCCCGATACAAATAGTATAATTCCTGGCTTGCATTTCTTTTGACATATACATTCGTGGTATTCAACGCACTTTCTAAATAATAATAAGCCGAATCAAACTGTCCCATTAACCGATATGTCTCTCCTATACCTAAACGTATCTGAGAAAAATCAAGAGAGCCAGACCTTTCATCTATACCTAACGATTTTACCTGATAATACAAGGATGAATCCAACGCCCCCATTCTGGTATATGCCATTGCAACTTCTACACAGGCCAAAGTCAATGCCCTTAAATCTCCACATTGTTCGGCAATACCTATAGCTTCTTTATAATAACCCACAGCTTTTTCCATATCGCCACAAATTATAGAAGCACGCCCCAAATAAGAAAAAGAATATGATATAGTACCACTGTCTCCTAATAACAGTGAATAATCATGGGCAAGCTTATAGGCCTCAGTTGTTTGAGTACATAAGTCTCTGTGAAGATATAATGTTCCCAGATGGGAGTTTATCAAACAGAGTAAATTATAATCCTTTGTATTCTTTGCCACATCCCGTGCACGCAAATAGAAAGTAGCGGCCTCCTCCGCCCTATTCATATCAAAGTTTACACGCCCTTCATAATATAATGTAGTAGCCTTCCTTACCGGGTCATCCTGTTTTTCGAAATATTCGAGTGCTATATTTATTAAAGAATCTGATGTATGCTTTATGTAGTTTTTATCACGAGCCTGTGTCGTAAGCAAACACCAGGTAGCATACTGTAATTCATTTTCTGGAGCTGGTATCTCCATTGAATCAAGAATAGCCAGAGCACTGTCCGGATGGCTCTGCATTAATGAATCGGCATGCACCAACTCAGACGGCAACACTTCAAAGCGTTTATTACACATCACAAAGGTTAACAGACAGAGTATAAGGTAAAAAGCGCTTTTCATTCGTTTGTTGTGTGTTATTCAAGGTGGAAAATTAGTAATTTTTCCATTAATTCAGGTACTATTATATAGATTATATCATAGAAGTAGGCTTGATTTCTTGATTCCCAAACTCACGTTCCCGAGTTTTCTCATCCGGAATAAGGTAAGTAACCTGTATATACACTTTCTTTCCTTGCTTTAAAGCGACAAAACCAATCTCTTGGTTATCTTTCTGACCCACATAATAATTTTTACCCACTCGGCGTTGGCTGGTGAGCACTTTAATAATGCCTTTACCAATAGATTTTATCAACCATAACTCATAAACAATAGCAAATATTGTCACATATAAGTTATGTTTAAATGATCTCTTCAAATTTTTTTTCTTATCTGGCTCAATCTTTGTGGCGTTACACCAATGTAAGATGCTAAATATTTTAGTGGTATATTTTTAGGTTGTCCCTGCCTCAGGGAGAAATACGAGTTTGCGAATTCACCCGGGAAGGAAAACCAAAATGTTATTTCCTTATCAGGATCTCCTTCGGCTTCTTTTGTCCAATAGCGTAGAATACCACTTTCGATAAAATATAGATACTTTTCAAAATCACCTATCTGAATAGCAAATTCATTTTTTTTTATTTCCTGACGCTCAAAATGGTCACAAAAAAATTGTTGTTCCTCTGATGTTAATCGTACCCCTCTATTTATAGAGTCTATTACATTGATCGATTGTTCTATTAATAATGCGATGTTCGATGTTTCCATGATATTTTAGTTAAATATCCCAATTGGTCACTTACCAAAAGGAGATGGGTTAATTGTAACAAAGGTATCGCATTATCTTATACACTATTTGTATTCATTTCAACATAATAACAAATAGTATAGTACCGATACGTCTTTTGGAGAATTCGGAACTATCTGGCGAGAACATTACAAATCGAACGATAATTGGAACTATTGCTTTGAAGAACGTGGTTCCGGGCTGGAAGACTGGAGTCTGATGAATCGGATCAATCAGATTATAAAACAGTAAAACAAGGAACATATTGTCATTCGCTAAAGAGACAGCGGAAAGATGCATCGACTGGCAGAATATCTTCAATTCTATCGACAAACAAATAAAGTATTGTACAAATATTCCATAATTATCCCTACGTGGGGAACAATTCCCTACATTGTGTTGTATATTTGTCTTTATCCTTTTTGGTTGCCGATAATTATCGACAGGCCTGCTTACAATTGTCGACAAGCTTGTTCATAATTATCGACAGGCTTGCCCACAATTATCGACAAGAAATTATGTCGGCAGGAAACCAGAGTGACATCACATTGTTTTTACAGACACATTAGTATAAAACAAGAATAAGAATGGGAATAAAATTCAAAGTGCATGAGACTCCGCAGCCGAAGAGCCGGCAAGGGAAGAAATTAAGTCATGCACGGGCAGTATCCGACGGTACAGCGAAAATGGACTATCTATGCAAAATGATCTGCTCCCGGTCTACAATCTCCTCGGCAGACGTAAAAGCAGTGCTCGACTCTTTTGCATGGGCCATCACCCTATGCCTGGAAAGCGGTCAGCATGTGGAACTGGAGGAACTGGGATATTTCTCACCTTCACTCCGTACCCAGCCGTCTGCCGACGGAAAGAGAATGACGGTTATGGTGGACGGAGTAAATTTCCGTTGCTCGGAAAAGCTGAAAGAAGGATTAAAAAATGCAGAACTCGAACATGTTAAGACTCCGGCTAAACTGACACTCGACGAACGGGAAAAGAAGATGTTGGACTTCCTGCAACGAAACAAGCGGATTTCAACACTCGATTATGCTGAATTGAATGGTTGTTCGCGTTATCGTGCCGTTGCCGACATAAAACGATTTGTCGAGAAAGGTGTTCTTTCCAAAATAGGAGGCGGAACGCATGTCATGTATGTATTACCGATTAATAATGAATAAACTAATTAATAACCGAATGAAACAAAAACAATTTTTAATCTTTTCCCTGTTAAGCTTCTTCTGCCTCTTCCAACTGGCAGCACAACAGGAAATGCAACCACTGCCTATCGATCCGCAGGTTCGCTACGGTAAGCTGTCGAACGGATTGACGTATTATATCCGTCACAACGAACTACCTAAAGAGCGAGCCGACTTCTATATTGCGCAAAACGTAGGCTCCATATTGGAAGAAGAGAACCAGCGCGGACTGGCACACTTCCTGGAACATATGGCTTTCAACGGATCAAAAAACTTTCCGGATAAAGGGATGGACGAATTCACCGAGAGTGTAGGTATGCGCGGCGGTGAGAATTTCAATGCTTATACCAGCTTCGATGAGACAGTGTATATGATCATGAATGCTCCGGTCACCCGTGAAAGCGTAGTAGACTCCTGCCTGTTGATTCTGCATGACTGGTCGAACTTCATCACACTGGCCGATTCCGCCATAGAGAAAGAACGGGGCGTGATCCGTGAGGAATGGCGTACGCGTCAGGATGCGCAGGCACGTCTCTGGGAGCAGCAACTGCCGAAGATGTATCCGGACAGCCGTTATGCTCACCGCATGCCGATCGGAACGATCGATGTGATCAACAACTTCAAACCGAACGAACTACGCGACTACTACCACAAATGGTATCGTCCCGACCTGCAGGCCATTATCATTGTTGGAGACATCGATGTCGATAAAGTGGAAGCAGCTGTTAAAAAGATCTTTGCCGATATCCCGGCTCCGGTAAATCCGGCTCCCCGCAAAATGTTTGAAGTGGCAGACAACGATATGCCGCTAATCTCCATTGCTACCGATAAGGAGGCCTCGAACACGATCCTGTCTATCTTCTACAAACATGAAAAGATGCCGCAGGAGATGTATGGTACGATTGCCGGAGTGGTAAAAGATTATATCCAAAGCGTTGCAGCCACGATGATGAACGAACGTTTCAACGAAATGGTGCAGAAAGCCAATCCCCCCTTCGTTGCAGCACAAGCTTCAGACGGTGATTATATGATATCGAAGACAAAAGGTGCCTGGTCGGTAGCCGCATTGGTTAAAGACAATGAAGTGGACTCTGCCATGAATGCGCTGGTCACAGAGACAGAACGCGTAAAACGTTTCGGTTTCACTCCTTCTGAATACGACCGGGCCCGTATCAACGTGCTCAAACAATACGAATCGCTTTACAACGACCGCGACAAACAACGTAACAGTGCCTTCACCAACGAATATGTACGCCACTTTACCGAAGGTGGATATATTCCGGGTATTGAAACGGAATACGCGTTGATCGGGCAGATCGCCCAGGCTGTCCCGGTTGAACAGGTCAACAAATATATCCAGGATATGATCGGCGAACGGAATATCGTTATCAGCCTGACCGGCCCGGAAAAAGAAGGTGTCACCTATCCTACCGACGAACAGCTGCTCCGCGATTTTATGAAAGCGCAACGCATTCCGGTAGAACCTTATAAGGAAACACTTTCGAACGAACCTTTGATCTCCGAACTACCAGCCCCGGGTAAAATCACGGAGAGCAAAGAGGACCCGTTGTTCGGTGCCACCGTACTGACCTTAAATAACGGCATTAAAGTAGTACTGAAACATACTGATTTCAAAAAAGACGAGATCATAATGACGGCAACCAGCCCGGGCGGAAGCACCTTATTCGGAAATAAGGATATCGACAACCTGAAAGTATTCAACGAAGTCATCGACCTGGGTGGCTTGGGAAATTTCTCGGCTATCGACCTCAACAAGATGCTGGCCGGCAAGAAAGTATCCTGCTCTACTTCACTGGGAATGGATAGCGAAAACGTGAACGGCTCATCCACACCTTCCGACCTGAAGACGTTATTCGAGTTGATCTACCTCAATTTCACGGCTCCGCGTATGGATGAAGAAGCGTACAAATCTTTTGAAAACCGTATGATCGCCCAGTTGAAAAATGTGGAACTGAATCCGATGGTAGCCTTCAGCGACTCACTGACGAAAGCGATCTATAATAATAACCCGCGTGCCATGCGTATCGATCCGGCCGATTTCAAGAATATCAGTTATCCGCGTATCATGGAAATGTACAAGGAACGCTTCGGCGATGCCTCCGGTTTTGTCTTTACTTTCGTAGGAAACATCAATACCGACAGTATCCGTCCATTGGTGGAACAATATCTGGCAACTCTGCCTGCCAACGGTAAAATAGAACAGGGAAATGTAAAAGAGGTTCCGCCCATCCGTAAAGGTGAATATGTAAATCGTTTCAAACGTCAGATGGAAACCCCGAAAGCTTCCGTCGTAAACTTCTATTCCGGAGAAATGGATTACAACCTGGAAAACATCATCACGGCCACCATGTTGAAACAGGTGCTCGACCTGGTGTATATGGAAAAGGTACGTGAAGAAGAAGGCGGCACATACGGTGTACAGACCTCTGCCCGTATCTCTTCTTTCCCCAAAGGACAAACCTTCCTGCAGGCTTATTTCGACACCGATCCTGACAAACGGGAACAGATGAACACAATCGTACGCAACGAACTGAAACGTATCTCCGATATCGGTCCCCGTCCGGAAGATTTCAAAAAGACGCAGGACAATATCCTGAAACGTCATGCAGAGAACCAACAGGAAAATAGTTACTGGCTGAATACGCTGGATAATTATTACTATAAAGGATTCGACGCCGCAACGAAATATGTCGAAACAGTCAACAGCATCACTCCTGCCAAAATACAGGCCTTCACCAAAAAGCTACTTGGCCAGGGAAATAGTATTGAGGTGGTGATGGAGCCATAATACGATATAACATTCGCCAAATTTAAAATAAGAAAGTATCTCATACGAGTTCTGTCCTATTTTAAATTTGGCGATTTTATTGAAATATCACTTTGTTTATTTTACTTTTGTACAGAAAACTACGAATATGAGAACTTTATCTTACTTATTTTCTATCCTTATAGTCTTTTTGTGCATCAGTTTTAATGGATATTCGCAAGAATTGACAACCGAACTAAACACTGGTTATAAAGTGGGAGATTATGAAGTGTTTGTATTTACCGAAGGTTCAGGAGATGCGGAAACGGGCTTATTGATAGACGCGCCAACAGATATAACAGCTAAATATGCTCCAAACGGAACCTTCCCGATCGCAACAAACGTCGTATTGGTAAAAGGGAAAGGCAAGGTATGGCTCATAGATACCGGCTACGGATGGAAAATTTTCGAGCATATGAAGAACCTTGGTGTTGAATGCCAGGATGTAGACCAAATACTGTTAACACATATGCACGGAGACCATGTCGGAGGAATGCTGTTGGATGGAAATCCAGTTTTCGTAAACTCATCGATAGCCGTAGGTGACAAAGAACTGGCTTATTGGAGCAGTGAAGTAGAAATGAACAAATTCCAGCCCGATCAGCGCGGAAATTTTCATACAGTGCAGAAGATAAAGGAACAATACGGTACAAAATTCAAAACAGTACAAGCTCTTGCGCTCGACGGGGATTACGGCGACGGCATCTTCCCGATAGAGGCCTACGGACATACCCCGGGACATATAATGTATCTCATCTCCGACGGCGGCGAAAAGCTGCTGGTATGGGGTGACCTGACACATGCCCTGGCTATACAGATGCCACACCCCGAGATATCGGTAACCTATGACGTCGATCCCGACATGGCACGAAAAACACGCCTCAAAGTGTTGGAATACCTAGCCGACAAGGACATCACTGTAATAGGAATGCATGTTCCGGTTCCACAACCGGGAAAGATTGTGAAAGATGAAATTTCCGGAGGATACAAGTTTTTATCAAAAGTTATCCGGACAGGGAAATAGTATTCATTAGATTATATCAATGAAAAGTTATACTATCAGATGAACTCCTAAAGATAAAGGAAGGAGAGTCCATTATTTGTTTTTTAAATAGCTTCATTTTCTGAGAATTACAATTATCTATGACTATAACGATTCTATTTTTGTCTTCCAATATCCCCCAATAATCAAGATTAAGGTTATTCAGTTTTATTTGATTCTCTTTCTTATAAATAACTACGTTTAGACTATCTACAATTTGCATTAAGGCATTATATGAATATTCACAAGATTGTACAATAAACTCACTACCTTCCAACATCTTTACTAAATCTTGTTTGTTTTCTATTGTATCTCCTGTAACCAAAATAGTCAAAACACCATCACTATTATTATAACTACCACCATAATAGTCAGGAAGTCTATTTTCCAATGTCATACGCTTCAATATTTTAATATATTGTCCTGTTATATTCAGCTGCCTCATACGTATCTCATTTTCAAGCATTGAAAAACCAACAAAAGTATCATTCTCACACGAATACTTTATTTTACTTGTACATAAATCAGTATCAGGAACTATTATCAATTCATACACTGTTGTATCCGAAAGAATTGAAACAGGCATTATTACTGCTTTATCATCAGAAATTATCCGCTCTTTCTTTTTTTGTCCGCAACCATACAAAAAGAAGGTAATTGAGATTAGTATATAAATCAGTTTCATATAAAAAGAATAAATGTGGATGCTAATATAAGAAATAAATACCCCATCACAACAGGA
The DNA here is from genome assembly GCF_015550595.1 of Parabacteroides goldsteinii. Lineage (GTDB taxonomy): Bacteria > Bacteroidota > Bacteroidia > Bacteroidales > Tannerellaceae > Parabacteroides > Parabacteroides leei. The sequence continues at coordinate 272,088 of NZ_JADNBB010000001.1, forward strand.
AATTACTTTATCTTAATAAAATATCATTATTACTGAATAACAATTCATCAATTTATCTGGTAATACAAAGCACCTTTGTAATCAATATCTATTGTTAAACTAATAAATAATAATTGTATGAAGAGACTAGTATTAGCATTATTCATGATGACAGCTATTTTGTCATTCGTGTCCTGTTCTTCAGATGAAAACATCCAACCAGAGGTAGAGCTGAAGACTGAAAAAAGTATTTTCTTGCAAACGCTAGAGAATGAAAAAAGTTATGATAAGCATCTCGAAGCTTGCGATGCGTATGAAAACCTGATAAACTCGTTCAATAGTAATAATACGAAAACACTTAGTACTATTAAGTATCCGGAATATTATGGTGGATCATATATAGATAAAGATAATCAGTTAACTGTATTTATATCAGGTACCACAAATAAAAGTATGGATAATCAAATCAATATCAAAAACATTGCTGCAAATGAAAATATTATTTTTATGCCAGCAAAATACTCCTATAATGAATTGATTGATATTATGGATCGCATACACAATGTAGCTAGTAACAAATTATCTATCAGTCAATATTTTGATTTTTGGTGGATAGAAGAAAGAAGTAATAGAGTGTTTGTTTTTTTGAATAAATTTGATGATGGAGTAATTGCAGAATTTAAACAAACGGTATCAGACTCACCAGCCATTGAATTTAAACAATCTCTAGGTAGAATACAAACTGAAGCATCTCTTTCGCCAGGTCAGCTTATTTCAGGAACCATGTCAACTCCAAGTTCTGTTGGATATAGAGTAACCAGATATGGTCAACATGGAGTTATTATGGCAGGACATGCAACTTTTAAGAATGAAGTATTTCGCGTCAACGGCATAAATGTTGCAAAATGTGAAATAACACAGGAGCAGGGAAATATTGACGCAGCTTTTTGTTCAACAATGGATTACGGTACTTCTCCTGATAATTACATTTATGGAACAGGTAACGAACTCTCAACAACAACACAGCAGCCAGGCCCCGGTACAGCAATCAATAAATGTGGTTTTAGGACAGGTATTACATCCGGATATGTAGATAATATCAATGCCGAAGCAATCGCAACCAACGGAAATGTACTAAGAAATCTCACTACTGCTTCGTATAATAGTGATTCAGGAGATAGTGGCGGAGTTGTTTATACCTATAGATCTTCCTCAAATACTAGATACACCTGCGGGATTCATATGGGACGTCTTGGTTCTTACGCAATATTTGTAAAAGCCGATGAAATTAACTACGCATTAGGCACGAATAGATTCTAAAAGACATAGAGCCTGAGCAATAAGTTAAGTTCAAAACGTTTTCATTAGTAAAAAAGATTACAATCATGATTGAAAACTATTAACTTCAGACTATATTTGTTCAGGCTTTTTATTACTATATAACTATCTGATGAAAGAATTTAAATATCTACAATTGATACTTATTTGTTTGTTTTTTTCATGCAAAGAGAGTAATCACACTAAAGAAAAAATTATCGAGAATAAAAATGTGATTAAAAACATAAAATCAGACAAACAAGGAAATGCAGAACAAGCAGTTCAAGAACCGGCATTTAATGATTACCAAGAAATTAAAAAACTTTTTGGGAATGGAGATAAGCTACGTCTATTAAAAACGAAAGATTATCCATCATATTATGGAGGATCATATACTAATAAAAAAGGTCAGCTCATAATATTCATAACTGGAGATACCTTAAAAGCAAAAGAGATCTTTAGCGAAAGAACAAATAAGACAAATACTATTTTTCAGAGTTGTGAGTATTCTTATCGAACTTTGAATAAAATCATGGACACTATAAGTTACAAAACAAATAACAAAATACCCACGTCAAAATATCTTGATTATTGGTGGATAGAAGAAAAAGAAAATAGAGTTTTCGTCTTCCTAAATAAATTGAATGATGAAGTTATATCAGAATTCAAACAAAATATAATAGATTCACCAGCTATTGTTTTCAAAAAATCATCGGGAAGAATTGTTTATGATTAATATATTAAAGATATACAAAATATGAAACAAGTCTTCACAATATTGACTATATTACTATTCCTTTGTTACTGCACAAACCCTGACAAGGATAATTCTATTAACTCAAATCCAGATTTGGCTCAAAAAAAGTTTTTGGAGCAAAAGAACAAGTCAGAAGGTGAAGCTTATCCCCTTAAACCCGAAAATTGGCCAAGAAGAATTTCACTGGCAACATATAGAAAAAACTTATTAATAATCAGAGATTATCATAGAGAAAAGAAAAAATACCCAGATTTCTATGGTGGAAATTTTACCGATGATGATTATAATCTTATAATTTATATCGTAGGAGATACTTTGGAAGGAAAAAAAGAAATGGCTAAAATTCTTAATAGTACAGACTTTTCTATCAAATCATGCAATTTTTCGTATAACCACCTGACAAAGGTAGATAGTATATTGACTAAATTTCTTCAAGACAAAAAAAACAGTTCTATGATTGATAGTATCAAGATAGTAAGTCATATGCTGAATTTTAAAGACAATCACATATCTGTAAGACTAAAAGAATGTAATGATACTATTATAAATATCTTTAAAAATAATATTTTAGATGATGAATGCATTGTCTTTATAGAAGATAGTTCCGATGTTGTTCCTGTGATAATATATTAATTTTTTCATCTTTACACTCTACAAAATGAATCTATATTAATAAATGTAAGGTATTCCTCATAAATTTTCCTTTTTTTGTTTGATGGTTCAGGCATTATTTTATCTTTGCGCTGAGACATCGAAAATACAACGCCACATAAACACAGACCGTTTAACAAAAGAAAAATTATATGGAAACAAATATAGCTTTACTAATCGAACAATCTGTAAACACACTCGACTCCTTAAACAGAGGTTTACGACTAACCCCAGAAGAACAATTATTTTTCTGTGAACACTTTAAACGGGAAGAAATAAAGAAAAATGAGTTTTCTATCAGAATCGGTGATTTTGAGAATTACCTTTATTTTATAGAAAAAGGCATTCTTCGTTATTGGACTACTACCAGCCATAATGACCCAGATAAAGAAATCACCTTTTGGTTTTCCTTCCCTGGGGAATTTGCAAACTCGTATTTTTCTCTTAAGCAGAAAGAACCTTCTCAGATAAATATTCAGGCACTGACTAACTGTGTAATCTGGAAACTGGCAAAGCAAGATTTAGTCGATTTATATGAAACCTCATTGAATATAAATAAAATAGCACGAATCGTTCTAGAAGATGCTTTAGTTCGAAAAATTACTCGAGAAATACAATTGTTAGGACTTTCATGTGAAGAAATTTATAAAGAACTTATGATAAAAAATAAAGAATTTATTCAACAAATCCCATTGAAATATATAGCCTCTTATATAGGAGTTACTCCCCAGACACTAAGTCAGATTCGTAAGAAAACACATTAATTTATAAATAAAACTGTTTACCATATGCAAAACAAATTCGACAACATGACGCTGAAGGACTTTGAGAACCGGGGAGAAGACCTTTTCACCAGAGCAAAACAAATAGATGATTATATTTCATACAGACATCAGATTCAACATCTGCCCTACCGTGTTATCTCGTTAACAGGTTCAAATGCGCGAATGAAACTGATAGATCCTTATAACAACAAAGAAAAAGAAGTTATCAGCTATGTTTCAAATGATTACCTCGGACTTTCACATCATCCGGAAGTCATTGAAGAAGGAATAAACGCCCTTAGACAGTACGGAGCAGGGGCAGGAGCTAGCCCTCTGATTGGTGGTCATAATCTCCTGCACGAGCAACTAGAACAGGAAATCGCCCGTTTTCTGAAAAACGAATATGCGATAACATATACCTCCGGATATGGAGCTAATTCAAGCACTTTACTCTCACTAATGGGGAAACAGGATATTGCCATTATGGATATGTTTACCCATGCCAGTGTTTTTGATGGCTGCTTATGTACCAATACGAAAAGATTTTTACATAATAATGTAGATTCCCTTATTCATGTACTAAAGAACGCAGGGGATTTCAAAAATAAGTTTGTCATTATTGACGGAGTATATTCCCAGGATGGAGACATTGCCCCGTTGGATAAAATATATACGGTTTGTAAAGAATTTGGTGCATTCCTTATTGTAGATGATGCACATGGAATAGGCGTATTAGGAAAAACCGGCAGAGGAATAATTGAAGACTATGGCCTACTGGATAAAGTCGATATGATAACCGGAACATTCAGTAAATCTTTCGGATGTGTTGGAGGATATGCGATTGCCAGAAAAGAAATTATTACTTTATTAAGATACTATTCAAGACAAAATATTTTCTCTGCAGCAGCGACTCCACAAACAGCGGCATCTGCTATCAAAGCAATTCAGCTTATTGATAAAGAGCCCCAATTGAGGAAGAAACTGCTCGATAATATTGATTACTTCAAAAAAGGACTTGAACAGTTATGCCTGGACTTTGGAAATACAGAATCTGCTATATTCCCCATCATGGTTCGCAGTGAACAAAATGTAAAAGAGGCCGCCCGTGTCTTGTTTGATCGGGGCATATATGTAAATCCAATCAGCTATCCAGCCGTCCCCGAAAAACTATCCCGACTTCGTTTCAGTATAACAGCTATGCACACAACCAAAGATCTGGATGAAACTTTAGATATTCTGAATCAATTAAGTACACATATAATCTTACGAAAAAGTAACTAAAAAACAAATAAAGAGGATAAATTCATCCTCTTTTTTTATCTTTGATCCGTAAACCTTAAATTAGACAACAATGTATATCAGGATAATACTATTATTTATCATTCCTTCATTCGTTTGTTCAGGATATGCCGACGGGCAATCAGTATCCGATAACATCGAAAAAATGCTGCAAAGCCTTGACTCGCTCCTTGCTGAAAAAGAGACTTTTGTCGTTGCCAAAGAGAAGCGGATCGAAGAACTGAGAAAAATGGAACAGAAAGTCCAAACGGAAGAAGAACAGTACTGGATGAACAAACTGTTCTATGAAGAATTTATGGTATACGACAGCGATTCGGCATTAAGTTACATACAGAAAAACCTGAATATCGCCCGGAAACTGAATAATCCGCAGTGGATAGCACAATGGAATATCGAACAATCTTTTATATTATCGGCTACCGGATTCCTGAAAGAAGCACTGGATGCCTTGAATGAGATAAATGTAGATAATCTGTCATCTTATACCAAAACGGATTATTACGGACAGATGATGTATCTTTATTCGCATTACGGTCAATATTCCGGGGAAGATTCCCAGCAAAGTATACTTTATTATGCCCAGGAAAAGATATACCGGGATTCCATTTTTTCCAGTATACCGGATAATCATCCCTATTATCTATGGTACAGAGGATGGCAGTATAACGGAACTCCTATGGCAGAAGAGGTAAAAGAACAGTTGAGATTATCGCTGGCTTCTGCTTCGTTCGATTCCAGGAAGGAGGCTATGAATGCATATATTTTAGCAATAATGAATAGAGACGAAGGTAACGAAGAGGAATATCTTCGTTACCTCATCTTATCAGCCATGGCTGATATCCGGTCGGCTAACCATGATATCGCATCATTGGAAGAACTGGGAAAAACCCTTTTAGAAAGAGGTGCCACAGACCGCGCCTATTCTTATCTCAATTATTGCCTCGGATCTGCACAGTTATACAAAAACAGAATACGTATGATCGGTATTTCCTCTGCATTGGACGCCATCCATAAAACCTATGAACAAAGAAATAAAAAACAGGAAGCCGATTTACGCCGGTATCTATTCATCGTAAGCACGTTATTATTAGTTCTGCTTGCAGCCATATTCTTCATCGGATTACAAATGAAACGGCTGAAGGAGTCACGAAAGAAACTGAACAAAGCCAACCAGAGCCTGAATAAACGCGTCGAAGAACTGGAACAGGCTCATGGGCAACTGGCCGAAGTGAATAATCAGCTCCAATCATTGAACGAACAGTTATTGGAAACCAACAATAAACTGACGGAATCAAACTATGTCAAAGAAGAATATATCGGTTATGTATTCAATATATGTTCAAACTATATCAGTAAACTCGATGAATACAGGAAAAATATAAACCGGAAGATCAAAACCGGAATGATAGACGAAGTGAAAAAGATGACGGATAGTTCTTCAATGGCTTCCAATGAACTAAAAGAATTTTACCGCAATTTCGATGCCATCTTCCTACATATCTATCCGGATTTTGTTTCCGACTTTAATGCATTGCTCGAACCGGATAAACAGATCATGCCTAAAGAAGGAGAATTATTAAACACCGAACTACGTATCTATGCATTAGTCCGTCTGGGGATCAGCGACAGTGTAAAAATAGCCGAATTCCTCCATTGCTCTGCCCAGACAGTCTATAACAACCGGCTGAAAACACGTAGCAAAGCAATCGTACCCAAAGAACATTTTGCAGAAATTGTAAAATCTTTAGGAAAAATAGAGCGCTAAAATGGACTTGAAAGCCTCCTTAACCTTATAAAACAACTTACTTTTTATTGGTATATAAAATTTATAAAAAGCTATGGATCAGCAATATAATAAATACATTAATTTACTTCTGCTGTTTACCAGACTATTGAAGCCCACAAACCACACTTTACTTTTGCAAATACAATAAAAGTAAAAAACAATTAGTATGTTAACTTTAAAATGTATTTATCTTATGAAGAACATTTTATTTAAACGGAGGTATTATGGAGGTATCATCCCCATCCTATGCCTGTTATTATTATTCCCGACACTTGCATTCGCCCAGAAGTTCACGATCAGTGGACAAGTAAAAGACACCCAGGGCGAACCAGTCATCGGTGCAAATGTTATTATAAAAGGAACGACCAACGGAACCATTACAGACCTGGATGGTATGTTCTCTATTCCTGACGTTGAGCAAAGCTCCGTCCTGGAAATCTCTTTCATCGGTTATACACCTCAACTGGTAAAAATTTCTGACAACAAACCGTTAGTCATAACACTGGCAGAAGACAGTCAGGCACTGGACGAAATTGTCGTTGTGGGTTATGGTGTTCAGAAAAAGAGTGTGGTAACAGCGGCTATCAGCCGTGTAACAGCCGACGAACTGAATGCAGCCAAGCCTTCCCGTGTGGAAGATGCGCTGAAAGGAAAAGTTTCCGGTGTACAGATCACGCAAAGTTCCGGCCAGCCGGGATCAGATTCTAAAGTGCGTATCCGTGGTATCGGAACGGTCAATAACAGCGATCCGTTATATATCGTAGACGGTATGCCGGTAGACGGTGGTATCAACTACCTGAACCCGGTAGATATCCAGTCTGTTGAAATTCTGAAGGATGCCGCATCGGCAGCTATTTACGGAGCCCGTGCTGCCAATGGTGTTGTACTTGTAACGACCAAGAGCGGAAAAAGCGGTAAAGCGACGATCAACTACGATTTCAGCTACGGATGGCAGAATCCCTGGAAAAAGAAAGCAGTCCTGAACGCACGCGAATACATGACTATTATGAACGAAGCACAGGTGAACGACGGAAACCCTGCTCTTTACTCGCAGGAAGAAATTGCTTCCGCAGGTAACGGGACCGACTGGCAGGATGCCACTTTCAACTATGATGCTCCGGTTCAGCAACATCAGGTAAGTATTAACGGCGGTAGCGACAAAATGCAATATTTCCTTTCTTTAGGCTACTTCAATCAGGAAGGTATCGTAGGCGGCGACTATGGTAAATCAAACTACGACCGCTGGAGCCTTCGTTCTAACTCTACCTATGAAGTGTTTGAAGCACAAGATCGCAAATTCCTCAACAAACTGAAGGTAGGTGTCAATATCGGTTATTCCAGAGGTACGAATTCCACTGTCGAATCAAACTCGGAATACGGTTCTATCCTGGGTAGTGCCATCACGTTCTCTCCCCTGGTTCCCGTTTATGCCAACGAAAAAGAATCAGCTGAGATCCTGGAAAAATACCCGACAGCTGTCGTAGACAAAAACGGACGTGTATTTTCTTTGCCGCCTTCCGGTTATCAGGAATTGGCCAACCCGGTTGCCCAGTTGAATGCTCCTTCCGTAACAAAAAATAATGAAGACAAGTTCGTCGGCTCTTTCTGGGCCGAACTGGATGTACTTCCCGGACTGAAGTTCAAAAGCAGCTATGGTGCCGACCTGGCATTCTGGGGGGCCGACGGATATGGTTTCGAATATTATATGGGCTCTATGAAGAAAAACGAACAGAGCTGGGTACAAAGCGAAATGAACCGTGGCTACAGATGGCAGGTAGAAAACGTATTGACCTACAATAAAACATTCTTTGAAAAGAACAACCTGACAGTCGTTTTAGGACAGTCTGCACAAAGATACTCAGTTCGCAAACTGGGTGGTAGCGACTACGACTTGCTTGAAACAGACCCGAACAAGGCCAATATCAACTCTGCTACCGGCAGCCGCGACGACGAACGTACATGGGGTGGCACGGATGGTTACAACTTTACCGCCCTGGCTTCTTATTTCGGCCGTATCGATTATAACTACGACGAACGTTATATGTTACAATTCACAATGCGTCGCGACGGTTCTTCCCGCTTCGGACCGAATCATAAATGGGCTACATTCCCGGCATTGTCTGTCGGTTGGAATGTGTTGAACGAACCTTATATGCGACAATTCCAGAGCGACGTATTCAATTCTATGAAAGTACGTTTCAGCTGGGGTAAGAACGGTAACGAGAATATCGGTAACTTCCGTTATACAGCCCTGATGGACGGTGGACAAAACTACTATTTCGGTGGAGGTTACAGCGTAAAGGATAACGGTAAAACCGGAACAATGCAATATGGTTCTTCACCGGCAGCTATTGCCAATCCTAATATCAAATGGGAAGAGTCGGAACAGATCGACCTCGGTTTCGATGCCCGCTTCTTCAATAACGGTTTGAATTTCGGTTTCGACTATTTCAAGAAGAAAACGAACGGAATGTTAATGGATAAACCGATCCCAAGCTACGTAGGACAAAGCGCCCCGATGAGCAATGCCGGAAAAATGCAGAACTGGGGACTTGAATTCGAACTGGGCTGGAAGTCTTCTGTCAAAGATTTCAACTATTCAATCAGCGCCAACGCTTCTTACCTGAAAAACAAGCTGATCGACCTGGGTAACGCTTCCGGTCTGGCTACTTACGAAAGTGCCGGTGCATCCGGAGTAGGTGAATATGTACGGGCTACCAACGGGGATGTATGGCCCTACTTCTACGGAATGAAAACGGATGGTATCTTCCAGAATTGGGACGAAGTAAATGCCTATACGAACGATAAAGGCGAACTCTTACAGCCGAAGGCACAACCCGGTGACGTTCGCTTCGTAGATACGAATAAAGACGGAGTGGTAGATGATACCGACAGAACAAAGATCGGTAAAGGGATGCCCGATTGGACATTCGGTTTGACACTGGGCGCAGACTGGAAAGGATTCGACCTGAACCTATTCTTCCAGGGAACTTTCGGAAACGATATATTCGACTTCGCACAACGTGGCGATATCCCGGCAATGAACCGTCCGACATGGATACTCGACAGATGGATGGGTGAAGGTTCTTCCAACTCTATCCCCCGCATGACAGCTCAAAACCCGAACGGAAACTGGCGTTCTTCCGACCTGTATGTAAAGAACGGATCTTATGTACGCCTGAAAACAGCCCAGCTGGGATATACCCTGCCTACTATATGGACTAAGAAAGCGTCCATACAAAGACTAAGGGTATACGTATCGGCAGAGAACCTGTTCACATTCACCGGTTACGACGGTTTCGACCCGGAACTGGCCTCCGGCAATTATACTACGATCGGTGTGGATAAAGGTATCTATCCGCAATCAAGAACGATCTCTTTAGGAGCTAATATCACTTTCTAACATTTAAACGTATTTATCATTATGAAAAGATATAAATTATTCGCTTTTGCATCTCTTTTGGCGGCTGCAGTCATGACCACTTCCTGTGGCGACGATTTCCTGACAGCCGGGCCGACAGAAAAGCCGGAAGCCGGTGCAGCCGCAACCGAAGGAACGATCTTGTCCAGTTTGGGTTCGGCTTATCAGATCCTGATGTTTGACAGTTATGCAAACAACAATTATAATGCTGTGTTACTTATGTCCGACCTGCGTTCCGACGACTTGTTCAAAGGGGGAGGCGATGCCGGCGACCAGCATCAATTATATGTACTGTCGCAATTCAGTTCCAGTGCGGCAGAAACTCTCGACGGATTGTGGAGTATCTATTTTACCGGCCTGGCACGCGCGAACAATGCAGTTATTGCCTGTAAGAATGCAGTGAATGTGACGGAAGAAAAAGTAGCCCAGTATACGGCAGAATCCCATTTCCTGCGTGCTTACTATACACATCTGTTATGGAAATTCTGGGGAAATATTCCTTACTTCGAAGCTCCGCTGGACGATCCTTACCTGGCACCTCAGATGAGTGCAGACGAAATATACCAGAAAATAATGGCCGACCTGGAAATAGCCTGCGGAGAAGGTATGCCGATGAAAGTCAGCGGAGCCAACCTGGGACGTGCCAACAGAGCTGCCGCCCTGATGTTGAAAGCACGCGTAGTGATGTATCAGAAAGATCAGTCTAAATATGCCGAAGTAGCCAACGATATGGCCACGATCATCAAAAGCGGCGATTACGAACTGATGGATGATTTCGATGCCATGTGGTTGGACGAAAATGAATTCTGCAAAGAATCCATCTTTGAAAGCAACCAGTTGCCGGAAGGTAAAACCTGGGATACTGGCTGGCAGGGATATGGTACGAACTTACCGGCATTTATCTCTCCGAATGAACTGAAAGATCCTGACGGAGTGTTCAAAGGAGGCTGGGGATTTGCTCCTGTCCGTTTGTCCGCTTACCAGATGTACGAAGAAGGCGACCTGCGCCGCGATGCCTCTATCAACGACTGGCGTCAAGGCAGTTATTCAAAACGTTTCCAGGATACAGGCCTGTTCCAACGTAAATATGCTGCCCGCGAAGGATACAACCCTCCTCCAGGCGACCAGGATCTGAATTACTGTAATAACCTGCGTATTTTCCGTTATGCCGAAACACTGTTGAACTATGTGGAATTGGTGAAGATGGGAGGTGCTCCCGAAGCTCAGGGCGTAAGTGCAGATGAATGCTTCAACCAGATACGCCGCCGCGCCTTCGGTACCGATAAACCGATTGCCGCCACAGCCCAGAATATCAAGGATGAACGCCATAAAGAATTCCTGGGTGAAGGAATGCGCTTCTGGGATCTGGTTCGCTGGGGAGATGCTCCGAGTGTGCTGACAGAAAACAATTCCGAGTTCAACTCTGTCCGCACCTTTGAAGAATGGATGAAATATCTTCCTATTCCTCAGGGAGAAATGACAAAGACGCTGGGAACCGAATTCGAATTGAAACAAAACGGTAACTGGAAATAACCGAGTGGCTAACACGATAAAACAGACAATAATATGATAAGAAATATATTCAAATCAGGAATCATCGTCCTAATGGCCATTTTGGCGATGACCTCTTGCGACCCGCAAGACAATGATGACCATTCATTAGGTGCAATGCCCGAAGAAAGCCAGTTGGCTTTCTCCGCCACACCGAAAAGTGAACAACCGAACGTGATTGCACTGAAAAATGAATCGAGTATAAAAGGTGTCGTCACCTGGGATATGGGAGACGGATCGACCGCCAAAGGAGAAACGGCTGATGCGAAATATCCGTTTAAAGGTACTTATGTGATCTCGATGACCATGTATACTACCGGAGGATCGGTAACGATCACAAAGGAAGTCACGGTTGCACAGGACGATATGTCCTTATTGAACACTCCTATGTACAACGCCCTGACAGGAGGTGCCGAAAATCTGCAAGGTAAAACCTGGGTATTCGACCAATATCATAGCGGACACTTCGGAGTCGGCCCGAGTACCGACGAAGCGCCTTCATGGTGGTCGTGCCCGGCCAACGGCAAACTGGAATCGAGCCTTTATACCCAGGAGTTTACATTTATCCAGGTGGGAGTAAAAATGATCTGGAAAAACAATGGGTATATCTATACGAACGAAGCGGGTAAAAACGCATTGGGAGGTACAGCCGTTGTTCCCCCCGCCGGAGACTTTGACGTAAAGTATGAACCTAAAGATGCATATACTTTTACATTGAATGAAACAGCTAAGACGATCACACTGAACAACGGTGCTTTCTTCGGTCATTATGCAGGAACATCCACTTACGAGATCCTGAGCCTGACAGACGACGAACTGTATCTGAAATGTACCAGTACCGTTGAAAGCGGTAATGGTTGGTGGTATCGTTTCATTCCAAAAGAAAAGAACGTAAAACCCGAAGTGGAAATTAAGCCTGTTACATTGGTTGAAGATTTTGAGAAAGATAAATTATCCGTAGAATTCATCCCCGAAAAGATGGGAGATATGGAACCTGTCTATTCGAATCCCGCACCGGTCGGCATTAATACGTCTAAAAAGGTATATCTCTACCAGAAATCGGAAGAGTTCTATTCCAACATATCATGGGTATCGGAAGATACTAAGTTCGACTTGTCGGAAAATAACAAGATTCGTATGAAAGTATATATTCCGTCTTACAACGATTATACGACCGCTGCTGCCGTTGCAGGCGATTGGATCACAGTCAATAAACTGCAGAAACAGGTTGTTGTCAAATTGCAGAATACCGAAGCAGGCGATAATGCATGGGAAAGCCAGACTGAGATTGTAAAAGCAAATCTGGAGACCGATAAATGGATCGAACTCGAGTTTGATTTCAGCACGGTAAAAGACCGTACCGATTATAACAAGGTTGTTATCCAGTTCGGTGCAGAAGGTCACGCCGCCCCGGGAATCTTCTTCTTCGATGATTTCTCTTTCAATAAATAAGTAATAAACAACAGATAGAGAGTTGGTAATACAGCAACTCTCTATCTACTCATTCAAAACGGGAAGATGAAATATTCAATCACATAATGACCACCATGAAAACATACAAATTAAATATCTTCTATGCCGGACTGCTGGTTCTTTCCATGATGGCATGTAGCCAGCCTTCCGGAGCAGGGAAAGGAGACACTGTTGAAAAACAGGTAGAAGAACTGCTCGGCAAAATGACCTTACCCGAAAAGATCGGTCAGATGAACCAGTTGAGCCCGTTTGGCAGCATGGATGAAATTGCAGGCCAGGTTCGTAAAGGAGAAATCGGTTCGTTACTGAATGTGACGGACCCTGAAAAAGTTAATGAGATACAGAAAGTAGCGGTGGAAGAATCCCGGCTGGGTATCCCCCTGTTGATGTCGCGTGATGTCATTCACGGATATAAAACAATATTCCCAATACCCCTGGGACAAGCCGCTACCTTCAATCCACAGATCGTGCAGGACGGAGCCCGCGTAGCCGCTATCGAAGCATCTGCCGACGGTATCCGCTGGACGTTTGCCCCGATGATCGATATCTCACGCGATCCCCGCTGGGGACGAATCGCTGAGAGTTGTGGCGAAGATCCATATCTTAGCTCCGTCATGGGTGTAGCTATGGTGAAAGGTTTCCAGGGCGACTCCCTGAACGATCCGACCTCAATAGCCGCCTGTGCCAAACACTTTGTCGGCTACGGAGCAGCAGAAGGAGGACGCGATTATAATTCGACATTCATCCCCGAACGCCAATTGCGTAACGTCTATTTTCCTCCGTTCGAAGCAGCAGCAAAAGCCGGATGTGCCACCTTTATGACGTCTTTCAACGATAATGACGGTGTTCCTTCGACAGGAAACAGCTTTATCTTGAAAGATGTACTGCGCGATGAGTGGAAATACGACGGTATGGTAGTTACCGACTGGGCTTCGACCGCTGAAATGATTTCCCACGGCTTCTGTAAAGACGAAAAGGAAGCTGCCCTGAAATCCGTAAATGCCGGAATCGATATGGAAATGGTCAGCGGCACCTTTATCCGCCACTTGGAAGAACTCGTAAAAAAGGGGCAAATATCGGAAGCGGCCATTAATAATGCAGTACGCAACATCCTTCGTCTTAAGTTCCGTCTGGGACTGTTCGACAATCCTTATGTAAACACAGACCAACATGTAAAATATGCACCCGAACACCTCGCCAAAGCAAAAGAAGCAGTAGAACAATCGGTTATCCTGTTAAAGAACGATCGGGAGACCTTACCTTTCACCGATAAGATCCGTACCATTGCGGTCGTAGGCCCGTTGGCGGATGCCCCTCACGATCAGATGGGGACCTGGGTATTCGACGGAGAAAAAGCACATACTCAAACCGTACTGGCAGCCTTGAAAGAGATGTATGGCGACAAGGTACAGTTTATCTACGAACCCGGATTGGGTTACAGCCGCGACAAGAGCACAGGCAATATTTCCAAAGCTGTAAGTGCTGCCACACGTGCGGATGCCGTACTGGTATGCGTCGGAGAAGAGTCTATTCTCTCGGGTGAGGCTCATTCTTTGGCAGATTTACACCTGCAAGGAATACAGAGCGAACTGATTGCCGCCCTGGCAAAGACAGGAAAACCTCTCGTAACAATTATCATGGCAGGTCGTCCGCTAACGATCGAGCAGGAAGTAAACCAGTCGGATGCCGTTCTCTACGCTTTCCATCCGGGAACTATGGGTGGTCCGGCTATTGCCGACCTGCTTTTCGGTAAAGTGGCACCGAGCGGTAAAACGCCGGTTACCTTCCCGAAGATGGTAGGACAAATACCTGTTTACTATGCCCATAACAACACAGGTCGCCCCGCCTCCCGCCAGGAAACGCTGATCGATGCTATTCCGCTGGAAGCCGGACAGACTTCACTGGGCTGTACCTCTTTCTATATGGATGCCGGTTTCGATCCCCTGTTCCCCTTCGGTTACGGATTGTCGTACACCACATTCGGATACGACAACCTGCAACTGGCAACCGATAAGCTGGCTGCCAACGGAACACTGGAAATCAGTTTCGACCTGACTAACACCGGTAAATATGACGGGACAGAAGTGGTACAATTGTACGTACAGGACACCTTTGGCTCTGTTACCCGTCCGGTCAAAGAGTTGAAAGGTTTCCAACGCGTTTCCCTGAAGCAGGGTGAAAAGAAAACCGTCACCTTTTCTCTCCCGGTCGAAGAACTGGCATTCTGGAACATAGATATGCAGAAAGTAGTAGAACCGGGCGAATTCAATCTCTGGGTCGGCCCCAATAGTGCAGAAGGATTACAAACAACATTCACAGTAGAATAACAGATATGAAAAAGAATATATATTTAATGATCCTGCTTCTGCTGGTATCCTTCACCGGATGCCGGCAGGACGCTGCAACAGCAGGTACGGATACGACCGATATGCCCCCGGAAGCATTTATGCGTATATCCGGTACCGACCTGGTTACTCCAAAAGGACAGAAGTTTTTCATCCAGGGAACCAATCTCGGGAACTGGCTGAACCCCGAAGGTTATATGTTCGGCTTCAGCAAAACGAACTCACCGGGACGTATCAACCAAATGCTTTGTGAAATGGTCGGCCCCGACTTTACCTCCGAGTTCTGGAAGGCTTTCAAAGACAATTACATCACCCGCGACGACGTACGGTTCATTGCCGGGACAGGAGCCAACACCATCCGTCTACCTTTCCATTACAAACTCTTCACCGATGAAGATTATATGGGACTGACTTCCAACCAGGATGGATTCGCCCGCATAGACAGTGTGGTCAACTGGTGCCGGGAGACCGGGTTATACCTGATCCTCGATATGCACGATGCACCGGGCGGACAGACTGGCGATAACATCGACGACAGCTACGGTTATCCCTGGCTCTTTGAAAGCGAAGCCAGCCAGCAACAGTTCTGCGATATCTGGAAGAAAATCGCAACGTATTACAAGAATGAACCCGTAATCCTGGGCTACGAATTGATTAATGAACCTATCGCCCCCTATTTCAATAATATGGAAGAACTGAACGCCAAGCTGGAACCGTTATACAAACGGGCTACAACCGCTATCCGTGAAGTGGATACCAACCATATCATCCTGTTGGGCGGTGCCCAGTGGAACGGCAATTTCCGTCCGTTCACCGATTCCACCTTTGACGATAAAATCATGTATACCTGCCACCGTTACGGCGGCGAAGCCACAAAGGCCGCTATCCAGGAAATCATCGACTTCCGCGACCGTGTGAACCTGCCTATGTACATGGGAGAGATCGGACATAACACGACAGCCTGGCAAAATGCTTTCTGCCACGTCATGCAGGAAAACAATATCGGCTGGACTTTCTGGCCTTATAAAAAAATCGACGAATCATCTTTCGCCGGTATTAAAGCTCCTGAGAACTGGGATCGTATCGTTGCTTTCTCAGAAGCTCCCCGGGCTACTTATCAGGAGATACGCGAAGCTCGTCCGGATCAGGAAGAGGCAAAAGCGGCTCTGATGGAATTTATAGAGAACAGCCGGTTACAAAACTGTATCATTCAGAAAGAATACATCCGCTCACTAAGTTTAAAAGCACAATAAAACGACATGAAACTGATTAAGTATATTGCCTGCTCCCTGTTGTTACTTCCTGCATTTGCCCAGGCACAACAAAGCATTCCGGTTTACCTGGATAACAATAAACCGATAGAAGAACGTGTGGAAGACGCCTTATCGCGCCTGACACTCGAAGAGAAAGTGGCATTGACACACGCGCAATCCAAGTTTTGTTCTCCGGGGGTGGCACGTTTGGGTATTCCCGAATTCTGGATGACCGACGGCCCTCATGGCATTCGTCCCGAAGTTTTATGGGACGAATGGGAACAAGCCGGATGGACCAACGACTCTTGTGTAGCCTTCCCGGCACTGACCTGCCTGGCTGCTACCTGGAATCCGAAAATAGCTTTATTGTATGGAAAGAGTATCGGGGAAGAAGCCCGCTACCGTAACAAAACGGTGCTGCTGGGCCCCGGTGTGAACATGTATCGCTCACCATTGAACGGACGTAACTTCGAATATATGGGCGAAGACCCTTATCTGGCCGGAAAGATGGTGGTTCCCTATGTACAGGGCGTTCAACAGAATGGTGTGGCAGCCTGTGTAAAACATTATGCACTGAATAACCAGGAAGTAAACCGTCATACGACCAACGTTATTGTAGACGACCGTGCCCTGTATGAGATCTATTTACCCGCTTTCAAAGCCGCTGTTCTGGAAGGGAAAGCCTGGGCAATCATGGGTTCTTACAACCTATACAAAGACCAGCACGGTTGCCATAACCAGTATCTGTTGAATGACATCCTGAAAGGTGAATGGGGTTTCGACGGCGTTGTCGTTTCCGACTGGGGAGGCGTTCATAATACACAACAAGCCATAACCAACGGGCTCGATATGGAGTTCGGAAGCTGGACCAACGGATTATCCAACGGGGCAAGTAACGCTTACGATAATTATTACCTGGCAGATCCCTATCTTCAGTTGATCCGGGAAGGTAAAGTCGGCACAAAAGAACTCGACGACAAGGTAAGACGTATCCTTCGCCTGGCTTATCGCACGAATATGGATAGAAACCGTCCTTACGGGTCACTTTGCTCAGAAGCACATTTTGCCGCTGCCCGTCAAATCGGTGAAGAGGGTATCGTCTTATTGCAGAACAAGAATAATGTACTTCCTATCGACCTGAACCGCGCAAAGAAAATAGCCGTTATCGGTGAAAATGCCGTCAAGATGATGACCGTAGGCGGTGGTTCTTCTTCCCTGAAAGTGAAATACGAACTCTCTCCGCTGGATGGTATCCGCAAGCGAGTAGGTGATAAAGCCGAAGTCGTTTATGCACGTGGTTATGTAGGCGACCCGAGTGGTGAATACAATGGAGTGAAGTCCGGACAGGATCTGGAAGACAACCGTTCGCCGGAGGAATTAATAGCCGAAGCCGTGGCTGTAGCCAGGGAAGCCGACTATGTGATCTTTATCGGCGGTCTGAACAAGAGTGCACATCAGGACTGCGAGGATGCAGACCGCAAGGAATTGGGTTTATCTTACGGACAGGATCAGGTAATAGCTGCCCTGGCTCAGGCGAACAAAAATCTGATCATGGTTAATATTTCAGGGAATGCCATCGCCATGCCGTGGGTGAAAGAAGTACCGGCCATCGTACAGGCGTGGTATCTGGGCTCGGAAGCGGGAAATGCTATTGCTTCGATATTGCTGGGAGATGTAAATCCATCCGGTAAGCTGCCGTTCACTTTCCCCGTCTCTTTACAGGATGTAGGTGCACACCAGTTGGGTGAATATCCGGGCACTCCCAGAAACGACGGTAGCAACCTGGTAGACGAGAAGTACAACGAAAGTATCTTCATTGGCTACCGTTGGGCAGACAAACAGAAAACCAAACCGCTTTTCAGCTTCGGCCACGGCTTGAGTTACACGACATTCGAATACGGAAAAGTAACAGCCGATAAGAAGACGATCGCAAAAGACGAACCTATCACTTTCACCCTGACCGTAAAAAATACAGGTGACCGCGAAGGGGCAGAAATCGTACAGCTTTATATCAGCGACAAGAAATCATCGCTCCCCCGCCCTGTCAAGGAGCTGAAAGGTTTCCAAAAGGTTTACCTGCAGCCGGGAGAAGTAAAACAAGTATCTTTCACCATCGGTACGGATGCACTGAGTTTCTTCGACGACGGTAAGCACGAATGGGTAGCCGAACCGGGACAGTTCGAAGCATTGATCGGCGCATCGGCAACCGACATCCGCAGCAAAATGGCATTTGAATTGAAATAACCAATCCCCCTTTTCTATATTTTGTCCGGATATATTGCTTAACGGCACATATCCGGACTATTTTATATGTATCCTTATCGGATCACTCCGGTTTCATTCGCCTCAGATATTCAGAAGGCAGAACACCGAATTCTTCTTTAAAGCACTGGCGGAAATAAACAATGCTGTTGAAACCGACCATAAAGGCGACCTCAGAAACATTATATTTCCCTTCAAGCAATAAACGTTCGGCATATTGCATCTTCACCTTTCGGATATATTCGTTGGTAGAAAGTCCCGTCAGTGCTTTCATCTTCCGGTAAAGCGTAGAGTGGCTCATGCACATCTTATCAGCCAGGTAACCGATATCGATCTTTTCAGACGACATACGCTCTTCGACCAGCTGATTGATCTTTTTCAGGAACTCATTATCCAGCTTGTTCAACGACTCTTCGATAATAGCACGTTTATCACCGACACCGGAGATTGAACTGAATCGTTCGGCCAGCTTTTTACGTGTATCGAGCAGGTTCTGAATACGACTATGAAGCAATGTAGCACTAAACGGTTTCGTCAGGTACGAATCGGCACCTATCAGGTATCCTTCCTCTTTATCCTGCAATGAATCTTTTGCTGTCAGCAAAACGACAGGGATATGGCTGGTACGGAGATCTTCCTTCAATGTTTTACACATATCCATCCCGTTCATCACCGGCATCATAATATCGCTGACGATAATATCCGGTATATAGTTGAATGCCTGTTCCAACCCCTTTTCCCCATTCTCTGCCGTTTTAACATCGAAAGTATCAGAGAATGAATCGACAATATAATCGCATATATCCTGATTATCTTCCACGACCAATAAAATACGCTTTCCGCTACCCGAAGGCTCGGGAAGAACCTCCTGTATTTCATCCTCTTTCGTTTTCTTCTTTTCATTCGAATCGGCATGAAGAACATGCGGATATGTGTTATCGGTCAATAAGCTGATATAGAAAATACTTCCTACATTCAACGCGCTTTCCACCCGGATATCGCCTTCATGAAGTAAAACCAGATTTTTTACCAATGCCAGGCCGATACCCGTCCCCGAAGCCTGGTGTCCGCTTCCTTCCTGATAATAACGATCAAAGATGTGCGGAAGCGCTTCCGCACTGATACCGTAACCGGTATCGCTCACCTTTATTTCTGTCTTGGCAAGCCCGTCGCGCATGACATTGTAAAGACTCAGGGTGATAACACCTTTATCCGTATATTTGACCGCATTCGAGATCAGGTTGTCGAGGACGATCGTAATCACCTCCTTATCGAAGAACAGGGGCATATCCTCCTTCTCCAACTCGATATGGAACTCTATGCCGGGTTTTCGGTTCAGTTCCTTGTATTTCAGGCCGATCTCATAGATCAGAGCTGCTATATTCCCACGGCTGACACAGAGCTTCTTGTTCTGCGTCTCCGTCTTCCGGAATTCAAGTATCTGGTTGATCAGGTTCAACAGGCGGATCGCACTCTGGTGGATCACGGATATCTTTTGCGAATCGCCGGAAGAGAGCGTGTTACGCTTCAACAAATCTTCCAGCGGCCCTAATATCAGGGTAAGCGGTGTCCGGAGTTCGTGGGTGATGTTCGTATAGAAACGAAGACGTTCGTTATTCAGTTCCTGTTCCTGTTCATGTTTCTTTTTTTCCAGGTTATACAAAGACTCCATTTCCACCTTCCGCTTATAGGCATAAGAGATCAGAAGTAAAGTGAGAAGTGCCAGAAGGAGATAAAAAGTTTTCGCCCACCAGGTAAGAGCCAACGGAGGAGTAATACATATATCCAGCCCCGTGATATCTTCCGACCATTCCTGGTTCCTTATACGCGTTTTGACCAGAAAACGGTAATCGCCGGGAGGTATATTACGAAAAGTCACGTTATTGGGATCGGTAACGGTATACCAGGCATCTTCGAGCCCTTTCAACATATAGGCATATTCTACCTGATTGACTAATGCGTAATTCCGTATATTGAAGGTGATATTGAAACTGTTCTGCATATAGCTCAGTTTCACCTTCGATTGTCTGTCGATAGGAACTTCCTGCTCACTGCTACCGGTATTTCCCAGCGGACCGAATATTTTCATTTCCGTAATAACGGCGGCCGGAGCTTCCCGTTTCTCCAACACCAAAGCCGGGTTGAAATGGCATAATCCGTTGATAGAACCGAAATAGATCTCCCCACCCTGGTCTTTCGCTACACTCCCGCTCATAAAGTTACCCATAGGCACATCGTCCCAATGGTCATAGTTATTGAAGACGACCTGATCTTTCAGGAGGCAACTGATACCTTTGTTGGTACTCAGCCAGATATTACCCATGTTATCTTCCGTTATGGCACGTATATGCGTATTCATCAACCCTTCTTCCCGGCGATAAACCTTATAATCCCAACCGGATGACGGGGAGAAACAGACCAGACCTTCCCCCGTTCCGACCCATACGTTCTGCCGGCTATCTTCGTAAATGGCATTGATCGTATTGGAAGGGAAGAGATTTTCTATACTGAATGCTTTGAAGTTTTGCAAATCGCCATCGCTTACTCCCAGTCCACCGCCAAAGGAACCGACCCACAAGCGTCCGCGGGAGTCTTTCAGCAGGCTTCTTATCAGATTGTTTTCAAAGGAATAGTGTCCTTCTATCTTTTTATCGGCAAGATCGATCTTATAAAAGCCGTTACTGGTACCGATCCATAACATGCGGTCGTCATCCTCATAGAAAGCACGCACATCCTCTTTGGCGATTTCAGGAAGGATGTTGCGACGAAAAGCCTTTGCCTTCGCATCATAATAGTTCACTCCGCTATTAAACATTCCGAACCACAGATTACCCTCCGAATCACGCAGGGCTGCCAATACGGAATTGCCGAACGTATCGTTGGTCTCTTCCTGGTAAAGGGCTACCCGCGTTCCTTTATCAAAGACGTTGATTCCACCACCATCGGTTCCGATCCACAACTTACCCTGACCGTCCACACAAACGCTACTAGCCGTTTTATTATTCAGGCGACTCACAGAACTCTGGTCTGCCGAATAGTAATATCCTCCGAACTGCGGCGATTCGTAACTCAGGAAATTGATACCGCCTCCCCACACACCTGTCCACACGTTTTTGAACGAATCCTGAAAGATACATCTCACACTCGAATTGGACAAACTATAACCGTCGTCCCCTTCGCAGATATAATGGAACCGGGACTGTTCGGGCAACTGAAACAGGCGTTGCGTCAAATCCATAACGGCAATTCCGCCAAACTCCATGGCAATCCATAACTTATTTCCATCGAGTTGCCGGATATCATAGACATAATGCAAAAGGTTCTTATCCGAATTAAAAGGGATAAAGTTCTCCGACTCCGGGTTATACAAGGCTATACCTCTGTTGGTTCCGACCCAGATATTATTATTCAAATCCTTGTAGACACACCGTACTTCATTACCCGGCAAGCTGTTCGGATCCGCTGGATCGTGCATAAAATTCTTTACCCTCTTTTCTCTGACAGAAAAGACACTGAAGCCATGGTGCACATGCCCGATATATAATTTCCCGTTTCCTCCGTCCGCTACCGACCAGATGTTATCACTGACCAACTCCGGTACGGTTTCTTTATTATAATGGGTGAAATGACCGGTTGCCTTATCCAGGTAATCGATACCTTTCCAATAAGTCGCAATCCAGAGATTACCGTCGGATGCAGCAGCGATATGGGTTACGTCGTCCGTAATAAGACTTTCCGGGATCGTATCGCTATGCCGGTAGATGGTAAAAGTATCATTCGCATAATCATAGGCATTCAACCCGGTTCGCTGCGTTCCTATCCACAGGACAGAATCTTCCGGGTCGTCGAGCAGGTGGTTCAGTTCATTCCCCGTAATGCCGTACCCATCTTCCGTTTCGTTTTTATAATAAGTGATGAAGCGTGTCCCGTCGAACTTATTCAGGCCTTCTTCCGTGGCAAACCACAAAAAGCCTTCTTTATCCTGGGCAATACTGACCACATAGTTGTTGGATAATCCTTTTCCGATACCTAGTTGTCTGACTGCATAAGGTTGTGCCGACAAAAGGACAGGAAATAGTAGAAGATAAAGTAAAAATCGGATTCTCATGGCATTCGTTTTCTATTCCAATTCAAACATACAAAGAAAATCCGTAATTAAGATACACGAATCGTTCATTGCAAGATTTGTGCCTCCTGATTGCACGATTTACCCATACTTATAGAAAATAAGATCACTTATCTTTGTATTAAGTTAAAAATGTAAACAATACATTTCTAAGAGTATAAAGTAATCAATTAGTTTAACTTTAAAAACAATATTTATGAAGACGCATCTATTTAATGCCCTGTTACTTTGGGCATTTACATCGTTGGCTTTATGGACAACAGGATGTAGCGAGGACGACGGCTATCCTGACGTAGACGGACAGAGCCCCGCTCTGACCTTAACAAGTGACCATATTCAGACCGCAGCCGGACGAAGCTTCACAATCAAGGGAACAGTCAGCGACAAAGATGGTATCGCCGCCATCAAGCTCGAATGCTCCGATCTCAATCTCAACAAGACGATCGATCTGATCGAAATCTATGAGAAACCTCTCGAAACATACGACCTTAGTTATAGCTTTGCTATCCAGAAAGAGGAGATCGGTGAACAGTTCACCGTCAAAGTTACTATTATAGATGTAGGCGGACGGTCCGTATCACAAGATGTGTTGGTAACGATGGACGGCGACTTCGAGAACCCGACATTTACGGTATCTCCCGATGCGAGCGTCACCGTACTTATCAAAGCAGAAACCAAATTCAACCTGCGTTTCTCTGTCAAGGACGACCGGGCATTGGATTGCGTAACGGTAGAAATCCCGGGTATCGACGGTTATTCCCCCCGCAAGTTGGAGGTTAATGGTGAAAAGACATTCGAATTCTCTGAGAAAATCGCATTACCAAGCATTATACAGGATTATAATGTAAC
This sequence comes from Parabacteroides goldsteinii, assembly GCF_015550595.1. GTDB lineage: Bacteria > Bacteroidota > Bacteroidia > Bacteroidales > Tannerellaceae > Parabacteroides > Parabacteroides leei. Next base: position 295,921 of record NZ_JADNBB010000001.1, read on the forward strand.
GATCACAGCTGCCGACAACGTTGGAAATACATCCGTTATAAAGAGCGTTATTTCCGTATCCGAATTACAGGACTTCGAAAAGATGTATCTGGCCGATGTAGCAACGGTTGAAGAACTAAACAGCGATGTATTCGGTGTACCTATGCGTATCGAACATACCGGCGCTTACGAATATAAAGCGAATTATTACAGCCAGAAGGCTAACACCGAGATCTTCTTCCTGCCGCAAAAGAGCGACTTCGCCCCGATCTGCTTCGGCCTGGACCCGGAAGACAATAACAAGCTGACGGACGATCCCGAAACGGCCAAACCGATCGTTCTGGAACAGGCGAACGTTTATTACGAAATCACACTCAATACGATGGAAGGCACTTATGCCATACGTAGTTATTCCATTCCGGAAGCTATCGACCCGCTACCTCATGCACAAGGTTCGATGCTTCTCGACCAGTGGGGCGACGGCAGCACGCTTACCGAATTCTATATCGGTTATACCACCACCGGCCCATCCGCCGTACAACGTTTTACACAGGATGCTACCAACCCGCACCTCTTCTATCTGGAAGATAATCTGGAACTGACCGGAGGTGAATCGATGAACTTCATCATCCACAACTATCACTCCGACGGCTGGTGGAACTACTGCACATGGCGTACCGACAATTCGGCAGAACCCGAAACGTTCGATTACTATGGCAGTATAAAAAACCCGGCATGGACAATACCTAATACGACACAGGACAACTGGGCTAAACCGGCCGTAAATGTGACAGGTTCGTATAAGTTCTACTTCGATGCACATTTGGGAAGAGCTAAATTAGTCCGAGTAAATTAATCTATAATATTGAAACTGGTTATGAGAAAGCAATTATTAATAACATGTCTGTTACTGTTGGCATTATGTGGTTATGCACAACAGATAACAGTCAAAGGAATAGTAACTTCCGCTACCGACAGCGAACCGCTGATCGGAGCTACGATACAGATCAAAGGTGCCGGTAGCGGGACTATAACGGGTATCGACGGTGATTATACATTGGCAAATGTCAACCCGAATGCGACACTTATATTCTCATCCATAGGTTATGAGACCCAGGAGGTCCGCGTCAACGGGCAACCGACAGTCAATGTTGTCATGAAGGAAGCGAGCGAGTTGCTCGACGAGGTAGTAGTGATCGGTTATGGTGCCGTGAAAAGAAGTGACCTGACAAGTTCCATTTCTACTGTGAAAGGGGAACAGATCACGGAAATGACTACCGGTAATGCGATGGATGCCCTCCAGGGGAAAGTGAACGGCGTGCAGGTCACCAGTGGTGGTGGCCCGGGCACCCAGCCCAAGGTATTGATCCGTGGTGTGACGACAGTCAACGGTAGCGACCCGTTGTATGTAGTAGACGGAATGCCTGTCGGTACAAACATCAACTTCCTGAACAGCAACGATATCGAATCGATGGAAGTATTGAAGGATGCTTCTGCGGCTGCCATCTACGGTACACGTGGCTCCAACGGTGTTATCCTGATCACGACCAAGAAAGGGTCTGCCGGAAAGACACGCTTCAACTTCAGCACTTCAGTCGGTTTCCAGACAATTGCTAACCCGAATATGGCTAAAGCTTCGGAATACGAACAGGTATTCAAAGCCCGTTATACCAACGACGGACGTACTCCGATATGGAACAGTAAAGACGGTATCACCGATGCCGAAGGTACCGATTGGTGGGATCAGGTCGTGAACAAGACTGCGCTCGTACAGAACTATTCATTCGGCCTTTCGGGTGGTAATGAAAAACTGGTCTATAACCTGAGCCTGGGATATTTCCGCAATAACTCCCAATATGATGTAGGTTACTGGGATAAGATCAATGCCCGCCTGAACACGGAATACACATTCAACAAATACGTGAAAATGGGATTCGATATGGCCCCGCGCGTAGAATCGTGGGACGATACCCCCAACCAGTTCGGAGCAGCTATGTCGATGGACCCGACAACTTCTGTTTTCAAGCCGGAGTCGGAATGGGTCGACAATATGTACAGCAACTACGCACGTTCCAACAACAACGAGACAGTGAACCCCGCCGGTGCAATCTCACGCCAGAATGCACATTCCCGCGAGTACGGATTCATCGTGAACCCTTACTTACAGATCACACCAATGAAAGGCCTGACTTTACGTACCCAGTTCGGTGCCAATGCACATATCCGCCGTTCGGACTCATTCACACCGAAGTACTATATCCATTCGCAGGAAAAATCAGATTTGAGTAATGTATCCCGCGAAATGCAGGAATGGCTCGACTGGAACTGGACAAACACGGCTAACTATATGACTACCATCGCTCAGAAGCATAACCTGAATGCGATGGTCGGATTCACGGCAGAACGTTTCGCCGCCTATCAGATGAAAGCGGGTCGCGACGAAGTACCTAACAACTCGGACAACTTACAGGAAGTAAATGCCGGTACCATCGTAAAGACTGCCGAGGGTAAAACCTCCTACAATACGCTGATCTCCTATCTGGGACGTCTAATGTACAACTACGACAGCCGTTATTACCTGACAGCATCCGTACGTGCGGACGGTTCTTCCAAGTTCCCCACAGGAAACAAATATGCCGTATTCCCTTCCGTATCAGCCGCCTGGCGTGTGATCGGCGAAGAGTTCATGGCAGACCAGAAGATATTCAACAACCTGAAACTCCGCGGAGGCTGGGGTCGTGTAGGTAACCAGAATATCGACAACTCCGCTTATCTGACCCTGCTAAATGCAGCCGACTATGTGTTCGGTTCGAATGCCGATCGTGTGAGCGGTACTTCCGTCTCCTCCGTAGGTAACAATACACTGAAATGGGAAACAGTAGAAGACTGGAACGTAGGTGTCGATATGTCTTTCCTCGATTCACGCCTGGACGCAACATTCGATATCTACCAGAAGAAATCGACAGACATGCTTTATAAGAAACAGAACATTTACGCCGTGGGATATCCCGATTGGAACAGCCAGGTGTGGATGAATATCGGTAGCATGAAGGCTAACGGTTGGGAATTGAGCCTCAACTGGCGCGATAAAGTAGGAGAATTCTCATACAACGCTGGTATCAACTTATCGTCTGTAAAGAATAAAGCAATCAAGTTCTCCGGTGACGGTGCCGTCCTTACCGGTGCTTTCAACCAGGATCAGATCATCCGCAATGAAGACGGCGGCGAAATCTCCCGCTTCTACGGTTATGTGGCAGACGGACTGTTCCAGAACTGGGATGAAGTATATGCCCACACCGACGAACATGGAACACTGATACAGGCAAATGCACAGCCCGGCGATATCCGCTTCAAGGATATGAACCACGACGGCATACTGGATGAAAACGACAAGACCTGGATCGGTAACCCTTATCCCGACCTGTTACTCGGATTCAATATCGGATTCAACTACAAGAACTTCGACTTTGCCGCCAACTTCTACGGAACATTTGGCAACGATATCTATAATACGACCAAAGGGCTGTATGCCGGAACCAGCGGCTCGAACGTATACGCCGGAACATTTGGCAAGGTTTGGAGCGGTGAAGGTTCCAGTAATGATATCCCGCGCTTGTCGGTAAACGATACGAACCTGAACTACACACGTGTATCCAGTTTCTATGTGGAAGACGGTTCTTACATGCGTTGTAAACTGCTTCAGCTAGGTTATACTATTCCAAAGCATTTGCTGAAGGGCATGGACCTGCGCGTTTCATTCTCTGCTCAGAATCCGTTCACGATCACCGGTTATTCGGGTATGGACCCGGAACGTCCTCAGATCGGTAAAGACGGTAGTGTGATCGAGACCGGTATCGACAACATCGCTTACCCGAACCCACGTACATTCTTATTCGGTATTGACTTTAAATTTTAATCCTTTTAGAACATGAAAAAGATAATATATATAATCGCATTGATCACCTCGGTGACATTTGCCGGATGCTCCGATTTCCTGAAAGAAGATGTAAGGGGACAAGAGAACCTCGATACCTATTTCCAAACGGAGGAAGAAGCCGAATCATTCCTTACCGGTTGTTACAGTGCCCTGACTTATGGCGGCTGGTGGCAGATCAACAAACTATGGCTGTTGTCGGAAATGTGCAGCGACGACTGCTGGATGGGAAACACGGCACAAGACCAGGGGGACTATATCTCCGTAGCACATTATCAGGGTAACGGACAATCGAACGAAGCGATCGCCAACTTCTGGCAATACCGCTACAAAGGTATTCTGCGCTGCAACATTGGCATCGAAAGAATCCCCGAAGCTTCTATCCTGGATAAAGAGAAACAAAATAGACTGGTAGCCGAAGCCCGGTTCCTGCGTGCTTTCTATTACTTCGAACTGGTTAAAAACTTTGGAGACATACCTCTGGTTACCGGTTTTGTCATGCCGGAAGAGGTAGAAGGTATTACCCGCAGTGAAGCAAGCGCTATTTATAAGTTTATTGAAGACGACCTCGTGGCTGCTTCCGAAGTGTTGCCGCAACGTAGCGGATATGCCGACACGGAACTGGGACGTGCTACCCGTGGCGCTGCCCTGGGACTTTTGGGAAAGGTCTATTTGTATCAGGATAAGTGGCAGGAAGCCCGCGATGCTTTCAAAACGGTTATCGACGAAGGAGAATACGACCTGCTTGCCGACTTCGGCGATGTATGGTCGATAGACCACAACAACAGCAAAGAATCATTGTTTGAAGTACAATTCATGTACAGTGAAACATACGCTTTGGGTGGTTCCCTGTCTGTTATTACCGGTATGCGCAACTCGAGTGACCCGGATGACGGTTGGGCATGGTGCCAACCGACAAGCGACCTCGAAAACGCTTATATCAAAGCAGGTGACGACGAACGCCTGAAATGGACGATCATCAAGACCGGTTGTACCGAAATAGCCGGAGAAGACAACTTCGACGTATTCGCTGAGAACTCCAGGAAGATGGGTAGCTACGATACGTATATCAAAAAATACGGCTGGGATGAGAATTGCTGCATCGTCGATCCGGAGAAACATAAATCTGCCCGTATCAACCGGAAATTCTTTGTACCTTATGCCAAACGTCCGGCTAACTACAATACGGACAAGGTTCCTTTGAACCACCGAATCTTACGCTATGCCGATGTATTATTGATGTATGCCGAAGCCTGCAACGAGCTTGGCGATGACGTAACGGCAAGAACAAGCCTCAACAAAGTTCGCAGCCGTGTTCACCTGCCGAATGTAACGGTCAGTGGCAACGATCTGCGTAAGGCTATACGCACGGAACGCCGTTTGGAACTGGCACTGGAAAACAACCGTTTGTATGATATCCGCCGTTGGAACGACGACAACGGAAAGAAGACGATTTGTAACCTGATGGGACAGAACGGTTCGTTCGTCCTGTATAATACAGGATCAAATACTGACATCTACGAATCGGAAAATCAGGGTGAACCCAGCAACAAAGGTATCTCATTCAATGAAACCCGCGATCTGCTGTTCCCGATCCCACTATATGAGATAACCATGTCCGGTGGTTCCATCACACAGAACCCAGGCTGGAATTAAGTATCAGCAGTTCAGGACACTAGTGTCAGACCCGATAGCACTACTGTGCTATCGGGTCTGACACAATAGTGCTATTAACACCGAAAATATCAACCATGATGACATTCAAATATATCCTCTGTTTACCATTAATAGCTACTCTCCTGGCTTGCAGCGACGACGGTCCGGACACTCCTGCCCCCGGTACCGACGAACCGGGCACAAGCGTAGAGAAATCCGTATCCATCAATGCCGGGCAGACCTTTCAGACCCTGGCGGGATTCGGTGCATCCGATTGCTGGATGCCTGCCTATGTGGGTAAATACTGGACTTCCGGCCGCGACAAGATCAGCGAATTGCTTTTCTCTTCCGAAATACAATCCGGCAATCCCAAAGGCATCGGCCTCTCCATGTGGCGTGTGAACCTGGGAGGCGGAAGTGCCGGACAAGGCGATGACAGCGGCATCGAAGACAAATCCCGCCGTGCCGAATCGTACCTGACGGATGATCTTTCATTCGACTGGACACGCTGCGAGGGACAGCGTTATTTCATGAACCGTGCCAAAGAGTTCGGCTGCGAAAGTATGGTTCTTTTCAGCAATACACCTCCCGTACAGTACACCTACAACGGCAAAGGCTTCTCCAACCGCGGAGGGACTTCGAACCTGAAGGGTGAACACTACACCGATTTTGCGGCTTATATGGCCGATGTTGCCCGGCATTACCTGAACGAAGGATATCCCGTAACACATATCTCGCCGGTCAACGAACCGCAGTACAACTGGGAAAGCGGCCAGGAAGGAAGCGGCTGGACGAACGACGAAATCGCCCGGCTGGCACGCGAACTCGACAAGGAACTGACACAACGTAATCTGTCGACCGAAATACTGCTCGGCGAATCCGGCGACTGGGAATACCTGTATAAAATCAAGAACGACAACAACCGAAGCAACGTTCTCTCCGCCTTCTTTACCGCCGGTTCTTCCGCCTATGTGGGTGATCTGGAACATGTAAAGAAACGGATCTGCGGCCATAGCTACTGGACCGACGGTACCTGGGACGACATGCGCAACGTTCGCGCACAAGTTGCACAGGCGGCACAAAAACAGGACATCGACGTATGGCAAAGCGAATGGAGCATGCTGGGCGACGGATACAGTTCATCCGAATTTGCCGGATATGACGCAGCGACCAAAATGGATATCGCCCTCTATATGTCCAAAGTGATACATAACGACCTTACCGTGGCAGGGGTATCTTCCTGGAGTTACTGGACCTCGATGGATATGCCCCGCTGGGGACACAAGAACCGCTTTCTACTGATTGCATTGACTCCCGTAGGAGGGGTCGAAGGTGATGTAGAACAGGAAGGCTCCTACCAGGCCACCCCTACGCTTTGGGTACTCGGTAATTACAGCCGTTTCATACGTCCGGGATACCGCAGGATATCGTTGGAACTGAATGAGTCACACAGCTTCTTCGGTTCGGCATGGATATCACCCGAAAGTGACAAGATCGTTGCCGTCTACACCAACCTGTCGGAAAAAGGTGTCCGCCTGAATGAAACCCATACAGGCTGGAACAATGAGGTAAAGGAAGTTACGACCTATACCACCACCGCCAATAAAAATCTGAAGGAAAGTACCGTGACTAATAGTCAGCAGGTGATTTTGGATGCAGAAAGTGTGACTACAGTTGTGTATAATCTTAAATAATTGTTTGATATGAAGAATGTTCTATTTGTAGCCATTATCTCCGTAATGGCTTTCTTTACAACCGTCCCGGCAGACGCACAGGTTTCATTTGGCGACCCTCTGAAATTCAACGATGGATGGTTATTCCGCCTGCAGGATGATTCTACTGCCGTCGGAACAGATTACAATGACAGTGAATGGCGAAAACTCTCTCTACCACACGACTGGTCTGTCGAAGGCCAGCTATCCCCATCACTCGCCAGCTGCACCGGTTATTTGCCCGGCGGGATAGGGTGGTATCGCAAGCATTTCAATATTACGGACAAGGCAGCCCGTCATTATATTTATTTCGAAGGGGTATATAACCGTAGCGAAGTCTATCTGAACGGTCACCTGCTCGGCAAACGCCCGAACGGCTATATCTCCTTCCTTTACGACATGACCCCTTACCTGAAAGAGGGCGAGAACGTATTGAGCGTACGGGTAGACCACAGCCGCTATGCCGATTCCCGCTGGTACACCGGCTCGGGCATATACCGTGACGTATGGCTGGTCTCCGCTCCTGAAATACATTTTGCCCAATGGGGTATCGGCTGGCATGCCACCTCCCTGACCGACCGACAGGCTACCGTAGCCGTCGATATGGAAGTGGAAAAAAACAGAGCGACAAGTGATAAACTCGAAGTTTCAGCCACCTTATACGATGCTGACGGCAAACAAGTGGCACAACGCCGCACCCGTGTTTCCAACGGAAAAGAAGGTATCACCAAAGAAACGCTCACACTGAAAGTTGCAAAACCTACCCGCTGGGATCTCGACCATCCGTATCTCTATATACTGGAAACCGAATTGCTCTGCAACGGAAAACGTATAGACAACTGCAAAACCAATGTCGGGCTTCGTACACTGAACTTCGACCCCAATAAGGGGTTTGCCCTCAACGGTAACCGGATGAAGGTAAAAGGCGTCTGCCTGCACCATGATGCAGGTGTACTGGGTGCCGTTGTCCCTCCCGAAGTATGGCAACGCCGCCTGACTAACCTCAAAGAGATCGGTGTGAATGCTATCCGCATGAGCCATAACCCACAGGCACCTATCGTTTATGACCTGTGCGACAAACTGGGTCTGCTCGTCATGGACGAAGCGTCGGATGAATGGGAATTCCCGAAACGTAAATGGATCGAAGGATGGAATAAAGGAGAACCGGGTTATGACGGTACGTACGATTTCTTTGAGGAATGGATCGAACAGGATGTCACGGATATGGTCCGCCGCGACCGCAACCATCCGTCTATCTTTCTGTGGAGTATCGGTAATGAAGTGGATTATCCGAACGATCCTTACTCCCATCCTATCCTCGACGGCTCGACGATCAACCAGCCGATGTTCGGCGGTTACAAACCGGATGCCCCAGATGCCATGCGCATCGGCGTTATTGCCCAACGTCTGGCCGCACGTGTCCGTGCCGTCGACACTTCCCGCCCCGTGACCGGAGCACTGGCTGGTGTAATCATGTCAAACCAGACAGCTTATCCCGATGCCATCGATGTAGTAGGATACAACTATACGGAAGACCGTTACGACGAAGATCATGCCACCTATCCCGACCGCGTCATCTACGGCAGCGAAAACGGCTCCGGACTAGAAGCCTGGTATGCCGTCAAGAACAAAGAGTTTATCTTCGGACAATTCATCTGGACAGGAACGGATTACCTGGGTGAGTCAGGCGCATGGCCTTCCCGCGGACTGAATACCGGACTGCTTAATTTCGGAAGTTTCAAGAAACCTCGCGGACATTTCCGTGCTTCGTTATGGAGTGAAAAACCGGTGACATATATTGGCACTTATCCTAAACGGGGATATCTGTCGGCAGATGCACCGGATATCTGGAACTACGATCCGGGACAGGAGATACGGGTAGTCTGCTATACCAACGCCCCGCAAGCACGTTTGTTACTCGATGGAAAAGTAGTAGGTGACATAAAACCTTACGACGAAAAGACAGGAATCATCCATTGGGATATTCCTTACCAGGCAGGCGAACTACGCGCGGAAGGTTGCGACAAAGAAGGAAATGTACTTTCCAGTTACGTGATCCGGTCATCCGGTCGTCCGTATGCTCTTCGTGTCAGTGCAGATCGCACAACGCTCTCCCACGACCGGGCTACGGCACATCTCTTTATTGAAGTTGTCGACGAAAACGGAACGATCGTGAAACTGGGTGACAACGAGATCACCTGCGAGATTGAAGGAGCGGCACGTCTCCTGGGACTCGAAGGTTCCAGCAATACCGACATGACCGATTACACCGACAATCGCCATCGTATTTACCAGGGCCGTCTGCTGGCGTATGTACAGACCACAGGAGAAAAAGGACAGGCACGTGTGAAGTTTACTTCACCGCTGTTACAAGGGACTGAGATAGTACTGAATGTAGAGTAGAGAACACTTTAAAGATATAAGGGAGACAGAATCTAATATCCAATGATAGGTCTTAGGATTCTGCCTCCCTTAATACATATTATCATTATTCAGCGACAAAAGTATACACATTTCCACCGAAATCGACAGCAATCAGTGCGTTGCCAGAAACAGCCACCGAGCCGAATACCGGAGCACCTGTCGCATGTTTCCACACCAGTTTACCGTCTTCTTTATTCACTCCGTAGATAGTTCCGTCGGAAGCGCCTACATAAACCGTATTACCTGCCAGAACCGGACTGGTTTCGATCGTTGCGGAAGGTTTACGAGAATAAGGGGAAGTGAATACCAAAGCGTCGTTGGTTGCAAACTTCCATTTCAACTCCAGTGTCTCGTTATCCAGAGCGATCAAACCGTCTTTAGCTGAACCGAAGATGATCTCTTTATCCGTCAGCAAAGGTGTAGAAGTCACATCCACACTGAAAGGTAATTCCTTGCGCACAATCACGCGCCCCGTATTGGCATCCAGAATAAAGAACGATTCACTCGAAATGATATACAGCAGGTCACCATGGACAGCTGCCGAGGCACCACGGTTACGCAGGCCGTTCGTATTGGCTTCCCATTTCAGTTCTCCGGTTTTCAGGTCGTTTCCGTAAAGTGCACGCCATTGGGAAGAACCGACCAATACATTCTTTGTTATAGAGAATGTCGTTGTTGTTCCTTCGCCCTGCCCCCAGGCTTTATTCCGCCAAATTTCACGACCGTCTTTCGTATCGATAGCACAAAGCCCTTTACCTGTACCTGCATAAACAACACCGTCGGAAGCAACCAGCCCTTCGATCAGGGAAGGCAGACCGTTTATCGGTAACTGTTTTTCCCAGCTGAGTTTACCACTTTCGGCATGAATGGCATATAAATACCCCTGTGCATCTTGTGCCAGAACCTGGCCGTTATCTATAACGATCGTATTCTTAACAGAGTTGCGTACCGGATATTTCCAGATAAGTTCGCCGGTCTTACCGTCGAGAGCATATACATGGGCCTCCCCTTTCAGATCCTCATCTACAGAAGCGATATAGATCTTTCCGTTATAAACCAAAGGCGATGTCATATAAATATTCGCTCCTACATTCTTTATCCAGGCCATCTGTAAAGGCTGGTTCAGTGCAGGTTGAGCAGGTACGGCATGCTGAGGATTCTCCAGCAGGTTTACCCAGTTACCGCCCAGTTTCACCTCCACAGGAGCAGCATGATATGTAAAGGCACTTTCAGTTTCAGCTGTTTCTCCGTTATTGAAACGGGCTTTTATCTTTAAAGTAACAGCCTTTCCCTCCTGTTTGGCAGTCAAAGGAACTTCGGCATTCCAACACCAGTCGGTAGCTTCTTGCAGTTTTTTGTTACTGAACAAGGCCTTACCATCTACCAGACAGGTATAGGTCACCTCTTTTACCGGTGTAACGGATGAATAGACATTTACCGCCAAAGGTACGGCACCCGAAGCCAATACAGGTACCTGTCCCTCAACCGGGGAGGTTATCCGAATCTGTTTATCCAGATAAGTATAACGAAGCTCGGAAACGAAATCTCCTTTCTTATCGACATGAAGGACACGGAAAGCACTGGTCGAGTGATCGATACCACCTTTATCTAACGTTGCCGTAGAAATAGAATATACATCTCCCTGCTTCTTCATATAATTGATATGCCAGTGGCCGTATACCCAAGCCTTCAGGTTATGTTCATTCAGGTTGATCTGCTCCTGGTCGTTGATTCCGAAAATAAACTGGTCGCCATACGTCAACAGGTCATGGTTGAAAACGACGATCGGCTTACCTTGCGGAACCTGTGCCAGATCATTTTTCAGCCAGCGATAGACATCTTCTTTCGTATAACCGGGTTGGTAGTCACCACCGGCCATCGGAGTCACGATATAGTGTGTACTACCTGCATCGAATGAATAATAGACAGGACCGTAGATACTTTCAAAAAGCTCTTCACCATATTTTCCCTTCACCAGGTCATGGTTACCGATAGCATAAAACATCGGGCAATCCATATTGGCGGTATTCATCATTTTGATATGTGCCTTCAAGCCTTTTTCATAGCAGATATCGCCTGTGTGCATAATAAAAGCGACCTGTTCATTGGCTGCATAATCACGCACATTATTTACCCAGTCGCCATGATTCTCCGTATTGAAGATCTCGGTATCAGCGATATGGACATATTTATGGCTACCGTCTTTCTTGATACCGCCGCTATAAGGCTGCAAACCGAACTCATACGCTTTCTGTTCGCCGTCGATACGGATATAATGTTTGTTATCCGTCTTATATCCTGAAGGAGTGGTGATAAAGATAAACCGTTCACGAGGATGTCCCGGTAAAGAAAAAGAACCGTCGGAAGCCGTTTTCACGACACTCAGCCCGTCGGAGACAGCAACACCAGCCATCGGTTTCTCTCCCTTATCAAAAACTCCGTTATTGTTCTTATCTACAAAGACCCGTCCAGTATAGGCAGCACTGGCAGAGAATGCCACACAGCTCAACAGGGCAATGTTCAGAAATGTTTTTTTCATGTGATTGACTTGTTTATATTTAGAATGTTAGTTGTAAATCTTCTATCCAGGGCACTAAAGGTTGCGACCGGTCGGTAATACCCAGTTCTTCGGGACCCGGAGCAATGAACTCGCTCTTTACTCCCTTCAGATCCATACCTTTATCTGTCAACGTAACGATCCCGTAAAGGGCATCTTTATAAGGCAGCGTATATTTCAAAGCCGGTCTCTTCTGATTGATCTCATCGCTGAAACGTTCCGGACAGGCATATTTCTCGCCTACCCATTGATTGGAAGCACTGTTGATCTGGATATAGGCTATGCCGTTGATCTCTTTCATATAATTCGTATGGTCGTGCCCGCTGAAAGCGACTGCTACCTTTTTATATCCGGCGCGTTGATTTTCCTCTTCAAAGATTTTCCGGATATCTTCACGGTTCTCTGAAGAACACTCAAAGCTTTGATGGGAGAAGATGATACAACGTTTGTCGGTAGCCTTCAGGTCTTTCTTCAGCCATTCCATTTGTTCTGGATCTACCAATGAGATCTTTTCCGCTTTATAATAGTTTCCTTTATCGTATGGGAGATAGTTTTCTCCGTCATATATATTGTTCGGATCGAGTACGATAAAATGAAAATCTCCCTTATCGAAGGAATAATAGGGGTTCTGCATCCCCGTAAACTGGATAAATTCTTCTTTCGAACAATTATCCATATCATGATTTCCAAATACCATATGTTTTTCACCGGCATAATCCTGCCACAGTTTCAGGAAAGGTTTGTTTTCTTCTTTCGGCATACAGAAGTCACCGAGTTCGATGATAAAGTCAACCTGACTTTCCTCTGCAACCCGTAAGAAAGTACTTAAACGTTCTTCCGCATCATGCGCAATGTCCTGATGAATATCAGATATGATAGCAAATGTTACAGGCTTCGTCTCTTTCTGGCAGGAACTGAATCCCAGACAGATAAGCAGGGATAAGAATAAGTGTTTCATCATGATTATTTCTTAATTTTAAAAGTTGTCAAAACAAATCCGTGATCGGAAGCATAGAAGAAATCGTCTCCTTTAAAAGAGAACGTTTTACCCAGAATATTATCATAGCATTGAGACTCTACCGCCTGTATCGTCTTTCCCTGATAATAGATGAAGTCGATACGATCCTGCCGGTTCACTGTTTCCAAAGAATCAGCATCTGTCAGCCAGGTTGTTCCGATGTTCTTCACCGGGTCAGGATTGATCTCGCGGAAACTGTCTTTGAAATTGGCTGCCTCCATCTCTTTGGAGACCGTCCAGTTGACCACAGCACCTCCATGATTGTACATGTCTTTAGTCGCTTCCGTCCAGTCCAGGTGAGAATGACTGTTGAAATCGCCTCCCATAATGACAGGAATACTATCAGTCTCAGCAATCACAGGTTTCAGAACCCCCAATATTTTACGTATCTCGTCGTTGCGTGTTCCTGCATCGTCCCATGCCAGTATTTCTTCTTCCGACTTATCGGTAGGAACCAAACGTGCATCAGGTAAATAATGGATCCAAGTATCGAACAAACGAACCGGCGTCCCATCCATATCTATCTCCACTCCTCCAAAATTGAAAGTATCGATCACATCGGGATAAGAATATTTTTTTACGATCGGATAACGACTAAAGATACAAAGATTACTAGATATCAGATAATGTTCGTAACCGAGCGAATCTGCAATCATCGGTGCTGCCCCATACGTCTCAACCATTAGGATAACATCTGCCTGGCTTTTCTTCAACACGCCGATGATGCCATCACAAGCTTTTTGTCCATAAGCTTTTGAGTGACCTGCATGCCAGATATTCCAGGAAAGGACAGTGAGTTGTTGTTCTTTTTCCTGTTCGGAGCAAGAAGATAATAGACTTAGAAGTAGTATTACAGATGTAATGCTGATAAGAATTTGTGCTTTCATGTATATAACTTATCGATATTAAGATAATTCAACCACAAAGATAGAAAGATAAAAGTGATTCAAAAATATATCCCAAAAGTCTGTATCCGTTACAATGTCGGATACAGCTTTTGAGATATAAGAATAATTTGTTTTACCTACAAGTAAAAGCGTGATGAATTATTGCTTCCAATATTGGTTCTGAACCAGATTCGGATTATAAATCAAGTCCTCTGTTGCAATCGGAGTATAGTAATATTTAGGTTCTATAAAATTCCAACGGCCAACCTGTGAAATCATACGGACATATCCCTTATTCCCATTGGTCAGCGAATAAGTATTGCCTTCCAATATTTCAACTTGCAGATTGTATTTATCCTTATCTTCCTGCGGAATAGCATCTGCATCAGCCTTTGTAGCAACAATCGCATAATCCGGTTGTCCATCGCCGGTTACATCCAAATAGCCAGGTTCCAGATAAACGCCTTCCGGCACGTTAGCCAGCAGTTTACCACACCCCCAACGTCTTAAATCACCATAGCGGAAACCTTCACATGCCAGCTCAATACGGCGTTCGCGACGTATTTCATAAACAGCACCCTTTTGTGAAGAAGCGACATTCGCATAACGGTTGGCCTGTACCGGATCGATGTTACTCAGCCAGTCGACCAACGAAGCACGCGGCATACCTACACGGTCACGCAACAGATTGATTGTCCGATCCACGTCGTCCTGTGTCAACTCACCCAATTCAGCTTTCGCTTCGGCATACATCAACAAGACTTCGGCATAACGGATCAGAGGGAGGTCTGTATAAGAATTACTCCAAGTAATTTGATCAGCCGTGCGAGGTGAGAACTTCACCTGCGGATAACCACCCATCGTCAGTTTCGGACGATATGCATCTACTTTGTCTGCCCGAACAAAACCCGGTGTCATAAAAGTCTGTCGCATACGCGGATCACGATTTTCAAACACTTCTGTGAACTTCTTAGTCGCATAACCCGGCACATCCTGGAAACGTTTTGTCTTTCCATCTTCCACTACCAGATAGTCTTCCATCAAATCACGTGACATACTGGAATTGAAGTCGAACAATGATCCTCCGGCATTATGAGTACGGCCCAACGCCTTATCATAATCTTCAAAGATAATCATCTCTTTATTGCCACTCAAATCCTGGCTGCAGAACATAGCTTCATAAGCATCTATATCGCCAGACTTGGCTGTCGACAATTCGTACATCCCCGAATCCATAATCTTTTGGCAAGCATCTATCACCACCCGCAAGAAACGTTCGGAGTCATTCAGATTCAATTCCGGATGATATTTACGCCAGCAGCCTTCATCCAGAGCAATACGAGCCTGCATAGCCAAAGCACCATTCTTAAACCAACGTGTCCGGCTGGTTCCGGCTGTCATATTATTAACGGCAAACTCCAAATCCGCCATAATAGAGTCTACAACCAAGGCGCGAGGATCTTGTGTCTTATAGAGCAACTCCTTGTCTGTTGTCTGCAAATCACGGCTATACCAAGGCACATCTGAGAAAGACAAAACTTTGTCATAATACAATTTCGCACGGAACATACGAGCCAATCCGATATAATGGTTGATTTCCGTAGGATCGCCTTGTGCCTTACCGGCTCTGGCCAACATAAAATTAACATCCCGAATATCTTCCCAATCCCAGGTGCTCCGGTTATCAGGATTAACCTCTCCACGCATCATGCTGTAAATATCCTTACTTTCCGTATAAATCATATTATCGGAAGGAGCATCCGAGTAGCCGGAAGTAATCTTTTCATACAAACCGTTTGTATAGGCTTCCAAGTCACTTGTGTTGTTGAAAAATCCATCTTCCGTGATTGAAGTTTCCGGATGTTTTTCCAAAAAAGAGTCGTTACATCCGCTTAAACTTAAAAGACCGATGCACCCGAACATCCATATTTTTATATTATTCTTGATCATAACTTATGTCTTGCTAAAATTAGAATGTAACATTTAAACCGAAAGAATAGGAACGCTGCAACGGATAAATCTGTCCGCCCAAACATTCCGGATCCATCTTATAGTATTTGTAGAGACCTGTGATTTCACACAGGTTATCGCCGGAGAAGAAAATACGAAGACGGCTGATATTAGCCTTTTCCACCCATTTCTGCGGAAGCGTATAACCAAACGTCAAGTTCTTCAGACGGGCATAGGCCGCATTTTGCAAATAACGTGTCTGCGGAATAGCCAATCCTCTGTTAGCGACATAGGCCTGGTAAGACTTGACACGCGGGAAGAATCCATTCGGATTTTCTGTTGTCCAATGGTCGTTATAATTACCATACGTAAGATTTGTCCATGGATCATAATACATACCCCAGAAATACGGGTCGCGGGTCGGATAGTAATCCTTTTTCATAATACCCTGTATAAATATGCTGAAATCGAATCCGTTCCAATCACCATTGGCTGTGAAACCGAAAGCATAACGGGCCTGATCATTACCGATGACCTTATAGTCACCATGGTCGGCCAATGTGTTGGCACCTTTATTGATCTTGCCGTCGCCGTTCAAGTCCTTATATTTGACATCACCCGGAGCCATAGGCGGTGTACCGGGATACGGATCGACTTCTGTATGGTCGGCACTGTTGTCGATATCTTCCTGAGAAGTAAAGAAACCATCATTCACCAATCCCCAGATTTCACCCCATTCTTTACCTACATAATGATCGCCCAAACTACCTGTTTCATTGGCATATTTTGTGATCTTAGAACGACTGTCGCCGATATTAAAGCTCGCGCCATAGTTGAACGGCTTGCCTGCCAGTTTAAACTGGTCACGCCAGCTGATTGTCAAATCCCAACCGGTAGTCTTCAAGTCGGCCGCATTTTCCAGCGGAACAGCCGTACCCAATACTGACGGCAGTTTCGCACCGCTTCTCAACATATCTTTCGTACGACGGATATAACCATCAACTGTTGCCGTCAAGCGATTATTGAAGAAGTTGACATCCATACCCCAGTCGGAAGTCGTCACCGTTTCCCAAGTCAAGTCGCCGGCTACCAATCCCGGAGAAGAAACATAGACAGGCTGCTTGCCATCCAATATGACTTTCGACTTATCGGAACCCATTGTCGCCAAATAGGGATAATAGTTGTCTTTCAGATATTGATTACCCAAACTACCGTAAGAAAAACGTAATTTCAGGAAGTTAACCACATCTCTAAGAGGTTCAAAGAAACCTTCCTGTGAAATGACCCATGCAGCAGATCCGGACGGGTTGAACACAAAGCGGGAATCTGTCGGGAAACGTGAAGTGCCGTCATAACGGGCATTCACCGCTAGAATATAACGATTATCATACGTATAATTCAAACGACCGAAAACACTTCGGAAAGACAATTCTCTGATACGTTGAGTAACAGTCATGTCGCCCGTAGCCAAATTAGGTGTAGGCAGTCCGTCTGTAATCAGCTCCTTGCGCTGGGCATACTCATAAGATTCAGTCCAGCTTTCCTGGTTGTAACCCACCATAGCCGTGAAATCGTGCTTGTCATTAAACAACTTATGGAAAGTTGCATATGCATCGAAAGTAACCGTTGACGCTTCCGTATTATCGAAGAAAGCGGAAGAAACCGAGTTCTGATACAGAATAGGAGTTTCCGGACCTTTCCGGTAAGGGACGGACAACTGTGCACCGTCCTTATTGTTCCGGTTAGCGACATAAGCAAACGAACCGTTAACAAAAAGAATATCTTTAATAATATCCAACTTAGTCGTAAACTGCGTTGTCAAAGTAGTTTTGTTTTCTTTCTTACGTCCGCCTTCCGCAAAACGCCCCATGATAGCGGCACCATCTTCAGTATAAGAACCATCCGGATTCTTTATAGGCACCAACGCATTACGACGGTTTACAGCCCAATAATAATCATCCCCCAAGAAGTAAGGAGCATCATAATCGGAAATTACCAAACTGGTATTATTGCCCAACGTCCACCAGTCAGCCAGTTTGAAGTCCAGTTTGGAACGAAGATTGTATCGATTGAACTTATCTGTTCCTTGCGAAACCATACCGTCCTGGAAGTTATAACCGGCAGAGAAATAGTAGTTCAAACGGTCGGTCTTTCCGGAGACATCGACAGTGTGGTTCGTTGAGAATGCCAGGTTCTTATAGGCTTCGCCAAACCAGTCGGTCTGACCGAAATAAGCATAAGTTCCATCCGGCTTCAGGAAATAAGGAGATACGCTCGGATCAGACGAAACACGCTTCGCATATTCCAATTCTTCCTGATTATGGTTCACACCCCACGGATAATAGAAATCATTGCGTGCTGTTGCCACCGTATAAGGATCTGTAATCACCTCTGCCATACTACTCAGCTTACGCATAGCAAAATTATTACTATAATTTACGGTCAGTTTTTCCTGTCCCACCGTCTTCGTTGTCACCAAAATTACACCGAATGCAGCACGTGAACCATAGATAGCAGCTGAAGCGGCATCCTTTAAGACTGAAATACTTCCAATATCGGAAGGATTCATACGGTTTAACTCTTCCGAGGTAGAGACAACGCCGTCAATAACAATTAACGGGTCACCACCATTGATAGAGGTTGTACCACGTATGTTAAAAGTAGGAGAGTCCGTTGCCTGACCGCTACCAATCGAAACAGTCATGTTAGCGACTGACCCCTGCAAGGCTTGTCCGACTGTCAGGACCGGACGGTTTTCCAGTACTTTTGTTGAAACAGTTGCCACAGCTCCGGACAAGTCCACTTTCTTCTGTGTACCGTAACCGATAACGACAACTTCATCCAACGATTCACTATCTTCACTCAAAGTAATATTTACCGCACTTTTCCCTTTCAACACAATATCCTGTGTTTTATAACCGATATAAGAGACACTGATCGTCGCATTAGGATCCACATCCGACAACGAAAAATTACCATCTATATCCGTGATACCCCCAATGGTTGTACCTTTCACCAATACATTCACACCGATCAGCGGTTCGCCGGTTACATCTTTCACATTTCCTGTTACAGTAATTTTCTTTTGCTGCTGAGTCTCAGCAGCAAAAGTAACAGATCTGTTACTTTTTTCGTTTCTACGTACAATAATCTGGCGATCATTGATAATATACTCAATATCTGTTCCTGCGAACATATTACTCAGTATTGCCTCAACCGTCTGGTTGTGAACGTCCACACTTACTTTTCTGTTCAAATTGATATTTGAACCGTGATACACAAAAATAAATTCACTGTTCTTTTCGATGTAGTTAAATACATCTTTTACGGTCCGGTTGTTCATGCGAACGGTCAATGTGGTTTGCTCCGCATAGGCTGATGCTGCGTAGATGGCAGATCCTCCATAACTTACCAGACATAAGGCTAAACATGCACTTTTAAGAAAATGAACCGGTTTTCGGCTGAATTCTTCATTCTTTTTCATACATTTGTAATGTTTTTTCTTTGATACATAAATTAATAGATTAAACAAGAGACTTTAGAACCGAGTGATATGGCCGTATCGTTCGGTTCTTCTTTTTAATTTAATGTCTTTCACATAGGCATTCTATTTTGATATTATTATATTATTATTCGCATCTGTTTTATATTGAAGGAACAGGGACTGGCAGAGGATACTGATCACGTCTTCCATATTTTCCCGCAAGTCCAACTTCCCGGAAATGGGGATATTCCCAATCTCTTCATTATACCAAATCTTACGTCCGTAATAACGAGACAACCGGTCCAGCGTCTCTCCTACTTTCCGGTCACTTAACATCATCATGTTATCCTTCCAACAGATATATTCAAAAACATCTACCTCCTTTACATCCGTCCCTTTATCATTTATTTCAAGCATTTGATTAGGAGAGAGTATAGATTTAGTATTCTTACCGGAGCTGACTTCTACCCGTCCATCAACCAAGACGACAGAGGCCGACGCATCTTCCTTATAAGCACAAACATTAAACTGTGTACCAAGCACTTTGACATCAAAGCCGTTAGCTTTGACAATAAATGGGCGCGAAGGGTCTTTCGCCACATCCAGATAAACCTCGCCTTCGACGACAATCTCCCTTTTATCTTTTTTGAATACAGCAGGATAGAAAACACGTGTACCGGCATTTACATACATTCTCGTTCCATCAGAGAAAGTAATGTCCGCCCTTCTGCCTTTTGGTACAATAATCTGGTTTATTTCTTCTTTTTTCTCTTTTCTATCTCCCGCCGTTTCTTTCTTTACAACGTGTTCTTCCACGTTCGACTTTCCATCTACATCGTATGTAATAGACGATTCGTCCTTCAGCTGCATCTTCTCTTGACTTTCAATCAGAACAATTTCATTACCGGACAAGGAAGATGTGTTATTTTCAAGCAAAGCAAGCGACATGGAAGAATCTTTTTTTCCGTCTGTCCAGAAATAAAGACCGACAGAAAGAAGTACGGCTATTGAGGCTGCAACAGACCATATAAAGCGGGAGCGCAACCGGAATGAAGTATGTGGCCGACTCAAGCCAGCCTCTATCTCCTGCCAGGACGCCAATGCTTCCTGCCGACGATCGGGCTCTGCTTCATGTACTTTCCGGAGCAAGTCCTTACCGGCCTGTTCGAACGATTTCTTATCTGATATTTTTTGTTTTCTATTCACGAGTAACCTCTTTTTACTTCTATTACGGGAAAGAGTTCATTTGGTACTCACTTTTTTTGAATAAAATCAATTATTTTTTCGATATAATTTCCGTAGACTGGATAATGACCTGAATAGCAGATTCTTACTAGACTGATAATTTATTCCCATAATCTCGGCTATTTCATCATGCTTTAACTCATTCACGTAATACAAGTAAATAATCTCTTGTTGATGGGAAGATAATTGTGAAAAGGCCTGCATCAGATGTTTGGCTTGATTATCAGTCTCCGATTCATCAAAAGAAAGTAATGGCATCAGTTCGTCGGTCACGAACACTTCTTCATACAGGGAAATATCGTCGGTGGCTTTTTCCTTTTCGAGTGTATCATACAATTTATTACGTAAGGCTTTGATCAGGTATCCTTTCACGTTTGCGGTAGTGGAAAGAGACTGGTAGTTCTGAATTAGCTTTATGAAAATATCCTGGATGCAATCCTTTACTAAATCCTTATCCGAGACCAATTTGGAGCCATAATTATACAATAAAGAATAGAAGCGACAATAGATTTCTCTAAAAGCCTCTCTATCCCCAGTCAAACATAATCCCCATAATTTTTCATCGGATATTTGCATATAAATATCTACTTATATAATTATTGTAACAGTCTTTCAACAACAATTAGAACGCAAAAATAAAAATGCATTATTACACTCATATTACATCAAAATTAAGTAAATATTAGTATCCGGATCATATAATTTCATAAGCTCATAAATAGTATTACACTCTTAACGCATCTATCTTTTTGAAAATAAAAGGTCGAAAATAATCCTGTTAGAATTAATAACCCCACGGATGCAAATATAGCTCATTTTGTATTATAATAGGTTAAATAGGAAAGAAGAATGTACGTCTCAAATTACCATTAAAATGCCCCACTTATTTTTTACAGTGGGGAATTTCCCCCGCACCAGTGGGGATAAATCCCCATTATAGTGGGTTCTTTTCCCCATTGCAATGGGGAAAACTAAATACAAAAGCTTTTCCTACAAACGATTCAAGCACGGAATATATAAATTCCGTGCTTGAAAAAAGTGATTATAAAGAGTTATTTATTTCACTTTGATATGATCGAACCCTTCCCCGTACACACCGATAACAGCACTCTGTGAAACAAACGCTTCCGGGTCTATATCTTTGATCAGACGGAAAATAGTAGTCGACTCCCGTTTTTTTGCCAATACGAACATCATCTTTACTCCGAGCCCTGTATACAAGCCGGTTCCGTCTATAACCGTTACACCCCGATGAAGATCTTTATTGATACGACGTCCTATCTCTTCGTGTTTCTTGGAGATTATAAAAAATTGCACGGATTGACGGGCACTATTTACTACCTGGTCGAGCACAAAGCTGGAAATATACAAAGTGGCAAAACCATAAACCACTTTTTCCCAATCATGCAGCACGAAATAACTGGAAGAGATAATGATCATGTCCGTCATCAGAATGACACGCCCCAGAGTAATATCCCTGTACTTGTTGATAATGGCAGCAATAATATCCGTACCTCCAGAACTACCGTTAGCAGAAAATGCAATACCAATACCGCTACCACAAAAGGAAGCACCGATAACACAAGCCATGAACGGCTGATTACCAAGCAGGTGCAAACCAGCTGTTGCACTCTGAATGATCGGCAGGATAAAAGTCATGACCAATACGGCAAAAATAGTCTTTACACTGAATTTCCAACCAAGAACAATCAGGGAAGCGATCAATAACCCGCCATTAATTGCAAAATACGTGTACTGGACATTCAGTCCGGTAGCCCAATACACAATAGAAGCAATACCCGGCACCCCTCCGGTAGTAATGTCGTTGGGCAAAAGAAAAACTGTCCACCCAATAGCATAAAAAAGCATGCCCAGAGCGATCATCAGATAATCGTGCAGCTCTCTCAGCATTAACTGCCTTGAGGTAATCGATAAAGTTGATTTCATTTCAAATGTTTATTTTATATCGTTATAATGATCACCATGCCTAAAAACAAATTTTGCAGCCTCACCAAAACGAAGCTGCAAAATTAATGAAGATTAAATCAATTTATCGGTATGATCCGATGAATTTATAAAAAACAGATTGTTAATTTCTATTACGATGGATCAGGCGGTCAATAGCTCCATGTATCCTGCCATTCTATAACAGGTTGGATGCCTTCAAAGCGGATAGGAAGCCAGATATAGCGACCGTCGATAGCATTCTCCGGAGTCCAGCGGTCGCCCATATAAATGAACTGTCCCGGTTTACCTGGAGTGGGTAATACATATGTACTTTGTGAATGGAAAGAAAGATCGGCATCCGGCCCGGCAAATGGGTTTTCCAGTTCTTCCCAAGGTCCCCGGATGGAAGAAGCAACAGCCGAACGTCCGGCATTCGGAGCCCACCCGGTACAACCCGACATGATCAGATAATATTTACCGTCATGCTTGAACATGGCCGGCGCTTCCATAAAACGTCCGGGGAAGAAACGAGCATACGTACCGGAATAACTCGTATAATCGTCTGTCAATTGTGAAATATGCAAAGTACTGTTCTCTTCGGAAGAATAGATATGATAGGCTTTATCATCGTCATCAACAAAAAGATTCATATCGCGGGCCATTTGTCCACCTTCCATATCACGTCCGAGCAGGTTCAGGCTGTCCGGATGTGCAGGCAAACTACCTCCCGTGAACTGGCTTCTGTCTGACTCGGGAACTCCCTGCTTATGAATTTCCTGTACATTTTGAGGCCAGTAACCGGCATTCGGTCGAACGGCACGAAGGAATTTATACGGCCCCGTCACGTTATCACTTACAGCAATACCGCTAAGCGCACCGGAATATCCTGCCCCTTTCGGTTCCAGATGGAACCACATCACATAATTGTTATTCTTTTTATTATAGATCACTTTCGGACGTTCCAGGATACACCCCTCCGCAATACTATGCGAAGGATCATCTTTCACAACAGATAAAGCGACACCTTCGTCCTTCCAGTTATACAGGTCCTTGGATGAATAACAATGAACACCGACCAAGGCATTATTACCGGCAGTACCTTCCGTTTTATGTTCGCCAAACCAATAATAAGTATCTCCAACATGGAGAATACCACCACCGTGAGCATTAATATGCACCCCGTTGTTATCAGGCCACAATTCACCGGGAGTGAAATTCCCGCTACCTTTCTCTTTACATCCTGCAAACACAAAAGTGAACAACAGGATGCAAAGCTGTATTAATTTTATCTTACTCATAGATTACACATCACAAATACGAATACATTTCTCAAGAGAAGCGATTTTATCCGGCTGGCGGGGAACAAATTCCTGACCTACAAATCCTTTATAACCGGTTTCTACTATCGCTTTCATGATAGCCGGATAATAGAGTTCCTGTGTTTCGTCTATCTCTGCACGCCCCGGATTACCTCCGGTATGGATATGGGAGAAATATTCGTGATATTTCTGAATATTTTCAATGATATTCCCCTCCATGATCTGCATATGGTAGATATCATACAAGAGTTTAAAGTTAGGAGATCCTATTCGACGGCATAATTCAACACCCCAGACCGTATGGTCGCATTGGTAATCTTTATGTCCTACGCTGTTGAGTAATTCCATAGTGAGGACTACATTATGTTTTTCAGCCAACGGCATCAGGCGTTTTAAACCCTTCTCGCAGTTTTCCCAACCTTGCAGGTCAGTTAAGCCATTACGCTTACCGGAGAAACAGATCAGATTAGTCAATCCGGCCTCAGCAACCAATGGGATAACCTGTTCGTAACTGGCTACCAACTCATCATGCAGCTTCGGATCATTAAATCCCCGATCGATACCCAGGCCTGCACCTTGTGCCATCGCAACGGTTAGACCATGCTTTTGAACCACCGGCCAGTCTTTAGGATCGAGCAATTCGATAGATTCAATACCTATCTTTTTACATATTTCGCAAAACTCTTCCAACTCATAATCACCGAAACACCATTTACTCACGGAGTGACGAATATTACCTTTCAGCGGTTCGGGAGCTTCTGTTTTTTTCTTCTTTGCCGGATTTACAGCTTCCAGCCCGGATACAGCTATTGCTGCTCCACCTACTAACGCGGTCTTAATTGCAGTTCTTCTTGAAATATTTTCCATGCTATTAGAATTGATAATTAATTAGATGGTACAAATATAAGAAAAGAAACGAACAATCAAACCGAAGTTGGGGTCACGGAAAGACGCTTCCCACGGAGTTGTATCCGTCTGATCGTTACGTGACTGAAGCATACCGGCAGCTTTCTCTTTTTCACCGCGATAAATAGCCGTACACCATTGTGCTACACGATTTTCAGGGAAATCCGTACTCCAGGCAGCTACCATACGATCTGCTTCCTGTACTTTCCCCGACTCGCGCAGAGCCAATGCACTTAACAGGTTACCGGAACCAAAATGAGAACGGGATGTTTTATATCCGGCTACAGCTGATAATAAAGCGGATGCTTTCCGGCTATCTCCCTGTCCTGCTGCAGCTTTTGCTTCCAGATAATCCTCCAGACGGCTGTCGATCATATTATCATAAGGTTTTCCGACACCCAGATTCTCCGGCCACTCTTTAGAAGCTTCCACGCTCTTCATCACCTGTTTATAATTCTTATGGTTCAGTTGTTCCATCGCCCGGTACAAATTGGCCTCACGATAAACTGCGCGTCCCGCATACGAACCTTCATTCGGAAGAACCTGCATCCGGCTCAACAGAGAGATACAGGGTTGATACTGGCCTGTCTCACACAAAGCCTTCGCATATTTCAGACCGATATAATAGTTCGACGGATATTTCTTCGTATACTTCTTTCCCGTCTCAACGGCTTTCTGCCACTGATTATTGGCGACATAGTGGTTGATCAAAGCAAATCCGGTACGCCATGACATCTCTATCTGCTCTGCTTTCAACAGGTCAGCCAACCGGGATTCGCCCTCTTTTAAAGAGGCACGGCTTAAATAGAATGGTGCATAGTCGGCTTCACCACAATTCTCCAGCAGCTCCAACGCTTTTGCCTTATCCTGGTTAGCCCACCGGATCAAAGCTTCATAATAATCGATCTTCCAGTCCGGCTGTACCGCCTTCGCCCATTCCAAGGCTTTCAAAGAAGAAGGACGGAAGGGAAATACCATTGCCGGAGAGAGAGCCGTGGCGCGTTGCAACAGGCTGCGGCTTTCATCGTCGTTGCCAGCCTGATGCAATAAATAAGCCTGTTTGTAAAGAGCAATCGGATAGTTACCTGCGCACGACAGGAGAGACAATGCTTCTTCTGTACAGCCGACCGATTCATACCATTCGGCCAGTTCCATATAGGTTTCGAAAGGCAGTTCGTTCTGAATCAGCGACTGAAAATCATCAATAGGATGACCGGAGCCTTCACCCTGGTAGAGCTGTTCAAAACGTGCCGCATGATACAGCGGAAGATCTTCCAGCAACGGATCGATAAGCGCTTTGACTTTCTCCGGCTGGTTCGTCTTCCGATAAACCACCATTAAAACATGGTCAGCACTCAGATTCATACGATTGAATTCTTTACTTCTCAAGGCATAATGTTCAGCCTTTGCCCAGTTTTTATCGAGCAGGAACATT
>NZ_JADNBB010000001.1:322472-570148 GCF_015550595.1 Parabacteroides goldsteinii
AGATTCATACGATTGAATTCTTTACTTCTCAAGGCATAATGTTCAGCCTTTGCCCAGTTTTTATCGAGCAGGAACATTTCTGCTAATTTCTCATAGGCTGCACTACGTACTCCCGGAGAATAGGAAGCTACCGAAAAACCGTCTTTGGCATCCGTATGATTTCCCAATGCCATGTTGCATAAACCATACAGATAGTTGACATCTCCATCGTACGTGTTAATGCTTAATGCTGTTTTACAACGGGCTAGCGCTTCGTCATAACGTCCCTGACGATAATAAAGGGAAGCAAGATCAGTCAGTGCAGGCACGAAATAAGGATCTTTTTCGAGGGAAGCCTGTAAAAACGTTTCTGCCTTGTCGAGTACTTTCTGATTCATCCATTGCTCTCCCTGTGTATAAAGACCATATACCGAGTTCCAGTCAAAATCGGCAGGCAGTTGTTTCGGGCGACTGGTGATGTTATCCGAAGGTACTTCCGAATACACCAGCAAGTCTTCGCCTACCACGACTTTCAGTTTACCGGCGGCAACAGCCTTATTCAATGGGATAGAATCTTTCCAGGTTTCCAGTACACCGCAGTTCAACGGGATGGAGTTCACTTCCTTTTCTCCTTCATACAGCTTTATGGTTGTAGATAATTTCTGCAAAGGAGAGAAATACAACTTCAGAAAACCGTCTTCCCTCAACACGTTAAGCGCTCCGATACGGCTCGCCTTTGAGACTCCTTTTATTCCTTTTACCGGGAACCAGTACTCGGTCCATCGATCCGTTGCCTGCGGACCGAATGCCGTATGTTTATAAGGAGTTAAGCTACTGTTGGAAGCAGGTTGGTTGTACATGCGACCCGATTGCAGTTCGATATACTGCCCGTCGGTATCCGTCAATAAATCTTCCCAGATACCTCCCTCACGGGAAAGGCCCCACAAGAAAATCTTCATTCCCAGTTTCTCGTCATAACCGGCATGATGGATGGAGCCGAAATCGTTGTCATGCCAGTAAGCACCATAGAAATCGTTATACTTTCCTACTATATGATACGATTTTGAATTGCCGAAGTCATTCTTTTCATACCAGGAGATATCACGCCCCTGTTCATCCAGAGGGAAAGAATGGAGTTCGCCGCCATGTCCGATGTAGTTCGTTCCAGGATAGCAGAACTCGGCATTTCCCGCTGCCGGATAGCCTGCGTTCATCCACTGATAGTAAGGCTGGTCGATGGATGAACTGTTATGCCAGGTCGTTGTTGTCGTAAAGTAAGCCTTATCTTTCGGCAGATTCACTTCCACGGTCCACAGCGTCCGGGTTACCAGTTCATAAGAAGAGACATAACAACTCACACTTCCGTCCGGTTTCTGCCGGGTCACATAGTCGACCGGCGTACTGGAAGTCGGTGCATGACCGATAATACCGAAGTTGAACTCGATACCGCCTGATGTCCACGGACCGCGCATGGCTATATCACGGAACTTCACGACGTGGTTATTGTAGATAAACTCCTTACCGGTCGTTTTATCTACAGCTCCCCATATTTTTCCACCTATCTCAGGAAAGAGAGTCAGTTTGATATAATCATTTTCAAGAGAGACTACTTTCCATTGCCGGTCGGTTCCTTTAGCAGAAAAACCATCAAAACGGAAATAAGGATAAAACAGATCGGAGGGATCTGCCACCGGATCCGGATCGGAGAAAGGATACGTTTTAACTGTTTGTACATTTTCGGAGACTGTCGCCTGTTGCTGTGCGGACAATGGTTGCAATAGTGCGGTGGCACAAAGAAGGATGAGAATCTTTTTCATGGTAATTTCTTTAAATAATAAACAATTGTATATAAGGGGAATAATTCCCCTTATATACAATTAAGGAGTACATTTTCTGTAAACTATACTATACCAGCTTCTATTATTTTGCAATAATTAACAAGCCTTTCCCCTTCGGAACCGTGATCTCATCACCCGGTTTCCAGGTTGCTTCCGTTTGGAAATTTTCGATAGCCGGAGCATACAATGTTACTTTTGCCGGATCAAGCCCCAGTTTGGCCCAATCGATAGAAAGTTTAACCTTCGCATCGGCATCTTCCCAGGTCGCGAGCGAGATCAATGTCTTATCTCCCATACGGCGATAAATGGTAGACAGCGTCTTATCGCTACCCGTCTTCACCGGATTATCTTTCACCCAATAGCCGACCATCTCGCTGCCCTGCATGCCGAACGAATCCCACAGTTTCCACAAGGGTGCGTTGTCTACCCGCGGACTACGACCGGTCATACCATACAGCATTCCGCGCCAAGGATTACCTCCACCTTCCAGCATTTCACCCATCAGACCATACGGAATACCGGAAACTTCAACCAGCCAGAACTCCGGCGGAAAATCATAATTGAAGTATTCACCGAACCACAGACGGTCGAGGTAGGGGAAATGTTCCAGATACAAATTGGCACTATTGGCAAAACCGTCTTTCGGGTTATACTGATTGGCAGAATGCAGGTCGATCATAGCACCCGGATTCGTACGGTTCATCACTTTGCGGATACGCTTCATCGTCATCCGGTCGAAAGCCAAGTCATCGATATATAACCCGTCGATACCGACGTTCTTCATCAGCCAGTCGAGACCTTCCAGATAATAATTATGCCAACGGGAAACGCCACTGTTCACAATCGCCGCATCTTTCAGGTGAGGAACAAACCAGGCACCGATATAGTTCTGATCCAAATGTTCCTGTAACCAGGAGAAACCGCCGCCGGGACCTTCCGAGAATATCTCGTTCCCCAGACTACGCAAAGCAAACATTTCCACACAGCTGTTGGACAACTCACGAACGGTATTGTAAATTTTCACCTTCATATCGCGAGCGTGAGCACCGTCGATGTACGCTTTCATCTCTTTGGTCCGCAGGAACGGATAGTTGATAAACGGATTGATAGCATTCGCATGATGGATATTGATGACATTGGCACCTCGCTTTTGTATGCCATCCAGGAACTCATAGTTATGATGATAACGTTCACGCCATTGTTTATCCGTATCGATCGGGCGGAACGGAGTCAACGCCAGGTTGAAATAATAATACAACCGGTCTCCTTTCTTCACGCTGCGTTTACCGGAATAAGCATTAATACGTGTTCCATCGGCTGCATTATGGATATCGATACCTCCATTTCCGGCATTACACCAGGATACCGGCATGTGCAACGGTTTCTGATGATAGAAATTGGTATTCAGCGGACGTTCGTATTTATTATCATACAGGCGGATCTGGATACCGGCATTGACATCACCTATCCAAACAGCATCCTGGTTTTTCTCTACATCCCATTTCCAGCGAAGATCATTCGGACAGTAACCGCCTTTCTCTCCCAGGCCCATCATATAACGTCCGACACCGGATACTAAATGTGTCCGCAACGCAACATCCTCCACAGAAGCATCTTCGCGGGCGACCAATGTCACTTTATATTCTATATTTCCATCCGACTCCATCTCTCCTTCCAGGTCCATCAGGAAACGGCTGTTCTGGTTAAGGGCTTTCCAGGCGATTGCACCTTGTTTATGTTTGGTGATTTCGAAGTTCAGGTTTTCCCATGCACCGCCATCGGCAGCCAGTTCCATAGGAGCAGCCAATACACTACGGCCATTCGTACCGATGCCCGTCATAGTCTCTTTGAAATAACTGATAATATGTTCCGGCAAACCTAAGTCAGAGAGTTTAACCTCACGTCCCAAACAGCTGATCGTCTTATCCTTCATCACCAGCGGCGTATAAGGAGCAATCACCTCATCATCAAAACCGATCTGCGAGTTCAGCCAGCGCAGACGGGAATGACGCCAGGGTTCGTTATCTCCATGATTGGCAATTACATTTTCCGAAACATTCAGAGAGACCTGTACGTTCTTGCTTTCGGCATTGGCGGCAGAGACAGTCACTGTTCCCTGATAAGTGCCTGCAGAAAGATGCTCCGGCAATTGGGTTCCAACCCATAATGCCTGTACTTTACCCTTATCCACAGAGCAATTCTTTTCAAAAACGGTACCGGTCACATCCGTCCCTTCCGTATTGAAACAGGTAAACGAAGAAGCCGGTATCTGCTCGCCGGTCGCTTTATTCGTAAGGGCGGAGAAATCGACATGCAGATTCTCAACATTCGAACGTGCCGCCCACACACCTAACTGGAAGACATAATACTCTCCCTTATCCGCCTGCCCGTTAAAGAAATCATGCCGATTATCGGCAATCCATTTATAAGGAATATCCGTAGTCATGCGAATAGGGAATTTGCGGTCTTCCGTAAAGAGAATATATTTCTCTCCGGGACGTTCTTTTAATAATCGGGCAGTCTCGTTCGATGTAGCGATCACTTCCATCGGATAGAAGCTGTTCAGCTCATTGATTGCCTGGAACTGTACGACTTTAGCAGCCGGAAGGGCAGGTGCTTTCTTCCCGGACAATTTATTTTTCTTTACCCAGTCAGCCGAAGCCGTATTTTCAAAAGCCGGGTAATTGACGGTAGGATAATAAGGGCTGCCGCTCATTACATTCTTCAGATAATAGATATAATATTCTCCCGGTACAGTCTGTGGCTGAAAAGCGACCTCTCCCCGCTCCCGGTCGATAGCAAAACGACATACATTCGTAATACGTTCACCAGTTGCAGCATCCACAACGATCAGATTCTTTGCTTCCGGGGTCAGATCGCGACGACGCCATTCGATCGTAGCCAATACGGCATCGGCCGGTTTATCTACAGCGACAACTACCCGATGGTTTCCCAGGGAATCGGCATTCCATGTACCCACCCCATAAAGTTCGTCCGTGGGTACAGACTGTGCTTGCAAACTACTATAGGCAAACAGGCAAAAAAGTGTAAATAGTAATTGTTTCATGTGTACTAGTATTTATCTTTAATATTGCTTTATACGATTGATCAATTCATCCTGCGGACGTCTTTTAGCCAGATCGGCGGGATCAGCCTGCTGGATAAAGAGATTCTTCAAACGTATGTTTTCTTCATTAAAAAACACTATTTCCTTGTCAGAGAAACTATCTTTTAACAGATCAAGAGGAGTACATAAGGAATACCCCAGTTGCTGCAATATATCTCCGGCTACGGATTCAAAGATAGCAATATCTTCGGAAGATAATTCACGCAAAAACTTTTTTGTATTGTCTTTCAGGATCGGTTTGGTTACATTTGCCCACATTTTGCCTGCTACCGCTGTATTTTCAGACTCCCGGCTCTTATAATAATCCATCACCCTATCAGAATAAGGAAGGTGCAGGAAATCGCAAAGCTGCCGCATAATTTTTTCCGGACTGGCAATAAGCGTTTCGTAATTCAGCATAAAGAAATGATCGGCTGCCGTCCTGTCTTTCAAACGGAGAGCAGCTTCCTGGTCTTTCTTCCAATTTTCAGCCAGTGCATAAATATGTTTCTCTCCGACAATAGCCTTTTTAAACGAAAGGGCGACATCACGACCGTCCCGATATAGATAGATATAATAAGGAGAAATCCCGGTAGATTCAATGCCTTCTGCATACAGCATATTTTTCATGCTTTTACACAGCCAGAAAGAAGCTCCGGTCTGACGGGCCGCCGATTCATAAATCACCCGGAACAATTCATACAACGTTTGTTGCCTGCAGGCTGCTACCACTTCATCTGCACGAATAGTAATACCTTCCCAGGGAACCGGATTCACTGTGACCAACTCGCACACATCCTGTGCCAACCGATAAAAATTAGACTGATCCGTCAAATCGCCATATTTGGGAAGCAACGGTAAGAAACGCTGAAGAATATGCGGAGGATGGGGAGCAGCGATCTCCCGGATTCCGTCCAGCATGACACGCAACAGATTGGAACCGGACCGCTGAGTTCCAATCATTTGTATTCCTTGTATTGTATTCATAGAATTAGAATAAGATAAAGCCCGCCACGCCTGCTCCGATGATCAGGTAAACCGGACTGATTGTGTATTTTAGTGAAATAAAAAATGTAACCAGGAAGATGATAACCGAAACAACCGACAGCGTAATCGTCTGTCCGATCGTAACGGCTGAAGCAAAGATCATTCCGATAACAGCCGCCCGTACACCTTTCATGGCTGCTTTTACAACGGATGACTGATTCAGTATCTTTACAAAACGGGATAATAAGACGGTTAATACAGCCGGCGGAGTGAACATCGCCAACGTTGCCAGCAACGCCCCCGTGATACCTGCCACTTTATACCCGATAAAGGTCGCTGTAATAAATATCGGTCCCGGAGTGATCTGTCCGATCGCTATCCCGTCGGCAAACTCAGCCGAGGTCAGCCAGCTCAAATTCTCCACGAACAACTCATGCAAAGCCGGGATAACGACATATCCCCCTCCGAACAAAGTCAAGCTGATACCGGAGAAGGTCGATACGATCTGAATACTTTCCGGAGCACCCGGATATTGTCCTCCCCAAAGTAATGTACAGAGTAATAGCAAAAGAACAACCCCGGAAGTCATCAGCTGCCTGCTACCCGTCCGCTTCTCCCCATCTGATATCAACTCTTGTCCCACAGGCTGGCGAAACAGGAAACCGCCGGCTATCCCGCTACCGATGATCAACAGAAAAGTAACCGTAAAACCACCGATAAAAATCAGCAACAAAGCCGCCAGCAGGCAAACAACCCATTGGGCTGGCAATTTGATCGTCTTACGTGCCATCCCGATAGCCACCGTAACGATCAAAGCAGTAATAGCCGGAGTGATTCCGCTGAACACATTCTTTACCGCAGGTATATTTCCGTAGGAGAAATACAACCACGAAAGAAATATAACCAGTAAGAACGAGGGAATAATGATCCCGGCAAAAGCTACAACCGCCCCCGGTATCCCCCTTAGATGGTACCCGACATAGGCTATCGTATTTACGGCTACAGGTCCTGGCAGTACGGAGGTCAGGGAAATCCCATCCAGCAAATCTTCTTCTTTCAGTCTCTTGTCTACCTCCACTAACTGCTTCTGTACGATAGCCACTAACGACATATAGCCGCCGAATGCAGTAGCTCCTAGTTTCAGGAACGTAAAGAAAATATAGGAAAGTGATGTACGTTCCATATCACTTGATTTCTTTAAAATATTTATCCCAGGTTTCTACCGGAACATACACTGCCCGATAGGGGGCATATAGCATCGTACTTTCCCAAAGAACATTACCTGATTGATCGGTCACCACCACTGAACCAGTCTTCGAACTACATTGCAACAGATTTCCATTAGGAAGCTGAAACGCATTTCCCATGCGGGATGTATACAAATTAGGAGGTAACATCGCATTGACTGTTGTCTCAGCAGTACGTGACTTTTCATCCAACCGGAAAGCTTTTGCTCCGGAACGCTGGTTGTATAAGCCATTATCAAAAAGCATTAAATCTCCATTCTCCATGACATAGGGTGAATGCTGGAATGAGAAATAAGCTGTTGTATCCATTTTAAAATCACCGGCACGCCCGAAGCGCCAAACCAGTTCGCCACTTTTGGCGTTCACTTTCCAAATCTGATCTTCAATCGGAGTCGACAACAAATAATTACTATCCTTATCGAAACAAAGTCCATTGATATGAAAACGGTCATAACGGTACCTGCCGATATAGGGATCTTTCTCTATGTCCCATACATCCCAGGCAGACCAGGTATTCAATACATTACCCAACGTATCGATCACCATAATCCCATCGCCCCCCAATGTATCCGTCACCATTTTGCCATCAACCGGAATCGTCGCCACTTTCGTAGGACGATATAAAGTATGTATATGATGATTTTCATCCATTAATATATCATGATGAATCACCTGATAATCCTTTTCTTCATGTATTTTATTTAAGTCTACACGCCACATCGTTTCACCTGTCAGCGACACTTCCGCCAATCCGGTTCCACCGGCAAAGCCAATCGATCCCCGTCGCATCGGTTTCTTATGTTCATCATTACGGACTTGCTCAGGTGTCATTGTATAATCATCCACAAAGTCTTTGACGAACGGACGCAACATAGCCAGGAATGTTCCTTGTGGCGTAATAGAAACTGCACGCACGCCAATATCATCTACTTGCCAATACCAACGTACTTCGCCTTCATTGTCAATCAGCACCATATAACCGGGCAGTCGGCCAAAACACAATAATATCATTCCATCCCCTAAAGCAGTCGTATCATGAGGTCGTTTATCTGTAAACCAATGGTTGACCAGCCAGGATGACTGTTCACGGGTTTTAAAGGTCAGTTCTTTGGATTTTTGTTTAAAGAAGTTGTCAATAATCACATTATACGAATATTCCGTATTCGCTTTCAAAAGCAATAAGTCAATATGATGAAGCGTATCGGCAGAGGATATCCGGGTTCGATACGATTTTCCGGAACTCTTGTCTGTATATTCCACATACACCGGTGCAGGTTTGGCTAATGATACATCCACCCTGTTATACATAGCCGTATTACGTGGCGAAGTTAAAGTAATAGAAACCAATGCATTTCTTTCTGTCCAATACAAATAAGCCAATGCACAGCAAATAATAACAACAACGATTCCAATCAAACGCTTCATGTCAATCTGGGTATTTATTATAAAAGAGAAAAAGCTAACTCTTCTCATAAGAAAAGAGTTAGCCTTGAATAATTATTTCGGCAAACGAGACGGATTCTCAGCTTCCAAATTCGGATTCAATTGAGCATCATTCAACGGATACGGGAAGTAACGCAACGCAGATGTTACATTTGTCGGTTTTGAAATACCCAATTTCTTTAAATGAGCATTTACGATATCTTCATATTTCCCGAAACGGATCAAGTCGGCACGACGCTGGAATTCAAATGCCAATTCATAACCACGTTCCTTCAAAATAGCCAAATTCATATCTTCTACAGAAGAAGGAGCAGGAAAACGATCATGTTTACCATATTCCGGAGCACCGGCACGAGCACGAATCTGATTCAAATAAGGGAGAGCAGCAGCCGGACCATTCAAATTATTCTCAATTTCAGCTTTACACAAAATGACATCAGCCAAACGGAAAATACAGATTGTACGACCATCATAATAAGCATCTGAAATCATATCATACGAATATTTCATTGTAGCTATGTTCTGTAGATATTTAGTCGTGTCATTCGGAACTTCCACAATTCCTTCTTCCGGAACCATATAATGGAAACCATATTTAGACTTATCATCACGATTAGCTCCTCCAGTATAATCATAGTAATAAAATTCACGACGCGGATCTTCCTTATCATAGCTGCGCCAGAACGGAAGAGATACACCGTAATACTGCCAACGACCCGGTACATCCGGATGGTCATTCGGACCGAAATGGTTCGTGATTTCACCACCATTCTGGGAAGATTCATGCAGAATAGCAAAGATCATTTCCTTTCCGTATTTATTGTTTTCAGACCAAACATATTTAAAGTCATTTTCCAGTTCATAATTACCACTATTCAATACCATATCGATATAGGTCTTTGCATTTGTGTAATCATGATTACGTAAATAGATCTTACCCAATAAAGTAGCAGCGGCACCACTGGTTGCTCGAGCCAAATCCTGACCATCCCAACTTGCCGGCAAAAGATTGATACACTCCTTTAAATCAGCAATTAAAGTCCCTTCTATTTCCGATACTGGTGTCAGAGTTGCATTACTCATACTAAACGGATCATCGATCAGCGTTGTAAAGAAAGGAACCGGACCAAAAGCATCCGTCAAATCACGATAACACAATGCACGCAAGAATTTAGCCTGTCCTTTTACCAGATTCTTGTTTTCTTCAGACATATCGACGGCATCGACTTTGTCCAGAATCACATTGGCATTTGAAATGACCTTATACATATCTTTCCAGTTACTGCTGAAATAGCGGTTATTGGAATCGTATGTCATTGTACTCATCTTAGTTGGGTCACCGGCTGCCGTTGAATATCCCATATCAGTAGCATAGTCCGTAATCATGACTATATAACCGCCATAATACATATAAGCATCACCCGGCCCCGGGGTCATATCAGAGTATAACCCAACAAGAGCAGCCTGAATATCAGACTCTGTTCCGTATGCGTTGGCTGTCGTCAAATTACTATATATTTCCGGTTCCAGGTCGGTACAAGCTGTAAACAAGCCTGCTGTCACAACCAGTCCTAACAGACATTTTTTTATCTTCATATTTAAAATCTCCTATTTATTAGAATGTAATGTTCAAACCTACAGTATAGGTACGAGTAGCCGGATAAGCGTTAAAGTCCAAACCTGCACCGGCATTTGCAGTCTGCTGGCTACCGCCATCCTGACTTGCTTCATTTGCTTTGGTATCCACTTCAGAATCCCATCCGGAATAACCGGTGATAGTGAATAAGTTTTCAGCAGAGAAGTAAACCCTACAAGAACTAACCACCTTCTTGAACGGAATTGTATAACCTAATGTCAGATTTTTCAGACGCAGGAATGAAGCATTTTCAATAAAGTGGTCGTTGATATAACCTCCGTACTGTGAATAGTAAAAGCCGTTACGCGGAATATCCGTATTCGTATTCGTCGGAGTCCAACGGTTCAATGCATCCGGTGTACGTTCCCATTCCAGGTTCATACGGGTCATATTCAACAAATCATTACCGATCGAACCCTGGAAGAATATGGACAGATCGAACCCTTTCCATGTAAAGTCGTTAGTCAAACCGAAGATCACATCCGGATTGGCATTACCAATAATTGTACGGTCGCTTGAATCAATCTTACCATCACCGTTTACATCTTCAAACTTCGGGTCACCCGGTTTAGCATTAGGCTGCGGAGCGTATGTTTCCCCCTGCTGCATCACACCGATATATTTGTAACCGAACAAAGAGCCCAGTGCTTCCCCTTCACGAACAATCGCATAAGATTCTTCCGATACAGAACCCATTGGCTTGGAAGAAGTAATATAAATATCGCTATTACCCCCCAGATCCGTTACTTTGTTACGGTTAACTGCCAAATTGAATTTCGTATTCCAGGTGAAATCTCCTGTTAAGTTATGAGAAGTTACATCGATCTCAAAACCACGGTTCTGAATAGCACCGATATTACGCTGTCCGGATGTAAAACCTGTATAATAAGGCAATGGAACTTTCAGCAACAAATCTTTCGTTTTTTTCCAATAACCATCCAATGTAACAGATAAACGGTTATCCAGGAATCCCATATCGACACCCACATTGTACTGAGAAGTCGTTTCCCATTTCAGACTTGCATTTTCAGGGCTTGTCGGATCCAAATGAGTACCCGATGCATTGCTGGAGCCGTCTAATGTAATATGGTTATTAGTAATCAAGGCATAAGAAGCATAATCACCAATACGTTCATTACCCGTTACACCATATCCGGCACGAACTTTCAAATTACTAAAGAGATTCAGATTTTTAACAAAATCCTCTTCACTGGCACGCCATGCCAAAGATCCTGAAGGGAAAGTTCCCCAATGGTTATCGGCACCGAAACGGGAAGATCCGTCCCGACGGACTGTCACAGTAGCCAAATATTTGTCGTTGAACGTATAGTTCACACGTCCGAAAAATGAAGCCAGAATATTTTCCGTTTTATTGGATTGTACAGACTCCTTTATAGACGCAGCATTCAGATTATTCCATCCAAACAGGTCTGTCGAAAAACCCTTAGCCTTCACATAACGGTACTCGGCATCATACTTTTCATATGAGTAACCTAACATAACATTAAGGTCATGTACTTTATTAAAGGTCTTCACATAGTTCAATATACCTTCAAATACCTGGCGGGTAGCCCTGAAATCACGTGTAGTTGCCACCCCCCCCTCAATCTCTCCCTGATAAGTAGTCGATTTCGGCAAATAAGTACCCTTGAAGTTATGTAACAATTCTACACCACCTGTAGCTTTGGCACTAAAACCTTCGAACGGATGAATCTCCAGAAAAGCAGTTCCGTTAAACTTATCGTTCGTCATATCATTCTTACGTTCCAACAAGTTTGCCAATGGGTTATCGCCACGACCACCAGGAACACGACCATAAGTACCATCATCATTATAGGGTTTCACAGTCGGGTCATATTGCATCACACTCAACAAAACATTTGAGTTGACAATATTACCACTATACATCTGGAAATTAGACTGTTCACGATGAGCATACATCGTTGCTCCCGCCTTGATATAATCATTAATCGTTTGGTCTACATTGATACGTCCCGAAATACGGTTAAAGTCAGTATTCTTCAAAACACCTTCCTGTTTATAGAAACCCAGACTGGTCAATACCTTTGTCTTTTCCGAACCACCGCGGAACTGAATATTATGGTCTTGTACCAAACCGACGCGCGTTGTTTCTTTCAACCAGTCCGTATCTACATCAGACTGCAACTGAGACGGTGTATAGGCACCATTCGGATTACCCTCTTGACCTTCAATTTCCTGATACAGTGCATTCTTCAGATTCATATAATCCTTCGCATTGATAAATGTAAACGGATTATTTATTTTTTGGGCACCAAGATAACCATTGTAAGAAATCTTATTTTCACCAGCCTTACCGCGTTTCGTAGTGATCAATACAACACCATTTGCACCACGAGCACCATAAATAGCCGTTGCGGAAGCATCCTTCAATATCTGCATTGATTCAATATCATTCGGATTGATATTCAAACCTTCCGAAGAGGGGAAACCATCTACAACATATAATGGTTCATTCGTAGAAGAGATAGAGTTGCTACCACGAACACGAACTGTAATTGTACCACCCGGTGCTTTAGAACTCTGCTGTACCTGCACACCGGCAGTCTTACCTTGTAAAGCCTGAGCCGCATTACTAACGGTACCACCCGATACCATATCATCCGCCGATACAGTAGAAACTGCACCTGTCAGGTCTTTCTTCTTTACATAACCATAACCAATAGCAACAACCTCATTCAAACCAATGGCCTCTTCAGCCAAACTGGCATTCACCACAGCCTGACTGCCTACTTTAATTTCTTTCGTAGTATATCCTATAAAAGAAACTACCAAGGTTGCATTATTAGGAACGCTTAAGGTATATTTACCGTCTATATCAGTAACCGTACCATTTGTAGTTCCTTTTTCAACAACATTTGCCCCTGGTATTGGCTCACCAGCATTGTCGGTTACTACACCCGACACCTTTTTGGCCTGTTGAGTGATCATAACACTTTCATTCTTTGCTTTCGCTGCATCCATTCCGGTCGGAACAGCATACGAAGAGACGAGGGAAGAGATACATAATCCAGCTATAAGACCGGATCTTGATAACACCTTCCGCGTTTGAGAATCCGCTGCCCTTGCAGCAAGACTGTCTTTTAGTAAAGCGTTGTTCATAAATTAGAATTATTAGATTTATATCTGCATTACAATAGCATCACCCTTTACAGTAAACTT
Organism: Parabacteroides goldsteinii; assembly: GCF_015550595.1. Taxonomy (GTDB): domain Bacteria; phylum Bacteroidota; class Bacteroidia; order Bacteroidales; family Tannerellaceae; genus Parabacteroides; species Parabacteroides leei. Next base: position 335,910 of record NZ_JADNBB010000001.1, read on the forward strand.
GTCAGAATACCAACAATTGACCAGAGTCCAATAAGAACTCGTTCAAAACAGACCAAACCAGAAATGAATAATATACAAAAATGACTTTAGAGAGGTCCTATTCATAAATATCTAAATAGTCAAAGTGTTAAATCCTTATTATTTTTAATAAAACGAACTGATATTAGCGTATTTTTTATATATTTGGCAAAAAAATTGAACGAGTTCTTATTGGACTAAATCAACTAATTAAGAAAGATCGCATCAAAAGAAACATTGATATTCATGGTAAACGGTTGGGACAAAGTGAATTCTACACAAATAAGACATTTATGTATTTAACCAAATAGTGTTTTTATTGATCTATTTTACACAAAGCAGGGCGCTTTCCTTTAAAATCCAAAGGACTATCATTATTCGTGCAAACAAGCCTGTCAATTCATTATATCTATCAGAAAGGAAGAAAAATTAAAGTATTTTCGAAATTAACCATCATACTATCATCTTATCAATAAGATCCTTGAATATCAATCGATATATAAATGATAGTTATTTATTTCAACCATCATTCAACTAACATAAACTATCATAAAACGACCTATTCAAGGTAAAGCATCATAAAAATGGACATAAAAAACGATCAGACACAGACCATTTTCTTCATAGCACCCTATATTTTTTGCTCAACTATACCTACTTTTTTCACGAAAACTACTAATGCTTCCTCTTCAGCCCCCCATTTTATACCCTTTTACACCCGGGTTTGAACGATGCTAAGACCCGGGTCCCGACACCCTTTACACCCGGGTCTCAAAAAAAATAATTAGTTACTTTGCTGAAAATAAGCCCTGTAGACTGGAAGTTTTGTCAGGCTGTTTTATGATAGTATGATAGTAGAAAATGGAACTATCACACCAACCATCATGATCTTTACATATTGATATTCATCATATATAAAGCCATAAATGATAGTATGACAGTTATATTAAACAATATTGAAATAGAAGAACCTTTTCATTTCTCTATCACCAGCCAGGTATTCCCACGGGCAGGAATAGTCACCGCAATATCTACCGTATAATCGCGATTCAGCTTATAGGTAACCGGAGCATTCTCTTTCTCCCTGATCTTCGCTACATCGGAGATACCAGTGTAATAAAGCGGAAGCCGTATCGTACGGGTGATAACCTGGTCGGTCGGGTTGAACAACAGGGCAAAGCCTTTCTCCTTCCCTTCCGGATCGACATGCATAAAACCATCCCAGTCACGTCCGTCGGCACGGCGCAGGTGGATCAGTTCGCTGTTCAGGATATTCCGGTACTTCTTATACCAGTCGATCACTTCAACGACAGCCGCTTTGGTCTCCGGCGTGTCATATAGACGAGGACCACGGTAACAAGCCTGCACACCGGCTCCATAGTTCTGGATCATGTGCGCTTTATAGTCAGGGATGTGATCTTTTAGAGGCTCCAGCGTGGCAGCAGCTCCACCACCATGATACTGTGTGAGCGGAACGAATGTCCAGCACATACCCGGCAAACGTTCCCACAGGCCGTCATACATTACCTGACGTCCCAACACAAACTGGCGTTCACGCGGAAGCGACCAGTTCACTTCACGGTAACCGATACCGACCTTCGATCCGCCATTCAACATATAACCGCAATCGGGAATATTGGTATAAATACCTGTTTCACACATCCATTGGTACAGATCGACTATTTGTTTACGCTGCTTCCATTGAGAGTCTTTCAGCCCTTTGTGATATGCATGAGTCGTAGAAGCACAAACATTTCCCGGATAAGAACCATCGTTTTCAAAAACAGTCATTCCGGTCTTTTCAAAGAAGCCTCGTACTTTGCGGAAATAATCGTTTCCCCATTCGCTGGACAAGCAAGGGGAACTGCCGAAGATCATACCTCCTCGTTTTCCTGTCTCGGGGTTGATAACGTCCACCTCATCACTGATCCAACGGCTGGACAGCAAGGAATAACCGCCAAGTTCTATCCCTTTGGAATTAGCATACTCTGTAAATTCTTTGAATTTGGCGATGTTCGCCTCACTTTCATCCTCCATATTCAATCCCGAACCGAAACTCAGGATAACCATTTCATATCCCGTCTCGGCACATTGATCGATCGCTGTTTTCACCACCTCCGGATCAGAGGAGACACAATGCAGGAAGATCGGATTTTCGGTTGTCCAGGGAGCGATCTTACGATACATCCGTTTCTGGAAAAGACCTTTCCGTTCACGGTCGTCGCTGTCGAATGGCATCAGCCAGGTACGGAAACTCTGGAACTTACCACCGGCGGGGATATCTTCATCCGGTCCCATCGGTAGTTTTACCTCCAGCAGGCAAGGGGTCAGCAACGGATAGTTACATTGAGAAGTATATCGCGGGTCGGTATTCCAGAATTCGGTGCGGTCGGCTTCCCGTTCGGTGAATCCCAGAAACGCCCAGTCGCTTTCGACATGGATATTGGGTTTCAGGAATTGTTCGGGGCGCTTGGCTTCCACCGGAGATTCGGGTTCTGCCATAGCCAACTGTTCAAGCGTAAACTCATCCAATGTTATCTCCATTCCGGTTTGGTTATCAATTTCAAACCATTTGCTGATACAAGGGATACCGTCATAGAGGGCATAATTCAGTTTCACCTTTACACCTTTCAGGTAATCCGGCCCTTCCAGATAGAAAGAGAGCACCTTACCTGAAGTCTCACCCGGCTTCACAAGCGACCAGCGTTTGTTTGCCCACTCGATACGAGGAGTGAGTTCCGTAACGTCGAATCCGGTTACACGGAATGAGTTCGGCAGGATGGTCAGGCTGTCAATCCACTTATATTGCGTATAGCCATACTCGAACTGACCGTCGAGACCGCCCAATGTATAGATTTTATCGTCAATCTTTAAAACACCTTCATTACTAACGGCACGAAGCATACTCTCGCCGGTCATCTGATTGATCAGATCGACTGTGGCAAGATTCGGATAGATACGGAATACACGGCTCACCAGTCCATTGGACAGCACAATGTCTTTTCCGTTATGTGTCTGATAAACGCCGGCTTTCACTCCTTTTGCATCCAGCAACCAATCAGACAGGGGACGTGCCACCGGCAGGTCGATAGTGGGCAGAGTGGCTATGTTTCTACGCAACGTTTTTTCTACCTCTGCAGGCATTGTCTCGATAGCTCCCTTATAATCTGCATTAACCAGTGAAGGTTTGATTTCATTATAGGAGAAAACGGGGTCGATCCAGTTTGCATGGTCGCCGCTCATGCCGTCGCCACCATCATCCACGATCAGTTCCAGGACATCTATCCCCGACATATCGAGCGATACTTCACGGGCTTTTTCTCCACCGCGAACCATTCCGCTGTTATACAGTTCTTTCCCGTCACCAACCAGGCGAAAGACGACACTTCCTTTATCCAGAGAACCATCCCCGGAACCTACTCCGACAAACTGCTTTTTCCCTCCGGTACCGTCAGTACGATAAAACAGCATTGTCCCGTCTGTCATCGGTATCTTACTGAAATCTTCTTTTTTGTAATCCAATGAATGGTCGTTTACCCCGACCTTACAGGTAAATTGTTTGGTATTATTCCGCAGACTCAGTTTAATCTTACTGTTGGCCTGTACGCCTATTCCCTGTACGAACTGCTCGCCGGCTATCGTCAGCTTCTCACCGGTAACGGCTGTGTTCTTCATGGGTGAACCATACTGCTGATAGGCCAGAGACAGATCCATATCAGGTAGAAAAATTGTATTCTGGGCACTGACATCCCAACCTGTAAAGAAAAATCCTCCCATAAGGAGAAATAAAGAAATAGTCTTTTTCATGCTAGCTAAAAGTTAGAATATATATAAGTTCCCAAAGATACTTAAAATATCTCCGTGGACTACATTCGTATCAAATAACATCTTATTTACCCCAGCCTTCATTCGGGGTATCACCGAGCCACAACTCCAGTACTCCCCCTTCCGAAAAGGCGGCATGAGAAATCCGGAAAGAATTATACTCTTTTCCGTTAAGTCGTGCACGTTGGATATAACAATTGGAGGCCGAATTATTGTAAGTCTTTATTTTAAAAGACCCTCCTTTATAATAATCAGTATCCAGCGAAATAGTCACCTCATCAAACACAGGACTTGTTATATCATATTGCGGATCGCGGGAAGAACCACCATCCAGCGCAAACAATCCGATTGCCATCAAGGAACTCACACCACCCATTTGTCCCTGATCCTCATCATGTCCGCCATACCCTCTGTCGGGAGTAACTGCTCCATAAGCCTGTTCTTTCACGCGACGTACCCAGTATTGGGTCAGCCAGGGTTTTCCGGCATGCGAGAAGACGTGAGCATTCGAACAGCCCGGCTGATTAGCATAGCTGACATAGCCGCTGCCGTATCCATAGACAAAATCAGTTTCTTCCGATTGGCGGAAAGCAAAATCCAGCTTACTGCAAAGACTGTCGTTACCTCCCATCAGCTTTGCTAATACAGGAATATCATGCGAAAGTCCGAACGTTGCCTGCCAGGCGTTAGCCTCCACATATCCGTTTCCGCTCAAAGGGTCGGTATGCAGCCATTCACCATTGGCTTTCTTCGGCAGGATCAGCCCCAGCTCCTTATTGAAAGAAGCCGGCCAGCCTGTAGCCCGTTTATGGAAATAGTCATAATCGCCTTTCTTTCCCATTTTAGCTGCCATTTCAGCCAAAGCCCAGTCCTCGAAGGCCCACTGGATGGTCAGACCGGCATTACCGGGACAATAGCCGTTACGGACATAGAAGTCCAGCTCCTTATCCATTCCCAATGCCAGCATTCCTCCTTTGGAATGATTTCGTTTCATAGCCTTGAAAGCCTTTTGCGGATCCCATTTCCGGACAAGTCCTTTCTGGAAAGCACTCGTGATAAGAGAGGTGGCAGGACATCCGGACATGATATAGGAATATCCGCCGGCACAAGGTCCGCGGGGAAGCAGGTTTCCATTCACGTCATACTCCAGCAGAGAAGCCGCAAAGTCATCCAGCACGGACGGATAAGCCAGTCCCCAAAGCGTATTCAGATTCCACTGTGTCAACCAAAATGCATCCGAGTTGTACATATGATGTTTCACCTTTCCCTGTCCGTCTTTCTCCAACTGGCGCACATGAAAACGGATATTTTTCGTCTCAGCCCCTCTCCGGGTTCCATCCGTATAATCCGGATATTCGCCGTTGGCGTCATCCAGTTTATGTCTTCCCAATAATGAGTGCCATAAGTCGGTATAGAACTTCATCTGCTGGTTATGGCTACCTCCCTTTACATTAATCTTACCCAGCCATTCATTCCATTCCTGCTGAGATGCTTGCCGTACCTGGTCAAAGTCCCAGTGGTCGCAATCCTGCTTCAGGTTATCCCAAGCATTCTCCGTGCTTACATAGGAAATGGCGACTTTCATCTGTAACTGTTCGCCAGGCTTTACCTGGTAATTAGCCTTCACCCCGGAAGTAGGGGCATCATGATAACTCATTCCCTGATTTCTCGGAGTACTCTCCTTCGCTCCCTGCAACTCATCGATATCTTTGAACTGTTCCGGGCCAACCCAACCGTCCAGTGATTGGAAAGGTGTATCGAATGTAACGGCAAAATAGATTCTGACTACATCAGGTCCTCCCCACAATCGTCCGGTCGTATCAAAATAACCTTCCACGCCTTCATTTCCCTTTTTATAGACATGGGCATTTACCATCGTCGAAGTGCCGACATACCCACCCAGATTCAATAATATATCCGCCAGATTCTCTTCCGTATAAGTGAAGCGGTAAAAGCTGACACGATCGGTAGCCGTCTGTTCCACCCAGACTTTGTATTTATCCAGAAACAGCCTGTGATAACCCGGTTGAACAATCTCTCCCTGATGCAGGAAAGAAGATTTCCAAAGTTGTTCCCCACCTGTCGGATCCACATTCCCTGTCACCGGCATCATTGTTAAGCCGGAAAGCATCCAACAATGGATCTGTGGAAAACCCAGAACCTCCGAAGAGTTATAATTGTACCCGCCTCCATATTGATTTTTATTTCTTGTCAGAGGTGCTGCACCAATCATTCCATAGGGTTGATTTCCTGTAATAAAGAAAAAGTAACGCCCACGGGCTGTCTCGATATAAGGATTGACCCACGATACGTGATCCGTATAATCCTCAGGAGAAGGAAAGACCTCGATCTCCGAAAGGCCAACCTGCGTACCAGCGGCATCCGTGACTTCGAAGCGTACCCATTCTACCTTTCGTGATTCAAACTCAATTTCTTTAGGACTTCCATCGTTGGCAATACTCCACACATTAATCTTACTGCCGTCACTGAAATGCAATACACCTCCGGCTATATGGGATTCTTTATCCGGGCGATCATACAAAATGATTTTATTGATATTGACAGGACGTTCCCAATCCAGTTGTATCCAGGGATAATCGATCTGTCCCCAGAATGTTTCAGTACTGGCAGACACCCACTCTCCTTTTCCCTGTACCCGAATCATTCCATCGATTGCCTTAGTCGCATCATGACCGGCATCAATCGAAGAAGAAGCCGATGCCTGTGCTTGCGGGGCAATGTTATAGGGAGTCGCCCGGCCTATAACCGGACAACAACTCAAAAACATGATAAATAGTGAAAAGAAATATATCTTTTTCTTCATATATTACCTATTCCGTGGATTATTATTGCTTATTGCTTACGGATATGCGCGCCACAAAGCCTCCTCCTGACATCAATTCCTCTTTAATCCTCTGTCCGGAGCGTATTTTACTTTTCTTTACTTCAATCAACTTCCGGTTTTCGGGAGTATCCGAAGCTATCTCCATATGATATTTCCCTTTAGGCAAGAAATCCAACTTTACATCAAACGTCCTGGGTGTTTCTCCGTTTAATACCGTCAAATACCAGACATCCCCTTTTCTCCTTGCCAAAGCAGCCAACTTTCCAATCTCACTTTCCGGTAAGACTATCGTTTCATCCCAGGTAACCGGAACACTTTCTATAAACGATCTTCCCGGACATGACAGCATATCTTCCATATCTGCCGCAAAGATCAACATCGGGGATGTGAACATATAGATCGATGATAACTGATGTCCAAAGGTCACAGACGGATGACAAAAATTACGAAAGTTCAACGGTGTATAATCCGCAGGTCCTGCCAGCCAGCGAGTAAACGGCAACACCGTGTTATGATAAGGCCAGGGTGGACCCGGAGCCCAACTATTCTCTCCGCCAACACATTCCAGACCTCGCACGGCCTCTTTTGCCAACAAGTTCGGATAGGTATACGAATCACCTGTCGGTTTATTAACGCCATGAAAGATTACCATCAGTTTCTCTTTCGCTGCAGCCTTGAGAATATTCTCCATCAGATCGACCGTAAAGGCATTCTCCGTATGAAAGAAATCTATTTTCAGACCTCTCACCCCTACTTCCGCACACTTCTTCATAAAATCTGCACGTTCTTCTGCGTCAACTAACCCCACATCAGATTTATTTCCAAACCGGGGAGATGAAGAACGCCATACCCAGATATCCACATTCTTCGCTTTGGCATAATCCACCAAATCCTTCAACATTTCCCATTTGGTCCGTCCGTTTGCCTCTTTTTCCGTTTGCTGCCACAGTTCCCAGCCATCGTCAACCACCACAGACTCAATACCCAGTTCGGCACATCCGTCCACATATTTTTTATGATTGGCTACACTCAGCCGGTCATTGCCTTCCACCAACCAGGTGAACGTTGCTCTTCCCGGCTTAATCCAATCTGTTTCAGCCCCTTTCGGGAAAAGAGTTTTATCAGGTTGATCGGATACTTGAGCTATAATCCCGTTATTCACCAATCCATTCAAGTCTTTAGCCAGCATAAGAACACGCCAGGGAGTAACAATTTCATGACTCTGCTCTTTAGGAGATATGATCCATGGTACATTACGTACTGCTTCATGCCAATATTTAGTAGGTGGAAGACCGGTTATTGTTCCTGTCTCCAGATGTCCTTTATTTTCCACATAACCGAATTGTACCCGGTTCGGAGCTGTACCGAACAGTACTGCTCCATGATAATTGAACAGATTTGCTTCCGTGATTGCTGCATAAATCCCATTCGGCAGATGAAAAGTGGCAGGCGGAGCCAGTAACTCACCTTCTATACGATCGGTCTCCCGCTCCTGATACTGCTGCAACCAGCCATATTGGAAAGGACCGCTGGCATACCAGACTTTCGTCTGTGACGGAAAGATAAATGATGTTTCCTCTCCGTAAATACAGACTGGTCCCTCTGCCGGGATACGGTAACGCAAGGCAATCCCGTCCGGAAATATTCGGATATCCATATAAAAACGACTTCCGTCGGGTTGCTGTAACTCATAGACAAGCGTATTATTTTCCTTTTTCTCTTTGTTAAGCAGCTGAACGTCTTTTCCCAGTTGACGGTGGTCGACATTCAAACCCAAAGGGGCTTCCCGGATAACTGAGTTTTCCTCATAAGAGACATCCAGCACCAATTGTTTATCGGCATTTGCCTCTACTTTCAACTTTACCGGGGTAGCACCAGACACGGCGTCAACTTCTTCTCCTTTTACGATCTGATTTACACTCAATAAAAGCAGTGCTATCGCTAAAATCTTCGATATATGATTATTCATCTTTAGTTATATTAGGGTTCCAAACTTTGAAATGGTAAAAATAAGAAAAATTCCAGTCGAGACTTTTATAAAATACGAGCATTATTTTGCATAATCCGAGATTAGGGAAACAGGTTTAACCGTATCCCCAGTCTCGGATATAACTATTTTGACTTTACTCTTGGATTATTTCTTTGTCATAAACCGGAAATTATAATCACTGAAGGACCAGACTTTCGCTCCTTCAGAAATAATAACTTTACCTGTTTTATTCCCATTCGCATCCACCTCAACTTTCAGTACAATGCGAGAGAAATCACCCTTCTCATAATCAAAGCTCTTCCCATCATCATCATACAAATTATAAGAAGAAGAGACTTTGCCATAGTGACGTACTTCCAGAGGAAGTTTCTCGTCTTTCACCTTTGTCACAGCAGGCCATAAAGGAATGATACCACCTTCTTTCACATATACCGGGATCTTCGACAACCCTGGAGAAACTGTTATCACCTCTCCTTCTCCTGCAAACTCTCCGGTATAGAAATCATACCATTTACCCTGAGGTAGAATCACCTGACGATCTTTTTCTCCAGCAAATAACGGAGCGACAAGCAAACTGGGACCTACCATAAACTGATCTTTTACTTCCTTTTTTACAGCCATCGCATAAGGATTGTCAGTTGCATCCAACACCCCTTTTTCTGTTTTGGTGTCCGCCTGATAACCTTCTTCCAGATTCATTGCACGAATCGGAGGAGTTCCTTCAAAAGTATAATCAGCAAAAGCCGTATAGAGGTAAGGGATCAGCTGCATACGCAACTGAGCAATCTCACGTACTTCTTTTTCCACTTCAGGGAAACTCCAGGGTTTCGTTCCGTCCGCCCAGGCATCCAATTGAGCCACAGGAGAAAAACAAACTGTCTGCATCCGCCTTAACCATTCTTCTCCCGTTCCGGAAGATCTTACCTCGGGCGTCCAAAGGACACCGATAAAAGAACTGTTTATCAAAGCTGTTATAAAATCACGATGGGCATAATAATCATTATAGATAACATAAGGATATGAACTTGTCCCTGCATTCCCGGCACGAACCAATCCGTAAGTTCGGGTATTACGTTTACGGAACATATTCATCGTCACACTCTGCATCATAGAACCATATATCTGACGCATCTGTTCCGCAGGTATTTTGGAAGGAAAAGAAGCGACATCGGGCCAAAGCCAGGAATCATAACCATCATTTTCATCCATCTTATATCCACTAACACCTTTATCCAATTGATGTTTTTCAAAATGTTCCACCATGATCTTCTGCGCTGCAGGCATTGAATAATCGGGAACAGTTCCACACCATACCGTATGTGACCCGGTATAAGGTTCTATTTTATCGTATAGTTCGCCATCCGGTGACACATAAGGATTGATCCATACATTCGTTTTTATATATTGGTCATTCAAGCTTTTAACAAAATTATCCGGATCAGGAAAACGGGTTTTATCCCATTCGTAAGTACACGGGTAAGAACGGCTCATCCAACCGGGTTCAAGTCCGACCACGCTCAAAGGAAAACCTCGCTTTTCAAACTGGATAACTTCTTCATTGACTTCTTTATCGGAGAATAAAGAGGGCACACGATGCCAGAAACCAAGCCCCCATCTCGGAGGCAATGCTCCACCACCGTTATACAAATTAAAACGGCGAACAACGTCTAGCATGGTCGGTCCCGCAAACAGGACAACCTCAACACCCTCTGCCGGGATCAGAAACTCCAGATTATCCGAATAAGGTTGAGCTTCCCAATGCTTATCCGTATTTCTATCTCTTACGACAGGCGGATTCTTACTATCTTTCCGTACACTCGTACCGACCCATGTATCAATATACCGGGCTGAATTTATAAATGCTCCATATCCTTTTGAAGATACAAAGAAAGGTACCGGTGTATGTGTACGCCCATCGTCTTTTCCTGTATAATGATCTACATGCAAACGCATGATCCGCCCTCTCTGTTCAACCGTCTTAAAGTTCAACCCCAAACCGAATATCTTTTCATCCTTTTCAAGAGGAAAACGAATATAGGTCTTTCCATCGACCACTTCAAAGCTGATATCTTCCCGAGATACAGGCAGTGAAACTGCCCCCATTTTCTCGATAGCATCAAGTTTGGGAGTAATATTCAATTCACTCAGTAGATTTACCTTCTCGGGAGTTCCTACAGAGACATTCCACACGCCTGCTGTCTCTTCTTTCCACTTGATTACCCCTTTACTTCGGGATGAATTATTACATGCACTCAAAATACAAAGAGTACAGATTGTCACAAAATATCTTCTCATATATCCTACTTAAAAAAAGGCAGAAACACGGGTCTCTGCCTTCTGTTATTATAAAAAAATCAATCTAACGGGTTGAATGTTCCACCACTCCAACCTTGAGTCTGTTCCATCTTGGAATTTGTTTCCAGATACTTGTTAGGTATCGCATAGAAATAGTAGTTATCCTTAAAATCAATAGCAAAATTCTTATCCAGAATAACTAGCGAGTCTCTGAAATAAGTAGCATAATTATTCTCAAAATCAGCCGTATCCTTTATCTTATTAAATTCCTCTTCCGGTATATTCAGTTTAGGCAAAATTCCATGACGGACTTTCCCGTTCAATTCAGTTTCAAACAGACGCCAACGGCGTAAATCCCAATAACGTTTACCCTCAAAAGACAATTCCAGTTTTCTTTCCAACATAATTGCTTCAATCATTTGTCCTGACGACATGCCAGCCTTCAGTCCATACATACCATTATTACCTGCAAGTATACCGGCTCTTGCCCTGATCGCTTTCAATACATCATAAGCCTCATCTATTTTACCCACCATAGCTGCACATTCCGCATAGTTCAACAATACCTCTGCATGGCGGATTTCAATCCAGTCTGTACTACTCCTTTCCGTGTAATAAGATGTATAGCTAGGATCGACAGCCTTTCTACAATAAAAACCAGTTGCTGTAGGACCATTCAATTCAGCCCCCACATACGTCCATTGTTTTCTACCGGCTTTGCCGCTCAACTCCCATGTACAGCTATTGTAAGCGATAGTCATATTGAAGCGGGGATCTCTATTCTTCCAATACAGAACAGGATCATACTCCTTAGATTCAGTAATAGGAACACCCGTCACCATGGGATATGACTCAACCATTTCCAAGGTAGGATGATTAGCACCTGTATAATTCTGTGCCTCTGACAATGGACGAGTCGCCGCATTCCATTTGTTTGTAGTTCCCGGCTCCTGATATCTACGCCCCCAGACAACTTCCCGATTCATCTCATCATACCATATCTTTTCATAACTGGCATACAATCCATAGCCATTTGCTTCCAACTCCTCTTTCGCCTGTTTATTCACTTTATATGCAGCTTCCCAACGATCCATCCGATTATCAGGATTGAACTGAGGACTGGCATAAAACAGTAGAACACGCCCTTTCAAAGCCAATGCAGCAGCTTTTGTTGCCCGTCCCAGATCATCACCAGTCCAGCTCCAGGGGAGATTTTCATAAGCATAATCCAGATCCTTGATGATGATATCGATACACTCAGACGTTTTATTACGTGACACTAACAAGTCATCCGTAAGTTTTTGAGGTAACAGCAGCATCGGAACACCACCATAGACACGTACCATGCAAAAATACCTCCAGGCGCGAAGGATAGAAGCCTGAGCCTTTAAACTTGTACAAGTCTCCGTATCTATCGCCTCATTATTCTCGAGTTTCTCAAATAACATATTTATATTACGAATATCTTCATAATACCAATAATCGCAGGAAGCCGTCGTCAACTGACCATACATCACACTGCCGCCGCCATCAGCCTCATCCGAGTAGGAGGAATAAAAAATAGAATTCGCACCATCTCCATCCCTGTCTTGTTCCCCTTCCCATTTAGGCAGGTTCTTTTCATACAGTCTGTTCAGGTAAGCTGTTGCATATTTGGCGTCTCCCCAAACCTGGTCGTCTGTCACGGCTGATAAATCCTTTTTATTCAGTATATCCGAACAACTCACACTCATAGCCAACAATGAGCCGTATAATAAATATTTGATAGTCATAATGCTTTAATTTTATTATTAAAAACTAAGGTTCACACCAAAAGAATAACTCTTCATCATAGGATAATCGAATATCGTTGAACTTTCCGGATCATAATATTTCACCTTGTTCTGAAGTAAACACAAGTTATTTCCTGTCAGGAAGAATTTCAACTGGGCAATTCCCAACTTGGTCAATACAGATTTAGGCAATGCATAAGAAAGGTTCACATTTTTCAGACGCAGGAAGGAACCGTTACGCATCCAGAATGTCGATTCTTCACCAGCTGCATTACGGGATGCACGCGGAAAGGCAGCATTCACATTCTCCGGTGTCCAGTGGTCAGTCCAGAAATCGAAGTTCGTTTCCTGCGGACGTGCTTGGGCACCTCTCATAGCGATCATAACGTCATGTCCGGCTACTCCCTGTAAGAATATATCCAAAGAAAGACCTTTCCATGAACCACCCAAAGAAAGACCGTAATTCAAAGGAGGTGTCGTATGGTTCATAATCCAGTCTTTATCATTATCATCGATTACACCATCCGGTTCATCACTGTTCGCTCCACGCAAGTCTTTATAGTTCAACATTCCCAACTCAGGTTTCTGTCCAAAGATCGTATATCCTTCCGGCAGTGCATCCAAATCCGCTTGTGTACGGATAATATCTGTTGCGATATACCCCATTTTACGATCTGTACTATACCCTATCTCAGACTTATAAGAACGAAGGTTCTCCGCTTCATCTTTTGTGATCACTTTATTCACGGCATATCCCAGATTCCCTTTTACATAATACTTGAAATCATCACCGATCTTGTCATTATAGCCTAACTCCACTTCAAACCCTTTAGCATCGATCACACCATAGTTTTCAGAAGGCATCTTCGCACCGAAAGTTGCAGGAATACTGGCTGCCCGGTCTCCCAGAATATCATATGTATGCCTGTAGAAAGCATCTACATTCATTGACAACTTGTTGTTCAAAAAAGTGGCATCAAGACCGAAGTTATATGTCAAAGACTTTTCCCATGTTATATCGATATTGGGAATTACATCTGCCGTAACACCGCTGCTCAACGAGCCGAAATAAGCACCATTCACTAGATTATAACGTTGCATCCATTGCCATCCACTAATTGCATTCTTATCTTTCAGGACAATACCGTCATTACCCAGCAATCCGATAGAGGTTCTTAATTTCAGATAGTTGATAAACTTAACATTCTCTTTGAAGAATTTTTCTTCCGATACTCTCCACGCCAATGAAGCAGACGGGAAAAATCCCCAACGGTTCTTAGGAGCAAAATTGACGGAACCGTCATAACGGAAAGAGGCTTCCACCAGATACCTGTCATCATAACCATAATTCAAACGACCGATGTAAGATATACGTCCTGTTTCTTCCCCTTTTCCATCCACTGTAGAGTTTTTCGAATCAGAACTACCGGCAAACAATTGGTCGACTGCAGAAGAAATGAAATAATTTCTCACCCCGTTAAACCAATCGACCGTTCCTTCCGATTGCTCATAAACAAACAATGCCCCAACATCATGCTTCCCAAACTTATTGGCATAAGTAACATAACCGTTCAACTGATAACTGTCTCGGGCGTCATATTTTTCTTCCAGAAAGTCACCGTCAGATCTTACTTTGACACGGTCTATCACATCTGTTATAATATGATTATGACCACCGGTCATTTTATATTCATACAATGAATAAGGGCGGTTAAACTGTTTTATAAAAGTATGCCTGTCGTATTTATTAAATAATAATTTAAGACTTAAACCTTTGACAAACGGAACATTATATTGTAATGAAATATTCGCGTCATAATTAGAATATTTTTTTCTGTTATAGCCGGTATTACCTCCCAGCAACTCAATCGGATGCCATTCCACAAAACTTCCGGTCGGCTTCCCGTCAATATACGGAGGTACTTGTCCTGTCCGGAAAAGCAGGCCCCTATACAGGTTATCCATCTTATCAGAATCATTGTCATACCTCCAATATGGTTTATCATCATTTCTAGTATCCATATTCAGATTCAGAGAAACGATTAAATCTTTTGTGATGTTTGCCTCCAGATTACTTCTCAGGTTGTATTTCTTGAAACTCAGATTATTGAAAGAACCTGTTTCATAATAATAGTTACCACCAATAAAATAACGGACACGTTCGTTACCTCCGCTAACATTCAGAGAATGCCTGGTTACCAGCGGTTGCTTCCAGGCTTCATCCAGCCAGTTATAATTGTTCTTTTTGAAGTACTCCAACTCGTCATCCGTATAATAACTCAAATCCGTCGGGTCTACATTTTCCACAATTCTATTGTCATTGATAAAAACTGCCTGATTGTAAGCATTCTGTGTTTCCGGGATCATAGTAGCATCGGATAAACCGATGGAACCGGTATAAGCGATAGTCGGCTTTCCTATTTTGCCTTTCTTGGTCGTAACCAATACTACACCATTAGCTGCACGTGCTCCATAAATAGCAGCAGATGCCCCATCTTTCAGCACAGACAAATTTTCCACTTCACTTGCATCCAAACCGTCAAAAGCAAATTTATCTCTGACAATACCGTCGATTATATATAAAGGAGCCGAGTCATTCCAGGTTCCTTTAGAACGTACCGTCATATCCGCACCGGCACCGGGCTTACCTCCTGATTGCGTCAACAATACTCCTGCCATTTTACCGACGAGCGCACTGGATAAACTACCCGCCGGAGAATCCTGTATATCTTCCGCACTAACAGAAGAGACGGATCCGGTCAGATTCACTTTTTTCTGGATACCATACCCTACAATTACCACTTCCTCCAGTTTCTGGGTATCTTCCTGCAATTTTACATTGACGGAAGTTCCATCGTGTACAGCCACTTCCTGGCTGATATAACCAATGTAGGAGATCAGGAGAGTTTTTCCGGATACATTATCCAAGGTATATTTACCATCGATATCTGTAATTGTTCCGTTCGTAGTTCCTTTCTCCACCACATTGGCACCGATAATCGGCTCACCGTTAGCATCTGTAACTATACCTGTAACATTCCCTTTTTTCGCCTGTGCCACAACCGGAATAACCGAATTATTAATCTTTTCCATCGGGTTGATCAAAATAAGGTTGTTCTCTGTGATTTCATATCTGATTCCTTCTTTAGCAAACAAACGGTTCAAGATCGTTTCAACACTCTGCTCTTTCTCACGTACAGACACTTTCTTATCCAGGTTTATCTTTCCACTTTCATAAATAAAGCGAAATTCGGACTGATTCTCAATCAGAAAAAGGATTTCTTTGATAGACTGGTTGCTTACGTCCAACGACAACTTCGTCTTTTGGGAATAAACGGTAGCCGAGATATTGAGCGAGAAAACAATTAAAGCTAAAGCTGTTAATCTCATAATAGCGTATATCTTTTTAAGGACCGGATATGATTCCGGCCTTGACCAATTAAAAAATTTCATATATTTGTAATTTGATAGTTAGTTAACAATAGTGCTGGAAACACTGTGAATTAATGATCAAAAAATAGGACGGGAAGTGGTTGCAACATTTCCCGTTTTTCGTGCTTCATGGTTGTTTCTTCATAGGCAAATTATTTAGGGGTTATACTTATATTTTTTCCTTTCACGTGATAAGCTATATTACTTAAATGGGATAAGGCCTCCAATACATCCGTAATTGTTTCTTCCTGTATTACACCATTGTAATGTATGTTTTTACCTAAACCTTCCTGAATATGAATATCGACATTATACCATCTTTCCAAATATTTACAAACATCAGTCAATGACATATCATCCATATAAAGCTTATTATTCAGCCATCCATAAGAATGGGACAAATCACCGCTAAGCTGTTTCAATGTACTAGTCCGCTTATTGAACTCTGCCATATCACCTGCTTTCATCTTCAGTTTGTCGTTATTATGTCCCAATTCAATGTGTCCCTCCACCAACGAAGCTTGTACAGTCGGGTCGTCTGCATAAGCTCTCAGGTTAAAAGATGTACCTAATACTTTCACCTCTACTCCATCAGTCATTTTCACAATAAAAGGGGTTTTACTTTTCGATACATCAAAATATCCTTCCCCCTGGAAACGGACCTCCCGAATTTTCTTCTTCGAGTTATATACATAAGTAATATCCGACCCTGAATTCAACTTTACAACAGACCCGTCAGGCAACGCTATTTCCGAACGGTTCCCGTAATCGGCGGTCAAGCTGACAGAGATATCCTGCTCCTTATCAAATACTCCGGTAACAGAAAGAATGACCATCAATAAAACAGAGGCTGCGACACCCGATAAAGTATAATAAATATTATTCACACGTTTCCGGAGAAGAGTCTTCTGCCTATTGGATGTATCCACTTTTTCCCAGGCACGATCCACATTGAAAATACCGGGATCCATATAATGTCCGGATTCCTCCCAAATTCTGCGGTATCGCTCCAGCTCCTGCCGGTTCTCCTCATTTCGATCCAGCCATTCCTGTAGGACCGGGTCGGTGACCTCTTTTTCACCGCTGAATAGGTAATCTATTATATGATCACTTATATGTTCTTTTTCTTCCATGAATCTTCCTTTTATAATTAAGACACAGTAAAACAAAAAAGGTCCTATACGGACCTAAAAAAATTTATATACCTTTTACCTCCAGGCACTTTTTCAACCTCTGAAGGGATGCCCAAATCTGATTTTTAATTGTTTTGACTGAAATAGATAACTGCTCTGCAATCTCTTTCTGCTTCAGTCCTTTGACGCGGTGAAGGAGTAACACCTCTTTACACCTGCCAGGCAGCAGGTTGATACAATCGTAAAGGGCCATGCGGAATTCTTCAGTCTCAAGCGGATTTTCTTCGTAATAAGGAAGTTGTTTTTCCCGGTTCTCTAAAACTGTTTTGTAATTCGTTTGTGTACGGATATGATTCAATGCCAGATTTCTCGCCATCTTATACAGGTAACCGGAAACATTCTCACCAATTGCTAGCCTCTTCCGGTTGTTCCAAAGGGTAAGGAATAGTTCCTGCACAACATCCTCAGCATCCTCTTTCTCTCCTAACAGACGATAGACATAACAACACAGACGGCTGTAATATCGTATAAACAGCTTATTGTAACTGGTGTAATCATCATTTGTGATTGCAGCAATTAGTTTTTCATCTGTAATAGAGACATTCAATATATATTAATTAAATATTAGATAAATATCACTCTGCAATTATCACGACTGCTTCTTAATGACGTGGTTGTATGAAGTAATTAAAATCTTTTTCTATATAATTACACGCTATAACCCAATGCAAATGTAAACTTATTTTTGTTATAAAAATAGTATAAAACTATTTATTTGATGGACTATTCTCTGATTCGCCAATCACCTCTTACCGGAAACTGTCACATATCGTAAAAGTTCGCAATGCCCGTCAATATCCATTACTCCTTTTTTATCAATTCACTTTCACGATACCTTTACAAAGAAAAGCAGTATATCTTCATGCCCCAATATTCATGCTTAGGTAAAATACACAAAACGGCTAGGTTTTTTACATCGCATGCAGGAAAAGAAAAAAGCAAGGTAGATTGTTATTTCCCATATGACAAGCAAAGACTTTATCGTTTTGTCCTTATATTTGTCTCAAATAAAATAAGTTCGATATGGAAAAAGAAACAGAAGAGAAAACTCAAAAGAACGTTCACCAGGGTGCAAACGTCCGCAGATTACGTAATATAATGGGTGTCAAACAGAGCTCATTAGCGAAAGATCTCGGCACTACGCAGCAAATGGTTTCACGCATCGAAAGCCAGCGGGTGATCGAAAAAGATACGTTGATCCAAATCGCGAACATCCTAAATGTTTCCCCCAAGATCATTGAAGAACTGGATGAAAATCCGCTATCAGTCATTATTGAAAATAATAATTTTGAAAGTGGAAGCTATAATACAGGAATTGATAACTCAAATGTTGGAGAAGAAAATCATCACAATACAATCCATCATCCCCTGGATAAAATCATGGAATTGAACAAACAAGCCACCGACCTTTTTGAACGCATGCTGGCCGTTGAAAAAGAGAAGTCCGCCTTGCTGGAACAATTATTGAAGGAGAAAGGGTAATATTCATGGTTACTACCCGATATAACCTGAATTTCATCCCAAAGTGAAGATAAGATCCCGTCGTAGTAATTGCTTGTCGACAATTATAAACAAATTTGCCGATAATTGTGAGCAAGCTTGCCGATAACTATCAACAAGCTTGCCGACAATTATCGACAGTAAAATAGTACAACAGAACAACAGCATATTGTTACCGTTCTAATCAGATACCGGTAAACAATATTCCTTGCTTCCTGCCCATTATTATCTATCATTCTCCGGTAACAACCTTAAATGTTGCCAGATTACCTTTATGGTCTGTCGGCCAAATTCCTTTCGGAGTGAAGAACTTGTCCCGGGAATCACTTTCTTCTACCTTTCCACGGATAACAGTTTCAGACGGTCCGACCAGAATACTTTTTTCTAGTGAAACTGAAGCATTGGTCGGATAATAATAAATAAAATCGATCCTATCCCTTTCGTCCACATCCGGAGCCCATGCTAACTTTTCCAGCTTGGCTTCTTCCGCCAACTTATTTCCGGCCGGGAATGTAAACCCGGGATACAAGATCGGATCCGGATATTTCTCACGATAGGAATCTTTAAATCCAGCTTTTTGCAGCATCACAGAACAATCCCAATTGATAATAGCTCCATTATGATCCCACAGATCTTTTGTATTAGCCTGCCAGTCCAGATGGGAAGGCTCGTTGAAGTCACCTCCCATTATCACAGGGATCCCCTTGTCGATCTCCGCTTGTGCATCCCGGATAAAAGCAGAGATACTCTCATCCCGGTAAGCCAGTCGGTTCGCCTCCAAAACAATTTTCTCATCCGTTACCGGAGAATCTATTTTATCCCAGCTCATACCGCTGTATCCACGAGGCATATAACATTCATAATGCAGGTAATCCAGATGGCAGGAATAGAAAGAAACAGGTTGCCCGGCTATCGTAACCGCAGCTTTCAACATTGCTCTGCCTTCATCACCAGGGACAATACAACATTTCACGAAACTATCCGGTTTGTACTTCGTCAAAAGACCGACAACCATTCCCAAAGTCTCCCCATAATAATGCTTCCCCCGCTTTTCCAGATCCTCCAAAATCCTGGGCATGAACATCTTCCCGTCGAAATCTCTGATTTCACATAAAAAAACGACATCGGCATCGACCTCATCCAATACATCAAGAATTCCCTGATAGCCATTCGGCACTTTCGATCCTTCATGCCATAAATTCATCTGGTAAACGGTAAAGGTATCGTTTGTCTTTTCTGCTTTTGCCCATACCGGCATACTTAACAGACAAAATAATAAGAATATTATCTTTTTCATATCATCATCTCTTTATTATAAAAACTATTTCAACAACCACATCACGTTATTTACATTATCTGTGCCTCCCCATTGACGATCGAGTGCTGCAAGATACTGTTCCTTATTATACAATAATTCGTTCTCCGGATACTGCCAGCGCACTGGGATCTTCGTCTTGTCATCGTTCAGGTTTGTATTCGGGTTAATGGGAAACTCCGGATACATGTTACGACGGTAATCGTAGTAATCATCATATTGCATATGATAATAACGAGCAATATAGACTTGGATCCAGATCTGTTTTAAACGGTCTTTCTGCGTACCTTTTGTATTATAAACCACATAAGAGCCTTTTAAATAATTATCGATGTACTCATCCGTAATTTCTCTTCCATTCTGATATTCCGCAGGAACAGTAGAACGAACGAACCGAAAAGAAGCACGGATACCATCCTCATAGTATTTTTGGGCATCTCCTTTTATCCAACCCCGTTCGATAGCCTCAGCAATCGTAAAATTCATATCCGCATATCCTAAACGAATATATGGAACTCCTGCATAACTCAAACGGTATACCCCATTCGGGCGCGAATGCATCTTGTTAGCAATCTTTTTGGACTCTTCCCCGAATACGGCAGCAACATCCAATCCCTGATAAGCATTCCAGTCACTCGGTTCCAACAGTTTTTGTCCCGGAGCCAGATATAGCTCATCTGTCATGGCCTGGGCCGGAGAAAAATAATAGAACAAACGATAATCCTCAAACTTCTTCAACGGATCGATCAATAGGGCAGAACCGGCATATTCGTTAATACTCTTCACAAAACTATTATGGAACGGATTCTGCTGGCCTTGCTTATCTGAATAAACAACCTGCAAATTATCGTCATTGCTCTGGAACAGGTTACCCTCCGCTACTATCCTGGCAAATGTCTCCTTTATATTCAACTCGGGCGTATCATCCACACGCTTAGACAAAGAAATCAACACCTTCAACCGCAGAACATTCGTCGCTTTTCTCCACTTCACCGGATCTCCTTTATAAAACGGATCACCTTCGAATGTATTAGCTGTAGCAAAGAATTTATCTGCTTTTTCCAGGTCGGACAAAACACCTATAAAAACATCTTTCTGACTGTCGTAAACCGGATAACGGTACTCTTCTATATCCAGGGCCTGCGAATAAGGGATATCTCCCATACTCATCGTACAACGCCAGAAATTCCAACCTTTCATAAAGTAGAATAATCCGGAATAGGCATCTTTATCTTCCTCGGAAGCCAGTTCCATCATTTGTTTCGCATTCGTCAGTATCCGGATATAAGAAAAACTATCTGTTCCGAAACGGTTGTATTGGGCATTATTAATCTGTTCCCCCCAAAACATCCTCCGACTCAGAAACTCATTATACTCCCATATCTTCGTAACCATGTCCTTTATTACGGTGGTAGCCAACATGGACGATTTAACCTGGGTGGTTGCATCCGGGTTCGTATTCATTTCATCAAAAGTCGATGTACAAGCTGAAAACGAAAGAACATACGCCAGTAAACAGCTAACTATTTTTATATTTTTCATATTTCTCATTTGTATACTTTATTAGAAATCAACTTTAATATTAAAACCCATATAACGCTGAGACGGTGCATTCAACTCTTCTGTTTCACCACCTCTTTCCGGGTCTGCATATTTAAAATCTTTCGCCCACAGAAGCAGGTTCTGACCGGTAAAACTAACAGAAGCATTTTTCATCCCGACTTTCTTACAGGCCGACGACGGTATATCATAAGTCAGGGAGAGATTCCGAAGCTTAAAGAAAGTCTGGCTCAGCATATTCTGCCAGCTCGGGCTTGCATGAGAGTCATGATACTTAGTAATATAACTTTCATAAGATACCACGATATCATTAGGTGCAAAAACCCGTGTATCTTCCAGGACATTGCCATCCGGATCTCTTTTTACCGCACCGGAAACAACCTTTACTCCTTCTCCGACATAAGAAATATTCCCATTTACAACTTCATCATAACGGAATTGGTTATCTGAGTCCACATGTGTCCCTGAATTCCAAAGCATCTGATGCGTTTTAGAATAAGAGATACCACCGACACGCCCGTCAAACGTAAAACTTAATGTCCAATTCTTATATCGTAATGTATTGGTTATACCCCACACCAGATCAGGAACATATTTACCGACTTTCTTCTGGAACGTCTGTCGTACAGGAATACCTCCGTTGTGAACAATGTTTCCGTCAGGGTCACGTTCCCAGTCATTAATAGCAATCCAGTCCCAGTCGGCTCCTTCCTTGATCCAGGGACGTTTCGTGGAATAATCAGGATCCAATTTATGATAAGTATAGTTATCGTGTGACCAGTTGGTCAGAATATGCCAGTTGAAGTCTTTCGTTTGGATGGGTGTTCCTCCTACTACCAGTTCTACACCGGTACGTAAACGCTGCTCTTTACTATTCGTCTGAATGGATTTATATCCGGTAGACTCACTTACCCCTCCATTAATAATAAAATCAGACTCCAACTTATGATAATAGGCAAAGTCGATATTTAACCGTTTCTGTAAAAAGGTTTGAGCCAGACCGGCTTCCCAGGTTTCGGATTTCTGAGGAAGAACAATTCCTCCGATCAGAGCTTCAGGATAGGAAGCTGTAGACAAACCATCCCAAACATTTGTTGTAACTTCGTATACATTATTATTGGCGTATATATCTGCGTCTTGCTTTGTGGTAGTCCATGACCCTCTCACTTTCAAGAAATTCCACCAGGAAGGTAACGGTAATATTTCCGACAATATTACACTACCTGCCACCGAAGGATAAAAATAAGAGCGCTCGTCGGAGCGTAAAGTTGAAGACCAGTCATTACGTCCGGTAATATCCAAATAATAGGTACTGTTCCAGGAAACAGAAGCTTTTCCATAGATACTGTTTACCCGTTTTTGCTTCAGACTGCTTGTCGCACTAACAGGGTCGGAAGATGACTTCAACGAATAATATCCGGGAATCGAAAGTCCTCCCTGTGTTTTACTCAGCATATCATCGTCATGCCGATAGAAAATATTACCTCCAAACATTCCATTTAAGTTAAACTTGCCCCAAGTTTTATCGGCCATCAACATAGCGTCGGCATTGACACTAAATTTAGTATCTTTATTTATACTGTAATATCCTTTCTTATCCCATGCTCCGTTTGCACTGATCGCATTTCTGGATTCTTCCCGCTTGTTATAAATATCAGCACCGGCACGAGCCATCGCCTTCAACCAGGGAGTAATCTCATAACTGGTGTTGACAGAGGTATTGAACACATCAGTATCATACGAAGTGATCTGTTCATAAGCTTTAAACCAGGGATTATCATACCAACTCTTATCATACCAGTTCTGCATTTCATTTTCTTTTCCTTTCACCCAGTAGTCTCTATAATCGCGAACATCATATTCGGTACCGCCCCAGATCACCATATTATAGATGTAACTGCTACTATACCCCGAACCTACCGTATTCGACGATACACGTTTATTGTAGGCCGCCGTTGCATCCATCGAAAATTTCTGCCATTTCATTTCACCGCCTACGGAGAAAGTCATTTTATTCAATTTCTGATTAGGATATTCCCCCTTATGGTAAACTTGTGTGGCGGAAGCTCTGAAAGAACCATATTTTCCTTTCTGGGTAACACTTACGTTGTTATTTGTTACCATACTAAACTGAAGGAAGTTATTGAAATTATCTTTTCCTTTGGAAGTAAGTTCCATTTCTCTGAATTCGTACGTTTTCGGATCCCATTGCACGGCAGTACGTCCAATATCCAACTTATCGCCCCACACCGAATTATTATTATATTTACCACCTGTACCGGCACTGTATGAATGTTGTGTTTCAGGAAAAGCCAGATAACCGGAGAAAAACATAGTATTACTATTGACATTGATGTTCAATCCTTCCTTATCCGATCCTTTCTTTGTTGTAATCATGATTGCACCGCTGGAACCTCTTGCTCCATACAACGCTGAAGCGGTTGCTCCTTTCAATACATCGACAGATTCAATATCATCGGCTGCAATTTCATTGATCGATAAATTTGCATAAGGGATACCATCCACAATCAATAGAGGAGTAGAACCACGTAATGAGATCGTTGCATCCTGATCAAATTCGGTATTATTCTGAATATTCAGTCCGGCAATTTTACCTGTCAATGAAGTAGTTATATCAACAGATTTAGCCATCGGCATATCGTCACCACTCATCTTCTGGACAGAGTAGCCCAATGCTTTCTCTTCTCTCTTAATACCTAAAGCGGTAACAACCACTTCCCCGAGCGCTTGTGAATCCTCCTTCAAATGAACAACCAGTGTGCTTTTATTCTTAACAGGTAAATCCTGAGTAATATAACCGACATACGAAACGACCAGAATCGCTCCTTCTTTCACTGTCAATGAAAAGTTACCATCCATATCGGTAATCGTTCCGTTGACTGTTCCTTTTTCCATAATATTCGCCCCGATAATAGGTTCTCCGTTCGCATCGGTTACCGTTCCCTTCACCGATTTAGTAAGGTTAATATTCGAGTTTTGAAGTTCGGGCTCAGTAAGTACCACCTGAGTTTCTCCTTTTATAGCATAAGAAACAGGTATCTGCTGAACGATCTGCCCCAACACGGATTCAATACTTTGATCATTTGCTTCAACAGTAATCGGGGTACTCATACCGGGAAGGCCTTTCTTATAAAAAAAACGATATTTGCTTACTTTTTCAATTTGCTTCACCACCTCCGAAGCGGGTTTGTCTTTCATATTGATGGTTATCTGAGCGTGGATTTCCAATAGTGGAAAGGTTAACAATAGTGTCAGAATAACCATTTGTTTAAATAAATGCTTCATGTTACTCATTTTTCTTTTAATTAGAAATAAGATGTAGATAAAATAAATGTTTGTAACTTTGTAAGCAGAAGAGTCCCGTTAATAACAGCCGGTCTCCTACATCGGCTATATCAACTTAAGGGATATCTGCAAAAATTGTATTGACGAGGTAGCTCTGTAAAGGGTTACCTCTTTTCTTTTTATTCCTTCCTCATAGGCATTCTGTTAGATTAGACATTAGATTTATTTCAATATATGGTTAACAGGCCCTGTTAAGGATCCCTTCTTTTCAGGAATACGGTATCACCTTTATTCTCATATACCACGGGAGTAGTCAGGTTGATGATGTCGATAAAGTTTTCAAGACTGTTATTACGAACAGTTCCTATATAACATTCTTTCTTTAACGATTCGTCTTCTATATATATGGTCGTATTGTACAGACGGTTTATGATACCTGCAATCTCTTCCAAGGATTCACCGTCGAATGTGATTTCATTCTCCCGCCAAAGGGCTATATCCTTGAGGTTATTATCTTCGTACTGCAGGAAGTTGCGGGTCAACAGGTCGACTTTTACTGATTCGTGCGGTTTGAGGATCGCTACATGGTCTTCATAACTCACTCGTACGGAACCGGAAAACAGCGATGCAATAATTTTATTATCATTTTTGTATGAATTTATATTAAATGCAGTCCCCAGAGCTTCCACCTGCATACCTTTGGTTTCCACAACAAAACGTTTGGCCGGATTTTTAGCAACTTCAAAATAAGCTTCCCCCACCAATGCCACATTCCGTTCTTTCATACCATAGTCTGCCGGATAGCTGATCTTCGTATCAGAGTTCAACCACACTTTCGTACTATCAGGCAAAGTAACGAAAGCCCGTTGTCCCTTCTCTGCCGATACCATGAAATTCTGTGTCGATAATTGTTTCTGCTTATGATACATATTGTAATTGACCAAGCTTAAAACAACGATTATGCAAGCCACCGCAACCCGTTGACAGATTTTCCAGGAAAAACGCGAAAGCAACGGAATGACTTTAGCTTGTTTTTTCTCTTCATCCAAACCACGACTTAACCGACGATACATACGTTCCTGTACATCTCTGGGCATTTCATCCGGACTCTCTTTCCATGCGCTCTCGAAAAGTTTAAAAAACTCTTCCCGGGATGCACACTGCCGGAACCATTCCATCAACTGCCGATTTTCTTCTTCAGTAGTGGAACCTGCTATCAGACGGTGAAGTAATTCTATTCTCATTATAGATTCGTTTATATATAATAGTCTTCCCAATGTATCTACTACTTAGTCGAAAGATAAAAAACATTTGTATTTAACTTTAATTTACATACTAGTCATAAATCAAAGAATGCATTTAGAAAAGAAATATTTGCTTTTACAAGGAAAGATAAATAAGAAGGAAAGCCACAGCCTTATTACCCAACACTTTACGGAGTTCTTTCAAAGCCTGGTAGATATGGGCTTCTACCGTACGTTCAGATAAAGCTAGTTTTTCTGCTATTTCGGCATGCGACAGATTTTCAAAACGGCTCATGATAAATACTTTCCGACGCATTTCCGGGAATGACGAAATGACATTAAAAATATACTCCCGCAATGAATCGGCTTCAATGGCATCTTCTTCTGAACTGGATATCAGTTTTATATCATTGAGCTCTTCGAGCGGTTGATTTTTACGAAGAGCTTCTTCTATGTATTTATAAGCTAAATTACGGGCGATAATTGAAATATAAGCTTCAAAATTAAGCTCAGGTTGAATGTTCTCGCGTTTTTCCCAAATAGTCAGGAAGAGTTCCTGCACCACATCTTCAGCTATATCAGAATCATTCAATAAATATAGAACGGTATTGTATACTTTCGGACTATACCGCCAATAGACGGAATTAAAAGCATCCCTGTCCCCTTCCTTAAGACGATATAAAAGTTCATTATCCATACTTATCGCAATCTCCCTCCATTAAACATAAGTTCTTATGTTTCTTCCTGAAATAAAGCATCAAAGATAATAATTTTATCCACCAAAGAAAAATACAAAACCCAAGAAACATATTACAACCCGAAGCAACAATAAGTGTGTCACTCCGGGTCGATATACACTTACAGTCAATTCATACAAACAGGCAGTAATAACTCATAAAAATCAAAACAAACGGACGATCAGCTCAAAATTAGAATCACGGAAAGAAGATTCCCATGGCGTCGTATCCGTCTGTTCCTTCCGTGACTTGAGCATTTCTGCAGCTTTCTCTTTTTCACTACGGTAGATAGAGGTACACCACTCTGCTATACGATTTCCCGGGAACTCCGTACTCCAGGAAGTAACCATACGACTAGCCTCCGACTCTTTACCCAACTCACGTAAAGCCAAAGCACTTAACAGGTTTCCAGAATCGAAATAAGAATGGGATGTCTGATAACCGACAACGGCAGATAACAGCGCAGATGCCTTCTGCCCATCTCCTTGCCCGGCAGCCGCCTTTGCTTCCAGATAATCTTCCAGACGGCTGTCGATCATATTATCGTAAGGTTTACCTACACCTAAGTTCTCCGGCCATTCTTTCGATGCTTCTACACTTTTCATCACTTGTTTATAATTCTTGCTCCTCAGTTGTTCCATCGCCCGGTACAAATTGGCCTCACGATAAACTGCACGTCCTGCATATGAACCTTCATTCGGTAACACCTGTATTCTACTTAACAAAGAGATACATGGCTGATATTGGCCCGTTTCACATAATGCTTTTGCATACTTCAAGCCAATATAATAGTTCGAAGGATATTTTTTAATATATTTCTTTCCGATTTCAACAGCCTGTTGCCATTGATTATTGGAGATATAATAGTTGATCAAAGTAAATCCGGTGCGCCACGACATCTCTATCTGCTCTGCCTTTAACAAATCTCTCAACCGGGATTCACCCTCTTTTAAAGAAGCACGACTCAGATAAAACGGTGCATAATTCGCTTCACTACACCCCTCAAACAATGCCAATGCTTTCGCTTTATCCTGATTAGCCCAATAAATCAAACCTTCATAATAGCTGATTTTCCAGTCTGGCCGAATCATCTTTGCCCACTCCAACGCTTTTAAAGAAGTGGGACGGAAAGGATATACGGCTTCCGGAAACTGAGCGTTTGCCTTTTCTAACGCAACCATACTTCCGGCCTCATCTCCACTCTTATGCAATAGCCAAGCTTTTTTATAACCTGCAATCGGATAATTTTCTGCAAAAGAGAATAAGGTCAGGGCCTCTTCATTACAACCTACTGCTTCATACCATTCTGCCAATTCCATATAAGTCTCAAAAGGAAGCTCGTTACGAATCAGAGATCCGAAGTCTTTTTCATCCATTCTGTTCAGCAGGTAATTCTCAAAACGTGCCGCATGATACAGCGGAAGATCTTCCAGCAACGGATCGATAAGCGCTTTGGCTTTCTCCGGCTGGTTCGTCTTCCGATAAACCACCATTAAAACATGGTCAGCACTTAGATTCATACGATTGAATTCTTTACTTCTCAAGGCATAATGTTCAGCCTTTGCCCAGTTTTTATCGAGCAGGAACATTTCTGCTAATTTCTCATAGGCTGCACTACGTACTCCCGGAGAATAGGAAGCTACCGAAAAACCGTCTTTGGCATCCGTATGATTTCCCAATGCCATGTTGCATAAACCATACAGATAGTTGACATCTCCATCGTACGTGTTAATGCTTAATGCTGTTTTACAACGGGCTAGCGCTTCGTCATAACGTCCCTGACGATAATAAAGGGAAGCAAGATCAGTCAGTGCAGGCACGAAATAAGGATCTTTTTCGAGGGAAGCCTGTAAAAACGTTTCTGCCTTGTCGAGTACTTTCTGATTCATCCATTGCTCTCCCTGTGTATAAAGACCATATACCGAGTTCCAGTCAAAATCGGCAGGCAGTTGTTTCGGGCGACTGGTGATGTTATCCGAAGGTACTTCCGAATACACCAGCAAGTCTTCGCCTACCACGACTTTCAGTTTACCGGCGGCAACAGCCTTATTCAATGGGATAGAATCTTTCCAGGTTTCCAGTACACCGCAGTTCAACGGGATGGAGTTCACTTCCTTTTCTCCTTCATACAGCTTTATGGTTGTAGATAATTTCTGCAAAGGAGAGAAATACAACTTCAGAAAACCGTCTTCCCTCAACACGTTAAGCGCTCCGATACGGCTCGCCTTTGAGACTCCTTTTATTCCTTTTACCGGGAACCAGTACTCGGTCCATCGATCCGTTGCCTGCGGACCGAATGCCGTATGTTTATAAGGAGTTAAGCTACTGTTGGAAGCAGGTTGGTTGTACATGCGACCCGATTGCAGTTCGATATACTGCCCGTCGGTATCCGTCAATAAATCTTCCCAGATACCTCCCTCACGGGAAAGGCCCCACAAGAAAATCTTCATTCCCAGTTTCTCGTCATAACCGGCATGATGGATGGAGCCGAAATCGTTGTCATGCCAGTAAGCACCATAGAAATCGTTATACTTTCCTACTATATGATACGATTTTGAATTGCCGAAGTCATTCTTTTCATACCAGGAGATATCACGCCCCTGTTCATCCAGAGGGAAAGAATGGAGTTCGCCGCCATGTCCGATGTAGTTCGTTCCAGGATAGCAGAACTCGGCATTTCCCGCTGCCGGATAGCCTGCGTTCATCCACTGATAGTAAGGCTGGTCGATGGATGAACTGTTATGCCAGGTCGTTGTTGTCGTAAAGTAAGCCTTATCTTTCGGCAGATTCACTTCCACGGTCCACAGCGTCCGGGTTACCAGTTCATAAGAAGAGACATAACAACTCACACTTCCGTCCGGTTTCTGCCGGGTCACATAGTCGACCGGCGTACTGGAAGTCGGTGCATGACCGATAATACCGAAGTTGAACTCGATACCGCCTGATGTCCACGGACCGCGCATGGCTATATCACGGAACTTCACGACGTGGTTATTGTAGATAAACTCCTTACCGGTCGTTTTATCTACGGCTCCCCATATTTTTCCACCTATCTCAGGAAAGAGAGTCAGTTTGATATAATCATTTTCAAGAGAGACTACTTTCCATTGCCGGTCGGTTCCTTTAGCAGAAAAACCATCAAAACGGAAATAAGGATAAAACAGATCGGAGGGATCTGCCACCGGATCCGGATCGGAGAAAGGATACGTTTTAACTGTTTGTACATTTTCGGAGACTGTCGCCTGTTGCTGTGCGGACAATGGTTGCAATAGTGCGGTGGCACAAAGAAGGAGTATACTTTTTTTCATGGTAATCTATTTATATAAATCAAAACTTTTAAGAAGATCTATAAAGACAGAAAAGGAAGTTCTTCTCTAATATCCCACAAACAGGATTAGAATAAAGATCTTCCTTTTCCTTTCTTTTCATAGTATTCTTGATGAAGATCCAAACAAGGTTATCATCACTCTACTGCTGGATTGATTAGGCTGGAGGCTATTACCTTTTTGATAAAACCAGCAACCAACCCTCTTTACTTTTTACAGGAATCCTGTCATTCAGTTTAAAAGTAGAAGCCTGCTGAAAATCTTTTACAAACGGAGCTTCTAATGAAACGGTTGCTTCATTCATACCTAAAGCCTTCCAATCAAAAGTCAGATAAATACTTTTTTCCTGATTTGAGAAGTTTCCAATCGATATCAGAACCTTATCAGACTTTACATAAGCCGTAGCTTTCACTTCCGGATCCGAAGTCCTGACAGGACAAACTTCATCCCAGTAACCAAGCATCTTTGCATCTTCTATACCAAACGATTTCCACAAATCCCAAACCGGAGCCGGTGAATATTTTCCGTAAGAATGACGTGCAGTTGTTCCGTACACCATACCCAAGAAACGGTTACCACCATCCTGTAACATCTCACTCATTACACCGAACGGAATACCGGAGAAAGTTACAAACCATTCATCCGAATGCATTTCGTTGTACTTGAAGCTCTCGCCAAACCACAACCGATCTACATATGGGAAAAAGCCTGTATACTGATTTGCGGGGCCAACGGAATACCATGTATTGGAATGTAAATCTATCAAAGCCCCCGGATGATATTGATTCATAATCTTCCGCATACGCTTCATCACCGGACGGTCGAATGAAACGTCATCCATATAAATTCCATCCAGATCATAATTCTCAAACATCCAACGCAGCCCCTCCAGATAATAGTTGATCCAGCGGGAAAAACCATTCAATACCAAAGCTGCATCTGAAGTCTCATTAGGCATTTCCGAATACCAGGCTGCCCGATAATCATCGATCAAATGTTCACAGTGCCAAGGTAAACCATATCCCGGACCAGAAACAAATATCTCATGTTTCAAACTTTTCAGGGCATAGATCTCCTGTACATAATTCGTCAATTCACGAATGGTATAATATAATTTGACCTTTCGTCCGAACTCATGCTCGTGTTTGATAAATCCAATCAACGAATCTCGTACGATAAACGGATAATTAATAACCGGATTCAAAGGTTTTGCATGATGAATATTAATGATATTCGCACCCTCCTCGGCCGCTTTATCAAATCCCGTATGTTCCGCATGATAATAGCGTTCAGAAAAATGCTTCGCAGGTTCCAATGGTTTAAGTGGTGTAATCAATAAGGCAAACTCGTAACTCCGAGGTTGTTCCGACAAAGTATCTACACCTGTACTTGCCACAACCTTAGCACTTTGCCCTTTAGCTCCTGATATCTGAACCGTACCTTTTCCATGGTTCGACCAAGCTCTGGGTGCTGCTGGTTTGTAGTCATTCAACAGAGGACCATGATAACTCCCCCCTCTATACTCTACGTGTAAACCTGCTTTTGCATTTCCCATCCAATAGCTATCCCATGGACCTTCCCAGTTCCATTGATAGGAGACTGGCCGGAAGCCTCCGCCAAAACCTGTACCCATGAAATACTCCGAAGCATAACGTGTATAGTCGGTTTCCAAACGTACATCCTTCACTACCATATCCTGTTCTGCAGAAACTTGTAAATCATAATGGACATATCCGTCATACTCCATAAAAGCATGGTTCGTAAAATAGATACCGTCTTTAGAATAAGAGGACTTCCAGGAAACCAGGCCATTTGCTTCTTTCTTCAAAACAGCGTCCGTCGCATCAAAAGAAACAGATCCTTTATTTGTAACGATAACGAAACGGAATGGCTTTGCCAGAACCTGTTCGCCATTGATTTGGATAGAAGCAGGCAATCCGTTAGATGCTATCTGTAACGTTTTATCTGTGGCCTGAATTCTGTCGCCATCAACCTTCATTGCCTGATAAGGAGTAACCGGTTCGTTATCTTCACCAATCCTGGAATTCAGCCATCTCAACCTAGCATGTCTCCAAAGATCACCATCTCCTTTATCTGCCAGGATCTCTCCCTTAACAGTTATCTCAACCGGAATTACTTTTGAAGCAACCCCTTTGGCTGAAAAATCGACAGTCCCACGATAAACCCCGGCTTTTGCATCTTCAGGAATCTGAACTCCACACCAAAGAGCCTGAATATTTCCCTTTGGCACATGAATATTAAAAGTGATCGGTTTCCCATCCCAGTTAATACCTTCTTGGTTAAAGCAAGTAATCTCTTCTTTAGCAATCGTGGCAGAACCATTTGTCAAATCGCTGAATGAAAGCCTGACGTCATTCAATTCTTCTCGAGCTGCCCAAACTCCAATCTGCCAGACATAATATTCATTTCGTAAAGCAACACCTGCAAATGATCCGGCAGGTCCATTTTTCACCCAACGAACAGGTAGCTGGTGAGGTAAACGAATCGGAAAAGCCCTGTCTTCCGGAAACAGGATCGGAGTTTCCGGATGCTGTTTCAATAAACTATCCGTTTCAGCGACCGTTGCAATAATTCCCATTGGAGTAAAAGCATCGAATTTAGAACGGCTTTCAAAACGAAGTACCTCTGCTTCAGGCAGATCTACCGATAATGCAGACTTCCAGGTATCATCCGCCTCATAAACCGGAGGCAGATAGTCATTCCAAGGTTTACCATAACGGGCATCTCCCCATCCTTTTCTATATTTATAAGGCAAATAATAAATATAATAAAGTCCTTTTCCCGATACAGGCTCGAAAGTAACCGTACCAGACTCCAAAGAAAAGTCCGACACTTCTACATTCTTGATCTCCTGACCGGTCTGCGCATCAACAACTATAATCTTTTTGGTTTCAGGACGTAAATCCGGACGACGCCATGGTAATACAGCCTTAACAGCTGTATTACCATTTATATCGGAAACCTGCACTACTGCTCTGTGATTACCTTGCATATCAGCTCTCCACATAGTATCTGCTACCGTGAAAGGTATTCCATCCGGGGCAAACGGAAGATACTGATTATCTCCATTCAGAGTTTCCGTTTTTGGGGAACAAGACAACAAACATAAGAACAGTCCTACATATCCTATATATTTTTTCATCGATTCATCATTGATTGTAAATTAATAACCCGGATTCTGATCATCCTTCAACAATGGATTCACATCTATGGCAGTAGTTGGGATCGGCATCAACATCAAACGATCATCCCATTTCTTATCAATTACCACATAACCGTTTGGAGCAGTTGACGGGCCATTCAGGTACTTATTACAATATTCGCTTCCATAGCGCCTTACATCATCGTAACGATGACCTTCTACAGCCAACTCGACACGTCTTTCGTTACGTAAAAAATCGATTGCTTCCTGTGCACCCAAAGAAACCGGAACATCCGGCATACCGCAACGATCACGCAGCAGATTCAAAGCAGAACGAACCTGATCATCATAACCGGCTGTCATTAAATGAGCTTCGGCAAATGTCAGCAAAACTTCGGCATAACGGATAGTCGGATAATCTTCGGCTGCACCATACGGACTGGCAACATAAGGATTCCAGGACACCATCTTACGATAACTGAATCCTGTCCACGATTCATTACCATTCTTGTTGATCACATCCGGATCCCATTTGTAATAAAATTCACCAACAGCTGTTTCATGCCATCCCTTAAACGGAAACATCAACGTCACATACAAACGACTGTCACGATTCTTGAACTCCTTCATATAATCATAGGTCATCAGATTGGAACTGGTAGCAAAAGCTTTATAATCTCCTGCACTTAGATTTTTCGCATAGTTCCATATCTTATCATAATTAGCCTTACGAGTATCTACTGAAATCTTCTCCGGAAGAGTCTTTCCATCTATATTCCAATAAGCATCTACCAAATCCTGCATCGGTTCAAAAGATGAATAACCATGCTGAATAGACATTGACAATGGAATAAAATAAGTATAACGGTATTGATCGTAAGCATACGGATCTTCCATATATTCATGAGTCAACACATATTCCGGATTAGCCGGTGTTGCATTCGCTCCTTGCCAAAGGGCCTCATAGCTAAACATACCTTTCACATATTTATCCTTATCAATTCCCAATCCGGCAAAATCTATATACAAATCCATTTCTTTGGCCTCCTGTTCCTGGGCTGCACTTAATGACGTCAGTTTAAATAATGAATATTTACCACTCTCCATTACTGCTTTAGCCGATTTCTCTGCTTCTGCATAATTGCCGAAATATAAGGCAGCACGAGCACGTAGAGATAAAGCGGCATAGCGCGTCACACGACCTGTTTCATTCATGAAACCACCACTATAACTCTCCGGCAATATAGCTGCAGCCTCAGCCAGTTCCGTCAGGATGAAATCACGAACTTCTTCCACAGAATTACGGGTAACAGTCGGTGCATCATAAGGGAGTTCGTCTGTAACAATAGCGACTTTACCAAAATACTGGGTCAGATTCAAATAAGCAAAAGCCCTGAAAAAACGAGCTTCAGCCTTTGTCCTTTCTTTAAGTTCTTCACTCATATCACAACCATCAACACGAGCTATATATGAGTTGGCTGTC
This sequence comes from Parabacteroides goldsteinii, assembly GCF_015550595.1. Taxonomy (GTDB): domain Bacteria; phylum Bacteroidota; class Bacteroidia; order Bacteroidales; family Tannerellaceae; genus Parabacteroides; species Parabacteroides leei. Next base: position 370,914 of record NZ_JADNBB010000001.1, read on the forward strand.
CGGATTGCATTAAATTTATAATCCCCATAAGTGGCAGCAGTATTGATACCGTTTTGCTGAACCATCTCCATATTACCTTCCCATGGCTTATGGCTGTGTGCATTATCCGTACACATTTCATCCCAGATATCCAGTCCCGGCATCGATTGATAACAGCCGTTCAAAGCATACCAGGCATCCTTTTCCGTCTGCCAGAAATTTTCAGCAGAGATCTCTGCCGGTGGAACCACATCCATATCACAAGAGGTTAATACACCTGTCAATGCGCAAAATAGAACTAAACTTTTTATATGTAATTTCATAAACAATTCTCCTTCAATTAAAATGATACATTCACACCAAACGCTAAAGATTTACTACCCAAAGCACGGACAGTACTACTGGTTGCTTCCGGATCAAAATCCTTCATTTTCTTGTCTGCACGAATAGTGAATAAATTCTCACCAGTCAGATATACCTTCAAAGAAGAGATACCTAAACGGGACACTACATTCTTCGGAACATTATAACCCAAAGTCATTGTCTTGAAACGGAAATAGTCGGCATCAAACAAGTGATAGTCATTAAATGCCCTGTTATAAGTTGTATGCGGGCTACTAGCCGTATAAATTCTCGGATAAATAGCATGAGGGTTGGGATTCGCTTCAGTCCATCTGCCCATATGATATCTTCTAGGATTATCCTGACCATGGAAGAACGGATGTACCTGATAAACTTCAAAGGCCACATCTGCACCACTGATTCCTTGTCCGAAGATCGAGAATTCAAAGTTCTTGTAATTTACCGAAAAATTGATACCATAAGTAAAATCAGGAACTTCACAACCAATAATCGTACGGTCGTTATCCGTAATTTCTTCACCCCAATTCAACTTGCGTTGAGGAATAAATTTAGTATCACCAGCATTCGGAGTGACCCCACCATAAGTATAATAATGTCCGGCGTCGATATCTTCCTGTGTATATAAACCATCACTCTTAAAACCGTAGAAAGAACCGATAGATTCACCTTCACGCAAAATATACTTAGCTACGCCATGACCATTTTCCAGATTCTTGATAATATCGTTCGAAGAAGATAAATCAGTTATCTCATTATTGTTTGTTGCAATGTTTGCACTGATCATATAAGAGACATCTCCTATCGTATTACGGTGTGCCAATGCAAATTCAAACCCACGATTACGTACTTTCGCTACATTTTGTGAAGGTGCATTTGTAATACCTGTTTCCAAAGGCACATTGTAAGCCATCAGAATGTTGCTGGTATTTTTGATATAATAATCAGCCGTACCGCTCAATTTACCATTCCATAAATCAAAATCCAGACCAATATCAGTCAAAGCCACCTTTTCCCAGCTCAATGAGTGGTTAGCAGGCTTCGTTTCTTCAATCACTTTGGCTGGTGAGTCACCAAAAGAGTAATAAGCGTCTACATCTGAAATCTTACGGCTTCCATAATTCTGAAAATAATCATAATTACCTACATTATTAATATTACCCAACGTTCCATAAGATGCTCTGAGTTTCAAATTATCAATAATGTTACGTGTACTTTCCATAAAAGACTCTTCGCTGATTCTCCAGCCTGCTGAAAATGAAGGGAAATATCCCCAACGATTATCTGCATGGAAACGGGAAGAAGCATCTGCTCTAAAATTTGCTTCAAGCATATACCGTTCCATTAATGTATAGTTGATACGACCGAAATAAGAAAACATCTTATATTCTTGCATACTGGAACCATTTTTATATAATGAACCGGATGTTGCTCCTGCGGACAGATCGTCAAATGAATCAGCCGGGAAGTCCTGACGGGAAGCCATCAATGTTTCTTCCTGATAATGTTCATAAGATACACCAGCCAAAGCTGAAAGCGAATGGATATCTTTTGTCCAATTATAACTAGCAGTACCTGTATAAGTCAGGAAATTATTTTTTTTCCAGTTTACCTCCATCGAATTAACCGTATTCCCCGTACCACCGATTACTGTACCTGGATTCAAGAAACTGGGTACATCATCTTTTAAACTAGTGTATGCCTTGTTTTTGTATTCATACGATTTATAAGTACCCTGGCCTGTGATAACCAGACCTTTTATCGGCTTTAAATCGAATGCAAGTTCATACATTGAATTTTCAATCGTATTTTTAGTCCAGTCATTCGTACTGTAGGCACGTAACGGGTTACCACCGGCAAACGTACCACTGGCTTCATGACCCGACTCAACTGATCCCCATTCGCCGTTGGACTGACGGGCAACGAAGGTGCTCGGAACGATCAGCATATTATCAAACGAAGGTGTTCCTCCGTCAATATCTTTATTACGCTGGATATACTTCACACTTCCGCGAAATGTTAACCAGCCAGTTACATCCGATGATACATTCAAATTCAGATTATACCGTCGGGTATCCCGATTCCGGATATTCTCCGTATCATAGACATAACCCAATCCTGCAAAATAACGTAACTTCTTAGTTCCTCCCGAAAAGTTCAAAGAATGTTTGGTCGTAACGGTCCAATCATCGAATACTAGATCCACCCAATTCGTATTCGGATACAGATCAGGATCGGTTCCTTTTTTGAACAGCTCTATATCACTATCCGAATACCCCTGATTTTTCCCTGCAGAAGGATTCGTATTATACAATGCCTCATTATATAATTCGGCATATTCCCATGAGTTGACAAGGTCCTGTGTATAGGTCGGTGCTTTCATCCCCACCATACCACTGTAAGAGACTTCCATTCGTCCGTCCTTGCCCTGCTTTGTTGTAACTAAGACAACACCATAGGCAGCACGTGAACCATAGATAGCTGAAGATGCAGCATCCTTCAGGAAAGAAATATTTTCAATACTGTTCGGGTCCAGATTAGAAAAGAAAGTTGCATCGGCAATAGCCCCATCGATTACATAAAGAGGTTCGGAAGTTCCCAAATTACCCCGACCACGAAAGTTTATAGAAACATCTTTTCCTGGACGGGAAATAATAGTTACCCCCGGAACCGTTCCTTGAATGGAACTTAATACATCTGTCTGTACGCGATCTTTGATATCTTCCGAACTGACAGAAGCAACAGAACCTGTCAGATTTACTTTCTTTTGTGTACCATAACCAACTACGACAATTTCATCAAGCGCTTTAAAGTCTTCACTTAAAGTTACGTTTATGACTGTTCTTCCGGCAACATTAATCTCTTGTGTATTATAGCCTATATAAGAAATAACTAATTTGGCATTTGCAGGAACAGTTAATGTGAACTGACCATCCATGTTAGTTACAGTCCCATTGGTTGCAGACTTCTCCAGAACATTTGCACCAACGATCGGTTCCCCATTCGAATCTTTTACAACCCCTGAGATAGTAATACCTTTTTGCTGATTGATATTTTCCAAAGCTGGAACGACTTCATCAGCTTTATATAAAACAATATGTTTATCGCTAATCAGATATTTTATACCTTCTTTTTCAAAAAGCTGGTTCAATACTTCTGTAACAGTTTTGTCTTCCACCGTTATAGAAACTTTACGTTGTGTATTAATCTGGTTAACATTATAAGTAAAATAGAATGCACTTTTCTGTTCAATAATTGAAAGGACATCCTGCACCGAAGAGTTCTCTACATTCAGAGAGAATTTTACCGACTGCGAATAAGTCACACTTGCAGTAATTTGCATTGTACCCAATAGTAAGAACAACAAGATACATCTCATAATAAACAAAGTTTTTCGGAGCCATGGCGACTTCTTATTATCGCATGACATGCTTTTCATAATAAATTTCATACATTTGTAAATGATTAGTTAGTAATAAATTTAGGTTGTCTCTAATGCGTTACTTGCTTAATCCGAACCGGGGATGTTTGCGGCATCTTCGGTTCTTCATTTCTTATAACATCTAAGTTTTCTTCATAAGCATCCTCATTTTAAAGGTTTATAAATTTGTATCTGATCCCCCTGAATTTTATAATCCAGTTTGCGGGTATCTTTCAATAATGTCAATACCTGACTTATTTTAGCCGTTTCTTTAAAACGACAGGTAAACAATTCGGTATCGAGTTCCTGGTCTTTCACAATGATATGAACATTGAAACGACGCTCCAAATCAGTCACAATATCAATCAACTGCTCATTCACATAAGCCGCTTCACCAACCGTCCACGATCTGACTAAAGATGTATTGACCGACTTATTAACAGCCAAGCCATTTTCTCTTGAATAGGTAACCTGCTCATTAGGTCTTAAAGTGACTTTATGCTCATTATCATTTGTAGCGACTTCTACTTTTCCCTCAGCCAACGTTATTGCAGAAGGTTCTTCATTGTATACTTTTACATTAAACTTAGTACCTAATACTTTTACCTGAAGTAAATCGGCATGTACAACAAATGGGACTTTTTCGTTATGGGCTACCTCAAAAAAACCTTCACCTTCAAGTTCAACATCGCGGTTCTTAGAAGAAAACCGGGCAGGATAAGTAAATTTACTATGAGAATTCAGCCAGACTTTTGTACCGTCGGATAAGGTCAAAGAAACTCTTTGACCATTAGGAACTTCAACCATATTCATAGAAGATGGTTCTTCCTTCAATAGAAAATACAGATTAGTACTTAGTAATCCAATCAATATGACCGCTGCAGCATATTTCATCCAAAATAGATAAGGACCTTTTCGGCCTGTCTCCATTTTTATATCCTTTTCCTGTAATCCGGACATAAAACGAGCATAGGCCATTTCAATCTCTTGTTTGTCAGAAAAACGCAGCTGATCTTTCAAACTCCAGATGCGTTCCATCTCAAACAACCAATCGGCATTAGCCTGATTGGCAGCAATCCATCTATCGACTTCTTCTATTTCCTCCGGTGTGCAACGGTGGGTTAAAAATCGTATTAATATTTCCTCATTCATACATCTTCCTTATCGTTTATATAAAGAAGACAACTGAAGCATTCAAAACTACGTAGTCAAAAATGAAAAAAGTTCAACTTAATTTATAATCCGGAAAAAGACGATATAAAGTATTAGTAAATCTTTTAAATCTTCCCGCAGAAAAAGTACTGCAGTCCGGATATGGCTCGCAACTGTGCGTACTGATATTTTAAGTTTATCAGCAATTTCTTTGTGTGGCATATCCTCATAATAACACAAACGGAATACTTCCGCTGCTTTTGGGGATAATTTTTTTACAGAAGCCTCAATCTGTTCACGGAGATCCCAATTAATTATTTGTTTCAAAACATCATTAGAATCAGTCCGATCATTCAGGAAAGCAATACGAGCTTCCGCTATTCGTATTTTAGCAGTATATTCTTCTATAACCATTTGATGTTTCAGATAATTCAAGCACCGGTTTTGAAGGACTTTGAAAAGATAAGATTGCACATTGTCTACATCTATTTGTTGTTTTTGTTCCCAGTAGAATACAAAAATATCCTGTACCAAATCTCTAGCGGCCTGATCATCTACAAAACGGCAAGCCAACGACATGAGCTTCGGATAAAAGTGAACAAAAAATCTTTTAAAAGCTTCCTGATCTCCTTCTTTTATTCTATATACATCAATAGGCCCCAAGCTATGAATTTCTTAATTGTACAATAATCCTCATCAGTTATAATACGAAGTTCTTGAGGAACTAATGTCTTTCTTCAATGACAAATATAAACTATTTATATTATAAATGGTTAATTTGAGCGTTCGAATCCGATGATTTCATTATAAATAAAGAAAGAGTCTTTAAAAAAGAATATATATGAGGCAATAATACTTTTTACATATATAACTAATTTACAGCTAATTGCTGTTCAATAATCACCATAGTTCCTCAAGAACTCGATTCTTTCATTTAAAACAAGACTCAAAATGAAAAATATCAATTCTGCTAATACAGGCACAATCCCTATTAACAGTTTCAATTCTTCCACTATTGCTAAAAATATTTGGTAAAAAGAAGAAGTAGTTTATAAAAAAAGGTCTGAAACATACATTTCAGACCTTTTCTTCTTTCTGTTGTCTCACGAGGATTCGAACCTCGACAGACAGAACCAAAAACTGTAGTGCTACCATTACACCATGAGACAATCCGGCGCTTTATCTAAAGCGATGCAAAGGTAAGAATAAATTCTTACCCTGCAAGCGTTTTTTCTTATTTTTCTTACTTTACGATCAGCAGGTAATAGTTCTTCTTACCTCTCTGAACCAACAGATACTTTTCATCCAACAGAGAAGAACAATCGATAACAGCCTCTGCATCTGCAAGTTTTTCCTTATTTAGGCTTATACCTCCACTCTGTACCAGTTTACGCATTTCCCCTTTTGAAGCGAAAACAGCAGCCTTTTCCGTTAACAGATCAATGGCTTTAACACCGGCACTAAGTTCTTCACGGTTGATCTCAAACTGGGGTACACCATCAAATACAGCTAATAAAGTATCTTCATCCAGCTTCTTTAATGCCTCAGAAGTAGAGTTGCCAAATAAGATATTAGAAGCTTCTACAGCAGCTTCATAATCTTCCAAAGAGTGAACCATCACCGTGATCTCTTTCGCCAAACGTTTCTGTAAAGGACGAAGATGAGCAGCAGCAGCCTGTTCTTCTTCCAGTGCAGCTATCTCTTCTTTACTCAGGTCTGTGAAGATTTTGATATATCTGGCAGCGTCAGCATCACTTACATTCAACCAGAACTGATAGAACTTATAAGGAGAAGTATAACGGCGATCCAACCACACGTTCCCGGATTCAGTCTTACCGAATTTACCTCCGTCAGCTTTCGTGATCAATGGGCAAGTAAGAGCAAATGCTTCCCCACCTGTTTTACGACGGATCAATTCTGTTCCGGTAGTAATATTACCCCACTGATCGGAACCACCCATCTGCAAACGACAACCTTCGTTCTGATACAGGAACAAATAATCATATCCCTGTAACAATTGATAAGAGAATTCAGTGAAGGACATACCTACGCTTGATTCAGAGCTAAGACGTTTCTTTACAGAATCCTTAGCCATCATATAATTAACAGTCAGATGTTTACCGATGTCACGGATAAAGTTCAGGAATGAATAATCCTTCATCCAGTCATAATTGTTTACCAACTTGGCTGCATTAGGAGCATCTGAATCGAAATCCAGGAACTTAGCCAACTGCTTTTTAATACTGTCCTGATTATGACGAAGTGTTGCTTCATCCAACAGATTACGTTCTGCCGACTTCATTGAAGGGTCTCCGATCATACCGGTGGCACCACCGACCAGAGCGATAGGACGGTGTCCGGCACGCTGCAAATGCTTCAGCATCATTACACTAACAAGGTGCCCGATATGTAATGAATCGGCCGTCGGGTCAATGCCAACGTAAGCAGAAGTCATTTCTTTCTGTAACTGCTCTTCTGTTCCGGGCATCATATCATGAATCATGCCCCTCCATCTTAATTCTTCAACAAAATTCATCGTTTTAATTATTCATTATTATATAGTTAATGCGGACAAAGATACGACTTTATGTAGACACACAAATCATAAAGTGAACACAAACGTAACAAAAGCGTAACATTTATTCAACTTAGAAAGCTTTATCATATGGCCGGAAACAAACGGCCTACCGTTTGATTAACCTGATAACCCAACTCATTAACAGAGATTTGGAGACCTGCAGCAAGACGTTGATAAATATCTTGTATGGAACAGGACGATTCATCTGTTTCAATCAACAAACGTTCCGGCCAAGCTTTACATAAAGACGATATCTGAAAATGTTCTCCAAAAGACAGATAAAAACCTTGTAAAATCAATTGCTGTGCGAGTTCTCCGTTACCACGAAAGCCGTGAATGATCCAGGGGATATGAGGTTTCACTATTTTTCTGACAGCAATAAGTTCTCCCCAGGCTTTTACACAATGAATAATAAGTGGTTTATTCAACTTTTCAGCCAATACGGCTTGCCTTAAAAAAACATTCTTCTGAATATCTAAAGGCGTTTTCACCAGCTTGTCAAGTCCGGCTTCACCAATAGCGACAATAGCAGAGGAAGAAGCAACCGATTCAAGGCAGGAAATCTGCTTATCTACATTATGTATATACCACGGATGAATACCGGCAGAGCACCATTGAGCAGGCATGGATAAATCACATTCCTCCCTTATAATCGTATTTACGATTGCGATATCCTCCGGATGAACCGAGGGTTGATGAGTATGTATATCGTAGTAAATCATATTTACGGCACCGGATCATACCCGCTTCCACCCCAGGGATGGCATCGGAGCAATCGTTTAACAGCGAGGTAAAGCCCTTTGATCGGACCATATTTCTTCAGGGCCTGCACAGCATATTCGGAACAGGTAGGTGTATACCTGCACGATGCCGGTGTCATAGGAGAAATACAATATTTATAGAAATAAACCGGCAACAGGAGAAGTGTAGTAAAGAATTTCTTCATTATTCTTTGTCACGCAATACCTTGATTGCTTTTGCCATCGCTTTTTCCATATCCGCAAAAGGATGTATCTCTTTATCCAGATAAAGGAAAGCAACAAGCATACATTTATTTTTTTCTGCCAGCGGATCGATCAGATCATATTTACGTACCCGGTAGGCTTCACGCACCTGACGTTTGATCAGGTTTCGTTTTACGGCACGCTTAAATTTTTTCTTGGGAACGCTGATCAGGATAGAGACGGGAGCAGACATCTCCTCTTCCAGCGGTAAATAAACAACCCGCAGTGGAAACGCTACAAACGATTGCCCTTTTTCGAATAACAGGTCAATGTAACGCTTCCACGACAGGCGCTCTTCTTTAGAAAGGGTATACCTTTTATTTTCCATTCTTTTTATTTCCACCCAACTCTTTCTTCAGATATAGATCCAAAGCAGCCGTCATTGAAGGTGCTTCGGGAGTAGGTGCTTCCACATCCAACCTGAGGCCGGCATCCTTTACCGCTTTCGCCGTTGTAGGACCAAAGCAACCGATCTTTATATCTTCCTGCTTGAAGTCGGGGAAGTTCTTCAATAATGAAGAAATACCTGAAGGACTGAAGAATACCAGCATATCGTAATCAAATTTCTCATCTTTAGCAAATTCGTTACTTACTGTTCTATACATTACAGCCTTTGTATAGTTGATCTTTTTTGCATCCAGCATAGCGGTCAGATCTTCTTTATGCACATCAGATACAGGCACAAGATATTTCTCCTTTGCATGCTTTGCAATAACGGTAACCAAATCTTCAGGCTTTCCGGTCTGGCCGAAAAAGATCTTACGCTTTCTATACACGATATACTTCTGAAGATAAACTGCAATAGCTTCTGTCATACAGAAATATTTCATTGTTTCCGGAATGGTGACACGTAGTTCTTCACATAAATGAAAAAAGTGGTCAATAGCTGTACGAGCAGTAAAAATTACTGCCGAATAGTCCAGAATAGAAATTCTCTGCTGTCTGAACTCTTTAGATGAAAGAGCTTCTACTTTGATAAAAGGACGGAAGTCGATTTCAACCCCATATTTCTCTGCAATGTCGAAATACGGAGACTTCTCGGATGCAGGCTTCGGTTGCGATACCAACAACTTTTTGATGTTCAATGCCATAGAGTACTCGTCTCGATAAAGTTATACAAAAAAATCATACCTTCATACAAAAATATAAGAGGTAAAATTTCTTGGGTGCAAAGGTACAAACTAATATATAATAATCCGACATTATTCTTGTGAAATATCCGTATTGTCTTATAAATTATTACAAAACGACACAAAAAATAGAAAATACAAAACAATATAACGGGAGCCAATGTTTTACTACCTACGAACAATAACCAAAGTACAGGAATGTATAATAAAATGCCCCAGCTCCCCATTATTGCGTTATAACTTTTTTTCCAGAATCTATACTTATCCGGAGAGGCAAAAACAAATCCCAAAAGAGAATTACAGAATTGCTTAAACTGGAAAAACAGGAGTAGCACACAAAAAATAAAAACAATTGTAAAAAGGACTTCTTTCTCTCCCAGGTGACTGACAGCTCCCTTTACCCGGGCAATAGTAAACAATGCTATACTACACAGGAAAAGTGCCTGAAAAATCATAAAATGGCGAAAGAAAGCCCCACTTTTCCCTACCGTTTCATCAAACAGATTCTGCCGTTCTTTCAAATATGCGACATCTTTCAACATCTTTATAAAATGCTGATAATTAGCACGGAATATAATCGCGAAAGCAACCAGCAAGGATAGCAGCAATGAAAATATCACATCATCTACCAACTGACCGTCCCACAAACGAATACCCACATATCCTTCAAACATATTCATGCATTGCAATTTAGCACTGCAAAGATAGGGAATTATATAAGGCTGAACAAAAAATCAGCAAAACAGAAAATCCGGATGCTTTGCTGATTATAGTTTCACCTTAATGAAACACTTGTTTCTCCATGGTGAAACAGTTGTTTCATTAGGGTGAAACTTTTTAAACCAAGTAATTAAACGAGCAATGTTTCTTTAATAATCTCACCAACGGTGGGATGCGGGAAAACGATCGACTGCAACTCCCCGGCTTTCATTCCCTTTTCTATTGCCAGGCCTGCAACAACGATCAGTTCAGAAGCTGGATTACCTAACAGATGGGCACCGATCACCGTTTCATCTTTGGCCAGGATCAATTTACATACACCATTTCCCTGTTCGTTCTCTGCCACAAAACGGCCGGAGAAAGCCATCGGTAATTTCTTCACGACATAAGAGATTCCTTCTGCCTGAAGTTCTTCTTCAGTTTTGCCGACACCAGCAATCTCGGGATTAGTATATACGACACCCGGTATCGCTTTGTAACTCATGCCGGCTCCGGCTTTTCCACAGATATGTTTAACGGCAACTTCTGCTTCACTTACTGCAGTATGGGCAAGTAAAGAAAAGGCTGTGATATCGCCGCAAGCATATACGTTCGGCAGGGAGGTCTGCATATATTCGTTGACTTTTATACCGTTCCGGAAAGACTCAACACCTAACGTCTCCAATCCGAAACCTTTGGTTACCGGGCGGCGGCCTACACTCAGCAACACTTTTTCACCACTGATGACAAAGCTTTCTCCGTCTTTCTCAACGGTCACTTCACCTCCATGAACGGCAGTTACTTTATGGCTCAGATAAAATTTAATACCTCTTTTAGCATATTCAGCCTGGAGCATTTCAGAAAGTTCTTTATCCATCGGCCCCAGTATCTTATCCAGCATTTCCACCACATGAACTTCAGTCCCCATGCTGTTAAAGAAAGAAGCGAATTCCATACCGATCACTCCTCCACCGATAATGACGAGAGAAGCAGGAAGCTCTTTTGTCTGCAAGGCTTCACGGCTAGTCCAATAGTCTGTTTCCGCCAAACCGGGAATAGGAGGGATAACTGTTTCCGATCCCGTACACAGCAATAGGTTAGCAGCCTCATACATTTCTTCTCCACAAGCAATGGAGATCGTACCGTCGGCAGCACGTCCTTTTATCTCTGCTTCACCACTTACAACAACGACACCATGTTCCGTCATCTTCATACGGATACCGGCGGTCAGTTTCTTTACGACCTTATTTTTACGGGCGATAATTTTAGGAAAGTCGAAAGCCGGATTTTCTGCTTTTACCGCATACTTAGACGCGTGTTTGATCGTATCATATACTTTAGCTGAATAAAGTAAAGTTTTCGTTGGAACACAGCCTTCGTTCAGACAAACACCTCCTAAAGCGTTTTTCTCGAAAAGTACGGTAGAAAGTCCACCGGCAGCCGCTCTTTCAGCAGCAGTATAACCGGCAGGTCCTCCACCGATTATAGCAACATCGTATTTCATGTTATCAGATTTAATTAAGTTTGATATTGTGATTCTATTTATCATTCTACAATAGTCCAGCATTACTTTTGATCTCAATATCCGGATTGAATTTCTTCAGTAACTTTACAAACTCTTTCTCGTTTTGCGGAGAAATAAGCATCCACATTTTACCTTCTTTCCAGATCACGATCCTATCTAACGATAAGGAGTAACTGAATACAGGCAGAATAGACGGTTGCAACGCCTCTATATCAGCAATAGCGATTTCCTTTTTAGGAAAGAAACTACAACGAAGCAACAACATACCGTCTGCCGTAACCACATAGTAAGTATTGAAAAACACATGCAACGTCAAAGCACTGGCAACCAAAGAAGTAACAATCGCCGCTACATTCTGATGCAGTACGGATACGACACACAGGATTGCCAACACAATAATCAACAGATGGTACCACCACCCGATCTTAGATTTAAAGACTCTATCCATTTTACGAATTTTCGCGCAAGATAGTCATTTCTTCACTTACTTGTTGTAAAGCATCCACAAATCCTTCCGTATCGACCGGATAGACAGTGTTTCTATATTCTTTATCCTTATAAGGCTTAGTGTAATATACGACTACACTACCCGATTCTTTTATAAACACTTTATCGATCGCCTCAACAGGAATAGCCACAAAATTTCCCTGAGTTAAATACTTTCCGTCAATCTGATAAGGCCCGATCGCCCAAAGAGCCACAATCAAGATGATTATATAAGCATACCAAGGTACCTCATTCAAATACAACAATCCGAAAATAATAAGCAAACAAACAGCGATCGACACATGTTTCGGAGTGATTACCCGTTTTCTAAATGCTTTCTTTTCCATAACTTTATGTATTAAGTTGGTAATAAGCAATATTAAGCATTTTTGTCTACATAATCAAGCAGATTCCATTATTTTTATGGTGTAAACAAAAAGAAAATACGCCGCCACTTCACAGTAACGACGTATCCACTTAAACCGGTCAAACAATTCCAAAAGGAATATCTTTTTTACTTTACTTCTTCAAGTACAGAATATGACTGAAGAACGTTATTATTATTGTATTGTTCAGTACGAACAACCCCAATGTTAGGTGCATACCATTCATAACCGTAACCTTCGATCGTTTCTTTTGGAGAACGTGATTTGATTTTAAATTTTACTTTCGTACAATCGAATGTACCTGCCGGAGTGGTGATCTCTTCTGTTTTAACATATTCACGATCGTAAATAGAAATATTCTTTCTGTCTTTCCGATTCTTCTTTGAATAAATGTTGATTACAGCGTCATCGAAATACACATCATCCGAAGAAGCGCCTTTCGATACGCTCGGATAATTGATAACGGCATCGGTAGCTGCCACTGCGGTATTCGTTGTAGTAACAAAAGACGGATTGGTAAGGACCTCTTTCATATCCATAAAAAATTCGCCATCCTGGCAAAAAGCCTCCAATTCACCTTTGTCGACAACCGTACCGCTGTTGTTTGTGAATACGTAATCAGCTTCGACTTCCAGTCCGCCTTGTTTATTTTCTACCTCATCCACAACATAAGTCATTACACCTGACAGGTTGCCTTTGCCATCATAACTCTTTTTCACCAACTTTGTACCTTTTGTAGTAGGAAAAAAGAATGTACAATCTTGTGCCATAGCCCCGCCTGCCAACATGGAGGCTAAAGCTAACAGTAAAACTTTAGATTTCATTTTTATAACGTTTAAGTATTAATAATAAGCCGGATATCCAATGCGTAGTTAAAACAGGGGAAGCCTTCGAATGTTTATAGCTTTTCTTTTAAAAATAGCAAAAGAATAAGTATTTCGGGAGTTTTTAACCGAAAGGCCGCCGGGAATGGTACAACCATAAAAGTTAATTCCTAACTTTGGCGCTCTAAACAGTAATGTCTTATGGTACAAAGATTCGATTTCTTAGTGATAGGTTCCGGTATTGCAGGAATGAGTTTCGCTCTTAAAGTAGCCAATAAAGGGAAAGTAGCCCTTGTATGCAAAACTAATCTGGAAGAAGCCAACACCTATTTCGCACAGGGCGGTATCGCCTCGGTAACCAACCTGATTGTTGACAATTTCGACAAGCATATTGAAGATACAATGATTGCCGGCGACTGGCTCAGCGACCGCGGCGCAGTAGAAAAAGTTGTGCGTGATGCCCCTCAGCAAATTAAAGAACTGATCAGTTGGGGAGTTGATTTTGATAAAGATGAAAAAGGGAACTTCGACTTACATCGCGAAGGCGGCCACTCCGAATTTCGTATCCTACACCATAAAGACAACACAGGTGCAGAAATACAGGACAGCTTAATTCAAGCCATCCAGAAACACCCCAATATCACCGTATTTGAAAATCATTTCGCCATAGAAATACTGACACAACACCATCTGGGTGTTACCGTCACCCGTCAGACACCGGATATAGAGTGTTATGGTGCCTATATTATGGACCCGAACGGTCGGATCGATACTTTCCTGTCTAAAGTAACCCTTATCGCAACAGGTGGTGTCGGTGCCGTTTATCAGACAACCACCAACCCGTTGGTGGCTACCGGTGACGGAATTGCAATGGTTTACCGTGCCAAAGGGACTGTAAAAGATATGGAATTCGTACAATTTCACCCAACCGCCTTGTTCCATCCGGGCGACCGCCCATCTTTCCTAATCACGGAGGCAATGCGCGGTTATGGTGGTGTGCTCCGTACGAAAGACGGCAAAGAATTCATGCAGAAATACGACAAACGCCTCTCACTGGCTCCGCGTGATATTGTAGCACGTGCCATAAAGAACGAAATGGATACTCGGGGGGATGATCATGTTTATCTGGATGTCACTCACAAAGATCCGGAAGAAACAAAAAAACATTTCCCAAACATTTACGAAAAATGTCTGAGCCTGGGAATTGATATTACTAAAGATTATATTCCGGTCGCTCCTGCTGCCCATTATCTTTGCGGAGGTATTCAGGTCGATCTGAATGCCCGCTCTTCAATCGACCGCCTATATGCTGTTGGAGAATGTTCATGTACAGGCCTGCACGGAGGAAACCGCCTGGCATCCAACTCGCTGATCGAAGCGGTTGTTTATGCAGACGCTGCTGCTAAACACTGTCTCAATATCATCGACTCGTTAAAATATCAGGAGAATATCCCGGAATGGAATGACGAAGGTACCACTTCCCTGGAAGAAATGGTATTGATCACCCAGAGTGTCAAAGAGGTGGGACAGATTATGAGTACTTATGTCGGTATCGTTCGTTCCGACCTGCGCCTGAAACGTGCCTGGGACCGCCTGGATATCATCTATGAAGAAACAGAAAGCCTCTTCAAACGGTCGGTTGCCTCAAAGGATATCTGCGAACTGCGTAATATGATCAATGTGGGGTATCTGATCATGCGACAGGCTATCGAACGAAAGGAAAGCCGAGGGTTACATTATACGCTGGATTATCCGCCTATTAAAAAGGAATAAAGATAAAAAGAAGGCCGCTTTTCAAAAAATAATGGCGGCCTTTCTCTTCCATCACTTCACACGCTCTAATTTGAGTGTCCATGTATAATGGCATGGAAGTTCATCAAAAGCGAATACAGGCATTGTTACCAGAAGATCACGACCTTCCTGTTTCCATTGTATTTCTTTATCACATCCTAACAGAATTTGATTCTACTTTAGCAAAATGTGAAACCAAATGACAGGTTTTGTAGGGGCGAGGTTTGCCCGCCCTTTGCGACAATAATATAACAACCGGTGAAGAAGGGCGGGCAGACCCCGCCCCTACGGTCGAACCTGCCTGTTCCATTGTGACGGCGCCTGTAAGGGCGGTTCGCGAACCGCCCCTACCAACGACACTACATTCAAATCTGTCAAGAACTGAATCAAACAATAAATTCAAAACAGTTTCTAAATATCACTGAAACTTATATTATCCATATCCCAATCAAACCTCCTGAAGGATCTTTTCATCTATCAACATTATGCAAATGTAATCTTTTATTCCTCCTGTGACAATATTTATTATAAAATCCGATGTCATTCTGAACACCTAATAAATAACAGCTGCATTTCGTTTGTTCCACAGATGAGTTTCTTTCATACCACAACTGTGGTATGAAAGAGAAACGGTTACTAGTAGCAGTACATTCCGGGTAAACAGCAACATCTGCCGGATAATCTGCTATATCCGGAAGGTAATGGAGACTATAAGGCATTATACCGCGACGGCGATACCCCGAACTGGTTCGTAAAATGCTTACGGAACGTTGTTATATCGTTATATCCGACCATTTCTGCAACTTCCTGGACAGAAAACTTCCGCTGCATGATCAATGAAGCCGCTTTACTGATACGGATGCTGCGGATCACTTCTATGATGGACAGGTTACTTTGCTGTTTGATCTTCCGGTATAAAGTCGGCTGGCTTATATTCAAGAATCCGGCAAGAGCTTTTGCGCTGAAATCGGGATTCGTCAGATTGACTTCGATGATGTTGATAACCTGTTGCATGAATGGATCTTTCCCTTCCTCTTCCGGCTCTTCTGCCGTATGTTTCAGCATCAATGTCTTTGTATAAATACGTTTCAGCTGCTCCCGCATATGGATCAGATTCTCAACTTTTGCTTTGAGCACTTCCGGGTTGAACGGTTTCATCACATAATCGTCCGCACCCATCCGGGTACTCTTCAGCAGATCCTCCTCCTCAGCCTTTGCCGTAAGCATGATGACAGGGATATGGGCTGTCTGCAAATGTTGCCTGATCTCCCGTACACAAACAAATCCATCCATTACCGGCATCATTATATCCGAAACGATCAGATCGGGGATTTCTGTTATGGCAGTCTCCACTCCTTCCTTTCCGTTATGTGCTTCCAAAACCTGATATTCCTTGCTGAATAAGGTATTGATATAACCCCTTATTTCATCGTTATCCTCTACTATCAGAAGCTTTTTACCCGAATTCGGTTGGGAAGGTTCACTCTGCTTCTCCACTTCAAAATAAGTATCCTTTCCATCCGGCTCGTTCGTTTTTTCAATCAATTCATAGTGATCATCCCTGAAATGCTCTTTTCCACATGGGATATAAAGAGTAAATTCTGTCCCTTTATCCGGAGAACTCTCCAATAAAACATTCCCGTGATGCATATCCATCGTGTTTTTTACGATACGTAAACCGATACCCATCCGGGTAGAAAATGAGGGTTCATTCTTCCCCGTAATAAAAGAATCGAAGATATGCTCCTGCAACTCTTCGGCAATTCCGGGGCCATTGTCTGCAACAGAAAGAAGACAGAACTTTATTCCGTCGAGTTCCTTTTCAGACAATGAAACGCTTATTTTTCCATGGCTGGGAGTATATTTGAACGCATTCGATAAAAGGTTTTTTAATGCGGATTCTATTTTTTCACGATCTAGCCAGAGATTGAGAAACCGGATACCAGAGTCCAGGATGTACTCCGTATTCTTTATTTCAGCCATGTGTTTAAACGAGGCCATAACCTTCTTAACCAAAGCAACAATATCAACTTCTGACAAATAAAGCTGCACCATTCCGGCTTCTATTTTCTGAACATATAAAAGCTGGTTCACCAGGGTAGATAATGAGGACGCATTATTATAGATAAGCGATAGCTTTTCATGTAAAGCTTGTGAAAGACGATCCGCCTGCAACAACTCCTGTAAAGGTGAAAGAATTAATGTAAGCGGTGTCCGCAATTCATGAGAGACATTGGTGAAAAAGTTCTCACGTTCCTTGTTAATCTGTTTTTCCTTCTCACGCTCCAGATTGGCAACAAACAGTTCATGCTTCAAACGTTCCTCTTTCCTCAAGCGGGCCTGCTGGATCTTTACGCGGCGCATCCAGTAATACAGGACCAATACCACAAAAAACAACACAGTCAGGCGGAACCAGACCGTTTCATACCAATGAGGCAAGATCTTTATGACAAAGGATGTCACATCACCGCTGGAACCGTCAGGAAAGATACTTTTCACTTCAAACAGATATTCGCCTTGTGGAAGATTCGTATAGGATACCTTCTCTCCCTCCCCCGAGATCAACCACTCCGGTTGATAAGGAGCCAGGTGGTAACTATATTTCTGCAACGTCTCCGAATAGGTCAGATTGCTGAAAAGAAGAGAGAAGCTATTATTCGTGCCGGACAATGTCAGGTCATGGATATAAGGAACTCCTTCGGTAAGAATGACCTGGTCGTTTATCTTTTCCCCTATTTCAACAGGTTTATTATCCACCTCTATCCGGGTTATTACCACTTTATCCGGAACAGGATGTTCGTCCATTACATCCTCCGATGTAAAGTAAGTAATGTTCTTGTTATTACCCCAGAACAAATAGTCGTTATAAAGCATCACCGAGCGGTTATTTCCTGATATATAGTAATTGTAAAATAGCTTCTGATGCTTGCTGTAACGGCAGATACTGGAATTGGAGCCTAACCAGAGATGTCCTTTCATATCTTCGCTGATACAACCGATAAAATTGCTACTCAAACCGTCATGTGTTGTATAGAAGGTATCGATCCGGCCGGAATTTGTATTCAGGACACCAAACCCATCCGTATATCCGATATAAAGGTTCTTATCGGAAGAAGCGAAAAGAGAGCGTATCTCACGTGCCGGAATAGTAGCCTCCTTTTCAAAGTCACCCTGCAAGCTTTTTTCTTTCAGATTGAATTTCTTAAGTCCGGACGTAGTACCGAGCCATAAGTTTTTATCCGTCGTTTCCGCTATTGTCCGGATCGTACCGGGGCAGATCTCATACCGTATAAATAGTCCGGAGATTTTATCGAATAGCAATAATCCATCCGACGTCCCCAGCCATAAACGATCCAGACTGTCAAAGAACAGGGACCATACAGAACCATTCCACGCCGGGGTATCAGACAAACGTATCGGGTAGATAACGAATGTTTTATCGGCCGAATGATAACGGATCAGTTCAGAGTTTGTATTTCCGAACCAGATATCACCGTCCTTATCGGCTGCCGTACTCAGTACAGTATTCCCGGCATTGTTCGAAACCAGTTCAAAAGACAATCGGTGTTGCGGATCAAAGGCTTCCGTACTCCTCATAATACCCTTGTGGAACGTCGCCAACCAGATATGATTGTCCTTATCGGTAGTCATCGCACATATTTCATTATGCGTGTCTTGATGAAAACGCTGATAGAACTGCTTTCTCAGATCGGAAGAATATACACCACCTCCCTGCGTTCCGATCCAGAGGAGTCCATCCGAATCGTAATAAGCCGAGATCATGCGGGTTTCCAGATTGCGGTGAAGCTGTGAGGCCGTATTATTATAAACTTCCGTAGAATATTGGGTAGAGTCTTCTTTATCCGGTATCAGGATAGCATACCCATTCCAGGTAGCTGTCAGGTAGCGTCCGTTACTAAGCGGAACGATCTCATAGACATCCCAGTGAGATAAGGAATTCTTCTTGTTCTTAGGGTCATACGTGTATTGCGAATAAGTATCTGAAACCGGATTATACCGGATAGCCCCGTTCGCCCAGGTAGAGATCCAGATATAACCCTCTGAATATAGCAGGCGGTGAATATGTATTTTCTCCACTTTGGGAAGATCTCCCTTATGCAGGATCGTATAAGTGGCAGGATCAAAAGCGAGAATATTCCCCCAGTCCGTTCCGATATATATAATTCCGTCCGGTGACTGGCAAAAAGCCAGTAAATTTGTCTTTTCATTAACCAGTGAAGCAAACTCCATTTCTACTTTGAGGTTTACTCCCTCGATATTTCCTGCTTTGCTTTTCACATAATCTATTGAAACCAGCGAAAGATTATCATAAGAGAGTGACCAGAAAGAAGAGTCGTTTTGAATTAGTACATCCTGGACTCTGGTATCCCGATCCCTCTTTCCGGTATACTGAACAGGGATGAACCGTTCCAGCCTCCGGTCAAAACAATAGATCTGCTGATTGGCTACCAGCCAAAGGATACCGTTAGGTGTTTCACGTACCTGCGATACTTTTACATAACTATTATCAGGTCCGAAGTTCTTTATATTTTTCCCGTCATAACGACTCAGCCCGTTATCCGTACCGAACCACATAAAACCGTTGCTGTCTTTATGGATACAGGAAACGGTATTATCAGCCAATCCGTTCTGCATAGTAAGTACCCGAATGTCTTTCTCAAAAAAAGCATATCCGGAAGTATGACAGAAGGCAAACAATAATAACGCAACGATAAATCTCCCCATACATAAAACGATAAGTCATACAAAGAAAGAAAAAAAGAAGGAGAATACTCCTGATCGGAGCAAATAAAACAGATGAAAAAGAATAATTGATTAAAACACCAGTTGTTTATGAACAAATCACCCACTATACTGTATATCAAGAAGTAAATATAAGAAAACACCTGCTGTTAATGAATAAAATGCCTGTTACCTCTTCTTTATATAGCAAATACTTTTGCTCATCAAAGATTATTTAAAATTTAGTATTCACAACCTTAAAACTAAAAAAGGATGAAGAAAAGAGTCACATTATTAATTGCGCTGCTGATGGCCAGTATATCCTATATATACGCACAGCAGTTGACCATTACTGGTACTGTTATAGACAAAGGTCTGGGCGATCCGGTTATCGGAGCAACCATCCTGGTACAAGGGACCACCAATGGAACTGTTACCGATATGGACGGTAAGTTTTCCATAGAAGCTTCAAAAGGAGATATATTGCATATTTCCTATATCGGTTATCAACCGCAAACTATCAAAATAGACGGCGTACAGAAAGTCTTTACCATCCAATTGGGTGAAGATACACAGGCACTGGACGAAGTAGTGGTTGTCGGTTTCGGTACACAGAAGAAAGTAAACCTGACGGGAGCCGTTTCCACCGTCGATACCAAAGCATTGGAGTCACGGCCGGTCGCCCAAGTGGGACAAGCCCTGCAAGGTGTTGTTCCCGGTTTGAACCTTTCACTGAACAATCAGGGAGGTGCTCTAGGTAATGCACTGAAAGTAAACATCCGCGGTACAGGTACGATCGGCGAAGGTTCGAATGATGCTCCATTGATCCTTATCGACGGTATCGAGGGAGATATGAATGCTTTGAACCCGGATGATATCGAAAACATCTCGGTACTGAAAGATGCAGCCGCATCCAGTATTTACGGTTCACGCGCCCCGTTCGGAGTCATCCTTATCACGACGAAAAGTGGAAAGAGCGGAAAGACACAGGTTACCTATAATAACAGTTTCCGCTGGTCTACCGCCACCAATCTTCCAGATATGATGGATTCCTATACATTTGCTAAATATTTTAATGCAGCTGCACTGAACAGCGGTCAGGATACTCCGTTCAATGACGAAACATTAGGACGTATCATTGCTTATCAAAAAGGAGAAATTTCGACAACAACCGTACCAAATCCAGGCAATGGAATGTATGAATTCCACCAAAGAGCGAACGACAATCAGAATTGGACACGCAACCATTTCAAAACAGGTTTCAGCCACGAACATAACGTAAACGTAAGCGGCGGTACTGAGAAACTGACCTATTTCATGTCGGGTGCCTTCATGAATCAGGCCGGTAATATGCGTTACGGCGATGACGACTTCAAACGTATGAACGCATCAGCCAAGATTAACTCGAAAGTAAACGACTGGTTACAGATTGGTTTGAGTACCCGTTTTATCCGTGAAGAGCTGGACCGTCCGACCTATGCTAACGACGATCCGGATAATACGGCAAACGGTATCAGTGTAGGTTTATATTATCACGACATCTCACGTACTTGGCCGACTATGCCTTTCCAGGATCCGAACGGCCATTACATGCGTAACTCCAAAATCATCCAGATAGAAGACGGAGGACGTTACAAACGCAGAAAAGACATCATCTATACACAAGCTAACGTAACTATTACTCCACTGAAAGACTGGAACATCCGCGGAGACGTAAGTCTGAAAGCAGAACATATAAACAAAGACGAAAACCTGGCTAAAATCTATGAATGGAACTCAAAAAACGAACCGGTGCCTCTGGCGTTTGCCGGTAGCTACGGTCCTGGTGCGACGTATGCATGGTCTTCCGCACAGGACAACAATTTACTGACAACCAGCTTGTATACCGATTACTTCAAGTCGTTCAACAAAAACAACTTCAAGGTAATGGTCGGTTTCAACACCGAACTCTACAAGCAGAACTATGTGTATGCTAAACGCGACGATGTGATCAGCGACGAAGTACCGAGTATCGACACCAGCATGGGTAAGGACTATACATCTGCCAACAAAAAGGAATGGGCTACTGCCGGTTTCTTCGGACGTTTGAACTACGACTACGACGGTCGTTACCTGGCTGAAATCAACATTCGTTATGACGGTTCTTCACGCTTCCTGCGCGACAAACGCTGGAATGTATTCCCTTCCTTCTCTTTGGGGTACAACATCGCACGTGAAGCATTCTGGGAAGACCTGTCGGAATATGTAGGTACTTTGAAACCCCGCTTCTCATGGGGTAAACTAGGTAACCAGAACACCAAGGAATTCTATCCGTTCTATCCAGCACAGCCCCTGGGACTGAAAGACGGTAAATGGTTAATCGGCGGACAACAACCGACTACAGCTACTGCTCCGCTGATGGTCAGCGACCTAATGACCTGGGAAAAGATCACAACAACCAACATCGGTTTTGACTTTGGTGCCCTGAACAACCGCCTGACCGGTTCATTTGAATGGTATACGAGAAAGACAGACGACATGGTTGGTCCTCCTGAAGAAAAATCGCCGATTATCGGTATCGATAACGACAAGTTGCCGCGTATTAACAACGCAGCCATGCAAAGCAAAGGATGGGAGCTGGCTTTGACCTGGAACGACCAAATCGGCAAGGTAGGCTATACAGTCGGATTTACATTGGCAGATGCCAGAACCAAGATCACCAAATACCCGAATGACGCACAGATCATCGACCGCAAAAACTCAGACGGGAATATGGAATACGTTCCTTACAACGGCAGATACATGGGGGACATCTGGGGATTTGAAACCATCGGCATTGCCAAAACTGACAAGGAAATGCAGGATCACCTGGCTACAACAGACCAGTCACAGATCGGCAGCAAATGGGGGGCAGGCGATATCATGTACAAGGATATCAACAACGACGGTAAGATCACAACCGGCTCCAATACGGTAGGTGATCCGGGCGACCGCAAGATCATCGGTAACGAAACTCCCCGCTACCAAGTAGGTATCACACTGGGAGCCGACTGGAACGGTTTCGACTTCCGCGCCTTCTTCCAAGGTGTCTGCAAACGCGATATCTGGCTGGACGGGAACTTCTTCTGGGGAGCAGTAGACGGCGGCCTGTGGCAATCGATCGGATATAAAGAGCATTTCGACTATTTCCGTCCGTCCGGCGACGAGATGGGAGCGAACCTGAACGCTTATTTCCCGAAACCCTACTTCGATGGGAATGCGACAAAGAACCATAAGACCCAATCGGGTTATCTGCAAAGCGCCGCCTATCTGCGTCTGAAGAACCTTCAAATCGGTTATACCGTACCTAACTACCTGACATCAAAAGCAGGTTTGAGCAAGGTTCGCGTATTCTTCTCCGGTGATAATCTGTTTACCATCTCTTCCATCTTCGGCGTATTCGATCCTGAAGCAGTAGGCGGAGCAATGGGTGCCGGTAAGATCTATCCGCTTTCAAGAACACTGTCATGCGGAGTAAATGTTTCATTTTAATAATTAAAAGCATCATGAAAAGACAATCAATCATTATATTATCGTTGGCAGTCGGTTCGCTGAGTTTCACTGCGTGTAACGACTTCCTCGACCGCGAACCGCTATCGTCCGTTACTTCGGATCACTATCTGAACACAGAAGCCGAGTTAGCCAGTTTCGGAGCTGCCCAGTACAGCGAATTACCATCACATAAACCGGGTGAATACAGCATCGGTGTCTTCAAAACAGACAACAACAGCGATAACCAATGCGCTACAACCGAAGAAGACAACTTCGTACCTGGTGAACGCCGCGTACCGACCAGCGGAGAATGGGACTTCAAGAAAATACGCGACTGTAACTATTTCCTTGAAACCGTATTACCTAAATATGAAGAAGGTAAGATTGCCGGCCTGGATGAAAATATCCGTCACTATATCGGCGAAATGTATTTCTTCCGTGCCTTCCAGTACTTCACATTTATGAAGAAATACGGCGACTTCCCGATCGTAGACAAAGCGCTCTCGGATGACTATGTCGAACTGGCCGAAGCCAACCAGCGCCGCCCTCAGAACGAAGTGGCACGCTTCATCCTCGCCGATCTGGATAAGGCTACCGATATGTTGAAGGAAACACCTCCCGAAGCTAATCGTCTGACAAAATACGCAGCTCTTCTATTGAAATCGAGAGTAGCTTTATATGAAGGAACCTGGCTGAAATATCACGCAGGAACCGACCGCGTACCGGGTGGACCGGGATGGCCGGGTGCCAACGCCAGTTACCTGAACGGTTTTAGCATCAACCTGGACAGCGAAGTACAGTTCTTCCTGACTGAAGCCAAGAAGGCTGCAGAACAGGTAGCAGACAAGTTCCCATTGGGAGATTACTCCAGCATGTTCAACAGCATCGATCTTTCAGACAAACCCGAAGTCATTCTTTGGAGAAAATATGACATCGGATTGAAAATATTCCATTATGTGGTATCCTATCTGCAAGCCGTTTACCCTGGTGGCAACGGATGCGGTAATACCGGCTTTACCCGTTCGCTGGTAGAAAGTTATCTGATGAAAAACGGTCTGCCGATCTATGCAGCCGGTTCCGGTTATAAAGGAGACAAAACACTGACAGATGTGGCTACCAACCGCGACAACCGCCTGCGTGAATCAATGAGTATCACTGGTGACCAGATCAACCCGAGCAATATATTCAGTCGTCCAGGTATCACGATTATCGCCGAAAATAAGAATACAACCGGCTATTGCTTGCGTAAAGGTTTGAATCAAGACCCGAATATGGGAGCAACATTGCCTAGCAACACCGGTTGTGTAATCTTCCGTGCAGCCGAAGCTTACCTGAATTATATGGAAGCTCATTATGTATTGAACAATTCGTTGGATGCCAAGAGTATCGCTTATTGGAAAGCCTTGCGTAACCGTGCCGGCGTAGACGACGATATCCAGAAAACGATTGCAGCAACCGATCTTTCCAAAGAAAACGACTTCGCCGTATATTCCGGTGAACAGCAGGTGGATGCTACCTTATATAACATCCGTCGCGAACGTCGTTCGGAATTTATCGCCGAAGGTCTGCGTCTTGACGACCTGTATCGCTGGAGAGCGCTCGACCGGATGAAAGATTACCAGGTAGAAGGTTTCAACCTTTGGGACGAACAATACAAACTGTATGACGACCTGAAAGTGGAAGGCGAAACCGACGAACCGAACGTTTCGAGCAGTAAGTCGAGCAAGTATCTCCGCCCGTACCAGATACACCGCAACAACAAGGCATTCAACGGATATACTTTCATGAAAGCTCATTACCTGGCTCCTATCGCTTACGACGTGATCCGCCTGAGTACACCGGAAAAAGGTGGCGATATAAGCACCGCTTACATCTACCAGAACCCGGGTTGGGAAGTCCAGGCGGGAACAAGTGCCATGAAATAAATCAAGTCCTATCGCTTGCGAAGTCACAAACAACATCTAAATTTGACTTCGCAAGCGATAAAAAATAGCTCATGAGGGATCGAATTCGAGTTCAAAAGCGATCCGACTCCCTCGGCAACCCGGAAAATCGGTCCTGCAAACAGTTTATAATACCCGAAAAGAATATGAAAATACAATCTGAATACTTGCTGTTGATAGCTACCGGCCTTTTAGCCTGTCCGAACCGGGTAGAGGCACAGGTAAAAACGGACGCTCCCAATCTCGTCTTCATCATGGCCGACCAATGGCGCGGCCAGGCAATCGGTTATCTGGGTGTAGAACCCGTACAGACTCCCAATCTGGATAAACTCGCCGCCGAAGGCATACATTTTACGGATGCTATCAGCAGCTATCCCGTATCTTCGCCCGCCCGTGGAATGCTGATGACGGGCAGATATCCGATCGGCAGCAAGGTTACGGGTAACTGTAATTCGGATAATACACCTTATCATGTCGAACTACCCGCCTCGGCACGTTGCTGGTCAGACGTCCTGAAAGACCAGGGATATGAATTGGGTTACATCGGGAAATGGCATCTGGATGCCCCTTACCAACCTTACATCGAAACAAATAACAACAAAGGAAAAATAGCCTGGAACGAATGGTGCCCCAAAGAACGCCGCCACGGTTTCAGCCATTGGATCGCCTACGGCACCTACGATTATCACCTGAAGCCTATGTACTGGAATACGGATGCCGGCCGCGAAGAATTTTATTTCGTCGACCAATGGGGGCCGGAATATGAAGCCGACCGGGCCATCGACTATATCGCCAATCAAGATAATAAACTCCGCGACGGAGATAAGCCCTTCGCTCTGGTCGTCTCCATGAACCCGCCTCACACCGATTACAACCTGGTTCCCGACAAATACAAAGAGGTATACCGGAATGTAGATGTCGAATCATTGTGCCACTCTCCCATCATCGCACCGAAAGGAACGGAATACGGTGATTTCTACCGGAAGAGCGTATTGGATTATTATGCCTGCATGACCGGCGTAGACGACCAGGTAGGCCGCATTATCCATGCACTGAAAGAGCGTGGCCTCTTCGACAATACCATTGTGGTATTCACCTCCGATCATGGCGACAGCATGGGGATGCACGATCATATCGGAAAGAATATTTACTACGAGGAAGCCATGCGCGTCCCGATGATACTTACCTGGCCGGAGAAGATCGCACCACGCCGCGACTCGACACTGATGATCGGTTTTGCCGACCTCTATCCTTCGCTATTGTCGTTAATGGGGTTCAAGGAAGAGATACCTGCCGAAGTGGAGACGTTCGATCTGTCTGCTTCCATCCTTTCCCCCGACAAGGCCCGGGAGGTAATACAGCCTTATTATCAAGTCTCCTCTGAAAATTTAACGACTGGTTACAGAGGTTTCCGGACAAAAAAATATACATTTGCGGTACATGCTACAAACGGCCGGACTGACGAATGGATACTGTTCGACCGTGAACAGGACCCCTTCCAGCTAAACAACATCGCCCCCGATCAGCCGGAATTGATTAAACAGTTTTCCAGCCAGCTGAAAGACTGGTTGAAGAAGACAAACGATCCTTTTATAAACTGTCTGTAAATAATATACACATGAAAGCACATTTTTACCTGGCAATCTTATTGATAGTAAGTTTTCTCCCGGCAATGGGACAACAAACGAAGATCCCCCGTCCGGCACCTCACCAGTTGAAGTGGCACGAATCGGAAATGGGCGTCGTCTTCCATTATGACCTCCATGTCTTCGATGGCATTAAATACGGTCAGGGTAATAACCGCGTCCAGCCGATAGAAGATTATAATATCTTCAACCCGACCCGGCTGAATACCGATCAATGGGTACAGGCCGCCAAAGCGGCAGGAGCCAAGTTCGCCGTACTGACCGCAACACACGAAACGGGTTTCGCCATTTACCAGAGCGATGTCAACCCCTATTGCCTGAAAGCGTTGAAATGGCGCGACGGCAAAGGAGATATCATCCGCGACTTCGTCAATTCATGTAGAAAATACGATATAATGCCCGGCATCTATGTCGGCATCCGATGGAATTCACTTTTTGGCGTTCATAATTTCAAGGTGCAGGGAGAAGGAGAGTTTGCCGCCAACCGTCAACAATGGTATAAACATTTCTGCGAGCGCATGGTGGAAGAACTCTGCAGCCGCTACGGAGATTTGTTTATGATCTGGTTTGACGGTGGCGCAGACGATCCGAAAGGCGACGGACCGGATGTATTGCCAATCGTCAGCAAGTACCAGCCGGAATGCCTTTTCTATCATAATGTAGACCGGGCGGATTTCCGCTGGGGCGGTTCCGAGTCGGGTACGGTCGGTTATCCCTGCTGGTCCTCTTTCCCCTACCCTTACTCACACAGTAACAACACGGAAGGAAGTCGCAACCATAACGATCTATTGAAACATGGCGACCAGGATGGTAAATACTGGGTCCCGGCTATGGCAGACACTCCGCTACGTGGCATGAACGGACGTCACGAATGGTTCTGGGAGCCGGACGACGAGAATACCGTCTATCCGGTAGACAGCCTGATGAACATGTATTACAAGTCGGTCGGAAGGAATGCTACATTGATCGTCGGACTGACTCCCGATACGACCGGACTGATCCCTACCGGCGATGTGCAACGGCTGAAAGAATGGGGCGACGAGATCAACCGCCGCTTCTCCTCTCCCATTGCCTCTGCATCGGGACAAAAGAAAAGCCTGACACTGAAACTGGATAAACCACAAGCAGTCAACCATTGCATTATCCAGGAGAATATCGCTAATGGCGAACGTATCCGCCGGTATAAAGTGGAAGCCAAAGTAAACGGTAAATGGCAAACCGTCTGCGAGGGTGAGTCGGTCGGACATAAACGTATCGAACAATTCCCGGCAGTCGAAGCATCGGCTCTGCGCCTGACGGTCTCTCAATCGGTAGCACAACCGGATATACGCAACTTCAGTGTTTATAACGTTGAATAAATGAGAAGATGAGGAAACATAAAACATATCTTTTTTCACTGTTGCTGGGGAGTGCTGTATGGTTATCTCCTCCCGTCTTGGGGCAGACATCGTTTGTCTACGAGAAAGGGAAAATATTCAATGATATAATAACCTTTCAAATGACTAAGGCTGTCAGCCTGGCAAAATTACAGGCACCTGTATTCTATGAACAGGCAGTTCCCGACGGGCAGCAAACCCTATCCTACAAAATAGAGATCCCGGAATATAAACAAGGCATCTTCTTCAGCCGCGATTTCCGTCCCGGCGACTATCAGTGGCCCAACAATACCAACCGGTTATTGCCCTGGGTATTCACCCGCCTGGAAGACCTGACAAAAGATACTTATCCGAGCATTCCTTCAAACGGAACGCCTTCCGTATTGGGAGATGCCTTATTACTGGAGCTGACCGACGGGCAATTCTTATATACCAAAGCGGTAGCCGGAGATAACAGCATCAGTTGGTTCCAGATAAATAAAGACAGTTCGCTCACCGTCTGTCTCTCTACATTAGGAACAGATAGACTCAGTCCGCAAGCTCCCGTCCTGTTAGTACAAAAAGGGGAAACGGCTTATGACGCTATCCGCAAAGCATATACAACATTAACAGGCAATAAGGAGATCTCGGCATTACAAAAAAGGTCGGACAAAGACTACTTCGAAGCCTTCAAGTATCTGGGCTGGTGTTCGTGGGAGCACTACCACTTTGACATCGACGAAACAAAAATGCTGAACGACCTGGACGGTATCGAAGCGTCCGGCCTCCCTATCCGCTATGTCCTGATAGACGACGGACACCTGGCTAATAAGAACCGCCAGCTTACCAGCTTCGTTCCGGATAAAGAGAGATTCCCTGACGGATGGAAAAACATCATGGCCCGGAAAAAGGAGAATAAAGTAAAATGGATGGGATTATGGTATAACTTCTGCGGTTACTGGATGGGAATATCACCGGAAAACGACTTCCCGGAAAAGATCAAACAATCGCTTTACCTCTATAACGGCAGCATGCTTCCCGGAAAAGAGAAGGAGAATATCGGGGCATTCTACCAATATTATGTCAGGACATTGAAAGACTATGGTTTCGATTTCCTTAAAATAGATAACCAGTCGTTCCTGTTGCCCCTTTACATGGGAAATACGGAAGTTATACGTCAGGCCAAAGCGTGTAACCTGGCATTGGAAGAGCAAACGCACAACCAGCAGGTCGGCCTGATGAACTGTATGGCACAGAATATCCTGAACATCGACCATACATTGTATAGTAGTGTAACCCGTGTCAGCATCGATTACAAAAAATATGACGAGAACATGGCAAAATCTCATCTGTTCCAGTCTTATACCAACACGTTATTGCAAGGGCAGACCGTATGGCCCGACCATGATATGTTCCATTCCTGCGATACCGTCTGCGGAAGCCTGATGGCCCGGTCGAAAGCCCTGTCCGGTGGTCCGGTTTATCTGTCAGACTCTCCCGCTGATTTTATCAAAGAAAACATATTACCACTGATCGATGAGGAAGGAAAGCTGTTCCGTCCCGAGGCTCCAGCCATCCCGACACCCGAATCGGTTATCACAAACCCGCTGCAGGATGGTAAAGCTTACCGGGTATTTGCCCCTACCGGTGATGAAGCCGTATCGCTGATATGCTATAACCTGAACACCTCTCCCCAGTATCATAACGTGCAAGCTATGATCAGTAAAGCCGATTATCTGCTGCGTGAGACGATGACGGAGAAAGCAAGCCCCAAAGATCAGCGGATTATCCTTTATGACTGGGCTAAACAGGCTGCCACCGAACTGACTACGGATAAACAAATCATATTGGAAGGTTTCACTGACCAATTATATCATCTTTGCCCTGTTGCTAACGGTTGGGCAGTCATCGGTGTACAGGAAAAATTCCTTTCGCCGTCGACAGTCCGCATCCTTACCCGTAATGATAAACAACTCACTCTGGATGTTCTCTGTCCGGGCACCGTTAAAGTATGGGTAGAATCAGGAAATAAACGGGAACTACGGAGCATCCCGGTATCTGCTCCGGGCAGAATAACAATCAACAAATAACATTCAAAAGATACGAATATGAACAAGAGACTATTCTTTTCCCTGGCTGCAATTCCCTTACTGGGAACGACAGGACAAGCCGAAGCGGCAACCCCGCAGGACCGGCCGAATATTATTCTCTTTTTAGTAGATGATATGGGCTGGCAGGATACTTCCCTTCCCTTCTGGAAGGAAAAGACACATTACAACGAAGTATACGAAACACCCAATATGGAACGTCTCGCCCGTCAGGGTATGATGTTTACCCAGGCTTATGCTTCCAGTATCAGTTCGCCGAGCCGTTGCAGCCTCTACACCGGTATGAATGCCGGCCGTCACCGGGTAACGAACTGGACCTATCCGAAGAATGCCTCCACCGACCGTAAAAGCGATGTACTGGAATTGCCGGACTGGAATGTGAACGGTATCTGCGAAGTTCCCGGTATCGAACATACCTACCAGGTTACTTCTATGGCCCAAATACTGAAAGATAACGGCTATCATACCATCCATTGCGGGAAGGCCCATTGGGGAGCTCTCGATACACCGGGAGAGAACCCCTATCATTTTGGCTTTGAAGTGAATATTGCAGGACATGCCGGTGGCGGACTGGCAAGCTATCTGGGAGAAGCCAATTTCGGTAACCGGACAGACGGGAAGCCGAGTCCCTGGTTTGCTGTTCCGGGACTGGATGAGTATTGGGGAAAAGATATTTTCATTACGGAAGCCTTAACCCAGAAAGCCATGAAAGCGTTGGATAAGGCACAACAATACGACCAGCCGTTCTTCCTGTATATGTCGCATTATGCCATCCACGTCCCGATCGACAAGGATATGCGTTTCTACCAGAAGTATATCGACAAGGGATTGGGAGAGAAAGAGGCCGCTTATGCTGCCCTGATCGAGGGAATGGACAAGAGCCTGGGAGATATCATGGATTACCTGGAGAAGAATAACCTGGCAGATAATACCATCATCCTTTTCATGTCGGATAACGGCGGACTTGCTGCCGAACCGGAATGGCGTGACGGTGTTCCTCATACCCAGAACTCCCCGCTGAACAGCGGTAAAGGTTCCGCCTATGAAGGTGGTGTCCGCGAACCGATGATCGTCAGCTGGCCGGGAAAAGTACAGCCGCAAACCAAGACAGATAAATACCTCATCATCGAAGATTTCTTCCCTACCATCCTCGAAATGGCAGGCATAAAGAAATACAAAACGATCCAGCCTGTCGACGGTGTCAGCTTCATGCCGTTACTGACCAACACCGGTGATCCTTCGAAGGGCCGCAGCCTCTACTGGAACTTCCCGAATCTTTGGGGAAACACCGGCCCGGGTATCGGGGCAACCTGCACGATCCGCCAGGGGGATTGGAAACTGATCTATTATTACGAGACCGGAAAGAAGGAATTGTTCAACATTCCCGACGATATAGGAGAAAAGAATGATCTATCCGCTACCCATCCCAAACTGGTAAAGAAACTATCCAAAGACCTGGGCAAGCAATTACGAAAAATGGAGGCACAGCGCCCATCGTTCAAGGCGACAGGAAAGCCTTGCCCCTGGCCGGATGAGATATAAATATTAACGAGGATCACCACTCTCTTTCAATAATATGTCTTATAAAAGAAGGTGCTGTAAATATAATTTTACAACACCTTCTTCCTTTTTATACAAACTTCTCCCTTCTCTGTAAATTCAGCAATCCTATCATCATCCAGACGATTCCTCCGATAAAAAGGAAAATACGGCTTTTAATGATAAGTCCTTCCCATATCACCGGAAGAAAGTTTTCCGGGACTTTAAATGGGTTCAATAGGATATTCCAGAAGGAACGTTCTATTATATCCATTTCACTGGTTATCAACAGAAGGATTGCCAGGATTATCGTGAGTACCGCTGTCCCATTGCCACTACGGGTAATGGTAGATAGCATAAAGGCCAGATTTCCGAAAAAGACTAATGGAAACATTAACTGAATGGACATTTCAAACGGATTAACCGGATAAAGCAATAAGGTCGCCACATAGGAGAAGGCCACAAGGATAAAGAAGATAGCCACATAAATCATCAGGAGGCGCACTCCCCACACCTTGTACTTATAGTCAGGGATACCGAACAATATCTCCAGTATACGGTTGTCCTCATCGTTCTGGATACCGAAAACGGCCGGATAAAAAACAAGTAACACACAGGGGAACATCAACAGGTTATAAATAAGCCCCTCGTTGATCTCCGCCCGATTCCAGGCAGCCTGAAACATGAAGTAAGCAAAGAAGACAAAGGCTGCCAACAGGAACCAGATGAACTTCCCGGCAAAGATGATCTTCAGGTTATATTTAACTACTTTAGGTAGTAATTGTATGAGTTGTTTCGTCGTCATATCAGTTATTCATATTCTTTAATAAACAGAGATAAGCATCTTCCAGGTTTGGCTCCACCTGTACGGCACCTTCATAAGGCAATACGATAGAGAGATAACGCACCTGGATCGTATCGCCATCCTGGATATGATGTATCACCATTGTCTTATCCAGTACTTTCTCGAATTCATCACGCCCGATATGGAACTGCCATACCTTACCGGCAGCCATATCCACCATATTTATCGGGTCACCGAAATACTTCAGATCACCCTTATTGATCACCACTACCTGACTGCAGGAACTGGATATATCTTCAATGATATGGGTAGAGAAAATAACGATACGGTCGCGGCTCAGTTCGACCAGCAGATTACGGAAACGGATACGTTCGCGCGGATCGAGCCCGGCCGTAGGTTCATCTACCACAAGGATACGCGGCAAATGGAGCAAGATAAGGGCAATACCGATACGCTGTTTCATACCACCGGAGAAAGAACCGATCTTGTCGTCCTTCCGTTCATACATATGGACAGCTTTCAAGACATATTCCAGGCGTTCATTCCTCACCTCGTTATCCGTAATACCTTTCAATATCGCCTGATAATCGAGAAATTCCCAGGAAGACATATTCTCGTAGGTACCGAACTCTTGTGGAAGGAATCCGATAAGGCTTTGCAATTCTTCCCGGTAGATACGGGTATCCAGGCCATTGATCCAAATGCTTCCGTAGCTCTGCTCCAGAATACCGCAGATCACACGCATCAAGGTGGATTTACCGGCTCCGTTAGGTCCCAGCAAACCGAACATCCCTGTGCGGATCTCGAAAGAGACTCCACGCAAAGCCTTGAACGGCTTCCGTTGTTTCCCGATCAGCGGGATACTTTTCACCATGCGGAACCACGAACGGCGCAGACCGGCCAGACGTCCTTTGATACGCTCAATATTGACCTCTTTCTCATACAGATATTGGGAAGAGATATAAACGGCTATACAGAACACCCATATCAATCCGACTACACCGACCAGGTTCGTATTATCCATCTTCCGGAATAAGACGAACAGGATTACCGGAGGGATACTCCAGAAGATGATACGGTTTATATACTTCACAGCCTTACTCTCCGCAAAACGGAAGTAGAGATATTCCCGGACTTTCCGCCACAGGTAAAGGGCGGTCGCATAAATGGCAAACGACAACAGGAATATCCAAAGCTTGTTACTGATAAAGAACCAGGTGAACCAGATACCGAAAAGCAACATGCCGAACTGCCAGATCACATTCACAAAATCCTT
Organism: Parabacteroides goldsteinii; assembly: GCF_015550595.1. Taxonomy (GTDB): domain Bacteria; phylum Bacteroidota; class Bacteroidia; order Bacteroidales; family Tannerellaceae; genus Parabacteroides; species Parabacteroides leei. The sequence goes on from NZ_JADNBB010000001.1 coordinate 405,174, forward strand.
CAGGGAATGGTACTCATTACTCAATCCCAAATGCCGGCGAATATACAGACCGCTATTCCATTGGCGACTGATACGCCCCGGCCAATCGTATATCTTCACCAGATTACGAACAGAGATATGAATCTCCTCTCCGGGATCGATCACTTTCGAGCGTGCCCGCCGCAAACTGGTTTGTGCAAAATAAGTCACTCCCGGAATACCGAAAACAAGGATTAGCAGATAAATGGCCTGCCACAACATGCCATCGGCATACAGCCAGATACAGGCTAGTCCCAGAAGAAACAATACAAGATGGAGTATCCATATTTTAGGAGACAAACCACGATACCATTGCAATGTATTTTCCAACCCCATACAAACGGTCGGGATCAGGATCAATGTAAGCAAGGCTGAGAAAGCCAAACCTCCTATGACCGTAATGGCAAACGGCGCACCGATCGCTCCGGCATATTCCGAATCGCCCATCGCCAACGGAAACATGGCAACGATCGTAGTGATCGAAGTAATCAGGATCGGGCGGATACGCGACAGGCCGGCTGTCATCAGGGCCCGGTTGCGGCGATACCCTTGCTTACGGAGGATATTGGAGTAGTCGATCAGGATAATACCGTTGTTTACCACGACTCCCAACAAGATAAGGAATCCGGTCAAGGTATTGGCATTCAATAGGCTGTTATTTGTCAATAATAAGGCCAATAAGGAACCGATAGCTGCCAACGGAATGGAGAAGAGCAGGACAAAAGGCGTCACCAACGATTCGAACACAGAAGCCAGTATCATAAAGATCAAGACAAAGGCTGCCAGGATAAGGAACTTAAAATCGGCAAACTCGTCTTCTTCGTGAAAGACCTCTACGGCCACTCCGGCAGGCAGGTTATAACCTGCCACCAACCGGTCGATATCCGAGCGATAACCTTCCAGCAAGTCTTTGGACGACTCCACGTCCTTAGAGAAATTATAGAACACCTCGATCTGCTTATCCTGGTTGACACGCATAATACGCGACCGTCCCCGCCCATAATTGATAGAAGCCAGATCCTGGAGGTTATGCAATCCTCCGGCGGCATTTTCTATCTGCACGGCACGCAGGTCGTCGACTGTCTTTTCTTTCTTCTTTGATTCCTCGCCGTCCGTTTCCTCTTCGGGGACATCGTTGCGAATGATAATATCATACGTATCTTCGCCGATCTTGAACGAGGAGCCGGAAGAGAACTCCGAATTGAGTGCCGTCAGTCCGGTGGAGATATTGGCACGGGATATATCATACGAGGTCAGCAAGACAGGATCGAAATCAAGCCGTATCTCCGGCTGACGACGGTTGTAGGATACATTGGAATTGCGGATAAACTCCTGTTCATCGAGATAATAACGGAAGTCTTCAGCCACCAGTTGCATCACGTCGAAGTCGGAACCTTTTATCACAATGCGTTCACGGTTGTCGCCGATACCCAACAGGCGCATAAAGCTACCCAGGCCACTCATAGCGGAACTACCGCCACCGACTCCGCCACCGCCCATCGCTTCGGCCACGGATATTTCGGCACCCTGGATATTGGCCAGTTTCGATTGCACATCGGCTTTGATATCGGCTATCTGACGTTTTCCGATCTTCCGGTAGTCTGCCTTTAAGACTAAAGTAAGGACGGCATCTGTCTCACGGATACGACAGATCAGATCTTGCTTCTCAGGAAAGTCTGCCAGCCGTTCTTCCATTACCTTTACGACTTTGTCGGTATTGTCGAGCGTGCTGCCCGTTTGCATGGTGGCATAGATGTTGAAACGGTCGGAATCGACATCTTTCATCTGCTGGACATTCAGGGTGATGGAGAGGATGAGGGTGACGAAAAGAAGGATGATCGCACCGAATATCACAGCTCCCGGATTACGCATACAGGTCTTGAGAGCAACCAGGTAGATCTGTACGGGACGCTGGCTAATGGATACTTTTTCGTAGAAGACAGTGTCCTTCTTTGGGAACACGGACGACACGGACCACGCGGATTTCCGCGGAAAGAGACTTCTTATACTAAATCCGTGCGAGTCCGCGTGTTCCGTGTTCCTTCTTTGGAGCAAGGTGTAAGTCGCCATCGGGATAAACAACAGGGCAACAAACAGCGAGATAGTAAGCGTGGAGATGATCGAAACACCGATATGATGTCCGATCAGCTTGATCATAAAGTTATCGGAAAAGACAAAGGGCAGGAAGACCGTCACCGTGGTCAGCGTTGCCGCCACAATAGAGCGCCAAACCTCCCGCGTCCCCTGCGTCACGGAACGTTCGGGCGTAGCGCCGGAAGCGGAGAGGCGGTAGATATTCTCCAATACCACCACACTGTTATCGAGCAGCATCCCGATAGCCAGCGCCATGCCGACCAATGTCAGGCTGTTTATCGTTATCCCGAAAGCATAGAAGAAATTGAATGCCGTATAGACGGAGATCGGGATCGAGAGGGCGATAAAGAACACCAGTCGCAGGTTCTTCAGGAAAAGCCAGAGGATCAATATAGCCAACAGACCTCCTACAAGTGCCAGGTTGATGATCTGGTTGATATTATTCTCCATCGTCTCGGCCGTATTCTCCTGCACCACCACTTGCACGTCGAGATATTCCAGTTTCCGGTTCAGCTTTTCGATTGCTTCGGTAGCCCGGTGCGACAGGTCGATCAGGTTTGCCTGCGAGTCGTTCATCAGGGCAACCGACACGGCATCTTTCCCGTTCACGCGGCTGAAAGAGTTTTCTTCTTTCAAGTCGAAGAAGACGGTTCCGACATCTTTCAACAGGACAGGGCCGGGGGCCACGACAATGTTCTCGAGATCGCCCACCTGGGTATAAAGCGAATTGAGATGGATGAAATACTTGCTGTCGGGCTCGTCTACAAAGCCCACGAAGGCCTTATCCTGCGTATTCTGCGTCAGGAGGCTGCTTATTTTAGAAGGAGTAAGGTCCAACGCCCGGCACGCCTCCGGGTTGAGGCGTATCTCGATGGCTTTCTCCCTTCCGCCGTAGATATTGACAGAGGCCACCCCGTCGACATTCTCCAGGTCGGTACGGATCTCTTTATCCACGATATTACGTACACGGTCGATACCGCCCGAGCCACGCACCTGAAGCACCATAAAGTTATTTGCCAACTGCGAAACATCCACCTTCTGCAATTGCACAGTGAAGCCGTCGGGGAAAGTGGCTGCCACCTCATTGATCTTCTCCTGCAGGCGCAGGGAGGTGATCTTGAAGTTGACCGTGTTCTTAAAGTCCACCTGTATACTGGACTGCCGGCTGTCGATCGTCGATTGTATCTTATCCACCCCTCCGATCGAACTGATGGCGCCTTCCAGCGGGATGATCACCTCCGATTCCACATACGAAGGGTCCATATCCTGGCCGGAAGAGACCTGGACGAAGAGCATCGGCAGTTCGGCATTGGGCAATAACTCCACCGGAAGCTGTCGGTACGACACATAACCCAACAGGGACAGTGCTATGAACAGCATCGAGATCGTTATTCTTCTATGTAGTAAAAAGTTCATATCACTCACATTTTATTTTTCATCTGCTCTTCATCCTTTCCAATACATAATAAACGCATGGTATCACCATCAGACTCATCAAAGTAGACGTCACCAACCCTCCGATCACGGCAATGGCCATCGGCGAGCGCAGCGAAGCACCTTCCCCGAAGCTAAACGTCATCGGGAGCAGCGCCAGGATGGTCGTCAGCGTGGTCATGATGATCGGGCGGATACGTTGCTGCCCGGCCTCTACGATAGCATCGGTCAGCGGGGCGCCGTCGGCTTTCAACTGGTTGATACGGTCTACCAGGATGATCGAATTGTTTACAGCGATACCCACCAGCATCACGATACCGATCACACCCATCATATTAATGGTCGTTCCGGTGATGAAGAAAAGCAGGATGGCTCCCACCACCGCCAACGGAATGGTCAACAGGATCGTGAAGGGATGCAACAGCGATTCGAACTGGGATGCCAACACCATATAAACCAGAATGACGGACAAGGCAAGGGCAAACAACAGGCTGTCGATCGACTCCTGCCGTTTTTCCTCCTCTCCCGTCACGGTGATGGAATAATTGGCGGGAAGTTCAATGCCAGGTACCGACCGGCGGATCTCTTCCGCCACTTTGTCCAGCGACCGGCCGGCATCCATGTTCGCCATCACCCGGCTGATGCGGTTCTGACCCCGGCGGTATATTTCTTTCGGGGCCTGCGACTCGCCGAAGGTAGCGATCTCCCGCAGGCGGAATTCCTGTTCCCCGTTCTTTATCACCAGGTCGCCCAGCGCATAAAGAGGAATATCGGGCGTCTTAATAATGATATCGCGCATCTCACCACGGTATTCCATCTTTCCGGCATCCTTGCCGCCGAGCTGTTGCTTGAGTTGTTCGATAACGGTCGCGACGCTCAGGTTGTTGATACCCGCCATCGTGCGGTTGATGGAAATAGTTATTTCCGGGGCACCGTCTTCGATGGAAGAAACGATATTGTATAATCCGCCTACGCCTTGCATACGGGTCTTTACCTCTTCGGTGATATCGGCTATTTCATCCAGTTCTTCCCCTTTTACTTCTACCACGATAGGGGCACCTTCACTACCCAATAGCGAACTCAGGGAGTTTTCCTCCTGCCGGATGGTCAGTTCCAGTCCGTCGGGATTTTCGGCCGTGCGCACGAACTGTTCGATCACGGCTTCCGGTGATACAGGACATTCCGGTGAAAGAAGGACCTTCATCATCGCCGTGTTCTCCCCTTCGAAGATAGCGTTCTCTGAGCCACTGCCTTCGCCGATATGGCTGTAAACCGTCAATAAGGAATCTCCCGAAATAGTATAAAGCATCTCCTCCAGGTTTCCTACAGCCGAGGATGTCCGTTCCAGACGGGTTCCTTCCGGCATCTTCACTACCACGGTAAACGCCCGGCTTTCCATACGCGGCATAAACTCCGTCCCGATAAACGGGATCAGAAGAGCCGTTGCCACCATTAATAAAACGGCTGCGGAAATAACGATCCAGCGATGGCCGATCAGACGGCGCAGCAGACGAGAATAACGATCAGTCAAAAAAGTATTACCGAACGCAGACGACGCAGAGGGTCGTTTCATCAATCGGTCATACAACATCGGAATAACGAAGATGGCCACAAACAGGGACGATACCAACGAGAACGTCACCGTCCATGCCTGATCCTTGAACAACTCGCCCGAAGCCCCGTGCAGGTAAACGATCGGCAGGAAGACCACCACCGTCGTCAACGTGGAAGCAATCACAGCCCCTGCCACCTCCGACGTTCCTTTGATAGCAGCTTCGCGTACAGAGAGGCCTTTCTCCTGGTTGCGGAAGATACTTTCGATCACTACAATCGCATTATCCACCAACATTCCGGCTCCAAGCGCCAGTCCGCCCAACGTCATTATATTCAATGTGAGCCCGTTGAAGAACATCAGATTGAATGTCGCCACAATCGAAATAGGAATAGCCATACTGACAATCAATGTCGTCCCGAAACGGCGCAGGAAGACGAACAGGATAACCACCGCCAGAATGATCCCCAATACGGCACTGTCCTTTACCTCGCCTATCGCGTTCTTAATAAACGTACCCTGATTGCTTATCACCTTAAAATGATAACCGGGCAATGCCTGTTCGATAATGCCCAGCTGGCGGGCGACACCGTCCACCACCTTTACCGTATTATAACGCATCTCTTTATAAACAGACAATCCGATACTCCGTTCCCCGTTGATACGGACGATATTATCGGGACGGGCATTTTCAAACTTCACTGTTGCCACTTCACGGAGAAAAAGAGGGGCTTTATCCCCTGTTGCCGCCGCAGAAGCCGTAGAAGAAGTGTTTGCATTCGTCCCCGCTTCCTGCTTGCTGACCGGTTTATAACCGACAATCAGGTTTTCGAAATCTTCCTCCGAAGCGAACAGGCTCGAACTCTTTACCAGATACTGCAAACCTAACTCGCTGACCCGTCCACCGGATATGCTCTGGTTATTCGCTTCGATACGGGAAGCGATATCTTCTATCTTCAACCCGAAAGCATCCAGTTTATAGGGATCGGTCTGTATGGTCAATGTACTTTCCTCCTGCCCCGACAGTGTTACTTCGGCCACACCTTCCAACCGGATCAGCTCGTTGCGAATATAACTTTCGGCAACCTTCCTGAGTTCCGCCATATCCGTAATATGCTGATGCGACATACCGATCAGGATGACAGGCGACTGGTTTGGATCATGCTGTGTGATCTTCAACTCGGTGATATCCTTATTCTGCGAAAACGGATTCATGGCTTTCTGTAAGTCGAGGAAGGCCTCATCCATATCTTTCGTCCAGGTATATTCTACCGTGATACGGGCCGAACCGGCCTTCACCACCGACGAGACCTGTGTGACGTCGCTCTGACGGATCGCCAGCGACTCCATATTCTTTACAAACTGCTTCTCGATCTCTTCCGGAGGACGTTCGCCTGCCTTCAGTTCGATAAACAGCCGGGGGTTATTCAGGTCGGGCAGCAGGTCGACACTCAGCTGGTCGTATGAGATCTTTCCCAACAACAGGATAGCCAGTACAACCATACAGATAGTAACCGGATTGCTTACCGCAAATTTGACGATCTTCTTCATACTATAATCTATCGGTCACTATTTTTGTACTTTCACTTTGCTATTCTCCTTCAGCGTCTCGAAGCCCTTGGTCACAAGGTTGTCATTTTCGTTCAATCCTTCCAGTACTTCGATATTATTCTCATCTTCCATTCCGGTCTTAATATTCCGGAGAATGGCGGTGTTCTTATCCACGATGAATACATATTTGCGGCGACGGTTGGACTGTACCACATCTTTCGGAATGATAATAGCACTGTCAGCACGGTCTACCACGATATCAGCCTTGACAAACATTCCGGGACGCAGTTTCAGATCACCGTTCTGTATGAGTACCTTTCCTTTGAAAGTACGTGTCTCTGTACTGATAGCCGGCGACAGTTCACTGATCACTGCTTTCAGCGTATCTTCCGGCAATGTGTAGTGGGTGATATATACCGGCTGATCCGCCTTCACATAACCGATAGCACTTTCCGGCAGGTTGACATCCATATACATCCGGGCATAGTCCATAATTCCGACCATCGGCTTGCCCTGTTCCACCCGCACATCCGCCGTATAATGAGGAAGATTGACGATCACACCGTCGAAAGGAGCCTTTACGTTCATCTTTTCCAGACTAAGTTTTGCATTCTCCAGATCGTAACGGGCATTGGTCACCTTTACTTCGGTGTTACGCATTTCACTGAGTGTTACTCCTCCTTTTTCATACAGTGCTTTTTGTTTGTTTTGCTCCTGCTCGGCTATCTCCAGGCTGAGTTCTTTGGCATCGATGGCGATGCCGTTCTCATATTCTTTATCTTCCAGGCGGATGATCAGTTGCCCTTTCGCAACAAGATCGCCCAGTTTGAAAGGTTTGCCTGTCTTCGGATTAGTCTGAAGTTTATAAAGACCGCTCATTTCAGAGTTGAGGTCCACGCCATAGGTTGGCTGTGCCGTGCCGGTCGTATTGATAAGCTTGCTAATAGAGCCTTTTTTCAGTTCTGTTACAGAAACCGGCGTGGCAATATCACTGGGAGCATTCTGCGGCTGATTGTTACAACCGGTAGTTATTACTGCTACAAATAAAAGAGTAGCAAGGGTATGACTATATTGTTTCATGACTGATTATTTTTCTGATATTAAGTCTTTCATAGGAACGATAGGAGTATTCTGCTCGAAGTCGTACAACGAGAGTATTTTAAGATTCAGCAACTCGATCTTGTAGTTGATGAGGGCCTGTGTATAAGAGATCTTCTTATTGGAAAGCTGTGTCTGGAACTGGCTCATTTCCATACCGGTCAGATCCCCTTCCCGGTAGCGGGTCAAGTTCAGATCATAAGTCAGCTGGGCATTCGTTACGTTCTGTTCGGCAATTTTTATTTGTGTACGCAGGTTCTCCAGGTTACGCCATACCTGACGGATATTCAATTCGATGTCTACCTTGTCTTCATGAAAATCGAGTTCATTAATCTTCTGTGCTACTTTCTGTGCACGAACGCGGGCTTTCTTTTCTCCCCAGTCGAAGATGGGTACAGAGAAACTGATCGCAACACGTGGGTTCTGTGTCGGATTATCATAAATATTCTTCAGGTTACGGTTGTCACCGATCAAACCGAAAGAGACGGCAATATCACCTTTGAACTCGTTCAGCGCCTTCGTTTTAATCATTTCAAACCCCAGTTCATCACTCTCTATCTCACGCTGGCGAAGTTCCAGGCGCGATTCCAGGCCGTGTGAAATTGCTTGTTGCAGATTTACATCGATTGGTTTGATATCTATTTCGGCAAACACCATCAAGTCTTCATTCAGATTCATACCCAATGTCTGCTTTAACTTATCCTTCGCATTTTCAAGTGAAACCTGTTGCTCCTCTACCGATGAACGGGCGGTAGCCAGGTTGAGTTCCGCTTGGAAGAGTTCGTCTTTTGCCGCCAGGTCGGCTTCTACCTTATTCTTTATAATATCGTAACTTTGCCGGGCATTCACCAGTTCTTCGCGGGTGATAGCCAACTGGCTCTGCGCCATATAGACATTATAGAACTGGTTAGTTATATCCTTTTCGGTATTCAGCCGTTGCAGGGCATAGCTGATATTGGCATTCTCGTAATCATACTCGATCTGTTTCAGCTCCATTTTCCGCTTGTTGTAAGTGAAGATAGGTTGCGAGAGTTGGAGGTAAAGGTTATTGTTAAATGCCTTGTTACTATTCGTCGAACCTTCCACATCCGAGTTATTATCCTGCCAGCCGAAGGTGTTTATCAAAGAGACTACACCATCCGTCCACAAGATAGGCTGGTCTACCCGGAATGTACCGCTCGAACTGAACGTTTCATTGGTGTACCACTGCGACAGGCGGTTATCGAACCGGCGGTTTTTATTATAATCCACCGGATTCAGATCTAATGAGAACCGGGATTTAAGGGAAGCCCGTTGGGCAACCAGATTCTCCTGATACCGGTCCAGATTCATATGCGAACGACGCAGAGTCGGACTGTTCTCTTCCGCTATATCCAACGCTTTCTCAATGGTCAGAGACAGTTGTCCGTGAACTGTCAGCGGCACTCCCAGCAGTACGGCAATCGTAAGGATCATCTTTTTCATCAATAGTAACTCTCTTTGCATATTCAGATCATATTAATTAGTATCGTTTGACCAGTTTAACGGCATCCGCCGCTACACTTCTTAGTTTACACTCATTTGTCAGGGTGATATAAGCCGTATCGGCCGTGAAATAATAAACACCCAACTGCTCCCAGCCTTCATTGGCTCTCCGCAGGTTGATATAGGCATCTTCCGGCTCCTCTCCCTGCCTTATTTTGAAATGGTATTCACCTTCTACCCGGTCATTATACCGCAATTCATTACTTTTGCTCACGTAATAATAGAGATCATATTGTCCTTCGGCCGGTATAGGGACCTTCCAGGTGGCTGTCTGACTTCCATTGCCGCTTTTTATCACATAAGCAGAGCGGATGTATTTACCATAATAGTTGTTATTGGTTGTAGCCGTCCATTGTAACGGCGGACGCCAGTCGGAAACACCGGAATATTTAAAGGAGGTATCTTCCACTTTATCCAACCATTTAGGAAGCAGTCCCACTACATCCGGTTCAGATAGAACGAATAGAGAATCATCCTCGTTATCGACAATGATCTCATCCGTATTTTCACGTGAAGAACCGGAAATGATAAAATCTCCTTCGACATCCACATCTCGCCTTCTCTCTTCTTTTATATTTCCTATCTGCTGACTGATTACACTCGGCAAATTCCCGGAGATCATAGTGTTGACCATTACATACCGCGGAGCATTCTCCCATACGGATACCAACAATTTCGTCTGATGCGGTTCCAGTACGATTTTACGGTTAGCACGCGGATCGGGATTCCCACCACCCCGTTGTACCCCCTGTATTTCGAGATGGACGATACCTTCATTATCCGAATTATTGCTTATCTGTACTTTCAACACAAAATTCTCCTCCCCTCTGTTTGTCACTTTAGTTACCTCAAACCGTTCAGCACTATAATAAGGAAGAGGCGTAAGACGTTCCCACTCCGAAAAACCCGAACGAATATCTGCATGGCTCACCCGGCCTAGCGTATCCAATAAGTTTTCAAACTGGATATTCCGGAACGTATTCCGTTCCAGCAATGTATAAAGAGAATCCCTGAAAGCATCCACTCCGATATTGATTTCGGGTACGGCAAACAGCCGGTACGTCTTCAGACTGATGATATTATTCAATAGATCGCGGTATTCCACGTCCGTAAGCAGTTCTTTAAAAGTCTGCTTCTCCATCAGCAGGCTTGCCTTTTCATTATTACTGATACCATTGATATCACGTTCCCAACCCGAGTTATCCGACTTTTTTTGCAAGTACAGTTCAATAGCCGTATTCGCTATCGGCCATTCGGGAGAAAATATATTATACCGGAAATTGTATAACTGTGGAAACAGGAAGTAGGGGTTTGCTTGTGACGAGATATTATAATTTCCACGACCACTGGATGAGAAGTTATAATTCCCCTCCGGACGGGTAAATATCCAAAGAAAGTTATTCAATGTCCGTATTTTTGCTTCTTTCTCAGTAATTTCACGGCCTCCATTTTTCGACCATTTAAGCTGGTTCCTCCAGGCCCTGTCGACATCCAACTGTCCGAATACACAACCTTTTTCCGGAAAAAGAACCATTTCCGGCTGTACTGCTTCCTGTGCCTGCGACCAAGCGCGGGGATAGGTAGAGAACTGCACGGGAACCTCTACAACAGAAAAACGCTTGAACGGATAAGACAGTTTGTAGGTACGCTCCAGATTCTCCCTGATATTATGAATAAAAGAAGGGATCGTATCGCGGATCGAATCAAAAGTAGCCGTATAGTAATCGTTCCCTTCAATATGCCAGATACTATATAGGGTACTGTCAGACTCCAGTGTTTGTTGTTTATATTTACCGATAATCAATGAAACCGTCTGTGCCGGATATTCGGCGGCAAAAGAATAGCTGCCGTCTTCCGCTTTCACACTTTCTCCCTGCGATAAGGGAACCAAGCCGGGAAGCGGTTTTATCTGCAACCCGAACTTACTGAAATAAGTCTGTTGCCAATCAGAACTAAGATCGCTGTAAGCCGTACCGGGACGAGGATACCAATATGTTTCGGGAGTAAACAATACATAATCCGGCGTCTGGAACACATATTGTTTATCTATATTGAACAGGAAATTTTTATATTCCTGCTGCAATACCTTAGCCGGAATATCCAGATAGCAAAACCGGCTGTTTATTCTTCCACCATATTTAACAGAGAAAGTAACCGTATCGGAAGGAACGATCTTTTCACCGAAATCGACCAACAGGATCTGGTTATCCCGCTCAAAATCCAGCTTCTTCCCTCCCCATGTTATTTCCTGTACCTGCAAACCCGGATTCAGACAGAAAGTAAAGACAGAAGCAGGCTCCAATGCCGTTCCTTTCATTGTCACTTCCGAAGAGAATGTTTCCGGTAGTTGCTCGAATGAAATATCATACCGGTCTATAATCATTTTAGGGGTATGCACATATTTATTATTAATAGCGGTATACAACGCACGCATATCGCTCTCCAGCAATATGGAATGTACATGTTTATAACCGGCAGCTCCACTGATCGACAGCATACAAAGGGAAAGCAACAACCAGGGATAATTGCTGCGTGAAGAATTAGGCAGACGTCTGAACAGAAAGATCGTAAAAAAGATAAAGGCCAGGCCGGCAAAGAAATAGATCGCCCGATGGTTTAAGACTGTCTCCCAATTGGTAAAACCGACAATCGTAGATTTTACCAACGGCAGGCTGTAAGCCATATAATCGAATAAATAATAGAATTTATCACTGATATAAAAGATTGTCAGACCGATATATCCCAACAGGATAATAAAGGTAAGTGCCTGGTTCTTCAATACCAGCATCAAGAAAATGGATAATCCGATGATAAAAACCAACGTCGGAATACTTATCAACAGGAAATAAAGAATATACGCCATCCAGTCTACCGCCATTCCTGAAGTCATAAAGTTAAACAGCAAAGCTATTCCCATGATGATCAGGTTAAGGATCAGAAAAACACGCAGGTTTCCCCATATTTTACCGATCACATATTCGGCATTGCTTAACGGACGGACATAAAACACCTCCGAAGTATCGAGTTTCTTATCCCTCTTCAGGAATTCCGAAGAAAGAAATATACAGATCACTGCTTGTCCGGTATTTAATAAGAGCAGGTTCAAGTAAGGGAGATTGGCCGGTATGGCCTTCACCAGCCAAAAACCACCGGAGTCTTCCATGATCAGCAGAGCAAAGTCAAAAAATCCGAGTATCAGAATGGCCAGTATGGTAAACACTTTAAAGAACCAGCTCCGGATCAGAATTTTACTTTCGTATTTTGCTACCGATTGTATATTGTTGATAAACGACATAGAGGGTCAATTAAAAGGTTATTAATCGTTGGTCCAAAGGTTCAGTTTATTCTCCATATAATACACATAAGCATGTTCCAGATTGGGAGGATACGATTCAGCTTCATATCCAACGATCTCATCAGCCACAACCTGCACTTCCCAACCGGAGCCGGAAGGAATGGTCGAGATTACGGGGTATTTCTTATCTACCTCGTGCAATTGGTCGCCGGTTATTTTTATACGCCAGACTTTTCCTTCTGCTTGTTTCAACATATCCTGCGGTGAACCGTAAAAAGAAACCTGTCCTTTGTTCATCAGCGCCATACAATTACAAGTACTGGATATGTCTCCCACGATATGGGTAGAAAGGATGATCGTTACGTCATTCTCACTCACTTCCGAAAGCAGATTACGAAAACGGATACGTTCTTCAGGATCGAGTCCGGTGGTCGGCTCATCCACAATGATCACTTTCGGATGATGGATCAATGCCTGGGCAATCCCCAAACGCCGCTTCATACCACCCGATAGTTTATTTGCATACCGTTCGCGCACATCGAACAAACCTACATTTTCGAGCATAGCATCTACAGCCTGCTTTCTTTGTTTACCGTTAGTCATACCCGACAGACGGGCAGCATAATCCAGAAACTCATGTGTTTTGTACTTTGCGAAGAAACGGAAGTCCTGCGGAAGATAACCTAATATGCCTCTGATCTCTTTGCGCTGCCTGAGCAGATCATACCCACAGATATCCACTTGACCGGAAGTCGGCTCCATCAGAGCAACCAGGATACGCATCAATGTAGACTTTCCGGCACCATTCGGACCCAACAGTCCGAACATTCCTGTCGGTATCTCCAGATTCACATCTTTCAATGCGTGGTTTCCGTTCGGATATACCTTATTAAGGTTCTTTATCGATATACTCATTCAGTCAAAGGTTCACGAAAAGTTAGAATTAAGTCGTAATACGTTGGTAAAGATATATTTTATTCACATCACTACAAATAAAAAACGTTCCCAACCAAAATATATTAGTTGGGAACGTCCTAAATTAAATCCTGATAAGGAAATTTTTTAATAATTTTGCTTCATTGGTTCGAAGAATGCCTGCGGGTGTTCGCATGCCGGACACTTCATCGGAGCTTTCTTTGCTTCGATCACGAAACCACAGTTGCGACACTGCCAGAAGATAGCTTCGTCTTTTTCAAATACTTTACCTTCAGTCAGGTTTGCCAACAACTTACGATAACGTCTTTCGTGTTCAGCTTCAACCTTTGCAATCATTCTGAAAGCAACAGCGATTTGTTTGAAACCTTCTTCTTCTGCAATATCGGCAAATGCAGGATATAGTTCAGCCCACTCTTCGTTTTCGCCGGCAGCAGCTTCTGCCAGGTTTTCCATTGTTGTGCCGATTACACCGGCAGGATAAGATGCTGTGATCTCAACCATGCCACCTTCCAGGAATTTAAAGAAACGCTTTGCATGTTCTTTTTCTTGTTCTGCAGTTTCCATAAATACACCGGCAATTTGTTCGTAGCCTTCTTTTTTGGCTGTGCTTGCGAAGAATGTATAACGACTTCTTGCCTGAGATTCTCCGGCAAATGATTTCAACAGATTCTGTTCTGTACGTGTACCTTTAATACTTTTTTCCATAATGCTAATATGTAATATAAAATGAGTTTGTCTAAATCGCCCTATTCAAATAACTCTCAAAGTTATGAAATTGTTTAATAATTTAATTCATTCATTTACTTAAAATATATCTATCGGATTATAAACTATGTCTATCATCCGGCAGTATTTACCGATAGCTTTTAAAAGAATGTAACCGATTTTGCATAAACCCCAACCCTAATTTGGCTTTTTTGAAATGTCGACATTGCAAAATACCCGATTATATACACTTTCGATAAATATTATTGTATCTTTGCATCAAAATTTAACATAATAGGCAGAAAGATGAAAAGCAAAATTGATTTTCAGCCCAAACTTATATCGGCGCTGAAAAATTATTCCAAAGAAAAGTTTATGACCGATCTGATGGCAGGAATCATCGTGGGTATTGTTGCCCTTCCACTGGCCATCGCATTCGGTATCGCTTCGGGAGTAAGTCCGGAAAAAGGATTGATTACGGCAATAATCGGTGGATTTATCGTTTCTCTTCTGGGAGGAAATTCCGTACAGATCGGTGGTCCGACCGGAGCTTTCATCGTTATCGTATACGGAATTATACAGAATTTCGGTATCGAAGGATTGGCTATAGCTACGGTGATTGCCGGAATTATATTGGTAGTAATGGGAGCATTAAAACTGGGGACGGTTATCAAATTTATACCTTATCCGATCGTTGTCGGCTTTACCAGCGGTATTGCGTTGACCATTTTCACTACACAGATGAAGGATCTGTTCGGGCTGACAATGGAAAAGGTTCCGGCCGATTTCATATCCAAATGGATTGCTTACTTCGAACATTTCCATACGATCAATCCCTGGTCGTTCGTGATCGGAATTATCAGCATTGTTATAATTGCCGTCTCACCCAGGTTTTCCAAGAAGATTCCGGGTTCATTGATTGCTATTATTGTGATGACGATCATTGTCTATATCATGAGAAATCAGCTGGGTATAACAGGCATAGAAACGATCGGCGACCGTTTTACCATTAATGCTTCCCTCCCGCAACCGGAAGCCATTTCTTTCAATATGGAAACAATCAACCTATTGCTCCCCTCGGCATTTACCATTGCGATGCTGGGTGCGATAGAGTCGCTTCTTTCTGCCACAGTGGCCGATGGTGTGACCGGAGATAAACATAATTCAAATACCGAACTGATCGCACAGGGAGCTGCCAATATCATCGTTCCTATTTTCGGAGGTATTCCGGTAACCGGAGCTATCGCCCGTACAATGACCAATATCAATAACGGTGGCCGTACACCGGTAGCCGGTATAATCCATGCTATTGTACTGTTGTTGATCTTACTGTTCTTGGGACCGTTAACCAAACATATCCCAATGGCTTGCCTGGCAGGTGTGTTGATTATCGTATCTTACAACATGAGCGAATGGCGCACGTTCCGTTCATTGATGAAAAACCCGAAAAGCGATGTTTCCGTACTACTGGTTACTTTTTTCCTAACCGTTATCTTCGACCTGACTATTGCCATCGAGATCGGTTTATTGATCGCCATGTTCCTGTTTATGCATCGTGTGGCAGAGACAACTCGCGTTTCAGTAACCAAAGACGAAATCGACCTGTCCGATGATGGAGAGATACGCCATGATGAAGAGGTATTGGTTTTGCCGAAAGGGGTTGAAGTGTACGAAATCGACGGTCCGTTCTTCTTCGGTGTAGCGAACAAATTTGATGATGTGATGAAGGTGATCGGTGACAAACCCAAAGTACGTATCATCCGTATGCGTAAAGTCCCGTTCATGGATTCGACAGGCCTGCATAACCTGGAAAGTTTGTTCCGTTTATCGAAAGCTGAAAATATACACATGATCCTTTCGGGAGTAAACGATGATGTGCGCCGTGTATTGATCAAATCCGGCTTCGATCAAAAGATAGGTGCGTATAATATATGTTCAAACATAAACGAGGCTGTGAAGAAGGCAGAAGAGGCAGTGGTATCAAAACCTGCTGAAAATATGCACTGATGTAAGTTACCGATTATTTAGCTAAACAATAAATTCAAACCTATTTCTAATAAAAAAGGCTGTGCCTGATTCCCCCATGAAAGGGATAGCACAGCCTTATTTATGCCATGACAGCTGTTTATTCGCTTATGCGAACTTTATAGCTCTGATCATTCAAACGGACAATGTAAAGACCTTGCGGCAGTTGTATTTGGGCTTCGCTGGAAACCAGGGCTGATTTCACCAACTGGCCTTGCATATTGAATACGTTCACCTGGGCAGTTGCTTCCGGCTGGATATACAGAATACCGTCTGCTGCATATACTTTCTGAGCGGTAGCGTTGATCTCTTCATTGGCTGTTTCCGTATTCTTGACAATGCCATCGATTTTAACGACCATATCGGCTGTTACCGGTTCTGTCACATAATTCATGTTGGCATCCGGTTCCAGTGTTTTATCGCCAACGGTTACAACCGGTTTGGATTGATTATATTCTTCCTCCAATACCAAAGAGAAACGGAAACGTTCGCCATCTTCTATCGCAGAGACACCTTCGCCCGGCGTGGTTGTTGCACCTGTCAGAAGAGGCAAGGTCACATTATGCAAGGCTTGAAGAGCTGGGTAATCGTCTTTTCTAAACTGCCAGCGTGTAGTACCTTCAGGCAATAACTTATTAAGTTCTTCTACAAACTCCTCTGCCTTTGCATCTTCTTCTTTTAACACATACAAACAGTTTTCTGCTTTAGATTCTCCAAACACGAAAGAAGTAAAAGCAGGTTCAGTAGGAGTAGTTACATTTTCACTCTTCAACGTTGTTATTGCACTCCACGCATTTGACAGTATACTTTTTGTATTCAAAACAGCTACAACACCTGCTGTATATACATTTGTCTTACCTTCTTCCTGCTTATTATCAGCTATCGATACAATAGACTCTCCTACGCTTGCAACGTTCATAATTTGACTATTTTGGGTAAAAGCAGCCGTCCCTGCCGTACGAACCACCAAATCAGTAGTATTCCCGGAAACCTGGTTGTCCAATTTAACGTGGCTAATACAATCAATAACTTTCGAATCGTACATTTCAGCCACAAGACCTGCGACCTCAGCGTAACATAATTTTCCATCTTTCAGTACAGTCTCATTCTGATAATTTCCATAAGTACGACAGTTTTCAACTGTACTATTACTTAAAGCTGCAGCCAAACCACCAATTACCGATCCGGATACTTTTCCTTTAGTCCGTAAGTTATAAGTACCATCTGTTGTACAGTTGATTATCTTCCCATACTGGACATTGGCCGCTAATCCTGCAGCCATCATTAAGTAATCGGTACCTTCCACGTCAATATCGATCTTTGTACCGACCATACGAATATTTTTAAGAGTTGCCCCTCCACAATTCACGAAAAGAGCCATATACATATTACTAGCCTTTTGTGTATTGTATTTCAATGTATAATTCTTTATAGCATAGCCATCGCCATCATACGTTCCGGTAAACCAGGCTCCGTTACCGATAAAGGTCATCGGGTCATCTTCTCCAAAAGTGATGTCGGCTATTTGCTTAAAGTAAACCCCCTTCAATTTCTGTGGGAATGTACCCGAATCATCCGAAGACAATGCGCCAAGATTACGTAAATGTTCCTTGGTAGCGATCAGATAGGGATCTGCCTCTGTACCGGAACCACCAGCGAAAGAAGAGGCATCAGCTTTTGTTTGAACTGGTGATACGACATAATCTAATGACTTGACAGGTTTATCAATCTCCATAGAAGCGAATGCTCCTTCATTTGTTTGTGCATTCACACCACACGCAACAGCCAGAAAAGCCATTGCCAAAGTAAAAATTTTCTTCATACTCATTCAAAATTAAGTTAGACATATTACTAAATTCAAATATTGTTTTCAGGCATTAACATATTTTAGGCGCACCGTCTAACCAACATTGGTTAGACGAACTAAGTGCCTCTGGTAAATGTGTGTAAGTACCGTTGGTTAGACAGTCTCTCCAACGGCACTGAGAAAGACTATTCAATAACAGGACGGTCATCTTCACCACCGCCACCCGGTTTTTCACCTACATAAAGTAGTACCGGAAACTTATAAGTACGTGGCTCTTTTACAAGTTTGTTACCGGCTGCAGACTGGGTAACAATACTTAATGTGTATTCGCCATCTTCGAGGGCAGGCAACATCACAGTCAGTTCAGAAGGATTGTTGTGAACCAGCAACGGACATTTCTGAGCTGTACCGCCTGTCTTAGTGAAGAAAACACCCAGGTTTGCATCATCGCCGGCTACTTTGATATTCGATCCGGAGATAACGACAGGAGCTGCAGAGGTAAGTTGTGTGTTCATTTCACCGGTAGTAGAGTCGATAATCGAGTTGATGACTGGGCCGGTAACGGCAGTACGGGTATCTATCTCTACATTCTTCAATGTGTCGCGTAGTAGTTTACCGGGTACATAACTGGCAGTGAGTTTGTTTTTAGTAGGGTCGAAAGCTGCTTTTTCACCCTCAAAAGAACCAGTGATAGTAGCCATGTACTGGCCTACACCATCAACAACACTTTTACCTTCGGCAATAGCGGTTACTTTTTCCTGATCACTCATACCCAGGATATATTCGATCGTATCCAGGCGTAATTCAGAACCTCTTGCCAGAATGCGTTCGGCAATTTGTTTGTTGCGTACCGTTCCGGTGATACGGGGCTTTGCGGTGTAGTCACCTTTACGCTCCGTGACGGCGTTGTCGTAAAGATCGGCAGTCAAAATGATTTTTTCAGCCATGATTAACAATAAATTTATGCCTGCTGGTTGGGCTGGGCGTTTCCTTTTTTGATGATTACCTTATTTGTGAAATAAGGGTAGTTCTTTGTATTGGATATTTAGTGGTAGAGAGTAACTTTTCCCCTTCGGAGAGGGGGGGAGGGGTGTGTTAAAACGAGCTATATAGACGGCTAGTGACACACCCCCTGCCCCCTCTCCAGAGGGGAAAGGTTACCCTTAGCCCCGCTATGTCCATACGTCAGCCGAAAACGCCCCAATTCTTTATAAAGGCACAAATCATCCCCCACCCACCTAAATTATAAGCAAGCAAGTTTGTCTTTGTTTAAATATAATTTCTATCTTTGCCCCGTCCCCATACTAAAAAGGCTGTGATTTTCAAAGCTGGCATAAAATGGGGCAAACACCCTTATTTCACAAATAAGGTCTCTTAGGCCCTCACTCCTATCAAACTATCCAGTCCTTTTATAATAATCTTGTTGGCAGCATTGAGCCTCGACTGGTCGAGTGTAGTCAGATAGTTACGTGTTGTCCTTTCCGACGTATGGCCGAGGGCCTGGCTGATAACTGCTATCGGCGTATCGTTACGCAATGCCTCTGTCGCCCAGGTGTGGCGGAAAACATACGAAGTCAGATGGATAGGGATGACCAGACGTTGACCGATTTCTTTCAAACAACTGTTGTAATGATGAAGGGCTTTCTTATAGGCTTCATACTGCTTCTCCCCATTACTCTCTTCGGACAGAATGGGGAAGAGATAACGGCTACCGGGTTGCATGTATTTATCGAGCAGTCGTTGCATCCCGGGGGTGATGCAGACACGTACCAGGGTACCAGTCTTACAGCGGTTATAGACTAATTCACCGGCGATAATATTGTCGGCTGTCAGATGCGCCAGATCGACAAAAGGCAGTCCGCAAGCCAGAAAGGAGAAAAGGGCAAAGTCTTTTGCCATCTCCAACTCATGACTATCCGACAAATCCATCTGCACAATCTCTTCGATTGTTTCCCTACGAAGGGCACGTTTGGCAGTTTCTCCTTGCCGGAGGTTGAGGTGCGCAAAAGGCGAAAGACAGTTCGACGGTGCCAACCCTTCGCGCACAGCCATATGAAAGATGGCACGAAAGCTACTCAGATAGCTGTTTATCGAATTTGTTTTCAGATGTCCCAATGACTGAAGCCATTCACGGAAACGATCGATCAAGCCGGGAGTGATATCGTCAAACGACAGGGAATCATCACCCCGGAACTGCCGGAGCCAGTTGGAGGAAGCACGGTAGAGGTCGGCAGTCGAAAAATGCCCGGCCTTACGTTTACGCTTCACCAAAGTGTCGGCATAAGTGAAGAAAAAGGTTATCATACAATATAATTTAGAAATAAACAAAACAAGCCTCCCGTCCTCTGAACGAGGAACAAAGAGGCTTGCCAATTAAAAGAATAAACTGTTCTATTCAGTAATTGTTACCCGGTCGCCATTAAAAATGGACAGACCCAGTTTATTCATTATATATTTGATCGCCAACTGAGCTTTCACAGAGTTTCCTGCGCTGTCAATTGGTGGAGCGAAAGCAGCGATACCGAACAGGCCGGGCATTACGCCCATTACACCACCACCTACACCTGTTTTTGCAGGGATACCGGAAGTATATAACCAATCACCGGTATGTTCGTAGAAACCTACGGTTGCGATCAGAGATGTGATCTTCGGTGACAATGAGCCGTCGAATATCTGCTTCTTCGATACCGGGTTCAGGCCGTCGTTAGCAATAGTAGCTCCGCAGACAGATAATTGAGCTGCCGTGATTCCCAGTGAACACTGACGAGTATACAGGTCGAGCGACATATCCGGATCGTCGTAAATACGGTTGTAGTTCTTCAATAACCAGGCAATAGAGCGGTTGTTGAAGTTGGTGGCCGATTCCGACTTATACAATTCGTCGATCAACTGGGGAGCACTGCCGCAAAGATCGGTAATGTTGGCAACAATGGCATCCCACTTCTTGGCGGCGTCACCTATCGGCTGAACCATACTGCAAGCAGTGATCGCACCCGCATTGACCAACGGAGTAGAAGGATGATCCTTCTCCAGCAAGATAGCCATGATAGAGTTGAAAGGCAGTCCGGTTGCATCGGCACCGATCATTTGCAGTAACTTCTCTGCACCGTATTGGCGCAAAGCAAGTACAGCGGTATGTACTTTAGATACAGATTCGATACCGAAGCGGTATTCGGAATCACCCAACTGGATGATCGTCCCGTCCATCAGACAGACACTGATACCGAACAGGTTCTTATCTATATTGGCCAGATAAGGGATGTAATCGGCATTCTTTCCGTCCGTGTTGGCCTTGTACATCCCATAGGCTTCCTGAGCCGCCTCCTTTATTTGTGAAACGGAAATCTTTTTATCCATACTCAAATAGTTTACTTAGTTGATTTGGGAATACCTGTATGAGTGAAAACAGAACCTTTTACTTTCTGGTTTCTGTCCTGTGCAATACGGGTAGGAGTAGGATATTCCAGTTTTTCCAGATCGGCAATCGCATTGCTGATGTCACCCAGTAACTGGTCGGCCATGTCGCGGCTGAAGCCCTGGCGGACAACGATACGCATAACTACCCAGTTTTCAAGGTTGTCAGGCAATGTATAAGCCGGAACCATCCATCCGCTTTGTTTCAGTTTGTCCTGCAAGTCGTACAATGTCCATTTGGCATTCTTTGCATATTCCGGTTTCAAATACCAGATAAACAATGGGTTCACAACCTCTTTACTGTAGTTCTGGAACGGAGCCATCTTTGCTATTTCAGCATGCAGGTAATCGGCTACAGCCATACTGTTCTGCTGTACTTCCTTGTAACCCTGGAAGCCGAGACGGATAAACTGGTAGTATTGTCCTAAAATCTGTGCAGCAGGACGGGAGAAGTTCAAACCGACCTGAGTGATGTTTGCACCTAAATAATTTACACTGAAAGACATGGAACCCGGAAGGTATTTCTTATCTTTCCAAACGACCCAACCTAAACCCGGATATACCAGACCGAATTTATGTCCGGAAGTACTGATGGAAAGTACCCATTTCAGACGGAAGTCCCATTTCAGTTCCGGTTTCAGGAATGGCAGGATGAAACCACCGGAAGCGGCATCCACGTGGATAGGAATATCGTAGCCAGTCTTTGCATTATATGCATCGAGGGCAGTGTCGAGAGCTTCCACGTCGTCGTTCAGACCTGTCCATGTAACCCCCTGGATAGGAACGATACAGATCGTATTTTCGTCACACATCTTCAGGGCATCCTGCGGGTCGAGCGTGATATGTTCCTGTGTCAATGGCACCTGGCGCATTTCGATCTGCCACAACTGGGCGAATTTTTCCCATACAACCTGAAATCCGGCAGAGATCACAAAGTTAGGTTTGTCGACCGGTTTGCCCTGAGCCAATCTCTTTTCACGCCAGCGTAACCAGGCTGCAACACCACCCAACATACACGCTTCGGAAGAACCGATAGCCAAGGCTCCGGCTTTCCACTGTGCCTGTTCGGGGCTGTTCCACAGGTTAGCCATGATGTTGATACATTTAGCGTTCATCACAGCGATACGCGGGTACTCAGTTTCGTCGATATAGTTGATGTTGATTGCTTCGTTCATCAACTTAGTTGCGTAATCGTCCATCCAGGTAGTAACGAATGTAGCCAGGTTCAGACGGGGTTGTGTCTGGGCGAAAGTTTCGTCTTTTACCATTTGATACGCAATCTCCGGAGTGGTAGGGCCATCAGGAATTACGTCTACCGGAGCTGGATGCAACATTGCATTCGAGCCAAAAATCGCAGTTTTGGCATCACCTTCTCTAAAACTTGAATCTTTCATGTCTTTTTGTTTTTAATTATTTAAGAATTGGCGCAACCGACATTCGTGCGTCGATTTGTAGTGCAAAAACAGCCTCCATCGGCAATTGTTCTTCGATTTTGGTTAATCCTGCAATATTTAATTACTTTTGGCTTGATCCAAAAGTAAACAAAAGATCAAGTCTGCACCTGCCTCGCTACTCCGCATCCTACGTTCGCTGTCGTCTGCGAAACTCGCTTCGCTCAAACAACGCAGCCTCCGGGCGCTCACTCCGGCTGCTGCGCTTAACGCTCGCCAGCTGAGGCCTTTCCAAGGAAGCTCTGCTTCCTCTAAGGATTGCCGATACCGATAGTTTTTTTAGTAACGGAAATAACCTTTCAAATGAACATTCAGCCATAAGAATTGTTTCCTGTCTTATAAAACAGCTATTTAAGTATGAGAATACAGACAGGACAAGGGACGATTCCCCTTATTACATTAATAGGTATATGGTCAATCTCGGCATTGAATGCGCTACCGGGGTTGGCAGTCTCCCCTATCCTGGGAAAACTTTCGGCTATATTTCCGCATTCGACGGAACTGGATATACAAATGTTATCCTCTTTGCCTTCGTTGCTGATTATACCTTTTATTATATTATCCGGCAAACTGACCGAGAAGATCAATAATATATGGTTGTTACAAATCGGGCTAAGTATTTTTGCCGTCAGCGGTCTCCTGTATCTGCTTTCGACGAAGATGTGGCAACTGATCGCCGTCAGCGCATTGCTGGGTATCGGTTCGGGGTTGATCGTTCCACTGTCGACCGGCCTTATTTCGAGGTTCTTTATCGGGACTTACCGGACAAAGCAATTCGGGCTGAGTTCGGCTATCACCAATGTGACGCTGGTGTTGGCAACCGTACTGACGGGTTATCTGGCGGAAATCAACTGGCATCTGCCGTTCCTCGTTTATCTGTTCCCGCTTATTTCGATCGTACTGTCATTCTATCTGAAAAAGAATATCAGCCCCCTACCCGTCCATGCAACGGCTTCTGCTGAAAACAAGGCGGCCCCAACCGATCCTTCATTCGGAAAACGGGGCATACAGATCAGGCATTTGATGCAAATCATGGGGTTCTACGGGCTGGCAACTTATCTGGTGATTATCGTTAGCTTCAATCTGCCTTTCCTGATGAAGGAATATCACTTCACCAGCGGTAACTCGGGTATTATGATCTCTCTTTTCTTCCTGGCTATTATGGCTCCGGGATTCGTACTGAACCAGATCGTCGATTATTGCGGGAAGAAAACCAAATTCTACAGCCTGCTCTCCATCGCCCTCGGTATGGCCTTGATCCTTATCTCGCGGACAGAGTGGCTGATCGGATTAGGTTGTATCTTTACCGGATTAGGGTACGGCGTTATCCAGCCTATTGCCTATGACAAAACAACCCGGACAGCTATCCCGGAAAAGGTAACACTGGCACTGGCTTTCGTCATGGCGATGAATTACCTGGCTATCCTGCTTTGTCCGTTCATTATAAATGTATTCAAAGATTTATTACATATAGAAACACAGCAGTTTGCGTTCATATTCAATCTGATCATTGCACTGATTGCTGCCGTATGGGCGTATATCAAACAGGACTCATTCCTGTTCAATGACAATATGTAAATAACTTAAAAACGTCAAACAGTATGAAGAATAAGAAGACAGAAGCCAACCTTAGTATGATCGTATCGAAAACCTTCAGCGGCCTGAATGCGAATGCACTCAAATATCTCCTTCCCTTATGGATCGCTCCGCTGACAGGGGTTATGTTCCGTTGCGTATTCGCTGCCATCATGTTCTGGATCATCAGTATCTTCTGGAAACAGGACAAAACGACCCGGCGGGAGAAGATCACCCTGTTCCTGCTGGGGGCAATCGGTTTATATGGCTTTATGTTCTTCTATCTGCTCGGGGTCAGCAAGACGACACCGGTATCCAGTTCGCTGTTCAGCAGCCTGCAGCCGATCTGGGTATTTATCCTGTCGGTCCTCTTCCTGCGGGAACGGATTACAGTTATGAAAATAATTGGTATTGCGATCGGGCTAGGCGGTGCACTGCTCTGTATCCTGACACAGAAAAGCGATGATCTGGCCTCGGATGCCTTTACGGGTAACATGCTCTGCCTATTCAGTTCAATTACTTATGCGGCCTATCTGATCATTAGTAATATAGTACTGGGAAAGGTCAGTTCACTTAATATGTTGCGGTATAGCTTTCTGGGAGCGGCTGTTTCCTCTTTGATCGTTATGGCTTTTACCGGTTTCGACGGTCATCTGTTCAGTCATTTCGAATGGCAGCCTTTCCTTATACTGATGTTCGTTCTGATCTTTCCTACCACAATCAGTTACCTTTTAATTCCGATAGGCCTCAAATACTTAAGTACTACACTGGTCGCTTTATACGGCTACATTATACTGATCGTTGCCACCATCGTTTCCCTTTCCATCGGACAGGATCGTTTCAGCTGGTACCAGATGATTGCTATTGCACTGATCTGCTCAAGTGTCTACTTCGTTGAAATAGCGGAAAGTAAGGATAAAAAGTAAATATTTTCCCTTTCTTTGTAACAACTTATTCTTCGATCCCGTCTCTCTTATGAAGGCTCTCCACAAAGCACGCATCAGAGGGGCCGGAACAACAGCTTCAATGTGATCCAATTATCCGGGAATTTCACACTAAAAGACATTCAAGAGATTACAAAAGAGATCAATAAGTAAAAAAGATATCCCTTTTCATATTCCAAATATATCCTTACATTTGCGGATACTCCGGCTTACTATCCGGAGTACCTATCAAATAACAAACAGTGGAGCAGCGTATGAAAAGTGGAATAGAGAGGTTGAAAGTACTGGTTACTTTGGTAACAATGCTTTTCATGTCTGATATCGTATTTGCAGAAGAAGGAAATAAAAATATACCGGGAGACGGGGTCGATTCTGTCGCTTGGTCGCGTCGTTTGATACATAGATTAGGCATCGACGGACGCCCGGCTTACATTTTCCCTACCAATTCTTTTCTGAAAGGAGATAACTGGGATCAGAAACCGATCCGGCAATCTATCTCCGCCCATTTGAAATACTCTTTCCAATACTACCCGAACAGCTACACCGATCGTATTTACAGAGGTGCTTACCAGGGCATCGGATTAAGTTGGTATTCGTTTGAGAATAAAGAAGAACTTGGAAACCCTCTGGCTGTTTACCTCTTCCAGGGAGCCCGTATCGCCCGGTTCAATCCCCGCCTGTCGCTTAACTACGAATGGAATTTCGGGGTATCGTTTGGTTGGAAACCTTATGATGAATATTACAATACGCACAACAAGGTCATCGGATCGAAAATAAATGCCTATATCAATGTAAACTTCTATCTGAACTATATGCTTTCGAAGCAGATAGATCTGACAGCAGGTGTTGACTTGACGCATTTCTCGAATGGAAACACTCGATTCCCGAATGCCGGACTGAATACGGTCGGGTTAAAAGTCGGATTAGTTTATAACTTCAACAGGAACGGAGATTGTTTTTCCAAGCCTTTTTTCCAGTCCCCTGTACCAAATTTCCCCCGTCATATCAGCTATGATGTCGTTCTGTTCGGTTCATGGCGACGCAAAGGTGTTTATGTCGGAGATGGGCAAGTGGCCGCCCCGGGAGCTTTTGCCGTAGCGGGATTCAACATTAATCCGATGTATAATTTCGGATATAACTTCCGGGCAGGAGTATCGTTGGATGGTGTCTATGATGAAAGTGCCAATATTTATGCCGACCAATATTCTTCCGATCGTTTTTACCGTCCGCCGCTCAGCTACCAGATGGCGCTGGGACTTTCCGCCAGGGCAGAGTATGTGATGCCTTACTTCACTGTCGGTATCGGTCTGGGAGGAAATGTAATCCACCGCGGTGGTGACTTAAAAGGATTATACCAGGTTCTGGCTCTTAAAATAGAAGTCACCCGCAGTTCTTTTATCCATATCGGATATAATTTACAAAACTTCCATACCCCCAATTACCTGATGCTGGGTATCGGATACCGGTTCAATAACAAGTATCCGACGTTCCACAGGTAAAAAATGTTTCACATTTTCCTTACTTCCCTGTAATGATCTTCCGTATCTCGCTTAACTTGTTGAGCGCTTCGATCGGAGTCAGATTATTAACATCGAGGTTCTTTATTTCGTCGCGTACCTGGCTGAGTACGGGATCGTCCAGCTGAAAGAAACTAAGTTGATAACCTTCGGCGGCGGAAGCGATTTCTTTTACAGGTTTGGCTTTTACCTTGCCTTTTCCTTTCGCCTTGTCTTTACAGTCGATACCCTCCTGGCGGTTATCCGTTTCCAGCTGTTTCAGAATCTCGTCGGAACGTTTCACGATACTCTTCGGCATTCCCGCCATCTTGGCCACATGGATACCGAAACTATGTTCGCTGCCACCGGGAACCAGCTTACGCAGGAAGATCACCTTATTGGATACCTCTTTCACCGATACATTATAATTCTTGATACGCTTGAACGAACGCTCCATCTCGTTCAACTCATGATAGTGAGTGGCAAAAAGCGTTTTGGCACGGGCATTCGGATGCTCATGGATATATTCGACAATCGCCCAGGCAATGGAGATACCGTCATAAGTACTCGTACCACGTCCCAATTCATCGAAAAGAACCAGACTTCGCGACGACATATTATTCAGGATATTCGAAGCTTCGTTCATCTCCACCATGAAAGTCGATTCGCCGACAGAAATATTGTCGGAAGCCCCTACACGGGTAAATATCTTATCCACTATACCGATACGGGCTGCTTCAGCCGGAACGAAACATCCGATCTGAGCCATCAGCGTAATCAATGCAGTCTGGCGCAGTAAAGCCGACTTACCCGCCATATTAGGCCCCGTTATAATTATGATCTGCTGCTTCTCGCTATCCAGATACACATCATTGGCGATATAGGGTTCTCCCAGCGGCAATTGCTTTTCAATCACCGGATGACGACCCAACTTGATATCGATCACCTCCGAGTCGTCCACCATCGGACGGATATAACGGTTACTTTCAGCCACTTTGGCAAAAGACAGAAGACAATCCAGACGTCCGATCAGGTTCGCATCCAACTGGATGGGAGGAATAAATTCAGCCAGACAAATCACCAGGTCATTGAACAGGCGACCTTCCAATGCAAGAATCTTCTCTTCGGCACCTAATATTTTCTCTTCGTATTCTTTCAGTTCTTCAGTGATATAACGTTCGGCATTCACCAGTGTCTGCTTACGAATCCACTCTGCCGGAACCTTATCTTTATGGGCATTACGCACTTCGATATAATAACCGAATACGTTATTAAAAGCAATCTTCAGACTGGGGATACCGGTCTTTTCACTTTCGCGCTGTTGCACCTTCAACAAATAATCTTTACCGGAGTAAGCAATCGCACGCAGATCGTCCAATTCGGCATTTACCCCCTGGGCAATAACGCCTCCCTTGTTCAATAAGGCAGGAGGATCGTTATTAATCTCCTTCTCTATCCTTTCACGAATCTCCAGACAGGCATTCAACTGCTCACCGATACGGCAAAGGCTGGGTTCGTCGCTGCCCATGCAAGCATCCTTTATCGGCTCGATGGCACGAAGAGCCACCTTCAACTGTACGACCTCACGCGGCGATACACGTCCCACGGCTACTTTCGAGATGATACGTTCCAAATCGCCAATCTGGTCGATATGTGCATCCAAAAGTTCTTTTACCTCCGGATGACGGAAGAAATAATCCACCACATCCTGTCGTTCCTGTATCGGTTTTGCATCTTTCAGAGGGAAAAGTACCCAACGACGCAGCATACGTGAACCCATCGGAGAAACTGTCTTATCGATCACATCCAACAGGCTGGTACCTTCATCGTTCATCGTTCCTACCAGTTCCAGGCTACGTACGGTAAATTTATCCAGGCGCACATACCGGTCTTCCTCGATACGGGACAAGGCGGTGATATGCGAAATATGTTTATGTTCCGTCTGATCCAGATAGTAGAGGATTGCTCCCGAAGCAACAATACCCAGTTTCAGATGCTGCACGCCGAAACCTTTCAGGTTCTTCGTTTCAAAATGCTTCAACAGGCGATCGTTGGCTGCCTCGTCGGAGAAAACCCAATCATCCATTTCAAAGGTAAAGAAACGGGGACCGAACGACTCCTCAAAACGTTTGCGATTATTACGTTCGATCAATACTTCTTTCGGAGAGAAGTTATTGAGCAATTTATCGATATAATCGATTGTCCCTTCAGCAGTCAGGAATTCGCCGGTCGAAATATCCAATAGAGAGATACCACAGACATCTTTACCGAAATGAACAGCTGCAAGGAAGTTATTTTCTTTATGGTTCAGAATATTATCATTGATAGAAACACCCGGTGTAACCAGTTCCGTCACCCCACGCTTCACCAGCTTCTTGGTCATCTTCGGATCTTCCAATTGGTCGCAGATCGCTACACGCTTGCCGGCACGCACTAATTTGGGAAGATAAGTATCGAGGGCATGATGCGGAAAACCAGCCATTTCGATAAACTGGCCCGGTCCGTTGGCTTTCTTAGTTTGCACGATACCCAGTATTTCGGCTCCTACCACGGCATCCTCGCCATACATTTCGTAAAAGTCTCCTACACGGAACAGAAGGACAGCATCAGGATGTTTCGCTTTAATATCGAAATACTGCTTCATTAAGGGGGTTTCAACTATTTTTGCCACAGGAATATGCTTTTATCATTTATACTAAACCGTACAAAGGTACAATTTTTTGTGAAAGTATGGAGGTAGGAAATAATTCAGAAAAAAAACATAACTTTGCCGATATGTCTGACAAGAAACATCTTAGATTCATGAAAAAAACTATTTTACTCGCTTCGGGCCTGATTGCGGCCATCCCTTTTGTGCATGCACAGAAAAACAAAGACAAAAAACCGAATGTCGTATTCATCCTGGCAGATGACCTGGGATACGGTGATTTGAGTTGCTACGGACAGGAAAAGTTCAGTACTCCCAACATCGACCAACTGGCGCAAAACGGTATACGTTTCACCCAGTGTTATTCGGGAACAACTGTCAGTGCCCCTTCCCGCTCCTGCCTGTTGACAGGTACGCACAGCGGACATACTCCTATCCGTGGAAACAAGGAACTGGACCCGGAAGGACAATTCCCATTGCCTGCCGATGCACGTACTATCTTCCATGTCATGCAGGATGCAGGATACAAGACTTCTGCCTTCGGTAAATGGGGATTAGGTTACATCGGCACCTCCGGTGATCCTAAAAACCAGGGTTGTGAGACATTCTTCGGATATAACTGCCAGCTATTGGCACATAGCTATTATCCCGACCATCTGTGGGACAACGACCAACGTGTTGAGCTGAAAGATAACGTATTGGATGTGGAATATGGAAAAGGAACCTATTCGCAAGACCTGATCCACTCGAAAGCACTCGATTACCTGGATAACCTAAAAGAAGACGAACCATTCTTCATGTGGTATCCGACTATTTTACCTCACGCCGAACTGATCGTTCCGGAAGACAGCATCATTCAGAAATTCCGTGGCATGTATCCGGAAAAGGCACATAAAGGTACCGAACCGGGCAGTCCGGCATTCCGCAAAGGCGGTTACTGCACACAGCTTTATCCGCATGCTACATTCGCAGCGATGATCTATCGCCTGGACGTATATGTGGGACAGATCGTACAGAAACTGAAAGACAAAGGATTATACGATAACACGATCATTATATTTGCCAGCGATAACGGCCCTCACATGGAAGGTGGTGCCGATCCTGATTTCTTCAACAGCAATGGTATCTACCGCGGTTACAAACGTGACCTGTATGAAGGCGGTATCCGTGTGCCGATGATCATTTCATGGCCGGGACATATACAGCCGGGAACAGAAACGAATTTCATGTGTTCTTTCTGGGATGTATTACCTACTTTCGAAGAGATCATCCATCCGAAAGCGAAACAGAAAGAAATGGACGGCGTAAGCATGCTGCCGCTGTTACAAAACCGCAAAGGACAGAAGGAACATGAGTTCCTGTATTTCGAATTTCAGGAAATGAATGGTCGCCAGGCTGTACGCCAGGGTTCATGGAAGCTGGTACACATGAATATCCGT
The DNA here is from genome assembly GCF_015550595.1 of Parabacteroides goldsteinii. GTDB lineage: Bacteria > Bacteroidota > Bacteroidia > Bacteroidales > Tannerellaceae > Parabacteroides > Parabacteroides leei. The sequence goes on from NZ_JADNBB010000001.1 coordinate 436,179, forward strand.
GGAGATAAACCGTATTATGAACTTTATAACTTAGCAGCCGATCCTTCGGAAAAATACAACCTGTTGGATAAATATCCGGAAAAGGTAGCCGAGCTGAAAGAGATCATGGTTCGTGAACATATCGAAGATCCGAACTGGCCGTTGCTGAAAAAATAAAGATCATTTCGTTGGCTTCAACGAAATGATAATACAAAATCAGGCCGGATTATTGTTAACAAAATAATCCAGCCTGATTTATTTATAATACCTGATTAACTCTGATTATTTCTTTACCAGTTTATGACTACTTCTTCCGGCCGCAGTCACAACTTCCAATACATAAATTCCGGCCGGATAGCTATCATAAGAAAGTGATAATTGAGTATTATTACCGGCTGATTGTTTTTTGATCAATCGTCCGTTCATATCATACAAAACCACTTCTTTAATTGCAATAGGGGCAGTTATCTGAACTGTTCCGGCCACGTCATAAGAAACGGAAACACCTGTTCCAACCGTTATATTTTCCGTTGAAGTAGAAGGATCGGCAGCCACCACGATTTCACCGGTCGTATTGTTATTGCCTCTTACCCATTTCCATTCACTTCCATCGCTACTTTTATATAACAAACGGATACGGTCACCGGGAGCAATCGTTTTTGTGATCATACAAGGAACTTCCTGTCCTACTCCATGTTCGATCTGGATAGTAACAGGCTCTTCACTGGAGATAAATTCTTTTGTATTCCCGTTTTTGTCTACAAGAGCGACAACCAGGTTACCTGAAAAATCACGGATACTCATATTGCCTACATAACCATACTGAACACCGAAAAGCTGATTTTCTTCAAAATCTTCTGTGGTGGCTTCAAGGCCGGCAAAGACTGTTCCCTGATTTTCCCCATAGAAAAAGGCTAATACATCCTGATAAGTAGAACCTTCCACCGGCTTTTTCATACTGATAATGGCATCCTGACCAAGCGAGAAACCACCTCCGCTATTACCACCGGTTCCCTGCACTTCAGGTTCGAGGACAGACAGCAGGTAATACCCGTTAGCCAGTCCGCTCCATCCCCAATTCACATGATAATAATCAGCATCGTTGTAACCGTCGATGATAAATTGATGACCTTCTTTCTGATCATTTTCACCACCATAGACAACAGGGCGATTATCATCCAGTTCACCTTTGATAATCGCTTCCCATTCGTCTTTCTGATAATTATCGCGTTGCAGGACATGAAGGGATTTATCGTATTTCATATAATTGACAAGCCCCTGGGCTGCAGTCAATGTCAAGGCACCGCTGTTACCGGGAGCATAATTCATTTCTGAGAAAACACCGCAATCGTACATTAGGGTAGCTACATTTTGGGCCTGCTCAGTTGTATACTGCCCTGCCGTGTAGGTAGAAGGCATGTTATCCCACTGGTATGGAGTATCGAAAGTAGCGGAAAGAGACAGATTGTAGGTCTGCGAAGTATAAGAATGACTCCCCTGCCCTACGTCCGGCCATTTATGATATTGCATCGCGATAGCCGTCGAGGTGGCAACACACCCCGTCGGCGTACGCTGGCTATTTACTACCGGGCATAAGTTATTATAAGGTGTCATCTGATCCCAAAGGACAGTTGTTAACAACGTTCCGGTCGATTTCAACTGCATCTTGCCTTGGCGAACTTCGTTCCAGGCGGCTGTGACGTCCTTCGAAACCTCCGGTTTATTTTCACGTATCCAGTTGATCTGGCGCTGGTAACTTTCAAACCATCCACGCAGGTTGGACGGCATGGAGTCTTTTTCAAACAGTTGCTGCATACCGTAACCTAGAATAGGATATACGACATCATCACCAGCTACAACGACAAAGCCGTCGGCATCTTCACGGTTAAATACGTAAAAGGTAGCATCCTGTACGGAACCGGCTGATTTGGTAACCGCTCCGGCATCCGACCAGACCAGTGTCACTCCCGACTCCGAAGCTTTTGTCTGCGGAAAATTACTTTTCAGGAAACTGAGGGCTACGCTCTTCGCCTGTTTTACATCAATAGGTGCAGCACTTATCGACATTGTCAACAAGGCGATAAAGAAAATAAAAGTACATCTTCTCATACTCGTCATTTTTTAGTTTAAACTTAGTTTGCGTTTATCAGAGGTTTGGTTGAAGGGTATTAATGGCGTTTTACTTAATTCATTAATAAAGATGTTCTTATAACAAAGAAAGGATAAAAATAGTTTTCCTTTCCACTTTATTTGAATGAGAATGCATAGATCATTAAAATAAGTATATCGAAATCTTCTGACAAATAAATATTATTCATACATTTAGCCACTTATTAATCACCAAAATTTATAAACTATGAATTTACAGATAATACAAAACAAGATTTATGAGATCAGAGGACAAAAAGTTATGTTGGATTTTGATCTTGCAGAATTATATAACATTGAAACCAAAGTATTAAAACAATCCGTAAAACGTAATATAAAGCGATTCGAAGGTGAGGACTTTATGTTTGAACTTTCTAAAGAGGAACTTTCAAGGTCACAAATTGTGACCTTGAACAAAGGAAGAGGAAAGAACTTCAAATACATGCCTTTCGCTTTCACCGAATTAGGTGTAGCCATGTTATCTTCAGTATTAAATAGTGATATTGCCATAGAAATAAACCGTAACATCATGCGTGCCTTTGTTCAAATGAGAAAACAGTTTATCTCAAATTGTGATAAACTGTCTACTAATAAGAAGCTATCAGAACTGGAGCAGCAAGTCAAATTTCTTCAGGAAGACATTGAAAGTCTCAGTAAAGATCATGAAAACTACGAGCAACATTTTGACGATATCTATCTTGCCCTGGCAGAACTTGCCTCTAAAAATAAAGAAAAGCCAGGTAACTCCAGACCGAAAATAGGTTATGTGAAGTAAAACAAAATAAATTGACTAACTTTGTGGCTTTAAACTGAAAACGATAAAAAACGATTAGATATTATGGAGTACAATTTCAGAGAAATCGAGAAAAAATGGCAAGAATACTGGATTGCCAATGGGGTTTATAAAGTGAAGGAAAATAAAGATAAACCCAAATACTACGTGTTGGATATGTTCCCTTACCCATCCGGTGCAGGACTACATGTTGGACATCCGCTCGGTTATATCGCTTCTGATATTTATTCCCGTTTCAAACGGTTACAGGGATTTAACGTATTACACCCAATGGGATATGATGCTTACGGTCTGCCTGCAGAACAATATGCTATCCAGACCGGACAACATCCCGAAGTAACGACAAAGCAAAATATTGCCCGTTATCGTGAGCAAATGGATAAGATAGGTTTCAGCTACGACTGGAGTCGTGAAATCCGTACATGTGATAAGGAATATTACCACTGGACACAATGGGCATTTATTAAAATGTTCAACAGTTATTACTGTAACGACGAAAAGAAAGCATTACCTATCGAAAGTCTGATCGAAGCATTTGAAACAGTAGGTACGGAAGGTCTGAATGTTGCTTGCGGTGAAGAAATGCAATTTACCGCTGAGGAATGGAAAGCTAAAAGCGATAAAGAAAAACAAGCTATATTGCTGAACTACCGTATTGCTTACCTGGGTGATACAATGGTTAACTGGTGTTCCGAACTGGGAACCGTACTGGCTAACGATGAAGTAGTGAACGGTGTTTCCGAACGCGGTGGTTTCCCTGTTGAGCAAAAAATGATGCGCCAGTGGTGTCTGCGTGTATCTGCTTATGCACAGCGTTTGCTGGACGGACTGGATACGATCGACTGGACGGATTCACTGAAAGAAACACAGCGTAACTGGATCGGTCGTAGCGAAGGTGCCGAAATTCAATTCAAAGTGAAAGATAGTGATCTAGAATTTACCATCTTTACAACCCGTGCAGATACTATGTTCGGTGTAACTTTCATGGTATTGGCTCCCGAAAGCGAATTGGTTGAACAATTAACTACACCCGAACAAAAACAGGAGGTTGATGCCTACTTGGATCGTACCAAGAAACGTACGGAACGTGAACGTATTGCCGACCGTTCTGTAACCGGTGTATTCAGCGGTTCATACGCTATCAATCCATTCACAGGTGATGCGGTACCCGTCTGGATCAGCGACTATGTATTGGCCGGCTATGGAACAGGTGCTATCATGGCAGTTCCGGCACACGATAGTCGCGACTATGCATTTGCAAAACATTTCAACCTGCCTATTATCCCGTTGATCGAAGGTTGCGATATAAGCGAAGAAAGTTTCGATGCCAAAGAAGGTATTGTCTGCAATTCACCGAGACCGGACGTAACTCCTTATTGCGACTTGTCATTAAACGGCTTGACTGTAAAAGAAGCAATCGCCGCTACCAAGAAATATGTATCCGAACATCAATTAGGACGTGTAAAGATTAACTATCGTCTGCGCGATGCTATCTTTAGCCGCCAACGTTATTGGGGTGAACCGTTCCCTGTTTATTACGACGCCGATGGAATGCCTCAGATGTTACCATTCGAAGCATTACCATTACAGTTGCCGGAAGTGGATAAATTCCTGCCGACAGCCACAGGCGAACCTCCATTGGGACATGCAACCAAATGGGCCTGGGATTCTGTAAACAAAAAGGTTGTAGAAACATCCAAAATAGACAATAAAACAATTTTCCCATTGGAACTTTGTACTATGCCGGGCTTTGCCGGTTCTTCCGCTTATTATCTGCGTTACATGGATCCTCATAACAATGAAGGTCTGGTAGATAAACAAGTGAATGAATACTGGCGTAATGTAGACCTGTATATCGGTGGAACGGAACATGCTACCGGTCACCTCATCTACAGCCGCTTCTGGAATAAATTCCTGTATGATATGGGAACAATCTGCGAAGACGAACCATTCCGTAAGCTGATCAACCAGGGTATGATCCAAGGACGTTCAAACTTCGTGTACCGTATCAAAGATACGAATACATTCGTATCCCTGAACCTGAAAGACCAGTATGAAGTAACTCCTATTCACGTAGACGTTAATATCGTATCCAATGATATACTGGATGTCGAAGCTTTTAAAAACTGGCGTCCGGAATATCATAATGCAGAATTTATACTGGAAGACGGTAAATATATCTGCGGATGGGCTGTTGAAAAGATGTCTAAATCGATGTTCAACGTAGTAAACCCGGATATGATCGTAGACAAATACGGTGCGGATACTTTGCGTCTGTATGAAATGTTCTTAGGTCCGTTGGAACAATCCAAACCCTGGGATACGAACGGCATCGACGGTGTTCATCGCTTCCTGAAGAAACTGTGGGCTTTGTTCTATGGTAACACTGAAAGTTTGCAAATCACAGACACTGAACCCACAGCTGAAGAATTAAAATCATTACATAAACTGATCAAGAAAGTAACATTCGATATCGAACATTTCTCTTACAATACTTCTATCAGTGCTTTCATGATCTGTATTAACGAATTAGGCAGCCTGAAATGCAATAAGCGTGCTATCCTGGAACAACTCGTCATCTTACTTGCTCCGTTTGCACCTCACACAGCAGAAGAGCTATGGCATGTATGTGGTCACGACACAACTATATGCGATGCTCTATGGCCGCAGCACAACGAAGAGTATCTGAAAGAAAATTCAGTTACTTACGCCATCTCATTCAACGGAAAAGCCCGCTTCAATCTGGAACTCCCGGCTGATATGCCCCGTGAAGAGGTAGAAAAGATTGCTCTCAGCCACGAAAGTTCCGCTAAATGGATGGAAGGCAAGACTCCTAAAAAGGTGATTGTCGTTCCAGGTAAGATCGTTAATATCGTTATCTAAATGAGAACAGCTCAGTTTTATAAAGTATTTTTTTCTATACAGGATTATCTGATGATTCTGCTGGGAACCATTTTGTATGGTTTCGGATTCAACGCATTTATCCTGTCTAATGAAATTGTTACCGGTGGTGTCAGTGGTATCTGTGCATTGATATTCTTTGCCACCGGAGGCGCCATACCGGTATCGGTTTCTTACTTTGTTATCAATGTAGTCTTACTATTAGCCGCTCTAAAGATTTTAGGACTTAAATTCCTGATAAAGACAATCTTTGGAGTATTCTCTCTTTCTGCTTCCCTGTCATTTTTTGAATGGTTGCTGAAAGGAAATCCTATACTGCATGATCAACCGTTTATGGCAATCATGATCGGTGCACTCCTTTGTGGTGCCGGATTGGGACTGGTATTTTCTGCTAACGGAAGTACGGGAGGAACCGATATTATCGGAGCTATTGTAAACAAATACAAGAACATATCTATCGGACGTGCCTTGTTGTTCTGCGATTTCTTCATAATCAGTTCTTCTTTCCTACTCTTCCATAATGTGGATAAGATCGTATTCGGTTTTGTTGAAATGCTTATCAGCAACTATGTCCTCGACATGGTACTAAACGGTAACCGTCAATCCGTACAATTCCTTATATTCTCACAAAAATATGATGAGATAGCCGATCGAATCATCCATGATCTGGATCGTGGATGTACTATTCTGGATGGTGTAGGAGGTTATTCCAAAAAGCCAGTCAAGGTTGTCGTATTGCTGGCTAAGAAGTCAGAATCCGTATCCATCTTCCGGCTGGTAAAACAAATAGACCACCAGGCATTCATTTCACAAAGTATCGTCCGTGGAGTATATGGAGAAGGGTTTGACCAGATAAAAACTTAACGGAATATACTCATCGAATCATTTATATATTCAGAACCGATTCCTCCTGCATCCAGTATACTATGGAACAGGTAATCGGTTCTGAATTTTTTTACAGAATTCTCTTTTGCTTTCGTATAATTATCCGGATACGCTTCTTTATATTTATCAGACATCCAAACCATACAAGCTGCCTGATGAACAAAAGGCGATTCGACTGCATGTAACCAAATACCATCCTCTCCCAAAGCTTCCCCATGATCAGACTGATAGATAAGAATAGCTTTCTCATCCTTTAAACGATTTATCAGATTAGACAGAAAATAATCTGTATAAAGAATCGTATTATCATACGAATTTATCATTTCTTCTTGTGTACAGGAAGAGATAATTTTACTGTTTACTGTCGGTTGAAAACGCGCAAATTCATCTGTAAAATGAGAATTATACCACCAATGAGAACCTATTGTATGTATTACAATCAGTTTCTTCTTTCTATCTACCTCCAAAGCATTATCAAAAAGGGGTAACAAGTCTCCATCTACCCAACGGTCGAATACAACATAAGAAGATTTATTTATATTGACATGGAACAATGAATCACATTCATTCATAAAATACACATATGTATCGGCAGCCTCCTGGTTAGCTAACCAAACAGTGTAAAAATCACAGGCTTTAAAAAAACTAATAAAAGACTTTTCAGTATAAGCCCTTGAATAATCGGTACTATCAGCACGAGTCAATATATAAGGTACGCTACTATTCGTATAAGTCTGCTCCGCATAAATGAAAGGATAAGAAATAATATCTTCTTTTGATAATAAAGGAGTAGTATTTCGCTCATATCCATTCAACCCCAGATGATCCGGACGAAGCGATTCACCTAATACAAAAACAACCGTTACCTCCTCATCACTACATTGTGTCCCTTCCGTCAAATCTATTCTTTCTTCACTAATCACCTGTTTTTCTTCCCAATATTTCATAAAAGTATAATAAATATTGAAGGGTATACGTTCTGATATAGGATATTTTATAGCATTTATACGCGTTACTGAAAACAAAAGTAATCCGCCTATCAGAACCGGATAAATAGACGAGCGAATAGTAACCCGTTTAATCCTGTAAACAACAAAAGCTATAGATAATCCAAAGGTTATAAATACAAATACTAACAAACCTGGTGAGACCAGGTCACCTGATGTACGCATATCATTTTGTAAAGCTGCATCTAATAACATGGGAGTCAAAGTTGCATTCATGGTAAAACGGAACCAGGCAAGCAATGAACTGAGAAATGTTAGTAATGGGAATGTTATAGCAAATACTATTTTGTTAGCAGCTAATAGAATAGTTATAAAGAAAAGCACCATTGTTATTACCGACCATTGAAAAGCGATAATAAGTAGGTCTTTTCCTGTGCTGACCGGTATGGTTAGGAAGTCAGCCGATGTAAAACTAATAGCCAGGAAAAAAGTAGCAACTAAAGAAAAAAGATAAAAATGAACAGGCACATTCTTCATATTGATAATGAATTGATATGTATTTTTGTGCAAAAATAGAAACAATACATTGATAAGCAGTATGAAAACATTAGTATTTGCAACTAATAACAAACATAAACTGGATGAAGTACAAAAAATAACATCCGGCCTGGTAAATATAGTAAGTCTGGAGGATATCGGTTGTCATGATGATATACCGGAAACGAGTGATACCCTGGAAGGAAATGCTCTTCAGAAAGCCCGGTACATAAAAGAGTATTATGGATTCGATTGTTTTGCCGACGATACAGGCCTGGAGGTGGAAGCATTAAATAATGCACCAGGGGTTTATTCTGCACGTTATGCAGGTCCGGGACATGACTCGGAAGCAAATATGAATAAACTTTTACAGGAAATGAATAATATGGAAAACCGAAAAGCTTGTTTCCGTACAGTTATTGCTCTCTTATTAAATGGGCAGGAGTATTTATTTGAAGGAATTGTAAATGGTCAAATAACGAAAGATAAACGAGGTGCAAGCGGATTCGGATATGATCCGATCTTTGTACCGGATAATTACACACAAACTTTTGCCGAGATGGGAAATGATATTAAAAATACGATCAGCCACCGAGCTGAAGCTGTAAAAGAATTAAGTGCTTTTCTATCTACATTATCAGAATAAATTATGAGAAGAATTATATACACTTTTATATTTATATACGTTACCGCTTCTACCATCATTGCCCAAAAAAGTGTTGGAGAATGGAATACTTACCTGGCGTATAACATTGCAATGAAAGTCGCAGAAGGTAATAATCATGTATTCACAGTAGCGGACGGCTCTCTATACAGTTATAGTAAAGAAGATAATAGCGTTAAGCATTATACCAAACAAACAGGACTTAGCGACAGTGGGATAGATCATATTATCTTCAATCCTGAAGTAAATACATTATTGATTACTTACAGCAATGGAAATATAGACCTGTTGGGAGATTATGGCATTTATAATCTTTCTTATTTACTTGATAATTCGAATGTAACGAATAAAACCATTAACAGCATATACTTATATAAAGAATATGCTTATCTGGCAACTGATTTCGGGATTATTGTCCTTAATATGGATCCGAATAAGAAAGAAATCAAAGATACTTACAAATTGAACAAGAAAGTCAATTCCGTAACTATCAACGACAATTACATATATGCAGCTACTTCAAGTGGCATATTGAAAGCCTCGTTGGATGCAAACTTACTAGATTATAATGAATGGGATTCTTATCAGTTGGCTCCATCTGAATTCGAATTCGATCAGGACAGTATCAGCCAGATATGTTTCTTCCAGAATTCCTTATGTTTTTTTGCTAATCAAAAATACAATAAAGGTATTTATTATGAACAAGCAGATAAAACAGTCAAAAGTCTGTTGATAAATAATAGTTTGACTAATATGGTTTTTCAGAATAATAAATTGATGCCATATACCAACACTCAATTATACATATATTCTTCATTGACAGAAAGAGACGTCATCAATGCTGGAATTGTATATGGTGTTTCTTCTCTCAAAGATCCCAACACATTTTGGATAGCTTCAGGAGTCAATGGCTTAAAAGGTATTCAGAAAAAAAATAATCAATATGAAGTCGTTGTAGAAGGATTGAACGATCAAACGATATATCCCAAACGTAATTATAATTATTATATGACCACATACGAAAATCAATTATATATTGTTGGAGGAGATCGTTGGACCGATAGAAAATTTAGACAAGGAACACTAATGATATATGATAATGAAAAATGGTTCAACTTAGATGAAACTACTATCAAAATAATTATTTCTGATGAAAAAAATAAAATTGAATATCCTAGTGACTATACAGGAATAGCCATTGATCCCAAAGAACCCTCACATTATTATGTATCTTCTTACGGAGAAGGTATTATTGAATTCAAAGACAATCAGTATGTTCAATTATTTAATCATAAAAACAGTACACTATCTACAATCTATCCAACTGGTGGAGACAGAGCACAACAGAGATATATACGTATTGGAAGTGTAACTTTCGATAAAAATGGCAATCTATGGGCTACTAATTGCGGAGTACAGGATGTACTCAAAGTATTGAAAGCAGATGGAACTTGGACAAGTTTTAATTTTTCTAATACAGATAATTTTACAAATGTTCCTTTGGCAGATAAAATAACAATCACTTCCGATAATCGTAAATGGATAAATGTTCCCTACGGATATAAATCTGGTATCCTTATCTTTGATGATGGCGGAACAATAGATGATACAAGCGACGACCAAGCTCGTTTTATATCAACATTCAGCGATATCAACGGTACGATTGATGCCAGCGGTTACTTCTGCATTACTGAAGATAAAAACGGACAGGTCTGGATTGGAACTAACAGAGGTCCGATTTACTGTGCCAATCCCAAAGCTAAATTGGAAGAGATAAGATGTAGCCGGGTTATCCGTCCCGCAGATGAAATCAATGATGTTCCTTACAATTTTCTTGATGGAGAACAAATAAATGCTATCGCTGTAGACGGAGGAAACCGTAAATGGATAGCTACACAAAGTTCCGGTGTATTTCTGGTAAGTGAAGATGGTATGGAGACAATCGAAAATTTTACGACAACCAACTCTCCTCTCCCATCCAACCAGATAAACTCATTAGCCATTAATCAACTGACCGGAGAAGTTTTTATAGGTACCGAAAAAGGATTGGTATCTTATATGGGCGATGCAACAGAAGGAAAAGAAGATTATTCGGATGTATATGCTTATCCGAATCCTGTTCGTCCGGAACATAACGACCATGTAACGATCGTCGGATTAATGAATGATTCGAACGTAAAGATCACGGATCTGAAAGGTAATATCATTTATCAGGGAAAATCTGCCGGAGGTACTTTTACCTGGGATTGCCGAAGTAGAAAAGGTGGCCGGGTTGCAACCGGAGTTTATCTTGTATTCTCAGCAACACCCGAAGCCAAAGAAAGCGTAGTTACTAAAATTATGGTAGTGAAATAAGTATTTGATTGGTTATCTTTTTGGCACCTTTGTCATTCGGATGGATTGCATCGTAAAAATCGGATGCTTCCAACAAATCAAAACAATCGATATAAGGGATATACCCCAATTCTTTTATATAAGACTGAAGAGCTTTCTGCTTTTCAGTCTTTTTTGCTGATATAATATCAGGATTATACGGCATCAACACCAGATAATATCGAATATTCTTTGCTTTGAAAAAAGAATAAGACTCCTCTATCAATCGTTTCCATTCATGAGTTATCCTATATGCTTCAAACTTATTTTGTTTGTTTTGTTCGTCCAGGCCACGCTGATAAACAGCTTCATTTCTGTAAGAGGCTTGAGCAGCAGGATAACGCAATTCATTGTCGATAGAACTTTCCGGTGCATCATCGTCCAATAGATTACGAAGTACGAATGAGAATCCCGAAAACAAACAATTCCTGGCTTTATAATTATAATACCAATCCGATTTACTCAATTCATCATATAAACCAGGTACTAACAATTTCGTCCGGTCATCCATCTTATAACCATACATATGTAAAGCTACCTGATTAGGTATATCCATATCGACCGGCTTGGACAGAACATCTATATCGAGACACTGGATAACCGTTTTGACAGAAGACGGCAATGAAGAATAATATAAAGCACTTTCACTCAGCATCTGTCCGGTCGAAGTAAAACTATATACGACAGGATGATCGCTCAACTCTTTTTCCAACATATAGCCATCTACTCCGCTCATCCCCCTGCTATTACCGAAAATAACAATCTCCGGAACTTGTTTCGGATCTTTTATTGTATTCAGTATAAGTTTAGTACGGGCATAATCATTAGGAAGCATCCTGAAGAAGTAAGGAGTTACCCCATTCAAACCAACCATCAAAACGACTATAAATAATAGAAAAAAGAATATCCTCTTTATCTGTTTCCCTGTCAGTTCCATAATTTCTTAGAATTGAAAATAAATAAAATTAGAAGAATCAGCACCGAAGAAATAAATCGAAAAGAGTATGCCGGCATAAATTGAATACCGGACAAATAAACTTTGTATGTTCTGTATATCCAATCCGAAAGGCTTATTCCTGTTCACCCATTCCACGACTAACAGAATACCTATAAATACCAACGATAACATAGCCGTCACATTATTAGCTCCGCTAACTTTGGGAACCCTCAACAAAGAAGGTGAAAATATATCACCGATATAATTAAACGCAATAGAGAGCGTTTCTGCCCTGAACACAATCCACCCCAAGGTAACGAACCCGAAAGTGATCAACATTGAAATAACAGGAGGAAACATAGGTGAATCACCCTGTTTCTTTTTACTCAATAATAACAAAGGCACAAATAATAGTCCATGATAGATTCCCCAGGTAATGAATGTCCAGCTTGCTCCATGCCACAATCCGCTCAGGAAAAATATAACCAGAATATTACGTATATGCTTATATTGTCCTTCCCTGCTACCGCCCAAAGGTATATATACATAATCCACAAACCAGGTATTCAACGATATATGCCACCTGCGCCAGAATTCGATAATATTTCTTGAAAAATAAGGATAATAGAAGTTTTGCTTCAATGTTATACCAAATAATTTAGCTGTCCCGATAGCAATATCCGAATACCCCGAAAAATCACCATATATCTGGAAAGCAAATAAAAAAGCTCCCAGAACCAATGTACTGGCAGAATAATTCGAATAATTACCGAATACATCGTTCACTACCAGTGCACAGTTATCAGCAATCACCATCTTTTTAAAAAACCCCCACAAGATCTGACGCATACCATCTACGGCATAGTCATAAGTAAACTTACGCGGCTTATAAAACTGAACCAGCAAATTGGTGGCTCTTTCGATAGGCCCGGCAACCAACTGTGGAAAAAAACTGACGAAAGCAAAGAAAGCCACTATATCTTTAGTCGGTTCCAACCTTCTCCTGTATACATCTATCGTGTAACTCAAAGCCTGAAACGTATAAAAACTGATACCTACCGGAAGAATGATCTGCAAAGTCGATTTGTGCAAAGTAATTCCCAACAGGGAAAAAACTTCCACAAAGTTATCAACAAAGAAATTAAAGTATTTGAAGAATCCGAGGATAACCAAATTCAGGAAAATATTTATCCCGGTTATCCATTTGCATTTCTTTTGTATGGATAAGGAATCTTCGGATAATGAATCGTTGCCTTCCCGTACTTTTGCAATAGCAACACCACTCAACCAGCTGCAAAAAGAAGTAAAGGCAATAAGTATAAGAAAACGCCAGTCCCACCATCCATAAAACAGATAGCTTACAATGACGATAAATAAGTTTTGTAATTTTATCTTCCTGTTGAAAACAAACCAATATAGTAAGAATACTACCGGAAGATAAATCAGAAACTCTATTGAATTAAATAACATCTTGTTCTGTTCTATGAATGATGGGAGAGCCTATATGCTACAAACCTAATTTTTCAGAAATCTCCAACATCTTACGGATCGGTTTGATAGCCTTCTTCTGTACTTCCACGTCGACAAATATCTCCGGCATTTCAAATTTCAAACAGTTATACAGCTTTTCCATCGTATTCAGCCGCATGAAATTACATTCGTTGCAAGCACATGTACTGTCGTTGGGAGGAGCCGGAATAAACTCTTTCTCCGGACTCTTTTTCCGCATTTCGTGAATAACACCGCTTTCCGTCGCTACAATGAACTGTTTCTTATCTGACTTGATAGTGTGTTTCAAAAGAGCGGCAGTCGAACCTACGAAGTCTGACACCTGTATAACGGGTTGTTTACACTCCGGGTGAGTGATCACTTCCGCATCCGGATACTGTTTCTTTAATTCCAGTATCTTTTCCAGTGAAAATTGTTCATGTACGTGACAGGCACCATTCCAGAGTAACATATTACGTCCGGTAATACTGTTTATGTAATTACCCAGGTTCCGGTCCGGACCGAAGATCATTTTTGTTCCTTCCGGAAAACTTTCAACGATCTGACGGGCATTGGTGGAAGTTACCACCACATCTGTTACCGCTTTTACCGCAGCTGTTGTATTGACATATGAAATAACCACATGATCCGGATGTTGTTTTACAAATTCAGCAAACTCAGGAGCCGGACAACTATCGGCCAGGGAACAACCGGCATTCAGGTCAGGAACCAATACTTTCTTGTCCGGACATAGGATCTTAGCCGTTTCACCCATAAAATGAACTCCACAGAGAACTATAATATCCGCAGTTGTTTTGGCAGCCCATTGAGCCAACGCCAGACTGTCTCCCACGAAATCTGCTATATCCTGTATATCGCCGGTCTGATAATAATGCGCAAGAATAACGGCATTCTTTTCCTTACGCAGTTTATCAATGGCTTCCTTCAGATCTATGCCTTTAGGTACCGGTGCATCCATATATCCGATCGATTGATTTGTCAACATAGTTTATCTATTATATTATTCTTAGTTTTTAATTCCAAAGATTATAGGATGTATATAATATCCTGTTAAAATGGTTCATATTTTAATCGCCCTTTCCTCCTTATGAGGATATAAATAGTATATCAACAAAGTTATCATCCACTTTTATTACTGATAATCTTTATTTTACTATACTTATCAACTCTATGTTGATAATGTGCAAAGGTAAAAACTTTATTTATTTCAGCCATCTAAAGCAGTGCAAAACAATCTTTAAAAGAAAGGGGAAAGAAGCTTCCCTATTTATTGGCCGTCATAATAATTCTCCTATCCGATATCTCAATCGAGAAAAGCAAGAGTTTTTTATCAGCACTTACCAACCACCTGTTCACAGGATATCCACACAAGATTCACACACATACGTTTCACCTGTCACAAGCTGTACAGCACATTGGCATACAGACAGTTGCTGTGACGGCAGACGTTTCACATTTAAAAAATATGACTTTTCAAATGTTAAGACAGGACTTTTGTCTTTAAAAGACGGGACATTTAAAAACAAAAGACCTGTCTTTTTCAGCCGGTGCTTACCGAACCTAAAAGCAGTGCCTATCGGTTTACCGCCCGGTGCTTATGGAACCTTTGTAAAGACGTGTCACCATAAAGGAATTACATTCAAATAAATAGAAGCCGTGACGGGTGAAACGTTATTGCAAAGATAATCCTTTGTAACCGTATCCTTCCGTAATCCCCTCTTCTTAGTTATCCACAATTATATATTATATTAATATTAATCTTTAATTTAAAAATAAAATATGATGTATATGATATCCTGTTGAAACAGTTAATACATTTTTGTTACAATATTTGTTTGAGGAGTTATTAAAGTATATGAACCGCTTATCAAGACGATACTAACAGTATAAAATATAGCTTTACTTCTGTTTTCCTTTTATTTATAGACTTTATTAGTTTTATGTTGATAACTGGTTGTGTGAAAAAGTTTGTTCCTGTTGATGGGTGTTGATACGTGTATAACTGCTGTTAATAGCTCGTAATAAATAATGGGTTATAAATGTTGCGTGTTTGAAATGGGAAGGAGTATAAGTAAGTATTTGAATAAAGCAAGAACTTTTTTTCATTTTGTGTTCACTACTTATCAATACCTTTTCAACGGCATATCCACATTAATTAGCTACTTTTGCAGGCAAAGAAAAGAGCTATGCGTAAACTGAAAATAACAGAAATGAACCGCCTCACCCCGGAGGCTTTTAAAGAGAGTAAGAAGATACCTTTAATTGTTGTGCTTGACCATGTTAGGAGTCTGAATAATGTCGGATCCGTTTTCCGTACGTCGGATGCTTTCAAGGTAGAGGCTATTTATTTGTGCGGTATCACGGCTTGTCCTCCTCATGCGGAGATCCATAAGACTGCCCTGGGAGCTGAAGATACGGTGGAATGGAAATATTTTGAAGATACACACGACGCTGTTGATAACCTGAAGAAACAAGGGTATACTGTTTGTGCAGTAGAACAGGCAGAAGGTAGTGTTATGCTGGATAAACTGCTGTTAGACAAGGGTAAAAAATATGCAGTTATCATGGGAAACGAAGTAAAAGGTGTTCAACAATCTGTTGTTGATAACTGTGATATGTGTATTGAAATACCCCAATACGGAACCAAACATTCATTAAATGTATCGGTAACGACAGGGATCGTTATCTGGGATTTCTTTAAACAGTTATCAGATTAATCCTCTTTCAACCATAATAACGACCCGTTCGGTCATGGCATCTTTTCCTTTCGGGTCGTATTCCGATTTCAGGCTGGCTCCGAACATACCGGCAAACAAATTCCAGAAGCCTGCCCTGAAACCTCCCAGGTAAGCTTTCAACAGGTTATAACTTGATTGGTTACATTCCCTGTCGATCAGTTTGATAAGTAGTTTACCTTGTGAGAATGTCAGCTTTTTAAGTTCCGGTTTATATTCTTTGAACAAATCCTTTTCCATACGTTTCAGATGTTCCTGACGGGCCTTGTCATTAGGAAGCGTTTCCATATATTCATAGGTTTCGATCAGGGTTTCATATACCATTTTAGCATAAGGTAATGTGCGTTTTACGTCTCGAACCAGTTTATTATACTTTTGTTGTTCCCGGTTATTCTTGAAACGCATCTGAGGAAAAACAAATACTTCCTGGAGATTGACAACAGCAATGGTATCCTTCCCATCCAGATAAGCTCTTTGTACTCCTTCGGGAAGTGTGTTTATTTTCAGTTTCTGTGCCTGACCGGCTGTGACACAGAGTAAAAACAAAACCATAATCTTATACCATCTTACTTTCATCATAAGCTACAAAAGTAGGTGATTTACCGATAGTCTGTACCGGTTTTACAGAATTTGACTAATTATATAGAAATGATGATTTACTTGTTAATAAGTTGTCGGATTAATAAGAATCGTTATATTTGCAGCAATTCTTATTAATAACAAAACGAATTAGCTATGGACATTGAATATTATTAGTAGCATTCTATATGTGCTTATAAATTAACAACCAAAATATCTTATCTATGAAACTATTGATTCTATCCCTGTTATCGGGAGTTTTCCCCTGTTTGTATGCTGTTAATAACTTACGTTTGCCCGATATGCGTAGCGTGGGAATGGGAGAATGTGGCATTACCCAATCTTTTCTTTTCAATCCGGCACTGATCGGTTTGGAAAGTTTTAAAAGTTTAGATATCAGCTATTTTAATCGCTACGGACTAAAAGAACTGGGAGTTATTAACCTTTCATTTTCTTATCCTGCCACCTTTCTTCCAATCGGTGTTAATATCTCTTCTTTCGGTTATGATCGATACAGGGAAAGTATGTTCCGGCTTTTCCTGGGAAAGTCTTTGAATGAAAAATGGAATATCGGTATAAGTATCCAGTATTCAATAATACAGACAGAGTTGACAGAGAGACATCCACAGTATTTGTCGACCGACATCGGTATTATTTATTCTCCGGTTGAAAAGTTGTTGATTGGTATGTTAATAATGGATTTACCGTCTGTCGCTATTAAAAAGGAAGATATTGATACTAACTATTTTATGAGTTATTCTATACAGATAGGTTTTCAATGGGAAGTAATTAACAGCCTGTTGATAGTAGGAAATCTGGAGACGAATAAACAGACTACTTTAACAGGTTGTGCCGGCTTGGAATATCAATTATATAAACAGTTTTATGTACGGGCAGGAATCAAGGCAACTCCCCTCCTGCCTACTCTTGGTGTAGGATATCGCTTTTCCTGTTTCACTGTAGATGTGGCAACTGTGTATCATCCGGTGTTAGGTATTAGTACAGGGATAGGTTTGAAGTATTCTTTTTAAATTATATAACTATGAAAAAGTCGTTTATAACTCTGTTAGTATATATGTTGATAAACAGTTATAATATTAATAGTCAGAATATTTACTCTGTTGATAAGTGGATGGAATACATAGAAGAAATGGCTTCCGAAACAGATGATGATGCCCGGATTGAAAATCTTTATTCCGATCTTTCATATCTGGTTGAACATCCTTTTGAATTAAACAGTGTTACCAGCGAAGAATTAACCCGTCTGCCTTTTTTATCCGATCTGCAGATTGAACAGATTATCTCTTACCGTAAAAAATATGGTAAACTGGTTACCCTTTATGAACTGAAGAATATTGAAGAGTTGGATTTTCATACAATATCTTTGTTACTTCCTTTTGTTTATATCGGAGAGATTTCTGTTGATAAACGTCCTTTTACTGTTAAGAACATGTTGAAGTATAGTTCTAATGAATTGCAAATCAGATATGATCAATGTTTTCAACAGAAAAAAGGATATTGTTCATATCCGGATAGTATTTTACAGCAATATCCGAACCGGAAATATCTGGGTGAACCTTTCCATCACTCTCTTCGTTATTCTTATGCATTCGATGAAAGGCTCCGGTTTGGCATTGTAGCGGAGAAAGATGCCGGTGAACCTTTTTGGAATGAGTATCATAAAGGGTATGATTATTATTCGGTATATTTATTTTTGAAAGATATAAACAAATGGTTGAAAAGCTTTGCAATCGGTGATTACAAAGTTTCTTTCGGACAAGGCTTGGTAATCAGCAGTGATTTCTCTCCGGGCCGGAGTTCTATTGTGGCTCAGGCGGAAAGACGTACGAATGGATTTCGCCGGCATTTTTCAACTAATGAGAATGATTACTTTCGTGGAGTAGCTTCTACCGTTTCGATTAAAGATTTGGATATTAGTTTCTTTTATTCTTTCAGAAAGCTGGATGCGGGTGTTGATAACTATGAAGTAAGTTCGTTTAAAACCGATGGTTTGCACCGGTTGGAACGTGATTGGAATAAGAAACATACTGTTCCTATGCAGACATACGGTGGAAATGTACGCTATACAACTTCTAACCTTGCCATCGGTATAACAGCCCTCTCCTATTCTTTTGGAAAATACGATATACAACCTGATCCGAAACCTTATAACCTTTTCTATTTCCGTGGAAACAGTAATATGAACATCAGTGTGGATTATATGTTGAAAACGAATAAACTTAAATTTTATGGTGAAACAGCCTTGTCTTCAAATAAAGCTGTAGCTACATTAAATGCGTTTCAACTAACGCCTGTTTCTTATTTATCGTTATTGCTGCTTCATCGTTATTACGACAGGCGTTATCAGGCTTTTTTCGGAAGTGCTTTCAGTCAGAATTCTACTGTACAGAATGAGCAAGGTGTTTATACAGGGATGCAATGGACACCGTTCGCCCATTTTAAATTATCGTTGTATGCCGACTTATTTCGTTTCCCCTGGTTGAAATATGGAATAGATTCACCTTCTTCCGGACAGGAATATATGGCTCAGTTGGATTATAATTCAGGAAAGAATTTTAGTACTTACTTTCGTTATAAGTACAGGAAGAAAGAAAAGAACCAGACTGTAGAGAATGAATCGACACAAAGTGTACTGCCTTATTCTCAACAACGCTTCCGTCTTCAATTGTTATATGGTTTACAACCTGCATGGGTGTTGAAAACATCTGCAGATGCTGTTTATTACGATGAACAACAGGGAAAACAAAGTCTTGGGTGGATGATTTCACAAAGTATAGGTTTGAAACCCTCTTCATTTCCTCTTCAGTCTGATTTTTATATTGGTTATTTTCATACGGATGATTATTACAGCCGTATCAATTCGTATGAAAAGAATATTCTTTATGCTTTCAATATGCCTTCTTTTTACGGAAAAGGAATCAGGTTATCTTTCTCTTTTCGATGGAACATACTGGATAAACTATCTCTTTCTGCAAAGCTGGCCCATACTTATTATGCAGATAGGGATTTGATAGGTACGGATCAGGAAGAAATAGAAGGACATAATAAAACAGATATATATGTGCTTCTCAGGTATAAGTTTTGAGAATTTATAATCTTTTGTAGCTTTGTGTCCGTAAAACTGGTAATATTGCGGTGTTCTTTGTTATATAAAGAACTTAATGGATAAATTATATATTATGTCAACGATTCTTTTTGATAAAATAGTGTTCGGTCCGATACACAGTCGGCGTCTGGGCGTTTCTTTGGGTATGAACCTGCTTCCTGTCGACGGTAAACTTTGTTCTTTCGATTGTATTTATTGCGAGTGTGGTTTGAATGGTGAGCGTCGTACACGCACCAAACTACCGGTTCGTGAAGAAGTAAAAACCGCCTTGGAAGAAAAGTTATTGGCTATGCAAAAAGAAGGGATAACTCCTGATGTGATCACCTTTGCGGGCAATGGAGAACCGACGATGCATCCGGAATTCGAAGGTATCATAGAAGATACGATCGCTACCCGCAACCGTTACTTTCCAAATGCTAAGATTGCTGTACTGTCAAACTCGACTATGCTTCATAAAGAGGGTGTATTCCGGGCATTGAATAAGATCGAGGATAATATACTTAAGCTCGATTCCGTACTCGATAGTCGGATACAACAACTGAATGTTCCGAATTCCCCGGCTTTTACATTTGAGAGATTGTTGGAGCAATTATGCCGTTTCAGTGGAAACCTGATTATCCAGACCATGTTCCTGCGAGGTGAAATAGATGGTAAGTCGGTTGATAATACTACTGAAGAGGAGATAAAAGGTTGGATCGATGCATTGAAAAAAATAAAACCGAAACAAGTTATGATCTATACCATTGATCGTGAAACACCTTTGAAAGGACTTAAAAAGGTATCCAAGGAGGCTTTGGATACAATAGCAGACCGGGCCCGGAAAGAAGGATTTGATGTAACAGTTTCCTATTGATTGTATTTACTTTTCTTTCAAGAGAAAAGTAATATTAATCTATTTTAATAGTGCGGATCGTTTTAACCTCCTTATCCGTAACCAGCTTAAAGAAATAGACACCCGGGGGAATATTTCCCGCATCTATCCATTCTGTCGGATTATTTATTTTCCGGATCATTTTTCCGTCGGCGGAATAAATATCTATGTATTTAATCTGCTGATAATTTATTATATGTATCCGGTCTCTGAATATGGCAGGACTGATATTTATCTCTTCCTTAGCCGGTATGCTTTCAGAACTTACTTTTACTTCTGCCACAGCCGGGGTTGCTTTACTTTCCTTTAAATCATAAAGAGCTGAAACACTGTAATTATGAATACCGGAAATCACATTTTTGTCTGTAAATTGTAATGTTGAAGCCGGAACTGTTGCCTGTTTTATCTGATTTTTATAGATGTTATATCCCGTGACAACAGGGAAAGCCGTAATAGGTTGTGTTGTCGTAGACCGGAGCTCCGTTAATTTACCTTCTTCGGAAGTGATAGTTGCGGAGATGATAAAATTATTATCATTTTCTTCATTTAGTAAATATTCCCATTTGTTTCCGTCGAACGATACTAAATTACCTTTTCCATTAATAGCCGGTCCTTTATCTATAAAAGCGGGATAAGCCGATCGGTTATATTTTCTGGCATATATGGAAATGATCAGTTCCTGGCCGGCATCGATAGTATACGGAGTTTTTAACTCTACCGTATTCGATCTGTTAGCTGTCGTATTGCCAACTTCCTGTTGATATGTACGTTCTCCCTGCTTGATATAAATAGCATAGTTGACATTGTAAGCAGGAATGAATTTTACATTCGTCAGTGTCTTTTTATGCATATTTCCCAGGTCTTCAGGTTCCCAACGTTGACCGAAATAAAAAGGAGAACTTTGGTATCCGAGCTGTTTGTATGAGCTTTGTGTTCCCCACCCAATTGTTTGGCTATATACGGGAGCACTCCACTGTATAAGGACATCTTTGGAAGAAACAACCCCGGCTGTTACATCTGTCGGTGATTTGTAATTGATCAGGTTTCCTTCTTCTCCTGTTTGCGATAAACCCGGAAGCACTGTGGTGCCCGTGTTCAGAGGATCCAGCCATATATCCATCCGTCCGGTGTCAGCCTGGCTGTATTTATCCCAATGATAAGATAATTTGCCATATAGATTATTACCGGTTGTCTGGCGACAGGTGGAATTTCCGCCGCTTAATGTTCCGACTATCTGTTTATTCTCGTTGAAAAGCGGTGAACCGGAAGAGCCGCCTTCTGTTATGGAATGTCCATTGAGGGTCTTATCGAAAATAACATTCCAGTGGGCATCAGGAGCGCCGGTAGTATTCCAGGTCATTGTTTCTACCGGGCGATTGCCAAATGTGGATATTTTCATATAATCACCTGAAGGATGATGAATGTTTACTCCTGATGAAGCAGGTAGATCACTTCGGTCCCATCCGTTGAAATAAACATTATAATCCTGAGGGATCTTCCCGTTCAGCAATAATAATAGGCCGTCGGAACCTCCATCTATCGGAATACTCACGATGCGGCTGCACCCGACCATTGTTTTATGATCGGCAACCGGTGAAGTGCTTTCACATCCGGTCTGTTCGAAATGAAAATAGAATACCCATTGGTTCAGATCCTCTACTGAAGCTATTTGGCCGTTATCCTGATCTTCCGTACAATGGAAAGCAGATAATATATAAGGTTTCATATCTTTAGCCGTATTATTTATCAGGGAACCGGAACAAAGATATCCTGCTTTTCCTATTTTTTCTACCATCTGGCAAACCCCGTTCTTTTCGGTTTGCCACTCCTCTCCTTCTTCACAATTTATATTAACCATACAGGAACCGGAAGTTCCCGGACCGGTATTTCGTAAACTGCCGGATACGGTTAAATGATTGTATCCATAGCCTACCTGGCTAATGGCTATTCCGGCTTTATCACCGGATGCAGCTGGTTCATATTCAAGCGTAAGATCATCACCAGCTACAAATTCTGTGGCAAATATTTTTTCTCCCGGATTGCTTTGTGATGTATAGGCTCC
The DNA here is from genome assembly GCF_015550595.1 of Parabacteroides goldsteinii. Lineage (GTDB taxonomy): Bacteria > Bacteroidota > Bacteroidia > Bacteroidales > Tannerellaceae > Parabacteroides > Parabacteroides leei. The sequence continues at coordinate 459,226 of NZ_JADNBB010000001.1, forward strand.
CAACAGGTGAGTTTTATCAGCATTATAAATAAATAGTTTTCCGCCTTCCGGAATGTAGAATTCGTCGTAATATAACATTAAGGCAATTGCTCCTTTTGCTTGCAGATGGAGCTGCCATACCTTTTCGCCTCCGGGCAGTGTGATCCACTTGCCGGAATTATCGATATTCAAATCCGTATCTATTAAAGTAGAAACAGTTAAAGGTGCCCCCTGGCTCACCCGCCATTCGTCGACTGCAATCAGGTCTTCCACACTGAAGTTTACAGGAATCTGAACAGCCGGCTGTTCACTTTTCAACATATTTCGATAATTGAAACTAGCCGGTTTCCCTCCTTCGCTTATCTGCGATTTCATTTCACCTGCATGAAACAGGAAAAGACAGATAATATTTATATAAATGCTATGACGGAATAACTTGTTACAATTCATTATAATTTGATATAGATATGTTTCTTATATAACCAATATCCCGGAATCCAGTTCAATATGACAAAAAGAACGGCCCATACCAGCGAACCTCCGAAATTACCGAACAGAGGCACCAGTATATCGGTATAAACATAGGATGTTATTCCACATTTATCGAATATAGTGGCCAAAACAGCGGCTTGTACATAAAGATATAACGGATTGATCCCGAACGACTCGAAGAATAGTGACCATTTCTTTTTACCGTTGATATCGATGATCCAGATCAGTAAGGCAAGGAACAATGATCCGAACCCACAGGTGGTTAGTACGAATGTGCTGCTCCATAATTTTTTATTGATCGGACAACCGTAACTTAACAAAAATCCCAGGAACAGGATGATCGCTCCGAATATAAACAGGTTCCGGATGATCTGTTCATTATTTTTTTTACTGTCCAGAATTATTTTACCGGCATAAAACCCTAACAGGACATGTCCGATGCTCCCCACACAACTTAACAGTCCTTCCGGATCGAAAGCTATACGTGTCCCGTCTGCCAGGTAATCATGGTACATATGTGTATTGCCAAACAAGAGACGGTCTACAACCGCAATAATATTGTCTTCCGACAGTGTCGTACTTCCTGTGAAAGCAAGTAACATCCAATAAACGATCAGGATACCGGTTGCCGTTTGCCAGATGTATTTGTGATTAATGGCCAGTCCGATCAGTGAACCTGCACCATAAGCCAGCGCTAATCGCTGCATTACTCCGAGGATACGAAGATTCTCAAAATGAGTGAATCCGTTGTAACATATATGTGAGAATAAATTTAATCCGAATCCGACCAGGAAGATCAACACAGTGCGCTTCAATATTTTCGTAACGCTTTCTTTGGATAATTTGAAATTGTATTTTCGTAATGAAAAGAACATAGAAACTCCCATGATGAACATAAAGAACGGAAATACCAGATCAGTCGGTGTCAAACCGTTCCATAATGCGTGGTGGAGTGGTGCATATACATAATCCCAGGTTCCGGGGTTGTTTACCATGATCATTCCTGCAATAGTAATACCTCTCATTACATCCAGTGAGAGTAACCTTCCTGATTGTGTCATAACTTAGATTTTTGGGTTGTAGATGCAAATGTAATTAAAAAACAACAGGGTTATGTTATTTGTAAAATAAAATACTAATGTTCAGTAGAATGTATCCTTTGTTTTAGTATATTTATACGGCATACGGCACTTTTTAATGGCTGATAATTGTCAGCCGATTGGCTCATATTTATCAACCATACGGTTGACAATTGTCGGCCATTCGGTTGATATCTATCAACCACTGATTACTTCGGCATGTAATTGAATTTAGTATGTAGGGTAATTGAAATCTCTTCGGCTATATTGTGAATTTTTGTTATATATTCTTTGTCGTTCTTTTTTTATTGACTAATATTGCGATGTTATAATATGGTATCCTATGAAAAATATATTCTACCTGTTATTTCTTTTGATTACGTTTTTTACAAGTTGTCGAAATGAATCTACAGAACGCCAATTGATAAATGACGCTGAAGCTTTGTTAGAGATAAAACCGGATAGCGCTTATCTGTTGTTGGATAGCATAACTATGGCTGACAACTTGAGTGATAAGTTATTAGCCCGCTGGTGTATGTTGTATGGAAAAGCTGCCGATAAAGTGCATGAAGACATGCCATATGTATCTCAATTATTACGTGCACGAACCTGGTACGAAAAATATGGAACACCTTATGAACAGGCACAGATCGGTTTATTCTTAGGACGATCATACGTAGAAGATAGAGAATATATGAAAGCGATGGAGACTTATGCACAGGCGCTGGAAGTAGCTGAAAGGGCAAAGGAATATAATGTGGCTGGGTATATTTGTTCTTATATGGGAGATTTATATGAATTGAAAGGATTCTTTCAGGAAACTCTTGATAAGTATAATCAGTCTGCTGATTATTTTTTGAAAGCCGATAATAAACGAAGTTATGCATTGGCATTGAAGTTTATGGCACAAACATTGGCGTTTGAGGACTCTTGTTCATTGGCATTGGAATATTTATTGAAAGCTGATTCCATTGTTGTTTGTTTACAAGATTCGGGGGCCATGTCTTCTATAGAAAATGGATTGGGGAATGTATATGGTTTGATGGGGAATTGGGATAAAGCAGAGTATTATTTATTGAAGTCATTAGAAAGTAATGTGTCGGATATAGCACCTAGTTATTCTGCTTTAAGTGAATTATATATGAGTATTGGAAATTTTGATAAAGCACGTTTATATTTGGATAAATCAAGAATACCTACAAAAAATCAGTTGACTTTGATAGCATCTTTATATACAGAATATGAAATAGAAAAAAGGTGTGGTAATATGAAACTTGCTTTATCTATTTTGGAACAATATGTAGAAAAGGTTGATTCTATTTATAATTCAACTATTCATTTGGACATATTAGATGCAGAAAAAAGATATAATCATGTGATGTTATTGAATGAAAATACCAAGCTTAATAATAACAACTTGATAGCACTTATTATTATCATTATCGTTATAGGTATTGGTTTGTTACTATGTCTTATCGTTTTGTATTATTACAATAGGAAAAACAAAATGCTATATGACCAAGAAGTTAAACTAAAAGCAAATGAAGAAAGGATATCTGCATTGTCTTATGAACTGGAAAAAAAGAAAAAGGAGGTGATTGTACAGGAATCAATACATGATAGTGAATCTAAATTAAGTTCTTTAAAAGAGAATATATCAAACATTGAAAAAGAATTGAATTTGTTAAAGGATGAAAGAATAAAGAACTCTACTATTGTGAAAAAGATAATCAAATTATCTTCTAAGGTCATTGCTGGAAATAAAGAACAGTTATTAACAAATAGAGATTGGCGTAGCCTTATGGAATTGATTAACCAGACATATCGTTCGTTTGATGAATTTATATCTGATAACCCCTATGGATTGACCCCTACAGAAATACAATATTGTTACCTTTCTTTTCTGAAATTGGATATAAATTCAGAAGCCATTCTATTAAATATAAATCCGGAATCTATAAGTAAACGGAGGTTGCGCATACGCCAGAAGTTAGGTTATGTGGGGACTGAGGTGTTGTTTTATGAGTGTATTTGTAAATGTTTGTATATTAGGTGATTAATATGTTTTTTGTCCATATGGCATTGTTTTAATCTATTGATTTTCATAGGGTGATTGTCCTTGTGTATTTGATAGGGTAGGAGTTTTTTGTTATTGAAACTATCTATGTTTGCAGCGGATTTAAAAACGTTGCAAGTATGAATAAGTATTTCAGATTTTTAGTTACAATTATTTTTCTAATAATGTTCACTGTTTCTGTATACAGTAAACAATATGTCCATTTGGGAGGAAGATGGGATAAAGTTCAAAGATCATTAATTAATGATTTACCTATCCAAGCCTGGGTAGAGGATGGTAACGAACCCTTGATACTATTCTTTAAAGATAATTTAGGGGATGTTTGTGTAACAGTATCCGATTCATCCGGTACTATTCTGTATGACCAAGTTATTCATACAAATGAATTTGCTTCTATTATGATACCTGTAAAGGATATGGAAGGAGAGTGTATGCTATCTATTACTGATGGTAAAAATAATATTTTCGGACAATTTTCTATTAATTAATCATATAAATTATAGTTTATGAAAAATTTAATTGTATCTATTGGTACATGTTTACTTTCGTGTGCTTTATTTTCATGTAATGAAAATACTATGTTAGAAGAGGTGGATAATGGAGGAGCTAATCCACAAACAAAATCCGCTGTCGATGCTTCTTATTATGTTCAAGGAGACGGTACACTCTGTTTTAGAAGTGTAGATGATTATTTTGCAGTTACTGATTCGTTGATTAAGCTGACAGATCAGGAATTAAGTAATTGGGAAGAATCAATAGGTTTTGTTTCTTATAGATCTCATGTGGATAAACTTATTGATGAAGTGGAAGAAGCTTTTAATGAAGATGATAATAACAAAGCTAACTTATTGCTTACTGATTATTCAAAATATATTTATTTGGATACAGACAGTATAGTTAAACCTTATATCAGTTCAAAAACTTATCAGTCTATTACTAATAAAGATGGTGTTTTTTATTTGGGAGATTTGAAAAATGTAGTAGATGATACTTCTATTTATGCAGTTGGAAAAGGACGTAGCGTATCTCCTAAGCTATCATATGTAATGGCAAGTAACTTAAGAGGTTTAAATGATCTCGTTCAATATAAGGAATATGACTATGAAAAGGAAGATGGAACTAAAAAGGTTATTTCATCTTGTTCCTTAGTAAAGAATATAGCATTGACAGATGTTCAGGGAAATAATCATTCCTGTGTACAATTTCAGATATTTGTTGATGGTAAAAGACATAAAGGACACTGGAAAGATTATACGACAGGATATTCTGTTATGGAAATAACTTGTAGATTTAAAGATATACCTTTAGCTGTAAATTCCGACCAGACATTAAAATCTACTGGAGATTATCTTTTCTCTCATCCTGGTAAAGATGATGCAGATCAATCTAAAAATCATACATTTGTGTATAATATAGGACTTAGTGTTAAGAATTATACTAATCCCATTCAACATGCTACCTGTATACATTATAAAGCACTGACTTGGGGTACTGGTGAGGAAGGCCTTGGATATAACTATTGTAATGGTGATTATGGTATTGATGAAAATCATAAGAAAGGGCAATGTGCAAAAAAGGTTTGTAGTGTACATTCTAATGTACATTCTGGAAAATAATTAATTTTTGAGTGGATTCTGGCAAAATTATTCTTTTAGGAATAGGGGTATTTTGTCAGAATCTGTCTTTAAGTTATAAATCAAAGAAATCATGAGAATAAAGCTTTACATTATTTTGAGTATGCTCATTTGCATGAGCGTGGTGAAGATGAGTGCCCAGGTTCGTTTAGGAGCAGAAATTGGTATGAATGTTTCTTCTTTGGCTATTATAGCTAATGGTCATAATGTGGATGTTGCGGGAGGATTATCTGCCGATTATTTGTTTAATAATGGAATCACGTTACAATCGGGTTTGTATTATTCGAGTAAGGGTGCTTCCGGGTTGTGGGATGGGTATAATTATTCCTGCGAATTGAGACAGGCCGATATTCATTTGGGCTATATTGAGGTTCCTTTAATGGTCGGTTATCGTATTCCGGTAATGAGTAATGTTTATCTGGTTCCTTCTGTGGGGGCTTATTTTGCTTGTGGAGTAACCGGTTATGGTGAAATTGATATTATTGTTTCTAATGAACACGGACATGGTCGTATCTCCGACCAATGGAATAACCCATATAAAGATTTTAAAAAGGATTGGCTTGCAGATACAGAGGTAAAAGCTTTTGATCGGTTTGATTCCGGACTTCGTTTCGGATTGTCGGGAGAAATTTCCCGTTTCGTTATTTCTTTTGCGTATGATCTGGGATTGAAAAAAGTTTGGTCTGGCTTTGATACGGGTAGTTATAAGACTTCAACACATAAGATGAAAAATAGAACTGCATGCATTTCAGTCGGCTATAAGTTCAATTTATAAAAATAGATGGTGAAATTACTACGGCAGTTTCACCATTTATCTATATTCCGACTTGCTATCAGGTGGGGGCGACTGTGTCTGTTGTTTCAGACGGAATAGCGGTTGTGTTTTGAGTCGCTTGTTTCTTATTATAATATTCTTCTCTTTTCTTATTGGCGTTCTGCACCAGACTGGTCACGTAAACAGTGAAGATCGGGAACATCATCATCCCCAGTGCAGCCAGCAGTACCGATAATATCCGTCCCGTAGGTGTAACGGCATAAATATTCGAACCTACCGTCGTCACATCCATGAAAGCCCACCAGAGTGCATCATCATAACCGGTTACCTGTGGATTAACCTTATGTTCGATGACAAAGAATATCAGACTGGAAAAATAAACCGTAGCCAGCAACATTGTCAGATAAGATACGAACAGTCCCGAAGCCTTGTTGGAAGATAGCCATCCTACCACTATTGCCAGGGCGTAACCACTACGTGCCAATGGAATAAAACGTAGGAAATAGGTAATCTCCGGTGAAAATTCAATCCCATAATAATTGATAATATTTAGATAAGGAATAGATACGATCAGGAAAATCAGGTGGGTTTGCAGATAATATAATTTACGTTTTGATAAGAAAAACTCCAAAATAAAGTCGGCAATGAAAAACATGCAGATCCAGAACTGTATCTTCAAATACGATCCCTGTGTCATGAAAGGGATATTCTTGAATGTATCGATTGAAATTACAACAATAAGGAACAGCGAAAGTAGCAAAATGATAACGTGCAATACTCCGTATATTCCTCTTTTCTCATAAATAATATCATTAAAAGCTGACTTCATTATGTTTAATCTTTAGGCGTTTAAATAGAAATATTTTAGGGTATCTAACATTGAAAACCCTGATTTTGTTTTTAACACTATTCTGTTAATTAACCTAGTTTGACATCTTGTTGACAAACTAACACAATACCGATTTGTTTTACTGACATATTAAAGCGAAACTAAACAATACAAAATTCACATTTAAACAGTAAAATTCATGGCAAATGTAGGAAAAGCAGTAAAACTTGGAGTTTTTACTCTTGCGATTATGAATGTTACGGCAGTAGTGTCTCTCCGCGGACTACCAGCCGAGGCTGTATACGGATTAAGTTCAGCCTTTTATTATCTATTTGCGGCAATTGTATTTTTGATCCCGACGTCGCTGGTGGCAGCTGAGTTAGCAGCCATGTTCCAGGATAAGCAGGGTGGAGTTTTCAGATGGGTAGGAGAGGCCTACGGTAAGAAATGGGGATTCCTTGCCATCTGGGTACAATGGATTGAAAGTACGATCTGGTATCCTACTGTGTTAACCTTCGGTGCAGTATCCATTGCTTTTATCGGAATGAATGATGCGCATGACATGACACTGGCTTCAAATAAAATGTACACGTTAGCTGTTGTATTAATCATTTACTGGCTGGCTACCTTTATTTCATTGAAAGGGTTGAGTTGGGTAGGTAAAGTTGCTAAAGTAGGCGGTATTGTCGGTACGATCCTTCCGGCTGCCCTATTGATCATCCTCGGAATTGTTTATCTGTCGATGGGCGGTCATTCGAATATGGACTTCCATGGTAATTTCTTCCCTGATTTTTCTAAGTTCGATAACCTGGTTCTTGCATCCAGTATCTTCCTGTTTTATGCAGGTATGGAAATGGGTGGTATCCACGTAAAGGATGTGGAAAATCCCTCCAAGAACTATCCGAAAGCTGTATTTATCGGTGCGTTGATCACTGTTCTTATTTTCGTATTGGGTACTTTTGCCTTGGGTGTTATCATTCCGGAAAAGGATATTAACCTGACACAAAGCCTGCTGGTTGGTTTCGATAACTATTTCAAATTCATCCATGCTTCCTGGTTGTCTCCTATTATCGCTATCGCCCTGGCATTCGGTGTACTGGCAGGTGTGTTGACATGGGTTGCCGGTCCGTCAAAAGGTATCTTTACAGTAGGTAAGGCCGGTTATCTGCCTCCTTTCTTCCAGAAAACGAACAAGATCGGTGTTCAGAAAAATATTCTGTTGGTACAGGGATGTGCTGTTACTTTATTGAGCTTACTGTTCGTTGTAATGCCTTCAGTACAAAGTTTCTATCAGATCTTATCACAGTTAACAGTGATCCTTTATCTGGTTATGTACCTATTGATGTTCTCCGGTGCAATCGCATTACGTTACCGGATGAAAAAAGCCAATCGTCCGTTCCGTATCGGTAAACATGGTAATGGTCTGATGTGGTTTATCGGTGGTCTTGGTTTCTGTGGTTCATTATTGGCGTTTATATTAAGTTTTATTCCGCCGAGTCAGATTTCTGTCGGTAGTAATACTGTTTGGTTTGCTGTATTGATCATCGGTGCTATTGTTGTCGTAGTTGCTCCGTTTATTATTTATGCTTCCAAAAAGGCATCCTGGGTCGATCCGAATTCAGAGTTCGAACCGTTCCATTGGGAAGAAGCAAAAGTACAGGCTCCTGTTGCCGGTACTACTACTCAAACTGCCAATACAAATAATACAACTACAACTAATACAACAACGACAAATACAAATACACAATCTTAGCCAATACCTCTGTAATTTCTATTTTACATACAAAAACAAGGGACTGAATCTTTATGATTTCTGTCCCTTGTTCGTGTTTATCTGTTTTCTGTAATATCTATCGATACGGTTCCTAAGAGTCCGGCAGTTGTTTTTCCCCGATATTGTGTCGGAACGGAGAGATAGTAGTTGGCAGCTGTGTTATGTATCAATACTTCAATCTTATTATCACCGGTTTTAACATGATCAGTAATGTCAAATTGCCAGGGTGCAGTTAGTTTCAGACCTACTTTTTTGCCGTTTATCCATACTTCTGCAGTAGAAATGACTTTGCCGAGGTTCAGATGAACTCTCTGGTTATTTGCTATATCTTTCAGTTGGATGTTTTTACGATACCAGGCACCTCCTGAATAGGTCGAAATACCTTCTATCTGTGACCAGTCGCCGGCTGCAATCAAGCCTTCCCCGCATATCTGTCTGATCGGACCATCAATAGCCGCTCCACCGGTATTACCCCATTCTTCTTCTATACGGATGGCTACTGTAGATACCCGTTTGTTCGGGTTAGGAATCGTGGCCTCATAGGTTATGCAACCGTCTGGGCGTTTTCTTTTGATATCCAGCAGACAGGCTTTTCCGTCTACCCATACTTCCGGTTTCCCGAAAGCGGAAAATACGAATTTATCGAGTCCCGGAGCCGATTTGAAACGGTATTGCCCGTAGGTTGCTTCCTGTGTCTGTCTGATATCGAACGGGAGTATCGAACGATCTCCTCTGAAATTGGTAGCCAATGGTTTTTCGGCTGTTGCTTCTTTGATTATACGTGGGGTGTCGCCTTGTTTTCGGATGACGCACCAGGTTACACCAAAAGTATCGTAATGCAGTACGATTTCGTTGAGACCTTCCTTCAGTAAGATACTTCCCGATAAGTCCTCGATCTGTTTTCCATTGATATACACGGCTGCCGGCTTCAGTTCTCCGAGTGAGAGTTGGTAGGTTCCTGCTTCCGGAGCCAGTACATTCGAATAGAGATAATAGTTTTTATTACCGCTTGGGTTTTCTACCCGTTGTGTTTCTCTGAATTCCTGTTTGAATTCGCCTAGCCTGATGAATTCATCGTGTACGGTTGCTTTCAGCCCATGCCATCCCTGATGGCCGTAATCGTTTTCTACTCCCCAGCGCCAGGAAAATTCGTACGGTTTCCAGCGGTATTCTTTATTACCGGCTATGATACCTTCTGATTTTCCCGGAAGATTACTGAAAATCAGTTCTTCTGTCAATTCAGGAGTGGCTTCCAACAGCATAAAGCGGGGAGCGAATGTGAAAGTTTTTGATGTCCAGCCATCATCGTCGAAGGAAGGAGATTGCCATCCGTCTGTTGCTTTAGAACTTTGCAGGTAGCGGGCTTTGTAGATGTAAGCTCCCAGTATTTCCGGTGTAGCAGGCCAGTGGAAATCGCCGAACCGGTTATCCAGGGTTGGTTTAAGTTCGAATGCCCATTCACCATCCAGTACGATTGTCTCCTTTACTTTGTGCTCTACAGGGGCAGAGATCGTTGCTTTCCGGTCAGGATCGAATACGAATATATGCATATCCTGTTTATTGAGTGGCATACGGATACAGGTTCCTTCGTCGGTAATGGATGATGCGGATATTTCCCGGAAGGTCCCGGTCCATGGATCCCATAGTTCTATTCCACCTGTTGCACGGAAGAAACATTCCGTATCTTTAGGTACATTATATACGGCGTAGAGTTCTTTACCCGCTATTTTCCGGTGCATGATATAGGGTTCATCCTGTTTATCCTCCCGGGAGGTGATGCGGAAGTCGCGGGTTAGATGTGAGTCAAGAATATGGAGGATCTCTTTGTTGTCTGTGGCAATAAACACGTTATTGCCGGATGTTTTGAATAGTTTATCGAGTAATGTGTTTACACGGGTATCATTCAATCCTTTTTTCTCTGTTGCTTCGGGTAAATCGCCGAGGTTGATGATGATCCCTCCATTTTGTTTGAATTTCAGAGCCTTTTCCAGGGAAGAATGACGAATGGCCTTCATGGAAGGGATAATAAGTACTTTGAATTCTTCTCCTGAAATATGAAGTTTACCGTTCTTTACGGTTGCCTTATCCAACGATTGGTAATCCATGAAGTCGAAATCGATACCTTTCTTATAAAGAAAATCTCCCAGACTGAAAGCTTTTTCCACAGCATCGTTACCGTATCCGGCTACTACCGGTTCTACGGGGTAGAGAATTGCTATATCGGCCCGGTGATATCCTTGTGAGAGAACATAACTCAGACGTTCGGAACATTCGAGCAGGGGCCCCATTTGTTCCCAATAAGGCATGTGGGTATGATTACATGGAGGTGCCCATTCCCACCAGCCTCCTACCGTACTGTAAAAGAAACCATGCAGGCTGAGCAGGTTCTGACCCATGGCAAAATTAGCAAAGATCGCATCGGTAACATTAGCTGTGTTACTATCCCATTTACTACTGTGAAAACCTTCCAGCCATACTCTCGGACGTTCGTAAAGGTGTGCGATGGAAGAGGCTACTTTATTTTTTATAATGTCTTTCGAAAAGTTGGGCTGATCGCAACCCGGTGCCTGGTTCCATCGTTGGGTACGGAAGTAATCGCCGAATTCACTGACATCTCTTCCGCGTCCACCATGGTCGCAGCCGTAAATGAGGTTACGATCTTCGTGCCATTGGTATACGGGGATGAAGAAGTTCTCTTCACTGAGCGATACCATGACGTCATTATAATCCAGCCGGATTTTAGGAGTGATTGAACCTATATGAGTGAACAGGGCGGCGAGGTAGGGGATGACATCGTATCCTTTCCGTTTTCTGAATTCATCTCTGAAGATTGAATTCCAGATGCAGCCGTGCAGGTTGAAGTTTAGCTCATCAGAAAAAAAGAAGTTGAGTCCTCCTTTGGATTGTTCCGGGAAACGGTCTTCGAACCGTTGGAAAAAATGTTTGACATAACTTTTGCCCGAAAGGGGATGCATCGGGTCGAGTGACGGTTTTTTTGCGGCACTGTATACCTGCGTTACGATCCATTTACCTTCCGGTGATTGCCATTGTATTTTGTTGTCAGTAAAGTTTTTGGTCAGGTCGATACCGGAGTTCTCTATGATTATATTGTCTGCTCCCAACTGATAGGCATATAAGGAAAGCAGATTTTCATGGCATGCTTTCTCATAGTTGCCTTGAATGGTATCACTCTCGAATTTCAGTTCGGCTCCCGTCAATTCAGGATTTTCCTTTAGGGCATCATCAACGTAAGAACCTTGTCCGACTCCCAGTGTGTAATCGCTGAGACTGACGGTCATATTCCTTTTTTTCGCTTCTCCCATGAACCAGCCGAACAGATCCCACCATTCTTCTGTAAAGAGGGCCGGGCGGGAAGGGAAAGTTAAGCCGTAACTGACCCCGCCTTTGTCCGAGTGGGCATAATTTACTTGTAAGCTGGTCACTTTTTTTGCAGCCATCTGATCCAGATGGTAGGTGAGGTGTTTACGGGTTAAAGTATCGCCCATCCACCAGTAGAAAGGTACTTCGCCATATCCTTTGGGAGGCGTTGCAAAACCTTTTTTTAAATCCATAGTGGCGGAACGATCCGGATGCCCGGGAGGCAATTGTTTTACCTGGGAAGAAAGAAACTGGGAAAAAATACACAGGATTAAAATAAAGAGTTTTTTCATGGTTGATTAGTTTATATCTGTAATAAAACAAAAGTAGTTACTAATCAGGATAATAATGTTTCAAATATGATATTATTATTATGCATTTTGGCTTTATGACGAGATATTTAAGCCACCTTCAAGTGTATGTTATCTTCTTGAGGGTGGCTTAGAATAGATATTATCTTACCGGGAATTCGGTAATGCGGAGTGTCGTACACCCATAAGGTATCAGTTCGATCGTTTCTTCTTCACCGACATCGTTACCTTGTTGCGTGAAGAAAGGAACCGGACCGGCGGAACCTCTGACGAGTGTCCAATTGTTTACCCGTTTTGCTTTTGTTTTGATGCGTATAGGTGCATTTTCTACATTCCACGGATAAATGGGAACGACAGACGATTTCTCTACTGTAAAAGATGTCTTGATCTGTTCAGGCGAGAAGCTACGGTGTAATAAAGCGTAGTTCCAGGGAGAATCGGAAGTTACCTCATAATACCATTTGCCGTATTCTCCGGCTTTTTCGTTTTCGAATGTTTTCTTTTCCCATTTTTCATTCATTTTCAAAGCATATACCAGCGGGCCACGTTCAACTACGGCACTGTTGTCGTACCAGCGGCTTACAACGACTTCCATCGGTAATTCGACGCTCAGTACATCGCCGTTCTTCCATTCGCGGTTCACACGTGCTACAGTTCCCGGATAGGCGTCGATAGTAACTGGTTCGCCATTCAGTTTGACTACCGGGTTCTTACACCAGGCCGGTATACGGATGTGGAAGGGGAAGAATGCCTGTTTCACCTTTTTGTCGGCGAAGGAAATGTTGAAACGGATGGTCTCTTCAAAAGGATAGGCTGTTTCTTCTTTGATATTTACAGTAATGCCGTTGGCTACTTTTGCCGATACCTGTGACGGGGCATATACTAAAGCTGCAATGCCGTTGTCGGCAGTAGCATACCATAAGTTCTGTACAAACTTGGGCCAGCCTTGATGGAGGTTGGAGGTACAGCAAGGATAGCCGGTTAGTTCGCCGAACAGGATGTCGGTATCTTCATGGGGAGTGGAGAATTCTCTCCAGTCGCGTGTGACAGCTACCTGGTTCGTTTGCTGATAGTACTGACGGCCGGAGTAATCGTCGGTTACCTGTGTTGGCAGTGCATTATAAGTTACCCGTTCCAGATAATCGGCCCATTGGATGTCACCGGTTATTTCCAGCATTTCTTCCAGCGAATACATCATTTCTACAGCCGTACATAGTTCGGAACCAGCTGTCGGTTTTCCGAAACGCAGCAATTCGTCACCACCCCATAAGCCGGTAGGCAGGCCTATCGTGTTATGAATATCATGAACAGCCTTCTTTGTTGCTTGTATCTGTTTCGGATCTTTGTTTTGCTGGTAATAAACGATCGGCTCCTTGAATCCTTGTGCCAGGTTTACGCAATGCAAGCTGTGCTGGCGTGACAAATGATCCTGGTTCAGGAAGATATCCGTCCAGTTGAATGTCTGTTTATGGATAAGTTCGCCCAGATCGAGCAAGAATTTATCTCCGGTAATATTATACAACCAGTAGACGATCATCAGGTTATCGCCGCCACGTTGTTCACCCCAGAATGTCCATTTGCCAAGCGGGTTCTTGGGTAATTCGGCTAACTGGTATTTGAAATAATTGGTCAGGAAACCGATCACGCGGGTATCGTTGGTTGCCGTATAATACTGCTGCATGATTTTCAACATGACCATCTTGGGCCACCAGTCCTGGGCATTGTCACGCTGTAATCCCGGTTCGTAGCTACGGTCGGTGTCGGGTCCGAAATAGCCGTTCGGTTTTTGAGAAGCAAGCGTCCATTCGATCCAGGGTTTTACTTTCTCTATAAGAGCCTGGTCATTCAGAATATAAGCCAGTGGGAGCAGGCCGTCTATCCAGTACGGGCCTCTTTCCCATACATCACCGTCACCGCCGAGCCAGCCGTTGCGCAGTCCCATTACTTTTTCGTAGACCTCATCCAGATGTCCGGTCATTCCGTTTTTCATCCGGACGAGTTGTTCCTGTATCCAGCCTTCGGCTTTGATAGAACCTAGAGGAAGTTCTATGTATGTTTTTTGTAATAGTGGCTGGCGGTTATTCAAATAATTACCAGACATGGATTCTCCTCCGGCAGGTGCAGCCGAAGCAATCGCAAAGGTCGCAAATGATGCGAAAAAGATTTTTATTAATTTATTCATGGTCATGTAGAATATATGAATTACTCTTTATAATCGATCCAAACTTTCATTTTTCCCGCTTCCCGGTTATCCCAGGTGTAGTAGGGGATGAAAGACAACTTTTGATTGCCGGATACGGCTTCAATCTCTTTGATGCCTCCCAGTTTACCGGGTTCGTCTTTTACTTCGAAAGAGGTACCGGCAGCCAGATTAAGATCGGCAAAGTTTTTGAAATTATCAATCTCTTCCAGGCAATAAACCAGTGGACCGCGCTGTACAGCCCGTTTGCCTACGTCTTGTTTTACACGTGGATCAGCAGAAACCATTTCGACCGGCATATCCATGTTGAGTGCGATCTGATCTCCTGATTTCCAATCTTTGACAATAGCATATCCTTTATCTGTCGATGTATTTATCGGATTTCCATTAACAGACAACGTATATTTTTTACACCATCCGGGAATACGGATGCGTAGTTCTTTATTCAAAGGCTGTGCAGAGGTAACTGTCAGTTTAACCAGTCCGTCCCATGGATAATCCGTCTCCTGTTTCAAGGTGACTTCTTTGTTATCCACGGTAATTTGTGTCGTATTTCCCATATAAAGGTTTACCCACAAGGCTTTATCTGATGTTCCATAGATATAATTACCGATAGAGGGCAGGAAGCGTGAAATCTGGCTTGGACAGCAGGCGCAACCATACCATGCCTGGCGGTGGTGATCTCCTTTTGATTCCAGGGGATTGACATAGAAGAAACGGTCTCCTGCCAGGGAAACACCTGCCAGAGCTCCGTTATACATAGAGCGTTCCAGTACGTCCACATATTTGGAGTCGCCCGTAAACTGGTTCATACGTTGGTTCCAGTAAACCATGCCGACAGAGGCACAAGTCTCACAATAGGCATCCATATTAGGCAGGTCATAATCTTCTGTAAATCCTTCGTTGTGTCTGGAAGAACCGATACCACCGGTAACATACATATTGCGCAGAACAACATCATCCCACAGACGATCCAACGCTTCCACATAACCGGTATCTTTCTTCAGGGCAGCAACATCGGCCATACCACAATACAGATACATACAACGAACAGCATGGCCGGAAATATCTGTCAGCTCGCGAACCGGAACGATGTCCTGGTAGTAAGCCGGATCCCACTTGCCGTCGTCTCCTTTACTTCCATGGCCGTGGCCTCTTTCTTCTAATAGCCAGTTGGAAAAGTCCAGGTATTTTTGTTCTTTGGTAGTTTGATAGAGTTTTACCAAGGCCAGTTCTATTTCTTCATGCCCCGGTACCCAATGGCGCTTATCCGGGCCGAAGAGGCTCATCATATGATCTGCCATACGCATACTGACATCGAGCAGTTTCCGTTTTCCGGTAGCCTGGTAATAAGCAACGGCAGCTTCCATCATATGACCGGCGCAATACATTTCGTGCTTGTCCATATTTTTCCACCGTTTATCCAATCCGGTCAGGGTATAGAATGTATTGATATATCCGTCCGGTTGTTGTGCGGCGGCTATCTTATCGATCCATTCGTCGGCTTTCTTTTCCAGTTCGGGATTCGGATTGTTGATGAGGCTATAAGCAATACCTTCGAGTGCTTTATATACATCCGAATCATCGAAGAAAATACCGGAATGTTCACCTTCTCCTTTAGCCGCATTGACAAAGTTTTGCATGCGACCTGTCTGGTTCTCTATCTGATCTATACAGACAGGTAATGTTGCCGAGATATGTTTACTCAGCCGTGGCGACCAAAAATGGTCTTGTATATGAACGTGGGAGAAGTCTACCTGGTCGATCATTTTGAGGGGAGTGTCTGCTACCTGTTTTTGTTCGCTACATCCCCATAACGCCAAACAAGCCAGAGATAATACTAGATACTGTTTCATGGTCTTAATTTTTAATGTTATAATTCACAACTAATTCTTTTTAAAGAAGGAGAGGAGGCAACTTTCTGACCATCGATGAAGATGGATAATCCGGCTCCTTTGTTATATTTCTCTCCCGTTTTATCATAAAGAACACAGATGGTCCTTCCATGATAGGACACATTGTCCAGACAAAAATAATCCCAGTGCCCTTCCGGAACTAATGGATTAATATCCAATCTATTTCCTTCCTGTGGACGGATACCTACTAATCCATTTATAATCAGATCACAAAAGGAAGAATGATTGTAATCTCTTCCGCGTTCTTCCGGTAAACGATTCTGATGCTTCAGTATAGTTCGTGATATCCAATCCCCTGTGAAAGGATTCAGATTTTCATCAATCCATGGTATCTGTGTGTCGTTATCTTTCCTCCTATACTGGCTTCGTGCGTAAATCGTGAGTAAAGTTACGTAATCACTTGAAAATATAAAGGGTTGGATCTGATTATTTAATAAATTGGATAGTCCGGTTAACGTCATAGAGGTAGAATAAGGCCAGGAAGGACCATTCCACTGACATTCATGACCTTCGTAGACCACTTTGAATTCCGGATGACATTGTTCTGCGGTTGTAGGTCCGTAAGGGGCTAAGAAATAGCGTGTATCCATCAGGTATTTCCATGCTACCGCGTATTCCGGATCAGCCAGATCGAAAGCCCATGGTGTATATCCGTGAAGTTCGCGGACATTCTGTAATCGGGCATTTGTTTCCTGTGGCAATACTTTTAAAAATTCAGCATCCTGATCCCATAACTTTTTGAACAGGTTGTTTTTTAGTTTCTCAGCTTCTTCTTTGAGTGTTTTTGCTTGGGGATCATTATCCCATTCGGCAATTCTGGATAAGATTGCAGCTTCCGCAGCCATATAAGAATTAATAGTTGCCCGGAACCCGTTTCCTCCTATGGATATTTCCATTCCGTCTCTGTTGTCTGTCTGCCAGAACAACCCCGTTTCCGGTATAAACTTTTCCTTTTTCCATTCAATGTAGTTTTCTTTTAACTCAGGATAGAGGTCTTTGAGTATTTGGTTGTCACCTGTTACCAGAGAGTATTGATATATAGCATCTGTAACAGGAAAGCTGTAGGAACGGAGGGCACCGCCTCCTTTTATCCAATAATAGGCATAATCTTTCAGGAATTTATTGTTTTTCAGCCATCTGCCTTCTCTGAAATGGAACCAGGCCGGACAACATATGCCATTGTATTTTCCCGCCCAGGATACATCCGGAAGAAATTCGGTAATAATAAATCCATCCGGTGTCTCTTTCAGATGTTTTCTGAATGTCCACCAGCGAAAATAGTAGATCTCTTCTATGTTTTTATCCGGACATTCAAACAAGGGTATATTTTCGGATAAGAATTTTTTTGCCTGGTTATTGGGGATATATTGTACATATAGTTCCTCATCTTGCTGATTGAAGCGGTCTACATACGAATCTAATGTTTTATGGTCAAGTATCTGGCCTATAACCTTGACTGAAAGTCCTGAACTGCAGAAGAGCAATAAAAAAGTAATAATATACTTATTCATGAGGACAAAGATTTTTTAATCTCCCCATCCGATAAAGACGGGGAGATAAGATTAAATAATGATTTACAGCTGTTTATTTATAGCTGGGATTTTGTTCCAGATTCGGATTGGATGTTAAAACTTTTTCCGGTATCGGGAATACAGTCCGGTAATCTCCTTGTGGCTTATGCGATAGCCAGCTTTTCTTTGTGTAAACACCGAAGCGGATGGCATCTCTTCTGCGATGCATTTCCCAAGCGAATTCCCAGCCTAATTCATCGTACATTCTACCGAATGCTACAGGATCTGTATTTCCTTTGTCTGTGATCTTATAGTTTTCAACAGAACCATATTTATATGATGTGTTTTCCTGCAATTGAGCATCTGTTACTGTTGCCAGTTCTGGATTATCTTTAAATGCCCGTTTACGGACTTCTGTTACTAAAGCACCTGCACCCGATTTTCCTGAACGTAATAAACATTCTGCTTTCATCATCAGAATTTCTGCATATCGGAACAAAGGAACGTCTGTACCAGATGAACTTTGTGAACCTTTTGCCACTTCAAATTTGTTCATACGATAACCTTCCATTTCGCTGGTATAATTGCCGTCAGGGAGGTCTTTTGTGTAAATGATAGGTTCTCCCATCTTATCGTATGTTCCATATAATGTGCTACCGTCGGCTGCTAATTGTTCTCCCATTAGCCAGCTGTTAGCCAGACGAGTATCTTTCACATTATAAGTATCAATAAATTGAGATACTCCCATTGCGGAACCACAACCCCATGGAGTTGCTTCTGTTTCATATTTTTTCTTTAACTCTCCATGCCAGGAGAACATAAATATACTGTTTCCTCCGGCTAGATTTTCGTCAAAAGGAATGGTAAAAATGACCTCTTTGGAACTTTCTACGCCTGTTGTCCGGAATGGATCTTTATAGTTATCCGACAAGGCAAATTTATTACTGTTAATGATATCGTCGCATTGTTGGATGCAATCATTCCAATGTTCTTCGTTGATATAAACATTTGCATTCAGATATACATTTGCAAGTAATGCCTTTGCAGCCCATTTCGTCATACGTCCGTAATTACCTCCTCCTTGTTCTTCGCTTAACGAAGGAATTGATTCCTGTAATTCTTTTACAACAAAGTCATAGATTTCTTTACGGGTATTTTTAGCCGGTAAATCCATTGATGTCGTTGTAACTAACGGGGCTTCACCGAAGTTGTCGCAGATTTGCCAGTAGTAATATGCACGCATTGCTCTCAGTTCGGCCAGACCAGTTGTTTTTTCAGCATCTGATGGAGCAGGGAGAATGCCTGTTTCTATTTGATCAATAATTTTATTACATAACAAAGCTCCTTGGTAAAACACCGACCATATATTTTTTACATGGTCTTGCTCTGAATTCCATGTCTGATAGTGCATACGTCGGTAAACACCACCGTCATCCCAGCCTGAGGCATTAGGAGGCATTACAATGGCATCTGCAGTTACTTCCTGAGCAGAAAAGTATCCCCAATGGTCTGTAAAGCTTCGTAAATAGCTATAAACGCTGGCCACAGATGGTGAAAAATCATTGGTTGTATAATTATATGTTTGTTCAGTTATCTTAGAATAAACTTTTTCATCCATATCATTGCTGCAGGAAATGATGGTTCCTGAGCAGCACAATGCTAAAAATAACTTTATATAGCTCTTCATAATATATTACATATTAAAATTTAACAGAAACTCCTAATGTATAAGTTCTCGTAGACGGATAACGGTTCTTATTATCAACACCCGGATTCAGACCGCTGATACTAACTTCCGGATCGATACCGGAATAACCGGTAATTGTTGCCAGGTTAGATACCGTACCATAGATTCTCAAACGTTTGATCCAAGTATTGAAGTTAAATGTATATCCTAGAGTTACATTGTCGATTTTCCAATAGCTACCGTTTTCTATATAATAGCTAACGTATTGTAATTCCTGATCGGCAGCCAGAGGTACTTTACCGTATTTTGTTTCAAAAGCGGCACTTAATACATTACCTCTTGATAACATAACCGGTGCTTCATATTGTAAACGAGGCATATTCAATATATCAAAACCAAAAGCTCCACGCATAGTAACATTAAAATCGAAGTTTTTATAACTTAAGGAGTTGTTCCAGTTTAGATAATGTTTAGGAAGACCGTTACCGATGATCTGTTTATCGGTTGGTTGCTGTTGCGAAATCGGCTTCGGATTACCGTCGGCTCCTTCTATGATCCAATGACCGTTCTCATCGATATCGACACTCTTATATCCCCAGAAATTGCCGATAGGTTGTCCTTCCTGAATACGGTGGGTTGTCGTTTGCAGAGGTTCTCCGGTAGATCCCTGATCGGAATAGCCGCTTGATATGAACTGATCATTAGAAAGTGATAATAATTCGTTTTTATTGCTGGAGTAATTCATAGAAGTGGTCCATTGGAAATCTTTCGTTTGTACCGGAATAGCCGTAACTCCCACTTCTATACCTTGATTTCGCATAGAACCTGCATTTGCAACCATATTGGAGAACAAATAAGGAGGAGAAGGTACATCGTAATCCCAAAGCAAATCTTCTGTTTTACGATTATAATAGTCGATGTTACCTGTAATGCGATCATCCAGGAATCCAAAATCAAAACCGACGTTGATTTCTTTCTTCTTTTCCCATCTTAAATCCGGGTTTGCATTCGAATCAGGTCGAATAGTTTTGATCCATTCATTATTGTAATAGACATAAGTTCCAAAATTCAGGGTGTTTAATGACATATACGGATCAGTAGGAACAGTTCCTGTAACACCGTATCCGGCGCGTAGTTTCAATATAGACAGTGCTTCCACATCATCCAGAAAACTTTCACCTTTGATATTCCATGCTGCTGAAACAGAGGGGAAGTTACCCCATTTATGATCGGCTCCGAATTTGGTTGAACCCTCATGACGTATACTTGCAGCAAACATGTATTTACCTTTATAGCTATAATTCAAACGACCGAAATAACCGATCAGTCTACTTTCATTTGCTTCTGAAAATTCGGTTCCTCGTCCATCTTTTAAAGCCTGTCCTGCTCCCATATTATTGTATGTATAGTCATCAGAGGGAAAGTTGAAATTCTGCATATAAAAATTCTGATAATTCGTTTTCTGCCAGCTATATCCTCCCAGAAGTGTAAATGAATGATCTTCAAATAATGTTTTTCTCCATTGAACGGTTAATTCGGAAAGATCCTCATTCTTACGCGTGGAACCACGTGAAGCATATCCGTTTTTGCCGTCTCTCCAGGATGATTTATGCTCTTGTGATTCGTAATATCCTCTGACCTGATTGTAGGTATTGGAAGAGAACAGATATTTAATATCCAGCCCTTCGATTGGAGTATAAGTCACATTGGCGAACATACGTAAATTCGTCGCCTGGTTTTCTCCTTCTACTTCATTCAGTAATGATACTGGGTTATAATATTCATTTTTCGAACTTTCAGAATAATTTCCATCTTTATCATATACCGGAGTTGTCGGATTATAAATTAACGCATTTCTATACACTTCACTATTGTAACCGCCTCCATCTGATCCGGAGAAATAAGTTTGTTTATAGCCACTTAAGCTGGCGTTCAATTTCAATTTGTTATTGAACATACGGTGTGTAATCTCGATACGCGGGTAGAACATTTCGTTATTAGTTCGTTTGATTAGCCCGTTCAAACCTCTGTATTCAAAACTTGCAACATAATTGGTTGTTCTACTTCCACCACGCATGCTGATATTATAAATTTGTGTGAACGGAGTACGAGTGACTTCATCCAGCCAATCGGTAGATGAGCCGTCATCCTGACCTCCCGGCCATCCTTCCTGAACACGCTGACGATATTCGTCTGCTTTCATAAATGGGAGGGTCTTAGTGATCTGCTGGGTAGAAACATAAGCATTAACATCTACTTCCGTAGGCATTTCCCCGTTAGCGTTTTTGGTTGTTATCAGGATAACACCATTAGTACCACGGGTACCATAAATTGCAGCGGCAGAGCCATCTTTCAATACGTCTATCTGTTCAATATCATCAGGTGAAACAGAGTTTAGATCACCGGGGATTCCATCGATAAGAACTAGCGGACTGGCACTGGCTTTTAGTGTGGTGATACCACGTAATGAGATCTGTGCGGTAGAAGTTGGGTTTGCATCCGGAGTAATAATACTCAGACCCGGAACCTGGCCTTTAATCAGCTGGGCAGCGTCTGTTGTTGGGGATTTAACGAAGTTTTCAGACTTGATTGTTGAAATAGAACTGGCTACTTCGCCTTTTTTCTGTGTGCCGTATCCAACAACAACAACTTCTTCGATACTTTGCGTATCTTCCAGTAATTTCACATCTGCCGTTTTATTACTATTGACAGCTAATTCTTTCGTTAAATAACCGATGTATGAAATTTGGAGGACTGCTCCCTGGGGAACTTCCAATGTATATTGGCCATTGAAATCCGTTACAGTTCCGTTGGTAGTACCTTTTACGACTACATTGGCACCGATGATCGGCTCTCCGTTATTATCTGTAACCGTACCGGTTATTTTTCTGGTTTGTTGATTGATAAGAGCGGATTTGTCTGTACTGTTTTTTTTCAATAATAAAATATACTTGTTATCGAATTCGTAAGTGATATCCGTATTCTTAAAAGCATCATCCAGATAAGAGATTATTTTACCGGTTTTTTTATGTACGGTAATAGCACGTTCGGTATCGACTTCCCGGTTTCTGAATACAACCAGATAATCTGTTTGCTTTTCTATCTGGCTGATAAGCTGACCAATGGATAGTACCTCTGTATCAAGGCTTATAATGGTGTTCTGTGCTTCTGAGTTGACAGCCACCATTTGAAAAACACAGGCGAAAATTATAAACAGTGATATTTTCATGATTCTGAAATATTCTTTAATGTGTTTATGATTTACAGTAAAGAGTGGTAACAAAGCTTTTCTTTTCATATCTTTGTTGAATATTAGGTAAATATTAAAATTAACTACTTGATGTTTACTTGATTTCTTAACGGCGGATGTTACAGCATCTGCCGTTATTTTCTTACATGGATTTTATCATAGGCATTACTATTTAGAGGTTATACATTTTATTTACTTAAAGTGATAATATTGTTTTCTTCATTTTTCTCGATATTGAATTTGTGTATCCTTTGGATCATACGGAGGATTTCATCAATACCGTCCCGTTGACGGAATTTACCGGTATATTCCCATTTGAATATGGAAGGGTCTTTTACTTCTATTTTTACATCATAGTAGAGTTCCAGTTTTTTAAGAATGTCAATAAGAAGTTCATTCTCAAAACTGTAAATCCCATCTCTCCATAAAAAGTGATCGTAATGCGGAATTGAACCGATTTTCATGGTTCCGTTTTTTATTATCACCTGTTCATTCGGTTTTAGAATGACACCTTTTTTATCTGGCTGTGAAAAATAGACATGTAAAGAGCCTTCTATCAGGCTTGTCTGAATCTCTTTCTCTCCGGGATAGCTATGTACATTGAATTTAGTACCCAATACTTTCATGTCTATACCCCGTGAGGAGACGATAAAGGGTTTTCTTGTATTTTTGGCAACATCGAAAAATGCTTCTCCTTCAACGAATACCCGCCTCTCTTTATCTGAGAAAACTGCCGGATAAATAAATGTAGTCTGTGAATTTAACCACACATCTGTTCCGTCTTGCAATGTTAGTTTGACCCGCTGGCCCGCAGGTACATAAAGCGTGTTGTCTGCAATTACTGGATGCATGGTTGAATGATGATTGGCGGTTACCCAATAGGTTGATAGGATCAATAACATTGCGATGGCGGCGCAACTTGCTGCATGAAATAACATCCGCCGAATTTTCTTTGTTCTGATTTTTGCATTAAAACGAATGTATCCATCCTGATTCGCTTTTTTATCATCAGCCTCGGGGGTAAGAGATAATAAAGCATACATATTTTTACTTTCGATAAATTGTTTCTTCAATTTATCGTCGGATTCAACTTGTCTCAGCAATTTCAATCTTTCAGCTGCATCAAGTTCTCCCTGGAAATATTTTTTTATTTGTTCGTCCATACGATCGGTTTGTTATAATGTAAACACCTATATGGAAAAAATCCGCTAAAGGACGAACTCTATTTTTTAAAGATAGAAGAAGAATATAAATAAAAAAAGGTGTTCTTTTAATTCTGTTCTTAGTTTTTTATATGCTATACCTATCTGAGTTTCAATGGTATTAATTGAAATGTTCAGTTCTGTGGCTATTTGTTTCTGCTTTTTCCCCTCGATCTTGCTCATAACGAATATTTCCCTGCATTTGGGAGACAGAGTATCAAGCGCACGTGCTATTATTTTCTCGATATCCTGATGGGAGAAAAGACTTTGATCGAATGCGTCTAATGAGTTCAGGTTCATTCGCAGAGTGATAAGATATTCTTCCTGTATCAGGTTGGCTGTTTCTTGTACAATTGTTTTGTGGCGTAAATGGTTTAAGCATCTGTTCTTGACTGTAGTGAATAGATATGCAACTAGGTTTATGTGCATAGAGAGCATTTCTTTCTTTTCCCAAAGTTCAGTGAAAACATCCTGAACGATATTTTCTGCATCTTCTTCTCGTATAACATACTCCAAGGCAAAGTACTTCATTTTTGAGAAGTAAGAAAGATAAATATCTTCAAATTTGATATTTTCTTTTTGATCAGTTAATGCTTCTGTTGCCATAGGTTAACTTTGTTCTAGATGAACTCAATTTTAAGCGATACGGCATTCTATTGATTGTCTGTTATATAGGAACTTTAGTAGAATTATTCTACTATGTATTCATATTTTTTCTATTATCGGATTTAGTGCACAATATTAACCAGTTATACTATAAATAGATTATATTTGCATTGAATATAACACAATAGTTCATCTAGGACTATGTCATTTATTTCTTTTGATTTTATGACTGGCTTTTAGTATCGAAAGTTATTTATGGATGTGTCAAAATGTTATTTTAACTGATTCATGGAGGGAGTGTATTTACTCGGGGGGAGTGGTTGATGTTTATTTTCGATTCTCGGGATGTTTTGTATTGTGAAATAGAAAACATAATGCTTGATAATGAAACAAAAAGAAGATATATGTTTGTTTATAGTATCCATTTGCTTTTTATGAATTGGTGATTAAAGTATTTTTGTTATTTCATTTTTGAAATCGTTTACAACCATTCTGGATAAATATTCTGCCGTAAAACATATGAAATGTGTTAAAAATATTATGTGAATATATATAATATAACTATATTTGACATAATTTGTGCTTTAAATGAAATGCCTGTCCATTTAAAATGAGAAAAATTTCGTTTTAAACGAATTGTAATTTCGTTTAAAACAAGATATAAAAATGGTTTATAAGACAATTGTGTTAATAATTGTAATAGGGAATCTTCTGGAATAACAATTGGGAAAGATTTATAAGTTATTTGATTGGTCTGTTTTGAGATGTAAAGTCATGTAAAATGAGTATTGGGTATCATTTTGTCAAATTAAATTGAGGGAATGCAACAACTATATGTACGGGGGCATGTCTGGGAAGTTATGCCCCCTTATATACATACAGATGCAGTAGGGTATTTACTGGTGTATTTTATCGATAATAGTCATTCGCTCGTTGAGCGTTGTTTGTTTATTATTATCCCAGTACTTACAATCGAGTTCGAAGAAGGTGGAAGTAAAGGGTTTTGTCAGTTCTGTTTTGATAATAACTATTTCAAACAGATTGCTGATGCTATCCAAACGGGCTATTAGGTCGTCATGTCTGATACTTATTATTTCAGTTGTCGGAAGGACATTTCCCATCTCTGTTTTCAGATTATTTATCCCCGGACAAAAATATTCTTCCAGGAAAGATAGTTCTTCGTCCTGATAGATATGGGCATACACATGAGAAGAGTTATCCAGCATGTTTTTGACTGTGCCCAGCACTTCCGTATAAGGCTCGCTGGCGTATAAGGTCGTGATACCTTCCTTAGCCTGCAATGGGTATGCCATATCCGTGATGACTATCCAGTTGCGGTGGCCTAATAGGGGGAGCTTTTCTTGCAGGACAGTTTGCCAGTTGTCAGAACCGGAAGTCTGTTTTGTTTCTATCGGATCTTTCTGAAAGCAACTGCTTAGAAATAAGTTAGCAAACAAACAGTATAGTATAATCAGTTTATTCATAACCCTACAGTTTTATTGTTTGTTTATTTCCTTCTTTCAGATCGAAATGTTTTAATTTCATCTCTTTTTTATTGCCGATGGTAAGCGATTCCAATTGGAGTGAGTCGTTGATGACTTCGATGGTTACATCATTATCGGTGACTTGGATAGTTCCCCATGCATAGCCGTTACTCCAGAAATAGTTGCCGGGACGGTCTGTAATTTTCATGCTTTTATCGACACCCGAGTATTGGAAATCGCTTAAAGCGATGATAGCGGACCAGCTTGCCATCGACCGGGCATAATGATGTCCGCATTCCGGTTCGCTGAAAGGATTCCGTTTGGCTCCGTCGTGACGGTCGCGTACGGATTGGATACAGGTGAGGGCTTCTTTTTCCATACCTTCGTAGATCATACCTACAGCCGCACAGTATTCGAATCCGGTCATAACTTCGGCAAAATAGGGGAATGGAACTTCCAGGCGACCTTTAGGCCAGGAGGCCATAAGTAGTCCAGATTCATTGCCCATTACATAAGAACGCATATTATTGAAATGGCGGCTGAAGTCCGTGACATAATTGTATTTCATGATGCTGTTCATACTTGTCCGGATATGTTCTTTGTTACCCAAATAACCTAATCCACATAAATGGGACATATATTGGCCGACCAACTGGTCTACCAGGCAGCCGGGACCTAATTGGAAGGCGGGGATTTTGACATTCGGGTCATTCATATCCAAGTATTCGAAAGTTTTCGGATCAGTGATTTTATGTTCATAATATTCACCGTTGAACAGGTTTTTGTCCATCCAGCTGCTTCCTTTTTCGAACAGAGTATGACATTTCTTTGCAAAATCTTTGTCTTTCATGGCTGTAGCCATCTTTTCCGCAGCCTTTAATGCTCCCATATACCAGAAGCCCATTTGAGGGTTCGGACCATAATAGTCTACGTCCATGGTATTATGCTGGGAACCTTCCATGACACCATCCTGATTGCCGTCCCATCCTTTTTCCGTCCAAGCGTAGGAGAGGACTTTTTTTACCTGTTTCCAGTTGTTTCTCAGGAAATCAGTATCTCCGGAAAATTGCCATTCGCGGTATATTTTCATGATACAACCCATTTGTCCGTCAGCTGCTGCACTGTTGCTTTTGTTTGCTTCCGAGAGTGGGAGTGAGGCTCTGAAGTTCATCAAACCGTTTTCTTTGGTGGCATAATTGAATTCTACGTCACGCATGGTTTTTGCCAGTTCCCCGAAAAGATAAGGAGTTGCCACTTCGTAGTTCCATACATGAGTACATGAACCGGCACATGAGCCGAAACGGTCCATGACACCTTCCCAACCCATCATATGCCCGCTAGGCAAACGAAATACGGTCTGTGAACGTAAAGTGGCAAGGTTAAACAGGGCAGCTTCTTTTACAACATCCGGATAAGAAGTATTGAGCAATGCGTTTACGAAAGATAATGTCTTCTTTTCCAGTACGGGTATTTGTGGGATGATCATTTCTGCTGCTTTCCAGGCATCCGGATACTGGTTGCTATAATAGTTGCCGACTACGGTAGAAGACCAGGCTTTTCGATTCGGGAAATTCCAGGTGATATAGAATGTAAATGTTTCTGTGCTTTGAGGAGCTACCATTTTTTTTACGGATAGGGAAGCCATCGGGTCTTCGTCTTCCTGTTTGTTCCGTTCCGTCAATATGCCGTCTGCACTGAAATCATCCCAGAAGTTTAGTATGCCGTTGTTCCAGCTGTCGGATTTGGATGAGGTACGATAGGTAACCTTCCCGGTTGCCTGAGTCGTAAAGGCGACAGTCCCCCATGCCGGGTCGTTTTTGTCTACACCGTCCGAGTAAAGGTAGATCCCCTTTATTCCGTTACTTTCGATGTATTCGTTTTTGTTGTCTTTTACTCCGGTGGGAATGTAATCTCCTTTCCAGTCTGTACGGAATTGGCTTCCGTCTTTACCGATGAAATTACGCATAGAACCACAAATGGCAACGTCCATCGGTTGGTTGGTCGTGTTGGTCACCTCATAAGAGAGGACAGCGACAGGCAATCCACTGGCATCGGCATCGCCCGGAATGAATGGGTTAAAACCTTTTATTTTGACTTTTACGGGTAAATCTTTGTCTGATAAAGAGACTTGTCCGAAAGGATAGGCTGCGTCGAACGAGGCTTCGGCAAAACGCGGAAGACCGTGATGATTGACAGGGCGTCCTTCATAATGGAGATATTCCTGTGGATATAAAGGGCCGGCCAGTAGGGTTGTGGTAGCTTCCCGGTTTTGCGGTTTGGCATAGATTGCAAAAAAGGGAGCATTGTTACCGGTTGTTACCGTACTGTATTTCTTTGCCGGAATATTCATGATTTCCCAGTCCCGGAGTTCTCCGCGACCACCCAATGATACGGTTCCTGTCCCGATGCCGCCTAACGGCAATGCTATCTGGTAAAGATGTTCCTGATCGTATTTCTTTAATACCGGCCATTGTTGCGGCTTCCATTCTTGGGCTTGGAGTGCTATAATACCGGAAAGTATTGTTCCGGCCACGATTAAATATAGTTTATTCATGTGTAAAATATAGTTTATTTGAAAGACCGGCTCTATAACCGGTCTTTCTGTTTTAATTAGATTACCAATTCGGGTTTTGTCCTAAATTGGGATTATTGTCTCGTACTGATTGCGGAACAGGCCACAAATAATGTTTCGTAGGATCAAAGGTACGGTTTTGTCCTAAGAATTGTTTTACCGTATAGTCTCCGATAGGTGCATTTTCATCTTCATTAATGCCATATCCCGGTTCGTTCAATACCTTTTCAGCTATTTTCCAACGCAGGATATCGAAATAGCGTTTATGTTCGGTAACGAATTCATGCCGTCTTTCTTCCCGTATCTTTTCACGCATAGCTTCCTGATTGCCGACTAACTGATCTACGCCCGGCAGTTCGGCACGTTCGCGCACCTGGTTGACTGCCCATGCTATTTGTGAATTGTTCGGATCATATTCATTGAGTGCTTCTGCATAAATCAGGAGAACTTCCGCATACCTGTACAGGCTGAAATTAGTCCATGAGGCATCCGGTTTAATCAATTCCTGATCATTATATTTTAAATACATATAACCAGTGATACCACCACCTTCATGATTGATCCTTTCGTCTTTGTTATAAGCCGGATGCGGCATGTAAGGTTCGTGAGAACCATTTGGACGCAAGCATTCATAACCGGGCAAGAAGAAAGTCTTTTTTAAACGGGCATCTCTGTTTTCCCATGGGTTGTTCTTGTCGTAAGAATCTGATTCATAAATACTCTTTCCGTCCTTCATTTCGTATGAATCTACTAACTGACGAGTGGGACAGAAGCTGGCCCATCCCTGTCCGGTGATACCTGTTCCGGCCGGAGAAGCTAAAATAGGCAACATGTGAGTTATTTCGTTTTCTTTATACTGATACGCCAGTATAACCTCTTTATTGTTGTTGTTGGCTTCAGCTTTGAAGATATATGCGAAATCGTCTTCCAGGCCGTACAAGTTCATGTCTATAACCTGCTTGGCTGTGTTGGCTGCTTCTTTCCATAAATCGGTCGCTTCTTGTCCGTTGTGAAATTTGGCATAGCTAGCTATATCCAAATACATATCTGCTTTTAATGTGAGGGCAGCTCCCTTGGTGATGCGACCGATGTTGTCGCCCGAATAAGTTTCCGGCAGATATTTGATTGCTTTGTTGATATT
The DNA here is from genome assembly GCF_015550595.1 of Parabacteroides goldsteinii. Taxonomy (GTDB): domain Bacteria; phylum Bacteroidota; class Bacteroidia; order Bacteroidales; family Tannerellaceae; genus Parabacteroides; species Parabacteroides leei. Next base: position 489,123 of record NZ_JADNBB010000001.1, read on the forward strand.
TTCCAGTGCGTAATCCAAAACTTCCTGCTTAGGTGAACGTGGTAGTGCTGCTTCTTCCAGGTCGATCGGTTTTTCCTTGATTAAAGGTATGTCACCGAAATGACGTGTCATGCGGTAGTAGCGCAGAGCCAGGATAAAGCGGGCTTCTCCTTCATACTGTTGCTTTTTGGTTTCATCTATATTCATACCTTCCAGGCGATCCAGAAAATACAATATTCTGCGGATATGATCGTATTTCCATTCTTCTTTCAGATAACCGGTACCGGCATTGTGGGATCCTTGGCAAATATATCCTAAACCACTTTCTCCCCAAGCATTTGTCATCAATGAGTTGTCGCTTTGGCAATCTCTCCAGAAATCGCGTGAGTTTGGCAATAACGGATATAAAGCGTTTACTCCGGCCAAAGCATCTGCTTCTGTTTGCCAGAACGTATTTTCGGATGCCTGTGAAAGAGGAACACGATCCAGAAAATCAGAACAACTACTCAATGTGAGTGCTGAAACTAATAAAAATGCTAAACTATATTTTTTCATGATTCTTAAAATTGAAGATTAAAACCGAATGAGAATGTTCTTGCCAGCGGATACCAACCGCCTTCCGGGTCGAAACCGTCATAACCGGTGATGGTTGCCAGATTCTGTCCGGAAAGATACAATCTCAAATATTGAATATTGACACGTTCCAATGCACTTTTGGGAACAGTATAACCGATCTGTATATTTTGTATTTTCAGATAATCGGCTGTACGCAACCAGAAACTGTTGTATCTGGAATCGTAGTCATTGGCTGTGTTCGATAAAGTCAGACGCGGGTAGGAAGCATCCCTGTTTGTTTCACTCCATGCATCCAGGTGCATAGGACGTGCGTTGTCTGTCAGGTAGAACGCCCATCCTTCATAGCCTTGAAGATATTTTTTGAAGTTCAATTTTCCATACATATTCATAGAGAAGTCGAAATCTTTATAGCCGAACGAAAGATTCATACCGAAGTTTACAGGAATCTTACGGTTTAGTACGACACGGTCTTTTTCGTCGATTACATTGTCATTGTTTTGATCTTTGAACTTGATGTTACCGGGTAACACATTTCCTTGATCGGGTGAGCCGGCAATCTCTTCTTCGCTTTGAAACAGACCGATAGCCTCGTATCCGTATGGCAACTGATAGCGGTCGTTTAGATAAGTTACTTTGTTGTTGTCTTCAATCCATCTTTCCGAGTCACCCATTTCCAGCACTTTGTTTTTAGAATAACTGAGGTTTACATCGACACCCCAACGGAAATCACCCTTCGAATCCTGATAACTGGTCAGGATATCCATACCCTGGTTCTTCATCTTCAACAGATTTGAATAAGGGGCATTCAGACCGAACTCGCTTGGTACAGGTGGACGATATAGAATATTGTCTCTCAGGTTGATAAAATAGTCGGCAGACAATTTAATACGCTGATCCAATACTCCGAAATCTAAACCAAAGTTTGTATATTTAGACTCTTCCCAAGTGATGTTGGGGTTTACGGCTATATTATTATAGGCACCACCTACCAGTTTGTCGTTGAAAGCGTAGATTTTGGGATCGTAAGATAAAATCTGTGCAGTCGGATAATAACCAACCTTTTCCGCATCTCCCAATATACCCCAGGAAGCTCTCACCTTCAACTCAGACAACCAATTGCTTGCAGGCATCATAAAAGCCTCACGATGTATATTCCAGCCTCCGGAAAAAGAAGGGAATACACCCCAGCGGTGTCCTTTGGCGAAACGAGAGGAGCCGTCAGCACGCAAACTGGCTTCAAACAGATATTTACCCTGATAGTCGTAATTTAGACGACCGAACCAGGATTGTACGGCTACATCATTACTATATTCATTGCCATTGCCGTCGGCACTGCCGTTCTGCTTGTTGTCGCTACCGGTGTTCAGTACGTCTATGCCGTCAAACGGCAGTTTGTCACGGGAAGCCCAGAAACCATCAGACTTGTAATATTCCTGTGAATAACCGGCCAATACTTTAAAATTATGATCAGCTGCGATTTTGAAAGAATAGTCGCTTGTAAACTGTAATTGCGTACGGAAATTGTAAGTATTTGTTTCCTTCAAAGAAGAAACCTGATTTTCTGTTTTTGCAATATTCCCATCATTGTCATACAGATAATAAGTATTCTTACGGTCCTTGTATGTCGTGTTATGGGAGTAAGTTGCAATATTACCTTTGATATTCCAGTCTTTTAACGGAGAATAGCTAACATCGAAAATAGCCATCATCTCTTTATGTCTTTCTTTGGAATATCCTGATTCATTGACACCGGCAATGGGATTACCACCCATGGCACCGCCTGTGGCGTAAGAACCGTCTGTATTATAGATAGGAGTAACCGGAGAGATACGTGCTGCTTGTGTCTGCCAGATTGTTGTTCCGCCATTCGGATTCTTGATATTGGTTTGTGTATATTGCAGACTGGCACGAGCTTCCAGGTTCTTTAAAATCTGAAAACGCATATCCGGTTTGAATATCAATCGGTTATAATTGTTGTTCGGTAAGTTGCCGTCTTGATAGTCATTAGAGATGGAGAAACGGTAAGAGATTGATTTTTCTTTTCCGGATAGTGCAACATGGGTATTGTTGATAACGGTATTCTTCTTGTAAATTTCTTTATACCATTTGTTATCTACATATTTGCCCGCATGTAAATCCTGGATACCTTGTTCGCCGTAGACTGCCTGCTTTCCGTCGTTTATCATGGCTTGGTCATACAAGCGCATAAAATCTTCAGCACCTACGAAGTCGAGTTTAAACTGTGGATTCTGTATACCGATATTACTCGAAAATTCAACGGTTGGACGTTCTGTCGCTTTCGCTCCCTTGGTTGTTACCAAAATAACACCGTTGGCAGCACGTGAACCGTAGATAGCTGCCGAAGCGGCATCCTTCAAGATGGATACACTTTCTATATCGTTAGGATTTAACGTATAAATATTACCGGGTATACCATCGATAAGCACCAGTACACCGGAGCTATCTCCGATAGTAGATATTCCACGAATATTGATACTTGCCCCTGAACCGGCTGCACCACTTCCTTTAGTGACTACCATACCCGGTACAGATCCGGCCAGCAACTCCTGTACATTCGTTACAGGACGGGATTTTAAAACCTCGTCTGCTTTTACAGTTCCGATCGATCCGGTCAGGTTTACTTTCTTTTGTGTACCAAATCCGACAACGACAACTTCATCGATAGCCTGTGTATCTTCTTTTAGAATGACTTTCAGGCTTGTTTGTTTTCCTGCTCTGATTTCTTGCGGAGTATAACCGATATATGAAATGACAATAATGTCATTATCCGATATATTTGCCAGGCTGAAATTTCCATCGACGTCAGTAATCGTTCCATTGGTAGTACCCTTGACAGATACATTTGCACCGATGATAGCTTCGCCCTTTTCATCAGTGATTATGCCATTAGTTGTCCGTGCTTTTTGCTGCGTGGATAGAGTCTTATTTCTTGTCTCTTTTTTTATCAGCATGATATTGGAACCTTCCATGGCATAAATAACATCTGTTTGATCGAATGCTTTATTCAATACTTCTGCTACTGTTTGATTGGTCGCCTGAATAGTTACTTTGCGATTCAGGTTTACTTCATTTTCATTGTAAACAAACAGGTAATCTGTCTGTTTTTCAATTTCTAGCATAAGATCCTGTGTCGAAATGTTATTTGCAACAATGGAAACTTTTGCTGTTTGTGAAGTTGCTTCCGTAGCAAATATGCCGGATGCAAAAATAAAAATAGACACAAAGGCTAATTTCATAATGCGCAATATATGTTTATAATGTGGTTTAAATGGGATAAAAGAATCCCTATACAAAATATTTTTCATACTTTTGTAGACTGTGTTTAGTTAATACTTAGATATTTAAGTGATGAAGTCGGGTATTGACTTACTTTAAACCGATAGGTGTTGGAGCACTTATCGGTTTTTTTGTTCATTCATGTCTTTTATGTCATAGGCTAACTGTTTTTATGATTAATTTATTTGATAGTAATTAGATTCCGATCATTATCTTTTTCATAACTAAATATGTTATTGAGTTGAAGCACCTTTAATACATGCTCTACTCCATCTTTAGTTCGGAATTTTCCTGAATAACGGTTTTTTAATAGTGACTTGTTTTGAACATCGATTTTTACATCGTAATATAATTGAAGTTTCTCTATCATTTTATCTACCGGTTCATCATAGAAACAGATTAATCCTTCCTTCCATAAAAAATAATTCTCGTGTTCTATCGTATCTTTTTTTAGTATGCCATTTTCTTCGTAGGTACGCATATGCGGTTTTAAACTGACTTTTACGTTTTTTGTCGGAGAAAATACTTCGACAGCTCCTTTTAGCAAAGATGTTTCGAAAACCGAAGAAGCTGAGTAAGCAGTTACATTGAATTCTGTACCTAATACCTTAATATTATAGTGTTCAGTATTTACTATAAAAGGTTTGTCCGGATTTTTTGTTACATCAAAATAGCCTTCCCCATCTAAAATGACACGACGGTTATTAGCTGTGAATTTATTGGGGAATGTAAAAGTTGTTTTTGCATTCAGCCAGACTTTTGTACCATCCGTCAGGGTTAACTCTGCCCTTTGTCCGGGTGGGACAAATATGGTTTGCATACTTACCGGATCTACATCTTCCTTATTTATAAAGAATGAATACAAAACAGAAAAAGTAATGATAAAGATTGCTGCTATTTTAGAGAATTCGATTGCAATGGATCGTAATGTCCGTCGTTTATTTGCCAGATAGATATGTCATATAATTTACGCTGAGCAAGAAACTCTCTCATATTTTCCTTGTCAGCATCCAGCCAGCGGACAATGTCTTCCTTTTCTTCTTGTGTTGCTTCGCCTGCTATATATTTATGTAGTATTTCCTGATTCATATTTTTCTTTTTATGGGTATGTTTTATGCCCCGTTATTATAAAAACGATTTACAAAGTGATAACCCTAGTGGGAAATGAAAAATTATTGGAAAAAGAAGAAGAAATAGAAGAGAGGAAGATAATCTTTCAGATTCTCCCGTAAAGGTTTTAAGGCTTTGGTGATATGATATTCGACTCCTTTAACTGTGAGTTTAAGCTCTTCGGCAATCTCTTTATTTGTTTTGTTCTCGAAGCGGCTCATTTCGAATACACGGCGGGTTTGCTCCGGTAAAAGAGCTAAAGTAGCGGTGACTATCTGCTGTACTTCGGTAGAGAATATGTCTTCCGGATTACATGCTTCCAGGGTGGAAATGCGAATATCCAGTTCCCTTTGCTTCATATCTGTCAATGAATGGATTGCTTCCGTCTTGATTGCTTCATGTTTCAGGTGGTCGAGTGATTTGTTTTTTAATGTCGTCAGTAGTAAGGCTTCGATATGTTCAATCTCCTTTTCTTTCAGTATTTCCCATAATTTTATCAAGACATCCGATACAATGTCTTCGGCAATGCATTCGTCGTGAACATAAGATTTGGTGAACAGAAAAGATTTTCTGTAGTATTTAGTATATAAAGTATTGAAGTTATGTATTTCAGTCCCGATCATTTTCTCTCTTTGTTTTCACAATAGTCGTTGGGGACAAATGTAGGGAAAATAAATATAAATTAAATCCCATCGGTAAAATATTGATAGGTGAGATACCTGAAGGAAAGAAAATAGTAGCATAATGAAACCGGCCCCGGTAAGGTTCGGGTCAAATAAAAGAGTGTTGTCGGCGATAAGTTGAGAGGGAATATGCGCCCTGCTGAGTACAGGGCACGGTATTCGGGGCCGGCTTCATTACTACTATTTTAGTATTAATTAAATGTGTACGTAACTCTCACGAGTTAGTTCGTTAATCCATTTCAAATATAGAACCTCATTCGGAGGAAGTTTTGAGACCCCTTTACCGGATGTCGTGGTAAGAGCGGGAGCATTGCTTCCTCCTTTTCCCCGTAATTGTGCTTCTTCTTGCGATGCCGGACCAGCTACACTATCAGACTTTCGTCTGTACATCCGGGCAGCCAGTTCGTCGGCACTGCAACAAAGTACATTTACGCAGAGATTCTAAACCATAACCAAAACATAAAATAAAACTTACATAATGCTGCTTGTAGCATCTTTACCATTACCCTGTATCCAGTCGGTAACGGATACCTCTTTCAATGTAAGAGCCTCTCCGCTGAGAGTTAATTTGTAGAGGTATTTATGTCCTTTTTCCCAAACTGTTTGAGCGGGAATTTTATATTTATATGAACTTCCATTTATTGTAAAGAGGGCTTCAATGTCTCCTTCAGCTATGGGTCTCGATGTCGGGAATAGCCTGATATGCTGCGGATCACAAAACTCTTTCGTCAGTGTAACAGCTTCTTCGAGGTTTAACCGGGTGGAGGTCTTGCAACCTGCTGTTCCGGTAATTTCTCCGGTTCTGATATCCATCATACCCCTACAAATAAGTGTGCTTCCTCCGGCCTTGTTTCCAACCTGGATGGCACTTAGCTGATAATCTTTGTTTTCTCCTTCCTGCAAGTTGATTTGAAAGGAGATAAGAGATAAAGCATGGTTCATATTCAGGATCACTACAGGTGAAATACTGTTCACTATTTTCTGACCAACAGCGTGTGTGCCATACATATAGTCGGGAGTTTGAGTTGCATCCGATGATAACTTTACAGGAATACTGGCTGCACTCAGTCTCATTTGCGACTGATACGGATAATAGGCATACACGGTGGCCGGGTCGAAGTTAAGGGAGACTTCCGGCGTTTGTTGCCAGGAGATTTTATTACTAATTAAACTTGCTTTCGCTTTTACATTTATATAATCACTATCCTCATCATATAGGCCACCGTCATTTTCGCGGGTGATCAGTAGTCCTATTTCCGATCCGTCTTTGAATTCTTGCACGAAATTCGCAGATTTTGTAGTTAAAATACGTGTAATAATTCTTAATGGTTTTTCTTTTGCGCTAATACTCTCAATGGCTACGATATTGCCTTCGTTAGAGCAACCTGCCAAACAGGAAATCAGTGTAATAAATAGTAATAAATTTCTCATACTTTTATGTTATTTTTGTATCAAATTTCATATTGCAAATATCCGGCGGTTTGAGCAAAAAGAGGGATCATACGGTATAAAACCACGATGAAATCGTATAAAAACGCATGATGCAAATAATCTAAAGACGTCAAATTGTCTAAATATGATGCAAATCAACTATTTGAGAGTGCAATTTGTTTATAGATAAACGAGGCGATAGGAGTATGTTAGACAAAATACAGTTTTTATTAAGTATGCAGATAATCGGCCTATGCATTTTAGGCGGTATTATGATGTTATTAAGGTCATTCGGTAACCGGGCACGACATATTTTAGGCTGGAGTATGATTATGTGGGCCTTGATGGCTGTGATCCGGATTTCTATTAATTCTTATGTCGATGACGTGAAGGTAACATTTCATCCCGACGTACTAATTGCAAGTTGTTTTGTGACTGCTTGCCTTGACTGTTATGTGATTGAAAAGCTACGTCCCGGTTTTCTTACTATAAAGCGGTTTGCAGTTTTTCTTTCGCCTGTTGTGATAGGCGATCTTATCTTATTTATCGTTTGTCAGGCGGAGAAATTCATATATTTTATTCGATAAAAGACGTGTTTACGCACTTTAATATGGATGTATTCCTGCGTTTATTGGTACTGGTTCTTACTTTTTTTTATATGATTTTACCGATATATCTTGTCGTAAAGTACGCCGATGAGTATTCCGCTTATCTGAGCGAGAATGTTTCGGATCCTGAAAATTATGACTTGAGATGGTTGAAGCGGATAATGATCGTGTTATCTATTCTCTATTTCCTTTATGTGGTTTTGTTGCTGACCGACAGAACGATCCTGTATGTCGTTATTAAGGCTATTATGCTGGTTGTATGGTTTTATTTCTTCTATAAAGCATTATTCCTTAAGAATATCCGGATTGAACACTCCTTTAAAAACGGATGGGATCTTCCGTTGAGTGTGGATGACGAGGAAGACGACGATGACGAGGAGCAGCGAGGGGCTCTTTTCAAACGCTATGCTGAAGAGGTGAATACCTGGTTTGAAAGGGAAAAACCTTACCTGAATGATGATTTGCGGCTTACTGATTTACAACGCGTGTTCCCTATCAGCCGTTCTTATCTCTCACAACTATTCAATAAAGAGCTGGGAATGTCTTTTTCCGATTATGTGAACCAGTTCCGTGTGGAAGAGAGCAAACGCTTGATGGATGCCGAACCTTTGGCCAGTATCCAGGATATTGCCGAACGTTCCGGTTTTCATTCCATCAGTACGTTCCGCAGGGCATTTACCAAACATACCGGCATTATTCCTTCCGAATATAAGAGAGGATAACCCTGTCTTGTATGATTTGATAAGATTACTTACTTTTACATCCTGTTGAAGAAAATAATTCTTGTCATGAATAACACTACTGCTGAACGTCCGCATATCGTATGGCTGGACGTACTTCGTTTCGTTGCTATCCTGATGGTCATTGCCTGTCATTGTACCGACCCGTTCAATGCCTCTCCGGAGTCGCGTGCCAATCCTGAAATTAATTTCTGGGGATCTGCCTATGGATCTATGCTAAGGGCCTGTGTTCCTTTGTTTGTAATGATGACAGGCTTTTTATTGTTGCCGGTCAAACAGGAGACATCTCTTTTTTATAAGAAACGTATTCCGCGTGTATTCTTTCCTTTCCTGATATGGTCTGTATTGTTTAATCTGGCTCCCTGGTTTATCCAGTGGGTAGGAGGAAGTCCTGAACTGGTGACCGATTTCTTCCCATGGGCGCCCGATCCTTCAGCTTCTTTGGTTGACGGGCTGAAAGATATTGCCATGATTCCGATCACATTTACCGTATACGCAACGCCGATGTGGTATATTTATGCACTGATCGGGTTGTACTTATATATGCCTGTATTCTCGGCCTGGGTGGAGAAAGCGTCCGATAAGGGGAAACGTTGGTTTCTGATTGCCTGGAGTGTCTCCCTGTTTATTCCTTACTTGGTGGAATTTGTTTCGCGGTATGTGTTCGGAACCTGCTCATGGAATGCGTATGGACTGTTCTACTATTTTGCCGGTTTCAACGGTTATCTGTTGCTTGGCCATTATCTGGGTAAAGGGAATGATTGGTCAGTCGGTAAGACCCTGGCGATATCTGTTCCTTTGTTTCTGATTGGTTACCTGATCACTTTTGCAGGCTTTCGTTATATGACTTCCGATCCTAATGTAAGTGAAGAGGGGATGGAACTCTTCTTTACTTATTGTTCTCCGAATGCGATGCTGATGACGGCTGCTATTTTCCTGCTGGTTCAGAAAGTTCGTATTACGTCACCTTTGGTTTGTCGTGCTTTGGCTAATCTGACAAAAGTAGGATTCGGGGTGTATTGTGTGCATTATTTCTTCGTAGGGCCTTCTTATCTGCTGACTCTCTGGCTGGGTGTTCCTGTGCCTGCCATTGTACCTGTTTCGGCTGTATTTACGTTGGCTGCATCATGGGCTTTCACCTATTTGGTAAGTAGATTGCCTTATTCGAAATACATTATAGGATAAGGGATTTCGGGAAACGGGAGGTCTGTTTGTGCAAATGATGTTAAAAACGGGTAATGCTGGTATAACGTATGCGTATTACCACTACTTTTGTGTTGTAAAACATATTTATATGACATGTTTTATGATGAGATCGTTTTAAATAAATAGAAAGCGCTATGAAAAAAGTAGTTAGTAAATGCGTCAAATATCTGGAAATTCTGGGTGAATATGCGATGCAGAAGTATGGAATAAGATAAAATAAATCTTTTCAGCGTTAGGGGATGTCCGTGAGGGTATCCCTTTTTTAGTTTATGGCTGGTAATAACCGTAAGGTATAAGCTCTTCTATCTGTTTGATCTCTTTGAGGTAACATTGGTCAAGCAGTGTCAAGCGGTTGGCTATTTTGTGCACTTCCCGGAAGTTATGGTCTGTCAGGATGATACCGTGTTCTTTGGCGCTTTCGGTCATCAGTTCCCGTATCTGTTCGGCTACGACAGGGGAGACGCCGCTGAAAGGTTCGTCCAGCAGGATATAAGGCGCCCGGCTGAAAAGGGTGGCTTTGATTTCCAGGTAACGTTGTTCTCCGGTCGATATTTCACAGATGCGAGAGGTACGGAGGCGGATTAATATTTTGTCGGCTAGGAAGCGTTTTCTGTCTTCCGGAGCGATGCATAGATCTACGACTTGCGATATTTTCAGATGGGAGGGTAGCAAGTGATGTTGTGGCAGATAGGCAATCAAACCGGAGCGGAAGGCAGGGCCGTTCATCACTTTCCCGTCGATACGGATGAAACTACGATCGCCTTTCAAGGTTCCGAATATGATATTCAATAGGGTGGACTTACCTGTTCCGTTTCGTCCGAAGAGGGCTATAATATCTCCCTTACAACATTTGAGGTAAATATCTGTCAGTATCGGACGGTCACCGAAGGCTTTCATTACGCTGTCTATTTCAAGGCCTGTATGCATAGTTGTATGATTTGATTCAACAGATTACAGCCGATGAACATAACGATGAAGGTAACGCCCCAGAGTTGATACTTGCCGATTCCCTGGTTGTAGTAGAAGAAATATTCTTCTTTGCGGGTCAATTCTTTATAAATAAGGTCGAAGCCGAGTCCGACTGTGGGAATGAAACGGAGCCAGAGTTTAAGGTATTCGGTAATCCCATCGTGATAAATGAGTATTCCCAAAAATGCAAAAAGAAAACTAATCAGGACACTGAATTTTAATGTGCTGAAGAAGAATATCCGATAGAACCGGTATTGTGTTTTCCATCTTTGCAGGCTATTCATAAACAGTCGGTTTACGAGAGTAATTGATTTTTTGCTAAGATATTCAATTACTTGGGAATGAGGGAAGGATTCTTTTTAATAAAGTATAAAAAGGAACAGTAAAGATAGGTATGGAAAAGGTGGATAATTGTAATGGAGCTGGGAAAATCCCAGCTCCATTAGAGTGTTTATTTCTTGAAGGCAGATAACATAGGACGGCCAATCCATACCTGTGGTTGTTTCAGATTAAAGATATAAGCAATAGTTGATGCAATATCAAATTGCATCATACTGTCAGAAATCTCATATCCTTTCTTGATATTTTTACCGGAAATAATGAAGGCTGTTTCCATTTCCTGCATGGTCTTGCCTCCGTGTCCTTTATTAATGCCTCCATGATCAGCTGTGACAATAAAGACTGTTTCGTCAAGTATTCCGGCTTCTTTTACGGCATTAACGATTTCTCCTACATAATTATCTAGTTCTTTTAGTACCGTGTAGTATTCCGGAGTATCATGACCTGCTGCATGTCCGACGTGATCCGGATTGTCGATGATGACAGCTAACAGATTAGGATGGGCTTTCTTTATATAATCGGCTGCATATTGTGCTGTTGCTGCGGGGTTACTTTCTGCTTCGGAAACATGTTTGTCGTAATTGAGAGCGAAGGTATCTACAAGACAGCGAATTGTTTCCCATTCATATATACAACCTATTTCTGCTTTGGGGTCGGACTCATGTAACAGGCTAAATACTGTAGGGAATATTCCGTTTTTATTAATTTCCCGTGAAGAAAGTTCAGGTGTTTTGGAATACCATTCAGTATATCCGTGAAGTTCAGGTCCGGCTCCCATAAACATGGAAGCCCAGTTTACAGCACTTGAAGATGGTAACACCGACCGCTTCTTCAAAGTATATGAACCATCCTTCATAAGTTTTTTTACATTGGGCATTTCTGCTTTTAAAACACTATAAGCTCCCCAGCCATCCAGGCCAATTAGTATAACATGTTTGGCATTTCGGGAAGATGCATATATATTGTTTGTACTGAGGGCAAAGAAAATGCCCAGTAGAATTAATAAAATATTCTTTTTCATAACTATTGATTGTTTATTTAAGTAAGATCCACATTAGTTTGTTGTTGTCATCCAGTCCGTCATATTGACGGGCAACGGCCTTTTCTACGCTTTCTCTGTTGAAATCATATTCCCAGGTTGAATACATCCATCGCACAGGAATTTTGTCCTTGACTGTGTTTCGGTTAGTCTCTGGATTAACAGGAAGCTCCGGATATCCGGTGCGTCTGTATTCAAAATAGGCATCAAAAGGATATTGCATATAGTAAGCCAGATATTTTTGTCCAATGATTTGTTTCAGCTTATGATCGAAATTACCAGATAAGGTAATACGGTCACTATTCAAATATTCTGTGATATAATTGTCGGTAATCTTCATACCATGATGATATTTGACGTCGTCAGGAGTATTATCTGCAACAAATTTCATTGCTGCTTTAATACCGTTGTTGTAGTATGAATTGATATCTCCGCTTATCCATCCTCGCAATACTCCTTCAGCGAGAATAAAACATTGTTCGGCATAACCTATGCGCACATAAGGTTCACAGGAGATGACATCTGTATATCTGAGGTTCATAGTACAGCATTTTCCATCTGCATTCAGAGATTGAAGATCAGAGAAGTCACCAGCAGGATCCAATCCTTTATAAGCATTCACATCGTTCACCTGTAATCCTTGACTAATAAAAGCTTTTGCAGGTTCAGCAAAATAGAACAGGCGATAATCGTTGTAAGCTTTAAGTGTATCGACAATTACACTTGATATAGTTGAATACATATAATGCTTTGATACGGAAGTGTTGAAAGGATAGGTTTGCCCTGCCTTATTAGAGAATACCAGTTGAAAATTATCTTCATTTGATTCCATGAGATTTCCTTCCGCTACAATTTGTGCAAACCGTTCTTTTACTTTTAATACAGGATGATTCTCTTTCATGGACAGATACAATAATACTTTCAAGCGGAAAGCATCTACTGTCTTTTGCCATTTTGAAATATTACCTTGGAAGATCGGATCGCCTTCGAAATCTTGTGCTTCATTGAAAAAACGGGCGGACTCATCGAGATCGTTCATAATAGCGATCATTACATCTTCCTGTGGATCATATTGGGGTTTGACATTTCCCTCCTCACCTTGTAAGGCTTCGCTGTAAGGAATATCTCCCAGCTTCATAGATGTATAGAACAGTTGGTATGTTTTGATGAAAAGGGCCAAAGCCTGATAGGCAGCTTTATCTTCTTCCGAGGCCAATTCTACCATTTTTACAGTATTCATCAATGTCTTATATCCTCCAAGGCCGGCTCTTCCCAAAACATTGTAATTGTAGTCATGGAGAGATTCTAACCATACCATTTGTTTAGCCAGGCAATTGTCTGAAATAAACCCGGATCCAGTACCTCCTGTTGCTGTCAGATCCAGTAGGAGCGGGGTTGCCAGTAAAGATGACGATACTGTGGTTGCCGCATTAGGGTTTGTATTTATATCATCATATGCGGAACATCCATATCCTGCAATGAAGAGGATCGATAGAAAAATATATTTTAGTGTTTTCATATATTATTTGATTAAAAATTGATTTTCAAATTACATCCGAGCATACGCAAAGAAGGAGAATTTAAGTTTTCAGACGCTTTATCAGGATCTGAGAATTTGAATTCTTTTGTCCAAATAAACAAATTCTGTCCGATGAAGGCTACGGAGGCTCCTTGCAAACCGATTTTCTTACAGAATGTACCGGGGACTGCATAGGTTAGCGATAGTTCTCTCAGTTTGATGAATGTCTGGTCTAATATATGTTGATGCTTGGCATCCCATACATTTCCTGCTCCATTATATAACTTCATATATCCTTCATAGGATACAGCCTTATCATTTGGAGCAAAAACTCTGTCATCTCTGAGGATGTTTCCATTAGAGTCTCTGTCTACACTTCCTGAAACAACCATTACGCCCTGTCCTACATAGCTTTTATTGCCGTTAACAACTTCGTCGTATCTCCATGGGCTATCACTGTCAATATGTGCTCCTGTCATCCAAAGCGCTTGATCGATAACCGAATGAGCTACTCCTCCGACACGACCGTCAATTGTAAAACCTAGCGTAAAGTTTTTGTATTTGAGAGTATTGTTAAAACCGAATACCCAATCCGGATATTCATTTCCGGCAACACTTTGGTATTTACTTTGAATAGGGTAGCCTCCTTCATGTATTATATTCCCTTGTGGGTCACGTTCCCAGTCATAGTATCCTAGCCAGTCCCAACGTTCGCCTGCTTTTACCCATTCTTTTTGTGTGGAATAAACCGGATCCACTTTGGAGTAATAATAACGATCGAGTGACCAGTTGAAAGTGGCATTCCATTCCCAGTCTTTTTTCTTTAAAAGAGTTCCACCCAGAGTGACTTCTACACCTTTTCTAAGCTGTTCTTCGTCAATATTAATCAATGTATATTCGAAACCGGATGCATCACTGATGGATGCGTCACGGGTTAAATTATAATATAGTTTATTATAATAAGTGATATCCAGTTGTAATCTGTTATTCAGGAAGTGAAAAGCAGTTCCTATTTCGTATGAACGGGTTGAGCTCGGTTTAATGATAGCACTTCTCATTTTGGTCGGATAAGTAGCTCCATTCATTCCATCCCACATGTTTGTTGTAATAGTATAACTTTTATTGGTATCGTAGATATTCAAATCCTTCTTGGTCTGTGTCCAGGAACCTCTGATTTTCCAGAAATCAATCCATGACGGCATGGGAATTAATTCGGAGGCTACGATACTGGCTGATACTGAAGGATAAAAGTAAGAACGTGTTTCTGAAGGAAGGGTCGACGACCAGTCATTTCTTCCGGTGACATCCAGAAAGAAAGTGCTTTTCCATGCTACGGAAGCTTTCCCGTAAAGACTATTTACCTGTTTCTTTTTAATAGAGCTCCCCAGTTGTGCAGGATCGTTGGAAGCATTCAAAGAATAGTAACCAGGAATTGAAATGCCGTTTTTAGTCTTTCCTGAAAGCCAGTCGTCTTGGTAGAAGTAAATGGTACCTCCAACAAAAGCGTCTACAAAGAAGTCTCCAAATTTATGATCGGCAGTTAACATAAAGTCATTATTGATACTATATCCGCCACTTCTTTTTTCTTCGTAATATCCTTTTTTATTCCATCCTCCGTAAGCACCAATAGAGTTTCTCCATTTTTCACGTTCACTATAAGTGTCGACACCTGATCTTAATGAGGCTTTTAACCAGGGGGTAAATTCATAGCTGGCAGTGAGGAAGCCATTTACTATATCATAGTCGCTGGAATGAACAATTTCATTAGCAATGAAATATGGATTGTCGTACCATACTTTATTGGGCCAGTTTTGTTCTTCATTTTCTTTTTTCCAGTAATTCTTATAATCTCTGATATCCAGGTCTGTCCCAGTCCAGACTAACATGCTATATATATATCCTCCGGTTCCATATCCTGTACCGGTATTATTAGGATAAAAACGTTTATTATAGGTTAGACCGCCTTCAAATGTGAAATTTTTGTATTTCATATCACCGGCAACAGTATAATTAATCTTATTCAATTTGTTATTTGGATATTGGCCTTTATTATAGATATGAGTCAAGGAAGTACGAAAACTACCGTATTTACCTTTTTGTGTAACGCTGATATTATTGTTTGTGACAAAACTAACTTCAAGAAAGTTCTTGAAGTTATTTTTGCCCTTGGATACTAATGGCATTTCACGCCATTCATGTGTATAAGGATCATATTGTGTTGCTGTATGGCCTATATCCATTTTGTCACCCCATACAAAGTCTTCAGAGTTGTATTTTCCATTCATCCCTGTACTGTACGAAGTCTGTACTTTAGGTAATCGCAGAAAGCCTGATTCGAACATAGTACTACTGTTAATGCTCACGTTTAGTCCATCTTCCGTACCTCTTTTAGTTGTCACCATGATAGCTCCTGTTCCTCCTCTTGCACCGTATAAGGCAGACGCTGTAGCACCCTTCAGAACATCAACTGATTCGATATCGTCGGAAGCTATGTCACGTAGGGATATATTACTATAAGGTACGCCGTCAACAACCAATAGAGGTTCTTCTCCACGTAATAAAAGACTGGGGGCTTCATTGAACTCAGTACTGTTTTGTACGTTCAATCCTGCAATTTTACCGGTTAATGCAGTTCCTACATCTACTGATTTAACTGCCGATACTTTATCTCCTCCAACTTTCTGTACTGCATAGCCCAATGCTTTTTCCGAGCGTTTGATACCTAGGGCCGTAACTACAACTTCTTCAAGGTTTTTAGAGTCTTCTTGTAAGGTGATTACTATTGTCTTCTGGTTGTTTACAGCTATATCCTTGTTCTGATAGCCTATATAAGAAAAGATAAGATGTGCGTTTGCTGGAACTTCAATAGAAAAATGACCATCGATATCGGTAACTGTTCCAGTAGAGGAACTTCCCTTCAAAAGAACGTTCGCTCCGATAATAGGGATATTTAACTGATCGACCACAGTTCCTGTCACCTTGATCATTGGAACTTGAGGTTCCGAGGATTTGGAATATGATATAAGGCGTTTATTTTTTGTAGAATGTATGGATATGTAGTTATCCAATACTTTATAAGTAAGTCCTTTATTCATTAAGACTGCATCTAAGACTTCTTTTACCGTCTTATTTTTTGCCTCTACCTTTACAGACTGTGACAGGTTTATATCTGTATCTCCGTATAAGAACAGATAATCGGTTTGTCTTTCTATTTCGGAGATTAGTTCACCGAACGAAAGATTACTTTTGGTGATAGTGATTCGTGCTTCCTGCGAATGCGTATCGATGGCATGAAGCTGGAAGAATAGTACGAATACAAAAAACACGGATAATCTCATAATACGAATAATGTGTGTTAATTCATCTTGTTTGAATACATAGCATAGTTGCAACAAGTTTTTTTTCATAACTTTGCTGATAGTTTAAAGTTGATACTGTAATCTGTCTCGAAATGGGTTGATAGTATTGACTCTTTAGGGTAAGTGCTGCAATCACTTACCCTTTCTGGTCCTATCATAGTAATTGTTCTTTTATTTCATGGGCAATTAGATTTAATGAGTTAAACATCTGTTTATTAATAGATTTCGAATTCATCATCTGTTATTTTTTTGAACTCAAAATGATAAACACCTTGTAAAGCACTTAATATTTTCTCTACTTCTTCACTTTGTCGGAATTTTCCTGATATTTTGCGGGTAAGAGTAACTGTTCCGGTCACTTTGAATTTTACGTTATACCAAAGTGACAGGCAGTCGAGTATTTCTACAAATGGTTTTGATTTGAAGTTATATATACCGCTTTTCAGGTAATCCCGGTTATCGAAATCAGAACTGGATTTAACCATGATATCATTGATTACCGATACTTTTTCATTTGGTTTTAAACGAATATTTTCATTTTTGTTATTCCTGTTATATACAAGTACGGAACCTTTGACCAGGCTGGTTTCGAAACGTGGAAGTTCTGTATAGGAGAAGACATTGAACTCTGTACCTAGTACTTCGACGTTGAATTGCTGCGTCTTAACGATAAATGGGCGTTTGGGATCTTTTGTGACTGAGAAATAGCCTTCTCCATCTAGCTCGACTGTTCGGTCATTCCCTCGGAATTCATTGGGTATTTTGATTCTGCTCCGGGGGCTTAGCCATACGGATGTGCCATCTGCTAAGGTCATATTTACACGTTGTCCTTTGGGTACGTTTATTTCTGTGTATAGATCCTTTTGCTGATACTGGTTGTATTTTTGAGATGCAAACCAGGAACTGATTATTAATACCAGTGTTATCGCTGCATATTTCAGGAGATTGATCCTGAATTGTCTGACGGTACGTTTCCCAAGTCGTTTATCAAATTCACGGATTCCTTTGAGGGTCTTTTCCTCATCTTCTTTCCGATCAGTGAGTTCCGAGATGGCAAGTGCATTCTTTGTGCGTACAAATTCTTTTTTTGCTTCCGGATCGGTTTCCAGAAACAGGAAGAGTTCTGCTTTTTCTGTAGCAGGCATATCACCGGAGAAGTATCTATCTAATTTATTATTCATGACTAAATTGTTTGTCTCTTATAGTAAAGACAAAAGCACGGGAAGTTACCACCAAATGAAAATGAAAAAAATTACTTTTTTATTCGAGTAAAAGGTAAGAGCTATTCTAAAGTATGAAAAGTAGGAGAGGCAGGTAATCTTTTAATTCGATTTTTAACTTGCGTAAGGCTATAGACATTTGGTTTTCGACAGTATTCACAGATATATTTAATCGTTCGGCTATCTCTTTATATTTTAATCCTTCCATGCGGCTGAGTATAAAGATCTCTTTACAACGTTCCGGTAGTTTGTCGATTACTTCGTTAATCAGGTTTTCAACATCTGAAATAGTGAGGAATGATTCGTCAAATTGCTGGAGAGAGTACAGGTTCATTTGCATTTCCAGTTCTTCTACCGTTTGTATGGAGCTTTTTTTCTCATTTACATACAGGCTGTGCTTAAGGAAATTCAAACATCTGTTTTTGACCAGGGTAAACAGAAAGGCATCCATGTTATCAATCGTTTTGAATACTTCCGGATGCTCCCATAGATAAAGAAATATATCTTGCACGATATTTTCTGCATCTTCTTCTGCAATGACATAAGCTTGTGAAAAGCGTATCATTTTGGTAAAATATGTAGAGTATATCTGCGAGAAACATCTTTGTGTTTCCAGTGAGTTAATCTGTTGTATCTTGTGATTTTTCAAATCTTCCTCCTTTTTCTCTCAGGCAAAGATAATTAATCTTTCTTTTTACAAATAAATATTCCCCCTTACTTTACGAAATCTCCGGGTTGTTTCGAAAGTAAGAGGGAATGAAATACCTGAATAGACTATATTGTGATCGTTCTATATTACTTCACTACGAATGTATCTTTCAACTTGATATCGGTAGATGAGGCACCTATCCTTACTTCGAATTCACCCGGTTCTACTGTCCATTGCATGTGTCTGTCCAGTATCTGAAGATCTTCGGGAAGAAGGGTGAAGGACACTTTCCGGGTTTCTCCCGGTTGGAGGGAGATACGTTCGAAACCACGTAATACAGACTCGTAAGCGATTACACTGCTCACTTTATCGCGGATGTATAACTGCACTACTTCGTCACCGGTGCGTTTACCTGTGTTGGTGACATCGACCGTGACTGTAACGGGGCTTTGCGAATACGGCGTTTCCTGCTTGATTGCAAGGTTTGAGTAAGTAAAGGTGGTGTAGCTTAATCCATGACCGAACGGGTAAAGAGCGCCGTTTACACGGGTATTTCCGGAGCCGTTAGGGCCTGAGAAGTATTGTCCGTCTTGTGAACCCGGTTTGAACGGGAAGTTAAACTCGATCTGTCCGGTCGTTTTCGGGAAAGTAACTGACAAACGTCCGCCCGGGTTGTAATCACCGAACAGGGTTTGTGCGATTGCTTCTCCGCCCAGTTGGCCGGGGAACCAAGCTTCGAGGATAGAAGGAATGTTACGGTCTGCCCAGTTGATTGTTAATGGTTGGCCGTTGATAAGGATGAGCACGACAGGTTTACCTGTTGCGTGCAGAGCTTCCAACAGTTGTTGCTGGCGGCCGGGAAGGTCGAGGCCTGTACGCGATTTACTTTCTCCCGTGCAACTTTCATCTTCTCCCAGTACGGCGATGATTACGTCGCAATCCGCTGCTGCTGAAGTGGCTTCGGCAATTGTCTGTCTTTCTTCGTCCGTCAGCGGAGTAGGAACGATTTCGCTGTCGGGCCAGTTAGCATCTTTGACTTCACACCCTTTGGCATAGACTACTTCTGTCTGGTTACCCAGATAACTTTTAATACCGTCGTAAACCGTGATATTATCCAATCCCTGCGGGCCGTAACGACTGATCATATAGTTGGTTTCTTTGGCTAACGGGCCTGCGATAAGCACTTTCTTTGTCTGGTTCTTATCCAGTGGAAGCAGATTGTTTTCATTTTTCAGGAGAACGAGTGATTGCTGTTGCATATTCAGTACGAAATCGCGGTGTTTGTCGGCACCGACAATCTTATCTGCCGCTTTCGGGTCTTTTACATACGGCGAGTCGAACAGGCCGAGTTCAAACTTTACACGTAATACGTCGGCTACCATACGATCGACTGATTTCATGGATAGTTTGCCTTCTTTTACCAATTGACGTACCGGAAGGATATAGTCGGCGGGATGGGTGAAGTTGGTACGGACATTCAGTCCGGCTTCTACCACTTGGCGCACGGCTTCTTCGTAAGAGTCGGCTACGTGGTGTTTGGTTTGTACGAATTCTACGGCTTCGCTATCGCTTACCACGTACCCTCTAAAACCATATTCCTGGCGTAACAGTTCGGTGAGGAAGTAATAACTGGCGGTAACGGGTACACCGTCCCAGTCGTTGTAACTACTCATTACACCTTTGGGATGGGCCTTTTGTATTACTTTTTTGAAGGGATATAGGTGAATTTCATGCAGTTCGCGGGGAGCAACATGCGGGTCGGTACGCACGGCTGCATCGCGTCCACCTTTCGGAATGCTATATACGGCGAAGTGTTTCAGGGTAGAAGCTACGCCGTTTTGCTGGATACCGTTTACCATTTGTATGCCGAGCTCGCCGACCAGATAAGGGTCTTCTCCATACGTCTCGAGTACACGTCCCCAGCGAGGATCGCGGGCAACGTCGAGGATGGGGGCATATACGTTGTTATATCCTAAGGCTTTGGCCTCTTTTCCTGCAATATCTCCGGCCTGAAGTACCAGCGAACGGTTCCAGGTACTACCGATGTTGATCGGAGCGGGTAGAGGAGTTGCTTTAGTATGGTTCAGTCCGTGAATACCTTCATTTGAGAAGTCGACAGGGATACCCAGGCGAGTTTCTTCTATGAACCACCGTTGTGTCTTGTTGATTGCTTCGGCATGGTTGCTAAACGGATAGATCATTTCCGGTGTCCTGCGGCGAGCGCTTCCTACTCCATTTAATTGTTCGTCGATATTGGCAATACCGTCTTTCCAGATTTCGTTCTTCCATCCTTCGGTAGGGAGGGAGTCTTTCAAGACACGTCCGAAGCCGTAAAGGGTTGCCATCTGACAGCTTTTTTCTTCCAGTGTCATCTGGTTGAGTAGATCTTGTATACGTGCCTCGACAGGAGCGGAGGGGTCCTCGTAAACGTCTTTTACACCGTTCTTATTCAAGTCTATCCACCCTTTTTTATAGATCGAGTCTTTGGCTTGCATAGTACCGCTCCCAAGACAGATCGCTACTAATAATGAATATTTGAAATTCATGCTATTATAGGATTAATATGGTTTGTTGTAATATAAAACCGTATGGCCGGTAATTATTAGCGCAAAGGTAACAATTATCAACCATACGGTCAATGATTAGTAGCTATTCAGTTGGATGGGACTATTTTACGTCCCACCACAGACGCGCGTCGATTTTGTTGTTTGCTGATTGAGCATTATAGTTTTCTGTGTTCATGGATGCTTCTTTCGAAGGATACAAAAAACGTACCGGAGCATTTTCTTTGTTTAGCAGAGCACCGTTTTCGCGGTCGTCATCCAGGACAGGCAGGTCTGTACGACGGTATTCTGCCCAGTTTTCATATATCTGGAGGAAGCCGAGGTGTAACCATTTCTGGGTAGCGATCTGCTCTAATGCTTTTGATGAATTGAACTTGAAAGTTGAAGTGGCTAACCAGCTACCCAACGTTCCGTCGGATACGTCTCTGTTGGCGATATTCATATCTTTTCCTTTCTCTGCATCGCTGTTCTTATAATATTCGTAATAGTTCTGAATAGATAAGATAACCCCTTTGTTATAGAACTCTTCAGCATTTCCGCTAAACAAACCACGGTGTGCAGCTTCTGCCAGACAGAAATAAACTTCAGCAGCAGTCATACCGATACCTACCGGCAATTGATAGTTTTTACGGAAAGTAACCGTGTTAAGACATCCGTATATCTTGAAAAGTTCAGTTCCATTCGGTCCGTTTACCAGAGCGATTGCTTTGTCGGCAGAAGAAGGATAACCGATGATCTCTTTGCTATCTTCGTAAACATCCCCTTCGTCATCTGTTGCCGGCTGATAGAATACCACCAGGCGCGGGTCGGCTGCTTCTTTCAGCAAGTTAACAGTGAATTCGGGTGCATACATATAGTAGCTTTGTGCTTTGGAATGACTTTCGTTCATAGCACGCCAGATACCGTCAGGAGCAGTACTCTGGTTGTCTACCTTAATATATGTGTTATCACTGTTGCTGGTAATCAACTGGTCTAGTGAAAGTTCTGCCAATACTTGTTTGGCCTTGTCAGGATCGGCATTTGAGATACGCATGGCATAACGCAGGCGCAATGAGTTGGCAAACTTGTACCAGCCGTCGCAGTTACCTTTGTAGATAATATCCTGTTGTTTAAATATATTGCTGGTAGATGCTGTCTTGAAATAAGCGGCAGCAGATTTCAGGTCTTCCAGAATAGAATAATAAATATCTTTCTGTGTATCATATTTCGGTTTGAAGATCACGCTTCCACCATAGACTACGTTACGTGCGGTGAAGGCCTCCGTGTAAGGCATATTGCCGAAAAAGTCGGTGGCGATAGCCGTGTTGTATGCTTTCAGAACCTTACCAGCCTCGACAAAGATTTGATATTTGGCCTGTTCGTCCGGTGACAGGGTAGCATACATCTTGTCTATCTCGGTCAGAGTACTCATACGGGTTACGTAATAGTTTTCCCAGCGGGCCTTATCGTCCTGAATGTTCTGATACAGGTTGACACGGTCTTTTCCTGCCTGGCGGGCAGTTGTCTGGATATAGTTCCCGATCAGGCGGAAGTTGTAATTATATGTATCGGCGTAATCGTTTTCGATTGCTTTCAACGCACCTTTGGAGAAAAGGTATTCGATCTCTGCCGAGGTAAATCCATCCGGATTATTGTGCTTGTCATCCAGTTTGCTTTCGCAGGAAGAGAAGGCTACGACGGTGCCTAGAAGCAGGCTATATAATATGTGTTTCATAAAAGTTTACTGTTTTATTATGAGTAAGTTACTAGGTTTAGAAACTGGTGTTGATAGCAAAACCAAAGCTTCTGGCCGAGGGGTAAGAAGTGTATTCCACATAAGGGTTCGTACCGCCTGTACCCAGTGTTGCTTCCGGATTCACGTTAGGAACGTTCTTATAGATGAAGAACAGGTTACTACCGATTAATGAAACATTCAGGTTCTGCAGACCGATCTTAGAAACGATGTTGTTCGGAACGCGGTAAGATAATTTCATTTCACGCAGTTTGATATAGGTGTTATCATACAGGTTGTCTTCAGAACCGTTACGGTTGTAGCGCGAGTTGTAATAATCGGCTGCTGATACAATGATGTCGTTCTTTTCTCCTTTTTCGTTTACACCATCCACAATGATACCGTCGTGACGTACACGTCCGTCAAGTGCATTTGCCGGAGCTGAGGCGCTGTGGCTGTCCAGAGGAATTTTCTGGTTACTGTTCTTGTCGATATAATAAGCCAGACCACCGTATTCTTCATCGCGTCCCCACAAAGATTCTTTACCTGCACCAGATGCTTTCAGGAAGTTGTTGGTGAATGAAAGCAGTTTACCTCCGAACGAACCGTCGATATGTACGCTTAAAGAAAAGTCTCTGTAACGGAATGTATTCGTGAAACCGGCTGTGAATTTCGGTGCTGCGCTACCTGCATAAGTGAATTCTGATTCCTGCTGGTAGTTACCGTTCTTATCCACAACGATTCTGCCCTGGTCGTCACGTACCCATTTACGGATAAATACACTAGGTGTAGCATATCCCGGAACAGCTTTGAAGATCGCTGCACTCCACGGGTTACTGATCTGGCGGTCTTCCATGCCATCGATCAGAGAAAGCAGTTCATTATGTGTATAGGCGAAGTTCAGAATACCTTCCCAACTGAAGTTCTTGGTTTCAACCGGAGTTCCGGTAACCTGAAGTTCCACACCACGGTTGCCGATCTCACCGGCATTCATTCTCATACCTGTAGCACCTGTTGAAGGAGCGACCGGAACAGTGATGATCTGGTTCTTAGTCTTGTTTGTATAGAAAGCGAAGTCTAATCCTAAACGTCCGTTAAGCACGCGGCTTTCCAAACCGACTTCCCATGAATAAGTCTTTTCCGGAACGATATTGGTGGGAGGAACGTCTGCTTTGAATTCATTTGTAATAACTGAACTATTGAATGATCCGTACTGGTATTCAGAGTTAGTAAAGTAGATAGACGGTGTCGTATTACCTACGATAGCGTATGATCCTCTAAGTTTACCGTAGTTATACCAATCCGGTAGATCCAATGCTTCTGTAAACACGAAACTCAAACCGGCAGAAGGATAGAAGAAACTACGGTTGCCGGCTGTCAAACGAGACGACCAGTCGTTACGGGCAGTCAAGTCAAGATACAGGAAGCGTTTGTAAGCTACCTGGGCAGAAGCGAAAACAGCTCCCAGGAATTCACCTTGGTTAACGACTTTGTCTCTACTGGCACCCTTCGGGTCTCTCTTATTATTTTCTGATGAGAACATACCGTTATATTTCAAACCATGAGATTCCCAGATCACTTTCGATTCCGTGATATCTTCACCGGAAACACCCAGGTTGGCAGATACATCGAAATCTTCATTGATAGCTTTGTTGAACATCAATAAGCCTTCCACATAATTTTTCTGGTAGTGTGCATCCTCTTTCCGGTAACTACCTTCCAGACTGTTAATGTCTGAGGGGTCTGAATATTTGGTAAAGTATTCTTTGTTCTCCTTGTCGTCACGGTAACGGTCCGTACCACCACGCAGACGGAAAGTCAGGAAGTCGAATATCTTAAGATTAGCAGACAATGAAGCGATCAGACGTTCGCGGTTCTGTGTATATTCGTTTTCATTCTGTTGCCACATCAGGTATTTGATGATGTTATCGCGGTTTCCGGAACTGATCCCTGAGATCTCATCTGTCAGGAAGTAGCCTTCATCATTCTTATAATTGTCTTTCCACAACTGAGTGATCTCGTTACGAGGCATCGGATAGTTTGAAACACGGTCGATACGTGTAGGAGGATTCTTTGTTTCCGAAATGTTGAACGAAACAGAAGCATCGAAAGTCAGGCGTTCGTGCACCTTAAAGTTACCGGAGAAGCTGAAGTTGTGCTTGTTCTGTTTGAAGTTTTCCAGGTAACCGCCATAGTTCATATTTGTATAAGCCAGACGAATGCTGTTCTTATCGGTACCGTTGGTAATAGAGATACTATTGTTGTTGCTGAAACCGTCTTTAAATACATCCCGGTAGTTGTTAGGCTGCGGAGAATACGGGCGTTTCACGCCATCCCACCAAAGCACTTCCGTTCCGTCCATGCGTGGACCGAAGCTACGGTAAGTATCACCGTTATATATATTCTGACCGTCTGCATTCGTAGTGAAGTACGGATTTGAACCACCTCCGAACACATTCTGAAGTTCCGGCATAAAAGCACGCTGGTCATACGTATAAGATGTTCCGACCTGAATACCGAGGCCTTTACCGGCACTTCCACGCTTAGTAGTGATTACGATCACACCGTTGGTTGCACGTGAACCGTACAGAGCGGCAGCGTTTGCACCTTTCAGGATAGACATCGATTCGATATCGTCCGGGTTGATGTCGTTAAGAGCAGATCCCTGTTGTGTCTCGCTACGTTCGCGACCGGCCCAGTTGGAGTCTGTATCGTTGATAGGTATACCATCGACAACGATCAGCGGACGTGTATTACCTTCCACCGAGTTGATACCACGGATCTGGATCTTGGTACCTCCTGTAGGTCCCATGGCTGTCTGCTGGATCTGTACACCGGCAGCTTTACCATATAAGGAAGTAGCTACGTTTTGTACGGGAACAGTCTGGAGCTGCTCCGCTTTCAGTTCACTCATGGCGTAAGGAAGGGCACGTTTTTCTTTCTTGATACCCATGGCGGTTACGACCACTTCGTCAATTTTCTGGCTGTCTTCCATTAATTTTACATCCAGAGTAGCTTGTCCGGTGTATTTGATCTCTTGCGTTACATAACCGATAAAAGAGATAGACAAAATGCTTCCCGGTTCCACATCTATTACAAAGTTACCATCCATGTCGGTAATAGTACCCTGACTGGTTCCTTTTATAGATACGGAAGCACCGGCTACGGGGCCAAATGCATCAATAACTGTACCTTTTACTTGCTTTTTTTGTTGAGCGATGTTAGTTACAGTTTCCGACTTAGCTCCTGTTGCATATACCTGTCCGGTAGAACAGAGAGCGCCGGATAGTAAAATAAGTCCGATAGGTCTCAATACTTTTTTCATAAACAAATCTTTAATTAGATTCAAGAAAATTTAATTTCAATGCTGCAAATCTATAAAGTGTTGAATCAAAGCTATATTAGAATCTGTTGATAGCATGGTAAATCCTGTTGGTGATGGATATTACTATTTATTTGACGGATATTACTATTTTAATAATGGGGGTAGGTGGTTATTTTTTGTGTTCTTTTACAAAAACAAGCCTAATACAGGTAGTATAATCTTTTATATTTACATGTTATACGTATTTATCTTATTGCTTACTAGTTGGAAATAAGCTATTTTTGCATGTAAATATCGTTTGTATGAGTTTTAAGAACCTCTATCAATTATTGTGCTTTTTACTAGTATTTCCTGTGTCGGCAAAAGATCTTTACTTTCAACATGTCGATTTGAATGATGGATTTACGCAACCATCGGCGATCTCTATTTATGAAGACGCAAGAGGATATATCTGGTTTGGTAATGATAACTTCAATGTGTATGATGGAAGAATTGTCCGTTCTTTCCGTCTTTCTACCTATATGGATGGTGTGGAGGATAATAATATCCATGCTATTTGTGGGGATGGGGAGGCGTTTGTCTATATGTTGGCCAATAACCGGTTGATTGCTTATAATATGAGGACGGAAGAGTTCCGACGGACGGATATTTCGGCGAATACGTTGACTTATGAGAACCGGTATTTGTATTATTCGTCTAAAAATACACTCTATCGTTACCGGCTCGATGGGGAACCTGAAAAACTGTATGCTTTTCAGGACTCGACTATCACTATAAGATCTCTGCTTTTATCTGATGCCGGTTGGTTGTTGGGAACTAACAAGGGGGTGTATGAATATACTGGAGGAACCGTTCGTTCCTTGTTGGAAAACGAATCCATTTCTTCCTTGTTTAAGGATGCACAGAACCGGTTATGGGTAGGTACGGGATCGAATGGAGTGAGAGTATATAATGACGGTACATGGATTGCTCTGCAGGAGAATAGTCCGGTTTGTCCGCTTGTCAATAACCAGGTTCGTTGTATTAACCAGGATATTAAAGGGAATATATGGATCGGAAGCTTTGGTGGAATAACGGTAGTGAAGCCTTCTCTGCAGGACTGTTACCATTTATCTCATAAAGAACAAGTCTCCTGGTCTTTACAGCATTCATCCGTTTATGCTATCCACCGGGATAGCCAGGGTGGGATGTGGGTCGGAACTTATTACGGAGGACTCAGTTATTTCAATCCGGACACGGAAAATTATACATTTTACGGTATTTCACCGAGTGACCCCAATAGTCTGAACGGTTTCCTGTTTGGTAAAATGGCGGAGGATACCAAAGGGAATTTATATATAGCAACCGAGCATGGAGGACTAAACTCGATGGATCTTAAGACTCAAAAGATAAAACGTTTTGATTCCGGTCCTTCGCGTATCCCGTGCCGTACAACCAAGTCGGTCTGGTATGATGCAGACCGGGACAGATTATATGTCGGTACTTTTCTGCGTGGATTGCTTTGCTCCACTTCTTCCGGACCTTTTGAACAGATAGGGGCGGATGTATTAGTTGAAGATCATCAACAGATAATTACAGATCTCATACCCTGGAAAGGGAATCTGATCGTTGTTTCCCAGGGGGGGATATATTTATTGGATCTTGAAACGCAAAAGCTTTCATGGTTGTTTACCGATCCCGACCTGTTGAGCCAGACGGGAGTTATTATCCGTGCTGCTTATCTGGATATGGAGGACAGGCTTTGGCTTGCTCCGGCCAACAGGGAAATACTCTGTGTCAGTATGGATACCCGAAAAGTAGAAGATATACTTTCTGTAAAAGGGATGATAGGGAAAAAGCCGGTACAAAGTATTACCGGTGACAATAGAGGAAACCTTTATTTTGTTGTTGTCGGTATGGGAGTATTGCGATATGAGCCGTTGAATGATTTCTGGGCTTGCTATAACCAGGAGCAGGGACAGCTACTGACTAACGAACCTTTCAAAGTGTGTGTTACACCGATGGGACGGCTATTGATTACATCGATACGTGGAATCACCTTGCTGGATATGAAGAAAGGAAAAAGTACACATACGTTGCTGGGAATATCTTCACCGCTTCACAGGCTGAATTCTAATTGCGGCGTATATATATCACCGAAAGACAGTACGATCTTTATCGGGGGAGTAGAAGGTGTTATAGCTACAAAAGAATCAGGTCTGGCTGCTACAACTGTGCCTTATACGATTTCTTTCAATAGCTTATATCTGGATAATACGCTTATGACCCCTTCTTCTGCTTCCACTCCTCTAAAGGAAGGAATAGCATATACATCCGAACTGACTTTACCCTATGACCGCAACAATCTGACAATCGGCTTTACTTCCACCAATTACCGGTATGCCGACAAGAACCTGTTTGAGTATAAACTGGAAGGATTGGATAAACAATGGACGCGAACCCGGCATCCATTGATAATTTATACTTCTTTATCCCCCGGAAAATATCGTTTATTGGTACGTGAAGTGGGAGAGGGCAAGCAGATCGCTATGGATATCCGGATACGTCCTCCTTTTTATGCCTCAGTCTATGCTTTCGGTATCTATATTTTGCTGGCTGTCCTGTTTCTGGTCTGGCTTATCCGCTTTAACCGGAGTCGTGCCGTATTGAAAGCTTCGTTGGAAATGGAACATAGGGAGAAGCTACGTATCGAGAAACTGAACCAGATGAAGTTAAAGTTCTATGTCAATATATCGCACGAGCTTCGTACTCCGTTGACCTTGATGGTCAGCCAGATCGATTTGATCCTGCAGAATTACGATTTAGGGGGAACGTTTCGCAACAAACTATTGAAGGTCCGCCAGTATACCGGACAGATGCAGCAGCTGATAACCGAAGTACTGGATTTCCGTCGTCTGGAACAGGGTAAGATGCCTTTCCATGCAAGCAAACAAAACCTGGTTGCCTTCATACAACAGATATTCGATTCATTCCGGGATTATGCCGCAGTGAACCATATCCAGTACAAATTGGATACGGCAGATGAGAATATCCCAGTCTGGTTCGACCCGGCTCAGATCCGGAAAGTATTTAATAATTTACTTTCAAATGCCTTTAAGTTTACTCCGAAAGAGGGAAACATAACGATCACCATTCTACAGAAAAAGGATATTGCGGAGATACGTGTCTCCGACACTGGCTCTGGTATTCCCCAGAGCCAACAAGATCATATATTCGATCGTTTTTACCAGGCAGATAATGCTTCCGGTGTATCCCTTTCCGGTAGTGGAATAGGTCTGGCACTTACTAGAGAAATTATATTGCAACACAAAGGAACGATCGAAGTGCGGAGTGCATTAGGTAAGGGGACTACATTCATAGTGACTCTCAAACTGGGAGAACAACATTTGACCGAAGAACAAAAAACAACAGAAGCCGCAGCGGTTGATATTTTACCTGTAGAAACATTGTGGCCGGAGGAAGAGATCGTTTTCTCCGATTCTCTGGATAATTCTTCTCCGGAGATAAAAGAGAATGCACTTTCTGTTCTGATTGTAGAGGATAATGAAGATTTACTGCAAGTTCTGGAGGAAGCTTTCTCTATCAAATATAAGGTTTATAAGGCTAGTGAAGGAGAGGAAGGTATCCGTATTGCCGGAGAAATGCAGCCCGATCTGATCATCAGTGATGTGATGATGCCCGGCATGTCGGGTACGGCTATGTGCCAGCGGTTGAAGAAGAAATTTGAAACGTCACATATCCCGATCCTTTTACTAACGGCCCGTACGGATCTGGAAAGTGCCCTCGAGGGTATGAAGTGCGGAGCGAGCGATTATATAATGAAGCCTTTTAATCTGGAACTTCTTCTTTTAAAATGTAATAATGTGATCGCTACTTTGAGACGGCAACAGGCTCGTTTCTGTACCGAAGCGGAATCGGCACCAACCGATCTGGCTACCAACCGCCTCGATCAGCAATTACTTGAAGACTCTGTCCGGATCATCGAAGATAATATGGAGAATAAAGATTTCAATATCGACATGTGGTGTCGTCAGATTGCTATCGGACGTACCCGTCTTGGTGGAAAGATAAAGGCGATTACAGGGCTTACCCTGAATGATTTTATTCTTCAGATAAAACTTCGTAAATGTGCTTCCCTGCTAGAAAACAGCGAGCTGACTATCTCGGAAATTACATGGAAAGCCGGCTTCTCGAGCCCCGGTTATATGGGTAAATGCTTTAAGGAATATTTCGGAGTTACTCCGATGCAATACCGTAATGGTAAAAAGAAAAGCCGCTCCGAATAAAACGGAACGGCTTTTAGTATCTTATTATACCTTATTTTTTGTGATTATACATTGAAACGGAAATGCATGATATCGCCATCCTGTACGATATATTCTTTTCCTTCTACGCTCATCTTGCCGGCCTCTTTAACGGCAGCCTCG
This sequence comes from Parabacteroides goldsteinii, assembly GCF_015550595.1. GTDB lineage: Bacteria > Bacteroidota > Bacteroidia > Bacteroidales > Tannerellaceae > Parabacteroides > Parabacteroides leei. The sequence continues at coordinate 519,874 of NZ_JADNBB010000001.1, forward strand.
GAACCATAATGAATGAAATCATCATATTTGATCACTTCTGCACGAATGAAACCTTTTTCAAAATCCGTATGGATCACACCGGCACATTGAGGAGCCTTCCAACCTTTTTCGAATGTCCAGGCACGTACTTCCTGTACGCCGGCAGTGAGGTAAGTTTGCAGGTTCAATAAGCTGTAAGCCGATTTGATCAAACGCGCTACACCTGACTCTTCCAGCCCGATTTCCTGTAGGAACATCTGGCGTTCTTCGTAAGTCTCGAACTCGGCTATTTCACTTTCAATCTTGGCAGCTACTACCAGGATTTCTGCGTTTTCTTCTTTTACTGCTTCGCGTACTGCTTCTACGTATTTGTTACCGTTTACGGCGCTGGCTTCGTCTACGTTGCAGACATACATCACCGGTTTACTCGTCAGCAGAAAGAGTTCGTGAGCAATCTTTTGTTCGTCTTTTGTTTCGAACGTAACTGTACGGGCACTCTTTCCTTGTTCCAGGGCTTCTTTGTATTTTACTAATACTTCATAAGCCAGTTTTGCCTGCTTGTCACCGCCTGTCTGGGCTTGTTTCTGTACTTTGGCAATACGGCTATCGATTGTTTCCAGGTCTTTGATCTGAAGTTCAGCATCGATGATCTCCTTATCGCGTACAGGGTCTACCTTACCGTCTACGTGTACGATATTTTCATCGTCGAAACAACGTAATACATGCAGGATAGCATCTGTTTCACGGATATTTGCAAGGAACTTATTACCTAATCCTTCTCCTTTACTGGCACCTTTTACCAAGCCGGCGATATCAACGATTTCTACCGTAGTAGGAACGATTTGTTTCGGGTTGATCAGCTCTGCCAGTTTGTTCAGACGTTCGTCGGGAACGGTAATTACACCTACGTTCGGTTCGATCGTACAGAACGGGAAGTTTGCAGACTGTGCCTTTGCATTTGATAAGCAGTTGAAAAGAGTAGATTTTCCTACGTTCGGAAGACCTACGATGCCACATTGTAATGCCATAAAATATATATTGTTTTATTATCTATTTGCAATATTTCTTTGTAGGAGCTGCCATCCGACAGCTTTTTCAGTTTGCAAAGATAACCAATCTTTCTTGTATATTATTCAAGAACAAGTAATATACTGTCTTTTCTCATATTGCATTCTTTACCAAAGATATTTTGAAAAGTAACTATCATACTATCATTTTTTAATTAATAGTTTGTATAATAGATGTTTATCTTATGATAGTTGCCAGAAATAACTATCATTCCATCTATCATAACTATCATTCATAGTGTGTAGACTTATGACTTTTTTTGACTAAGTATATGACTTAAAACCAGTAAGATAATGATATAAGTTCACTGAGATCCGGGTCTCGCCCCCTTTTGCACCCGGGTGTGAGCATCGTTGAGATGGGGGTGTAAAAAGGGGCGAAATAGGGGTGTTGTCTACTATTTGTAGCTATATCGCTCAAATTAAGTCACCTGTTTCAGATAAATATCTAGGATGAGGCGGGATCTAAAACGATATATTTAATGTGCCTCCAGCCAGTTGTTCCCTTCGCCGCAATCGGCAATCAGAGGAACCTGTAACTTGATCGCACCTTCCATTTCTTCCAGGACGATCTGTTTTACTTTCTCCAATTCATCATTGCAGACATTGAAGTTTAATTCGTCGTGTACCTGAAGGATCATTTTGCTTTTTAATCCTTCTGCTTCGAAACGCTTGAAGATACGTACCATGGCTACCTTGATGATGTCGGCGGCACTGCCCTGGATGGGGGCATTGATCGCATTTCGTTCGGCATAGCCACGGACGATGGCGTTGTGCGAATTGATATCCGGCAGATAGCGTTTGCGTTTGAAGATCGTTTCCACATACCCTTTTTCCTTGGCAATGCGGATACTTTCATCCATATAATCGCGTACGCCGGGATAGGTCTTGAAATAGCCTTCGATAAGCTCTTTCGATTCTCCCCTGGGGATGTTCAGCCGTTCGGCAAGGCCGAATATCGAGATGCCGTAGATAATCCCGAAATTGGCTGTTTTGGCCTTACGACGCATATCGCTGGTCACTTCCTCTACCGGAATGCCGTATATTTTAGCAGCAGTGGCAGCGTGAATGTCTGCTCCGCTACGGAAGGCTTCGATCATGTGCTCGTCATTACTCAGATGGGCCATGATGCGCAGTTCGATCTGCGAATAGTCGGCCGAGAAGAAGGTACAATCTTTACTATCCGGAATGAATGCTTTGCGGATTTCGCGTCCCAGCTCGTCCCGGATAGGGATGTTTTGCAGGTTCGGATTGGTCGAACTCAGGCGACCGGTGGCAGTGACTGTCTGGTTGTATGAGGTATGGACTTTCCCTGTTACCGGACTGATTAGTTCCGGCAAGGCATCGATATAAGTACTCAGTAATTTTTTCAGCCCGCGATATTCCAATAGCTTACTTACGACCGGATGTTTCCCGCGGAGTTTTTCCAGTATGTCTTCGCTGGTACTGTAACTACCTGTTTTTGTCTTTTTGGCTTTCTCTTCGATCTTCAGACGTTCGAAAAGGATTTCACCGACCTGCTTACTGGAATTGATGTTGAACTTCACACCGGCCAGCTCATAGATTTCTTTTTCCAATTTTTTCAGGGCATCGGTCAGTTCATCCGACGACTGCTTCAAGGCGACTGTGTCGAGCTTAACGCCAGTCTGCTCCATTTCTGCCAGTACATATATTAATGGCATTTCAATATCGAAGAAGAGCGATTCGATTCCGGTTTTCTCGAGCTCGGGAGCGAAGAAGTTTTTTAGCTTCAGGGTAACGTCGGCGTCTTCGGCGGCATACTCGGCAATTTGTGCCAAAGGTACGTCGCGCATGCATAACTGATTTTTTCCTTTTGAACCGATAAGCTCCGTGATGGGGATCGGTTTATATTTGAGATAGGTTTCCGCCAGATAGTCCATTCCGTGTCGCAACTCCGGGTTGAGAAGGTAATGGGCGATCATGGTGTCGAACAACGGACCGGCTACCCGCACTCCATACTTGCGGAGGACCATGATATCGAATTTAATATTCTGACCTATCTTTTGCGATTTGCGATTTTGCAGGGCAGGGGAGAAGTGGGCTATTACTTTGGCCGCCTCTTCCTTGTCGGCCGGAACCGGAACGTACCAGGCTTCATTTTCCTTTACAGCGAACGACATTCCGACCAGTCCGGCTGTCAGTGGATCGATACCGTCAGTTTCCGTGTCAAAAGCAAAAAAATCCTGATCCATTAAAAATTGACCTAATTTAGCTCTTTCTTCTTCAGAATCAACGACTTTGTAGTTATGAGGTGTCGATTTTAAGTTCGCGAGAGTCGAATATTTTGGAACACTCGGCTCCTCGGGTGCAAATATGTCAAACAGAGAGCCTTGAACAGGGCCCTTTGCAACTTTCGTTGCGGCAGGCTTTTTCTCCTCCGAGGTTAGTTTGTTAATAAATGTTCTGAATTCTAATTCTGTGTAAATCTCAGTCAACCGGGCTTCGTTCGGTTTTTCGCGGATGCATTTCGCCGCATCGAACTGGATGGGCACATCCGTCTTAATCGTTGCCAGGAATTTGGAGAAACGAATTTGCTCTACATTTTCTGTTACCCTTTTATGAAGTGCCCCTTTCAGTTTATCGGTATTCTCCAGCAGGTTTTCGATCGAGCCATATTCTTCGAGTAATTTTTGGGCTGTCTTTTCTCCCACACCCGGACAACCCGGAATGTTATCGGAACTGTCACCCATCAAACCCAGCAGGTCGATTACCTGGTCGACCGAGGTCAGCGAGTATTTGTCGAGTACTTCTTTTACGCCCATCACTTCGTAGTCGCCTCCAAATTTGGGACGGTACATAAATATATGGTCGGACACCAGCTGTCCGTAGTCTTTGTCGGGTGTCATCATAAAGACTTCGAATCCCTCTTTTTCTGCCTGCTTCGAGATCGTACCTATCACATCGTCTGCTTCGAAACGGGGGACTTCCAGTATCGGGATATTGTATCCTTCAATAATATCTTTAATAATAGGTACGGATTGCCGGATCACTTCGGGGGTTTCTTCCCGCTGTGCCTTGTACAGTTCGTATGCTTCATGACGGAAGGTAGGCCCTTTGGGGTCGAAAGCTACGGCGATATGTGTCGGATTCTCACGTTTTAAAACGTCTTCCAGACTGTTTATAAACCCGAAAATGGCCGATGTATTCATGCCTTTTGAGTTAATACGCGGATTTTTAAGAAAAGCGTAGTATGATCGATAGATCAGTGCGTACGCATCTATGAGGAATAACTTCATCTCTTTTAACACGTTTTAGGGTGACAATAGACGGTAAATGTACGAAAAAACTCGCTTACTCAATACTTTTTGTTAATTTTGCGAATCTTTGGATAGAATATGAATGATAGAAAGAAAATAGAAGAACCGGTTGCGGAAGAGTTTAAGCGCTTTAACGATGAATTTGCGGATTCACTTCGTAGTGAGACGCGTAGATTGCAAGCGGCTATCGACCAGATATTGCATGCCAGCGGTAAACATGTTCGTCCGTTATTGGTATTGCTTACGGCAAAAGCTTGTGGAAAAGTGACCGATCATACGATCAATTCGGCTGTTTTCCTGGAATTGCTGCATACGGCTACACTGATACACGATGATGTGATCGACGAAACGAAGCAGCGTCGGGGAGTGCCTTCCCTGAATGCCATTTTCGATAACCGCATCTCTGTATTGGTTGGGGATTATGTCCTTTCCACGGCTTTGATCCGTTCTATTCAGACAGGCAATCTGCAGATCATAAATATCGTATCGAATCTTGGGCGCGACTTGTCGGAGGGTGAGATCAAACAGCTCGAAACAGCCGAAGAAACTATCCTGGATGAAGCATGTTATATGCAGGTTATAAAGAAAAAGACGGCGACGCTGCTTTCTTCCTGTACGGAGATCGGTGCTATTTCGGCAGATGCTTCTCCTGAAATGGTAAAGATATGTCGTAAGTTCGGGGAGTATCTGGGGTATTGTTTCCAGATCAAGGACGATATTTTCGACTATTATAAAGAAATGAATATCGGAAAGCCTACCGGTAATGATATTCGCGAAGGAAAGGTTACTTTGCCTTTGTTGCACGCCTTGGAACAGGGTAGGAGAGAAGATGTGGAATCTCTTCTGAAAGTGATCCACGATAAGGATTTTTCTGCTGAGAATATCGATGCTTTGATTGAGTTTGCCAAAGCCAACGGTGGTATCGAATATGCAGAATTGCGGATGAAGGAGTATCGTGATAAGGCAGTGGAGGTTCTTATGCAACTTCCGGAATCGGATGCCCGGAACGGTCTTCTTTTACTGGCCGATTATATCATGGAAAGACAGAAATAAGTAAATGTTCAGATATAAAAAAAGGTTCAATCCATCTACGGATTGAACCTTTTTTTATGTCGACTGTCTACTTTATTTCCCTAGTCTGTGCTCGATATCTTCCACCAGGCTGCTTGCTCCGATACGGAATAATTCGTTGTTCAGCCATTCATTGCCTAATACCTCTTTTACGATTGTATAGTACTTAACTGCATCCTCCGCTGTGCGTACTCCTCCGGATATTTTTATCCCAACTCGTCTCCCTGCGATGGAATGGTACGTTTTTAGTACTTTGCACATCGTATAAACGGCTTCCGGTGTTGCTCCGGGATAACCCTTGCCTGTGGATGTTTTGATGAAATCTGCGCCGGAATAGATAGCCAGGATGGAGGCTTTCCGGATATTGGCAGCAGTAGCCAATGCGCCTGTTTCCAGTATCACTTTCAGTTTGGCTTCGCGGCAACTTTCTTTAATCTCCTGCAATTCCTCGGCGATCTCTTCATAATTTTCTTCCATGAAGTAACCCAGATTCATCACAACATCTATTTCATCGGCTCCCGACATAACAGCCATAGCTGTTTCTGCGATTTTTACTTCTATAAATGTTTGTGAGGAAGGGAATCCTGCAGCAACGGAAGCGATCTTCACATTCTGTGCGGCTAATGCCTGCTTTACCGTTTCAACGAAGAGGGGATAGGTGCATATCGCTGCCACGTTGGGAACATCAGGACGGGTACCTTCGAAATCATTGACCTTATCTACCAGTTTCCAGATGCTTTCTTTTGTATCTATACTGGTCAGGGAAGTCAGGTCGATACATCCGTGGATCTGTTTTAATACCTCGGGTGTGAAGTTCTCCTTGTAGTGCTTTTCAACGAGTGCATTAACCGTTTCCGTTATTTTGCTATCTGTTGCTACCGGTTCAAATTTGGTGAATGCTTCATGGTATTTATCCATCTGGTCGTCGTGGTCATGATCATGGTCATGTCCGCAACTGCAATTGTGTTCGTGTGCCATCGTTATAATTTTTTATTGTTTATATGTCGTTCTTTATCCCGGTCGGTTTTCTTCAGCAGATTCTTTTCGAACGCTGCTGTCAGGTCTACGCCGGTTTGGTTGGCAAGGCAGAGTAGTACCCATAATACATCCGCCATTTCATCGCCCAAATCGCGATGTTTATCACTTTCCTTAAAGGATTGTTCACCGTAGGTACGAGCCATGATACGGGCCAGTTCGCCTACTTCTTCGGTCAGGATCGTCATATTCGTAAGCTCGTTGAAGTAGCGTACACCGTATGTTTTGATCCAGTGGTCTACCTTTTCCTGGGCTTCCTGCAGGGTAATATCTGCCATCTTATTCTTTGTTTTGCGAGTCGATCAGGATTGTGACCGGCCCATCGTTTAACAATTCTATTTTCATATCTGCACCGAATGTTCCTGTGGCAACATCCTTGCCTAGTTGAAGTCCCATCTCCGCACAGAAAGCTTCGTACATCGGTATGGCGATATCCGGTTTAGACGCATGGATGTAGGAGGGGCGGTTTCCTTTCTTTGTAGACGCGTGAAGAGTGAACTGGCTAACGACCATAACCTCGCCCTTTGATTCGATCACAGAGCGATTCATAACCCCGTTTTCATCGTCGAAAATGCGTAGGTTCGCTATTTTCTTGCATAACCATTCGATGTCCTCCTGTGTGTCGCGATCTTCGATACCTACCAGCACGAGCAATCCGTTTCCTATTTTAGACTTTACCAGTCCGTCAATCGTGACGGAGCAATGTCGTACACGTTGTATAACTGTTCTCATTTATATGTTTACTTTAAACCATTTATTAATGCTTTTGTTTTGGCTTCTCCGATTAATTCTTTTAAATCTTCAAAGCTTGCTTCACGTATTCTTTTTACGCTTTTATAATGGCGTAAAAGCAATACTTTCGTCTTTTCACCGATTCCTTTGATGCTGTCCAGTTCCGAGCGAGTCTGGCTTTTACTGCGCTTATCCTTGTGGAAGGTGATGGCGAAGCGGTGTACCTCGTCCTGTATCTGTGTGAAGAACCGGAACATCTGGCTTTGTATCTGCATGCCGACTGTGACCGGTGGAAAGCCGAAGAGCAGTTCCGATGTACGGTGCTTGCCGTCTTTCGCTAATCCGGCTATGGGAATATCCAGATGAAGCTCGTCCTGTATGACTTCACGAACCACCTCCATTTGCCCTTTTCCCCCGTCGGTAAGGATCAGGTCGGGCAGGGGAGATCCTTCGTTGATAGCCCGCTGATAACGGCGACGGACTACTTCTTTCATGGAGGCGTAATCATCGGGGCCTACTACGGTTTTAATAATGTATTTGCGGTAGTCTTTCTTCGATGGTTTCGCCATTTTAAAGACAACACAGGCTGCAACGGCATCGCTACCCTGTATATTCGAGTTGTCGAAACATTCGATATGTATTGGCAGCTTGGGTAAATGTAAAGCGTCCTGTACCTCTTTCAATATGCGTGTGCTGCGTTGTTCCGGATTCAGTTTTTCCGCTTGTTTCAGGCGGTCTACTTTGAATTGTTTTACATTCATTTCTGAAAGTTCCAGTAGCTTCTTTTTATCGCCACGCTGTGGAACAGTAAAGCTGACATTGCCCAGTTCCATATCCGGATCGAAAGGAACGATGATCTCCCGGGCTGTACTTTTAAAACGTTCGCGCATTTCAATAATACCCAGGCTGAGCAGTTCTTCTTTTGTTTCATCCAGCCGTTTTTTATACTCGAACGTGTAAGCCTGCACGATTGCTCCGTTTCCTATATGCATGAAGTTGATATAAGCTGAACGTTCGTTTTCGGCGATAGAGAAAACATCTATATTGTGTAACATGGGAGTTACCACGGTCGATTTTGCCCGGTAGTTCTCTATTACGTCGTATTTCTCTTTAATCTTTTGAGCTTCTTCGAACTTCAATTCTCCGGCAAGCGTTTGCATTTCCTCATAAAGATGTTTGCTTATCTGGGAGATATTCCCGCGCAGGATCTCTTTTATTTCGGATATATTCTGACGATATTCTTCCAGTGTCTGCAATCCTACGCAGGGGCCTTTGCAGCGCTTTATATGATACTCCAGGCAAACGCTGTATTTCCCTTCGGCAATCGATTCCGGTGTAAGCGGATATTTGCAGGTGCGTAACGGATAAAGTTCTTTCAACATTTGAAGCATGACTTTTGCCGTATATACGGAAGGATAGGGACCGTAATACTGCGAACCGTCGCGCACTATATTTCGGGTTTGAAATATACGCGGAAAGTATTCGTTTTTTACCACGATAGACGGATACGTTTTGTCGTCTTTCAGCATTACGTTATACCGCGGACGGTATTGCTTGATCAGATTATTTTCGAGTAATAAAGCATCCTCTTCCGTATCTACTACGATATATTTGATGTCGCGGATTTGCTTTACCAATACCCGTGTCTTATTGCTGTCGTGTTCCTTGTTGAAATAGGAGGATACGCGGCGCTTCAGGTTCTTAGCCTTGCCTACATAAATGATCGTACCCTTGTCGTCAAAGTACTGGTAGCATCCAGGTTTGTCCGGCAGGATAGAAAGGATCATTTTTATATGTTTGTCGGTTTCTGAACTCATCTTGTTTAATTGTTTCTGGCCTATTCCCAGTGTTTTACCTCCTTTTACCTAAAGCAAATGTTTCACGTGGAACAATTCGCGTTTTATCTTCCGAGTAGCACCAACAGGATGTTTATATCGCTTGGAGAGATACCAGGGATACGACTTGCCTGGGCAATTGTATCCGGATCTATCTTGGTTAGCTTTTGCCGTGCTTCGGTCGATAAAGACTGGATCGAATTGTAATCGAATTTGCCTTTGATGTGGATATTCTCCAAACGATTTATCTTATCTGCTATGATCTGCTCGCGCCGGATGTACCCGCTGTACTTGATCAGGATTTCTGCCGCTTCGATAATCTCTTCTTTACGTGAAACGGGAACCTTGTCCAGTTCTGTGCGGAGTGCCGGAACGAGGGTGGCAATACTTTCCATCGTGAGCTGCGGGCGAAGGATCAAGTCGATTAGCTTGCAGCCGTGAGCGAGTGGGGTAGTACCTAGTTTCTCTAATCCGTCGTTTATATATTGCGGCTTCACAGAATAGTTTTCTGCAAAGGAGATAATAGCATCCCTGTGTCCCTTTTTCTCTTTGAGCAGGTCGTAACGGTCTTGTTTCGCTAAACCTATTTTGTATGCTTTTTCTGTCAGACGCATATCTGCATCGTCTTGTCGGAGCAGGATGCGGTATTCGGCACGGGAGGTAAACATCCGGTAAGGCTCGTCTACACCTTTTGTTACCAGGTCGTCGATAAGTACTCCTATATAGGCTTCATCGCGGCCTAATACGAATGGTTTGCCACCGTGGCAGTTTATATGTGCATTGATACCTGCAATCAGTCCCTGGCCGCCTGCTTCTTCATAGCCGGTAGTACCGTTGATCTGTCCTGCAAAGAACAGGTTTCTGATCTGTTTTGTTTCCAAGTTATGATGTAGCTGTGTCGGATCGAAGAAATCGTATTCGATCGCATATCCCGGGCGGTAAATTTGAATATCCCTGAATGCAGGGATGGCTTGTAATGCACGCAGCTGAATGTCTAATGGGAGAGAGGAGGAGAAACCGTTCAGGTAATATTCCTGTGTCGTTTCTCCTTCCGGTTCCAGAAACAGCTGGTGTTGTGTTTTATCTGCGAAGGTGACGATCTTTGTTTCGATACTCGGACAGTAGCGCGGGCCGATGCTCTGGATCTGTCCATTGTACAGAGGAGAGTCGGGGAGGCCTTCGCGAAGGATTTCATGACAAGCTTCATTGGTGAATGTTGTCCAGCAGCTAAGTTGCTTTAACGGGCGTGGCTGGAAATCGAGGTATGAGAATTTGTGGAAGTCATTCTCTCCCGGTTGTTCCCCCATTTCATCGAAATGTATGCTGCGGCCGTCGATGCGGACGGGTGTTCCTGTCTTCATCCGTTCGGATCTAATGCCTACGGAAACCAACTGTTCTGTGAGTCCTGTGGCTGCCGGTTCGGAGATGCGTCCGCCGCGTAATTGCGTGCGTCCTATATGCATCAATCCGTTTAGAAATGTACCGTTGGTTAGAACCACGCTTTTGGCTCGAAACTCAACGTTCATATTGGTCTTAACGCCACAAACGGTATTCCCGTCAAGTAATAGCTCCTGAACGGTATCCTGCCAGATATATAGATTCGGAAGGTTTTCCACGATCCCCCGCCAGCAGTCGATGAAGCGGGCACGGTCGCTTTGGGCACGCGGGCTCCACATGGCTGGTCCTTTGCTTCGGTTCAACATACGGAACTGAATAGCGGTACGATCTGTAACAATACCCATATACCCTCCCAATGCGTCAATCTCACGAACGATCTGTCCTTTGGCGATACCGCCTACGGCCGGATTGCAACTCATCTGTGCAATCTTGTTCATGTCCATTGTGATAAGAAGCGTTTTTGAACCCAGGTTGGCGGCAGCTGCTGCGGCTTCACAGCCTGCATGACCGGCACCTACCACGATCACATCGTAATTGAAAGTCATTGTCGTAATTATCTTTGTTTCTTCTGCAAAGATAGTCATACTCCGCCTTTTAGTCATCATCCCAAAGGATATTTTGCTTATGCTTTGTTTCGTTAAAGGTTTCGGTCATAATTCCTTTAAAACCTCCATCACATAGTTCCGCCGTTGCCGGGAGATAGGGATGGACGATCTGTCTTTCATGCGGATATATCCTCCGTCGCTTTTGATGAAGCTTTTGATCTCATCCAGGTTGATCAAGTGCGATTGGTGTACGCGCAGGAAATGATAGGGAGTTAATAGCTCGTCGAATTCTTTTAATGTTTTGGAGACAACCAGCTTCTCACCTGTCTTTAGATAGAAAGTCGTATAGTTGCTCTCCGATTCGCAACGGATGATGGAGCCGATCTCTACAAACTCTATTTTATCGGCGACAGACAGTGCTATTTTCTTTTGTTTGTCTATCGCCCGTGTGTTCTGGAGGAGGTTTTGCATCCGTTTGTTTTCCTGTTTCCGCAATACTACCTGGACGGCTTTATCTACGGCATGTGTCAGCTCCTCCGGGTCGATCGGTTTCAATAGATAGTCGAGTGCACTGAAACGGATTGCCTGGATCGCATAGCTGTCGTAGGCGGTTACAAAGATCACCTCAAAGGGAATATCAGGAAGACTTTCCAGAAGGGAAAAACCGGTATCGTCACCCAGCCGGATATCCAAAAAGAGGATATCCGGTTTTGCTTCGGGCAGGACGGTAAGAGCTTCCGTAACGGAACTGCAGATGGCCGATATACTGATCTGCGGGCAATAGGTCCCGATCATACGGAGCAGGTTCTCCCGGTTACCCTGCTCGTCATCTACAATTGTTGCGGTTATTTTTGTGTTCATATTTTGCGTTATAAAGGAATGGATAACCGGACATGGCAACCGGAGACAGCTTCTTTTTCCTGCCTATTTTCGATTGTAACACCGATTTCCGTGTTGTACAAAGTCTTTAATATTTCGAACTCGTTGGTGACGGCACGGATACCGAAACCTCCGTTCTCTTCTGTTTTCAGTCCGGGACCATCGTCGGTAATGTCGATTATCAACAACTGGTTTTGCAAAGATAATCGAATTGTGATCTCTCCGGTACCTCGCGGGGCGATTCCGTGTTTAACTGCATTTTCAACGAAAGGTTGTATCAGCATTCCCGGTATCTCGATCGTATCCGGCTGGATGTTTTCGTCTACTGTCAGGGAGTAGGAGAAGGGGAAACGTAGTTGTTCGAGTTTCAAATATAACTGTAGCTGTTCGATCTCGTCGGAGAGGGGAACAAGCTTCTTTTCGGACGTAGCCAATACCTTCCGCAGTAAACGGGAGAAGTCGATCAGATATTTATTCGCCTCCTGATTGGCGGAGCGGTTGATCAGATTCTGGATCGAGCTGAGTGCATTAAAGATGAAATGCGGGTTCATCTGCGAACGGATCGCACGGAGTTCGAGTTCACGGATACGACGGCGGTTAAGCTCCTGCTTCTGTTTGCTTTTGGTCCGGAAATAGTAAATAAGACCGATGATCGCAGCGAGTAAAAGCGCACCTATAACGCCTTCTTTGAATCCTTTTATGAAATCGTTGAAGGATTTATCTTCTCTGCTCAGGTCTTTTTTTACTAAATCGATGATTGTGTCTATGTCAAAATCCCAGAGTCTCCGATAGAGAATAGTTCCGTCTTCGCGCATCAGAATGGTGAGTGGGTAGATACCCTTAGACTTTAAATCTTGTGCTTGCTGGCTGGGTATAGCTTTGTATGGCTTTACCTTCTCAGCATTATGAGAGGAGAAATTTGAGTATAGTTCGAGTTGTATGGTCGAAGTTAGTCCTTCCGCTTCAATACGCTGTTTCAAGTCGAGTGCGTTTTGGAGATTATTGGCGGGAAGACCATCCCATGGCAATAGTTGTAACAGGATGTATTTCCGGTCGTTTCCTTTCGCCAGGTGCAGGCTGTCAGCTATAATCAGACCGGTTTCTTTAATATTCTTTCCGGCTTCGAAAGGTAACAGCTTGTTGTATGTATTTTTTAGATCGTTTGTCAGACTGGTATCCGGGCAGGAGCTGATAAAATCCTTATAATCCGCATCTAATTCGGATAGCATTTTTTCACCCATTAAAGCCTTTAGATTAATTTTGTTTACTTGATATTTAGGATAACCTGAAAGGATTTGTTTCGTTAATAGATAGTCTTCCTGTGGGGTTAATTCTTTTTGCTTGTTCAGACGTAGATTATCCGACTTGAGTTCCTGTTTTTTATAGATAGTATACTCATACAGAAAATAGTCATAATTTGCAGCATCCGGTTTTTTTAGGTTGTATGCATAATCGATAAGTGGATTGACCGATGCAAAGTGGGGGGCTTGCCAGCTGAGCAAACCGCTTTTATGCCAGGCCTCTTTGTCGGTGTAATACATATAGCGTTGTAGGATAATAGCTCCTTTGAGATACTGTTCCGAGCGTTCGAATACCTTTCGCCAATAGGGATCCATCTTTCCAAAATCTTTCTCTAAGACAGTTTGAAAAAGAGCATTACGGGACTGGAAGGCTTTTTCCAGCTGGTCGGGTTGGCTGAGGTTAAAAGCATATATGTCAGACTCATAGAGATTGGCGAACCGTCGATAGCCATATTGGAAGTTGTTTTGCTCGTTTCCTCGTCCTTCGTAACGGATGCGATGTGTATCTATATATAGTTTTTTGTCCTGAACAATGGAATCTCCGGGAGTTAGTAGTAGCGTTTTTTGTGCTCCGACTTTGTATTCTGTCGGGTAGGGGATAAATATTTTTTTATGAACGGTTGAATCTCCGGATGTGTCGAGATCTAAATTGCAGCAGGTAAATTCCGTATTTGGAGGAAGAGGGAAGGAGGCTTCGATAATTCGTGTATTCGGTGTCGGAAAGTTAGGTAGGCCCTCACTCCATCCGGTCAGAAGATCGTTGGCTGTCGAGGTGACAAGCTTGTCCAGATTTAAAGAATCCTGAACAGATACATCCGTATTGGCTGATAATCCCTCTTGTCTTACTCCGAAAGGAATATACGTTTTCGAATAGGAGTAGAGTGAGTTCGTTCTGTCGAAAGTGAGTGCTTTTCCACTCTTCCGATCGTATGTGGCATGTAGAATCTGTTTGTCAGAGGTACTGTCTTTAAAACCGAAATCCTGCTGGTAACGATTGTCGAAATAATAAAATCCCTGTTTCTCTTTATCATTGTGACAATCATACAGGTTATCCAGCGTATAATCGATAGAAATGGATTTATCTGATCTATCTGTCACTGTTGCCCGGACAATGACCCTCCGGATATTCTCTGCTCTCCAGGGAATCTCTTCCTGGATTCCCGGTGCCACATAAGGATAATAATGAACACACTCAAAAGTGAACCAATCCCCTTTTTTAAGAGAATCGCGACTGTAAGGAGTGAATGATTCCGCCCATCCGTTCCATGCCAGACATACGAATAAAAATAAGAGCCTTACTTTCATATCTGTAAATTTAAGATGAAAAATTAGATTACAGACCAAATGTAGAAAGAAAGACTCTTGCGTGGCCGGAAAATGAGTAAATGGTAGTTGCGAGTGAGTAATAATGTAACATTTGAACATAAATATAAATAATGAACTGAATAGGATGATAAAGAATAAAAAAATACTATGTTTGCATACATAATTATTAATAACAAATCCGAGACTATGAACAATTTAATTAAAGCGGACAATGAGTATCAGCAATGGTTGGCTAATCTCAAAAAACGTATCAAACAAAGTCAGATAAAGGCTGCTGTAAAGGTAAACACTGAATTATTAGAACTATATTGGAGTATAGGTTCTGATATTGTAAAGAAACAGACCGAATCTGATTGGGGAGATGGAATTATTGAACAACTAAGTCTTGATTTACGGCTGGCCTTCCCGGAAATCAAAGGTTTTTCTTCTCGTAATTTGTGGTATATGAAGAAGTGGTTTTTGTTTTACTCTGGTGAAAATATAAAACTGCACCAAGTTGGTGCAGAATCTTCATCAAAGATGCCACAGCTTGTAGCAGAAATTCCATGGAGACATCATACTGAAATAATAACTAAATGCAAATCTATCGAAGAAGCATTGTTTTATATAAAAAAGACCTTACAGGAGGGTTGGAGTCGTGCTATCTTAATTCATTATATAGGAGTTGATTTATATAGATCGCAAGGGAAAACTATTTCAAACTTCTCCTCAACTTTACCTTCTTTACAAAGTGAACTTGCACAAGAGATGTTGAAAGATCCTTACAATTTCG
This sequence comes from Parabacteroides goldsteinii, assembly GCF_015550595.1. Lineage (GTDB taxonomy): Bacteria > Bacteroidota > Bacteroidia > Bacteroidales > Tannerellaceae > Parabacteroides > Parabacteroides leei. The sequence continues at coordinate 535,092 of NZ_JADNBB010000001.1, forward strand.
ATTTTCTTACATTAACGGAAGGATATAAAGAAAAAGAATTGGAGAAGGCTTTAACAGACAATCTTACTCGATTTTTATTGGAGCTTGGAACCGGTTTTGCTTTTGTAGGACGTCAAGTTCCTATTCAGGTTGGTGAATCATCTTATTATATTGATATGTTATTTTATCATTTCAGGATGAAGTGCTTTGTTGTAGTCGAATTAAAAACAGTGAAGTTTGAACCTGAATTTGCAGGTAAATTAAATTTTTATGTAACAGCTATTGATAGACAGATGCGGGATAAGGATGATAATCCGACTATTGGTTTATTGATATGTAAAGACAAAGAAGATGTAATTGCTGAATATACTTTGGCAGATATACAAAAACCTTTAGGTATATCTGCTTATGATCTGAATAATATTTTACCAGAGACATTTAGAAGCAGTCTTCCTACTATTGAGGAAATTGAAAAGAATATGAAGAACTTTTGATATAAATAGATAAATAATAATGCCGGGATCACTCCTCCCGGCATTCCTCCGGCAAAATAGCCAAAGCCTTATTTTCGTTTTCTTCCATGATCTCCCTCTCCCCCGGTCCTTTATCGTTGATGCCGCATAGATGAAGAATTCCGTGGATAATCGTGCGGTGCAGTTCTTCGTTGTAAGGAGTTTCGAACTTTTCTGAATTTGTTTTTACTGTATCCAGGCTGATGAAGAGGTCACCTGATATTTTGTTGCCGCTGGTGTAATCGAATGTGATGATATCGGTGTAATAATCGTGTTGCAGATACTGGCGGTTTACCTCCAGGATCTTTTCGTCGGAACAAAAGATATAGCTGATATCCCCTGTCTTTTTCCCGTATGTTTCTGTCACCGCTTTGATCCAGCTGCTGACAGCCCTCTTTTTGATAGCCGGAAGTTCGATGTCTTCCGCGTAAAATGATATTGCCATAATGCTATTATTAATCTTGTTTCTTTATCAGAATGATTTGTTAAAAAATATTACCCGGTATACTAATTCCAATTACCTGCACTAGTAATCCGATTTACCCGGTATAGTAGTGACATTTTGATAAAACGGAATTTACTGGGCAAAGAATAAATAAGTGAGTGCTATTGCTGCAATAGCTCCTGCCAGGTCGGCCAGTAAAGAACATTGTACGGTGTACCGTGTGTTACGGATTCCTACGCTGCCATAATAAAGAGCCACCACATAAAAAGTAGTATCGGCAGAACCCTGTACGATCGACGAAAGGCGTCCGACAAACGAATCGGCTCCATATGTTCGCATCGCATCCAGCATCATGCCACGGGCACCGCTACCACTCAGCGGCTTCATCAGTATGGTTGGCAACCCGCCGACAAAATCGGCATTCAACCCTACTGCCTCTACTCCTGTCCGGATACCTCCTATCACAAAATCCATTGCACCCGATGCACGGAATACGCCGATGGCTACCAGTACCGCTATCAGGTATGGAATGATTGTTATGGCTGTCTTGAAGCCCTCTTTGGCCCCTTCGATAAATGTGTCGTAGACATTGATCTTTTTGCGTACGCCACTTACGGTGAATCCGCAGATAATGGTAAACAACAACGTATTGGCGAAGACAGTCGAATAAAGCGATACCTGTTCCTGCTCCAGCGAGTTGAATAACCAAACGAGTCCTCCGATGAAAGCTGCCATACCTCCGAAGAATAACAGCAGGTTTTTCTGAAGGATATTGATGCGCTGTTTGATACAAACAGCCAGGATAGCTATCAGTGTGGAAGTAAATGTCGCCAGCATGATCGGCAGAAATACATCCGATGGATTGGCGGCTCCCAACTGTGCCCTGTACATCATGATCGTGATAGGGATCAGTGTCAGTCCGGAAGCATTGATACATAAAAACATGATCATCGGGTTGCTGGCCGATTCCTTGTCCGTATTGAATTCCTGTAACTGTTGCATCGCTTTTAATCCCATCGGAGTCGCTGCATTATCCAATCCCAGCAGGTTGGCGGAGAAGTTCATGAAGATAGAACCTGTTGCCGGATGGCCTTTGGGGATATCGGGAAAGAGCTTGCTGAACACCGGAGCAGCCAACCGGGCAAACGACTGAATCACCCCTCCCTTTTCACCTATCTTCATAATGCCTAGCCAAAGCGACAAGATACCTGTTAACCCTAATGATATTTCAAATCCACTTTTGGCTGAGTCGAATGTGGCATTAATGATATCGGTGAATACCACTGTATCGCCTGCAAAGATCAGTTTACCCAGTGCGACAACGAATGCGATAAGAAAGAAAGCAATCCAAATGTAGTTTAGAACCATACTGTTTTAATATTATGCTCACAAAAATAGGAATTTATTAACGATAGATTTGTATTTTTGTCCGAATAATAATCGTAATGACTTATGACAAAGATATTAGTAACCTACGACATGTTCCGTGAAGGCTTCACGGAACTGGAAAACAAGTATGATGTGACATTTCCCGACGGAAGAGATTTTACTTATGAGGAAGTGTTCGAAATGATTCCGGAATATGATATATTGTGCTCCATGTTCGATTTTCCGGTGAACAAAGAACTGGTAGACCATGCACCGAATTTAAAGATGGTAGCTAACTATGCGGTGGGTTACAATAATATCGATGTGGCTTACTGCCTGGAAAAAGGCATTACGGTAGCCAATACCCCTGACCCGGTGACCGCTCCTACTGCCAACCTGGCACTCGGCCTGATGATCGACACCGCCCGCCGCATTACCGAATGCGACCGTAAGTTGCGCACTTTAGGCAAGGAAATGAAAATAGGCGTACTCGAAAATCTGGGTGTGAATATTACCGGACAAACATTGGGTATTATCGGTATGGGACGCATCGGAAAGGCCCTTGCCAAACGTGCGAACGCCTGTGGCATGGAAGTGATCTACCATAACCGCCGCCAATTATATGTGGATGAAGAAACAAAACTGAATGTAATGTATGCTTCTATGGAAGAACTGTTGGCTAAGTCCGACTTCGTCTCCCTGAATGCTCCTTATACCCCTGACACCTATCATATCATCGGTGAAGAAGAGTTGAAGCAAATGAAACCGTCTGCCATCCTGATCAATACAGCCCGTGGTCCGCTGGTAGATGAACAGGCGCTGGTGAAGGCTTTGCAGGACGGAACGATTCATGGTGCCGGCCTGGATGTGTTCGAATTCGGCGATTATCCGCTACCGGAATTATTGGAAATGGATAATGTCGTATTGACCCCGCATATCGGAACGCAGACACTGGATGTACGTATCGTCATGGCCCGTACGGTTTGTAATAACGTCATCGGATTTTTGGAAGGCGACCGTCCTGTATCACGTGTCATGCGTCCATGACGGCGGAGTTTGTATTGAGCGAACTTCTCTCGATGGCGAATCCGGAGAAGGCTGCTTTCCTGCAACGTTTCTTTAAAACGGGGCCGGGACAGTATGCCGAAGGCGATGTATTCCTCGGACTGGTTGCTCCCCTCACCCGCAGCATCGCAAAGGCGAACAAGCAAACACCTTTGGCGGAATTGCAGAAATTGATGGATAGCGAATATCACGAAGCACGCCTTTGTGCCCTTTTGATCGCTGTCGAGCAATTCAAAAAAGCTTCGGAAGTTGACCGGAAGAAGCTGTACGATTTCTATCTCGGTAATGCCCGCCGGATCAATAACTGGGATCTGGTGGATGTCACCTGTCCGCATCTGGTGGGGCTTTACTTGCTGGATAAAGACCGTTCGCGGTTGTATGAACTGGCGGAAAGCGATTGCCTGTGGGAACAACGCATCGCGATGGTTTCGACGGTGACGTTTATCCGTAACCGTGAATATACCGATACGCTGGCATTGGCGGAAAAACTGATGTCGCATAAACATGACCTGATGCATAAGGCCGTGGGTTGGATGCTCCGAGAGGTCGGAAAGAAAGACCGGGAAACTTTAACCGCCTTTCTGGAAGAGTACGCTACCCGTCTCCCCCGCACAGCACTTCGCTATGCCATCGAGCATTACCCGGAGGATCAGCGTCAGTATTTCATGAAGAAGAAATAACAGATGGATGAACAGATAAAAGAAAAGCTTCGCCGTTGGGCAAAAGAATATAACGTAGATACCTTTATCCCGGATGATCCGGTACAGTTCCCGCACCGGTACACCGAGAAAAAAGACATAGAAATATCCGCTTTTCTCACCTCCTGGATCTCTTACGGACGACGGGAACTGATCCTGCGGAAGGCAAACGAACTGCATGCGGTGATGGGCGTCAGTCCGTACCGCTGGATCATGGAGGAAGGTTATAAAGACTTGCCGGGAAATGCGGTGGAACCGGGCAAAAGGGATACTTTTTACCGTTTCTACACCTACTCCCATCTCCGGCAATTGTGCGAGCGGTTGAAAAGTATCTATGAAGAACATGAATCGCTGGAAGATGCATTGGCTGCCAGTCGGTACCCCAATCCGATTACGAAGATACAGGATGTCTTTTCGGGTATCGAAGGTATTCCGGTATTGACCGGTACATCCGCCTGTAAACGTCTGGCTATGTTCCTTCGCTGGATGGTCCGGAAAGACGGTATTGTCGATTTCGGAATCTGGGGAACATCGATACGACCCCATGAACTGATCATTCCTTTAGATACACATGTCCATCAGATATCCCTGGAACTGGGACTAACTGCTCAAAAGAATGCCACCTTAAAAACAGCCATCGAGATAACCGAAGCTTTGAAAGAAGTCTTTCCCGATGATCCGTGTTTGGGGGATTTTGCGTTGTTTGGGTATGATATAAAACGGTTGAAAGGCAAGAATACACGTTTATTCTATGATGGCCAGGTTGACCTGCGGGGTACGGATACCCGGTTTTAATTCGCCGTTGACGATGATGAGGCTGTCGCCTTTGAATATGGCTCCTGCTCCGGCACGGGCTAATGGTTCGTAATCGCCCAGATCGGTCCATTCTTTAGTGAACGTGTTGTATTGTAACAAAGCCGTGTTGAATTTGTACCATTCCACCGGATGATACATATAGGCTTTGCCTTCCTCCTGTAACGTATTGACCAAAGTCGTGTCTCCTTTGGCTTCGGCTGCCTCGATCAGTTTCGGGCGGTTGACGGCAGTAAGGAAACGGTCGTAGTTGACACCACCCATCAGCAGGATTGAACTGTCGCTATAAGAGACGGCACAACCTCCGGTGAAGGTGCGATGCTTTCCATCTTTGAATGAGGGTAGTTCTGTTTCCGTTCTCCATGTTTTTGTTGCCGGATGGTATGAGAGCATATCGTGAGGTACGATCGCTTCCGTATCGTTCTGAATGGGCTGGAAACCTCCGGCCAGATAGATACGTACACCGTCTGCTGACTTTTGGGCTGCTAAAACAGGCTGGACGCGGGTGGCTCCCGGGAAGTCGGGCAGGTTTACCCAATTGCTTTTTGTTGTTAAGTCCATGGAGAGGAAACTATTGCATGGAAGCGTATTTTGGTTTCCTCCGGCCACATACACCGTGTGGTCTGTATAGGTTGCAGAAAGATTGTCCATGGGGGCCGGAAGAGATGGCAGTGTATTGATTTCCGCCTTTTCATCGGTCGTATTCCAGGATAACAGGCGTACATCCGGGAAGAGGGTGTCATTATTGTTGCCTCCGATGCAGATAATACCTTCGGGGGTAGTAACTGCTGCACCGTAGGCTACCGGAAAAGGTAGATTGCCCGCTTTTTTCCATCCGCTGGCCGGATTGGAAAGGTCGAGGGCGAATATGTCGCTGTAGTATTTTTTAGCTCCTCCTTCCGTGACAGGTTTGTCGGGGAAGTTGCAACCACCGGCTACCAGTAGCATTCCGTTACTTATGCCGGTAAACGGAGCCGATACTCCCAGTGATGCGGTGTCTGCCATGCCCGGCAGGTCGGGTAATTTATTCCAGTTGATCATGATGTTTGTTGTTTTTTCAGATGTAGAATGGTTACATCCTGCCAGTGAAAAGAGCAGCAGGATCAGCCATCCGGTTACTATTGATTTGTCGTACATCTTGTTATTACTATAAAGTTACTCTTTGGATTTGAATGTGGAAGCCGGAAGTTCGTCCCCGTTCACCAGATTGGCACGGGTGAAAGGCTGCCATCCGTAGCGGACTAATTGGGGACGGGCGATTTTATCGCTCCGGACTTTGACCTTTCCATCGACAATTTCAGCCTCTGCCTGAACAAATAACCCGTCGTATTCGGCTATTTCAAAGGTCCGTATCGGCTGTCCGTCGGAAGTATGCAAGCCCTCTGCATAATCAAAGGTGATATAGGCGGCATCGTCCTTGAACTCAACCGAACGGAAGAGTGGGCCTGACGGAATGATCCGATGTCCGTAGGTTCGGTTTAAAGCCCAACGTGCGAGTCGCTCCCCTATTTCACGTTTGTATCTCGGATGTACATTCAACGAATCTCCCCGGTCGCTGCTTACCGCCATGCCGCAATTGGGAATTTCTTGCATCATCCGGCGTTGGCTATCACGGAACCAGGTCCAGCTCGGACGGTCGATACTCGACAGTTGAACATAGTAGAACGGTAGTTCCTCTTGCCAGTTCTCCCGCCAGCTATTCACCAGCAATGGGAACAGACGTTCGTGTGTCTCTATATTCTGTGCGTTCGATTCACCCTGATACCAGATGATTCCTCTGATCGGATATTGCTGCAACGGCTCGATGCCTGTCTCATACAGGTAGCAGGGTTCGTACGGATGCCGTTGTTGTTTGTTGGTCGATTTCTTTATGTTGAGGGCGGCACGGCCGCGTACCCAATCCTGGATGAAATCGTTCTCTGTCCAGTTATACAGGATATCGGTGAAGTCGAACTCCAGTGTTTTCCGGTCTATCCATGCTTCTGTACCCGAACCTCCGACAGCATTCAGTATCAGACCGACCGGAACTTGCAGACTATCCGAAAGCATCTGTCCGAAAGAGAAAGCTACGGCGGAGAATCTATCGGCTGTTTGTTCGTTACATGTTGTCCATTGCGTGTCGTGGTAATATTGCAGTCGGTTGAGCGAATCCATTACCGCTTCATCCCATTCCACCGCATTCGTGAACCAGCGTGGCTCCATGTTGAAGAGACGTATTTGCGGTTGTTTACCGGCATATCCGGTCAATTCCTTACGCTGGCTGTCTACCAGTTCGTCTACCCGGAAAGCCATGTTCGACTGGCCGGAACAGAGCCATACTTCACCAACCAGTACATCCTTATAAGTTAGTTTTTGCGATGCCGGAGTTTTCTTCTTGTTCTTTTTTTCTACCAGTAAAGAGGTTTCGATAGTCAGTTCATAAGGGCCTCCTGCCTGCATCGGGTCGAGTATGACCGACCATTTGCCGTTGGAAGCAGTTACGGTTTCTTTCTTTTGTCCGGCAATCTGTACGGTTACTTTTTCACCTGCATTGGCTGTTCCGGAGACGGGCAACGGCTTCTCACGTTGCAGAACCATCTTATCGGAGTAAGTGACCGGCATTTGCAGGCCTCCGTAGTTGCCTGTCAGCTCCTGGTAGATCGTCTTGGCAAGGATACCGGCTCCTTCCGCAGTCGGATGAAGGGCATCCGGCAACAGGTCGGGACGGTTGTACAAGCCGGCCTGTAAGTCGATCAGTCCGGTGTTGGCCAGGCGGGCTATCTCTTCGATGGTTTCCTGTTCCATCCAGTACCAGTCGCGTGTGCCCGACTTGAAGCGTGGATGACGGTGTGAGATCGGTGTCATCCGGCAGATCCATATCCGGCAATCGGGATTTGCCTGACGGAAAGAATTAATCAGGGCCAGGTAGTCGCTTACGAAGTTATCCCTGTAATTGGGCCAGTTGCGCGGATCGGTATCATTCAATCCGAGATGGATGATTACCCGGTCGCCGGCAAAGTCGAGTGCTGCTTTGTATTCCTCCTGGTCGCAATAGGGACGGTGCCCTTTGTTGAGTAGCGTAGCACCGCTTTTACCGAAATTCACCACTTCGTATCCGTCACCCAGCATGCGCTGAAGTTGAGCCGGATAAGCGTTTACTTCCCGGTTCTCTATGCCTGCGCCGTATGTCACACTATTGCCTACGCAGGCAACCTTTACCTTCTTTTGGGCATAGGTTGCTGTGCAGAGTAACAGGCATAATAATAAAAGAGTTTTTTTCATTGTATAATAATCTATGATCTGCTTATTTCTTTTTATCGGGTGAATAGATCAGTCCGTCTACCGCCTTTTCACCGTCAGGAGTGACAAATACGAAGGTGAACATCCACTTGACAAGCCGTACTTCCGGTAAACTGAATTTACCGACCGGCAGTTTCATAAATACCTTGTTCCATCCCTTTTGCAGGTGAACTTTAGCCGGGTCACGGCCAACGCAGTTCTCATTTCCCAGAGGTATCTCGTTTGTTTTTTCCTTGTGGGTGGCTGTCCATACGGGCGGTAATATCTCCCGGTCGTTCAGCCATACGCGGCTTCCTTTATAGTCCCATTTTCCCTGTGGCGGGGCGAGGTCCATTTCCGAGCGTCCATAATTCTGGAATTCGATCCAGGCACCGACCTCCTGATCTTTGGGTGAATAGACCCAGGTCCAGGCATAAGCGGTATGATTTTCCTGTGGATCATTGTAGAAGCCTGGAATGGTGTTTCCCCATACGTGACGTAAATAGATACCGGCTCCGAAGGTTTCGCCTGTTCCGTAGGTTTTCCCGTTGTAGGTATAACTGTCTTTCAGCTCTGTTTCCGGTGGAAATACTTTGTTCAGGTCGCCGTTATTAGGGAATGCGTCGGTGATGCGCCATTTTACGTTTGTCTGTTTTACGTATGAGAACGGATAGCCTTTGAAGTTATGCTCCTTATGCCATAGCATCCGTTTCTCGAATTCAGCAAAGGATTTATATGCCTGACTGTCTTCCGACGGTAGGTTCGTTCCCTCTTTGTCGAAGTATTCATAACCTCCCCCACGCCATGAACGGTCGGCTATTGCCAGCATGTTCGGATAAAGGAAATTTTCGTTGATGATCTTTTCTTCCGGTTCTACCCAGCGGTCGTTCCAGATAGCCATGATGACACCGGCCATATCGTCGCTTCCTTCGGTATGGTGATAGATGGTGCTATTATATAAAGCACGGATGTCGGCAAAGATATCGAAGTGGTTCAGGTAATGGAAACGGGAGTCGATGGCTGGTATTCCCGGTTGTGCTTTTCCCCGGTAACTCCACATTTGTTCCATATCGATCTCTCCCGGCTGATACTGCCATCCCGGGTTCCATGAGATTACTTTTTTGCCTTTTGACCGTATGAAGGCCACCATTTCAGGTACGAATTGAGGATTGGTGAACTTCACTTCATCCGTTCCGATATGCAGGTACGGCACATTGAATGTTTCGCATACCTCTTCGACCAGGAGCTTCAGGATTTTCATCCCTTCCGGACTCTGCATGTCGTGGCGGAAGGTGCTGATGAAGGCGGCACTGTGTCCCGGCATATCGAACTCAGGGATCAGTAATACCTGATGCTGTTTACAGAATTCAACCAGTTCCCTGGCTTCTTCTTGTGTGTAATACTTACCCGGCATACGGGTCGTATTGATACTGTCGTTAAGCATCGGGAAGATTTTGCTTTCCAGTCGCCAAGACTGGTTTTCCGTGAGGTGCCAATGGAATACGTTGATCTTGTATTGTGCCAGTTTGGCTATTTCCCGCTTCAGTTCCTCCATCGAAGTATAGGTACGTCCCACATCCTGCATAAATCCGCGGATACGGAAAGCCGGCCAGTCTGTAATTTTACATCCTGTGATATATGCTCTGTCACCTTTCTTTTCTGTCAGTTGGCGGAGGGTCTGAATGGCCCGGTAAACACCTTGTTCGGTGGTTGCTTCAATCGTGATTCCTTGTGGTGAAACCTCTAATTTGTATGCTTCATTCTCATTTATTTTTGCTTCCGGCAGGCTTTCGACAAGCATTACCCGGAAAATCTTTTTACTGGCAGGATTTACTTTTATATTGCTTTCCTGCAGCCAGTCGGTGACCATTTGCTCGGTATTACCTGCCAGTGAGAGAGAAATATCTTTACCGGAGAACGTCTGCTTCGTCCAGTCCACCAGTTGTGGCCAGGGAAGTAAGTTCTGACTACCGGTAGCATACACCACCGGCAGCCATAAACATAGTATAAGTGTTATGAACAGTTTTTGCTTCATCCGGATTTACTTAATAAGGTCAGTGATCTTGATCGCCTGGAAAGTCATGTGTGCAACACTCGACTCATAGAAGATTCCGACTGTTTCCTTATCAATCATCGACAGGCAGGAATAACCCCATCCTTCAGCTTCGTCCAGCAATACCTGATGCTCTGCCGGCCAGGTCAGGCCGCCGTCGAGACTGGCTTTGATTGTAATATGGTTACGTCCTTTTGTTGTGTTCGGGTTGGAGAACAATAATAGTTTCTTACCGGTGATATTGTCTTTAGCATCCACTTTGATGAGGCTGGCCATACATACCGGTTCCTGAAGTGCACTGCGACTGGATGGATGTTCCGTCCATGTTTTACCCAGGTCTTTGGTGATGGCTACTGCACGGCTACCGCCACGGTTGTCGCGCATGTTCAGCATTAATACCCCCGGTTCTACTTCTGCTACCTGTGCTTCGGTAGTATTGGTACGTGCCAGGTTGTGCAGATGCCATGTTTTACCACGGTCTTTGCTGTACATCACGCCTGCGTTCGGAACGCGTGTTGCATCGATGAATTGGATAGGAAATACCAAGGTTCCGTCCTGCATCGTGATACCACGTCCCGGACCCTGCAACAGGAAATACCAGGAAGGATCTTTTACCTGTGAGGTGATGTTGATCGGTTCACTCCATGTTTTACCGTCGTCTTCGCTTTTCACAAGTACTAACTGAGCCGTTTCATCGGGAGTCATACCCGGCATCGAGTTCCACCAGGCACGGCCGTTACCCATTCCGTGTGTCCAGGCAGCAACGATCCAGACGGTATTTGTTTTTTCATCTACCAGGATGGAAGGGTCGCCTACTCCGTTCTGTGCATGCGGCAGACCGCCGGTTTCACCGAAGGTCATGGCTACCCGCATCGGTTCCCAGGTTTGTCCTTTGTCGGTACTGCGACTCACACCTATATCGACCATTTCCTGCAGGTCGACGCTACTGTTATAGCGGATGTCGTATACACCCAGCAGTGTACCGTTATTCGTTGTAACCATTCCCGGAATACGGAAAGCTGCAGAGCCGTCGTCACCGGCCTGGCGTACTCCTACGCCGACACGGCGGGGAGCATTTGCTTTTCCTTTCCATTCAATAAGGGCGGGTTTGTTATTGATGGTAGCTTCCGGCATAGTGAATGACACTCTCGACAAAAGGGATGTCTCCGGTTTCATTTCGATGCTGACCCAGTAATAGTTTTCCCCTTTTACCATCGGTTGTGCCGACTTCAGTGTGATGCTATTGGATGGTGTTGTAATTTCGTCCTGTTTAACTGAATAAGACAGATTTGCCGTACGGGTTTTACCCGGTGTAAAGCTATTGACATAAGCTACCGGACTGAAATGGGAACCTTCTCTGGCGGGAGCTTCCGTACCGCTGTAATATAATCGGATGGCTTTGATATCCGACAGGTTCGTTTCGTTTCCGAACTGTAAGGTGAGTTTATTTAATACATCCCCTTTCTGTGCGGGAATACGCATTTCCAACAGGACATTGTCCGTACGGTCGATCAGAATAGGAATCTGCTGTTCCCTTACGTACAAGCTGTCTGCTGCAAAGGCGGTTTGTGCGATGAATAGAAGACAGAGATAAAAGATGTTTTTTTTCATGATAAATGTTCTATATGTGTTGTTTGTTAAAATACTGAACCAAATCTATGCATAATCTATGTAAAATCTAGGTATTCTATGCGAAATCTAGGTAAAATCTATGCATAATCTAGGTAATTAATCTGTCATATTCGCCACCTTCGGTCGAAGGAAACAAATCTGAATAATCAGGGCGATGGCAACAAGTCCTGCCAGCATCGCGAAATCGTGTCCGAGGTTACCCGCATCTGTCGACCTGCCTAAAATATCTGTGATGGCTGCTCCTGCGAATACGCCTGTCATGTTCATGATACCGTAAGCCGTAGCACGGTAACGCGGTGAAATGAACTGGCAAAGGATCGGCATATTGTTTGCATCGAAGATACCGAAACCGATACCGAAACAAAGACCTCCGCCGACTATCATCAGAAAGTTATGCCCGAAACCGAGTAATAATAGCGATGGAATGGTCAATGCCAACCCGATGGCTCCCGTGTAAACACGGCCTCGAACATTTGTCTGTATCCATTTGTCTGATAAGATACCGCCTGCAATTACTCCGATAAAAGAGGATAAGGCAATTGTAATGGTTGAAAGCGGTCCGGCTTCAGACATATCGATCGACAGGTTTTCGGAGAATAAGGTCGGTAGCCAGTTCTTTGTCGCCCATCCCGGTAAGCTCGGTGTTGCGAAATAGAGCAGGATAATCCAGAAGGAAATGTTTGTAAACAGCATTCCCATACCTTTGAGGGCTCCTTTAACCGGATTTTCTACCGCTGCACCTACTTCTTTTATCTTTTGAACGATATGGTCTTTTTTATCTTTCAGAAACAGGATCAGGATAACACTGTACGCTATTCCCACAATACCGAACCAATGAAAGGTCGTCTCCCAGGTAAAGGCACTTGCCACCGTTGCACCGAAACCACCTAGAGCCTGTCCGGTATAAAGACCGGTCATGTGGATACCTACGGCCAGTGAACGGGTTTTTCCCTGGTGATAATCGGTAATAAGCGATAGTCCGGCAGGGATATATAAAGCCTCGCTTACCCCCATCAGGGCACGTAGGAAATAGATCTGGTTGAAAGTGGTACAATAGCCCATCATCAACGTAACGAACGACCAGACGAACAAACTTCCGACGATCAGCCATTTGCGGTTTACCCTGTCGGCAATCATACCTGCTACAGGACTCATGAATCCGTAAATCCAGAGGAATACGGCCATCAGGCGGCCGAAATTAGCCGCCGACTCCAGTTCGGTGATGTCGATCATCATCGCATCTTTCATGGTTGAGAGCATTTGGCGGTCCATGTAGTTTAGTAAAGCTACGCCCCACAACAGACCGACAACTACCCAGGGATAGATTTTTTTGTTATTCATTTCGTTCTATATTTATAAGGTGAAAACAAAGTTTGGAAGGTAAGCCATCTGAAGTTCATTTGCCTGCTTTAGCTGACGGCAAATGAACTTTTGACAGCATTTTCTTTCTGTTAATATTATTTTGACAGAATTTCTTTGCAAAGCAGATTACATTTCAGAAGCATCCGGGGGATGTGGAACGGTCCTTTATACATATTGCCCTTAGCACGCTGAGAGAGTGTTCCGTCATAGTGGAAATAGCCGTACCACTCACCGTATTCCCTGTCCGGGAAGCGGGCGTAAGTATATTCGTTGATCATTTTGTGCATTTCGAGATACTTGCTGTCACCGGTTGCTTCATACGCATATAATGTGGCGATAATGGCTTCGCACTGGGGCCACCAGAATTTCATATCGTGCCAGTATTCCTGTTGAGGCAGGTTCTTGCAGTCTCTGAAATAGGTAATGCCGCCGTAGGTTTTATCCCATCCCCATTCCCAGGCCCAGTCGAGGATAGTCAGCCCCATCTGTTTCAGTTCCGGATCCCAGTTCCTGTATTTGGCTTCTTCCAGAATAAACCAGGCAGTTTCGATGGAATGGCCAGGGTTGATTGTGCGTCCCGGGATCGAGTCGATGAATTCACCGTTCGGGCCAACGGTTTCCAGAATGGTTTTGAACTCCGGTTTCATAAAGTCGCGACGGAGTTCAGCGATGGACTCGTCTATCTGTTTCGTAAGGATTTCATCGTTGATCGCTTCGCGGATACGGGCTGCCGTATCGATCAGGATCATACAAATGGAATGTCCTTTGGCAACAAAGCCTTCACGGAATTTGGGTTCCAGTAATCCCGGTGTGTTTTTATAATAAAGAACTTGCTTGAACAGTTCGACTGCTTTCTCTGCATAACTCTTATCACCCGAAGCGATCGCGTATTGAGCCATGGCAATAGCAGCAAATGTTTCGGAGAATACATATCTTCTTTTACGTACCGGGACACCGGTTGCCGTTACTTCATAAAACATACGTCCGTCTGTGTCAAAACAGTATTTCTCAATGAAGTCAATACCGTTTTTACAAGCCTGTAACCATTCTTCCCGTTTTTCTATGTTGTTGTAAGCGTACGCCAGTACAAAGGCGAATCGTCCCTGGAACCAAACCGATTTGTTTGAATCCATCAAGGAGCCGTCTCTGTCCAGACAGGTGAAATATCCGCCGTTTTCCTTATCGATGCCATATTTCAACCAGAAAGGTATGATATCGTTCACGAAATCGTTTTTGTAGACGTTGCCCCAGTAGCCGAGATAGTCGGCTGGCCGGGATATATTTGTCTTTGCGTCCATATTATATTAGAATTTGTTACATCTTTCGAAGAAGTTGATTGCTTCCAGTTCTGCTTTCATTGTAGCTTCTTCCGCATCTGTCATATTCTGGAACGGAGTACGGTTTTTACCAAGATCCAGACCGATCAGTTTCATGATGCGCTTACCCCCTACAATATTTCCACGGAAATGGCAGATCACGTTGATGACTTCCTGCGAGAAGTTTTGTTTTTCGCGGGCTGTTTCCAGATCTCCAGCTTCCCATGCTTCGATAATGCCTACCAATTCTTTTCCATTGTAGTTGGTAGTTCCTCCGATACCGCCCTGGGCTCCACCCATAGCCAGACATGGCAGAATTGTTTCGTCCTGTCCGTGAAGCATGTCGAATTTACCGTCTTTATATAATCTGCACTGATTGTATTCGTACAAGCTTTCATACGTATATTTAATACCGGCGAAATTAGGAATACGTCCGTCTACCGCTTTCAGAAAGTCTACCATAGAAAGGAATGCGCCGTTGAATGCCGGGATATGATAATAATAGAAAGGCAGTTCCGGTGCACCGCAGGCAATTTCTTCGCAATACTTTACCAGTTCTTCCACGCGATTTACTTTAGGGAAAGGGGAAGCCATTGCACCGATACCCCACGCTCCGATCTTCTGAGCATGAGCAGCCAGGTTCCGGCTTGTCTTTACACAGGTGCTTCCGACATGTACGATTACTTTGAATCCTTCCGGGGCAACTTCCACCCATCTTTCGGCCAGCTTCATGCGCTCTTCTTCATTTAACATGTATCCTTCACCGGATGAACCGTTAATGAAAACGCCTTTTAACCCATTGTTGACTAGTAGTTTAGCGTATGCTTCGATGGGTTCGTAGTTCACTTCTCCATTTTCATAAAACGGAGTAAAAGGGGCATCGATCAGACCTTTAATTCTTTCCATGGTGTATAGTATTTATTGTTTATGTATATGCTTCCGTTTAGAAACTTGACAAAAATAAATAAAATATTTTATTAACGGGGTTATTATTTGAGAAATATTTTCCTAATAAATTGAATTCTCTCTTAGAGTTACTAGATGTGTTATAATATATTAGGGATTGTGTAGGCGGGGAAATATGAATTCCAAAGAAGGAAAGTGAATGTGTATAGAGTAATCCTTCTTTGGAATTCAAAATTGTTTGGAAATTTATTTAGCTCCTGCCACTTTGTAACCCGGAGTCTGGTTCAAGGCCGGGTTGTTGGTCAGTGTTGTTTTATCTATCGGCCACAGCAGCTTGTCGGTATTTCCGTTTTCGGCTAATGTATATTTAAATACATATTCATTACCGAAACGGCGCAAATCATACCAGCGTTTACCTTCCATGATAAATTCTTTGAAACGTTCTTCTAAAATGGCTTCGTTTATGTCTTTATCAATGTCCTGATTCGGATAACCGATTGTTTTGTTATCGTAGTTCTCGCCATAAGCCCGTTGACGTATCTTATTTATTTCTTCCGCCGGATTTTCTCCCAGCATAGCTTTTGCCTCTGCCAGCATAAGCAGGAGGTCTGCATAACGGTATATAGGATAATCGTCGCACAAAGAGCGGCTGTCACCTGCATCCTGAACTCCCTGATATTTATAATTAAAGACACCTACAAGATCAAGCGTACCATCTTCCAGCTTATTGTAAGCACCTTTCAGTGTCGCCAATTTGCGGCTGTCCTTGTCATCATACCGGTATATATTCTCTTTTTTAATACCCAAACGGATCAGACCTAATCTGTTTTCTTTTGTCAGGTCGAACTTTTCTCCGGTAGCAGCATCATAGTAGGTAGATAAGTAGTTTCTCTGGGGAAGAAAGCTTCCGCCAAACGAGCCATTCCATAAATCATGTTCTTTGAGTTGGTTACGGAAAGCAAAGATGATTTCTTGATTTCCTTTTTCGGTGTAGGCAAAAACGTCACTGAATTTATCCATTAAACTCAACGATGATACATTATTTTGTATATCTGTCAGGGCATTTTTGGCAATGGTTGCGTCTTCGTTTCCGCCTCCCATTTGTTTACCGGACCAAAGATACACTTCACCTTTCAGCATTAATGTCGCAGCTTTTGACCACATGCTTTTTTGTCCTTTGATGGTATAATCGGAACCAAAAGCATTTACAGAAGCTTCTATATCAGATTTTATTTGTTTCATTACATCTGTTGCAGGAGAAGCCTCTTTTGCCATATTGGAAACATCTACTGTAAATGTCGGTTCAGTTGTGATGACTGCGTCTCCCCATGAACGTAAAATGTGGAAATAGTAGAAAGCCCGTATGCCATAAGCTTGCCCGAGGTAATAGTTTTTCTGTTCTTCAGTCAATATTTCAGTTTCATCAGTACGGAGGATCATCAGATTTAACTGATTGATGTTCTCGTAGAATTTTCCGTAATTGGAAATACCCGGATTTTCTTCGTTTAAGGTATTATAAGGGAAGCGTTCCATACCCTGTGATGCTTCACCTCCGAATGGTAAATCACCGAAAACATCGCTTCGTGCCTCTCCTAAAAGGAAGAAATTATAGGCATGATCTCTGAAACGAGTGTGTAATCCTGTCATGAAAGCGTCGAACTGGTCTGCCGATTTCCAGTAATTCGCATCTGAGATGGAACTGATCGGCTTCATATCCAGTGATGTACATCCTCCTATAAAGAGAGATGAAATTATGGCTATTGATAAAAATATTTTTTTCATATTGCTTTAAATTTGAAATGATTATCAGAAAGAAACGGAAACGCCTAATAATACGGTTCGCGGCATAGGATATCTACCTTCATCTACTCCGGCATTATCTTTCTTGATTGCCGGTTCGGGCGACATTCCCGTATAACCGGTAATATAGAATAAGTTTTGTCCTGTTATGTAGATAGAAGCATCGCTCAATGTTGCTTTTTCAATGATTTTCTTAGGTAAGCGATAGCTTAATGTGATCTCTCTCAAAGCCAGATAATCTCCTTTCTCGTAGAAACGGGAACTGTTATTATTGATATTGGGATTCGCATTGTTTGAACGTGTTATGTTCTTCTTACCGAGTTGGTCTGCATAATAGAACTTAGGCAGATCCGCATTAACGTTCTCAGGCGACCAGGTATTATAAACATCTTTTATTATGTTGAAAGAACCCTGATATTGTCCCAGTGAGCGGGCCGCGAGGTCATTGTAAATAATATGGCCCAGCGCATAGTCGAAACGGGCAAATAAGGATATATCTTTATAGGAAAGATTTGTAGAAAAACCTCCGGTCCATTTAGGCAAAACATTTCCGACTTTTACACGGTCATATTCGTTGATAACGCCGTTATTATCTAAGTCTGCCCACATAACGTCTCCCGGTTCGATTGGTTTTTTACCGATCTTTTCCTTATCGCTCATCTGTGCCCATTTGTTCGGACCGTATAGTTCTGCAACCGCGTCATATCTGTCACCGGCATTTGCTTTTACGTCGTCCCAATCCTTGAAGATACGTTCCTGTTTATAGGCGTATACTTCGCCGAGAGGTTGTCCTTCCTGGTATCCGCCTACCCAGATCACTTTACCGGATTTAGGGTCGTATACTTCCATACCGCCCTGGCGGTTATTTTCGTTACCATTGTAGGGCAGCTTAATGATTTTATTGTGTACCAGCGATGTGTTGAAAGAGAAATCCCAGCTGAACGCCTTGGGGTTTGAAAGAATATTAAGTTTAACTTCAGCCTCGAAACCTGTGTTGCGTAAGCTTCCCAGGTTTGTTCTGATACTGCTGAAACCGGTATATCCGGGCAACTCGAGGCTGGTAAGTAAGTCGCTGGTGGTACGGTTGTAATAATCCAGGATCAGGTTGAAGCGATTATTTATGAAGCCCAGGTCAAGACCGACTTCAAAAGAATTACTCTTTTCCCAGCGCAGGTCGCTGTTGATCAGCCCGGTATTCAGAAAACCTACATTGCCGTTATAAGGGATAGGAATACTGGAACTGTTGTTGATGGTATTATATTCTCCATACACTTCATAATTACCCAGTCCGGCAACGTTACCATTAACACCGTAGCTGACACGCGGTTTAACGGTGGATACATATTTGGCGATTTCCGTGTCTTTAAAGAATGATTCTTCATGTATATTCCAGCCGGCAGAAACGCCCGGAAAGAAACCCCAGCGGTTATCACTTAGCTTGGATATACCATCGTAGCGGGCAACAACGGAGAACAGATATTTATATTCATAGTTGTAATTGACGCGGGCGAAGCCTGATAACATACGGTAACCATCTTTATAAGAATAGACTTCCGTCTTGTCGCTGGAGCCGTTCAGTGTAGGGATATCGTCACTTGGGGCCTTGTTCCCTTTTGCCTGTAGCTTGAAACGGTTGTAGTCGAAATATTCGCCACCGACCATTGCTTCCAGATTATGCTTTTCTATAAACGATTTATTGTAAGTCAATGTGGCACTATGCTGCTGTTGGAACTGGCGTTCATACATACCACGTGCATTACGTGTATTGTTGGGTGTATTACTGTTTTGCGTCTGATATTGCTTATCGAAATCTTCTTGTTCGTTATCGATATAATAGATTGAACTGTTTTCATTCAGTGACAGTCCGGGAATAATTTCCCAGCTTCCACCAATGTTGAAAGTCGTCCTGCGGACATTGTTGATACGTTGTAATTTATCTTTCCAGTAAAGAGGGTTTCCATCTGCAGATCCGACACCGGCAGCCGGATTTCCATCTTCATCGTAAGGGTTGAGAGTCGGCCATAAGCTCATGGAACGATAGAACAGCTGTGCTTCACTGATCCATAAACCCGGTTTTTTTGAAAAAGAATAAGTAGCACCTGCATTGATTTTAATATTGTCGCGTACTTTATAAGATCCGTTGATATTTCCTGTAAAACGTTCATAAGACGTACCTACGACCTGGCCTTGTTCATTATAATATCCGAAAGAGGTCAGGAAAGTAGCTTTATCATTTCCTCCCGTTACACTAAGGTAATGATCCTGGGTAAATGAAGGGTCATTGAATGCCGCGTCCATCATTTGGCCTCCGTAGTCTTTGAAGATCAATTGGCCTTCTCCGTCGTACGGGTCTGTCATTTGCTGCCATCCCTCATTTAGAAGATGTTTGTTTTCTTCTGTCAGATAATGAACGGAGAAATGATCTCCGGCATTTGTTCCATACCCGGTCGTATTGTTCACCTGTTGTAATGTTCTGGTATAGCCGGCATCATTAATGTATTTGTTACCTAGTCGGTTATAATACAGGAAATCTCTGGCTCCGAGGAACTCATATCCTTTGCGGGCAAAGTTCATACCTCCTTTGAATTTGTAAGAGACAGTCGCTTTCCCTTCTTTGGCTCTTTTAGTCGTTACAAGAATAACACCGCTGTTGGCACGAGCTCCGTAAATGGCGGTGGAAGCTGCGTCTTTTAGAACCTGGATCGATTCGATGTCGGCAGGGTTTACGTCATTCATGGAACGTACAATACCATCTACTACAACCAGCGCCTGATTGTTTGCAGGGTCACCGGTAATAGTTGCACCGCCGCGTAAGACAATGTTGGGAGCCTCTCCCGGTTTACCGGATGTATTTACAACACGTAGACCACTTACTGTTCCTTGTAATGATTGTCCGGCGTTGGAGATTGCTACGTTTTCAAGAGCTCTGTTGTCTAACTTGGAAATGGCCGTAGTTAATGTGGCTCTCTTTTGTTGCCCTCCATAACCGGTAACGACAACTTCATCCAGCTGTTCTGCATCTTCACGTAAGATAACATTTACTTTAGTTTTTCCGGCTAACGGAATTTCCTGAGTTTTGTAGCCGATAAAAGAGAATTGCAGAGTCGCATTTTTGTTAAATACAATAATGGAGAAATTACCATCAAGGTCAGTTACTGTACCATTTGTGGTTCCTTTTTCCACAATAGAGGCACCCGGCACGGAGAAATTAGACTCATCCATTACCGTTCCTGTGATAGTTATCTGCTCTTGTCCCCATGCAAAAGCGGGAAGCAACATAACAAGCACTAAGATCAGGAGATTTTTCTTCATAATAAATTACTTTTATTTGTTAATAACCAAGGTTGAAACTTTCAGATAAATTAAAGTTGATTTCGTATTTTGACAGAGTTCGTGACAGACTCTGTTGAAAATGGCTTAAAAAATATAAAAAAGAGGTTGAAGTTTTTTTTCGCCAATATTAGTTTATATGAAATCATATGTGGCGGGCTGAAATATTGTGTTTTTTTATTTTTTACAGGCTTATATTTGAAATATATTTATTTACTTTTGTTCAATCATACTATAAAATAGCAAATAATAAAGCCATGAATACAAAATTTCTTATCACTACCGATAATAACCGTAATGAGTCCCTTAAAAAGAAAATCATACATTATTATATCGCCAATGGTGATGCTACAATAGCAGAACTATGTAAAGAAATGGATTTGAGTATTCCAACCGTAACCAAGCTGATCGGTGAATTACAAGAGGATGGTTATATATTGGATTTTGGGAAACAAGAAACCAGTGGTGGACGTAAACCTAATATTTACGGACTGAATCCAACTTCGGGTTATTTTGTCGGAGTAGATATTTTCCGGGATAAAGTAAATATTGCAGCCGTTGATTTTAAGGGTGAAAAGTTAAGAATAGAAGAAAATATACCATTTGTTTTAGAAAATACACCTGCTGCTCTTGAAACATTATGTGTCCAAATCAATACATTTATAGACTCTCTACCAGTTTCGCGTGAGAAAGTATTGGCTGTTGGGGTAAATATTTCAGGGCGTGTCAGACCGGAGTCCGGTTACAGTTACAGTATTTTTTATTTTGAGGAAAAGCCTTTGTCGCAAATCCTGGAAGAACGTATAAAGATCAAGATCTATATTGAGAATGACACTCGTGCCATGTTGTATGGAGAGTATATGCAAGGAGTTGTTAAAGGCGAAAAGAATATTTTGTTTATTAATCTGAACTGGGGGTTGGGACTATCTATCTTTATTAACGGAGAATTGTATTATGGGAAATCCGGCTTTTCAGGAGAGTTCGGTCATTTTTGTTTCTTTGATAATGAGATACTCTGTCACTGCGGAAAAAAAGGATGCATTGAAACAGAAGCGTCTGGATCGGCTTTATATCGTAAATTATTAGAAAGATATAAAGAAGGTAGTAGCACGATCCTTGCAGCTAAAATAGATAAAAAAGAAAACATAACTATGGCCGATATGATTGAAGCCATACAAAAGGAAGATGTGCTTTGTATTGAAATACTGGAAGAAATGGGATTGAATTTAGGCCGGGGAATTGCCGGGTTAATGAATATATTCAATCCAGAACTAGTTGTCTTGGGAGGTGCATTGTCTCTGACGGGAGAATATATCAGCCTTCCGATAAAGAGCGCTATAAGGAAATACTCTCTTAATTTAGTGAGTCAGGATACTGAAATCAGATTATCGAAATTAGGTGAGCGGGCTGGAGTATTGGGAGCTTGCTTGTTATCAAGAAGTAAAATATTGGGAATGATCCGATATTAATGTCTCTTTTTTATTCGATTTTGCTAAAACTTTAATTTCTCCTCTCTACTACTTTTATATGTATTTATATAGCCCATGAGAATTAAATATATTTTTAATCATCATGGGCTTTAATATGGAAAAATATATCCAATACCTGATTATTATTAAATTATTTTATTTATATTTGCGCAATAATTAAAGAGTAGTCGCTATTTTGCCTGTAATAATGAAAAGATCAAAAAATATGAAAATGATTCTCTTTTATATTTTGGTATACCAGAGTCTGTCACGAACTCTGTCAATTTGATATAGGGACTGATTTATTTACTTAAAAATGATTTAATAGTATATTTGTTGTATTGACCCAAAAGTAACAATACGGAAAAATCAAACTCGACTAAAAATAAATTGGTAGTGTTCGTTCTGATTTAAACGATTGTGTTCGTATATTTGCCGCTATGCTAACAAATCTGATCGACGAGGAACTATTAGTGAAGGAACTGACCCTGGGAAGCCAGAAAGCTTTTCAGGTATTATTCATGCGCTATTACCCCAAGATCCGTGGTTTTGTATACGGTTTGGTTAAATCGGAGCAGGATGCAGAGGATATTGCCCAGGAAGTTTTTTCTAAAGTATGGGGAAACCGGGATAAGTTTGCCGATGTGAAGAACTTTGGCGCTTATCTGTTCATCTTGTCTAAGAATACCACTTTCAATTTTTTGGAAGCTCAACAAATACGTATCGAAAGATTAAAAGAGAAACCATTTGAAGAAGAGACCAATGACTCTCCGGATGAAGATTTAATTGCCAAGGATTTGCAGCTTTTGATCGATATGGTGGTAGAAAGCATGCCTCCACAGCGTAAATTGATCTATCAGTTGAGCCGTGAGATCGGATTATCCAACCAGGAGATTGCCGAAAAATTACAATTAAGTAAGAAAACAGTTGAAAATCATCTGAATTTGGCGTTAAAAGAATTGAGAAAGGTTTTATTATATCTATTGATACTTTATTTGTGTTAAAATATTGGGGGCGAAATGCCCAAAAAGAGTCTTTATAATATAATGTTAAGGACAGAATGAGTTATATAAAAAAAATAGTTGATTATTTCTTTCATCATGACTTCTCGGAAGAGACGATAAGGAAAGTACATCAAAGGCTGACAAAGGGAGATGATAGGCCGGAGGTAGACGATGCGCTACTGTCGGTCTGGGATACTATGGGGTTCCCGGAGATGGACGAAAATCATTCAGAACAGGCTTTTTCTCAATTAAGCAGACAATTAGGTTTCTCAGAACAAAAGGAACCTGTGCGGAAATCTTTACGGCCGACGTCATTTGTGATGAAACTGGCGGCTATATGGCTCTTACCGTTGATCATGCTTTCTTCTTCCGTTTATTTTTATTGGCAGGCAAATATAGTTAAAGATGCCGTGGCGGATGTTTCGCTGATTGAGCATTTCGTTCCGGCAGGCAAACGTGAACAGATCATTCTGCCGGACAGTAGCCGGGTTTGGTTGAATTCCGGTAGTGTATTGATTTATCCTTCTACTTTTATAGGACAGACACGTGATGTTTATCTGTCTGGTGAAGGTTATTTCGAGGTAGAGAAAAATGCGGAACAACCTTTTATCGTGAAAGCCCGCACACTGAATGTAGAAGTATTGGGTACGCGCTTTAATATTCTTGCTTATCCGGAGGTAAAACAGATTGCCACGACACTTGAAGAAGGCTCCGTACGGGTATGTCTGCAGGATAATGATAAGAAAGTATATCATCTGGTGCCCGATGAACAGTTGGTATATAATATCGACTCCGGAATAGTGGATATAAAACAGGTCGTCTCTGCCGATTATTCCGACTGGCGCGAAGGAGGTTTATTATTTGACAACTACTCTTTTTCAGATATCATCCATATTCTGCAACGTACATATGGAGTAAATGTACATTTGCAGACATCTATTTATAATAATAACAAAATAACGGTACATTTTAATAAGAATGAATCGTTGGAAAATATATTCATGCTTTTGAAGGAGCTAATCCCCGGACTTGAATATCGTATTGATAATAAAGATATCTACCTGAAATAGGGAAAAAGCATTTTTTTACGATGTAATTAAAAAAAGTTTCAGTTTCGATTGGGTGCAACGTTTTTTCCATCTGTCATTATAGATGAGTACGCACTTAAAAATCGTGTTATTGTTTAACTTTTTTAATTACATATGAAGAATAAACACAAATCCAGACGAATTGGAACCTATTGTCTGTGCTTCCTGATCGCAGGTTGTCTGCAGATCAATGCACAAAAGGTCTCCTTTAATGAAGGAACAGTTTCATTAAAGGAAGCGTTCCAGAAGATCGAAGCTTCATCCAAGTACAAAATTGCTTATAATGGTACGCAGTTGGATGTCAGCAAAAGGGTACAACTGAATCAAAAGAACGTAGAAGTATTGGATGTATTAAAGCAGATCCTGGCTGATACAGGTTATACTTATTCGATTAAAGGAGATTATGTTGTCATTTCCGTACCTGCTAAAAATGCAGTCGATCAGAAAGAAAAAACCGTAAAAGGAGTTATTGTCGATGAAACGGGCTTGCCTGTTATCGGTGCCAATGTCGTTGTTTCGGGAACTACAAGCGGAACCGTTACCGACTTTGACGGAAACTTTACCTTGCAAGTTCCTGAAAACGGAACACTGGAAATCTCTTATATCGGTTTCCTGACACAGCAAATCTCTTTAAAAGGAAAGAATGATTTCCGTATTACCCTGAAAGAAGATAGCCAAAAACTGGATGAAGTGGTGGTGGTCGGTTATGGAACCCGTTCACGTAAAAGTATTACCGGTTCGGTAGACCAGGTGAACAGCGAGATTTTCGAGAATCGTCCTGTGACCAATGCTACTCAGGCATTACAGGGAGCATCAGCCAACCTGGTTATCCAGAGCAAGAACATGAATCCTAATGACAACAGTATGAATATCAACATACGTGGTGTCAGTACGATGGGTAATAACGATCCGCTGATCGTTATCGACGGTTTGATATCCAGTTCTTCTACACTGAATAATCTGAACCCGAACGATATCGAGAATGTCTCTATCCTGAAAGATGCCGGTAGTGCGGCTATCTACGGCTCACGTTCAGCAAATGGTGTTATCCTTGTCACAACCAAGAAAGGATCTAAGGGAGGTAAACCACAGGTTACATTTAATGGACAGATCGGTATGCAGGATCCGCGTATTTTGTTCTCTCCGGTAGAAGGTTGGCAGAATGCGATGCTGAGAAACCAGGCAAATGTGAATGTCGGTAATGCCCCTCAATTCACTCCGGCCGCTATTCGCGACTTATATGACCACCGCGACGAAGAAGAATGGCTGTACGATCAGATCATCCAGACAGGTCTTCAGCAGAACTACAACATTAATGTATCCGGTGGTAGCGAGAATACAACTTATATGGTATCGGCCAGTTATTTTAATCAGGAAAGTAACTTTAAGGGTAATTTCGGCATGGAACGTTATAACTTCCGTACGAACTTAAGCACGGAATACGGACGCTTCAAACTGACTTCACTGATGGCCTACAACCGCCGTAAGGACCGTACCGTTGCCGGCGGTACTGGTAATGCGATCATCAACTCTTCCCGCGTACCTTCTTATTACTATTATAAATTCATGGAAGGCGACAAATATCTGGTAAACGATATTGTAGGTGATGACAACCCGCTGGCATTGTTGCAGGATGGCGGTTATGAAAAGAAAGACGAGGATAACTTCATCGGTAGCATGAATCTCGACTTCAAGATTATGGAAGGGTTAAAAGCCACCGGTTTGATCGGTTTGGACCTCACGCAACATCATCGTTATCGCCGTGATAAGAAAGTGCCTTTATATTCGTCTGCCGATCTGACAAATCCGGTATTGTATATGCATTCTAATACAATGACGGAAGACTATAATGAAAAACGGTATACGCTCAGTTCCCAGTTCCTGTTGAATTATGACCGTACATTTAAGGAAGCTCACCATGTAACAGCCTTGTTCGGTGCTTCTAACGAATCATATACGAAGCAGGCCAGCCGTATCGCCTGGGAATATACGGACGAAGATCTGGGTTTACCGACAACAGACGACTCCGTACAGAATAAAGAAAATAAGAACTCGAATAATGATACAGACCAAACGAGTATCACATCCGTATTCGGCCGTGTAGGTTATAGCTATATGGATAAATACTACGGAGATGTCTCTTTCCGTTATGACGGTTCTTCCAAGTTCGCTAAAGATCAGCGTTGGGGCTTCTTCCCTTCGTTCTCTGCCGGCTGGCGTTTGTCGGAAGAAGCTTTTATGGATACTTATAAGAGCAATATCGGCGATTTGAAACTGCGTGCTTCTTATGGTGTATTGGGTAACCAGAATGTAGATAATTATTCCTACCAGACAGTTTATTTGATAGAGAACAATCAGTTCGTATTTAATAACACATCGATTGCCGGTACGAAGATTACGGATGGTAACGCCTTATTAACCTGGGAAAAGTCAGCCAACTTTAATATCGGTGTGGATGCTACCTTCCTGAATGGTAATTTGTATGTATCTGCCGATTATTTCAATAAAAAAACGACCAATATCCTGTTGACTCCCGAAGTATCCACCATTTATGGAGGAACTACTGCTAAGGAAAATGCGGGCGAAATGAAAAACCAAGGTTGGGAGTTGACTGTCAACTATAAGCTAAATCATGGTGATTTTCACCATAATTTTAACTTCAATATTTCAGACTCTAAGAATAAGGTCACTGATTTTGGCGGTCAGGAACGTATCGACGGACTCGATGAGTTATACAAGCTGATCCGTGAAGGCGAATCGTTGGGATCTTATTATGGTTACAAAACCGACGGTTTGTTCCAGAGCTATGAAGAAATAGCTAACAGTGCACTGCCTGTAGGTAGTTCCGTTCAACCGGGAGATGTTAAATATGTCGATCAGAACGGAGATAAGGTTATTAATGAGAAAGACCGTGTCGTATTAGGAAATGCATTTCCTCGTTACACATTCGGTTTTACTTACAGTTTAGCCTGGAAAGGATTTGACTTGAACCTGATGTTGCAGGGTGTTGGAAAACGTTCTCAGTTCCTTCGCGGAGAGTTAATGGAGCCATTCCATAGCAACTATTCATATTGTATCTATAAACATCAATTGGACTTCTGGACACCGACTAATACGGACGCCCGCTGGCCGCGCCTGACAGCTCCTGGCTCTGCTTCTGCTACTAACAATTGGAGCCTGGCTGGTGATAATCATATATTAAATGCGGCTTATCTGCGTGTAAAGAATATTCAGGTCGGATATACTTTGCCCAAATCGCTGACTCAGAAATTTGGTGTTCAGAAACTGCGTGTCAGTGTGAATACGGAAAACCCGTTGACTTTCTGTAAAAACTCATTTATCGATCCGGAATCATCCGAATTTGGTAGTAATATGGGAGGTACCGGTGGTATGGGCGGTAATAGCGGTCGTAACTATCCGACGCTTACTTATTACGGGTTCGGTTTAGATATAGAATTTTAATACATCTGTTTATTATGAAAATGAATTTCTTAAAATATAGTACAGGTTTTGCTTGTTTAGTGCTCGCAACCTTTATATCCTGTAATGATCTGGATTTGGCTCCAACCAATAAATTTACAGACTTGAACTATTGGACCTCCGAAGCAAAAGCCTCTGCCGTGTTGAGCAAGGCCTATGGGCAAATGATGACGTCCGAATATTTCTTCAAAGATGAAAAGCTATCCGATAATTTATATGAAGGTCGTGGCAGCTCGGATGAAAAACTGATTACTTCTGGTCAGGCAAATGCCGCATTAGGTCGTTTCTCGGAAGACTGGAAAAAATGTTATGAAGGCATTAAAACCTGCCATACTTTCCTTGAAAATGTGGATCGCGTTCCGAATATGGATGAGACATTGAAGAACAGGATGAAATCAGAAGCCCGCTTTATCCGTGCTTATCTGTTCTTCCGTTTGACCAACCATTACGGTGATGTTCCTTTGTTCGATTATGGATTGTCAATTGAAGAGGCAAACACAATAGCCCGTTCACCGAGAAGCGAAGTGCTCGATTTTGTTCGTACGGAACTGAACGATATTGTAAAGATGTTGCCAACTAAACAGCAATATACAGCAGCCGATAATGGCCGTATAACCCAGGGAGCTGCCATGACGTTATTGGCTCGTACCTATCTGTATGAAAGCGACTGGGAGAATGTAGCTTCTGTTTGTGAGAAAATTATCAACGGAGAATACGGCGAATATACTTTGTTTCCCAGCTATGAAGGATTGTTCCTGCCGGAAAATGAATACAACAGTGAAGTGATCCTGGATATGGGATATTTGCTGAACCTGAGAACATGGGCTGAAATGTACGATGCAATTCCGCTTTCCGTAGGTGGACGTATCAATGCATTTGCACCTACCCAGGAACTGGTGGACGATTACCTGATGAAGAACGGTAAAGCGATCAATGAAGCCGGTTCAGGCTATAAGGAAGATGATCCTTATATAAACAGAGACCCCCGCTTTAAAGCTACGATCGTTTATCATGGCTATCAGTGGACAGACGGTAAAGGCGTAACCTCAACTATCTACATCAAACCGGGTTCTTCTGAGGATGCCGGTGTAGCTAACCTGGATGAATATGCAGGCCCTGGCCAAAACTCGACAGGTACCGGATATTATATCCGTAAATATTTCGACCCTACCGCTCCGGAAGGAATCGCAGCGGGCCTGAATATTATGCTGATGCGTTATGCAGATGTTTTATTGATGTATGCTGAAGCTAAAACAGAGCTGGGCCAGATGAACGAAGCTGTCTGGAACAAGACGATCAAGCCTCTTCGTGAACGTGCCGGATTTACCGATGCATCTGCCTTGAATTATCCTGCTTCAGGTAATATGCAGTCGATCGTTCGCCGTGAACGTCGTTGTGAACTTGCCATCGAAGGTTTGCGGATATATGATATCCGTCGTTGGAAAACCATCGAAACCGTATTGAACGGCCGTCCTCATGGAGCTAAATTCGCTGCCGATAACACACAATATATCGAGCTGGATGCCCGTAAGTTCAGTAAAGACAGAGATTACTTGTTCGCTATTCCGCAGTCACAGCGGGATATTAACAAGAACCTGACTCAGAATCCGGGATATTAATCAAATTATAAATCTAATTACTCAGAAAAAGATATGAAAGCAATATCTATAACATATGCGATGCTTTTTTCTTTCATTCTGGCTTTTACTGCCTGTAGCAGTGATGGAGAAGTGAGAGATCTGAGCGTGACCGCAGTAAAAACATTATACGAACCGGATAACGGTAAGGCAGTTGTTCTGCAACCATCAGCATCGGCTTCTTTATATTTCGAATGGGAACCCTCTTTAGCCGAAGACGGTGGAGTCGTGCTGTATGAAGTAGTCTTTGATAAGGCAGATGGCGATTTCTCGGATCCTGTTTATATTTCTACGGCAGACAATAATGGTGGTAGTAACCATGCTACAATTACGCATAAGCAATTAAACCAGATCGCCGCTTTGGCCGGTATCGAGTCTGCTGCCCAGGGAACATTGAAATGGACGGTATATGCCTCTAAAGGTATCAATCCCGTAAGGGCGGAAGAGGAACGTACGCTGACGCTTACCCGCCTGGCAGGATTTGCCGAAGTGCCGGGCCAGTTGTATATCACCGGTGAAGCTACGGAAGTGGGAGCCGATCTCGATAAGGCAATGGTGATGAAGAAGGTTGCCGACGGTGAATTCGAAGTATTCATTAAACTTACCGAAGGCAAATCATTCAAGTTCGTCAGTGCCAACACCGGTACTCCGACCGAATATTCATTGAACGGCGAGAAGCTGGTTGAAGGAGGTAGTGTTACGGCTGCTAAGACTGGTATCTATAAATATTATATCGATTTCAATGCCGGTTCGTTTACATCGAAAGAGGTAACCAAAGTGAAATTCTATCTGAACTGGTCGCAGAAAGAGATCGAACTCGATTACCAGGGACTTGGAGTCTGGGCATTGAACGGTTACACGATTACAGGTTTGACAGATAGTGATAATACAGACGACCGATATAAGTTCAGAATGGAAAGCTCCGACGGAGAGACCGAATGGAGAGCTGCCATCAATAACGACAGCAAGCCGACCGGAAATGATGAGTATTATTATATGGTGGAAAAGACGAATGTAGAACAGTGGACGAACAATGAAGTTTGGAAAACCCCGGCTACTGATGGTTGGAGCGATAAAACATACGATATTACATTCTCTTTGAATACGCAAGGTGAATATACTCATAATTTAGTAATCAAATAAAAAGGAAGAATTATGAAAGCGATATTAAAAAAACTGATGTTTATCAGCTCTGTTGCGCTGGTATTCATGGGATGTAATGATAATATGGGAGACACTGACGGCCGTCTGGCAAGTGTGAATACATTGCTCGAACCTGCGGATGGCAAATCGGTTGTACTGGAGGCTTCTGCATCGGCAAGTGTCTATTTTGAATGGAAAGCAGCCAGCGTGGAAGAAGCTGGTACGGCTCTTTATCAGATTGCTTTTGATAAAGCGGACGGTGACTTTTCAAAACCTGTTTATGTGGTGTCTGCTAATAACAACGGGTACAACAATTTTGCTACCGTTACTCATAAACTGTTGAACCAGATTGCCGGTAAAGTAGGTATTAAACCTGCCGATACAGGTACTTTCAAATGGACCGTATTCTCTACTAAAGGAATGCAAAGCATGAAATCGAGTGTGAAAAACAAGATCACAGTTACCCGTCTAGCCGGATTTGAAGATGTTCCTATCGATGTATATGTAACCGGTGAAGCATCCGAAGGCGGTGCAGATCTGGCAAAGGCACATAAAATGAAAGCGGTAGCAGGTGGCGAATTTGAAGTATATACAAAGTTGGCAGCCGGTAAATCATTCAACTTTACTGACGGCAAATCTGGAACGACGAGAGTATTCTATACAGCCGACGGCGTTATTAAAGAAAATGGAACGACAACAGTACCTAAGGACGGTGTCTACCGGATTACATTAGACTTTAACACCGGTGCTTGTACCTATACATTGGTAAATAAGATCGGTTTCTATTTCTGTCCGAATGATGAAATCCTGTTTGAACTGCCTTACGTCGGTTATGGCGTATTCCAGACAAAGGCAACCGTGAACTTCAAGGAAGAAAGCTGGGGTAAAGACGAACGTTATAAGTTCAGAATGTTTATCCAGGAAAATAATGGTGCCGATGCAGAGAAAGAAGTCGACTGGGGAACATTGAACCAGACCGACTCACGTCCGACGGCATCCAGCCCGGAAACGTATTACTACCTGCAAATGTTTAACGAGACTTCTCAGTGGGAAAATAAATGGAAGCTGATGGGAGATTTTGATGGTGTTCCGGCAACTTACACTATTTATCTGACGGCTGATCAGCCTTATACACATACGATAGTTAAATAATCCAGAGTAAAGATAATAACATGAAGAATATTCTCCTTTTCTTATTTCTCCCCCTTTTGTTTTGGGCATGTGGCGACGACAACAATAATCCGGTGAATCCGGATGAAGGTGAAGGCATCGACTGGTATGCCGCCGCCGATAGCAGTACCACAGCATTGGTCAACTCTTTCTGGAATACCGGAGGGAAGTATTTTAATTATGACAGTAACGGGAATGAGACTTTCCATTACTGGCCCCAGGCCCATGCATTGGATGTGTTGGTAGATGCCAGCCTGCGTACCGGGGATATGAAGTACAAGACCTATTTCGATCAATGGTTTGAAGGTGTAAAGGTAAAGAACGGTAACACTTTCAGGAATGATTTTTATGATGATATGGAGTGGAATGCACTGGCTATCCTTCGTGCCTATCAGGTCACTAAAGACCGGAAGTACAAAGAAGCAGCCTTGCAGATCTGGGAGTATATCAAAGTCGGCTGGAATACGAATGCCGGCGGAGGCATCACTTGGGTGAAAGGGCAGGAGTACAGTAAAAACGCCTGTTCTAACGGTCCGGCTTGTATCCTGGCAGCCCGCCTGTTTCAGGAATTCGGAAATGAAGCCGACAAGGAGTGGGCACTCAAGATCTATAACTGGGAGAAAAGTACCTTGTTCAACAGCAATAACGGGATGGTGTATGATAATATAAACAGCAATACCGGAGAGATACAGAAAGATTGGATATTTACTTACAATGAAGGTACATTCATCGGTTCGGCAGTAGAGTTGTATAAGATATTGGGAGAAAAAAGCTATCTGAACGATGCCGTCTTAGCAGCCGATTATACAATCAGTACATTAGTAAATAATTCTCTTCTGAAAGACGAAGGAAATGGAGACGGAGGATTGTTTAAAGGAATTTTTATTCGTTATTTTACGGAGTTGATCCAACAGGATCGTCTGGATGTTGGGGCTAAACGGCGTTATACGCAATTTTTGAATGTAAATGCAGAAGCGCTTTGGACGCGGGGGACAAATAAATCGAATGTTTTATTCGGCACCTATTGGGGGACAGCCCCGGGAGCGTCTACCGGGTTGACCGAGCAGTTAAGCGGCTGTATGCTGATCGAAGCAGCAGCATTATTAGAAGATTTGGATCTGTTATAAGTGTTTTTAGTTTTGTCTCTAATAATAAATAACATGAAAAACTATTTTTTAGCGGGTTTCCTGTCATTAGCTTTTATGGTAAGTTGCCAGCCCGATAAACGACTGACAAATTATGTGAATCCTTTCCTGGGGACGGCAACCCTTTGGGAAACGAAAGATTTAGGGTACGAACGTCACCTGAAGACGAGAACCTGGGGAGCGGAAGTCTTTCCCGGCTCTTCCGTCCCGAATGCGATGATTCAGCTAAGTCCCGTTACCCAGTTCCGTAGCGGGGCCGGTTACCAGTATGAAGATACCGTTATCTATGGCTTCTCGCATACCAATAAGGGGCATTGGAACCTGTTGCATCTTCCGATTTTGCCGGTGACGGGCGATATATCTTCCGACGACTATGCTTCAAAATACAGCCATACCAACGAATCGGCCCGCCCCGGATATTATCAGGTGTTCCTGGAAAGATATGGAGTCAATGCCGAGCTGACCTCTACGCTCCGCTCGGCTTATCATAAATATACTTTCCGTCCGGAAGACGATAAGAAAGTATTGGTCGATATCACACGTACGAACAACGGTGTGAGAGACTGGAGCATTCGGAAAGTGGACGATTATACCTTCTCCGGTAATCAGGATGCGGAAGGAAATATTCGTTTCTATGCGGTTTCTAACTATAAGATCGATGATATAGAACAGGTAAAGAGCGGTGAACACGAAGTTTCGGTTGTCAACTTTGCCGACAGCAAAGGGAACAAGCCCCTGGAACTAAAGATCGGTTTCTCTTTCGTAAGCGTCGATAATGCAAAGATGAACCTGGAGAAGGAGATGATGGATAAAAGCTTTGCACAGGTTAGCGGAGAGGCTGACAAGACTTGGGAAAAGCTGTTGTCTAATATAGAAGTGACAGGCGGTACGGAGCGTGAGAAGGGTATTTTTTATTCCTGCCTTTATCGTTCTTTCCTCTGGCCGGTGTTGCGTAGCGACGTGAACGGGGAATATACGGATGTGAAGGGTGATGTGGTAAATAATGGTTTCCGTTATTATACCGATCCGTCTTTCTGGGATGATTACCGCAATAAACTGATCTTATTGGGAATGATCTCTCCGGATGTAACGGTAGATGTGATCAAATCGATTACCGATAAAGGGGAAAAGCGTGGTGGCTATATGCCGACCTTCTTCCACGGCGACCATGCTTCTGCTTTTGTAGCCGGCAACTATCTGCGCGGATTGAAAGACTTTGATCTGAACCGTGCCTATAAATTGTTGGTGAATAATGCAACTATCCCGGGAAAAGGTGGCCGGCCGTATCTGGACGAATACATCGCACAAGGCTGGATTGCAGAAAAAGATACCACCAATGTCCCGACCTGGGATGAATACAAAGCAGCGGTAACGAAAACCGTCGAGTATGCATACGACGATTATGCAACCGCGTTGTTAGCCAAAGAACTGGGCGACGAAAGTACTTATAATACTTTGATGGAGCGTACCGGCAACTATAAGAACCTGTTTGATCCGAGTACCGGTTTCTGGCGTGGAAAGATAGCCGATGGTAGCTGGATCAAAGATTTCGATCCTTACTATCCTTATTATGCCTATATGTATCGGGAAGCGAATGCCTGGCAATCTTTGTTCTTCGCTCCCCATGATCCGGAAGGAATGATTGCTCTTTATCCCAGTAAAAAGGCCGTTGAGCAGAAGCTCGACTCACTCTTTACCGAGCCTTGGAGAAACTATGAAGCCCACAATTTGACCGGTTTCATCGGTAATTATTGCCAGGGTAACCAGCCCGGACATAGTATTCCTTATACTTATTACTTTATTGATAAGCAGGAAAAGGCACAGTGTATGCTGGATAGTATCATGAATCATTATTATGATATGGGTAAGGACAAACTGGCCTATTCAGGAATGGATGATGCCGGTGAGATGTCTTCCTGGTATGTCTTCAACGCAATTGGTTTATACACCTATTCGCCGGCAGATCCGGAATATATCGTAACCGTTCCTTTGTTCGACCAGGTGAAATTTACGCTGGGCGATAAAACCCGGTTCACAATTGTTAAAAAGGGTAACGGCCAAAAGATAACGGACATCTCTTACGACGGCCGGAAGATCGATGGTTGGTTTATCTCGCACGATTTATTGAAGCAGGGAAAACAGTTGACGATCACTACCGAATAAAACCTGCTTTCCTTTTATAGAAAAGCTGCCGTCCTTTTTACGAAAAGCCCGGCAGCTTTTTATTAAGCTCTACTGTCTAGTCCTAAAATATCGTTACACCTAACAAAGTAACGAAATGGAAAAGTTAGAAAGCAAGTACGTTAGACGTACACAAAAGGATTACAGCATGTCCTTTAAATTATCAGTAGTTCACGAATATGAAACAAATCGGTTAAGTTTGG
>NZ_JADNBB010000020.1 GCF_015550595.1 Parabacteroides goldsteinii
CCAAACTTAACCGATTTGTTTCATATTCGTGAACTACTGATAATTTAAAGGACATGCTGTAATCCTTTTGTGTACGTCTAACGTACTTGCTTTCTAACTTTTCCATTTCGTTACTTTGTTAGGTGTAACGATATTTTAGGACTAGACACAGATTAAATATAGGAAGCCACTCTGCATTTGCAGGGTGGCTTTTTTATTTGAATCCTTTCAATGGGCGTGGTTGTGAAATTCTCAGGCAGCTGACTATTGCGGCAACAACAGCAAAACCGGTAGCTAAATATAGACACGCTTGCGAACTATTGGTCGGGATTAAGTTGAATATCATGGCAACTAATGTCGCTCCCAATGTTTGTCCCAGTAAGCGTGCCGTTCCCAACATCCCGCTTGCTCCGCCACTTCGGTTGGATGGAGCAGAAGAGATAATAGTACTGTTGTTGGGTGTCTGGAATAAGCCGAATCCTGCACCACAGATGAACAGACGCCATACAATATCCATATTTGTTGGATCAGAGGGGAGAATGGCTAAAAGGAAGAGCCCTGTTGCAAATATGGTCATGCCGATTCCTCCCAATATACCTGCATGGATACGTTCAACCAGGCGTCCCGCAAGGGGAGCCATGATCATAGTGGCCAGTGGCCAGGGTGTCAGAAGTAATCCGGTTGTTACATCGCTACGTCCCAACGAACCTTGCAGGAAAAAAGGAAGGGAGATCATCGCTAGCATTTGTCCGGTGAAGGAACAGATAGATGTGCCGATCGACATGGAGAAGATCG
Source organism: Parabacteroides goldsteinii (assembly GCF_015550595.1). Lineage (GTDB taxonomy): Bacteria > Bacteroidota > Bacteroidia > Bacteroidales > Tannerellaceae > Parabacteroides > Parabacteroides leei. The sequence continues at coordinate 775 of NZ_JADNBB010000020.1, forward strand.
GGATACGCATCAGGTCGACGGGAAGTAATGGAAATTGCTGTTTCAACTGGCGGCGGACAAAGAAATATCCGGTCACGCATAAAGCAATGATCCCTCCTATGATCAGTGAAAGGTTTTCTTTATGAGCAATACCTTCAAGTGAGAAAATCAACAATCCGAAGGTAAAAGCGTTCATTACACAACTGATTTTATCGAAGAGCCTGCCGGTTACCTTTACCGGATTTGCGGGTAAGTGCATCATCCCGATCACTAAAGCTGCGATCCCGATCGGGATATTGATTGCAAAGAGCCAGTGCCAGGAACCTAGTGATAAAATGATAGAGGCTATAGTTGGTCCTGCGGCGATGGATACTGCGACAACCAGTGCATTAATACCCATCCCACGACCTAGAAAACGTTTTGGATAAATGATCCGGAGCAGCGCCGTATTCACGCTGGTGATGGCAGCAGCTCCGAATCCCTGTAATATACGTGCAGCAGTCAACATCCAGAACGAATCGGCCAAAGCGCAGATAGCAGATGTGATGCTGAACAGCAAGATTCCTGATAAGTAAATCCTCCGATAACCGTAAATGTCTCCCAATGAAGAGAAAGAGAGAAGCGAAATGGTGATGGCCAGCTGATAGGCATTGACTACCCAGATCGTTACGGACGGTGATGTTCCCAGGTCGCGTGCTATGGTCGGTAATGCAACGTTGGCAATGGTTCCGTCTATCACCGACATTCCTACTCCTAAAGCTGTGGCTAAGATGGCCCAGTAACGCTTGGGTAACGGCAATCCGTCGTTTTCATTTACAGTTGTGGCGTGATTTGACAATATCATTTTATCTTATTTACTTGATAACTTCTCTTACTGCTTCCAGCATGGGTTCGACTGTGAGCGGACTTCCGGTTGCCAGTATCATCCATTGGTTCGGTGTAAGGCGTCCCTGGCGGAAGATACGTTCGACTTCGTTGGCAAAATCCTTGCCTTCCAGATACTGGTCGAGTTGGAATTCGATGATCTGTCCGAAGGCATAGGCCGACAAATACAGCGGATAACTGATCATATGCGAATAAACAGCCAATACTGTTTCATCTTTTACACCGAATACCGGTGCATAATATTTATTCCAAATTTCTTTCGATAATCCGATTGTTGCCTCCTTCAGTTGCTCGACAGTTGCTTCCGGGTGGGCATACATCCATTTCCAAACGGAAATATCCAACATGGAAACACCACATATTTCGTACATGCTCCATATCTTATCCAGGATATCCATCGCTTTTTTATCCGGATTCGGATCGGTAATGCCTAATATTTCAAGGTCACGTTTCTGGAATACAAAGGCCAGTGCTTCGGTAAAGGCTGTGTTCGGAACACCGCTCAACATATAATAATCTACGTCATAAAGTGATAGTGTTTGTTCCACATTATGGCCGAATTCATGGATAGCTATGTTGTATCCTTTGTAATTCATTCCGGTTGCCGGAATACGGGTACGCAGGTGTGATTGCTGCCCTTTCATAGCTGCTCCCCAAGCATGTCCTGAACCACGAGCTGCATCTACGATGATCTTGTCGGCCAGATAATTGGCACGTTCGGCACTGAAGCCAAGTTTCATCAGGATATCCGGCAGTTTCTTATCCAGTGTGGCAGCATCCGGATAAAGGGCCTGGGTTTGTGCATCCAGTTTTGTTTCGTCGAGGTTACTGCGTGCTTTGAAACCGTCGTACCAGATATCATAGGCTTCCAGTTTTCGTCCGAGCCGTTTGGAAATCATTTTGCCGACCTCTTTTAGTTCAGGGGCAGACAGAAATTCGTCGAATAACTTTTCAACGTCCTGAAGGGAAACTTCCATGTTGTCGTTGAAATTTCGGTCGATAAAAGTATCGCCGGTATATTTATCGATACCCTGCATTGCTTTGAAGTTGTTCAGCATTTTCTGATAACGGACAGTCGACTCAGGAGTTGCTTTAACTTCTTTATTGTCCTGACTGATCGTGTTACGATACGGGTTCCATTCGCAGGCACCCGAGTTAATCACTTCGACCGGAATCTCCTGTGATACGATCCGTTTCATTACCTCATAAACGGTACGTTGTTTATCCAGCCCCTCTTTTCCTTTATTATAGTTAGCCTTGATCTCATCGCGCAGATTCCAGTGCGATAGCAATATCATGTCTTTAGGAAACAAGAACTGATCCTTTTTGTTTTGTACATGTCCCATATAAATATTGTACTGGGAAATATAAATGTCGGCATCACTTCCGGCATTGGCTACTACTTGTTTCAGAGAAGCCGGGATACGTTCGGTGAACAAGTCACCCATGCGGGCATAGGCCCAGGCTTTACGGTCGGGACCGAGTGCCTCTTTTTCTTCCAGTGTAAGATGAGGAAAGTTAAGGGCAATGATGAAAGCGATCTTGTTGTTATATAAATCGTCGCTGAGGTGAGTCGACGGACTGTAGGAACCGAACTTCTCGTCGATAGGAAGCAGCGGGCCATTATCCAGATGCAGGCTTTTTTGCAGGCGTAAAGACATTTCGTTGAAATGTCCGTCGATACCTTCCAGGTAGTCACTGATCTTGAGGAATACCTGATACTTCTCGTCCGGATTGGCGATGTAGTTTGCTTCGCAGAAGGTTTGGAAGGCCGCGTTGTCTCCATCTGCCTGTTGCCAGAGACGGGCTACTTGTGTGACACCTTTTTCAATACCGGATTTGTTGCTGTTGTCTTTGGCTGTCAGCGCCTTGATTGTAGATTGCACAACTGACGGGTCGATTGCCGCTTGTCCGTTCAGATACGCTAATGAGCAAATAAGCATGATGAAAGTGCGTTTAATTAGATTTCTCATAAGACTTATGTTATTAAGTTTAAGATCTTCCCCTATGTAAATAAAAGCAAGAAACAAATGTAGGGATAATATTTGTATCTTTGTATGTTTTAAAAAAGAGTAAAACTAGAGAAATGAAAAAAGTGTGGATTATAATGGTTGCAGTATGCAGCCTGCTGTCTGTATCCGGTCAGGTTTACGGACAATCGTTGAAAGACCTGTTGAACTCGTCTACAGTAAAAGATGCAGTGACTTCCGTGACGGGAGGTAAGAAACTGACCGTTGATAATCTGGCGGGAACCTGGACGTATACGAATCCGGCTGTTCAGCTGGAAGGAGATAACGCCTTGAAGAATGTTGCCGGAAGTGTAGCTGCCGGTGAACTGGAAAAGAAGCTGAAAACATATTGTGCTAAGGTTGGTATCGTTGAGGGTATGTTCAATTATGTATTCAATAGTGACAGCACATTTACGAATGCATTGAAGAAGAAAACCTTGAAAGGTACTTTCTCTGTTAATCCGGATGAGAAGACGGTTGAACTGAAATATGCTTTGGGTGGAAAACTGAAAGTGACCACTTTGACAGCTCATGTCGTTATCTCCGGCGATGAGTTATCGTTATTGTTCAATGCAGATAAGTTGCTTGATTTTCTAACTAAAATATCCTCTATATCCGATAACTCTACGTTGAAAATGGTTAATAAATTGGCCAGTGAGTACGATGGAATGATGTTAGGGTTTGAATTGAAGAAATAGAAATAAATGTAAAATAGGAGGTTGTGTCAAAACTCTGGCACAACCTTTTTTTATGCACAAAGCCCAGACTTTCACAAGCCCGGGCTTTGTTATTACCCAAAGTTTTTATATCTTTAGGCATAAAGTTTTTCGTTATGGCAAAGTTACATTTTCGTCCTTACATTCCCAACCAAACAGTTCTTTTTCCCGGAAGAATTGATGAAAACATAGCAGCGAACGATCCGGTTCGCATAGTTAATACTGTTGTTGATACTCTCAATCTTGACAATTTCAAGAAGCTTTATAAAGCAACCGGTCGTTGTCCTTATCATCCTAAAATGATGCTTAAGGTGATTATCTACGCCTACATGAACAATATCTATTCGTGCCGCAAAATAGAGAAGCTTCTCCTACGTGACATTCATTATATCTGGCTTTCCGGTAATGAACATCCGGATTTTATTACCATCAATCGTTTTCGAAACCGTGTAAAAGAGGAAATAAATACCGTATTCACGCAGTTGGTTCTTGTCCTTGCCGACAAAGGTTTCATCAACCTTGACGTAGAGTATATCGACGGTACCAAGATTGAGTCCAAAGCCAACAAATATACTTTTGTCTGGCGCAAGACAGTCGAAAAGAACCGTACAAAGCTGATGGATAAGATCCACATTCTCCTGGAGCAGGTGGATGAAGTCATAGCCCAAGAGAACTCCATGAAAGACACACCCGTAGAGTTCACTCCCGCCATGCTCTCAGATATAGTGAATGAACTTAAAGAGGTGCTGGAACACCAGCCTGTAACAAAGGACAAGGAACAAAAGAAAGTCATCCGGGAAAAGAAGAAACAGGTCCGGGAACTTGAGGAGTACCGTGACAAGTTGATGGAATACGACAACCATCTTGATACTCTTGGAGAACGCAACTCCTACTCCAAGACCGATCCTGATGCCACCTTCATGCGCATGAAAGAAGACGCCATGAGAAACGGGCAGACCAAACCCGGATATAATCTGCAAATAGGTACCGAGAACCAATTCCTCATAGACTTCCGACTGTTTCCCAACCCAACCGATACACTGACCCTCATACCTTTCTTCCACTCCTTTGAGCAACGCTATAACCGCTTACCAACTGTCGGTGTGGCAGACTCCGGGTACGGCTCGGAAGAAAATTATCGATTCATGCAAGATAATGGGATAGAAGCCTTTGTCAAGTACAACTACTTCCATAAAGAACAGCGTCCCCGTTATACCCCCAATCCATTCCATGCGGAGAGTCTCCATTACAATGCGGGGGAGGATTATTACGTTTGTCCTATGGGGCAGCACATGAACCGTATAGGAACCAGACATGACAAAACAGAGAGCGGATACATCACCGAAAGTGCCCGGTATAAAGCACAAAGATGTGAAGGGTGTCCTTTGCGTGGCAGTTGCTTTAAAGCTCGGGGGAACCGTATTATAGAAGTCAACCACCGGTTAAACCAATACAAACGGCAGGCACGGGAAAGGTTACTCTCGGAAGAAGGCATCAGGCATAGGAGAAGGCGATGTATAGAACCGGAAGCAGTTTTTGGACAAATGAAACACAACATGGCATACAAAAGGTTCCGGCATGTGGGAGAAGACAAGGTTACAATGGACTTTGCCTTCTTTGCTATAGCTTTTAATATCAAAAAGATGTGTACAAAACTACTAAAAGCAGGAAAGAGAAGGAGTGCACACACTATATTTATCTTTATCAGACCACGTGTGACTCAAAATACGACGAATATTAAGCCTTATTACCTAATTACTGAAAAAATAGTCGCATAGACAAAAAAAGAGGAACGACTATTTTTGCCAAAAAAAGAAGGGGATGTGCCTTAGTTTTGACACATCCCCTTTTTGGTTAGATTTCAGTATCCGGTGCTTCCGGATCGATGATTGTTCGTATTACGTTGTAAAACTTGAATTCGCTCATGGTCCAATAAACTGTATTATTGTTTGTTTTATTCACAATGAGACGAATGTAACTAAACGGTTGTGAAACCTTAATGACAGGGGATGTATAGTCATCTGAAGCGGTAATTGGCAATCCGTCGTTTTCCTGGGTAAAATTCTTGATTAAAAACCAGTTTATTCCATCCTTACTACCCATCAGATCGAAATCGGTCGGCTTATTGCTCGCATTATTTCGTGGAGCATAATAAAATTTAAAGTGATCATCCACTGTTTGTTTTAAATTTATTTGCATCCAATGAGGTGCTTCGACTGATATACTCCAAGCCGTATGGAAATAGGTCGCAGTATTGTTATCCAGTAAATTTTCGATACTTCCTTCCGATGGTTCCTGGGCATTTGTACTCAGATCGTTGGCTGAGAGTTTTATTTGTTCACTTTTTTCTTCGACAGTAATAGGAGCGGCTTCAGAAGTCGCCTCGATTGTTTGTACTTTCCCTCCGGTATCCGTATAACTGAACGGCTGTACTGTGAATGAATAAGTACCGTATTTTTTGCGGGTATTCGGAATCAGGAGACTGTCGCTGTAAATGCTTGCCAGCCTGGTTACCTCTTTCCCTTGTAATTTATCATAATAAGATACTTTTGTGTAACGGATAGTCTCATCACTGGGCAATTCCCAATATAAAGAGATTTGTCCCGGACTGCTTTGAGTTTGTAGATTTGTTATGTCTGAAGGGATCATTTCCTCTTTCTTTTCGCAACCTGCTAAACCAAAATATAACAGGCTGATTAATATGTTGATTATAGTTATTCTCATATAATTGATCGATTAATATCCTGGATTCTGTACTAAATTCTCGTTTTTGTTTACGTCGCTGATCGGTATAGGCAATAGATATTGCGTCGGACTTTCAAATTTACGTTCAAAGATCACTTCTTCTGTTTTGGCATATTCTTCGAGAGTCGCAGCTTCTATATTCATTCCCTGTGCCTTATTATTGAAATACTTTTCTGCAAGTTTCCATCGTCGCATATCCCAGAAATTCTGATTTTCAAGATAGAATTCGATCATTCTTTCCTGGCGAACAATATCCCGCAGTTTATCCTGCGTCAACGTGGCGATTTTGTTCCATGCAGTTTCTACTGTCGGTATACCGGCGCGTTCTCTAACTTTGTTCAGGTAGATTTTTCCGTTTACAAGATCATTCGTTTCGATACAAGCTTCTGCATATCCAAGGTACAGGTCTGCTAACCTGACGATTGGCCACGGATAATCAAGAGGTCCCTGCAGGCTCTTGGATACGGCATAGCCTGGGTCGACTCCTTTTTTATTGAGAAATCCGGTTGGGGAATAGTTGTTTGCACGAAGATTTCCAACGCTGCCGCGTGCTGTATTTCCACCCAGTACGAAGTCACAAACCAATTTCCCCTTGTTGTCGGCAGGACTGTATTTTTGGTAGCTGGAATCATCAGTATAGGCACCATTGGTTGGTGCACTTAGTATTTCATAAAAACCATTTTGGAAAGCAACCCATGCATAAAAACGGGGCTCCCTGTTCAGATTGAATTTAAGTGTTTGTGATCCTTTATCTGCGATATTCGCATGTTCATCATCTACTGTTATCAGGTTGAACATGGTAGAGAGATCGAAATCCGGGTCCTCTTCGATCGGGAGCCCATTTTTCGTATAAAATCGTTTAAGCATGCTGAGAGTCGGAGCGATGCCATTCCAGGCACTTCCATTACAGAATGGGATCGATTTATTCTGAATGCCGTAAGCTCCTTCATCTCTGCTGTCAGCCCAGATAATCTCTTTATTGCCGGCTTCTATGATATTGTAGCGCAGGCAATGTTGTGTAGGATCTGTCGGTTCCAGGTTTCCACCATTATATCCGGTGTTTGTATACAAAGCATGACCGGCAGTTTCTGCCAAATTTATAGCCTCTTTATAAGCCTCTTTGGCTTTACCCCATTTATTGGCATCATAACTGAGAGGCATCAGTGGAGTTCCGTCTTTATTAACAAAATTGTTGTAAAACTCACTGTTTCCATTAAACAGTGGTGAGGCTGCATATAATAACATTTTGGCTTTTAAAGCTTTGGCGGCAACATTCGTGGCAAGTCCGTACTGTCGTACCGGACGTGTATCCGGTAGGCTGGCTGCTGCTTCATCGAATAGGTCGCACACATATTGAACGCATTCGTTTAACGGACTTCTTCCCAGATATTCGGAAGGAGGTGTTATCAGTGAGGGTTCTTCTTTTATCAGAATGACCGGGCCATAGCAACGTATGAGTAGAAAATGATAATAGGCGATGAGGAATTTGGCCTGAGCCACATAATCGTCTCGTGTGTTTTGTGGTAGATTAGGGACCTGATCGATATTATTGAGCATGATGTAACATTGTCTTAACCCTTGGAAGAACGTATTCCAATAGGAAATAACCGGTGTAGATGCTGTGTAGTTTCCTTTGGGGAAAGAGGCGAATGTTTCATGTTCGAAGGCCGTAACAACTTCGTCTCCTGTCATTAAGTCGAGTGACGAGGTACCGCTCCTGGGAGCAGGCAGATAGGAATAGCAGGAGTACATGAACCGTTCTGCCGCATTAGTGTCTTCGAAGGCATCCTTTTCTGTCGGTTTCTCATCCGGAACCACGTCCAGATAGTTACATGAAGTAAAGCAGATAACAAACAGTATCGATATTGAAAATCTATGTAATATATTCATTTTATCTATATTATTTTAATGTCATTTGAAAACCTATATTATACACTCTTTGAGTGGGATAGCTTAACCCTTTTCCTCCTCCCATTTCCGGATCCCAGTATTTGAAAGGAGCGAAAGTCAGTAGGTTGGTGCCGCTCAGATATATCCTCATGTTTTTGAAAGAATATCCGATTTCGGCATTTTTCAATTTAAGGAATGCTGCATTTCGTAACCAGAAATCGGAAGTCTGACTATTATGGTCGTTGTTATATTTTGTCAGTCTCGGATATTTCGCATTGATATTCTGGTTGGTATCTGACCAGTAATCGTCGGCTACAAACTGTAGTACATTCCGGTTGTACTGTGTACCGAAAGGGTGGAAACCACTCATCATCAGCGAAGTGTTGGCAACTCCCTGAAAGAAAAATGAGAAGTCCCATTTCTTCCATTGGATGGAAGGACCGAAGCCATAGACTATTTCCGGGACAGTGGGAAAACCCAAAGGCACGCGGTCGTCTGAAGTGATCTTTCCGTCATAGTTCCCTTCGGTGTCCGGTTGGTCTACATATTTAATATCTCCCGGTGCGATGGCTATATTTCCGAGTGTGGAAGTCGGGCTGTTGGCTATGTCCGCATAATCGATAAATAACTTATCGGTTATGTAACCGTAGTACGTATTTAACTTCTTGCCGACTTGTGAAAGTGAGGAACGTAATCCCGGAGCTTCATCATATTCCAATACTTTATTGCGGGCAAAAGTGAACGTCCCTTTGAATTGAATCGACAAATCTCTGGTTAGTTGTTCTCCATAATCAATGGACGCATCGAATCCCCAGTTTTTGACTTTTGCCAGGTTCCCGTAAACGACAGTTCCGGCTGTCCCCAGGTAATTGGGTATGGATTTTTTCTGTTGGAAGATGTCGCGTCTTATTTCACGGAAACCATCGATGGTAAAATTTATGGAGTTCAGTAACTGTAAATCCATTCCGACATTGAGCTTTTCTCCGACTTCCCAGGTAATGGAATTGTTTTGATAACGGTTGTAAGTCGGTCCTTTGTGCGACACTTTATTATTCCCATATCCGGTGGTGAAATCTGCCGTGTTTTGTAAATTTATATCGGATAAATAAATGAATCGCACGAGTACATTATCCTGGGTGATCTGGTCGTTTCCTACTAATCCATATGAACCGCGTAATTTTAAGTTAGAGATAACGGGGGTTATGGGGTTGAAGAAATTCTCTTGTGCTACATTCCAGCCGATAGCTATTGACGGAAAGAATCCCCAGCGGTTACCGGATGCAAAATTCTCCGAACCGTTATATCCGGCATTGACCTCTATCATATAGCGATGTCCGTAATCATAAGAAAGACGTCCGGCTATTCCCATTTTTCGTCGAGGCAATGACTGTATTAGGTCCGATCCCGGTACGTTATTATCGTATTGGTCGAGGTTCCATAAAGCCATTCCATTTACATGATGATCCCCGAAAGAATGTGTATAATCCAGGTAAGCCTGTGCATAAATACGACGGTCCCCGTAAACGTTGCTGGTTGTACTTAGTGTCGGTTTAGTCGGGTTACCCATCGGAGATATTTCATACGAATAGGTGCCGTCTTCATTTTTGCTATAACTGTTTAATGTATAGCGGTTATATCCTTGTGAACGGAATGTTTCGGTCTTATTCCAATTCTTGAAGGAAAACAGTGCCTTAAATCGCAGTCCTTCTGTGATAAAGTCCAGTTTTTGGTCGAAGTCGATGTTTGCAAGCACGGTACTTTCGAAGAGGCTTTTATATCCATTGGTAAATAAAGCCATTGGATTGGTTGCTCCCTGGTCGTTTCCTCCGGCATAGGCACCCCATTTGATCCAGTTGGAAGAATTGTCTTTTGGATAAGATACCGGGAAATCGACCGGGTTGGAGTTCATAATAGAACTATATATATCGTTGACGGCGGTGTTAGGGGAGTTCATGTCATTTAATTGTACATTCAGATGTAATGAAATGGTGGAGGTCCTGCTCATATGGAAATCGATGTTGTTCTGGAAAGCATACTTTTTCAGGTCTATATTGTTGTTGTAGGAAAACAGATCCGCAGTACGATTCTTTAGCATACCGGTTTCATGGTTGACACCTATATTCATGAAATAGGTGATCTTTTTGGTACCTCCCCGAATATTGAAATTTGCTTTTTGGTTGAATGCCAGATTTTTGAATATTTCATCATACCAGTCGACATTAGGAAAAACATATGGATTCAGGTTATTCCGGGTCCCGTAGATCTGCTCGTCGGTAAACATGACGTCACCCGTTCCCTGGTTGGTGATCGCTTCATTAAACATCTCCATATATCTGGCCCCATCGACAAATTTGGGTACTTTGGTCGGGGTGGACACATTGCCTTCTATACGGAATCCAATAATCGGTTTTTCAAGGTCTGCTCCACTTTTGGTTGTGACTATCATTACTCCATTGGCACCTCTGGTTCCGTACATTGCAGTAGCTGTGGCATCTTTCAAGATAGAAAAACCGTCTATGATCTCAGGATCGAGTGCATTAAGATCGGCGGAACTGACTTCCACACCATCCAGGATAATTAATGGAGAAGTGATGCCGCTCAACGTTGATACTCCCCGGATAAAGAAGTCTGCACTGTTACTTCCCGGTTGTCCGCTTCTTTGATAGGCAACGACTCCTGAAAGTCGGCCGGCAAATGAGGTGGAGAGGTTGGAAGACGGTACTTTTAAATCTCCCGGACGTATTGTTTGGACAGAACCTACAATACTTTCCTTTTTCTGACCGGCACCAAAGGCTGTGACTACGACTTCATCAAGCATTTCGGTGTCTTCCTCTAATCTGATGGTGAAGATGGTATTTTTACCGACTTTTATTTCCTGGGATGTATATCCTATAAAGGAAATAACGAGTGTATTCTCGGATGAGCATGAGATATTGAACTTACCATCAATATCAGTAATGACACCTGTCGTCGTTCCTTTTACCTGTATAGTGGCATTAATGACCGGCTCATTTGTTTTGGCATCTAAAACAACACCTGTAATGTTTTTTTTCTGCTGTATCGAAGGTAAGGAAACATTTGGTTCTGTCTCTTTGGCTGCGAGATTTCCTATCCCAGAAAGAAAATAACATATAGCGAGAGAAATAAATACTTTATTCATACATACTTTCATTTCGTATTAAATTAGATTGGTAAATAAATTCTACGTTGGCAGAATGTGAGTTGTGAACTCTGAAGGGGTTACCCAATAGGGCAACGGGTAGATAATTGGTACTCAAGTCTTTCTTTCCATATTCATGATGTATTAGGTTAAAAATAATAAATGATACATGCACGATTGTTTGAAATGGTTGAATCTTAGTTCTCGAAGAACTATGTAGTTATTTCTTGTTCTTAAATTCAAAATAAGAAATCTTCCGTTGTTTTACAATCGATGCGACAAATATACAACTATTTATACAACAATTACCATATATAAATCAAATATTTTTTATTTATTGTAATATTTCATGCCGAAATATAAAATCAAAGCCACAAGATCACATAAAAACACAGTTTTCACTCTCTATTATCATATCCTCATGCCAGATTTGCAAAACCCGTAACAAAGCCATAAAAACGAGTCTCTATGTTTATCTTTTCAATACCCAAACATATCGTTTTCCAAAGAAAAAAGCAAACATTTTAATTGAGTTCTTCGAGAACTATGGTAAGTTGATTTTTACGTATTTTGTTGTGATTTAGCTGTTTAGATAATAGCGATAAATAAGATTCTTTGTATACTATTTATTTTAAACCAGGCAATAACCTGTAAAGCGTTTTTCTTGTCATAATCCTCTTATTCAGAAAGCTAACAATATATCCGGTTATACAGGCTGCAATAAGTGATCCTTCGCGTATACCTTCGATCCCTTGAGTGAATATAAGTGAAATTAGTATAGCTAAAGTAACTAATGTGACATCAAAATAAACCTTGAACTTTCCAAACTCTTTGTTATAACAACGGGAGGCATACTTAACAAACGCTTCTGCACTCATCATCGCGACTTTCGGTTTAATTTCGAGTACAACACCGACCGACTGCACAAGACATCCAATAAGTAATAATGCCATCGACATTCCATAGCCGGACGGATGTAAATTGCCAGTCAACGCCATGTTGAAGTCGATAAATGCAGAAAAAAGAAGGGAGAATGGTAATTGAAGAAGTATTTCTATTATATCCTGTCGGCTCCTGTCTTTTCTGATAAGCCAGAATTGTCCCAAAATCAAAACCACATTCACTATAAATGTCCATGTCCCTAATGATAAGGGCGTATTCAGACTTAACACATAATTTACACTGGATATAGGGGTGGTTCCCAAAGCGGAACGAACAATCAGTACAATACCTACAGCTAAAAAGTATAATCCCAAAATGAATACCGAATACTTCTTTAGTATCTCTTTTATTTCCATATCAAATCTCTATTTGTATATCTTCTTCACAGTTTCCGAAAAAGACATACAAATATACGATTTTTTTGTTAAATAAAGAGGAGATGTTACTCCTGTTTTTTTGTATATTCCTTTACAAGTCCCAGTAGTATACTTCCATAGTTTTCGATGATCTTCTTTCCGATCCCGGGTATTGCCAGTAGTTCCCTTGAATTGGTAGGTAACGTGTTTACAATTCCCAGTAATGCTTTTTGTTGCAGGATTGTGTAGGGAGGTAATTCTTTTTCTGTTGCCAGTTCATATCTCCACCGTTTGATACTGTTGTAAAGCTCCGGATGCAGTATGTCGCTTGAGACAGCCACCTTAGCCGGTTGCGAAGAACGTTCGGAACGTTTCTTTGCCGAAGCTGGTGGTTCGATTGCTGCTTTCGATCTGGCTGAGAGATACCGGGCGACACTGAAACCCTCTTTGCATGCTTTCAACGTCTCCTGTTTCAGATGAAGCTCCTCAGTGAATTTGCCGATCGCATTGTTTACTGCTTTCCGGCTCTCCTTATTGTCTATTTCAACGGCAGAGTTCTCTTCCAGGGAAGAGCACAGGCTGTCGATGTGTTCTATGAAGTAAGCAACTCCTTTCCTGACACGTTCCTGGATCATTTCATCCTGCTGGTAATTCGGATTTCCCGAAATCATACGACTTAACTGTTGTTGGAAACGTCCCCCCACTTCTGTTATTACATCGCGGAATGCATCGCGGGTATTGGCATATTGTGTGTTGAGTTCCGGATATAACTTTTGCAAATGAGTATAAACCATATAAGCCGCATATTGCAGGCGTTGTTGTATAGAAGTGAAATTAAAAAGATCAGTTACTAATTCTTCGAAATAGTGCTGCTGTGCCTTTTCAAGCTGTTCTTTCCCCGGTTGCTTATCGGCTACGGAAGAGGAAAACTCTTGTATCCGTAAGTCCTTGATCATGGCGTTACGGGTGATCGGACTGCTTAATACCAAACCTTCCAATGTTTTGCAACGGCTAAGTGCGACATATACCTGACCGTGCGAGAAAGCGGCAGAAGCATCGATAATGGCATGTTCGAAGGTAAGTCCCTGACTTTTATGGATCGTGATGGCCCAAGCCGTTTTCAATGGATATTGGCTGAATGTTCCGGCAATCGTTTCCGTAATCTCTTTCGTTTCCGGATTGATCGTGTATTTAACGTTACTCCAGGTCTCTTTTTCAACCTGTATCTCATTTCCGTCTTCTCCCACGACGGTGATTTTGTTTGGGTTGATAAAGACAATCTTTCCGATTTTCCCGTTATAGTAACGATGATCGCCCGAAGAATCATTCTTCACAAACATCACCTGGGCACCGCATTTCAGTTCCAGGTTATCGTCTGTCGGATAGGAGTATTCCGGGAAATCGTTATTTATCTCGGCCGTGAACCTGTATGATTTACCGGGTAATTCGGCCAGCTTCCGCTTGTTGATTTGCTGGGCCTGATAGTTATGTGTCGTAAGAGTGATATACCCCAGTTTGTCATCAGGTCTGAAATCGGGAACATACCGCTGGTTAAGCATCCGGAGGGTTTCGTCATCGAAGCAGTTCTCACGGATATTGTTCAACAGGTTGATAAATACACTGTCGCTTTGGCGGTAGACATGTGTGAGTTCGATACTGAAATAAGTACTTTCGGAGAGTGCTTTGCTGTCGAAGAAGAAAGTAGAAGCATAATGCTCTTTCAGCAGGTTCCATTCTTCATCTTTGGCAACGGGCGCAAGCTGTTGCAGGTCACCGATAAGCAGTAACTGCACGCCTCCAAAGGGTTTTGAATGATCTTTGTAACGGCAAAGTACATCACTTATCGCATCCAGCAGATCGGCACGTACCATGCTGACCTCGTCTATCACCAGTAAATCCATGCTGCGGATAATATTGATTTTATCCCGGCTGAATTTATTAGAGAAGTTATTCGACTGGCTCCCGGCTTTGTTGGCCGAAGGAATATAAGGGCCGAAAGGCAACTGGAAGAAAGAGTGGATCGTAACGCCACCGGCATTAATAGCCGCTACTCCTGTGGGAGCTACAACGATCATTCGCTTGGGGGAGACCTCTTTTAATCTTTTCAGAAATGTTGTTTTTCCGGTTCCTGCCTTTCCTGTCAGGAAGAGGTGGGTACCGGTGTTCTGCAGGAAGTTGAAGGCAAGGTCAAATTGTTGGTTCATTTGCATAGTCATAGAAATGTTGTTTATGGTATCTGCAAATATAAGATAAAAAATATGAAACAAAGGCTCACAATCTAAAAATCAAGCTTGCAAGCCTTTGTTTTTTTATAATGGGGAGAGATTAGACGATCAAACCGGCAATTAATTGGATAAACAGGATCAGGAATACCATCGCGATCGGGTAAACTGTTGCGTAAGCAATGCTCGGGGCCGAACTATCGGTCATCGAGTCGGCTGCTGCAAGTCCGGGTGTACTAGTCATACCTCCGGCAATCGTTCCGATCAGGTCGAGGATGTTGATCTTGAAAACCCAGTATCCGAAACCGACGGCGATAAGCATCGGTACTATGGTTATTGCCATACCTACTCCAAACAAGGTCCATCCGCTCTCCTGAAAGGTCGATACCAGGTTTACGCCGGCCGACGTACCGACTTCAGCGAGGAACAATAACAGACCTAACTGACGGAGCAATTGGTTGGCTGATCCGGACATGGACCAAACGATCGGACCTGTTTTCCCTATTGCACTTAATATAAGGGCTATCATCAGAATACCTCCGGTAAGACCCGGAGAGAATGAAAACGAGTCGGAGAATGACAAGTTCAACTTTCCGAACAAAACGCCTAATACAATACCTGCGGCAATCGGGAAGAAGTCGGTATCGGAAAGTCTTTTTTCGTCATTACCGAGTACCTGTCCAACTTCTATCAAATCTTCTTTTTCACCGGCAATCATCAGTTTATCACCAAATTTCAGAGCCAGGGAAGGTTCGGGAGGAAGATCGATACCGCTTCGGCGGATGCGGGTAACCGTACAGTTGAAGTTCCCTTGTAAATTCAGATAACCGAGTGTCTTGTTGATTACACTTTTGTTCGTGATCAGCATAGACTGAAGCTCCTGAGTGCTGCCGAAAGGCAGATCGTCTTTAATGCGTTCGCCTACCAATATCTCCAGTTGCTCCAGCGATTTGTCGTTACCGACGGCTTTGATCAGGTCGCCTTCAACCAACACAGTCTGGGCAGTAGGGATAGATGTTATTTCGTTATGTTTGATACGTGACACAACAGCTCCCGTCATGCTGCGGATCTGTAACTGAGCCAGTGTCTTGCCACAGATATTGCTGTTTACGATGCGAAACGCAGCCGTATGCAAGGGAGGGTATTTCCCTTTTCTTTTAGCCTCGAGAGCTTTTGCTTCAGCCATCAAGTCGATATGTAATATTTTCGGCAATAGTTTGACAAATAAGATAACTCCGATCACCCCGAACGGATAAGCGATACCATAAGCAATGGATGCCGAGGATGATTGAGTCGAATCGATTGCAACGGCAAGACCGGGGGTACTGGTCAATGCTCCGGCTATCAACCCGACGAGGCTGGGCGTATCTATATCCAGAAGATACTTGAATACGAGTCCGGTGATACAGGAAGAGCCGACGATCAATAAGGTTAGTATGATCAATGTTTTCCCTTTCGACCGGAACGAATCAAAGAATCCGGGACCGGCCTGTATGCCAATGGTAAAGATGAATAACACCAGTCCAAAGTTTCCAAGTTCTTTAGGAATAATCACTCCGAAATGACCAAATAAAAGTGCAATAAAGATGACGGCAGAGACGTCGAGTGATAAACCCTTAATCTGTATCCTGCCTAAAATGAATCCTAATGCAACGATCAGGAACAAGGAGAAATAGGAGGACTGAAGCAATGTTTCAAACATGTCAGATAGTTTTGTTTTAACGATTTGAGAGCGCAAAAGTACACTTTTTTGAGCGTTCAGGCAATCTCCTGGCGAGAATTCTGTTACCTTTGCACCGAATAATAAAAAGCAAATAGATCCGGACGTGAATCGCTACTTTATATATCTTGGATATAACGGTAAGAATTTCAGTGGTTGGCAAGTGCAACCCAATGGTATAACCGTGCAGCAATGCATAGAAGAGGCACTGGCCACTTTGTTTCGCCGTCCTGTTCCCATCGTTGGGGCCGGGCGTACGGATGCCGGTGTACATGCCCGTACGATGATTGCTCATTTCGATTGGGACGAGCCGATTGCTGATCTGCCTTTCCTGGCGGAGAAGCTGAACCGTCTGCTTCCGAAAGATATTGCCATTTACCGGATCGTCCCGGTGCGGCCGGAAGCGCATGCCCGTTTCGATGCCACTTCCCGTACCTATAAATATTATATCACTACTCATAAAGACCCGTTCAATTACGACCTGGTTTATAAAATGACCGGTAAACTGGACTTTGATGCGATGAATGAAGCCTGTAAAGTTTTATTCGACTTTGTCGATTTTACCAGTTTCAGTAAGTTGCATACGGATGTGAAGACGAATAACTGCCGTATCTATAAGGCCGGATGGGAGCAGGAGGGGGATGTCTGGGTTTTTACCGTACAGGCAGATCGTTTTCTGCGTAATATGGTGCGGGCTATCGTCGGCACTCTGTTGGAAGTGGGACGGGGCAAATTAACAATAGAAGGTTTTCGTAAAGTAATAGAGGCAAAAGACAGATGCAAAGCCGGTACTTCCGTGCCCGGGCATGCACTTTATCTCGTGGATGTAACCTATCCCGAAGAATTGTTTAATAGTTAATATTTATGTGGGTAGCATTAGCATTTGCCTCCGCATTCCTGCTGGGATGCTATGAGGTGAATAAAAAGATTTCCTTGAATGGGAATGCCGTAATTCCGGTATTGTTCCTGAATACGTTGATAAGCAGTCTTATCTTCGTTCCTTTTATAATCCTGTCGTTTAGTACATCCGTATTGGACGATACGATGTTTTATGTGCCGCGTGTATCCTTCCAAACACATGTGGCCGTATTTATCAAGGCTGTCATCGTCTTATCCTCATGGATATCCGGTTACTTTGCCTTAAAGCACCTGCCGCTAACCATAACGGGGCCCATCAAGGCGACACAGCCCGTTCTAACCTTGGTCGGAGCAATGGTTATATTCGGCGAACGGCTGAATTTGTATCAATGGATCGGGGTACTGCTCTCGATCGCTTCTTTCTATCTGCTTTCATCTTCGGGAAAGAAGGAGGGGATTCACTTCACTCATAACAAATGGATCTTTTTTACGGTGATATCCATCCTGACCGGAGCTATGAGCGGTTTATACGACAAGCACCTGATGGGAACGATGGATGTGATGACGGTGCAGGTTTGGTTCAATGTTTATCAGTGCTTTATCATGTTGCCGATCCTGCTGTTGCTGTGGTATCCTCAACGGAAAAAGAGTACACCGTTCGTTTGGCACTGGAATATAGTCTTTATCTCCGTCTTTCTGATCATTGCCGATTGGATTTACTTCTACGCCTTAAGTTTCCCCGACTCGATGATCTCGATCGTATCCATGATACGTCGTAGTAACGTACTTGTCACTTTCATTGCCGGAGCGATCTTCTTCCATGAAAAAAACTTAAAGAGCAAGGCGATAGACTTATTCCTTGTGTTGTTAGGAATGATATTCCTATATTTGGGGACGAAATAGACATTAGAATATGAAACGACTTATTTTTTCTATATTGATTTGTGCTTTCGCTTTGGGTGTGAAGGCACAGGAGATGGATGCTTTATTTATCTCGATGCCCGACCAGAACATTCCCCAGCTGGAAAATGCCTGGCGTAAGGATTTGGTTGATTTGTATAAATCTGGTAAAGATGCTACGTTGAAGAATACAATGAACGGTTCTTCCTCGCTGAAGAAGCTGACTTCGGATTATTTGTTATTGCAGGCTACCGAGCGGAGCTCAATAGAAATGAAGCTCTTACCTTTGGTGAATAACACGAATGTTATCTGTATGATAAGAACGGTAAACGGTCCGGTAGCAGACAGCCAGATCGAGTTTTTTACCACAGACTGGCAGCCGTTGGCTGTATCCGACCTGTTTACACCGGTAGATGCAGATTGGTTTATCAAAGACGATACCGACAAAAACAGTAATGCGTTTCAGGATGCCGCATCCCGTTTGGATATGGACCTGATACAGTATACCTTGAGCCCGGATAACCTGACATTGACAGCTACTTATACCACTCCTTTATACCTGAGCCGGGAGGACCGGAAAGCGGTAATTCCTTTTATAAAGGAATCTCCCAAAGTATATACCTGGGAGAAGTACCATTTTAAATGAATTTGATTGTAACTTATAAATAATAGCCTCCCCGGTACGGCAGTCATGTTTTACCGGGGAGGCTATTTTGTTCGTTAGGCATTTAATCCTTTTGCCATGCCTTTGGCAAAACTCTGCCATGCCTTTGGCAAAACTCTGCCATGCCTTTGGCAAAACTCTGCCATGCCTTTGGCAAAACTGTAAGCTCGTTATTCTATGAGTTGTCCTTCCGAGTCGAAAGTCAGCTTTACTTCATTATTGTCCATCTTCAGTTCGAATACATAGAACATGCCTGTGGGTTTTTCTATGGCATCTACTTCTTCAATTTTGTACTGATTGTAAGCGGAACTGGCCAGTTCATCCATCACGACAACCGGAACATCTTCCGCACGGATATCCCATTTGGTATATATCCATTCGTTGTTAGTATTGAACAGGACTTCCTTGCGAATGCCTTTGTCTTGTATATCGACTTCCGGACCGCTTTTTTCTTTGTCAAATTCCAGTATGGTTGCGTCCGGATACTTTTGCGAGAGGAT
This sequence comes from Parabacteroides goldsteinii, assembly GCF_015550595.1. Classification (GTDB taxonomy): domain Bacteria; phylum Bacteroidota; class Bacteroidia; order Bacteroidales; family Tannerellaceae; genus Parabacteroides; species Parabacteroides leei. Next base: position 20,321 of record NZ_JADNBB010000020.1, read on the forward strand.
CTTTTGAATGGCCTGGGGGACTTCAACGGTATTCTTTACTTTCTTTTGATTATTGTTACAACCGATAAACAGCGAGATGCAACATACGAGAACTGCTAAAACAGATAGTTTTCCTTTCATGACTTTTTACTTTAATTGTTTAAAAAGAAAACACGAATACAATGAAGGTTCACCATTGTATTCGTGTAGTTTATTCTCGTAAGAAACAAATTCACGCTATGCAAAGTTCTCTTTTACATAGTTAATCTTTACGGGTGTTTTCGATATTTCCTTCGGCACTGATGGTCAGGTCTATTTCCCGTTCCCCTTGTTCCAGTTCGAAGAGGTAGAAGACACCGGCCGGCTTCTCGATCAGGTCGATGTCGTCGATCTTATAGTCTTTATATTCAGAAGCTTTTAGTGCATTCATGACGATGGTGGGCACATCAGCTATTTTAATATCCCATTCCGTATAGATCCATTGGTTTTCAGAGTTGAAGTATACATCCTTGTAGATATTGTTGTGAAGGATATCTACTTCGAAACCATTCTTTTCCTGATCGAACTCAACAATGGTTGCACCTGCATACATTTCGTTGATCGCATCTTTTATGGCCTGCGGGATTACAACGGGTTGGAAGTTGTTGTCATCATCGGGTACTGCTTTTAAAAGGGTACCGTTTTCAGTGTAATATAAGTCGAACTCCTGTTCCCCTTGTTCCACCTCTATAACATAGACTGTGGCGGTGTTGGAGCGTTCCAGCTTGTCAAAGTCTTTTTTATTCCAGTTTTTATATTCACTGCTGTTCAGGCTTAAGCGTACCGGTTCGGGAAGCAGGCCGAAGTTGATTTCTGTCTTTGTCATCAACCAGTTGCCTTTATTGTCAAACCAGGCTTCGGTGTCATTTCCACTTAGATGGAAGTCTGCCACTTCGTAACCATTCTTTGTTTCCCATTCTACTTTTCCGGCATTCGGATATTTCTCATCGAACGCTTTTGTAACTGTCTGGTCAGGTAGGTAGTTGTTGTCGTCATCATTGTCGCAGCTGCTGAAAGTCAGTAAACTGCACATTGCTAAAGCTACTACGGATAATTTTGTTTTCATACTTATTTCTTTTTGTTGTTTTATTAATCGAATTTCTTGAAGTTGCCGTTACGATCGAATTTGAGTTCAAGGTCGTTGTTTAGCTTGAGTTCGTATTCGCGTGTGTCCTTATCTACCGATATTACCGTGTTGTCGGGAAAGTTTTTCCTGATATAATCGGCTATTCTTTGAGGTAAAGCAGTCAGTGGGATAAAGCTATGACGTGCTTCGATCTCTTTCCATTCGCCGGCCTTGTCGAACTCTACGTTTACTCCGTTCGTCAGGATCACATCGTATCCTTTCGTTCCCAACAGATTACTTTCTATCTTGATGTGAGAAATGTCTGTCTGTCCGAAATTGGCAGAAAGGAAGTTGCGTGACACGGAAGGTAATACCGATTTGTCTCTTGTAATCTTTTCGTTATCAGCAAAAAGGGCCATTGTCGACAGTAACAAACTGACCAGAATTAATCCAAACTGTTTCATAATATCTTTCTTTTAATTTATACTGCAAAGAAAAGGGAACATTTGGGAAAGATTTGGGAAAACCATCCGTTAGAATGTTAAAATGAATTTATGCAGGCCGTTATATTCATATTTTATATCTATTCCATAAATGGATGTGATAGATTTAACGATGGCAAGTCCCAATCCTGTCGATTCTTTCTTATGCGTTTGCTTTTCGAAACGATTGAATAAGGTCGCTTCGTTCAGTCTGGTGCTTTCACTGCTGTTTGATATTGTCAGTGTCCGGCCGGTTACGGAAATGGCGATCGATCCGTTTTCTATATTATGTATAAAAGCATTCTTTAAAAGATTGCTGAGCAGGGTAGAGGCCAGCGATTCATTCATTGTATATATTAATGTGCCGGTTTCGGAATAGGTGACATGTATATTCTTGTATTCATGCATATCTTCGAAGTCCGGCAAATATTTATTGATCAGTTTATTGAAGTCTATCTCGGAAGTATCGGGGAACTGTTTGTTGTCGATACGCGAAAGAAGCAGCAAAGACTTGTTCATCTTGATGATGCCCCGAATCGTATGGTTGATCCCGGCTATTTCGGAGAGTTGCTCTTCCGTGCAATCGGGATTTTCGCTGAGTAGTTCCAGTTTATTCATGCAGATGGCCAATGGTGTCTGTAATTCGTGAGATGCATTTTCAACAAATTGTTTTTGCTGGTTATACATTTCCGTGCTCCGGTTGATAGTCGTCTGGATAGCTTTGTTGAGGATATCGAACTCTTCTACCTGTGTTTTGTTGACCAGTGGAGTGGTATGTTTCCCCAACCGGTATTCTTTCAACCATTTTACCAACGTATAAAGTGGTCGGAAGCTGGACTTGAATACGAAATGCGATACCAGCAGGATGCAACACAAAAGGCTTACATATAGAATAATGATACTCACAAAGATTGCTTCCGCCATATCCTCTTTTTCGAGGGTGGAGGTTTCGATCGTCAGTTCGTAATATTTCCGGTCGGCTGTCATGAACCAGGTACGTAACACACGTACCGGTTCATCTTCCATCTCTATTTCGATGTAAGTTGTCGAATCGAAGAACTCGTCTTTATCCAGATCGGCTTCTGATTCGGGGACTTCGCGGATATAATATTTAGTCATTATATCCACCTGGTCATGCAGGAGCGTGCTGTCGGCAAGTACCGTCTTGATGATGATTTCCTTGTAATTTTCCAGGCTGTCGTTGGTCTCGTCGTCTATTTCATGCATGATAACGAAATAGAAACAACATGCCCAGGCCGTTAGAATGATCAACAGCGGGATGGACAGGTTGCGGAATGTATAATGGATCAGTTTCATCGGCTATTCTTCATTTACCATTTTATAGCCATAACCGTATACGGCTTTTATTTCCGGGACAGCCCCGGCTGACTTCAACTTCTTACGCAGATTCTTCACCTGGCTGTAGATGAAGTCGAAACTATCTGCCTGGTCGATATAATCTCCCCAGATGGACTCGGCAAGCGCTCCTTTACTGATCAGGCGGTCGGGATTGGTGACAAAATAATACAACAGGTCGAACTCCTTCCGGTTAAAAGCCAGTTCCTCTTCATTAATATATACGGTACGACGATCCGGGTAGACGGTGATGTTGGACAGGTTGATATGCAGTTCGCCATCCTGTTGCTTGCGGCGGATGATACATTTGATACGCGCATTCAGTTCCGCCAGGTGGAACGGCTTCGTCAGGTAATCGTCCGCACCCAGGTCGAGGCCCGTCACTTTGTCTTCGATCGAGTCTTTGGCAGAAACGATGATGACACTATCCTTTTTCCGCATCTTTTTAAGTTCTTCAAGCAGGTCGAGCCCGCTGCCACCCGGCAGCATGATGTCCAACACGATACAGTCGTAATCATAATCATTGATCTTCAGTAATGCTTCGTTATAGTTGGCGGCACTTTCCACGACGTAACGTTCCTTCTCCAACGAACGGATCATTATTTCACGTAAAGAATCTTCGTCTTCTACAATCAGAATTTTCATGAGCTATCTTGTTTGTTTACAAAGTTATGCAATAATTCTGGCAAAAAACTGGAATATTGATGTTATGTTTTCTTTCCTTTGCCGTCATATAAACAGAATGGAACTTGAAACGTTTAAAATAACCGTACTGCCACTCCGGGAAAAGCTGATCAACTTTTCCCTGAAACTGACGCAGGAGAGAGCCGACGCCGAGGATATCGTGCAGGAGGCTTTCCTGAAGCTCTGGTATATCCGCGAGAAGCTGGACGGTTATCATAGTGTGGAAGCCCTGGCGATGCAAGTCACCAAGAATCTGACGCTGGATAAACTGAGAGCACGCCGTCCGGAAGGCCCCGACATCGACACCTTGTCGATCGACTCGGGAAGCCGTTCGCCGGCAGAGCAGTTGGAACAAAAGGATGCCGCCGCCCGTATCCGGGAACTGATTGCCCAACTGCCCACTGTGCAGCAGACTATCATCCGGATGAAAGACGTGGAAGGCTACGAACTGTCCGAGATCGCGGAAATAACAGGATCAGCCATCGAAGCCGTCCGCAGCAACCTTTCAAGGGCCAGGAAAAAGATACGGGAACAATTTTTACAGTTAAACAAACAGGAGCAGTTATGAATATAGAAGAGGTATTAAACCGGTATTTTGAAGGAGAAACTTCGGCAGCCGAGGAACGCGAACTCCGCCGTTTCTTTGCCGGGGCGAACGTTCCGGATCATCTGTCGGCCTACCGTCCGCTGTTCGCATACTTTGATGAGGAGATTGCAGTGCAGCATGATCCGGCAGAAGAGATATGGGCGGAAGTGACAGCCACGACAGAACCAGCCAAGCGTTTTACACTCAGTCGACGGTCGATCGTATATCTTCTGTCTACGGTGGTAGCTTGTGTGGTGGCACTGCTGGGGATCAGCCAGTTGTTATATCCGACCGATCCCTGTTTCTGTTCGGATAATTATGTGGTGATAAACGGTCGGTGCTATACCGATATCCATAAGGTACGGTCTTCTGCTTTCGAGGCGTTGCATGAGGTGGCCACTCCTGCCGACGAATATTTCCCCGGGGAAGACAGCGATGAAGCCGACCGTCGGATTATTGATAACCAGTTAAAGGAACTCGGTTCCATATTTAGTGAAGACGAATAAAAACATGTAACGATGAAACAGATAAGATACACATTACTCGTATTGCTGGCTGCCCTTTTTCTGTTCCCTTCCGGAGCAGGGGCAACAGATGCAGAGGTTCTGCAAAAAGACCTGAAGATACAGGATGTTTTCCAGCGTTACGGCCGGAAGAAAAATGTAACGATGGTCGAACTTTCCAATGAGATGCTCGAAACCTACGGCATGACCCGGTATAAGAGCATCACGATCAAGAACGATCCCGACGCCCTGCGCTTCACCCGCCAATGCCTGGAAGCCGACCAGAAGGGAGCCCGGAAGATTAAGGAAGTGACCGACGATGGCGGCGTTATCTCCGCCTACTACCAGCTACCCGGTAAGGAGGCAGACATCAACCGCTTCGTCCTCTTCAAGGTTAGCTCCAAAGGAGTGATCACCCTGGTTTATATCGAAGGAGATCTGGACAGCGACGACCTGATCACGATCCTCTTCACCAAAAAAGATTTATAAACGAATAAAACAATACAAAGATGAAAAGATTATTACTGATTGTGGCAGCCTTTCTCCCTGTGATGGGCTTGCTGGCTGCCGAAGCCGGACCAATGCCGGCCGATACAATCTTCCGGTTGGAAAAGAAACGCATAGAAGTGAAAGATAACGGCGACCGTATGAAAGTACGCGTCTATGAAGAACAGGAAGACGGCACCGAGGTAGATGACGAAATGGTCTTCGAAGGACAATACCGTGACGGCCAGAGCTATGAGCGACGCAAACATATCAAGACGCTGAACATTCCTCTTCCAACTTGGGATCGTGATTTCTCCGCACACTGGGCGGGCTTCGGTATGGGCTTCAACAGCTTCACAGGAGACGATGTGTCTCTGCGCAAAGGAAACTCGCTGGAATACAATCTTAACTTTATGGAATTCAGCCTTCCTTTCTCCCGCTACAACTGGGCGGTAGTGACCGGTGCCGGTCTGCGCTGGAACCGTTACCGCATCGACGGGAATGTTCATTTTCAGGAGGTGGACGGTGTCACTCTGTTAGTTCCTGCCGCCGATGGTATCACCTATAAGAAAAGCAAGCTGAATATGACCAGTGTCACCATCCCCGTCCTGCTGGAGTGGCAGACCAAGAAGGTACGGCATCGCCCGCGTTTCTTTATCTCCGGTGGCGTTGTTGCCGTAATCAAGACAACCTCTTCATCCAAAGTTGTTTATGAAGACGGAAGTGGAAAGACCAAGAAGCAGAAGATGGATGGCGGCATGAACCTACGCCCCGTGACAATGGATCTCCTTTTCCAGGCGGGTGTCGGCTGTATGGGCGTTTACTGCAAATATTCTCCTATCGAAATGTTCGAGAACAACAAAGGCCCGGCACTCCATCCGGTTTCTTTCGGGTTGCAGATACACTTATAACATAATTTTAATCTCTTTTTCCCGATGATGTGTTAACTTTGCGCCCGAAAAGTTTAGGTTATCGGTTATGAAGAAAAGTCTTATCGCCCTGGCGTTCGGTACGCTGGGGCTCGGTTTGTCCGAGTTTGTGATGATGGGGATACTGCCCGATGTGGCGAATGACCTGGGTATATCTATCCCCAGTGCCGGACATCTTATCTCCGCTTATGCGCTGGGTGTTTGTGCCGGTGCTCCCTTACTGGTTTTACTGGCCCGTACACGACCGTTGAAGCAAATCCTGCTTGCGCTGGTCGCTATCTTTATCGTTGGGAATCTGTTTGTCTCGCTTTCACCTGACTACTGGACGATGATGGCGATGCGGTTTATTTCCGGATTGCCTCACGGGGCCTTTTTCGGTGTAGGCTCTATCGTGGCGGAACGATTGGCGGCGGAAGGGAAGAAGTCGGAGGCGGTGGCTATTATGATCTCCGGGATGACGGTGGCGAACCTGCTGGCTGTGCCGCTCGGTACTTATATAAGTCATGCCCTTTCGTGGCGGGCTACCTTTTTCGGTGCTGCCTGCTGGGGACTGGTGGTATTTTGGTTTATCTGGCGATGGGTGCCGTACGTGGCTGCTTTGCCGGATAATGGGTTTAGGGGGCAGTTTCGTTTTCTGCGCAACCCAGCTCCGTGGTTGTTGATCTTTGCTACGATGTTCGGTAACGGCGGGTTCTTTTGCCTGTACAGCTATATCACGCCACTGCTTACGAATGTTTCCGGTGTTCCTGTTGCCGACATGACCTTTATCATGGTGCTTGCCGGGCTGGGTATGTGCATCGGTAATATGCTGGGAGGGAAGCTTTCCGACCTTTATACTCCGGGGCGCGTGGCGGCTGTTACGCAGGGAGTGATGTGCCTGGCTTTACTGATGTTGTTCTTTTGGTCAGCCAATCCGTGGATGTCCGTCTTGTTGATGTGTGTCGGCACGACTTGTTTGTTTGCCGTTTCGGCACCGCAACAGTTGCTGCTCATACAGAATGCCAAGGGGGGAGAGATGCTTGGAGCGGCAAGTGTGCAGATCGCTTTCAATCTCGGGAATGCGCTGGGGGCTTATTGCGGCGGACTGCCCATAGAAGCTGGCTACAGCTATCAATATGCGGCTCTTCCGGGGGCGGCTTCGGCTTTGGCGGGATTTTTGTTGTTAAGTTATTTTAGCCGTAGGTTTGAATGTCGACGTATTTCTGCTACTTGTATTCCGGCCTAAATTATTTATCTTTGCTAGCGGAGGGGTGGCTTACAAACTGCCTGTACGATAAAAAAGAATGAGTATGAGTAGAAATAGGATTGAAGATGTGCCTTTCGAAGAGGTGCACGAAGTACAAAAGTACGGTACGTATTATTCGGATAACCGCTTTTGGAAAAAGATAGAACGGGTGGCGAAGAAGGTCGGCTCTACGGTGCTACTGCCTGTTTTCACACTCTATTATACATTGCAGGATGAGAAAGTGCCGGTGAAGCATAAAGCGTATATCATCGGTGCACTCGGTTATTTTATCCTGCCGATAGACCTGATACCCGATGGGATTCTTCCGGTGATCGGTTTTACCGACGATATTGCGGTCATGACCTTCGTCATCAGCATGATCAAGGATAGCATCACCCCGGAAATCAAAGCCCGTGCCAATGAACGCGTGGCAGAGATTATGGGAACGGATAGGGTGTAAAAGCCTGTAACAGCCTCTGTATGGGCGGCTCGTGGACCGCCCATTATGCACGAGATTGTTCGGCAAAGTCTCATAAATACAATCCTGGCTTTACAGATTGGTCTGTTCTAGTTTTGCTGTACCTGTTTCTTTTTCTTCCGAGAGGAGGAAGAGATTCGTACCCGGCCATTCGCGACGGAGATATTGACGCAGATAATCCAGGGTGTTGTCTTCTATCAACCGGTCGATCTGCGGATATAGATTATATATGACACTGTCCACCGTAATACCCTGCTGCCGACAGGCGTAGAGACTGAGCAGGGTATGGTTGATACTACCTAGTTTGCCGGAAGTGACCAGTACGAGTGGGTAATTTTGCTCCTTCACATAGTCGATCGTCAACGATTCGAAATCGTTCGGCACCATCAGTCCGCCTGCCCCTTCGAGAAGGACGTAGTCGTAATGTTCCTGTAATTCATGTGTCGCACGGGTGATCGTGGAAAGTTCGATCCGGCGACCGTCGCGTTCGGCTGCCATGTGCGGCGAACAAGGGTAAGTGAAGATGTAAGGGCAGGTGAGGCCTGCACGGTCTTCTTCGGTAAAGGGGATTCCCATCAGGCGGCGGTGCATTTCGATATCTTCCGAGACGTCGGTACATCCGGTCTGGATCATTTTCTGGGTGATGACTTTGTGGCCTTCAGCGGCCAGCTGGCGGGCAAGGATACCAGTGGCAAATGTCTTGCCGACATTGGTGTCGATACCTGAGATAAAAAGTACTTTTCCTTTCATTTGTTATTCATTTTCTTACTGCCACGATGTAAAGCGGGCGGTATGTGAGTGTTACTTTATTGTCGGCGGTGCCATACAGGGCGGTGTAGCGGCGGCAGAAATCCGTTTGCTGTCCGCGTGTCCAGGAGCCGTTGCCGGTGGCGGTTACGCCCGTATTTTTCAGGTGGCGGAGTATATCCATCGGGGTGTCGAAGGTCAGCGTGATCTCTTCTTCCCGGAGGTGAAGCAGGTGGTAGTCTGCCGTCAGCCATTCTGTCAGGCGGTCTGCCGTGGGATAATCGAGGCCTTTACCGGTGAGCTGACGGACTTCCCGCAGATTGCCGGGTGCAAAGGTGTTGAATACCAGTGTGCCGGCGGGAGAGAGCTTCGCGGCCAGTCGGTGCAGGAACGTTTCCGGTTGCTGTATCCACTGGAAAGCGGAGGCTGAGACGATCAGGTCGAAACAACCGGGAAACTCGGTCTCTTCCGCATTCCCGGTGATGAAAAAGGGTGACTGACCGGGAAAAAGCCCGGCGATCTTCTCGCGGCAACCTTCACAAAGGTCGTTGAGATACCATTCGTCGATGATGCAACTTTCTTTTAGTAAACGGGTGAAACCGCCTGTTCCGCAGCCGATTTCGAGGACACGCCGGAAATGCATGGCTGTGTAACGGGAGAGCAGTCCGGTGAGCCGGCGGCTGATCTGCTGTTGTGCCACAGCCTGTCGGTCGTAACTGTCGAGGGCACGGGTGAAGCGGGTTATAATTCGTTCCATTGTTTCCATAGGTGAAAAGGGTAATGAGGTGAAGAAATTTGGGTAACGTTGCAGCGACCGCTCCAGTAGGCGAGTTGGTTGGCTACGGGAAAGATTCGGTCGTCGCTTCCGACGAGGGCGCGTGTCCAGGGGATAGGATTGCCGGCAGAGGAGGAACAGCGGTCGTAAATGGCTTGCAGTTCATCCCTGACTTCGTCCAATGGGCGGGCGGCGACGGTTTGATAGTGGGTATGTATCTCACGTGTGCCGCACATCCGGCGGTTGAAACGGTGGAGACCTTCGGCTGTCAGGTTGTCGAGTGTGCCACGGAAAATGTCGACGGGGATACCGTATGCGTCATCGATCGGGCAGGGTGTTCCGTTGATGGCAGTGGCGGTAGCGAATGTGTATTTGCTGCCTAAAGCGAGTTCCGCCATCCGTACGCCCATCGACCAGGCGACGAGGTGTATCTCATCGTACCGGGTAAGGTCTTCCTCAAATGCCATCTCCCTGTAATCGTAGCAGATCATAATGTCTGTTTCTTCCCTGGCCTCCAACCGGGTGAATAGTTCCGGAGATGCGGACCAGCCGGAGAAAAAGAGGAGGAGACGTGCGGCGTGATTATCCGTTTGTTTTATTATTTTCATATTGGGTAATTAATGTATAACGGTATCCTTGTAGGGGCGGGGGGGACCCGCCCCTACAAGGCCTGTATTAACTGTTGTATGTCTTCGGTTGTTACATCTGCTGTCAACGAGAAACGTATCCGTGCCGTTCCTTTCGGTACTGTCGGGGGACGGACGGGGAGGCAGTAGAAACCTTTGCGTTGCAGTTCTTCTGCTTTGAGGATGCAATCTTTATTATCGCCTATTATATAAGGTATGATATGGCTTCCGCTGATTTCTCCGCCTTTTCCGCTCAATGCATCTATTAAAAGGTGGCTTGTTGTGGCCAATCGCTCGCGTTCTTCAGAGAACTCCGGAAGCCTTTCAAAGATAAATTGTGTCCATGCGATCTGCGCAGGAGGCAATGCTGTACTGAATATCAGCGGACGCATGCAGTTGATCAAGTATTCACGGATAACGCGGCTACAAATCACATAGGCTCCCATGGAAGCCAGTGCTTTACCGAAGGTACCGACGAGAAGGTCTATCTCTTGTATGCAATCTTGTTCTTCTGCAATTCCCAGCCCGTTTTTTCCGCGTACACCGATGGCGTGCGCTTCATCTACATAGAGGCAGACATCCGGATAACTTTTCTTCAGACTGACAAGACGGCGGAGGTTGGCTACATCGCCGTCCATGCTAAAGATGCTTTCTGTTACAATGAATATTTGTTCGTACTGCCCGGTATTCTTTTGTAAAAGTGTCTCCAGTTGGTCATAGTCATTGTGGCGAAAACGTTGGAAGGGCGCGTTGCTTAGCAGTATCCCGTCGATAATGCTGGCGTGAACAAGTTTGTCGGCAAGGATCAATGTTTGCTTATCGGCGAGAGCCGGAAGTATCCCGGTGTTTGCGTGATAGCCGCTGTTGAATAATAGGGTGGCTTCACGGTCGAATCGCTCCGCGATAACTTGTTCGAGTTCGGTATAAATACGGAAGTTGCCGGTCAATAGACGAGAAGAAGAGGAGGAGAAAGGATATTGCTTCTCTTGCCATTCCTTCAGGAATGCTTGCTGCAGGTCACGGCGAGAAGCCAGTCCCAGGTAATCGTTAGAGGAGAGGTTGAGCATTGTGAGACCGCCTTTTTCAACGAGATTACCTTTATGGACAATCTCCGGCAGACGGCGCAGGTTGCCTGAATTTTCCAGTTCTTGTAATATTGAATTATAATCTTTCATTTATCAGTCTTATTTTATCGTTAAATAGCATCCGGAGTACTTTTTCCCCTTTCGAGAGGGGAAAAAGGGTGTGTTAGCTATCAGTTCCCAATACATTTTAAAACCCCTTTCGTCAACCGTGACAACTGCTCCGGCCTGATAACAAACGGCGGCATCAAATAAACCAGCTTGCCGAAAGGCCGTACCCAAATACCTTCCTCTACGAATCGTCGTTGAAGGACTGCCATATCGACCGGCTCCTTCATTTCAATTACCCCGATAGCTCCGAGTACGCGTACCTCCTTCACATTGCTGTATGACCGGGCAGGAGCCAGTTCTTGCTGAAGCTGCGCCTCGATCGCTTTTACCTTTTCTTGCCAACCACTTTCCAATAACAACGATACGGAAGCTGAGGCAATAGCACAAGCCAGTGGATTACCCATAAATGTCGGACCATGCATGAAACAACCTGCTTCACCGGAGCAAATCGTATCGGCAACCTGTTTGGTCGTCAGTGTAGCCGATAAGGTCAGATAGCCACCGGTCAATGCCTTACCTATACACATAATGTCGGGAACAACATTTGCATGTTCCCAGGCAAACAGTTTACCTGTACGACCGAATCCTGTCGCTATTTCATCAAAGATGAATAATACGTCATATTGTTTACAGAGTTCTTTTGCCCGAACCAGAAAGGTGGGAGAGTAAAAATACATTCCTCCGGCCCCCTGTACAATCGGCTCCAGTATTAAAGCTGCAATATCACCGGCATGTTGCTCCAACAGATCTGTCAAAGGCCGCATAGCTTTCTCATCCCATTCTTCCCCGAACTTAACAGAAGGCTGAGGAATAAAATATTGTACCGGGAGGCTTCCCGAGAATATCCCGTGCATCCCGGTTACCGGATCGCAGACCGACATCGCATGCCATGTATCACCGTGGTAACCGCTACGGATAGTCGCAAATCCATACTTTCCGCTCTTCCCTTGTGACTGCCAGTACTGGATGGCCATCTTCATCGCTACCTCGACGGCAACGGAACCGCTGTCGGCGAAGAATATCTTTTCCAGTTCCGGAGGGAGAATGCCGAGTAGCTTCTCTGCCAGTTCAACAGCCGGTTCATGTGTGATACCGCCGAACATGATATGGCTCATCTTTTCCAACTGTTTTTTTGCTGCGGCATTTAATACCGGATGATTATACCCGTGTACGGCAGCCCACCAGGACGACATACCGTCGATTAACCGTCTGCCGTCTTTTAATATTATTTCTACTCCTTCCGCCCCGTCTACCGGATATACAGGAAGAGGATCGATTGTTGAAGTATAAGGGTGCCAGATATGCTCTTTGTCGTATTGTAGTAATTCTTCTGTTGTCATTTTGTCTTTTTTATCCGACCCAGTCGGTTTCTCTTGTTAATGAATAGCCTGCAGTAGTAAATAATTCACGGTCTTCCTCCACACAGCTGCCGATCGTAGTAAGCAGGTCGCCGATAATGGCTGCATTTATACCTATATATAAGGCTTTCTGTTGTGCTTCTTTACTCAACAGTGAACGGCCACCTGAGAAGCGAAGGTAGGCTTCCGGATTAATGAAGCGGAATAAAGCGACTGTTGTCAGGAATTCCTCTTCTGGCAGTTTGGGAGTTCCGGCAAGCGGTGTACCCGGAATCGGTTGCAGCAGGTTTAAAGGAATAGAGTGTACCTGTTCTTTTTGGAGCAGTAAAGCCATTTCAATACGTTGTTCCATTGTTTCACCCATGCCGATGATACCACCGGAGCAAATGCGGAAACCTTCTTCACGTGCCATGTTGATCGTTTCCAACTTTTGCTCGATCGTATGTGTGGTGCATAGGGTACGGAAATAGGAGGGAGCTGTTTCTATGTTACAGTGATAATTCTCGACTCCACTTTCTCGTAATTCCTTTAATTGTTCCCTGTTTAATAAGCCAAGGGAAGCACAGCATTTTATGTCGCTGGTCTGTTTGATATAACGGACTGTTTCAGTTATTTTTCTGATTTCTCCATCCGATAGACGTTTGCCGCTTGTCACCAGACCGAAACGCTCGATCCCTTGTTGCCGGTTGTGTAATGCCTGGTGGACACACTCTTCGGCAGGTAGTAAAGGATATAAGGCTACAACCGTGTTGTAATGTCCTGATTGTGCACACCATCTGCAATTCTCGCTACAATTGCCGCTTTTGGCATTGATGATGGAGCAGGTATCGAACTTATCTCCCATAAAATGACGTGTGATTTGATGGGCCGCTTCATACAAAGCTTCCTTGTCCGTACATTGTGACAGGGCTATTGCCTGCTCTTCGTTTATCGATCCCCCTTCAATAACAATCTTTTTAAGTGTTTCAATCATATACTTTATCTTTAATAAATAAAAAAGCGGAAAGTTTCAGTATAGGCTGAAACTTTCCGCTTTAGGAAATATAAATTATTAATGTCAGCAGACGAATCCGCTGACGATGTCTGTTTTACCGTCAAAACCTCTGCGAACGTTTGTTCCTGGGAGGGTTCGCCCGTGTCTTCTTTTTCTTCTTTTACTGTCTGGTCCGCAAACAGGACAGACGCGTGTATCGAGCCGTTCTTTGTCTGGAATCTCTCCGATACATTCGAAGATAGCTGACCGATCGTAACAGCTCGTTGAATACTGATAAAAGCAGCATACTTCTTCCTGCTCCATCTTTTAAAACGGAGTGCGGTTGAATTGAATGTCTGCTGCTTTTTCATTCGTACTTATTATTTAGCTACTTTTTCCAATCGTTTCATGATAGAGAATATGAACAGTGCCGATAACAGACAGCACACGATCAGTACGCTCCATACCATCCACAACTGCATTCCTCCCCACAAGTAACCGATGATAGCCACCAGATAGTTACCGATAGCCGTAGCAACGAACCATCCTCCCATCATCATACCTTTATATTTAGGAGGTGCAACTTTGGATACGAATGAAATACCCATCGGTGATAATAATAACTCGGCGAAGGTCAATACCAGGTAAGTAGAGATCAGCCAGTTAGGAGAAACCAATACATCTGCAGAAATACCATTCGCTTCAACAGCGGCCGGTGTCGGTAATCCTAAAGATCCTAATGCCATGATAAGGAAACCGCAAGCAGCGATAACCATACCGATACCGATCTTACGGGGAGCAGAAGGTTCTTTCTTTTTCTTTGCCAGATAACCGAATACTGCCAGTGATACCGGAGTCAGCACAATTACAAAGAACGGGTTGAACTGCTGGAAGATCTGTGGCAGGATAGTCACTGTCGAATCCATAGAACTATAGCTCCATCCCAATAAGCCCAGCATGATTATCAACACACCGGCTGAGATGCCTTTAGCCTTACCTGTCTTTGACTGGAACAGGGAGAATGCTGAATAAACAACAACCAGTAGGAAAGTGAGGTTTACGATATTGAATCCTAAACGATTCAGACCTGTTACAGCCTGTGCGGTATAGTCACGTGCAAAGAACGTCAGAGTTAAACCGTTCTGGTGGAATGCCATCCAGAAGAAAATAACAACGGCAAATACCAGTAATAAAGCCTGGATGCGTGCTTTTGTCTGTTCCGGTGTCAGTTCTTCTTCCTGTACGTTGGCAGGTTTAGCCTGTTTAGAGTTGTAATCGGCATGTTTGAATGTCGGGCGGAACACCACGTAGATCAACATGGATACAACCAGGGAGATACAAGCAATAGCGAAGCCGTAGTTGTATGCCTCGGATAATTTGTCGATATAGGTTGTACAGAAAGTAGCTGTGTCGCCAACGAAATTCTGGGCAGCCTGTAAGCCGCTCAGTGTTGTAGCTCCTTCTTCTGTAATCGTTCCGTTCAGGAATTGATGGGCGAGTGAAGGGATCTGCGGCACATAAGTGAATCCGGCTTTTCCCAACATCTTGTTAGTGATCATAGTAGCTGCTGTCGGAGCATACATCGCACCGATGTTGATCGCCATATAGAATATACTGAATGCGGTATCACGTTTTGCTCTGTATTCGGGAGCATCGTATAGGTTACCTACCATTACCTGCAAGTTCCCCTTGAAAAGGCCTGTACCACAGGCAATCAGGGCTAAAGCACCGAACATCAGTACTTTTCCGGTAGAAGAGGGTGTAGGAATAGATAACAATACATATCCGATGAACATCACAATGATACCTGTTGTTACCATTTTTCCATATCCGAACTTATCGGCGAGGATACCTCCGATAAGCGGCATGAAATACACTGCTGCTAAGAAAGAACCGAAGATGGTTGATGTCTCGGCGGCTGTAAAGCCGAACTTAGCTTGTAAGAATAAAGTAAAAATCGCGAGCATCGTGTAATACCCGAAACGCTCGCCGGTATTCGCTAAGGCTAACGCGTATAAACCTTTAGGTTGTCCTTCAAACATAGAAATTTAAATTAGATTATTATTGAATTATTTGTTTTATGGCGCCGGTCTCCGGATAGAAATAGACTTTCACCGGAGCTTTTTTGTCTTCAAACATAACAGGAGCAAGGCCTTCGCGTGAACCGAACTGAGTGATTTGGGCTTCTCCTTTATATAGTGTTTTCTTGTTCATGCTGATTTCGATACTAGCTTTTCCCGGTACATTATAAATAATACCTTTCATGGATTTTTCTTTCTTTTCGGCTTCTTTGGGATCTAGTATCGGAGCTCGTTCGGTAGCTTTCAAGTTCATATATACAGGAACTCCGCCTAAATCGTCAGCGTCGACAATTCCCATCAGGTTGGAGAAACGGAATAGAACTTCTTTATCCAGGTTATCATAAGGGGTAATGTTTACCTCATAGTGGGTCGTTTCTTTGGTTACAATACCGGTGAACAGATTGGTTAATGCTTTTTCCTGTTCTTCCAACTGCTGGATAACCAGCTTCATCGCTTCACCGTCGGGAGGCAGATTGTCCGCGTCTCCGGTTAATATATTCAAGCGGCTTTCACGGATACGATAGATCTGTTTGGCTGCAACTTCAGCTTGTCTGGCAGTCGATCCAGCCATGAGTAATTCTTCTGAGAATACAGATGCGTCGGTCACTTTAACCGGTGCTTGTCCACTTTTCTTGATCGTTTCGAGTTCTGACTCTTCAGGAGTGTATTCGGCATTGATGGAACATAATAATCCTTCTTCTGTCAGATAAGCGTACGGAGCTACTGTCCCGCTTTTAAATTCAACGATATAAGTATTGTCAGGATCAGGTATTCCCTTGTTGACAAGCGATACTTTACCTAACTCATAATATACTTTATCTTCTGTTATTGCATCTTTTACTCCGAGGTATTTTTCTGCATATTTGTAATAAGGCCCGGCTTTACAGGTAACCTTTGTTACTTCAGAATCTACGATTAGTTGTGTTTTCGGTAATGAATAGGTAATACCGAAATTATTAGCTTTGACGGCATTTTTCTTTACCACTTTGGTTTGAGCCATGAGCGGCAAGCTAAACAAAAGACATGCTATTGTGATCAGATTTTTCATATCCAAACAAATTATTTTATCTCAATTATGATTGTACAAAACTAGGAAATATTTTGTTAGAAACCAACCGTAAAGCGTTCTTTTAGTCTTTTGTAATGCAGATGATACGTTTGATTTGTAGTATCTTGGTCTGGTAAGAGAGGTTTATATAAAGCATAGTTAAAGTTTTGATTAGCCAGAGCAACTTGTGAAAGGAAAAGGAGATCGAGATATGAAGGTTGGTTAAATTATCCTCACAAATTGCTCTAAAAACATAAATTTCAGTACGATGCAAAGTTATTCAATAACAAATGAGCCAGTTAAGGTCCCATAGTTATGGATTAAACTTAATGTATACTCTCCACTCTGAACGCTCAATGGTATTGTATAACTTTGCGGGGTCGATACAGATATATTTTCTTCATAGACTACCGCGCCTGTATTGTCTGTTACTTTTACTGTCAGGTTGCTTAATGGATCAGCAAATTCGATTCTTAAGTCATTTCCTTCAATAAATGCTACTGGTGGTGCAGGAATAATGGAACGAACGTCTTCTTGTCCCCATTTGCCTTTTGAAGGGATTCGATCAGCGTATATTGACTGAACACAGAACATTCCACAAATCACTAAAAATAAAGCTGCGATTAACCGTTTCATAATCCTATTAATTTAAATTGTCAGTTGATAAAATTGATAATGCTCCACAAAATTATAATTCGTATCTTAATACCTACTATTTTTTTGTTGACAAAATGGTGACAATGTATAAACTGTTATAAACCAGCGATGAAAGAGTCGAATTTCTCTGCGTTTTCAGCTTCTTTGGTTAGTTTTTTGTATAATCTTCTGCGGCACTGGGACACTCCTGAGCTAGTAATGTTCATGAGTATGGCTATTCTTTTTACTGGAATATTAATTTTAACAAGGTAACAAATGCGCAGTTCTTCGAGAGATATTCGTGAGCAAAGTTCTAAAAGACCTTTCTTGAAATTAGGATAGGTTGCATCTACTAAGAGGAAAAGTTCAGACCATTCACTGTCACTCAGTTTTTCTTCTGTTTGGTGAATCTTTGTATATAAAGTCGATTTTCTAAGATCTTGTTCTACCAGAAGCATTGTGTCATGTTTCAATGAAATTTGTCTGTTCTCCATTTCAAGCATCAATTTCCTGGTTTCAAAGAGTTGTCTTTTTACATCACCGATTGTTTCCTGACCAGACGAAAGTTCTTGTTCCAGCAAAGCTATCTTCTTTTTGTTCTCTTCAAGATATTCCAAACTTTGTTTATATAACTTTTCCTTTAAGTCTAATAGCCTTTTCTTTTTCTGTTGTTCTTTCTTGAAAAAGAAGAAGAATATGATCAATAGAGCAGTAATGATGATAAGTATCTGATATATTATGATCATTCTCTGTGTAGCTTCCTGCTCATATTTGTTTTTCTCATCGGATATGCGTTGATAATTAAACATGCTTTGTGCTATCCGAATGTTTTCAAAATGCGAATCGTGATCGATAGAGTCTCTTAGCTGTTCATATTGATCCCAATACTTCAGATAGTTCTTAAAATCAAGTTTTTGTTTTTCTATCTGAGCAAGAAAATATAAACTTCCTGCTTGAGTGTATAATATAGGACTTTGCAAACTACGATTCAGATAATGTTGTGCAGAGTCGTGTTGCATAGTCTTATAGTAGTACTCTCCTAAATTGAGGTAAAAAGGATATAGTAACTTAGGGTTGTTACAAGATTGAATTGCTTTTTGAATACAAATATAAGCTTCATCGTATTTTTCCATTTGAAGATATAAGCTGCCCAATCCATTTTGAAGAGCTGATATACTTTGAGGTGTGGCTATTTTTATTGCTTGTTCATAATAATAAATAGCACTGTCCGGTTGATGGGTTTCTGTGAATACACGTGCGATATTGCGTAGAACAAAAGACATATTTGTTGAATCATTTGTATTCTCGAAAAGAGGTAATGTCTTTTTGTAAAGAGGTAAAGCCATTTCATAAATATCCTGATAACTATAAAGAGTTCCGAGATTACTATTGATCTTTATCAACAGTTCAGGTAAATTGAGACTCTCTCCTAAAGCAAGTGCCTTTAAATAATATTGTTGAGCTTGTAAAGCATCCTGCATATCTGAATATACACGTCCTGCGTAGTAGTAGGATAAAGCCAGAGGTAATAAATCATTATGTTTCTCATAATAATTTGTGGCTATCATAATTAATGAATCCGAGTCATGTATGTAGTAGTTCTTATCCAGTGCCTGAGTAAGTAGCAGGCAATAGGCGGCATATTCTTTTTCAGATAGTTTTTCGGGAGAGGTTATATTATCGAGTATGGCTAATGAACTGTCCGAGGCCATTTCCATTAACGACCTGGCCTTATTGAGCTCAGTTGAAACAGAAGTTCTGTTGGAACATGAAACTAAGCATAATAAGCTAATTACAAATGATATTTGTAAAACAATATTTCCAGGTTTATTTATCATCTCTCCTTTTCTTATAGATGTCGAATATACAGCTTTTTTTGAAAAAGAAGGTTAGTGGTATTTATAATAATTTGCTAAAAATGTGGCAAGGGGAATAAAGCGATTGATTTTTATAGCTGGAGTATTGGCATCATTACTAAAATATGGCCAGCCTGTTTCTTCTGAACAAAAACAGGCTGGCCATATGAGTTATTCACTAATCCGGGGATTAATTTATTTGATCTGTTTGAATGCTTTTCCCAGCATATCCGTAATATCTCCGGCTATCATACTTTCTTCTGAGCGGTAGACTGCTGCTAGGTCTCCAGCTGTGCCATGCAGGAATACACCGGCAACGGCGGCTGTTTCGGGTTCGGCTCCCTGAGCTAACAGACCGAGAATAATACCGGTCAGCACATCGCCGCTACCGGCCGTGGCCATACCCGGGTTGCCGCAGCTGTTGAAGTAAACGTTTCCGGTAGCTGTACAGATAGCTGTATAAGTCCCTTTGAGGATAACACAAAGCTTATGCTCGGTGGCGAAAGCCTGTGCCTTCTTTAGCCGTTCGTACATCGTATTACTTTCTCCTGCAATGCGGTCGAACTCTTTGGGATGCGGCGTCAGGATGCTTCTCGGCGGAATGCGGTTCAACAGGTCTTTATTGGAAGCAAGCAGGTTAAGAGCATCTGCATCCAGGACGACAGGTTTCTCGGTTGTTTGGAGCAAACGTTCCAGTGCTGCTGCCGATTCCAGATGTTGTCCCAGGCCGGGGCCGACACCGATTGCTGAATAGGGAGCTATTTCCGGTACTGTCGTGAAATAATCCTGATGAGGATCGAAGCTGACCATTGCTTCCGGAAAAGCAGCCTGCATAATCACTTCCCCACGTTGCGGGATATGTACGGTCAGTAATCCGGTGCCGCTTCTCAGGCAGGAACGGGCGGCTAGTAAAGCAGCTCCCATCTTGCCTTTACTTCCGGCGATGAGTAATGCGTGACCGTAGGTTCCCTTATGGGAGAACTTTTCACGAGGTTGCAATACTTCGGCTATATCCTCTTCGGTAACCATCATATATGGAGTGGGAGTATTGTCGACAATATCAGGATGGATACCGATATCCAATACTTTCCATTCGCCGACATATTGTGCATTCTCCGGGAAGAAGAAGGCCAGTTTCGGGAAACCGAACGTAAGTGTCAGGCTGGCTTTTATGATAGAGTCCGGATCATTTGTCTGGTTGTTCTCACCGAACAGTCCCGAAGGAATATCGATCGATACGACGGTAGCATCCGACTGGTTTATATATTTCACCATTGCAGCAAAACCTCCGGTAATCGGGCGATTCAGGCCTGATCCGAACAAACCGTCGATCACGACATCGCGGTCGGTCAGTACAGGCGGAACAAAGTCGGCAATAACTTCCGTGAATTCTACTTTTTCCAGTCCGAGTATCCGTTGCTTATTCATTTCGCAATCGAAAGAAAGATGTTCGGTCGGGTTGAACAAATAGGTCTCTACCTTATAACACTCGTCTTTCAATAGACGTGCGATGGCAAGTGCATCCGCCCCGTTGTTCCCTTGTCCGGCAAAGACGATGATACGTGTTTGTTTGGAATAACGGCGGCAAAATTCATGTACAAATACAGTAGAGGCGCGTTCGACGAGATCGATAGAACTGATCGGTTCATTTTGAATGGTGTATTGATCGAGTTCTTTAACTTTGTCTGTTGGAAATATCTTTATCATACTTGTCGGATATCTAATGTTTATTCTGCATACAAATGTATAACAAACTTTGCTATGTTGTAGCTACTTATTCCAAAAAGGGGAGAAGGCATTTACTCCGGTCAGGGAAAAGTAAGCAGGAAACGGCTTCCTTGTCCGGCTTCGGAAATAACGGTGAGGCTACCTTTATGCATGTGCATGATCTGCCTGGAAATACTGAGTCCGATGCCCGAACCTGTTGGTTTGGTGGTGAAGAACGGGATGAAGATACGTTCCTGTACATCTGCCGGGATGCCTGTACCGTTGTCACTGACCTGGATATATGTTTTCCCTTCCGCATTAATCCCAGCCGACAGTTCAATCGATGGCTCACTGCAATTCTGAGTGGCGTCGACGGCGTTTCGGATCAGGTTGATCAGTATCTGTTCGATCATTGCTTTATCCGCTATTATCTGCAAATGGGAGGTTACGGGAAGTATCTTGACGATGTCCGATTTCTCTTTGAATAATACGACGGCACTGTTCAGCAGGCTATCGACGGTAATGATTTCGACGGCAGGTGCGGGAAGTCCTGTCACTTTTCTGTAATTCTCTACAAAACGGACCAGCCCGCTACTTCTCCGGAAAATCGTATCGACTGCCTGGTTTACCTCTTCCCGGTCTTCTTCATTGTTATCACCGGATACTTGTTTGTTTTTCAATAGTTCGGACAAAGATACGATCGGAGTCATGGAGTTCATGATTTCGTGTGTGAGCACCCGTATCAGTTTTTGCCATGCTTCCGTTTCCTTGTTCTCCAGTACGGAACGGATGTTTTTCATACTTACGACAGTCAACGGCTTACCCAATACCACGAATGACATGGCCGACAGGATCAGTTGTGAATACCCCTCTTTCCGGCGGACTTGCAGGATGGAAAGCTCCCCGGGATGTAAAATACGCAGGCGGGCAGGAAGTTCCGGATGATAGACGGCCAGATCGTCTACCGTTTCGGCAAAGTTCAGTCCCGTTTGTATCCTGGCTGCCTGGTTCATCCATTCTATCTTCCCTGTTTCGGAGGAGTAGACCAGGACCGAAAGGTCGATATGATTTGCCAAAGCCTGGAAGTATTGCAACTGGCTTTCCTTCTGTTGCAGGTTCTTTTTATAATGCTGCAACGCTTCCTCCATCGCATCGATCAACTCTTGTGGCAAGGCCTCCGGTCTGTTTGCCGACGGGATACCGGAAGACAGGAAGTCGGAATAACGGACAGACCAGATAAATTGCCGGAACAGACGGTCGCTTTTCCCCATCAGGCGGAAAAGGTAATATACTTCAATCAGTATGACGCCCATGACGACAAATGCAGAGATATAAAACTTCCCGGTGACCAGAAATGCAAATACCAGGCAGGTAATCACCAGTAAAAGGATCAGCCCGGCAGCCTTTTTCGAATACTGTTTCATAGTCCGTATTTTTCGAGTCGCCTATATAAAGATGTACGTGTAATACCCAATAGCTCGGCAGTCTGTGTCATATTGCCGGAACAATGACGCAACGCATCCTGTATGGTATTCTTTTCCAGCTCTTCGAGATTGAACTTTTCCTCTTTCTCCTGAGAGGATCGAACCGGTATGCGGAGCATGAAGTCATCGTATTGTAACTGTTTACGGTCGGAAAGGATCACGGCGCGTTCGATGATATGTTGCAGCTCACGCACATTCCCCGGCCAGTGATACTGCTTTAGAAGCTGACGCGCTTCCTGGGAGAAACCTTCGATCTCCTTCTTATATTTATGGCAGTAGTGCCGCAGGAAATGGTTGGCCAGGAGAGAGACGTCGTTCCCCCTTTCACGTAATGGAGGAATAGTAATTTCGATTGTATTGATGCGATAAAGCAGATCCTGGCGGAAACTCCCGTCCTGTACGGCGGCGTGAAGGTCGGTATTTGTGGCACATATCAGGCGGACATCGATCTGTGTCTCCCGGGTCGATCCGAGCCGGTTGATCTTTTGCTGTTCGATAACGGTGAGCAGCTTCGACTGGAGGGTAAGCGGCAGGTTTCCGATCTCGTTGAGAAACAGTGTGCCGCCCGATGCAATCTCGAAACGGCCCGCTTTGCTTTTTCCGGCATCTGTAAAGGCTCCTTTTTCGTATCCGAACAATTCGCTTTCGAACAGGTTATGAGGAATACTACCCAAGTCGATCGGGATGAAAGCCTCCTGGCTACGGGACGATTGTTTATGCAACGTGTAGGCTATCAGGTCTTTTCCCGTACCGTTTTCGCCGAGCAGGAGGATGTTGGCATCCGTATTCTTTACTTTTTCCAGGGTGTTGAATACGCTCTTCATGGCAGGCGAGTTGCCGATTAGTTCTATTTCCGGCTCTGTGGTGGTAAGAACAGACTTTTGTTCCTTCAGCGCTTGTACTTCCGTTCGCCGCAGGCTGAGTTCGAGGGCCGACGAGACAGTGGCCAGCATCTTCTCATTCTGCCAGGGTTTCGGTATAAAGTCGGTGGCCCCGGCTTTGATAGCCCGCACGGCTTTCTCTGTATCCGAATAGGCTGTGATAAGTATGACTACCGTGTCGGGCGAAATCTCCCGGATACGTTCCAGCCAGTAAAAGCCTTCTTTCCCGCTGACGGCATCGGCCGTGAAGTTCATATCGAGCAGGATAACGTCGTATTTGGTTCTTGATACCAGGGAGTTGATCTCTTTTGGGTCGGTACA
This sequence comes from Parabacteroides goldsteinii, assembly GCF_015550595.1. Lineage (GTDB taxonomy): Bacteria > Bacteroidota > Bacteroidia > Bacteroidales > Tannerellaceae > Parabacteroides > Parabacteroides leei. Next base: position 43,820 of record NZ_JADNBB010000020.1, read on the forward strand.
GGTCGTGATGCTTTCCACTCGTGGGCGAAGCAGCATTTTCAGGGTGAAGAGGATATCTTCGTTATCATCTATTACCAGTATTTTTCCTTGTCGTACAGCCATAGCCTTGTTCTTCGTATATTATAGAGTCCCCCAAACTTAGGTAAAATTTCCGGATAGCCGGCATATTAGTCCGAACTATCCGAACTTTTAATAAATTACTCCCTGATGTGTACTGGTAATCCCGTAAGTCTTCGGTGCAGTGCATACAGGAAAAACATTTTGCCACTGCCTTGGCAGAGCTTTGCCACCCTATTGGCAGAACTCTGCCATGCCGATGGCAAGACTCTGCCAATAGGATGGCAAAACATATTGTCCCTGGCAGACAACGAATACCTGCGTGATATCTGCACGATCTGCAATAGAATCGTGCGGAATTGTATAGGAAGTGTACGATATCGTACGGTTGCCACTTCTTTGAGGATGTTTATATATTTAGTTTTTAGTGTTTTATGAAACTGGCATGGATATTGAATGTTTCTAATCAGATATTGGCAATTATAAAAGAAGTAACCATGTTTAAACATTACATCAAAGTAGCCATCCGCCAGGTTAAACGGAGTTTTCTGTTTTCCTCCATCAACATATTGGGATTTGTGTTGGGGATGACAGCTGCTTTCCTTATCTACTTATGGATTGTGGATGAACTGACGTTTGAAGATTTCAATAAGAACGGTGATTCTATCTATCGGGTGATCCGGGAAGAGCAAACCGCTAACGGGCAGGTACCTTCTACGGTCACTCCGCTTAGTGAAACGTTCCGGAAAGAATATCCGAAGGTGGAGAATGCGACCTTTATAAAGTATGGTGGTAAATATGACATTCGTACAAAGGAGGTAGCTATAGATGTTAACTATGCATTTGTCGATACGACCTTCTTTGATGTATTCACTTTCCCCGTTGTGGCAGGCGATCCGTCCCTGCTGAAGAAAGATCCGCAACAGATCGTGCTGTCGGAAGAGACAGCCGGGAAACTGTTCGGTAAAACATCGGCTATAGGAAAAGAAATCGAGTGTAAATCGAGTAATAAATATTATAAGGTAGCAGCTGTCTTGAAAGTACCGCGCAAAAGCCATATCCAGTTTGAGGTATTAGGTAGCTGGGATGCTTATAAATGGCCGGAAATAGAGAATGAAGTATGGAGCTTTTCTGAAAGAATGCACGTCTTTATTCAACTGAAGAAAGGGAATACATTGACGGATGCAGACCGGTTGGCCATGCGCGATCTCTGGATGAAGCATTCGCAATGGGGGAAACCCTTGGCGTTTCAGCCGTTGAAAGATATCCATCTGCACACATCTTTCAAGGAACCCAACGATGTATTCAACCACGGAAATATGCAACAGATTTACCTCTTTGCTGTGTTGGCTATCCTGATCGTCTTTATGGGAGCGTTTAACTTTATGACGTTGTCTACGGCTCGTGCATCCATGCGCTCAAAGGAGATCGGTGTCAGGAAGGTGACCGGGGCAAAAAAGAAAAAGCTGATTGTGCAGTTCCTGTCGGAAAGTCTGGTACAGGCTTTTATCTCGTTATTGCTGGCATTGGCACTGACGGAATTGCTGTTACCCTTTTTCAATATGTTTGTCGGAAAGGATATTACTTTGCAGTTCAATTGGCAGACTTTGTTGTTTGTATTGTTCGGTATTGTCGGTGTAGGTTGTCTGGCCGGGGCTTTCCCTGCTTTCTATATGTCGTCGTTCAGTCCGTTATTGGCTTTCAAAGGAGGGCAGGCAGCCGGTAAGAAGGGGACATTGATCAAGGGACTGGTTTGTGTACAGTTCGTGATCGCAATAACCATGATCGTTTGTACGACTCTCATATTCAAGCAACTTCATTATCTGCAAAATGCCGATCTGGGGTTGGATAAAGAGCATCTGATCGAAGTGGATGTTGTGGACTGGCGCCGGGGAGCAGACGGGTTTAAACAGGAGATACTTAAAAATCCGTATGTAAAGAGCGTAGCGTTGGGCGTGGAGATCACAAACTATCTGCAAGGGTATGGCTTTGAACAAAGTATGTTCAGTTGGGAAGATGAGTACGGAAAAACGGACTCGGTGAAGATGGTCGGAATGGTCGGAGACAGCGACTTTATCTCTGCTTTGGGACTGACTTTACTGAAAGGGGAAACTTTCGGAGCGAATCCCGACCATTACTGGGATGGTTCCTATGCAAAGGAATCGCCGATTGTTATCAATGAAACGGCATGGAAGATACTGAAGGTCGAGAATCCGGTCGGCATGTTGCTGACGGGCGGGGGCATCGGTATCCGTAATTCCAGGGTCGTAGGTGTTGTGAAAGACTTTAACTTCCAGCCCTTGAGAGAAAAGATTAAACCTGCATTCTTCTATTATACGGTTCAGTTATTTAATTATATGTATATCCGTATCTCGGCAGATAACCAGACCGAGACGTTGAAGTTCCTGAAAGAGAAATATGAGGAAGCACGTCCGGATATGCTCTTCAACTACCGTTTCCTGACGGATGTATTGAGTGATAGTTATGCCCGTGAACGGCAGCAAAGCCAGATGTTCCTGATTTTTACGGTTCTGGCGATTATCGTTGCCATGATGGGAGTATTTGGATTGGTTGCCCTTTCTACGGTGCAGCGGACAAAAGAAATAGGTGTCCGCAAGGTGAATGGGGCGCATTCCGACCGGATCGTAAAGATGTTTTGCCGTGAATATATGATTTGGGTGGGTGTTGCTTTCGTGATCTCCTGTCCGCTAGCCTATCTGTTCATGTTGGAATGGTTGAGTAATTTTGCCTATCAGACTGCGATCAGTTGGTGGCTCTTTCCGTTGGCCGGCGGCATAATACTGCTGATAACCATATTGACAGTCATAGCCCAGACCTGGCGTGCCGCTTCCCGGAATCCGGTGGAATCGTTGAGATATGAATAAAACAATAAGAATAATAATCAGAAGATCATGATAAAAGCAGTAAATTTAACGAAAGTATTTCGTACGGAAAGTGTTGAGACAACGGCCCTTAACGGCATCAACCTGGAAATAAACCAAGGGGAGTTCCTGGCTATTATGGGACCTTCCGGTTGTGGTAAATCTACCTTATTGAATCTGTTGGGCTTATTAGACAATCCTACTTCCGGCGAATTATGGTTTATGGGAGAGGAAGTTTCCGGCTATACGGAAAACAACCGTACCGACCTGCGGAATGGTAACCTGGGATTTGTCTTCCAAAGCTTCAACCTGATAGACGAACTGACCGTGTTTGAAAATGTGGAGCTACCCTTGTTGTATGCCGGAGTTTCGACAAAAGAACGGGTAACGCGGGTAAACGCTGCACTCGACCGGATGCAGATAGCCCATCGCTCGGAACATTATCCGCAGCAGCTCTCCGGCGGTCAGCAGCAACGTGTAGCTATTGCCCGTGCCATCGTTACGAATCCCAAGGTCATCCTTGCGGACGAACCGACCGGAAACCTGGACTCTGTAAACGGCAGTGAGGTGATGAATCTTCTTCTCGAATTGAACAAAGAAGGGTCGACCGTCGTTATGGTAACCCATTCGGAAGAAAATGCCCGGATGGCAGGACGGCTGATCCGTATGATGGACGGAAATATCCTGACGGAAAGCCATAAATAATGAACCCGCTTTGAAGCCCGTATGAATCCGAAAACCAGAGCCGGGTTCATACGGTAAGAACCGATAATCAATGAGCAAAACCCTGTTATGAATGCGTGAAACCTAAAACGTAAAACAATGTTTGTGCTTCGCTGAAAATGTTGTACCTTTGCTCCCTCGAAAAATAAACGGCATATGGATAAGATCCGATTAAAAGATAAAGAATTCGAACTGTTTATCCCGGAGAAGGAGATCAATGAGGCCATTGCGATGATGGCTGAACAGATTAAAGCAGATGTGGGGGATAGCAATCCTCTGTTTGTAGGCGTATTGAACGGAGCGTTTATGTTTACCGCCGAACTGATGAGGCAGATGGATACGCACTATGAAATTACATTTGCCCGTTACTCTTCTTATCGGGGACTCAATACCACCGGAGTTGTTCGCGAGATCATGCCGGTGCAGGCCGATGTGAGGGGACGTACCCTGATCCTCCTGGAAGATATTATCGATACCGGCTATACCATGCAGTTTGTGATGGATAAGTTACGGAATCACGGCGCTGCCGATGTAAAGCTGGCAACCATGTTGTTTAAACCGGATTCCCTGAAATGTGATTTGAAACCCGACTATGTCGGCCTGCAGATTCCCAGTGATTTTATCGTAGGTTACGGCCTGGATTATGACGAGATGGGACGTGCTTACCGGGATATATATAAAGTGATAGGTTAAAAGGATATACATTTATATAAATAAGAAACAATATTATGTTGAACGTTGTTATTTTTGGAGCTCCGGGTTCAGGAAAAGGAACACAGAGCGAGTTGATTATTAAAGAATATGGTTTGGATCACATTTCAACAGGTGATGTGTTGCGTGCTGAAATGAAAGGTGAAACCGAACTTGGTAAGATCGCAAAAGATTATATCGAAAAAGGTCAACTTGTACCGGATGAACTGATCGTCGATATGCTGGCGAAAGTATTAGACAGCAAAGTTGGTTCTAAGGGTGTTATTTTCGATGGTTTCCCCCGTACTATTCCGCAGGCAAAAGCATTGAAAGAAATGTTGAACAAACGTGGTACTGATGTATCTGTGATGTTGAACCTGCAGGTAGAAGAAGAAGAACTGATCAACCGTCTGTTGGAACGCGGTAAAGTATCCGGACGTTCTGACGACAACTTGGAGACAATTAAATCCAGACTGGATGTATACCACAATCAGACAGCTCCTTTGGCTGACTACTATGTAGGCGAAGGCAAGCACGTGGCTATTCACGGTATGGGTACAGTCGAAGAAATCTTCGGACGTATTAAAGAAGCAGTAAATAAAGTAAAATAAGAAAGAAATAAAAAATGGCTGAATCAAACTTTGTAGATTACGTAAAGATCTATTGCCGCTCGGGGAAGGGCGGAAGAGGGTCTTCTCACTTTCGTCGTGAGAAATATATTCCGAAAGGAGGCCCCGACGGAGGCGACGGAGGGCGAGGAGGCCATGTGTATCTTCGCGGTAACCGGAATTACTGGACGCTCCTCCACCTGAAGTTCGAACGTCATATTATGGCGACAAGCGGTGAAGGCGGCGGTGCCAAACGTAGTTTTGGTAAAGACGGTGAAGACCGTGTGATTGAAGTGCCTTGTGGAACTGTTGTATACGATGCTGAAACAGGTGAATACATCTGCGACGTAACAGAAGACGGTCAGGAAGTCATGCTGCTGAAAGGCGGACGTGGCGGACAGGGTAACTGGCATTTCAAAACATCAACCAATCAGGCTCCCCGTTATGCTCAACCGGGCGAACCGGCTCAGGAACGCAAAGTGATCCTGCAATTGAAGCTGCTTGCCGACGTTGGTCTGGTAGGTTTCCCGAATGCAGGAAAGTCGACTTTGTTGTCTGTCGTATCGGCAGCCAAACCGAAGATCGCAAACTATCCGTTTACGACACTCGAACCGAACCTGGGTATCGTTAGCTATCGTGACCACCGCTCATTTGTGATGGCCGATATTCCCGGTATTATCGAAGGAGCCAGTGAAGGCAAAGGACTCGGACTTCGCTTTCTTCGTCATATCGAGCGTAACTCGTTACTTCTTTTTATGATCCCGGCAGACTCTGACGATATAAAGAAAGAGTATGAGATCCTTCATAACGAACTGGTTAAATACAATCCGGAATTGCTGACTAAAAGTCGTGTATTAGCTATTACTAAAAGTGATATGCTGGACAACGAGTTGATGGAAGCACTGGAACAGGAATTACCGGAAGGTGTTCCGCATGTGTTTATCTCTTCGATCACCCAACAGGGCATTACCGAACTGAAAGACTTACTCTGGAAGGAACTGAACAAGGAAACCTTCCATGAAGTCGAACGTATCGTTCATAAAGATATCGATGTAAGTTCGATACCGTTTGACGATGACGACGATGATTACGTATTTCCTGTTGAAGAGGATGATCCGGATGAAGAATATGAAGAGTACGAATGGGATGACGACGATGAAGAAACTGAAAAGTAATAAAGTTGAAATGTTGCAATTCTCCGGATTAAGCGGAGAATGCAACATTTCTCATTTTATAACGACCCGTCACGGCGGAGTGAGCGAGGACAACTATGCCTCTATGAATCCGGGTGAGTATAGTGGCGACGATCCTGAGTTCGTCCGGATGAACCGACAACTTCTCTCGGATGCAATCGGAATTTCTCCCGAAAGGATTTTTGTCCCTTTCCAGGTACATGAAGCGGAGATCGGTTGTATTAATGCCGATTTTCTTTCGTTGACTACCGCTCGGCAGAAAGAAGAAATGAACGGGAAAGATGCTCTGGTCACTGATATGCCCGGAATATGTATCGCTGTTTCAACGGCCGATTGTGTCCCTGTTCTGGTGTATGCTCCTAATAAGAATGTGGTAGCTGCTATTCATGCCGGATGGCGTGGTACTGTAAAGCAGGTCGTGGCTAAGACAATCGGATATATGGTTGCTCATTACGGTTGTGAACCTTCATGTATGTTGGCCGGTATTGCCCCGTCGATCTGTAAGGATTCTTTTGAGGTAGGAGACGAGGTGGTGGATGCGTTCCAGGCAACCGGAGTCGATATGAACCGTATTATGGAACGGAATATTCGGACAGGCAAGGCACATATCGATCTTTGGGAAGCAAACCGGATTCAGTTGCTTCAATCCGGTTTACGACCGGAACATATAGAAATATCCGGAATCTGCACATTCCGGTACCACAATGACTTTTTCTCTGCCCGCCGGTTGGGTATCAAAAGCGGACGTATCCTGTCCGGAATAATGATTAAAGACTAACAGTATTATGATACATGTTTCCATCTTGGAAGAAATAATAAAAGCCTGCCCGGATCTGCATGTGGCAGTTGTGGCTTGCGACGTAAAAAATACAATATCTGACGAACAGTTATGGAAGGAGATCGCTGAAGTGGAAAATAAGATACGTATGTCCGGAAAGCTGGAGGATATAAATAAATTCCCTCCCATACAAGCTACCCGGCAAGCTTATAAGCGTCTGGGGAAAGATCCGAACCGTTACCGCCCTTCCGCAGAGGCACTTCGTAGGCGTATATTCCGGAACCTGCCTTTATATAAGATCGATACATTAGTCGATATAATCAATCTGTTGTCTATCCAAAGCGGTTATTCTATCGGAGGATTTGATGCGGCAAAGATAGACGGCGACCTGGTGTTAGGCGTAGGCAAAGAAGGAGAGATTTACCACGGGATAGGTCGTGGCGAACTGAATATTGCCGGGCTTCCTGTCTACCGCGATAATCGGGGAGGCGTTGGAACGCCGACCAGCGACGAAGAACGAACCAAGATCGACATGGATACAAGAAAGCTGTTAATGATTATAAACGGCTACTCGGGAAAGGAGGGCTTGCAGGAGGCTGTTGCTTATGGGGTATCTCTTTTAACCCGATATGTATCAACAACTAATTTGGAAATAGAGTTAATTGCGCCTGAAAGTAGAGTTAAATTATTGTTATAAACGTGTTAATTATGTTTACAAACCTCAAAAGTGGCCGGTTTTATGCTAAAAAACATCTATTTCCTTTTGTAGTAACCGATTAATCTATAAATTTGCTCCCGTTAACGAATTAACAAAACGAAAAGAAAATGATCGAATTGATTGGAACAAACGCCGGCCTCGTTTGGACAGTATTGAACGAAGGCGGAAAAATGAGTGTTAAGGCAGTAAAGAAAGCAACTAAGATCAAAGCAGAAAAAGACATGTATGCTGCGTTTGGTTGGTTAGCTAAAGAAGGCAAACTTGCTTTCGAAGAGATTGAAGGTGAATTATTTGTTGCGCTGATCTAATCACGTAACCGATACTAGGTAAAGGAGGGCTGTTCGGATGATATTTGGACGGCCTTTTGTGTGTCCTGACGTTTTCGGTTCAAAAAAACGGACTGACTGTTGCTTTATTCAATTCTAAATTTTACTTTTGTGTAGAATTTGGTGTGAAATGACCGAAGATCAAAAGAGATTGTTGGCAGTATTTGAGGTAAGAGTTCGTGATTTGATGGAATTATGTAATAAGCAAAACCATAAGATTGACGAGCTCACGACTACTTTGTTTCAAAAAGAAGCGGAGTTGAAGCTGGCAAAGAATACGATTGAAGAGTTGAATACCAAGTGCGATAAGTTGCTGACGGCAAGAGTAGTTTCTGTAAACGAAGGAGAAATGAAAAGTGCGCGGATGCGATTATCGAAGTTAGTGCGGGAAGTAGACAAGTGCATTGCATTATTAAATGAATAGAAGCGATGGACGATAAATTTCTTATACATTTAGAAATAGCCGAAAAGAGTTACGGCCTTTGGATCGATCGAAAGGATGAGAAACTTGCGCGGGATGCCGCCAAGCAGATTCGTAATAAGATCAACCAGTATCGGCAAAATTTTGCTCAATCCGATGTGGATGTAAAAGATTTGTTAGCCATGGTAGCTTTTCAGTTGTCTATGAATAATTTGCAATTGGAAGATAAAAACGATACAAGTCCTATTACAGATAAGATACAGGAACTCACGGGTGAGTTGGAACAGTATTTGAAGGATAAGTAATTCTATTATAATTGTAAGAAGAGTTTCCGCACTGCTCTGCACGGTTTATCGTGTATTGTAGTGCTTTTTTTGTTTTTATATATAAATGAATTTAAACTATAAGTAAAATGACAGTGTATATAATCATATCATCAATTGTAGCTCTCCTGATAGGAGGGTTGTTGACATGGTTGAGCATGCGTTTTCTTCTGAAGTCGAGATACGATTCCGTATTGAGAGAAGCTGAGAAGGAAGCGGAAGTGATCAAGAAAAATAAGTTGTTGGAAGTAAAGGAAAAGTTTCTGCACCTGAAAGCGGATCTGGAAAAACAAGTGTCGGCAAGGAATGCCAAGATCCAGTCGGTTGAAGGAAAGCTGAAACAACGTGAATTAACACTTAACCAGCGTCAGGAAGATTTGCAGCGTAAAAACTGTGAGGTAGACGCTGTAAAAGAAAACCTGGCAGCCCAGTTGGAACTGATAGATAAGAAGAAACTGGATCTGGAAAAACTTCATCAGCGGGAAATCGAACAACTGGAAGCCCTTTCCGGACTTTCTGCAGACGAAGCAAAAGAACGACTGATCGAGTCGTTGAAAGATGAAGCTAAATCGGAGGCAACTTCTTTTATCAATGAAATAATGGAAGAAGCCAAGATGACTGCTAATAAGGAAGCGAAAAAGATCGTTATCCAGTCTATCCAGCGTGTGGCTACTGAAACAGCTATTGAAAACTCTATTACTGTATTCCATATTGATTCGGATGAGATCAAGGGACGTATTATTGGTCGTGAAGGTCGTAATATCCGTGCTTTGGAAGCTGCAACAGGTATTGAGATTGTTGTGGACGATACCCCTGAAGCAATCGTTCTTTCCGGATTTGACCCTGTTCGTCGTGAAATAGCTCGTTTGGCATTGCACCAGTTGGTTCAGGACGGACGTATCCATCCGGCCCGTATCGAAGAAGTGGTTACCAAAGTTAAGAAACAGGTGGAAGATGAAGTGGTTGAAACCGGTAAGCGTACCGTGATCGACTTGGGTGTACATGGTCTGCATCCTGAATTGATCCGTATGATCGGTAAAATGAAATACCGTTCTTCTTATGGTCAGAACTTGTTGCAGCATGCCCGTGAAACGGCTAATCTTTGTGCAGTGATGGCTTCTGAGCTTGGACTGAACCCGAAAAAAGCAAAACGCGCAGGTTTGTTACACGATATCGGTAAAGTGCCTGATGACGAACCGGAATTGCCGCACGCTATTCTGGGTATGAAACTTTGTGAAAAATACAAAGAAAAACCGGACATCTGCAATGCAGTCGGTGCTCACCATGATGAGGTTGAAATGCAAACACTGCTGGCTCCGATCGTTCAGGTTTGTGATGCTATCTCCGGTGCTCGTCCGGGTGCTCGCCGTGAGATTGTAGAAGCTTATATCAAGCGTTTGAATGATCTTGAACAGTTGGCTCTTTCTTATCCGGGTGTTGTTAAGACCTATGCTATCCAAGCTGGTCGCGAACTCCGCGTAATTGTAGGAGCTGACAAGATTGACGACAAGGATACAGAAAGCCTGTCAAATGAAATAGCAAAGAAGATACAGGATGAAATGACTTATCCGGGACAGGTAAAGATCACGGTTATTCGTGAAACTCGTGCTGTAAGTTATGCTAAATAAAGTATTTAAAGAGATTTTGCATACAAAAATAAAAATGGCTGATCTTTCCGGATCGGCCATTTTTATTTTATGTAGCTGTTTGTAATAGGATGCTTTTGCCTTCCCCCCATTCGCATCAACAGAATTAGCGCTTGCCTAAATCGTCATATAGGGTTTGTAGAAGCACTTTTCCTTTATCCAGGCGGGTTTGGCTGTCTGTTGAAGGTTCTTCCAGCAATGGCCTGTTGCTTTCATTGTCGTAGACTGAGACGCCAGTACTGTCTATAAATCCAAAACCGTTTGAGAATGTATAGAAGGAATACTTCGGATAACCCGCATCAAGTATGTCACGGCTGAATGTAAACTGATCGTGCGGCAGGTTCAACTGGCTTAATAGTGTAGCGGCCAGGTCTGTTTGATTAGCATATATGTCGATGATTGCCGGTTCTTTGACCGCTCCGCCCAGCCATATCATCGGGATATGGAAACGGCGAGGTTCATAATCAAGCATGGGGGAAGGGTAACGATAGCCGTGGTCGGATATCAATACGATCAACGTATTCTTCCAAGCAGGCAGTTCTTTCAGTTTGTCGACAAAGCTACCGATACAACTGTCCGTGAAAGCAACAGAGTTGAGGTAAGGATCTTCCAGGTGGTGGAAAGGTACTTCAAATGGTTCATGGCTGCTTAACGTCAGGAAAGTACTGAGCCACGGAGTCTTTTCGTCCCTCTCCCTGATCGATTCGTACAGATGAGAAAAAGTAATATCATCGTTAGCTCCCCATTTGCTTAGGCGGCTGCTTAGCGGAAAGTCGCGGTCGGCCGTGATCTTGCTGTATCCGGAACCGAAGAAATAGCTCTGCATATTGGTGAAGTTGATATCTCCGCCATAAAGCATATCGGCTGTGTATCCCTGTTCACCAAGGCTTTTGGCAATGGATGGGAGTGTCTGGCTTTTAGCCGGATATTTCATGATGGAAGTTGTAGGTTGTGCCAGGTGTCCGTTCAGTACAGCCACCAGTCCGCGATCGGTACGGAAAGAGTTGGCATACATATTAGTGAATGTAATCCCTTCTTTACTTAGCTTGTTCAGATTGGGAGTGATGCCTGCTTCTCCACCGACAGCTTCAATAGCATTGGCCGTGAAGCTTTCCAAAAGAATGATCAGGATATTGGGACGGTCGGTAGTCAGTAGTTTGATCTTTTCCGCATTGTTTGTCAGGCTATCGTTATATTGGGTAAGTGTAGCGTAACGTTCCTGTCTTTCTTCTTCGGGAAAGAAATTGAACTGTGCGGCAAAGTCCTGTTGTTTACTCATCGATGCGATCAGGCTGAATGTAGGGTTGATGGCAGCATGGTTCAGGAATTGGTTTTTGCTGAAATAGACCATGCCGACATTTGCCGTAGAAGTAGTTATACCTCCCCGGATAGGGATGAACAGGATACCGCCTACCAGCAGGATACCGATTGTTCCGCCTAATCGCCTGTGAACCGGGGTCGAGGGAAACAATGGTATGATCAACCGTTTGAATAGCCAGTAGATGACCCATGCGTAGGCTGCGAACATCACCAGTTGCAGGGCGAAAGTCTTTAGCGGCACGCTGGCCATCGCATCTTTGGGTGATTGCAGGTAAAAGAACAAGGTCGCATCCAGTCGAAATCCCCAATAACCGTATAATGCGACATCAACGGCATAGATTGCTGCAACAAGGATGGCAATAATAAGGAAGTAACCTTTCAATATTTTTTTATAGACAGTGCCCGGCAGCCAGATCGACACCAGTACACAAAGAAGAGGTATGACAGTCAAATATCCGCTGATCGTACAATCCAGTAATACTCCGTGTAGGATTACCTGTAGGTAATCAGTTAGAGAACTGCTGTTCTCTAAAGCATGGTATAGCATGAACACCGGTTTCTGGATAGCAAAAACCGGAAGCCAGAGGGCGAACACTGCCAAAAGGAAGATCAATCGTTTACTCATAATGTCGGATATGTGGTCTATTAAGAAACGAAGGGCGACTGAAACAGCCGCCCTTCATCTGATTATTTATATAACTTTTCGCGTAGTTCGGCTACCATCGGATCGGTGATGTAATCATCGTAATCCATCATCTTGTCGATGATGCCGTTAGGAGTCAGTTCAATAATACGGTTTGCCACAGTCTGGATAAACTCGTGGTCATGACTGGAGAACAACACATTGCCTCTGAATGACTGCAATGTATTATTGAAAGCCTGGATCGATTCCAGGTCCAGGTGATTGGTCGGTGTATCCAGGATCAGGCAGTTTGCGTCCGTCAACATCATACGGGAAATCATACAACGCATTTTTTCACCTCCGGATAATACACTCACCTTTTTCAATAGTTCTTCACCCGAGAACAACATACGGCCAAGGAACCCTTTCAGGAATACTTCGTTGGTATCGCCTGCAAACTGGCTCAACCAGTCGATCAGGTTATAATCGGAGTCGAAATATTTGGCATTATCCAGCGGCAGATAAGTGGTAGTGATCGTTTGTCCCCATTGGAAAGTACCGGCATCCGGCTTTTCTTCCCCGTTGATGATCTGGAAAAGAGCCGTCATGGCACGAGGATCGCGGCTGATAAAGACAATCTTATCATCTTTTTCTACATTGAAGTTTAAATCCTTGAACAAGGTCTTGCCTTCAATGCTTTTAGTCAGTCCTTTCACTTCGAGTATCTGGTTACCCGGTTCGCGGTTCGGTGTGAAGATAATACCCGGATAACGGCGTGAAGAAGGCTTGATCTCTTCGATATTCAGCTTTTCGATCATCTTCTTACGGCTGGTAGTCTGTTTGGATTTCGCTACGTTGGCACTGAAACGGCGAATAAACTCTTCCAGTTCCTTTTTCTTTTCTTCTGCTTTCTTATTCTGGTTCTGCTGCTGACGTAGTGCCAACTGGCTTGATTCGTACCAGAAGCTATAGTTACCTGCAAACATCTGCAACTTGTTGAAGTCGATGTCTACAGTATGTGTACAAACAGAGTCGAGGAAGTGACGGTCGTGGCTCACAACCAGAATCGTATGTTCCGAGTTAGACAGATAGTTTTCCAACCAGCCAACTGTTTCCAGGTCGAGGTCATTGGTCGGCTCATCCAAAAGCAGGTTGTCCGGTTGTCCGAAAAGTGCACGTGCCAGTAATATACGTACCTTTTGTTTACCGCTCAGGTCTTTCATCATGCTGTAATGATACTCTTCGGCAATCCCCAGGCCGCTTAAAAGATTGGCCGCATCGCTCTCGGCATTCCATCCTTCCATTTCTGCAAACTTCTCTTCCAGTTCCGAAACCCGGATACCGTCGGCATCACTGAAATCCGGCTTTTCGTAAAGAGCATTCTTTTCGCTCATCACTTCCCATAGCGTGGTGTGTCCCATCAGGACCGTATCCATAACTGTATGTTCGTCGAAAGCAAAGTGGTCCTGGCTTAAAACCGAGAGACGTTCTCCCGGACCTAAAGTAACTGTACCGCGTGTCGGATCGAGCTGTTTGCTGATCACACGGAGGAAAGTTGATTTTCCGGCACCATTGGCACCAATAATACCGTAGCAGTTGCCCGGCGTAAACTTCATATTTACATCCTGAAAGAGGATACGTTTACCGAACTGTACGTCCAGATTATTTACCGTTATCATATATTGAATATCTATTAAATTTCAAATGAGTGTGCAAAGATACTAAAACGGGCGTTTTGTACCAACCGGAATCGCTTTAATCGTAGTTGTCCCATCAAAATATCATATCTGAAGTTATGATATAGGCATACCGGACAATCCTTTTTTATAAATATTGCTTTTGTGGATGTGGTCTAATGGAAATAAAGTTTTACTTTAGCATTATTAATTATCCATAGTTGATATGCTCAAACTACCGTTAAGTCTTTTTCTTTTGCTTTTTCTTTTGTTGATAGCCTGTAATGGAAAAAATGAGGTAGCTTCCCTGTTAACAGGGGCCGAAAGCTGTATGGCCGCAAAGCCGGATAGTGCCTTATGTCTTTTAGACAGTATAAAACATCCGGAAGAATTGTCTCGTAAGGAACAGGCTCTTTGGTGTTTGTTGCATACGCAGGCACGGGATAAGAACCGGATAAAACATGTATCCGATTCTTTGATACGAATAGCTGTCAGATATTATGAAAAGACCGACTTGGAAGAGCGAAAAATGCAGGCATATTATTATTGTGGCAGGGTTTACCAGGATTTAAACGATGCACCTCAAGCCCAGGAATATTATCTGAAGGCTTATGACGTAGGAAAGAATTTGAATACTCCCTCTTTGCAGGGACAATTGTGTGCTAATTTAGGCTCTTTATATACCCTTCAAAAGCTTTATCAACCCGCTTTGACTTATCAGAAAAAAGCCGTTGACTATTTTTTCCTGGATACAGATACAGTTAGTTTGTCTGTGACTCTCCGGAATATCGCTCGTATTTATGTGTGCGAGAATAAGTTGGATAGTGCAATTATCTATTATTCGATAGCCCTGGCTCATACTACCGATTCGCATAAACTTTATATGTCGAATGAATTAGCGGATGCGTATAGTCGGGTGGGAGAGTATGAAAGAGGCTTGTCTTCCGCCTGGCAAGCATATTCAAAAATAGAGACTATGGATGATTCCTGTCTGGTTAGTTTAACTTTAGGAGATTTGTATTTAAAAACAGGGGAGATGGATTCTGCTTATCATTATTTTTCTTTTGCCAGGAAGAGCTCTGATCTTTATACTATGTGCGGTGCATATCGTAATTTGTCACGCTTCGAGAAATCCAGGAAAAATTGGCAGGCCTATGCCGATTTCCAGAAACAATATGAGATATTGAGAGATTCGATTGATAAACAAACATATATGGAGGCATTGGCCCGGTTGCAAAGTTTGTATGATTATCGGTTGGTAGAAAAAGATAAAGAGTATTACAGGCAGGAGTCGGACCGTAAAACGAATTATCTATACAGGTTTTTGGGAGGAGGTTCTTCATTATTATTGGTAGCGGTATGTATTGCTTTTTATTTGTTTAAGAAAAAGAGGAAAAAAGAAGAACAGTTGGACCAGTCATTGCGTCTTCAGGAACAGAAATATAAAGAAAGCCAGGGGTATCTGAAAGAGCGAAATATGACTATTGCCAAATTGGAACAACAAATAACTGCAGAACAAAAAAAGATAGAAGAAAACACTTTGCAGTCTGAAAGCGAGTTGGCGGAGGATACGTTTTTTATTTCAGACTTATACCTGGGATTATGTACAAAGTGGAAAAAGTTAGATGAGGCACAATGGCCCGAAGTGGTTAAGGCTATAGATCATGTGTTGTACAGAGATTTTACCAGCAAGATAAGAATGTTGTATCCCCGAATCTCTGAGTTGGATTTGGTTGTATGTTGTTTGACCAGGCTGGATATTCCGGTAGGACGTATAGCATCATTATTATCGGTAAATAGCCAGGCGATATCTAATAAGCGTAAACGTTTATATGAAAAACTGACTCACCAGAAGGGAGCGGCACAGGACTTTGATGAATTTATAAGAGCTTTTTAATAACTGGTTTTGTCTTCAATCTGCTGTTTATTAGCTTCTTGTGAAATGTGACATATTTGTGACATGAAAGCTTTGGCGGGTTTTAGGGTGGCTCTTACTTTTGTGTAAAATCATTCAAATTTATTACGATGAAAAACTATTTCTTGAATAAAACATTTGTTTTTGTAGTCCTATTAACATTAATGGGATGTGGAGGCGGTAAGTTTACCACCGACAGTTTTATCACAGTGGATGTCACTGCAAACTATCCAAAGAAGGATTTGATACTTCAAGATTTCATGAATGTGGAGTATATTCCGTTGAAGACGACGGATGAGTTTATAATTAAAGGTAAGGTAGCTGATGTTGGGAAAAATATCCTGATATTGACAAATGTGCGTCAGGGAGAAATTTTAATTTTCGACCGGTCTACCGGTCAGGGATTGAAGAAGATTAATCGCAGAGGGCAGGGGCCGGAGGAATATATACTGCCTTTTAATGTTCATTTAAATAAGGAAGAGAACGAACTATTTGTGAATGACGGCCCTTCGAGTAAGATTCAGGTTTACGACTTGGAGGGTAATTATAAAAAAACGATCTTTTATAAAAAAGGAGCACTTGTTACGAATCTCTACGATTATGACGATCATCATTTTCTTTCTCAAAATGTTTATGCTCCGGAGAACGAATCTTCCACGAGTACATTCTTCCTATTGTCTAAAGAAGATGGAGGCTGGACGGATATCGAACTTCCATACGGAAAAAGAATATCGCCGGTAATAGTGAAACGTGTGGCGGATAGGGTTTATGCAAGTGTTCCCGGTAATAGCTTTATTTCCTCTTATCAGGGCGACTGGATTTTGAGTGAGCCTTCTTCCGATACTATTTACGCTGAACGCCCGGGTGGAGATCTTCGCCCTTTTATCGTCAGAACTCCTTCCGTACAGGTGATGGAACCGGAAATATTTCTTTTCCCGGGAGTACTGACGGAACGTTACTACTTTATGCAGACGGTGAAAAAAGAATGTGACTTCGAAAAGGATACAGAAATGCCTAAAGTCGATTTGGTATACGACAAGCAGGAAAAAAAGATTTATAACAGTGTCGTTTATAATGCTGATTTCGATCAGAGAAAAGAAGACATGTCAGCTTGTTCATTAAACGAGGAGATTGCTTTTTCAGTACAATTGGAAGCGGCGGAATTGTTGGAAGCCAACGAAAAAGGAAAGCTGAAAGGAAAACTGAAAGAAGTCGTAACCGATTTAAACGAAGAGGATAATCCGGTAATCATGCTGGTAAAGCTAAAAAAAGAATGATTGAAGATGTTTTTTTACTGTTCCCACAGTTTTCAACAGATTCTAAGTTTTATTAAAGAATTCGCCCGGGAATAAAATAGTTACATTAATGTACATATTGAAAATAATTGTCTACTTTTGTGCTCTAAAACATTAAAATAAACTCAACAAAGATGGCTGCAACAAAACGTATTAAGCGTGCATTAGTCTCTGTATTCCATAAAGAGGGACTGGATGAAATCTTAAAAAAGCTTCATAGCGAGGGCGTTAGCTTCGTTTCAACAGGGGGGACACAAACATTTATCGAATCATTAGGCATTCCTTGTGATGCGGTGGAAGACCTGACCGGATATCCTTCAATTTTAGGAGGACGTGTTAAGACTCTTCACCCGAAAGTTTTCGGTGGTATCCTTAACCGTAGAGAGAACGATGGCGACAAAGCACAGATTGCAGAATATGAAATTCCTGAAATTGATCTGGTGATTGTAGACTTGTATCCGTTTGAAGAAACAGTAGCTTCTGGTGCGGAAGAACAGGCAATCATCGAAAAGATAGATATAGGCGGTATCTCTTTGATACGTGCCGCTGCAAAGAACTTTAAGGATGTCGTGATCGTAGCTTCAAAAGCACAGTATCAGCCGTTGATGCAAGTGCTGAATGAAAAAGGGGCAGAAACTTCCCTGGAAGACCGTAAATGGTTCGCCAAAGAAGCTTTTGCCGTTTCATCAGGCTATGATTCTGCTATTTTCAATTATTTTGACGGACGCGAAGGCTCACACTTCCGTGCTGCCGTAGACCAGCCGATGAACCTGCGTTATGGTGAAAATCCTCACCAGGCCGCTAAGTTCTATGGAAAGTTCAGCGATATGTTCGACCAGATACACGGCAAAGAGATTTCTTACAATAACTTGTTGGATATCGATGCTGCCGTCAGCCTGATTGACGAGTTCAACGAATTGACATTCGCTATCCTCAAACATAATAACGCTTGTGGTATCGCATCCCGTCCAACCGTGCTGGAAGCATGGAAAGATGCATTGGCCGGTGACCCGGTTTCTGCATTCGGCGGTATTCTGATTGCTAACAGCACAATTGATAAAGAAGTAGCTGAAGAGATCAACAAGATTTTCTTCGAAGTGATCATCGCCCCGGAATATACAAAAGACGCTTTGGATGTGTTGATGCAGAAGAAAAACCGCATCATCCTGATCCGTAAGGAGACAAAGACTTGTCCGATGCAGTTCCGTTCACTGTTGAATGGTGCATTAATGCAGGAAAAAGACTTCAGTATCCAGACTGTCGCAGATCTGGAACCGATGACAGACAAACATCCCTCTTCTCAGGAAGTGGAAGACCTGTTGTTCGCCAATAAACTGGTGAAACACAGTAAGTCGAACGCTATCACGCTGGTAAAGAATAAACAGCTTTGCGCAAGTGGTATCGGTCAGACATCGCGTGTAGACTCTTTGAAACAGGCTATTGAAAAGGCAAACTCTTTCGAGTTCGATCTGAAAGGTGCCGTTATGGCTTCGGATGCATTTTTCCCATTCCCAGACTGTGTTGAAATTGCTGATAAGGCAGGTATTACTGCTGTTATTCAGCCGGGTGGTTCTGTAAATGACAAGTTATCCGTTGAGTATTGCAACGCGCATGGCTTGGCTATGGTTAAGACGGGAGTCCGTCATTTCAAACATTAAAAAAACACCTTATTAAAAAATGGGATTATTTTCTTTCACACAAGAAATAGCGATGGACCTGGGTACTGCGAATACCATCATCATCAGTGGTGGTAAAGTAGTAGTAGATCAGCCATCGGTAGTTGCCCTCGACAGGCGTACTGACAAAGTATTGGCTGTTGGCGAGAAGGCACGCCAGATGCACGGAAAGACGCATGAGAACATTCGTACGATCCGTCCGCTTCGCGACGGTGTGATTGCCGACTTCTTTGCTGCGGAGCAGATGATACGCGGCCTGATCAAAATGATCAATCCGAAACACCGCTGGTTTTCTCCTTCACTCCGTGTAGTGGTATGTATCCCTTCCGGTAGTACAGAGGTTGAGATTCGTGCCGTACGCGACTCCGCCGAACATGCCGGAGGCCGTGATGTATATATGATCTATGAACCTATGGCTGCAGCGATCGGTATCGGTATCGATGTCGAAGCTCCCGAAGGTAACATGATCGTAGATATAGGCGGTGGAACAACCGAGATCGCTGTTATCTCGCTGGGAGGTATCGTATCCAATAAATCGATCCGTATTGCCGGTGACGACCTAACGGCTGATATTATGGAATATATGCGTCGCCAGCACAACGTGAAGGTCGGTGAACGTACGGCTGAACTGATCAAGATCAATGTCGGTTCTGCATTAACGTTCCTGGATAATCCTCCTGAAGATTATATCGTACACGGTCCGAACCAGATGACAGCTCTTCCGATGGAAGTTCCTGTCTCTTATCAGGAAATCGCACACTGTCTGGAGAAATCGATCTCGAAGATGGAAGCGGCTATCCTGAGTGCACTGGAACAGACGCCGCCTGAACTGTATGCCGATATCGTACGTAACGGTATCTATCTGGCCGGTGGTGGTGCTCTGATGCGCGGACTCGACAAACGTTTGACAGATAAGATCAACATTCCGTTCCATATCGCTGAAGACCCGTTGCATGCGGTTGCGATAGGAACGGGTGTGGCGTTGAAGAATATAGATAAGTTTAATTTCCTTATTCGATAAAATAGTAGGCAGTTGACAAGTGACAGTTGACAGTTTAGTTTTTCTATTCTAATTGTCAACTGTCACTTGTCAACTGTCAACTTGTTAAATAGATTATGCGTAAACTGCTGGACTTCCTGGTAAGAAAGAGGCATTGGTTTCTGTTCGTTTTGCTCGAGATTGTTTCGGTGATGCTGATTTATCGCAATAGTGCATATCAGCGGAACATAATCTTCAGTTCGGCAAATGTATTGACAGGACACATTGCGTCTGTTTCCGGTTATGTAAGGTCCTATCTTGACTTGCGTGAAATAAACAAGGAACTGCTGGAGAGGAACGGACAACTGGAAATGGATTTGCTGGAGTTGCAGGATCGCCTGGATATGATGATGGCCGATACGGTGAACTTTGCCGGATTCGCTCCTGATTCGGTCGAACAGTTTCCGTATAGTTTTATCTTAGCCGAGGTGGCGAATAACAGTGTAAGTCACCTCTCGAACTATATCACTGTAAATAAAGGACGTAAAGACGGCATCGCTCCGGATATGGGGGTTGTTTCCGAACGGGGAGTTGTCGGGATCGTTTCAACGGTGGCTGATCATTATTCCGTAGTTATTCCGTTACTTAATCCTAAGTCGAGACTTAGTTGCAAGGTGTTAGGAAGTAGCTACTTTGGTTCATTGAGTTGGAAGGGACGTAATACGCGCTATGCCGATTTGGAAGAATTGCCGAGGCATGTGGAGTTTCAGAAAGGCGATACGATCGTGACCAGCGGTTTTTCAAGTGTATTCCCTGCAGGGATTATAGTGGGGACGGTCGCTGATTTTGAAAAACAGCATGACGATAACTTCTTTACACTGAAAGTGGAGTTGGCGACGGATTTCCAGTCGCTGAACAATGTCCGTATCATTAAGAACTTTAATCAGGAAGAACAGATAAGGGTAGAACAAGAAGCAAGAAGAAATGATTAATAATTTAATAAGGGGATTGCTTTATTTTGTTGTATTGGTGTTGGTCCAGGTACTGATCCTGAATAATATTCATTTTCTGCGGATAGCAACACCATTCCTGTATCTTTATTTTATTATAAAGATGCCGGTCGGTTCGTCACGCGATCTGGTCGTTCTTTTCTCATTCCTTATCGGTCTGGTGATCGATTTGTTTTCAAATACTCCCGGAATGCATGCAGCAGCATGTACCCTGACCGGATTTATCCGTGAGCCGCTGATACGTTTTTATATGGGAAAGGATCTTCCCGATGGAATATATCCTTCTTATAAGACATTCGGTTATGGCGGTTTTTTTCGGTATGTACTGTCGTTAGTGCTGATTCATCATGTAACGCTGTTTCTGATCGAATCCCTGACCTTATTCGATCCGTTATTCCTTATTATCCGTATCGGAGCGAGTGTAATAACGACTACATTATTAATTTGTACAATAGAAGCATTCAATATAGAGACCCAAAAGAGTGGAGACTAATGCAAAGTATACACTTGAGAACAGGCGCTATGTTATTATAGGTGCCGTAGTTCTGTTGGTCATCGTTTTTATTATCCGTTTGTTCTACCTTCAGGTGGTGGAGAACGATTATAAAGCGTGGGCTGACAGTAATGCGTTCCTAAAAAAGACTTTATTGCCTTCCCGTGGTATAATTTATGACCGCAATGGGAAATTACTTGTTTATAACCAGCCCGCTTATGAAGTAATGCTTATCATGCGGGAGGTCCAGCCTTTCGATACGCTCGATTTCTGTAATATCTTGAGTATAACCAAAGAACAATTTGAAAAGAGGATTGCCGATTTGAAGAACCGCCAGTTGAATCCGGGGTATTCGTCGTATGTTCCACAGGTGTTTATGAACAATCTTTCTGCACAGGAGTGCGGGGTATTGCAGGAGAAGTTATATAAATTCCCCGGATTTTATATCCGTAACCGGACGATCCGGCAGTACGAGTATCCTTACGCTGCCCATATTCTCGGAAATATCGGTGAAGTAGACCGGAAAGATATTAAAGCGGACGATTATTATGTGCAAGGTGATTACTCCGGTCGTGCGGGTGTCGAACGCTCGTATGAGAAAGAGTTGCGTGGTGTAAAAGGAGTGGAGATCCTACTCCGGGACGTACATGGGCGTATCAAAGGTAAATATGACGAGGGCAACAGCGATGTCGCCCCGGTATCCGGGAAGAACCTGACGCTTGCCATCGATATGGACTTGCAGGCTTATGGCGAAAAGCTCATGAAGAATAAAGTCGGAAGTATCGTGATGATCGAACCGTCCACCGGTGAGGTACTTTGTATGGTATCTTCTCCTAACTATGATCCCAGCCTGTTGATAGGACGTCAGAGGGGAAAGAACCATCACCTTTTGAGTCAAGATCCTCAGAAGCCGCTTATCGACCGCGCTATAACTGGATTTTATCCTCCCGGATCGACATTCAAACCGACGCAAGGGCTTATCTTTTTACAGGAAGGGGTTATTACTCCCGAAACGATGTACACCTGTGCGCATGGTTACACTTATTCCTCCAAACGGAAGCCGGCTTGCCACGGGCACTTATCTCCCTTAAGTCTGGTTCCGGCTTTGGCAACTTCGTGTAACTCTTATTTTTGCTGGGGGCTGCACGATATGCTGGATAACCGCCGGCGGTATCCGACTATACAAAATGCGTTTGAAGTATGGAAGAATCATTTGGTCTCCATGGGGTATGGCTATCAGTTGGGGATCGACTTACCCGGGGAACGGAGAGGCTTTATTCCGAACAGCAAGTTTTATGATAAGGTCTATTCGCGCTGGAACTCCACCACAGTCATCTCCATCGCGATCGGGCAGGGAGAAATAGCAGCAACGCCGTTGCAGATATGTAATCTGGCAGCAACGATTGCCAACCGAGGCTATTTTATTACTCCCCATGTGGTAAAGGAAATTCAGGATACTCCGTTGGATACGCTTTATACTAATAGGCGCTATCCGACAGTGGATGCCAAATATTATGATGTCGTAGCGGAAGGTATGCGTAATGCGGTACTTGGCGGTACTTGCTGGGCGGCTGCAATACCCGGCATCGAGGTATGCGGTAAGACCGGTACGGCCGAAAACCCTCATGGGAAGGATCACTCCGCCTTTATCGGCTTTGCTCCGTATAAAGATCCGAAAGTAGCTATTTGTGTCTATGTACAAAACGGCGGTTTCGGTGCGGCATTTGGAGTGCCTATCGGTAAATTAATGATGGAACTGTATCTGAAAGGTGAGATTGCACCCGAAGATAAGGCTTTGGAAGAAAGAATGATTAATTCGGTGGTTACCGAAGATCGCGTTTATTTATTATCGGATAGTGGGATATAGAAAGACTGAAATATGGAAAACCGTTGACTGGTTTACTATCATACTTTATTTGTTGATGATAGTGGCTGGTTGGTTTACGATTTGTGGCGCCAGCTTCGAGTTTGACAGCATGAGCTTATTTGATGTAAACGGACGTCCCGGGTCGCAGTTGATGTGGATTGGCATATCAATGGTGGTTATATTTATCATACTGATGCTGGAAAGTGACTTCTTTGATGTTTTTGCCTATCTGATTTATGCGGCTGTCATCCTCCTGTTGATTGCTACCATCTTCCTGGCACCTGATATAAAAGGATCGCATTCCTGGTTGAAACTGGGTTCTTTTCGTATTCAGCCGGCTGAGTTTGCCAAGTTTGCTACTGCGCTGGCTATCGCAAAGTTCATGAACTCCTATGGGTTCCAACTGACTACTGTTAAGAACTTTTCCATAACGCTTATGCTTATTTTCCTGCCGATGATCTGTATCATTCTGCAGAAGGAAACGGGGTCGGCGCTGGTTTACTTAGCTTTCTTCCTGATGTTATACCGGGAGGGGATGTCTGGATATATCCTGATGGCAGGCGTTTGTGCGGTGGCATTCTTCGTGACGACCATGAAGTTTTCGGATGTGGTCGTGGGGGCTACCGATATGGGAGAGTTGATCGTTTCATCCATGATACTGGTTATCTCCTTTATTCTTGTCACGGTGGTGCGCAGGGACAGGATGGCGCTACAGGTTATGTTGGGCGGGACGGCGGTCGTTTATCTGGTTGCCTATATCACCTCCTTATTTGTAACAGTCAATTTTGCCTGGGTTTCGATGGGGCTGGTAGGACTGGCTGTTATCTACCTGGTTTATCTTTCCGTAAGAAACTGGGTGTGGCACTATGCACTGATCGCTGCTTTTGCTTTGGGTTCATTGGCATTTATGTATTCCGTGGATTATGTGTTTGATGAAATACTGGAGCCCCACCAGCAAATTCGCATCAAGGTATCATTAGGCATGGAAGATGATCCTAGTGGTGCAGGTTATAACGTGAACCAGTCGAAGATCGCCATCGGATCAGGCGGACTGACGGGTAAAGGATTCTTGAACGGGACACAGACCAAATTGAAATATGTGCCGGAACAGGAAACGGATTTTATCTTTTGCACGGTGGGAGAGGAGCACGGATTTGTCGGTTCCACCATTGTGCTTATTTTGTTCGGTATTTTTATAATCCGGCTGGTAGTTCTTTCTGAAAGGCAGAATACGGCATTCGGCCGGGTGTATGGATATGGTGTAGCCTCCATATTCTTCTTTCATCTGGCGATAAATGTCGGGATGGTGACCGGGATAACCCCGGTAATCGGTATCCCTTTGCCTTTTTTCAGTTATGGAGGCTCTTCCCTGCTTGGGTTTACGATCCTGTTATTTATTTTTCTTCGTCTGGATGCTTCCCGTAGAGAACGATGATTATCTCGCTTTCTCTACACGGAAACCTATTTCTTGGATTCCTTTCAATGTACTGTCTCGCATTCCCTGGCGGAAACTGAAGGTGTACATTCCCGGATGTTCGAATGTATAGTTTTCCCGTATGGGAAAGCTGGATTGAAATAAAGAAATACCATGTCCATACCACTTCCCGAACTCGTCTGCCAATACGCATTCTATGGTATCCTGTTTAAGTGGACCTATCGGTTGTTCTTCGTTACAGAATAACCAAAGGTTCTGGTAAGGATACATATTATTATTACGTACCTCGAGCGTTAGATTGTAAGGACTGGAAATGTCGTCTACCTGAAAAGAGAAATAATATTCCTTATCCTTCTCCCACGCAGTCTTGTCAATGGCCTGGTACTGGTCGTACAAGGCCTGTTGACCGCAGGAGAAGCATAAGAATGTAAATAGAACGACAATGAGTCCTTTAAGCTTCGGGCTTGTTCTCCGGTTTATTTGTCGGTTTAGCCGGTTGCTGAGGTCTGTCATTATTCGCAGGCTTGTCATTATTTCCTTTAGGCTTTTGTTTGTTTCTGTTATTCCGGTTGTTATTATTGTTGTTGCGGTTGTTGTTACCGTTATTGTTTCCTCCACCTTTGTTACTGTTATTGTTATTACCGGAATTCCTGTTATTGTCGTTGCCGGGTTGCTTTTCGCCATTTCCGGGGCGGTTGTTGGCCGGCCGGGCATTTACTATCGGTTTGTTATTTCCGTTTTCATTATTGGCCGGAGCGTTGTTATTGCTGCCACCATTGCCACCCCCGTTATTACCCGACGGACGTTTTTTCTTCTTTTTCTTAACAGAATCGAAACGGGTAACACTGTCCTGGCCGAGAATATCCTGTGCATCGCGTTTAGGCGGTTGCGGTTTCGTGTCGGCTTCCAATGTAACCGGCTTACTTCCTTTCTTGTTCATGTTGATTACATCGAATGCACGGTCGGCTGATATGGTAATCAGGTTTGCAGCAAACGACTTATCTGTAGAATAAGTAATCTCACGTTTAAAGATATCTGTTTTGAAATGATAGTAGTTGTTGTCCTTCGTTTCCAGAACGATCTCCCTGGATGGTAAACGCTTCTGTGCTTCCACGTAAGCATCCACTTCGTAGTTGATACAACATTTCAATTTGGCACATTGTCCGGCCAGTTTCTGCGGGTTCATGGATATATCCTGATAACGGGCGGCACCGGTTGCCACTGAAACGAAACTTGTCATCCAACTGGAACAGCATAGTTCACGTCCGCATGGGCCGATACCTCCGATACGTCCGGCTTCCTGACGGGCTCCGATCTGCTTCATTTCAATACGGACGCGGAAAGCTTCTGCCAGCACTTTAATCAGTTGGCGGAAGTCGACACGTTCGTCGGCGATATAATAGAAGATCGCTTTGTTACCGTCCCCCTGATATTCTACGTCGCCGATCTTCATATTTAATCCCAGATCGGCAGCGATCTGGCGCGAACGGATCATAGTGGCATGCTCCTTACCTTTTGCCTCTTCGTACTTCTCTATATCGGTCGGTTTAGCTTTGCGATAGACTTTTTTGGGTTCATAGCCTTCACCGGTACGAACATTGTTCTTTTTCATTTGAAGAAGGACTAGTTTTCCGGTAAGCGTAACTGTACCTATGTCATGTCCGGGACTGGCCTCGACGGCTACCATATCCCCTTTTTCCAGAGGTATTTTAGAACTGTTCAGGAAATATCCTTTACGGGTATTCTTAAATTGTACTTCTACATAATCGGTTGCATTTTCCGCATCGGGTACGTCGCAAAGCCAATCGTAGGTATTCAGTTTATTATTTTGTATTTTGCTGCATCCTTTTTTTCCCATGCAGCAACTACCTGTATTTAGTTTGAAATCCATTGTCTGGTATATATATGTGTATTTATAGTGTCTACAATTACGCAAAAATAGTCAAATATTCTCAGAGAATGGGCAAGGTGTTGTGAAAAAAGATATGACGCATTCCATTTTTAGTTACCTGAATGTACAGGTTTCCCGAAAGCCGGAAAAGAAAGCACTGCCGACCTCTATCGGGCGGTACAAAATCGGTTGTACCGGTTTGCGGCAGGTTGTTATGACCGTGTTGGTGTTGCCTATTACAGGAAAAGGCTGTCAATTTTATTATTTGACAGCCTTTTCCTGTAAATATCTTTTAGACAATACGCTTATTTAACTAAGCCGTGACTTTTAAATACCTTGTGAATCGCTTCGAGTGCCTTATCCAGTTGCTCTTTTGTATGAGTAGCCATCAAAGAGAAGCGGATTAGTGTATCTTCCGGGGCAACAGCCGGTGAAACAACTGGGTTTACGAAGATGCCGGCTTCGAATAATTCCTTAACGATAAGGAATGTCAGGTCGTTGTTACGAATGAACAACGGAATGATCGGAGTTGACGTATGTCCGATTTCACAGCCCATATTCCGGAAACCGTCTAATGCGTAATGCGTCAGGTCCCAAAGGTGTTCGATACGTTCCGGTTCGCTCAACATAATGTCAAGTGCGGCACTTGCTGCTGCTGTTGCGGCCGGCGTGTTACTGGCACTGAAAATGTATGAACGTGAATTGTGACGAAGGTAGTTGATTGTATCTTTATCTGAAGCGATAAATCCACCGATAGAAGCCAGTGATTTACTGAATGTGCCCATGATCAGGTCTACGTCGTCGGTAACACCGAAGTGGTTACATGTTCCGCGTCCGTGATCTCCCAGAACGCCTAAACCGTGTGCTTCGTCTACCATAATGCTGGCATTATACTTTTTGGCTAGAGCAACGATTTCAGGAAGTTTGGCTACATCACCTTCCATACTGAATACACCATCGATAACGATCAGCTTCACTTTATCCGGTTCGCACTTCTGAAGTTGCTTTTCCAGTGAATCCATGTCGTTATGTTTATATTTCAGCTTGGTCGAGAAGGACAGACGATGACCTTCGATAATAGAGGCATGGTCTAATTCATCCCATAGGATATAATCTTCACGTCCTGTCAAACAGGATACTACTCCCAGATTGACCTGGAAACCTGTAGAATACACGATAGCGTCTTCTTTTCCGACAAATTCAGCCAGACGTTTCTCCAATTGAACATGGATGTCGAGTGTACCATTCAGGAAACGCGAACCTGCGCAACCTGTGCCATATTTCTTGATCGCTTCAATTGCAGCTTCTTTTACTTTAGGATGATTGGTTAATCCTAAATAAGCGTTAGAGCCAAACATCAAGACTTTTTTGCCGCTGATCATTACCTCAGTGTCCTGATCGCTTTCGATCATTCTGAAATAAGGGTAAATCCCTGCAGCCATTGCTTTTTGAGGAGCATCGTACTTTGCTAGTTTCTCTTGTAAAAGTTTCATATTATTATTGAAGAGAATGATTTTCTCGCTTATTAAAATTCTATTCAAAGAATTGCTGGTTTGTCGCATACATATTCACCTATGTTTCGGCAAATCCAGCCGCAAAAGTAGTAAAAAAATAACTTATAGTAGCCTTAATGCTTTAAAAGTTTTACAAAAGCATTATTTTTGTCCCTTCAATCTTTATAAACAGTTAGGATGGACGGAAAAAAAATAAAGGTGCAGGCTATAATAAATCCTATATCCGGAGTAGGTTCGAAGAGAAAGATACCCAGAATGATAGAGCAGATGTGCGAGAAAGGCAACTGTTTGCTGGATATCTCATTTACCGAATACCGGGGGCATGCAAGTGAGTTGACGAAAAAAGCGATCGATGAGGGGGCAAATTGCATTATAGCAGTAGGTGGCGATGGCACGGTGAATGAAATAGCTCGTGCTATGATCCATTCTGATGCCGTATTAGGGATTGTACCGAAAGGATCTGGTAACGGACTGGCACGAGAGTTGCATATACCGATGGATGCCAAACGAGCACTAGACCTGATTATCAAAGGGCATATTTCCACAATCGATTGTTGCAAAGCCAACAACCAAGTATTCTTCTGTACTTGTGGAGTTGGGTTTGATGCCGCTGTAAGCCAGAAGTTTGCGGAAGAAAAACGTCGCGGATCTCTGATCTATATAAAGAATACTATAGAAGAATATCTAAGCTATAAACCGGAGCCTTATGAGTTGTTGGTCGACAATCAGACGATCAAGGAAAAAGCGTTTCTGGTGGCATGTGCCAATGCCTCCCAGTACGGGAATAACGCGTTTATCGCTCCACATGCCAATATCCAGGATGGACGGATGGATCTGACGATCTTATCTCCTTTCACTCCGCTGGATATAGCTCCTCTGGCTATTCAGCTTTTTACGAAACAGATCGATAGAAATAGTAAGATTAAGACATTGAAAGCCCAGCAGGTTACAATTATCCGGCAAAATCCGGGGGTAATGCATTTGGATGGTGAACCTGTAATGGCCGATAGCCGGATCGATATTTCTGTCATTCCACAATCCTTGCATGTTATAACTCCTGAAGTGGTTTCTTTTACGAAGGAGGTACATAACCTGTTTGGTGAGGTGACCCGTTTCTTTGATAAAAGATTACCTTACATTTTCAGATAGAACTCTTTGGTGAGTGCAATATATTCCGGGGTATACTGATGGCGGGCTTCTTCTATAATCAGTGTATCCCGTTTTTTTATGTTTTCTTCTGTCACTGACAATTCTATCAGCAGTCGCTTGGGCTGTGCTCCGGGAACAGGGATTACATCTGTTTGCCTGTAAATATATAAATGGTTTGTGGATGCGAGTTCCCTGACTTCATCCAGTTGTTCATGGGGTAATACCAATGCGATTCGTCCTGTAGGAGATAACAAGGTCCGGACTTCCCGGATCAAGTCCGGAAGTCGTAATGTATCGGTATGGCGGGCAACTGTGCGTTTATTATCCGGACATTTCAGTGAATTTATAAAGTAAGGAGGGTTGGATACGATCAAATCATATTTCTTCTGTGGATTTGACATTACAAAATCAGTACATGAAGAATGTATCACTTTTATTCTTTCGACAAAAGGAGAGGCTATTGCATTTTCTGTCGCTTGTATGTATGCATCTTTATCGATATCGATCGCATCGATTTCCGCCGAACTCCGTTGGGCCAGCATTAAAGCGATAATGCCGGTTCCGGTTCCTATATCCAGTATGTTTTTGCATTGGGTGGTTTCAGCCCAGGCTCCAAGCAATACGGCGTCGGTTCCGACCTTCATCGCGCATTTGTCATGATAAATTATAAATTTCTTGAATCGGAAATAAGGATTTGCCATATAATATTTATAATGTGAAGTGCAAAAGTAGTTAGAATTGACTGAAAAAACTGTAACTTTGGCACGTTTATTGTATTAATACGTACAATTGATAGGGAAGAAAATATGATGAAAGAAAGAATGAAGAGGTTTACTGAAGAGTCGTACGACGATTTAGATGATAATATTGGGATTGTAATGCCTATCCTGACAGAGTGTGATGTGGATGAGGATTTTACAGAGGGTATAGAGAAAGTCGGTAACGAAATACCTATTCTTCCGTTAAGGAATATGGTTCTTTTTCCGGGAGTAGCTATGCCTGTTATTGTAGGTCGTCCGAAATCTATGCGTCTGATAAAAGAGGCTGTTCATAAGAAAACATTGATCGGTGTGGTATGTCAGAAAGAGATGAATACGGAAGATCCCGGTTTAGAGGATCTGTATACTACCGGTGTGATTGCCGATATCGTGCGTGTTCTGGAGATGCCGGATGGTACGACAACAGTGATCCTGCAAGGGAAAAAACGTTTTGCTTTGGAATCTTTAAAAGAGACAGAGCCTTATCTGAAAGGCAAAATATCTTTGCTGGAAGATAAAATGCCGAAAAAGTCAGATCGTGAGTTCGAGGCGTTGATTTCCACAATTAAAGATCTTACCATAAAAATGCTGGGGGCTTTGAATGAGCCGCCGCGTGATCTGATATTTTCTATAAAGAATAATAAGAATGTTCTTTACCTGATTAATTTTTCTTGTAGTAATATTCCCAGTGGATCGGCTGAGAAACAGGAACTGCTGTTGATCGGTGACCTGAAGGATCGTGCATATCGTTTATTGTTTATCCTAAATCGTGAATATCAGCTGGTAGAACTTAAAGCTTCTATCCAGATGAAGACGCATGAAGATATCAATCAGCAGCAGAAGGAATATTTCCTTCAGCAACAGATCAAGACGATCCAGGAAGAATTGGGGGGAAATATAAACGATCTTGAAATAAAAGAATTGCGTGAAAAGGCTGCTCGTAAGAAATGGCCGGCAGCTGTAGCAGAAATATTTGAAAAGGAAGTTCGTAAGTTGGAACGCCTGCATCCGCAGTCTCCTGATTTTTCTATACAGACACAATATGTACAGACTATAATCAACCTTCCATGGAATGAATACAGCAAGGATAACTTTAATCTGGCTCATGCCCAGAAAGTTCTCGATCGCGATCATTACGGTTTGGAAAAGGTGAAAGAGCGTATTATAGAACATTTGGCTGTCTTGAAGTTGAAAGGGGATATGAAATCTCCTATTATCTGTTTATACGGACCTCCGGGAGTAGGTAAAACATCTTTAGGTAAATCTGTTGCTGAAGCTTTACATCGTAAATATGTGCGTATTTCGTTGGGGGGCTTGCATGATGAAGCTGAAATACGTGGTCATCGCCGTACCTATATCGGTGCGATGAGCGGGCGTATTATCCAGAATATTCAGAAGGCGGGAAGTTCTAATCCTGTCTTTATCCTGGACGAAATAGATAAGGTGACAAACGACTTTAAAGGTGATCCGGCTTCTGCATTACTGGAAGTATTGGATCCGGAACAAAACTCGACATTCCATGATAATTATCTGGATATTGACTATGATTTAAGTAAAGTCATGTTTATAGCTACGGCTAATAATCTGAATACGATTTCCCAACCGTTACTGGATCGTATGGAACTGATTGAAGTAAGCGGTTATATCTTGGAGGAGAAGGTGGAAATTGCAGCCCGTCACCTGGTTCCGAAGCAACTCGAAGCTCATGGTCTCAGCAAAGGTAAGGTGAAGCTCCCCAAAAAGACATTACAGGTAATTATTGAATCATATACCCGTGAGAGCGGTGTTCGTGAATTGGATAAAAAGATTGCCAAGATCATGCGTAAGCTAGCCCGTAAAGTGGCTTCTGACGAGGCAATCCCGTCACAGATCAAACCGGAAGATCTCCATGAATATCTGGGACAAATCGAATATAGCCGGGATAAATATCAAGGTAATGAATATGCCGGTGTTGTTACAGGATTAGCTTGGACTGCAGTGGGAGGGGAGATTCTGTTTGTGGAATCGAGCCTGAGTCGTGGTAAAGGCTCTAAGTTAACTTTGACAGGTAACTTGGGAGAGGTGATGAAAGAATCTGCCATGTTGGCACTTGAATTTATTCATGCTCATGCCTCTTTATTCGATATTAACGAAGAATTATTTGAAAATTGGAATGTACATATTCATGTCCCTGAAGGGGCTATACCGAAGGACGGACCTAGTGCAGGTGTAACTATGGTGACTTCTCTTGTGTCTGCATTTACCCAGCGTAAAGTGAAAAAGAACCTGGCAATGACAGGGGAAATAACGCTTCGTGGCAAAGTTCTTCCGGTAGGTGGAATCAAAGAAAAGATTCTGGCTGCTAAACGGGCCGGTATCAAGGAGTTGATCTTATGCAAAGAAAATCAGAAAGATATCAATGAGATCAAAGCTGAATATGTGAAAGGTCTGACTTTTCATTATGTGGAGGATATTCGTCAGGTAATAGATCTTGCCTTGCTGAAAGAAAAGGTGGACAATCCGTTGTTTTGATAATACACTGTGATATAAAAAAAGCGATGCATAATTAAATGCATCGCTTTTTTTATGCTGATTTGTTTTTATTCGGCTTTTTCTTCAGCGCTTGTTTCTTCTTCCACTGTCGGTTCTTCTTCCGGGGTGAAGTCGGTAATCTCGGCTCCGATCAGGATATTATACCATGTCAGCAATTTCTTAATATCGCTAGGATATACTCTTTCGCGGTCGAAATCAGGCAATACTTCTGCAAAATAGTTACGCAGTTCTTTGGTATCGGAAGGAACTGTTACTTTTGCTCCGTTTTCTTTATTTTTTACGCTGGTGAGTACTTCGTGCAAAGGAACTTCCGTCTCGGTTGTATAAATAGCAATATCACCTAACGAGATTACTTTATCTTTTGCATACGCAGGTACTCTTTTCTTATCTGTCAGTGATTCGACAATCAGCATGTTCTTTCCGTGGGAAACCAATTTAAATAATCCCGGTTTTCCCGAAATAGACAAAATAGTCTTCAACATAATACTTCGTTTTCTAATAGTGTTAAACTTTAAAGTTGCAAATGTAGCATAACTATACGATTTAACCGTTACAATCGGAAAGAAAAATATGAAAGAGAATGTGAATTAAATCACTTATTCGGTCGGAGAAGTTCGAAGAGAGCTCAGAAATATCTCGATCTGAGGCAATAATGCTCGTCGGTTGTCATTATGGATAACATAATCAGACCATTCCTTTTTTGTTTCATCCGGTAATTGGCTATTGATACGGTTTACGATATCTTCCCGGGAAGTGTTGTCGCGTTGTAAAGCTCGTTCGATACGAAGATTCTGTGGCGCATATACCATTATGCTTTTATCTACCATTTTATTAAAGCCGGATTCAAAAAGAATTGCAGATTCTATTGCACAGAGTTCAGACGACTGGCTTTTTGCCCATTCCGTAAAATGACGGTTTACTTCCGGATGTATTATGGCATTAACTTGCTTGAGACATTCAGGATTTCCGAATATATGTGATGCTAATAACTTTTTATTCAATCCTTGTTCTGTATAAAGATCTTCACCGAATAACTCTATCAATTGTTTTTTGATGATGGGGGATGTGGCTGTAAGTTTCTTGCTTTCAGTATCTGCCACGTAGACAGGTATTCCGTATAAGTTGAATAAGGAAGCTACAACCGATTTGCCGCTTCCAATACCTCCGGTTATTCCAATTTTAATCATGAAGATTGTTTTGCTCCAGAATGAATTCTATTTTATCAGGAACAAGTGTCGCGGAACTTACCCAATCCGGTTTTTTTGTCAGGTGAATGGGAAGTGTTCCCGATGCGTTTTGTTCCAGATCTTTAAATGAAAATTTGATTTCAAATGCATCCTCCGATAAATCCTTGAAACGGGATAACGGGATACTGCATGTTACTTTTGCAATAGCAGGGAAAGTACGCAAGGTATAATGTGAAGGTAAATCAGTACAGAGTACAGGTATCTCCAGCGTTTTTTCCGTGAATTCTTCGATTGGGATCGTTACAGTAACACTTGTCGGATCATAAGTCGCTTCATCTACTTTTTGTAGCTGTATGGTCTTAGTGATCGTTTTATTTCCTTTTTTTATCTCTGTAAATACGGTTTTTGCCTGATTCAATGTATCCAATACTACATCACTGGCATATACGCTGATATTTGCTGGGGAAATTGTAATATTACCGGATATGTGAAACCCCGGATTAGTTTGTATTGCTCCATCGAAGACAACAGGTATCTCTTTTTTTATACGTTTACTATAAGCTGCATCGATATGTTGCGGTTCGAACCCTGTTAAGGAAGTTGTCGCTAACAGTTGCTTTTGGATATCGCTTTGTATTGTCTTTTTGGTGATAGATAAAGAACCACTCTTCTCCGTTTGGTTTTTCATATTCGCTTCGATCGGAGCAAATGAACGTCCGAAGGAATAGTTAAGCAAAACACTTCCTTTATCTTTTACTCTTGCAACAACCTCTTGTGGAGGTGTTTCAGTAAAGGAAACGTCCGGAGGAATATTTTTGTATCTGACCGGAATACTGATTTCTATTTCATATTCCTGTTGCAGGCTTTGTAATAACCAAAAGCCAAAAGCCAGTAGTACGAAAGAGAAAAAGATTAATGCTTCTTTCCATCTTTGACGACGCAGAAAAGCATTAATCTTCATCCGGGCAGACTTGAATGAGTAATTTATTCTATCAAGCTGCGACATATTTATTGTTTCTTATTTTTGCTGTGCGTCTTCTGAAGAAGCAAAGATAGAAGTTTTATCTACACGTATACGAACACCATCTGAAATTTCGATTAGCATATAGGTGTCACCGATTTCTTTGATCTTACCATAGATGCCTCCTGCTGTGATTACTTTATCACCAGTTTTTAAAGCTTCACGTGATTTCTGGATCTCTTTTTGCTTTTTCTGTTGTGGACGGATCATGAAAAAATAGAAGATTGCAACAATAACAACCATCATAAGGATACCTGACCACTGTGACTGGCCTCCGGCAGCCTGTAGGAAAATACTAACTAAGTTCATATACTATATTCGTTTATAAATTTATACCTATTTGACTAGGTACAAATGTAAGTATAATAATTAATCTTTAAGCAATACCTTTTCTTTTTTTAACTCCGATACGATAGAATCTAAAATTCCGTTGATGAAGTTACCGCTTTTAGGTGTGCTATAGTATTTTGCTGTATCGATGTATTCGTTTAGTGTTACATTAATAGGGATCGATGGAAAAGTCATGATTTCAGCCAGAGCAACTTGCATAATGATTAGATCCATATTGGCAATACGCTCTGTTTCCCAGTTTTTCATATGCTTGTTGATGCGTTCGCGATATTCGTCACCTTTCAATAATGTCTGGCGGAATAGTTTGATTGCAAAGGAATGATCTTCCAAGTCTTTGAACATTGGTAATAATTCCTGCTTGCTTCCGTTCTTTTCCTCAAATTTTTTGATTGTTTTTAGAGTGAACGTCTCGACAATTTCGATATCATCATTCCAGTAGATGCTCTTATCTTCCAGGAAATCTTCGATAACTTCGTTTCCACAAATCAGTTTTTTGAATACGCAACGCCAGAATTCCTTATCTGTTTCATAAGAATCATTCTCGTTGTCAATATATTCACTGTATAAATCTGAAGTCAGAATGATGTCGAGTACATTTTTAATGAACTCTTCATCGTTTGCCCAGGATATACCTTGCTCTGCCACATACTTCTGAAGCGCTGTGTTTTCGGCAACCTGAGCCGCGAAGCGATTGTCTATCAGACGAGTGTTGGGATTCAACTCCGCATGAGTCGGCATGTACTTGCTCTTTTTAGCGTCAAGTGTCCGTTTATGTAAATTGGTGACTTCAATAATTAGGAGGAGGAAATAATGATACAAATCATACGATTTCCGTAAGCTGAAAAGCAATTCGTTTTCCGCAACTTTGAGGTCACTGTTTCCATTTTGATAGAATGAGTATACTATCTGTAAAACTTTAATGCGGATTAAAATTCTGTTGATCATCGTTTGAAGGAACTACTTGTTATAAATTTAGGCTGCAAAGGTAGTCATTCTTTTGATAAATGAGTTCAGGTTTACTTAATTTTATGTGTGTTAGTTGTTATTTTACAATTTGAAACGTAAAATCATACATTTTGATGCGTTAAAATAGTTGTTGTTTAAAAAAAAATGCACATATTTGAAGCAAGTTATGATAAATGGGTCGATATTTAACAAAAGTTGGCTATATGGATGAGTCGGTGAAGAAAACACAGGTTGAAGGTGGCGATAAAGAGATTCTGTACTCTAAAGCTATAAAGGCAGGTAAGCGGATTTATTACCTGGATGTGAAGAAGAACTTAAAAGACGATTTGTTTCTGGCTGTAACCGAAAGTAAGAAGGTGCAGCCGAAGAATGGAACACAAATCTCTTTTGAGAAGCATAAAATTTTCCTTTATAAGGAGGATTTTGAAAAGTTTATGGAGGGAATGAATGATGTGATCAATTACATCAAACAGCGTAACTCTGACGGGTTGAACGCTAAGACCCCGGATATGGAGACGAAAGCAGATGATGATTCGGATGATGAAATAAAACTGAATATCGATTTTTGAAGGGGAAAAAATAATAACGGGCAGTTTCTTAAATAAGAAAAACTGCCCGTTATCTTTTATAGGTATCCTTATCGGTTGCCTATTTTACTTCGGTTTATGCAACCGGATGAATTGCTTCAGTAGGACAAGCGTCTGCACAAGTACCACAATCTGTACACATTTCAGGATCGATATGGTAGATATCGCCTTCTGAGATAGCTCCTACCGGACACTCGTCAATGCAAGTACCGCAAGCAATACAATCTTCACTAATTAAATAAGCCATTTTCTTAAACGTTTAAATTGATAACTATTAGTTAGTGCAAAAATAGAGTTTTATTTGTATTTCTGCAATAAGTTCCTATCTTTTTCGTTATAATTCAAAATTGATTGAGAGTTGAGACGTCTATTATTTCTATTATTGGTATGTAGCCTTGCCTTACCGAGTGTAATGGCGCAAAAAGAGAAGGTTAAAAATCAGCCGTATGCCGATTTGAAATGGCTCCATCTGGGGTTTCATGTCGGATTACATGCGCAGGATTTGTTGTTGACAAATACAGGTGTTACAACTGACGGCGAAACGTGGTTCGCTGAAATACCCAGTTATTCACCGGGGTTTAGTGTCGGAGTAATCGGAGATATGTATCTGAATCCCTATTTTAACCTGCGTTTTGTTCCTACTGTCCATTTTGGGGATAAGAAGTTTCTTTTCCGGGAGCAGGCAACAGGAGAGGAGTTTACTACCTCCGTTCGCTCTACCATACTAAGTTTTCCGTTGGATGTGAAGTATTCGGCTCTCCGGTTAAATAATTATCGCCCTTATCTGATTGGCGGAGTATATGGAGCTATGGATCTCGGACGTAAGAAAGGAATGCCGATTTTACTTAAAGGTGCCGATTTCGGGTTGGAGTTCGGTATCGGGTGCGATATCTATCTGCCATTCTTTAAACTTTGTCCGGAATTGAAGTTTTGCTTCGGATTAGTGGATTTGTTGGCTAAAAACCGTAACGACCTGACTGATCAGGAACTGATCAAATACCCCAATTCATTATCGAAAGCAACTTCCCGTATGGTTGTATTGACGTTTAATTTCGAATAAAGAGTTCTATATAAATGTAGGCTGCAGGAGCTGCCAGCATCAGGCTGTCGAACCGGTCAAGCATACCGCCATGACCGGGGAGGAGATTACCGGAATCTTTTACTCCTAATGTTCTTTTTAACAGCGACTCGATCAAATCGCCCCAGGTCCCGAATATAACCACTGTGGCCGATAGTCCTAACCAATTATACCAACTAATTTCAGGTGCATACCAGGCCAATGCCTGCGATGCCCCCAGTACAACCGTTAATCCGCCAAAGAAACCTTCCCATGATTTTTTAGGTGAGATGCGTTCAAATAATCTCCTTTTACCAATTAGAGAGCCGACCAGGTAAGCTCCTGTGTCGTTCAGCCAAATAAAAATAAAGATAGCCATAACGAACAGTGGAGAGTAGACAATCGTCCCCGGTGTATCGGGTATGGCAGCAATGAAGTTCAGCATAGAGAATGTTCCTGCACAATAGATCTGTGCAAAAAAAGTAAAAGCCCAGTTATTGATTGGATTCGGGGCTTTATAATATAGTTCGGCAACTAATGTGTATATAAGGAATAATAGGTAGGGGAGAAAAATGACTCCATCTGCAAACTGGTTGGTATAAATGAAGGTAGCAGCAAACAAATAGACTCCTCCCAGCGAACCAATAAATCGTTTGATGGAAGCTTCCTCATAATGTTTTACAAGACCATAAAATTCCCATAATGTTAATCCGGTGATTAAACTGAATATAACAAGGAAAGAGATTGAATGGTAGCATATAGCTCCGACAAGGATTGTGACGAAGATTATACCCGTAAGTGCTCGTATGATCAGATTTTTCAAAGCCGTATTATTTAGTTCGTTTGTTGATTTATTTTTCGTGCAAAGATAAAGAATAAATCCAAATATAGACAGAGAGGCCGAATAGTATCTTTTAATAAAGAACTATCCGGCCTTTTTATTTTTTAGAGAAGAACAGGTCAGACCTTTTTTTCTGCCGTATTGTCATCTGTAGGTACAACCAGCGTGTCATTTTCGTCGACAGTAGTCTGTTCTTGTTTATTGTTGTTTGCTTTTTCCTGTAATTCCAAAATTTCTTCTGAGCGGGAAACCCAGGCTCGTTTTCCAAAAATATGTTCCACATCTTCTGTATAAATCACTTCACGTTCCAATAATACCTGCGCCAGCTTGTTGTGTCCTTCAGTATTGTCGGACAGAATTTTCTTAGCACGTTCATATTGTTCGTTGATAATCTTTTGTACTTCCTGGTCGATCATACGAGACGTTTCTTCACTGTATGGTTTAGTGAATCCCCAGTCCTGACCGGTTGAATCGTAATAATTCAGATTGGGAAGCTTATCGCTCATTCCGAAATAGACAACCATGGCATAAGCCTGTTTCGTTACACGCTCCAAGTCATTGGATGCTCCTGTCGATATTTTGCCTAAGAATAATTCTTCGGCTGCACGTCCGCCCAAGGTGGCACACATTTCGTCCAGCAACTGTTCGCGGGTGGTGATCTGACGTTCTTCCGGCAGATACCAGGCAGCGCCGAGTGCTTTGCCTCTCGGTACTATAGTTACTTTAACCAATGGGTTGGCATGTTCAAGCAACCAACTCAGTGTAGCATGGCCGGCTTCATGATTGGCGATACTGTTGCGTTCATCGGCAGTTGTTATCTTGGTCCGTTTTTCCAAACCACCCACAATGCGGTCTACAGCATTCATGAAGTCTTCCTTCTGAACGAATTTCTTTCCGCTTCGGGCTGCTATCAATGCCGCTTCATTACACACATTGGCAATGTCGGCTCCGGAGAATCCGGGAGTCTGGCGAGCCATAAATTCAGCATCAACTGTTTCGTCTATTTTGATCGGGCGTAAATGTACTCCGAAAATTTCCTTACGTTCATTCAGGTCTGGTAATTCTACACTAATCTGGCGATCGAAACGTCCGGCACGCAGGAGTGCCTTATCCAGAATATCGGCACGGTTGGTCGCAGCAAGAATGATTACACCGCTATTTGAGCCGAATCCGTCCATTTCTGTCAGTAACTGGTTCAGTGTGTTTTCTCGTTCATCGTTACTGTTCATATTGACATTCTTACCACGGGCACGGCCTACGGCATCGATTTCATCGATAAACACGATACATGGAGATTTTTCTTTTGCCTGGCGGAACAAGTCACGAACACGTGATGCGCCTACACCAACGAACATTTCCACGAAATCAGAACCGGAAAGTGAAAAGAACGGAACATCCGCTTCACCTGCCACAGCTTTGGCCAATAATGTTTTACCTGTTCCCGGAGGGCCTACTAATAAAGCCCCTTTGGGTATTTTGCCTCCCAGCTCCGTATAGCGTTCCGGGCTTTTTAGGAAGGATACGATTTCTTCTACCTCTTGTTTGGCTTCCGACAATCCTGCTACGTCCTTAAATGTTACTTTCCGGTCATTATCTTTGTCGAATAATTGTGCTTTAGCTTTGCCTACACTGAAAACCCCCCCAGGACCTCCACCTGCACCTCCGGACATTCTCCGCATTAGGAAAATCCATACGGCAATAATCAAGATGATCGGTCCGAATGAAACAAGAAAGTTCCATATAGCATCATCTCCTTCTTCAAAGCGCACCTGGGTGTCAATGTGGTTGTCAGTAACCGCTTTATCATAAAAATCCGAAAATTTATCTGCTGATGGTATTTTTACGTATACTTTAGGGTTTGTTCCTAAAGCTGAACTGTCGCTTTTAAAGACTAATCCTTTTTGTCCGCTTTTGACTGTCGCTTCAACCAGGTTTTTCTTGTTGTAGACAACCATTTTGTCGAATACGTTTTCCTGAGCTAGTTTCTGGAATTCTGTCCATCCCAGTTCTTTTGACGCCGAAGAATCGTTAGTCAGATACAAAGCAATAAGCATCATAAAAATTAACCCGTACATCCAATACAGGTTAAACCGGAACATTTTAGGCTTATTGTTCTTCGGTGTTTTATTAAACATGTCGTTTTTATTTTCCATACTTTGAATTCGATAATATTAATCCGGCTTTAGTCGAGATTCGGAATCTGGGTGACTTTAGCGTCAGACCATAGGTTATCCAGATTATAGAACTCACGTTGTTCCGGTGTAAATATGTGTACAAGAACCGTGCCATAATCCATACCTATCCATAAGGAACTTTGATTACCATCAATAGAGAGTGGTTTTTCACCTGCATTTCTACGTGCAAAATCCCATACAGAATCGGACAGGGCTGATACTTGGGTAGGAGTATTCCCTTCGCAGATAACCATGTATTGGCATACTGCCCCAGATAGCTGGGTTAAATCTACAGTTACAATATTTTTGCCTTTTTTTTCTTGTAGACCTTCTACAATTGTTTGTACTAATTCTTTTGTTTGATCCATCTATTTTTTATTGAATAATATTTCGAAGACGCAAATATACTTCTTAAATTTATTATGTACATGCTTTATCTGTTTAATATATGTATAAACCCTGTAATTTCAAAACAGGGAAAAGAAGAAAATGTTTATTTTGATGAAATTTTTTTGCTGAATATTTGCAGATATGAAAAATGTCTGTATCTTTGCACCCGTAATCGAGAAACATACTACTCGAAGCAATAAAAACTGTTCTATGGTGTAATGGTAACACGTCAGATTCTGGTCCTGAAATTCCAGGTTCGAGCCCTGGTAGAACAACAAAAAGGTTTGAAATTATTTCAAACCTTTTTTTGTGTCTTATTCATTCTTCCCTTTACCCCATTTAAATCCTATACTGTTCAATAATTGGATACGGTCATTGCTTAATTTGCCTTTTCTTCTCAGGTATGCCATTCTCATCCACCAGGAATAGAGAGTTTTTTCTTTCTCTGTTGTCGTGGAAGGATATCGTTTGTAAGTGGTGATAAAGTCACAAAATTCGGTATATCTGCCAAACCATATCCTGTTTAACTGTTCTTCCGTCCGACCGTTGTTTGTTACATTAATTTCCCATTCAAAACCTAAGTCGGTTAATTTTTTAATTTGTGAAGAGGTCAGTTTGCCGGTTTTGTCAGTTCCATTTTTATAAGCTCTCATTTTACTACACCATTTGGCTAACCTCGTTTCTTCTGAGTCTGTAGCATGAGCCGGCCATCTTCCGTTATGGATGTAATATTTCTTGACCATGTTGAATGATTCATTCCAGCTTCTCTTTTTTCTATTTTTATTCCATAAAAATCCGATAGCATCCAACATTTGAATACGTTCATCACTCAAACGGCCTTGCAATATACCGTTTCTCATGCTTTTCTGGGTAGTACACCAGTTGTATAGTTTGTTTTCTTCCGGGTTTGTTGAACCGGGCAATGGCCAACGTTTCTCATTCTTTACGAAATCTTTCAGTTTATAATAATTATTTTCCCACTGTTCGGTACTTTTTTGTTGCTTATCGGCATCAATTCTGTCTACTAGTTCAATGATTTTCTCAGGTAGTCTTTCGGGAAAATGATTTCTGAGATATCTGATTCGAACGATCCATTGTCCCAAAGGTAGTTCTTTCGGGTCTTTGGCTGTGGGTGAAGGCCATTTGTTGTTTTTTTCAAAAAAAGCAATAGTAGAACGATATTTATTATTCCGTTTTTTACTGACTTTATTTGGTTTACGTGTTTTACGAACTTTGCTTTTTTTATCAATCTTACCTCTTGGTTCCATCTAACCTTTTTATTTTTTCAATGTTTTTTTATATGAATGATCTGAGATGTTTTTCTCAGTTTTCAAAGATATTCAAATATTTGATTTTTAGATATATGTAGTTCATGTTATTTTGTTATTTTGACAAAAGTTATTTTATCGTTTATAGCGCTTATCAGTGATTTCCATAAAATAAAACATCCGCAAAAAGTCTCGTAACCAGAGATTTTTTGCGGATGATATTATAATGTAGGGGATTAATTCTGTTCTTTCAAGATTACATCATGTGCACCGCCTTCTACGATACTGGTAGAAGATACCAAAGTGATTTTTGCATTCTTTTGCAGGCTAGGTATTGTAGTTGCTCCGCAGCTACACATAGTAGCTTTGATCTTACCTAAAGTAAGGTTCAGGTTATCTTTCATCTTTCCTGCATAAGGAACGTAGCTATCTACACCTTCTTCGAATTTGAGTGATTCGGTTCCTCCCATATCGTAACGCTGCCAGTTTTGGGCACGGTTTGAACCTTCACCCCAGTATTCCTTCACATAATTGTTTCCGATACGTAGTTTTTTTGTAGGAGACTCGTCGAAACGGGCAAAATAACGTCCCATCATCAGGAAGTCGGCTCCCATGGCAAGGGCTAGAACCATATGGTAATCATGCACCAGACCTCCGTCGCTACAAATAGGAATATAAACGCCTGTTTTTTCTTTGTATTCATCGCGAGCCTGGGCTACATCGATCAGGGCAGTAGCTTGTCCGCGACCGATA
The DNA here is from genome assembly GCF_015550595.1 of Parabacteroides goldsteinii. Lineage (GTDB taxonomy): Bacteria > Bacteroidota > Bacteroidia > Bacteroidales > Tannerellaceae > Parabacteroides > Parabacteroides leei. The sequence continues at coordinate 86,912 of NZ_JADNBB010000020.1, forward strand.
CCCTTTTGTTCGCGGGTAATACAGATAGAACCTCCACCGATACCAACTTTGATGAAATCGGCTCCGGCTTCCACCAGATACATAAAACCTTCTCGGTCTACTACATTTCCGGCACCGACTTTAACCTTGTCACCGTATTCCTTCTTGATCCACTGCAGTGTTTCATACTGCCATTCAGAATAACCGTCGGAAGAGTCGATACACAGTACATCTACTCCGGCTTCAACAAGAGCTGGTACACGCTCCATGTAGTCGCGGGTATTGATACCTGCACCTACTAATAACTTTTTATCAGCTCCTGACATTTCGTTAGGATTGTCGCGGTGGCTGTCATAATCCTTACGGAATACAAAATAAGCCAGATTCTGATCTTTATCTATGATCGGTAATGTATTCAGTTTATGATCCCAGATAATCTGGTTGGCTTCTTTCAGTGTGATACCAACTTCTCCAACGATTAGTTTGGAGAAAGGAGTCATGAATTCTTTAACCTTTGTACGGGGATCGTCTTTTTCTGCGCGGTAGTCGCGGCTGGTGACAAGTCCCAGCAGTTTACCATTAGGTGTTCCGTCGTCGGTAACTCCGATTGTGGAATGTTCTGTTTTGTTGACTAGGGCGATTACGTCGGCCAGTGTGTTTTCCGGTGTCAGGTTTGAATCACTGATTACAAATCCGGCCTTAAACTTTTTCACTCTGCGTACCATATCTGCCTGGCTGGCGATAGGCTGTGATCCGAAAATAAATGAAAGTCCTCCGTTACGGGCTAACTCGATAGCCAGTTCCGGACCCGATACCGATTGCATGATAGCCGAAACAAACGGGATATTTAATTCGATAGAGGACTTTTCGTTGACATTATGTTTCACAAGTGCTGTTTTCAGTGAAACGTTTGAAGGTACGCACTGTTTAGTGGTCAAGCCGGGAATAAGCAGGTATTCTCCGAAGGTTCTAGATACATCGTTTAAGTAAACTGCCATATGATTAATATTTACTGGATGAATTTTGTGCAAAAGTACTGAATTCTCTTCAGATATGTTTTTATTTAGGAGCATTTTTCATACTATTTAAAAGGATACTGTCCTAGGGAATATGCGAACCGGAACTTTTTCAATGAGTAATATGTTATATATAATGAATTAAAGAGGAGGAATTATTTATGAAAATGGTAGTAGACAAGGCAAACTCTCGCGGATATGCAAACCATGGATGGCTTAAAACTCATCATACATTTAGTTTTGCTAATTATTATAATCCCAAGAGGGTGCATTTTGGCAAACTACGTGTCTTAAATGACGATACGGTAGCTCCAAGCGAAGGTTTTGATACCCACCCACATAAAAATATGGAAGTAATCTCTATTCCGCTGAATGGTTATTTGCGGCATGGTGACAGTATAAAGAACAGTAAAACTATTACTCCGGGGGATCTTCAGGTGATGAGTGCCGGAACGGGTATTTTTCATAGTGAGTTCAACGACAGTGCTGAACAGCAACTTGAATTTTTGCAGATCTGGGTTTTTCCACGTGAAGAAAATACGGCTCCGAAGTATAATAACTATGATATACGTTCGCTATTGAAAAAGAACGAATTGTCGCTGGTACTTTCGCCGGACGGGGAGACGCCTGCTGCGATCAATCAGGATGCCTGGTTTTCGATAGGAGAACTAGATGCCGGACAGATTAAAGAATATAAGTTCCACCGTCAAGGTATGGGAGTATATCTTTTTGTCATTGAAGGAGAAGTAGAAGTAAGCAATACCATTCTTTCCAGACGCGATGGTGCCGGTTTTTATGATACGGACAGCATTACCATAGAGGTGTTGAAAGATGCGAAGATTTTGTTGATGGAAGTTCCGATGCAGTAATTGCATCAGGTTAATAATAAAAAAGGTTCCGGTTAGACAACCGGAACCTTTTTCGTGAAAGTCGTTTTTAATAACTTCTGTCTGATAAGAAATCAATCATTCGTAGAATAGCACGACTACATGCCGGACAGAAAGGAGCGTAATCGCGCATCATGCAATGATCCATCGGTCGATAGATTCCTTTCGAAATATAACCACCTCCTTCAAATACGCCGGCTTTATCCTTATGCGTATCATCCAATGGCGTCGGGATCGGAGTGTTAGCGGGCAGTAGGTCTTTCCATTTGCTTTCAAAATCAACTAGGGTTGTTATGTTAGGCTCCCAAGGCTCATATTTCAAATTGTAAAAATCCTGATAAGCCACCTCTGAAGAAAAATATTCATCAGCCAGCCCGGCAAAGCTATGTCCGAACTCATGGACGAATACATGTTGTGTACGTTCATTATCGGCTGTGCCGATTGCATAGAAATTATACATACCGCCACCACCGTAAGTATCGGTATTAACCAGAATAAATATGGCATCACACGGGACATTCCACACTGCATCGCGGATTGATTTCATATCGGGGGTGGTCAGATAACGGTCTACACCGAAAGTATAATAACCAGAGTTCAATGCCGTATTTTTATATATACCTTTTCCCGAAGTGTCGGTTCCTGCATCTTCAGAAACCAGATTAACCGCCCAGATATTGAAATCTTCCCGGCGTGTCGTATAAGGAGGCGTGTTGAAAAGAGATTCTGTAAATTTTTTTGCATCGGCGACGAACTTTTCCTGATCGGCTGCCGTATATCCTTCTGCAATAAATACCAGGTCCACTTTTTCACTGGAATCTCCTTTATATTGGATCTGAGTCACCTTATTGTCTTTCAGTTTACCGCGGTCAATAAAAATACTGGTCGGGTCGATATCCATTTTAAGCAGTGAATGAAACTGCATATCGGCTTTGTCTCGGGCGGCTATCTCAACAATAACTGTCGTTTTAGGATAGGGAACTGAAATACTGTTTGTCCATGATTGAGTTTCCGTTTTAGCCTGCTCTGTGGTGCGCCATTCTTCAAATAACGTATTGAACCCTCTCGAATAGATCAGTTCGTTACTGTTTTTATCATATATATTTATATAATAACCGCCATAGTTGAACTTGTCGATCAGGTTTTTCACAGGGCCTCCCCATACAGGCTCTTCACGTAATTGCTGTATGGCAGCAGCTTGGAATTCGGAGTTTCCGCTTAAAGCGAAGTCTATCCGGAGACTTTTTTTATTGAAGTATTTGTTAAAATTGCTCTGTGCCAAGCTACTAAGGCTACAAAGGGCGGCAATTAGAAATAAGGAAATCTTTGTTCTCATATTTTCGTGTTTTATTAGGTGTTCTTTGTACGCACAAATATAATGTATTTTGTAGATTTGTGGTTCTAAAATGTTGTGATATGTTTGCAGAAATAAGAAGAAAAGACAGAATACTGGATAATGAATCTGCTGTCCGGTTATTGGAGGCGGGAGAATATGGTTTTCTGGCGATGGCCGGAGCGAATGGTTTTGGTTATGGAATACCGATCAGTTATGTAATGGATCCTGAAGGACATATCTATTTTCATTGCGCTCCTGAGGGACATAAACTGGAATGTATCAGGCAGAATCCGAAAGTTAGTTTTTGTGTGGTAGGTAATACCCGGGTTATTCCAAGGCAATTCAGCACCGCTTATGAGTCGGTAATTGCTTTTGGAACGATTTATACCGATCTGCCGGATGACGAAAGATTGTATGCTTTGCGTCTGCTTGTCAAAAAGTATTCGCCGGAATACAACGCAATAGGTGAAAAATATATAGCCGGTTCTTTCGGACGGACTAATGTTTTACGATTGGATGTTGAACATATTTCCGGTAAATGTAAGCGGATCAAAGAATAGGGATGGATATAAATAATTAATCCCGGGAATGTTCCCGGGATTAACCCTCTCTTAGTTATGATCGAGATACCTTGAATTCATCTCATTAGGTAACTCTTATTGCCTTTTGCCTTTTATCTAACCTATCTCTTTTGTTACTTTCTTCAAAGTTCGCCTATTTCGGGTTCCTCTCCAAACTTATTTGATGGATATAATTTATAATGAAATAGATATTATCTATAAATTGATGGTTTTTAGGAAGAAATCTAAAAGTTTCCTGTATAAGTGGTTCTTGAATTATAAAGTTTGATTTACTTTGTAATTGCATATAAAAAGGCTACGATGGAAAATACAATAGTTAAACAGCAATTGTTGACAAATTTCTTTACTTACCATCCTCAAGGAGGGGCATTGTATGACAGTAACGGGCAACTGGTCGCTTTGAACAAAGCCACTAGTGATAAATTTGCTGTTATGGAAATCTCTGATTCCCTTTTCAATAATTTGTTTGAAACAAATTACTTGTCGGAAGTGGAGAAAAGATATTTACGGAGCGGTAGTGTTGTAAGCCATACCTTGCCTATCGGATTCTCAATAATCCCGGGAGTCAATGAGGATAACGAAATTATTGGATATACATTGCTCTTAACGGATCTGAATCCAACCGAAAAAGAAAAAGAGAACAAAATACTGGCCAGTAAACTGACGGAAAGCCGTACGATGATGGAGTTAGCATTGAAGAATAGCCACATTGCCACTTATTCATTTAATTTCCATCTATTCCAAACCTGCGATAAAGAGCACTGCAACCATTGTTTTCAGTTTTATGGGGCTAATAATTATCTACTCGATAGGAATAAATATATTTGCCGTGCTTTATCGAACCTGCGTCATCCGGATGACAGAGTCGACTTTTTCCTTCTGTTTAATGAGATAAGAAGTAAAAAACTATCGGAGTTTGTTGTAAACTTTCGTCTAAAGAATAACGAAGGGAAATACCGGCACTATGAGGTTATAGGCAAACCTCTGGAATATGATTCCAATGGAAATGCTAATCTGATCGTTGGTTGTATGATCGATAATCAGAAATATGTCGACTATGAACAATCGTTGATCGATGCAAAGGAAAAAGCGGAGAATGCCGATCAACTGAAATCGACTTTCCTGGCCAATATGACTCATGAGATCCGTACTCCGCTGAATGCAATAGTCGGTTTTTCCGATTTGTTGTCGATCGAGACAGATCCGGAGTTGAGGGATACCTACATCAGCCTGATAAAATCGAATAATGAGTTATTACTCCGGTTGATAAACGATGTATTGGATATCTCCAAAATAGAGTCGGGTATGGTAGCTTTTGCTTATACGGATGTCTATCTCCCCTCTGCAATGAAAGATATGTATTGTGTAATGCAATTACGGATGCCTGAAAATGTAGAATTGATCCTGGATCCTTGTCCGGACATTACATTCAGGACGGATAAAAGCCGTTTGATACAGGTGTTGGGAAATCTACTCACCAATGCAATAAAACATACTATACATGGCTCCGTACGGTTTGGTTACAAACGGGTGGATGATTTTCTGCACTTTTATGTGTCTGATACCGGACAGGGAATACCAGAGAACGAACTGGAACATATTTTTGGCCGTTTTGTCCAGCTGAAAGGGAGCCAGAACGGTATCGGGTTAGGGTTGGCTATCTGTAAAGGCTTGGTAAATAAGATGGGAGGAGAGATCTCCGTATCATCCAGGTTGGGTGAAGGTTCCACCTTCCAATTTACGTTACCTTTGCCTAATGTTCTTTCATAAAATCTGTAGGCGATTTTCCGTATTGCTTTTGGAAACAGGTAGAGAAATAGGCCGGAGAAGAGAAGCCTGTCTGGAATGCAATCTCATTTATACGGCTTTCTCCCGTTTGCATCAGTTCCGCGGCTTTTTTCAGCCGGGTTATCCGGATAAACTCCACAGGCGTTAGACCGGACAGACCTTTTACTTTCCGGTACAGGCTGGAAGTACTCATGCCCATCTCCGATGCCAGCATTTCAACACTTAAAGCCTCGTTGGCTATATTTTCTTCCAAATAACTGTTGAATTTCCGAAGGAAGATATCGTCAACCGTCGATACTGCCAGCGTGGCAGCCGGAACGGAAGGTGTTTCTCGATATGTTTGGGTGAGCATCTCCCGGCTTTTGAGCAGGTTCTGGACCTGAGCTGTCAGCAACTCTATGGAGAACGGTTTTTCCATATAGGCGTCTGCACCATTGTTCAAACCTTTCAACCGTGACTGGAGGTTATGTTGGGCTGTTAATAAGATGAACGGGATATGGCTGAAGTTTACGTCGTTTTTCACAACGTTGCAAAGTTCGAAACCGTCCATAACAGGCATCATCACATCGCTGATGATCAGATTTACCGTATTTTCCTTTAAAACGTTGACTGCCTCTTTGCCGTTGGCAGCTTCGAGTACCCGGTAAGTATCAGACAATTCTTTTGCAATGAACTGGCGCATATCTGTTTGGTCTTCCACTATCAATACAATAGACTTTCCGGTATTCTCCTTCTCCGTATTCTGATCGGACGATTCTTCCGTATTTCTTTCATGTACCAGTTGATAACAATCTTCCTGTTCTTCGGGTAAGGTGAGGCGGAATTGATTCTTTCCATCCGTTGTTTGCTGATAAGAGAGGGTTCCTTTATGAAATTCGGTCAGCGAGCGGGCCAGGGATAATCCGATACCGCTACCTTGCTGGTTTTCTGTTTCTTTCAGTCGGTAGAACGGGTTGAATATGTTTTCCTTTTCGCTGTCGGGGATCAGGTGTCCGTCGTTGATGACAGTAATAGAGAATTCTTTTTTCTCTTCCTGTATCTGCATTTGCAGGGAGATCTGCCGGTCCGAATATTTTATGGCATTCGTCAGCAGGTTATTTACGATCTTAGAAAAGGCTTCCCGGTCTATGTAAGCGAAAAATGGACCTTCCGGAATATCACAGATAAATGATTTTTTTTCTTTTTCAATCACCGGAAAGAAGGGTTGCAGAAGTGTATTCAGCCATAATGTCACATCGGTCTTTACATAATTCAGCTTAAATCCGCGGCTTTCAGTCTTTCGGAAATCGAGTAACTGGTTACTCAGATTAAGTAATTGTTGGGTATTTTTCTCAATGATACGTAAGTTCTCCTGGGTAGAGGGCGTGCCGTCACCGGAGCGGAGTATTTTTTCCAGTGGAGCTTTTATCAGCGTAAGCGGTGTACGTATTTCATGGGTAATGAAGGTAAAGAATTGTATTTTGGCATCGTATAACTCTTTTTCCTTTTTACTCTCGAACAAATCCTGGTTGATACGATGCTTTTCTTCCAACTTGTTTTTTTTATAATTATAAAACAGGACAATAAGCATGCAGATGATCACAGCATAAAAGAAGAACGCCCATCCGGTAGCCCAGAACGGTGGGGTAACGATGATATGCAGTTCCTGTCCGTTATCCTGCCAGATCCCGCTGCTGTTGGTGGATCTTACTTTGAATGTATATTCACCGGGAGAAAGATTGGCAAAAGTAACATCTTTATTTTGATTCATATAGATCCAATCTTTGTCTATTCCTTCCAGTTTATAAGAGTAGCGGATGGCATCCGGCGATGTATAGCTGAGCGCTATATACGACAGGGTAAAGGTTGATCCGTCATACGGTAATTTGAGTGTTTCCACATTCTCGATGGAAGGAGAAATGAAATCATGCCGCTTCTCTTCATTGTCGGGCACGTTAATAGCTGTGATGTATACCGGCGGTGTGAAAGTGTCTTCTCTGAACTGTGACGGGTTGAACGACAGCATACCGTTGATCGTACCCATATAAATGGTACCGTCCGGAGCCTGGTAAGAGGAACTATAGTTGAATTGTGTTTCGTGCAGTCCGTCCGTATAAGTGAAGGTACGCATCACATATGTGTCGGGATTGAAGCGGACCAGGCCATTGGCTGTCGATAACCAGAAGAAATGTTCCTTATCTTCTACTATCCGGTAAATAATATTACTGGGTAAGCCGTTTTCTGTAGTGATACGGTTGAATGACTGGGTTTCCGGGCTGAAAAGGGAGAGGCCGTTTACTGTGGTCACCCAGATTCGTCCTTTTGAGTCCTCGAATACGGAAGTGGCGTTATTGCTCCCGATGCTTTGCGATTTGTTCGGAGCGGCGGTATAATGTTCGACGGTATTTGTTTCACGCAGATAATGATAGATGCCATTGGCTGTTGCAGCCCATATATCGCCGTTGCTGTCTTCGTAGATTTGCCGGATCAGGGCATAAATATTATTCCAGCGGCTAAAGGTTTCCGTCCGGCTGTTGTAGGCCATGATGCCGCTACCCGTACCTATCAGGAACTCGTCGTTGCGGGTTTTATAGAAACAGAGGATAAAGTTGTCGTTGAGGGGATGATCGGTACTTTCACGTGAATAATGTTTGATGATTTTCCCCGAAGGAATGTCCAGAACATCGATCCCTTTATTATATGTGCCGACCCATAAGCGGTTGCCGTCGGCCAGCAATCCGTGGATATTGGTGGCCGATAAAGGATGCTTCGGATTGTTGTAGGAATAATTGGTGATCTGTCCGGTGGACGGATTATAGCAGTTGATCCCGTTGTCTTCGGTTCCCAGCCAGAGGTTACCGTATTGGTCCGGAACGATTTCGCGGATGGCGTTGCCCGGTAACTGGGGATGCGTCTTTCCTCCGATGAAATGATTGAAACGGGTATATTCCTTCGGTAGATAGCTGATGCCACCGAAGAAAGAGCCGGCCCACATGCCCCCTTCACGATCCTTGGTGATGGAATAGATAGCATTGTCGGCAATGGTATACTCGTTGGTCAGCGATTTACGCAGGTTTATCACTTCGCGGCTCAATACATTATATATATAGATACCCGATTCGGAAGCAATCCAATATGTATTGTTGTTGTAAGGGGTAATGGCGCGGACCTGTATGTCCGGGATAATAGTGGTGACGGATTGATCCTGGTAATTGTAAAGCAGAAGACCTGCCAGGTTTGTTCCAACAAGTATGCCCAGTTCCGGTACTTCGCGGATTGCCTGTATGCTGATCTGCTTACCGATCTGTTGCTCGGTCAGCAGTTCGGTTTTTAAGAAAGCATCGGTTTCTGCTTTGTAGGCATATAAAGCTTGTCCGTTAGAGAAGAGAGGTTCTCCTTCATTGGTCAGTGTGATAAGGTTAGGATAGAAATTCTTTTCTGCCGGATAAACGCGGGTACTACTGTCGGTAGGATTATAACGTACGATGCGGTTATGCCGGATGAACCATAATTGTTGGTCTTTATCTTCGGTAACGGCAGAGAATGATTCCGGTTCGTTTTGGGCGGAAGAGAGGTGGAAGGGATGAAAAGTATCTGTTTTATGATCGTAGTAACAGGTGCCGGCAGAAGTACAGATCCATATTCTTTCATCCGAGCTCTCGAAAAGGAAATTCAGATGGTCGCCCGGCAGACTGTTCGGGTTATACGAATTATGGCGGTATACCTTAAAGGTATGTCCGTCGAAACGGTTTAACCCGTCTTCGGTGCCGAACCACATAAAGCCTCTTCGGTCCTGCAAGGAGCAGTAGACCGTATTATGTGATAATCCCTGCTTATTATTATAATGCCTGAAATGCAGTTCCTCTGCCAGACCACCTAAAGGACGTAGCAGCGATAGCAGGGTTATGATAAGAAGAGGTATTTGTTTCATATAATTTGAATTTGCAGGAAATTCATATTCCAATAATTGTCAATATGGAGACAAATATAAGGACAAAACAATTAAATTTTTGCCAGTATAGGGGATATTTGAGCGTTGTTCGTCTGCAATTTTCCTATTTTCAGAAAAAAGTAGGATTGTATAGAGATTTTTTGATTTTTTGTTCGAAAAAGTGGAAGTGCACTGGAATAATCTTATTTTTTCACTCAAAAAATAAGATTGTACGGCTGCAATTTCATTTTTAGGACGAAAAAATAAGATTGCACGGAAACTCTGCTATTTTTTTGATGAAAAATACGATTGCATCGAAACATTGAGAGTTTTAAGTATCTCAAAATGTACCTTTCAAACCCTTTGCATGATTATTGAAAGATTCTGAATGATTATTGAAAGCCTCTCTGTCAGGAATATAATTACTTTGCCACCGGAATAGCAAACGAAATTTCAAAGTAGTAACTTTAAATACAAGTAGCATGAAGAAGACCTTTTTAGTATGTTGCGCTTTGGCCCTGACCCTGGGTGCACAAGCACAGTGGAAGCCTGTCGGTGATAAGATCAAGACAAAATGGGCTGAACAAATCAATCCCAAAAACGTATTACCCGAATACCCGCGCCCGCAATTGGAACGTACCGACTGGGTAAACCTGAACGGTGAGTGGGAGTATGCCATCAAACCTCGTGGCGGAGCCGAACCGGCAGCTTTCGATGGAAATATCCTTGTTCCTTTCGCAGTCGAATCCTCTTTGTCGGGAGTTCAGAAGGAAGTAGGAGAAAATAATGAATTATGGTACAAACGGACATTCGCTGTTCCGGCTAACTGGAAGAATAAGGATGTTGTCCTTAACTTCGGTGCGGTAGACTGGAAGACGGATGTCTTTGTTAATGATATCCTGATCGGTTCTCATCAGGGAGGTTTCACTCCGTTCTCATTCAATATAACTCCTTATCTGACAGGTAGGAACAATCAGAAACTGGTGGTTCGCGTTTGGGACCCGAGTGATAAAGGATACCAGCCACGTGGTAAGCAAACATCTAACCCGGAAGGTATCTGGTATACTCCGGTAACAGGTATCTGGCAAACTGTATGGCTCGAACCGGTAGCAACTAACCATATTACTTCCGTTAAATCGATTCCGAACATCGATAACGGTACAGTGAATGTAACAGTCGGAACTTCAGCTCCATGTTGCAACACATCTATTGTAGAAGTTAAGTTGATGGATAAAGGCCAGGTGGTAGCTTCCGCCAAAGGTTTGCAAGGTAAAGAACTTCGTTTAGCTGTTCAGAACCCGACGCTTTGGGATACCTCTAATCCTTATTTGTATGATATGAAAGTATCGTTGATCAAGGACGGTAAAGTATTGGACGATGTAAAATCATATACTGCTTTCCGTAAAATCTCAAGTAAAAGAGATGCAAATGGCGTTATGCGTATGCAGTTGAACAATAAGAACCTGTTCCAGTATGGTCCTCTGGATCAAGGTTGGTGGCCTGACGGATTATATACAGCTCCTACCGATGAAGCGCTGTTGTATGACATCGTTAAAACAAAAGATTGGGGATTCAATATGATCCGTAAACACGTGAAGGTTGAACCGGCTCGCTGGTATTATCATTGTGATAAGGAAGGTATCCTCGTTTGGCAGGATATGCCGAGTGGTGATATGGGTAACCAATGGGCTCCTCATACTTATAACGGAGGAACAGATAAAAATCGTTCTGCAGAATCTGTGGCAAACTATTACCAGGAATGGAAAGAGATCATGGATATGTGTATTTCCTATCCTTCTATCGTTGTCTGGGTTCCTTTCAACGAAGCATGGGGACAGTTCGATACTGAAAAAGTGGCTGAATGGACAAAGAACTACGATCCTTCCCGTCTGGTGAACCCGGCCAGTGGTGGTAACCACCGTGCTTGCGGAGATATCCTCGATTTGCATAACTATCCGGGACCGAACATGTTCCTGTATGATCCGCAGCGTGTAACTGTATTAGGTGAATATGGTGGTATCGGTCTGCCGTTGGAAAACCATTTGTGGTGGAACAAACGTAACTGGGGATATGTACAGTTCAAGAACAGCGACGAGGTAACTGCCGAATATGTAAAATATGCCAACGATTTGAAAGGAATGGTAGATCGTGGTTTCTCGGCTGCTGTTTATACCCAGACTACGGACGTGGAAGGTGAAGTAAACGGCCTGATGACTTACGACCGTAAAGAAATAAAGATCAATGAAGCAGCTGTAAAGAAAGCAAATCAAGCTGTAATTAACCAATTATCTAAATAATCATAAGGTGTAAACAATCACCACAAAAGGGAGTTGTGTTATTTCCCGGGGAGAAAGAGTTTCTCTCCGGGAATTTTTTTTGTTTTAGTGGCTGGAACAAAATTAAATGCCCTTTGTTCACTATATACCTATCTTGTGTAAATCAATTATAATCTGTACATTTGCCGGATAAACGAATATGATAATGAAATATAATACAGAAGAAAAGAAATTGGTTATGCCCGAATACGGACGCAATATCCAGAACATGGTAGATTATTGTGTTGCTATTGAGGACAGAGAGGAACGGAAACGTTGTGCCAATACGATAATCAACATTATGGGAAACATGTTTCCCCACCTGCGTGATGTGAACGATTTCAAACACATTTTGTGGGATCACCTGGCTATTATGGCCGACTTTAAGCTGGATATCGATTATCCTTACGAGATCGTAAAGAAGGAAAACCTGTATGCCCGTCCGCCGCGTATCCCTTACAATAACAACCGTATCCGCTACCGCCACTACGGAAAGACCTTGGAACTGATGATCCGTAAGGCAACCGAACTGGAACAGGGGGTTGAAAAAGATACGCTAATCAAGCTATTGGCTACCCAGATGAAGAAATCGTTCCTTACCTGGAACAAGGAATCGGTAGATGACCGCAAGATATTTAAAGATCTCGACGAACTGTCGGAAGGTTCTATCGTATTGAATGAAGAAGAACATAAACTGACCGAAAGCCGCGATATCCTCGCCCGGAATAATAATAATACAGCCAAAAAGAATTATCCCCGTAAAAGCCGATGAGTTCATTTGTTATAGAAGGTGGATATAAACTGTCAGGAGAGATCACTCCGCAGGGTGCCAAGAATGAAGCCCTCGAGGTGATCTGTGCTGTTTTGTTGACTCCGGAGAAAGTAACCATCCATAATGTACCGGATATCCTCGACGTGAATAACCTGATACAGCTTCTTCGCGATATGCAGGTGAAAGTTGACCATCCGGCAACCGGGACGTATACTTTTCAGGCAGATGCCATTGACCTGGATTATCTGAATACGGATGAGTTCATGCGTAAGAGCGGTTCGTTGCGTGGTTCGGTTATGATCGTCGGTCCGTTGGTTGCCCGTTTCGGCAAGGCATTGATCCCGAAACCGGGAGGCGATAAGATCGGCCGTCGCCGCCTGGATACCCATTTTGTCGGTATTCAGAAGCTGGGGGCCTGCTTTAGCTACGATGCCGAACGCCAGCTTTACGAGATTGAAGCCAAACGTTTGAAAGGAGCTTATATGCTTCTGGATGAGGCCTCTGTAACCGGTACGGCTAATATCTTGATGGCCGCTGTATTGGCGGAAGGAACAACCACCATCTATAATGCCGCTTGCGAACCTTACCTGCAACAATTATCTTCCATGCTTAACCGGATGGGAGCCGATATTTCGGGTGTAGGCTCAAACCTATTGACAATTAAAGGTGTTGATTCGCTGGGTGGAACCGTTCATACCATTCTTCCCGACATGATCGAGGTCGGTAGTTTTATCGGTATGGCCGCTATGACCGCATCCGATATCACGATAAAGAATACCGGATATGATAAGTTGGGAATTATACCCGAATCATTCCGCCGTCTGGGTATTACCGTCGAGCAGATTGGCGACGATATCCATATCCCTACTCACGACTCGTACGAAATAGATACTTTTATCGACGGCTCTATCATGACCATTGCCGATGCACCCTGGCCGGGACTGACTCCCGACTTATTGAGTGTATTCCTCGTAGTGGCTACGCAGGCTGTAGGTAGTGTATTGATCCATCAGAAGATGTTCGAAAGCCGTTTGTTCTTTGTCGACAAACTGATTGACATGGGGGCACAGATCATCCTTTGCGATCCTCACCGGGCTACGGTGATCGGGTTGGGTAACCGTTTCAAATTGCGCGGTTCCAATATGGTTTCTCCGGATATACGTGCCGGAATCGCCTTGTTGATCGCTGCTATGAGTGCGGAAGGTACCAGTCATATCCACAATATCGACCAGATAGACCGTGGATATCAGAATATCGATATACGTTTGAATAACATAGGAGCCCGTATCACGCGGCTCTGACATTCCCTGTTATGATAAAAAAAGAAGAAGTTTTTAAGATCGGGATGTTTGCCAAGCCCCACGGAATAAAAGGAGAGATTTCGCTGGTGACGAACAGTGACGTGTTTGAAGAAGCGGAAGACCCTTGTGTGATTTGTGAGATAGATGGTATCCTGGTACCGTTCTTTGTTGAAGAATACCGTTATAAGACCGATACGGTTATCCTGTTGAAGCTGGAAAATGTGAATGACGAGAAAGTTGCCCGCGAGTTTACGAACCGCGAAGCATTCTTTTTGCTGGATGCAGTCGACGAGGATGATCTGGTAGGCGATATGACGTGGGACAGCTTCATCGGTTACACCGTTATCGACGAACATCACGGCGAGCTCGGTAAAATAACCGATGTAGACGAAACGACGATCAATGTTCTTTTACAGATCGACCATAACGGAGAAGAATTGCTCCTCCCGGCCGCGGAAGAGCTGATTGCCTCGGCAGATCATGATAACAAAACGCTTCAGGTTTCCGTGCCCGAAGGTTTGCTTGATTTATAACGTAAAAACATGGCACGAAAACAACGAAAGAATAACAAGAAATCATTCTGGCACCGGATCCGGTTTAAATACAAGCTGTCTTTTTTCAACGAAACGACGCTCGAAGAAGTATGGTCTTTCCGTTTGTCGCAGTTAACAGCTTTCCTTACGCTTGCCTTGTTTGCTTTCTTCCTGATTGCCGTAACTGCATTGATCATTATCAAGACACCGATACGTAACTACCTGCCGGGTTATCTGGATGTGGAAATACGTAAGGAGATTATGCAGAATGCTTTGCGGGCCGATTCGCTGGAGCGGATGATCTCTATCCAGTCCCTTTATCTGGAAAACGTAGCCGGTATCCTGTCGGGAACGATCGAGCTCGACTCCATCCGTCAGATAGACTCGTTGGCTCATGTGGATGCTAACTATGAAATTCCCCGTACCAAATCGGAAGAGAAATTTGTAAAGAACTTCGAAGAAGAGGAAAAATATAACCTGACGGTCTTGAACCCCAATCCGGTTCCTACTGACGGGGTTTTTTTCTATAAGCCGGTCAACGGTGTAGTATCTTCGCATTATGAAGCAGACGCCCGCCATTTTGGTGTGGATCTGGTGGCAGCTCCGAAAGAAAGTGTTCTGGCAACATTGGACGGGACGGTGGTTTTCACCGGGTTTGATCCGAATTTCGGAAATGTGATCCAATTACAACATAAAAACGGTTTCCTATCCGTTTATAAACATAATGAATTATTACTGAAGGAGATTGGCGACCATGTGGTTGCCGGTGAAGCAGTCGCTTTAGTCGGTAATACGGGGAAATTGTCTACTGGTCCGCATCTTCATTTCGAGTTGTGGTATAAAGGTAACCCGGTCAATCCTGAAGAATATATAGCTTTTTAAGTATCCATGAAAAGAAGTTTAGCCATATTAGGTTCTACCGGTTCTATCGGAACGCAAGCGTTGGAGGTGGTCAGCGAACATGCCGACTTGTTTGACGTTTACGCTTTGACAGCCAATAACCAGGTAGATTTGCTGATTAATCAGGCACGTAAATATATGCCCGAGGTGGTAGTCATTGCCAACGAACAGAAATACCCCGAATTGAAGGAGGCGCTCGAAGACCTGCCTATCAAGGTATGGGCCGGTTCGGATGCTATTGCACAGGTGGTTCAGTCGGAACCGATCGACATGGTATTGACGGCCATGGTCGGATATTCCGGCCTGAAACCGACCATTGCTGCCATAAAGGCAGGTAAAGCGATTGCGTTGGCCAACAAAGAAACATTGGTGGTGGCAGGTGAGTTGATCACTTCGCTGGCCACAGAATATAAAGTACCGATTTTGCCTGTCGACTCCGAACATTCGGCTATTTTCCAGTGTTTAGCAGGAGAGTGGGAAAATCAGGTCGAGAAAATATTGCTTACCGCATCGGGCGGTCCGTTCCGTACGAAAACGATCGAGGAACTGGCTGTAGTAACTAAGGCACAGGCTCTGAGACATCCCAACTGGAATATGGGAGCAAAGGTGACGATCGACTCCGCCTCTATGATGAATAAAGGGTTTGAGATGATTGAAGCCAAATGGTTGTTTGGGGTGACTCCCGAACAGATACAAGTGGTGGTACATCCCCAGTCGATTATCCATTCGATGGTACAGTTTGAAGATGGAGCCGTCATGGCTCAGTTGGGTATTCCCGATATGAAGTTACCTATCAGTTATGCCTTCTCTTATCCGAAACGGTTGACGAGTAAAGCACCCCGCCTGGATTTCAATCAATATTCCACGCTTACGTTCGAAGAGCCTGACATGACACGTTTCCGTAACCTGGCTTTTGCTTTCGAAGCGATCCGCACAGGGGGAAATATGCCTTGTATCCTGAATGCAGCCAATGAGATTGTCGTAGCCGCTTTTCTACGGGATGAAATTGGCTTCTTGCAGATGAGCGAGATCATTGAAAAGACAATGGAAAAAGTATCTTATATTAAAGTTCCTACGTACGAAGACTATGTAGCGACCGATACCGAAGCTCGCCGGATAGCTACATCGATGAAGGAAAGCCTCAGCCGGTAGGAGCCGGAATGATCAGTATGAGTAATAAGAAATAAATTAATACAGACAAACAATAGATGGAGACATTTTTAATTAAGGCGTTACAGCTCATCCTGAGCTTATCGATATTGGTCCTTGTCCATGAATTCGGGCATTTTATCTTTGCCCGTATGTTTAAGGTCCGGGTAGAGAAGTTCTACCTTTTCTTTGATGCGTGGTTTGCACTCTTCAGATTTAAACCGAAGAATAGCGAAACGGAATATGGTATCGGCTGGTTGCCGTTGGGTGGTTATTGCAAGATTTCCGGAATGATCGATGAGAGCATGGATAAAGAGCAGATGGCTCAGCCTGCCAAACCGTATGAATTTCGTTCCAAGCCTGCCGGTCAGCGTTTGATGATCATGACTGCGGGTGTTTTATTCAACTTCCTGTTGGCATTGTTTATCTATTCGATGGTGCTTTACACCTGGGGTGAGACGTATCTGCCGCTGAAGAATATAACACACGGAATGTTTTACAGCGAAACGATGAAAGAGGTCGGTTTTCAGGATGGAGACGTTCTTTTGTATGCCGACGCCCAACCGTTGGAGCGCCTGGATGAATTTTCTTTACGCAAGGTTGTAGAGGCACAAAATGTAACGGTTTTGCGTGATGGCGTAGAGACTGTAATACCGATGCCGGGCGATATGATGCAGCGTATGATGCGTAACAAAGACGGTTTTGTAGATGCAAACAACTTCCCGATACCGATGGTGGTAAGAGAACTTCCCGATGGTAATTCGCCGGCCCGGGATGCCGGTTTGCAACCTAACGACAGTATCGTTTCGATCAACGGGGTGATTACACCCACTTATTATGATGCATCAAAGTTATTGGCTGATAATAAAGATAAAGAAATAGAAGTTGGTTTCTATCGTAACGGTCAGGAAATGTCTTTACCGGTTCATACGAATGCAGAGGGAAAATTGGGCATCTATGCCAAGACTCCGTTGGATTTCTATCAGACACAGACTATTAAATATGGTTTCTTCGAATCGTTCCCGGCCGGTATCCGTTTAGGAGTGAATACTCTGAAAGGATATGTAAATGATATGAAGTATGTCTTTACAAAGGAAGGAGCCTCCAGTTTAGGTGGTTTCGGTACGATCGGCGGTATGTTCCCTGCCACCTGGGATTGGAAAGTGTTCTGGCAACGTACGGCATTCCTTTCAATCATCCTTGCCTTTATGAATATATTGCCTATTCCGGCCTTGGATGGCGGTCATGTGATGTTCCTGCTCTATGAAGTGATTGCCCGTCGTAAGCCGAGCGACAAGTTCCTGGAATATGCACAGATTACAGGTATGTTCCTATTGTTCGCTTTGCTTATCTATGCAAATGGTAACGATATATTCCGCCTCATCTTCAAGTAAGTAATATTCAAAATATAAAAAAACTCCCGGCATCCTATTGATGCCGGGAGTTTTTTATTTATGGAAACTGATAGTAACTTATTTAGCCAACGTTTCGTTGATAGAATCAAGGATTTTCTTTGAATTAGCATCGGCTGCATTGACTGCTAATGCTTGTTCCAGATATTCTTTAGCCTTTTTCATCTGTACGTCTGCTTTGTCCTTTTCTGCTTCGTATTTAGCAGGATCGGTAGCTGCTGCCAGGATCTTTGCTCCTTCGTTGTAGTACATAGCTCCTAAGCTATAAAGAGCATTTCCTTTATATTTTGCATTGCTGACGATCAAAACGTCTTTAAATAGTTCTTCTGCATCGGCAATCTTTCCGGCTTTCTGTGCTGCCTGTGCTTGCTTCATGCAATATCCATAAAGTAATTTTTCCAGATTTTCGTCACCCGGTTTTACTTTCAGACCAGCTTCTACTGTTGCAGTAAATTCAGCCGGTTTGTTCAGGTTACGTAATGACATCGCTTTACCTGTATAGGCATCATCAACGTTTTTATTCTTTTGGATAGCCAGGTCGTAATATTTTACGGCATCTTCATATTTCTTGGCCTGGAAAGCCGCAAAACCGCAATTGAAAACGCGGTCGGCATCTTCGTTGTTCGTTTGTTTCAGGAACGCGTCGTACTTTGTAAAAGCTTCTGCATAGTTTTTCGCTTTTAAAGCTGCATCACCTTCATCACGCAGTTTATCAGCGTCTTGAGCAAATAAATTTCCAATACTTAGGCAAAAAGCCAATAACAAAACAATTTTCTTCATGGTTGTTAAACGATTTAAATTTAATTATAAGATGCGCTAAGTTAATAACCATGATATAAGTATCAAAGGAATTTTACATTTTTTTTGAATTATAAGGGAAAGAGAAATCTTTCGTTTGGGAAGAAAACACAGATTATACGAGCCTTGTAAGTGAAGGATTTCGTATAATCTGCCTATTTGTTTTACTATAATACAGCCGGATAGCAAGGTAATCCGAAAGCTTCGGCAACAGCCGGATAGACGATTTGACCTTCGACAATATTTAATCCGAGGAACAGGCTTTTATCTTCTTTACAGGCTGCCTTCCACCCTTTGTCCGCCAGTTTCAGGACATAGGGCAACGTGGCATTCGTAAGTGCCAGGGTGGAAGTCTGCGGAACAGCTCCCGGGATGTTGGCCACACAATAATGAACGATGTTGTCGACAGTGTAAACCGGATCGGCATGCGTAGTCGGGTGCGAAGTCTCGAAGCAACCGCCCTGGTCGATCGCTACATCTGCCAGTACACTGCCCGGCTTCATCAGTTTCAACATATCTTTGGTGACCAGATGGGGAGCTTTGGCTCCCGGAATCAATACGGCACCAACCACCAGGTCGGTGACCGGAAGCTCCGTTTCTATATTATGTGTGGAAGAATAGAGTGTCTTAACATTGGCCGGCATCACTTCGTCCAGGTAACGCAGGCGGGGGAGGGAAATATCCGCTATCGTGACATCCGCACCCATTCCGGCAGCCATCAATGCTGCGTTGTAGCCCACTATGCCACCACCCAGTACCAGTACGCGTGCAGGTTTCACTCCGGGAACACCTCCTAAAAGGACACCTTTTCCTCCCTGGGGTTTTTCAAGGAAACGGGCGCCTTCCTGTATCGACATACGTCCGGCCACTTCACTCATGGGGATAAGCAACGGCAACGTTGCATCCGGATTTTCTACAGTTTCGTAGGCCAGGCAGATCGAACCGCTGTCCATCATGGCGAGTGTCAGTTTTTCGTCCGAGGCAAAATGGAAATAAGTAAAGACCAGTTGTCCCTTTCGTACCAATGGGTATTCTACGGCAATCGGCTCCTTTACCTTTACGATCATTTCAGCAATCTGATAGACGTCGTTGATAGACGGGAGGATCTGCGCTCCTGCCTGCTCATAGGCCGCATCAGGAAAGCCACTGTTTTCACCCGCTGTATGCTGTACATAAACGGTGTGCCCTTTTTTTACCAACTCTTTAGCTCCGGCAGGCGTAAGTGCTACCCGGTTCTCATTGTTTTTGATTTCTTTGGGAATTCCGATGATCATAATGTTAGTCTTTAATAGTTATTATGCTGCAATGTACGGAAAAATCTGACTTTATGCTGCTAAGGGATGCTTTTTATTGCTTTTTGACAAAAGAAGTAAGTGTGTAACAGATCTGTTCGATAGTTCGGCGGATGTTACGGTATGCGTAGTCGGGTTGCATCGCCTTTTCCAGAGAAATGGGAGCCGGATGTATAGGAAAGATGGCGGACAGGCCGGCTTCCCGTAATTCCTTGTCTGCCGTAATATCCAGTTGTCCGGTGATAGCGATCACGGGGATATGCTGTGAGGCGGCTGTATGGGCAATACCGACGGGGACTTTACCGAATAAGGTTTGCCGGTCTATCTTTCCTTCGCCGGTGATCACCAGGTCCGCTCCACGGATAATCTCATCGAAATGGATATGGTTCATAATCAGTTCGATGCCGGGAGATATATTGGCTTGCAGAAAAGCCACGCATCCGCCTCCCATGCCACCGCCGGCTCCTGCTCCGGGCAGGCGACCGATATCTATCCCGGTCGTTTCGAGAATAAGACCGGCCAGATGTTTCATGCCTTTGTCCAGTATCTCTATTTGTTCTTCATTGCCTCCTTTTTGCGGACCGAATATATGGGCAGCCCCCTGCGGGCCGTAAAAGGGACTGGTTACATCGGTCGCTATGTGGAAGGTACAATCTTGCAATTCAGCCAGTTGATATCGTGTATCTATCGACCGGATGGCAGAAAGACTTTTTCCTCCTTTTTCCACTTCATTTCCGGTTTCATCGGTAAATCGAACTCCCAATGCTTGCATCATACCTGTCCCGGCATCGTTTGTGGCACTGCCGCCTACGCCGATAATGAAGTTACGGCCGCCTCGTTTGATCGCATCGGCTATCATTTCGCCTGTTCCGTAGGTCGTTGTATGCATGACGTTTCCCGGTTTCGGAGGGATCAGGGTGAGCCCGCTGGCAGCCGACATTTCGATGATTGCCGTCTGTCCGTCTCCTGTCATACCATAACTGGCACGGATCGGTTGCATCAAAGGGTTGTGTACCGGTAGGGTTATTATTTTACCCCGGGTGGCATCCACCAGTGCTTCTACGGTTCCTTCGCCACCATCGGCTATGGGTACTTTGATTACTTCACATCCGGGCAGAACATTCAGTATCCCTTCTTCTACCGCCTCTGCGATAGAGGAGGAGGGGAGGCATCCTTTAAAAGAATCGACGGCGATAACTATTTTCATTTTCTGTTCGTTTGAGGGGTGACTAGTCCTAAATAACCGTTACAGTTATTGGACAAAAATAAAACATTCAGAACAGTTCAGCAAGGCTAGCCTTGCTGAACTGTTTGTTTTTATAACTTTTAATTTTAATTTGCCTCTGATGGTGCATATACTGCGGTGTTTTGT
>NZ_JADNBB010000021.1 GCF_015550595.1 Parabacteroides goldsteinii
GATACCTCACGCCAAACGAAAAATTTAAACAAATTATTAATCAGAATTCTGTTGCATTTGCAAGTTGAATTCAGCATAATCACTCCACATGCAGTCTTATCGTTCCTTCAATCCTATCTCCCGTTTTCAAGGGTTTCCTGAAAGGGGCATAATAACTGTCCAGAAACATTTCGTTACCGGCGGTTACAAAATCGGCAATAAGGAAACGGATACGGTCTTTTTCTAACCATGAACGCCAGTGTTGCTGTCCGTTGGAAATAGTAGTCACCTTATTTCCATCCGGGGAGACAAGGCCGGCATACCATATATTCCGGCGGGTAGAACGGAAATCGTTACTTCCCAGCTCATTATAATCCATACTCCACGACCAGGCCGGTTCTACTCTCGGATCGATATGCGACGGCAGGCCTGAATAAAACAAGTCGGCCTCTCCCACCGGACGACTGATATGGTCTTCCGGATATACACTCCACAACCCATCGCGCCGCCAGAAAGTCTTATTAAAAGAAATAGGAGCCTCAAAAACCAGCCCCCATTGGCGGGGATTGACGTCTGCCAACGCATTGAACGAATACGTTACGGCAAGC
Source organism: Parabacteroides goldsteinii (assembly GCF_015550595.1). Classification (GTDB taxonomy): domain Bacteria; phylum Bacteroidota; class Bacteroidia; order Bacteroidales; family Tannerellaceae; genus Parabacteroides; species Parabacteroides leei. The sequence continues at coordinate 588 of NZ_JADNBB010000021.1, forward strand.
TCCCCACTTGCATTTATATGCAGGGTATAGCTACCTTCAAATTCTTTATAGCTGCCTTTTACGGAAATAACGACATCATCAGCTACTTTTTTCGCATCAATTTCAACAACATTCCATTCCGTACAAATATCGTTAAACAAAGGAGTATTGGCATTATGATTCGGATAACAACCGCCACCATTCAATGGCAGAGCCATTAACCACGGACCACCGTTCAGTATTTCCTGTTTGCCGCGTTTTAAAGAAAGGACCTGTCCGGTTGTACGGCTCACCTCACAGGTAAAGTTCTTACCGGTAATATAATATTTATCGGCTCTTTTCTTCAACTGAGTGGCTACCGGCAATAATTCGGGTAACTCGTTTTGCACCTGCTTACCTACCGGAATAATATATTCGTCGGCTATGAAACCACGCGGGTCTGTAAACGACAGATAAAGTTCGTTTGCCTTATCCGGGGTTTCTATCGGAATTTGTATCCGTCCCAACTGTCCGGGAGCGATCGAAGCAAAGGATACACCTTGTTCCTCACCATACTTCCAGTTGATCTTCAACTCGTTGAAATCGGTATAAGTATACCGGTTTTCCAAATCGACAATCAGTTCACGGGCCGGAGATAGTTTTTCCGTATGCACGCGGATCGGGCTGTATATCTTCTTCATATCATAATATTCAGGTTTCGGGCGACGCCAGCCGTCGATCGGTCCCCAAGGGCCGTATCCTACGGCATCCCCATTCGGTAACTGGAATATATCATCGATGCCCGACCAGATAGAACCTCCCAATACACCAGGGGTCTTATACATATTATCCCATGTCGGCGACAATGCCAATGCCCAGTCGCTACGTATACCGGGGTCTGTCACCAATTCACTTCGGTTATATACATTCAAGTGACAATATTCGCCATACACCATCGGACGTTCGCTTTTGGCAGCGACTTTATAACCGTTGGGGCCCGGATAATGGATATTCGCTATCGGTGCCGTGCTTCCCTGGTTGTTGAAACCACCGTATGCCTGATCGTGAAAAGTATGCGGACGAGTGGGATCGGCCTTTTTTACATAGACTTCCACCTGTGCGAATTCCTTGTTCCAGTAAGATTCGTTTGCCATCGACCAGAAAAGAATAGACGGATGATTGCGATAAAACTGGATCGTTTCCATATTCGACTGCAATACATACGGATAATATTTACTATCCTGATAATCGAGTCCTTTCCAGGTTTCATTGGCGTGATGGCCTATCCAGCAAACGGGAGCTTCCACCTCGACAAACATTCCCAGTTCGTCACAATACTCCAACAGTTCTTCACAGGGAGGATAATGCGAGGTGCGGATAAAGTTGCAGTTTGCAGCGCGATAGAGTTCCACGTCTTTCTGTTCCAGCTCAGGGGTCAGTACACGTCCGGTCAGCGGATGGGCTTCGTGGTGGCAGACACCTCTCAGTTTAACAGCCTTTCCGTTGACGAGCAACAGGTTGCCTTTTACTTCCACTTCGCGGAAGCCAAAACGTTTCTCAATCTGTTCCGTTGTAGCATCGGCAGAACCCAGTTCCACTTTCATCGTATACAAATTAGGATGTTCGTTATCCCATTTCCGCGGGTCACTAACCTTCCCTGTCAGCCAACCCGTCCAGGTTTCGCCCGGGGCCAGTTGCGGAATTACCTGATCCAGTACGACGGGCAGTCCGGTGATAGACAAGCGTGCAGCCACATCCTTACCGGTTTTCTTTCCGGCATTTGTAACGGCCAGGTAAACTTTTAACTCTGCGTCTTTATACTGATCGTCGAGGTCGGTCACGATACGCAGATCGGAAATATGTATATCGGGTACGGCAAAAAGAGTGACCTTGCGGGTTATCCCTCCGATCTGGTGAGCGGCATACTGCGTCAGGCTACCCAGCATATCGGCCAGCGATTCGCTACGGACTTTCAGTGCTAATCTGTTTTCGCCCTGTTGCAAAGCGGCGGTCGCATCCAGTTCAAACGCAGTCATACCTCCCATATGAGTTCCTATCTCTTTTCCATTTAACCAGACCACGCATTCGCTAGATACACCGTCGAAACGCAGTTTCACCTGTTTGCCACTCCAGTCTGCAGGCAACGTAAACGTTGTCTGATAACCGCCAAAGCCGGCAGAATCCACTTCAAAACCCTGCATCGACCATTGTCCGGGAACCACGATCGACTTCCAGTCTTCATCCGCCTTACGGGTATAAAAGTCTTCCTTCGGGGCCGGGTTGAACAGCCAGGAACCGTTCAGTGAAAGTACCGGATTATACACGCCCGGGACACTATAAGGTATCGCAGTATATACAGGCAGATGCTCTTCCGCATTCACATTCATGTCTATTTCATACGTTTGGGTATTTACCAAAGCTTTTTTCTGTTCACCTTCGAACGGGATCGGTTTCTTCGGGTTTGAAGAATAGAGGTTCAACTCCGACACAATAGCATTCGGCCCTTTCAATACATCGAATATCAGTACCAGCTGACCGTAGGCAAATGCTTTCTTCGGCAGGTCGATCTTATAACGTTGTTCCTTTCCGGCTTCAAGGGTAACAGGAGCCTGTACCTCATTTCCATCGGCAACGATCCGTTGACGGCGTTCGCTGTCAGCCAGATAAACGACTTCCAGTTGATAATCCGCCTGTATATCCATCCGGTCGAAAGCATAGACAACGGTTCCACCGAAATTGCAGGTCTTTGCCGCTACGCTTCCGTCTATCCCGTCAGGCATCGTATAGTTATCGCCTTTTACCAAAAACGGCTGTTTACCGTCCACACCACAATTATTTGTTGCTACCTGGTGTAGCTTAGTCGTTTGGGCACTCATCGTTACAATACAAAGCAACAAGATCAGAGTACTCAGAACAGGCTTTCTATGCCTGGATCGTTCAAGGTTATTCATTCTGTTTCCATTTAATTTATTCTACTGCAATATTACGAACTTCCGGTGAATCCTTTCTTATAAGAAGATAACTGATTGAAAAAACGTAGGGAACAAATAGAAAAGAAAAGTAGACAAAACGGAACTTCCTCTGTCAGATACAACTTCATATCTGCCTGTTAAAGTTATTTCAGGAGGATTGTTTTCTACTTTAACCTTCCAGATGTTTTCCGACAACAAAGAGGTTTCGCACTTTGTTATACAATAAGAAAAGCAAATGATCATGAGAAAAGTATTATCCATCATTATCCCTATTCTGGTTTGTTTCTTTATAGGGCTTACTGCCAGCTACTTTCAGGCTGACGCAATAAAGAACTGGTATCCGACTTTAATCAAGCCGGCACTCACCCCTCCTAATATCGTCTTTCCAATAGCCTGGAGTATCATTTATTTATGTATGGGCATCTCGATCGGACTGATCATTAATTCAGCAATAGAACAAAAGCGATTCTTTGTGAAAGTATTCATCATGCAGTTGTTCTTCAACTTTACATGGAGCATCGGCTTCTTCTATTTCCAGAATCCGCTTATCGGATTCATCAACATCCTATTGCTCGATATATTCGTTATCAACTACACCCTAAAGAGTTACCCCGTAAACAAGGTAAGCTCTCTTTTATTCATCCCCTATGTAATATGGCTACTATTCGCTACCTATCTGAATGGGTATGTGCTGATGTATAATTAATCCAAATTATACAACTTCAACTTATTATAAAGCGTCTTCCGGTCTATGCCCAACAGTTGGGCGGCGCGGGTTTTGTTGTTGTTGGATTCCTGAAGGGCTCGTTTGATCAATTCACATTCGTGGGTTTCGTCCTTCAGAAGGATACGGGTGTCCCTCTCCGGAGCTTCCGTCAACTCTTCGGGAAGTTCGCGGCGGGTGATATACCGGCCGGTAGCCAAAAGGGTCGCATACTTGATGACGTTTTTCATCTGGCGCAGGTTACCCGGCCATGAATACGACTGGAAGAGACGGATCGTCTCGCCGTCGAAACCGATAATGTCTTTCTGAAGTTCCGCATTCGCCTGATCGAGGAAATTATTAGCAAAAAGCAACAAATCTTCTTTCCGCTCTTTCAGATCCGGAATACGGATGGTAAACTCATTGATACGATGATAGAGGTCTTCCCGGAAATCTCCTTTTTCAATAGCAGTACGAAGATTTTCGTTCGTGGCCGAAATCAACCGGACGTTAATGGCGATCTCCTCATTACTACCGATCGGTTTGACCTTACGCTCCTGCAAGGCACGAAGTAACTGCACCTGCACCTCATAGGTCAGGTTACCGATTTCATCCAGGAAGATCGTTCCTCCATGAGCAGCAACAAAAGCACCGGTCTTATTATCTATTGCGCCGGTAAATGATCCCTTCACATGACCGAAAAACTCTGAAGCCGCCAGATCTTTAGGGATCGCCCCGCAATCGACAGCGATAAACGAAGCTTTACTACGGTTACTTAATTCGTGAATACGGCGGGCTATATATTCTTTACCTGTTCCGCTCGCCCCGGTGATTAGTACGGACATATCCGTCGGAGCTACCAGACGGACATGATCGAACAACTGACGGGCAGCAAGGCTCTGTCCCTCAATATAAGTGTTTCCTTCCGATGATTTTTTTGCAACCGGATGTTCCGCCGCAGGTGCTTTTACTACCTCACGGATCTTACCCAGCAACTCTTCCGGATTCAGCGGCTTGGCTATATAATCGGATGCCCCCAATTTGATGGCCTGCACAGCGGTCTGTATCTCCGCATAGCTCGTCATCATGATCAGAGGTAAAGAGTTGTATTTTTCCTTTACCCATTTCAATAAGTCGATCCCATCACCGTCCGGCAAACGCAGATCCGACAAGATCAGGTCGTAGCTGGCACTCTCAATCTGGCGCTTTGCCTCCGAAACCGAGCTTAATGCCTTAACCTCAAAGCCTTTCTTCCCTAACCAGGTCGTGAGCATCAAAGAAAAAGTTATATCATCTTCAACTATAAGAACTGATGGCATACTTAAATTATATTTAAACCGTAGGCAAAGATATATATTTTAAGTATAAATCAGGAACAAATCCAGGTCGCTTTACGCCAGGCCCCTTCGAACGGCCCCTGTTTATGATTCTTTAACCACCAATGACAAAATCCCAGTTGAAGGACAAACAGCAAGATGCCGACTCCGAAACTAGCTGCGACTCCCAACACATTGTACAGCGACAGGCCATAGCCGAAATAGATAAATGTCCCTATAACAGACTGGCTCAAATAGTTAGTCAGACTCATCTTTCCATAAGGTACCAGAATAGATAATACTTTATGACCGGATACCTGTTGCCACAGGAAGACAAAGAGGGCGACCAGTACACACATGAATGAGAAATTACGGAAAGAGGAAACGATCGTATTCATTGGAGACAACATACTCTTATTTGTTAACAGTTCCGGTAAAGCAGCCGTCAGATAATAAAGAGGAATAAAACAAACAAATCCGATCAGCAACGTACGAAGCCAGAATTTACGGTTCTCCGATAAATGGACAAACAGCCGGCGACGCCCGATCAACATACCTATAAGGAAAAGGGAAGCTGTCTGGAAGAAACGGCCATGGCTCCATCCCCACAACAGGCTGAAAAGCTGCCCATCCCACAGATTCGACTTCACCATTGCCCAGAAATCGGGCTGGCTCAGAAAGGGATACATATTTTTATGATGTACCAGCCATTGCCCCGGCGTAGCCACATACTCCGGATTATTCATCGCATAGAAAAACTTTGCCCACTCTACAGGCTGAAGCATCAATATAATAGCCGTTATCAATACAACCTTGTCGCTCCACCGGCAGACCGGGATAAGAACAACACCTACTATAGCATACAAGACAAGGATATCTCCGGGGAAAAATGCACCGTTGAAACAGCCGATCAGGAAAAGCAGGAACAATCGCCACAGGAAACGCAAGCGGAAGTCTTTTCCTTTTTTGGCCTGGTTGTTATATTGAATGAAAAAGCTAAAACCGAATAAGAGGGAAAAGATCGCATACGCTTTTCCGCTGAAAAGGAAAAACAGCGTATCCCAGACATTCGTGTTTAGCGACTTCATGAACTCGGAAGTAGCTTCCGGGAATTCGTAGAAATTAAAATGTTCGATATTATGTAAAAACATAATTGCCATAACGGCAAAACCTCGTAGTGCGTCGACTACTTCAATGCGTGCCGGCTTGAGTGGCATTTCATCCTCCATGGTATTCTATTGGTCTTTTTTTATTAATGAGCGCAAATTTAGCAAACAAACTTACACCAAACAAAAAAAGCACCCCCAACAGATGCTTTTTTTGTTTTGCAGACTTAATAGAATACTCAGAAATAATCTTTTTTGCTTTAAACGGTTTAAATGTAGAAACGTCCACTTACGATTCTGATAATAGGAGTACGAAATTCATGCCAAAGTCTGCAAAAGAGCTTCGTTGATTTCATAAACTCTTATAACTTAACAGAAAAGGAAGATAAAATGTTCTAACAAACAGGAATATTAAAACAATATAGTTGTAGAAAAGAGGACACAATTGTAGAAAAAATCCACAATTTCATACCCCGTTTTGACACAGGGGGAAGGTCTGTATCAGGCTGGTAGCCTGGGCTATGATATTTTTTATTTCGGCGATTACTTCGGAAAGCTGGTTTCTCCACTCTTCCTCCGCCATGGACTGTGCATTTTTTTCTATCGATCTTAGCTTTTCGACCAGGGAGGTTGCTCCCAACATGGTAAACAACGGGACCATTTTATGGGAAAGTCTTGCCGATTGCTCCCGGTTGCCTTCATTCAAACTGGCTTCCAACAAATCATTGCTCTTTCCTGTCTCATAGATGAAAGTAGATAATATGGAATTGGACGCATCCTTGTCTTCGCCGGCAAACGCTGTAAGCGAATCGAATTTAAACTCTGTCGTCACTTCTATTTTTGTCGAAAGCAACTTATTCAATAACGTAATCAGCTGGCGAGCCGTAAAAGGTTTGTTCAAAAAGCCTGTAAAACCAGATTCCAGATAATGATCGTGCTCATTTTCCACACTGGCAGAAAGGGCGATTACCGGGATCTTATCCATCCCCTGCATATAGGAAGAACGTATCTGCGCAAGCAGTTGGAAACCATCCATTCCGGGCATCTGTATATCCGTAATAATAACATCGAACGTATTTTTCTCCAATAAACCGGTTACGGCAAACGGATCGGTACAGCTTATCACTTCCACATGGTTCTGGCGCAAATATTCTTCTGTAAGGGCCAGTTGCAACGGGTCGTCGTCCACCAGCAGGCAGTAAATATCGCGTCCGGAAAATACGGGTGTTACAGGTTTGGCTACCGATTCTTCGGCAGCAGGAAGCACCTGCACATCTGCCACGGTCATCGGAAGCTCGATCGTAAAATCACACCCTTTGCCGACAATGCTCTTTAGCGAAAGAGAACCACCCATCAAGACTGTCATCTTTCGGGTGATGGATAACCCCAGACCGAACCCTTCCGCCTTTTCGCTTACGGAGAGACGGGTAAATTCACCAAAAATACGCTCCTGCTCTTCCTCCGGGATACCGGGACCGGAATCGCTCACAATCACATTCAACTGCGCGCTGTTGCCGATAAGGACATTGACGGAGACAACCATCACAACCCTTCCTTCGCGGGTAAACTTGATGGCATTCGACAGCAGGTTGCCTACCACCTGGCGAATACGGATAGGATCGCTGACATACAACTTATCGCTACCCTCCTCTTTCAGGTTCAGGACAAATTCCAGCGACTTCGCTTCGGCTATCGGGCGGAAACTGGTATAGATCTCATTGAACAAAGTCGACACGCTAAATGGTATCTGCTGTATCTCCATCTGTCCGGATTCAAGACGATGGAAATCCAATAAGTCGTTCACCAGAGAAAGGATATGCCCAGCCGATCCGGACATGTTTTCCAGATAATATTGCTGCCTTTCGTCGGGATGCCTTCTCATCAACAGGTCTATATAACCGATGATAGACGAGAGCGGGGCACGGATATCATGACTGATCGTCAGCATCATCTTCTCCCGGCTGTGGAGCAGGTCCTCCGCATATTGCTTGGCCTTTTCCAACTGCATCCGGTAGTACTTACTTTTCGATATATCCCGCGTGATCATGAATATGAAGATGATCAGTACAACAACCGCAACAATGGCAATACCGGCAATCGATCTGGATGTATCACGCAGCAGTTCCTGTTTGTTCTGCATACGCTCAATCGATACATTCACTTCCTCTTCTTCTATATCACGCAGAATCTGGTTGATTTTGCTGGTTATGACACTATTATTATAACGTAGGTTAGCCGCACGGTCGAGCAACTGTTCAACCAGCAACTTACGTTGTCCGGCTACACTGTCCTGCAAGCTTTTCAGGACACTTACAATTGTATCGGAAGGATTGTAGGCCGTTACCAAAGTATCGGTCACGACCTGGCGGGTGGTATTGACAATAATACTGGTGTCTGCCTTACCCGGTGAAAAAGCATCGGCCAGACGACGGAAAAAACCTTTGGTTTTCTTAGGAGATAAAACTGTATCCTGCTTGATAACGACATGTTCTTTGATCTCCTTCTGTTCGATAATCGTATCCTGTTCAGCTATGACCTTTTCTATATTGACCGTATACAAATGTTCTACATTAGTTTCTTTCCATGTTTCGAGCAAGCGTTTTGTATTCAGTCGTTTCCGCCTGAGTAGCATATCGATCGTGTCGATCTTCAGCAACTGGACGGAATCTGTAATCAGTACCCGTAAAGAATCCATGTTGCGATGCGCCTTATTCAGAGTTCTGTTAAAGTGGGCTACATCATTTTGAGGCATGCCAATAAGTTGCCCCATCGCTTCGCTTTCGTAAAGAAGAGATAAAGTATTCGTCACAAGATAAACTTTCTGACGGGCTTTGCTGTCAGGTTCTTCTTCACCTGCCACCTGTTCCACGATCTGATAGATATAGATAACCGAACATACTGCAATTGTTACCAATAGCAGATATCCTATGATCACTTTGAGAGTTATATGTCCACTTTGTTCAGCCACGGAACAAAGATAAATGTTTGTAACGGAATATCAATCTTTATCGTAAACAATACCCCATTTATCCAACATAACAAAGTCGGCATTCTTTAATCCGATCTTCCAGAAAGGAACCGGATCGTCATGATCTCCAAGGTACATGCGGTCGCGGACCGTAAAGGCGGCATTCGACACAGCCAGTGTCGAATCGGCTACCGGAGTGCACACTCCGGCAATATCGAGCACTGTATGGAACACGCTGTTCGTGCTGACAGGTAAAGTACTATGGGACATAGCTATTTGATACTTCTCCGGGTAGGCGGCACGATACGCTTCCGAAAACCATATTATATAAGGTATATGCAACTGATAATAGGTCGGAATGGGCGATGCATGCAAGTAACGGGCCCGGCTGTCGTCAAAAATATCTTCGCCGTGATCACTCAGGTAAAGCATCGACACACAGGCATTCGTTTTAGCAAGCATATCGGTGATCTCTCCCAGGACATAGTCGGTATAATGGATCGAATTATCGTATGCATTACGTAACTGCGTCTTGTAAGCGGCACGGATTCCCTCCGCCTTATCGGGTGTATAGAATGCAAATTCCTTCGGGTAACGTTCATGATAATTGAAGTGCGACCCGTATGTATGGATCACAAAGAAAAGATTACCGTCCGTTTTATCCAACTCTTTTTGCAGGTAAGGAAGCAGTGCGCCATCATGCAAAGATGTCAGATAGGAAGATCCTGTCTTGAACTGGCTCATATCGATAAAGGTATCGGCTTCGCGGTAGAATGCACCGATCATCGAAGTATTGAGGTTCTGATTGGCAATCACAACCGTATGGAAACCGGCTTCCTTAAAAGCGGTTACGATACTTTTTTCGTCGTAAATAACGCCATAGTCCTCCGCACTGGCAGCCGACAGGATAATAGGAACACTCTTATGTGTATTATTAGATTGGGTGACAACATCGGTGAAGTGCACCAACCCGTCCAGCTTCTCCATCCGGGGAGTCGTTTTGCGCTCGTAACCATATAAACTCCATTCCATAGCACGCGAAGTTTCGCCCACTACCAATACATAAATCTCCCGCTTGCCGTCGGCCTGTACCGGCTTCGTGGCATTAAAGGTAAAATCGGCCGAAGTAATATGGTAGTTGCTGTTCTTCTCCGCTTTATTGATCGCGAAGTAAAGGTTATAAAGTGCATTTCCCGGATAAAAATCATCTTTCAAGGAGACGTTATGTCCCTGTATCGGAGCAAGCAGGCACAGAATAATCCCCAATGCGAAAACGGCGAGGCTCCTTATCGCCCATTTCCTGCGAAAATCACCGGTCAGCTTTTCTTTCAGCCGGATAGACCAGGTAGCCAATAATAGCGTGGGTAATGTATAAAAGAAAAAGACTCCTATAATGACCAGAAAGATATTCCCCAGTAGCTCGCTGGCTTCAGAGGCTGTCGAACTGGTCAGGTTCAAAAACATATCCACAGCAATGACCGATTCACCAAAAAGATGGAGAAGGACCAGCTGGCCGCCATCCAGAATAACTTTAGGCAACAGGCACCAGACTACTATTCCTGGTTTACGCGCCAGCAGAAGCAAAGCCACCCAAAAGGCATACGGCAGAATTAAAGAAGCAATCCCCACCGTTATTGGCAAAGGCTCCGTAAAAAACAATACACAATTAGGAATGATAAACAATAATGCAAACAGAAACAATAAGTGCTTCTGGGAAGTAAACCAATCCCTCAACTTTATAAAATAACTCATCAATGTAGTGTATATACCAAAAAACAACTATTCTTTTATTTGCCGCCCGGATTAATCACCGGGCGAACCACAAAAGTAGGTGTTATTCAGCACATAGTCATGCTAACCTGATACAAAAAAAGTTATTTCATTGATATTAAGTCTATATTTCAATAAAGTTTCATCCCAAGATTAATAAAAGATACATTGACTTAATGTACTGTAACCTCATCCAGGAAGAACCAGGACGGATATCCGACACCATAATGCCAGGACGGACATATTTTAGTACCTACAATCTCGACCTTTATATACCGACCGGATACAGGTGAAGGTTTATCACATTTCACACCGACAAATTTCACTTGTACGGAACGGTCTTCCGGCAAGTTCTTCTCACCGAACGGCTGCCAGGTATTGTTGTCGGAAGAGATTGAATAAGTAACTTTTTCAGGCAGCAATATCCATTGTCCCAGTTGGTGGAGAAAATCGCTTTCTATCGAGCTGAACAAGGTATCCTTCCCCAAATCAAGAATAAAGGCACCGTCCATACCTTCCCATCCTACCCAACTTTCCACAAAGGTTGTACCGCCAAACAGCTCGTCGGTCAGAGCTGTTTCTCCCAAAGCCTTATATTTACCCGTCGGTTCCTGTATCCAGATCACCTTAGCTCCTTTTGCCAGGTTCTTTTCTTTACCGGGCAGATAGCGTTCAGCATATAACCGACAATAATCGGCAGGTGAGTTTTTACGTTCATTCAATGTCGGTATCCCGAATTCGCGGGTACGTTCATCAAACAGGGTCAGCTTGGCTTTGATCTCATTCAGATCGTGATTGCCTTCGGCCCGCGCGATCTCCAACTCCGCGTATTGCAGAGGCAGACGGGATATCTGTACACGTTTCAGCAAAACAGGATCGGCCATCACAGCCTGTTCAGCCTGGTCGAACAATTGGTTATAACGCTTGCGGCAATTGGCATTCAACATGCCATCTTTATGTGTAACCGGAGAGTCGTATATCCAGAGACGTTGTTTGCTGGCAAGCAGTCCCCCTTCCAACAATTTCTCATATTGGTAAATATAAGGCGATGCCGCTCCGTAATAGCCATCCATAAACGCACGCATCAATGAATCGGCATTCTGATAAGGGTTCCACATCAGCTTGCTGACCATATAGGCACGCATTTCCGGGAAATCGCCTCCTTTTGATCCTCCGATCTGCGAGAAGTGCATGGTTGCATGGTGCTCCTTGAACAGTTGGATATTTTTTTGCAGGATCGGGAAATTCGGGAACGGAGATACGTAATTGTCAAAATTAATACCATAATCCCATACAAATATATTATTACTGATGGCGGACCAACCTTCCATCGCCTTCATAAAATCCCGACCCGAAGCATTATCGGTAAGGGGAACCTCGCGATCGCAATCGATATCACAAAGCATAATATTGACATTCGGCAAAGGTTTAACATGCTTTGGGGGATGCATAGTATACAGATAAGCCAAGGTGGAAAACTCCTTATCCGGAAAACGGGCAGCCAGCTTATTCAGGAAATGGATCAGGCTGCCGGAAGGGCCTCCCTCCTGCTCGTCCAGCGCTTTACATTCCGGGCAACTGCAATTCGTATAGTTACCGTCGTTCTGACTGATAGAGATCATACTCTTTCCAGGGTTGGCCTTAAAGATCGAATCGACCTTCCAGGATACCAGTTCAAATACTTCAGGATTGGTCAGACACCACTGGCTGGCTTTTCCGGGACGGCGTTCGCCATTAATGAAGGAATAATATTCCGGATGGGATGTACCGTATTCATCGGATGGCAGGATCCGGTCGAAAGTATGCACCCATAAGCCACCGGCAAATACTTCGGAAGGTTCTTCGAAACGAAACCATTGTTTATAAACCGGATCTTCATGTATCGCATAACATTGGCTTTGGCGGTAACGGAATGCCGGATTCTCGGCCCTGTTCAATTCCGGGATCACGACGGTCGGATTTTCCGTCAGCGTATAAGCATTTGCTCCATAATAAGCAACCCCCAGATAGTCTTCCAAAAGAGTGACCACTCCATAAACGGAACCTTTATCACCACCGCTACTGATATATACAATACCATTATCGGTCTGCAGACGGAATCCGTCTTCCGTCAAGCCGGACACATCTTTTCCACCGATCACGATATCACCTTTGCGGGGAGTCTTATCGTTGAATACCGGCAACGTGGCACCGCTTATCCGTTTCACAAAATCCTGTAGAAGAAGTGCGGCATCGTTATCGACCTCACCGCCTTTTTCCACCAGAATACGTGAAACAGGTTTACTGTCTTTTACTACCGTCACCTGGGCATTCAGGCAAGGCGTTATCAATAAAAGAGATAATGTACATAGATTTAAGATTCTCATAATTGAATTTGTTTAGAATATAAGTAAGTATTATAATACCGGAATTTACAGCCTTTGTATGATGCCTATAAACTCTTCGTTCGTGATATCGAACTCCGGTTCCTTGTAATTTACATAATCTTCAAAATAGTCGCTGGCAATATCGGCTACAATCTCTTCCCCGGCCAGTCCATAAGAAGAAACCAATGCTTCCAATTTACTTTTTACCTGCCGGATCACCTGCAGGCGGTCTTCATAACGCTCCGGTTTTTCCTGATCTGTTATATGCTCGTTACGAGTAACGAGATATACAACGGTATAAAACTTGTCCACATTACCGAACACCGGAACGAATAAGGCCTTTTTGTCTTCCGGCAACGCAGCCAGAAATTCCTGTATCTTTGTCATTCTATCTTTTTTTATTGATTTTGTCTATACAAAGATAACGAATATTCTTTCCCCCCTTTCTAAATAATATTAATAAATCTATTAACTTTACAGCCATTAAAACAAGGGCAATTTATTATAATCGAATTTTAAATTAACGCATTATGATTAAAAGAGAGAAAAGTATTGAACTGCTGAATAAAGCAGTAGCCGATGAAATGACAGCTGTTAACCAGTACATGTATTTTCATTTTCGCTTGGATGACATGGGATACGACCTGTTGTCAAGCCTTTTCAAACGCACAGCCATCACAGAAATGATGCATGTGGAACGTCTGGCAGAACGTATCCTGTTCCTGAAAGGTGAAGTAGAAATGAAATGTTCAGCCCCCGTAGAAAAGATTCACGATGTAAAAGCAATGCTTGAAAAAGCAGCTCAGATGGAAACCGGAAGTGTAGACGATTACAATGCATGGGCAAACGAATGTGCTCAACATGCAGACTCTGCCACCAAGAAAGTTTTCGAAGGCTTGGTTATCGAAGAAGAAGGCCATCTGGACCAGTTCGAAACAGAAATTGAAAACATGGAAAACTTCGGAGCGAATTATCTGGCTTTGCAGTCAATCGAACGCAGCAAGATCATTTCTTCCGGTGGAACTCCTGCCGAATAATTATAGAAAAAATAAAGAGAGGTTTGAATGAACCTCTCTTTATTTATACAATCAGTGCTTTTATAAAACAGTAGACGAAATATCCGCAAAGCGATATCTTCGCAACCACACTAAGCAGGAATCCGGCAAATGCACCTATCCCTGCCTTAAAAGCTTCGAATGACTTTTTGCCACCTAACAATTCGCCGATCACGGCTCCTGCAAACGGGCCGAACAGGATGCCCCAGGGAGGAAAAATAAATATACCGGCAATCGTCCCGATCACACACCCCCAGCTTCCCCATTTACTGCCGCCGCCATATTTGGAACCCAGTACCGGAGTTATATAATCCAGCAACTGTACAACGACAACTAAAACGCCCCAAACAGCCAGTTGTGTAACCGTAAACTGTACTTTGTCCGTAAAGTGGAGTAACAGAAGTCCCAGATAAGACAAAGGTGGTCCCGGTAAGACCGGCAAAAAACATCCGGCAAATCCGACCAGCAGGCAAATAGCCCCAATAACAATTAAAAAGATATCCATTCGTAATTTATTAAACCAGAATCCGGTCAAAGATATGAAAAGTATTTTGTTGTGAGGATTTTTCACCCGATATTTGCGAGTCGATACAGAATGAATACAGATGATGACGAATGATATAAACAGTTCTGAAGAAGAATATATTATTATAGAAGGTGCACACGAAAATAATCTGAAACATGTTTCACTGAATATCCCGAAGAAACAGATCAGTATTTTCACTGGAGTCTCCGGCTCCGGGAAATCGTCGTTGGTACTCGATACGATTGCCGCCAAATCACGGAGGGAACTGAACGAGACCTTTCCGAGCTTTGTCCAGCAGTATCTGCCCAAATACGGACGTCCGCATGTGGATAAGATAGAACATCTGCCGGTAGCCATCGTAATCGACCAGCGAAAACCTGCGCCCAATGCACGTTCTACCGTTGGAACTTACACGGATACCTACTCTTTATTGAGATTGTTGTTCTCACGTGTCGGGAAACCGTTTGTCGGCTATTCAGACACTTTTTCTTTCAACCATCCGCAGGGCAGATGTACCCGGTGTGACGGGCTCGGCGAGATCAGGGAGTTGGATATACACAAGTTGGTCGATTTCAACAAATCGCTGAATGAAGACGGAGTGATCAATTATGTAGCATTCAAGCCCGGTGAATGGCGCTGGATACGTTATGCCAATACAGGGCTGTTCGACCTCGACAAGAAAATAAAAGATTACTCGCCGGAAGAGTTGGAACTATTCCTGTATTCTCCAAGTATCAAGCTGAAAAACGCACCGGCAAACTGGCCCAAGACAGCCAAATATGAGGGGCTCGTTGTCCGTATGTACCGAAGCATTATCAATTCGGAGGAGGGTAAGGTTCACCAGAAACTGCTCGACCCCATGCTGACAATGGGAGTCTGTCCGGATTGCGGAGGGACGCGCATCAACCAGACCGTATTGTCTTGCCGCATCAACGGGAAAAATATAGCCGAAGTCACCCGGATGGCCATCCCTGATATTATCGAATGGTTAAACACCATACAAGATCCTATCGCCTACGATGTAAAACAATCTATCAGCGGACGGCTAGCGGCGTTGGTAGAGATCGGACTGGGTTACCTGACACTCGACCGGAGCATGGGAACTCTCTCGGGCGGGGAAGCGCAACGGTGCAAAATTGCCAAATACATCAACTCGTCGCTGTGCGACATGCTTTATATCCTGGACGAACCGAGTGTCGGACTGCATAGCCACGACATTCATCTATTGAAAGCATCTGTCCGCAAACTGCGCGACCACGGCAACACCGTTCTTCTTGTCGAACATCACAAGGAAATGATACAAATAGCCGATCATATCGTCGACATGGGGCCGGGTTCAGGAATGGATGGCGGCAATATCCTGTACGAAGGAGATTACGAAGGTTTGCTGAAAAGCGGCACACAGACCGGAAAGATGATAGCCGAAAAAGTACCGTTAAAGCAAAATCTCCGGCAACCGTCAGGCTGGTTCACACTCGAACATGCCAACGAACATAACCTGAAAGACCTGACCATCAAACTTCCGATGGGAGTTCTGAGCGTCATCGCCGGAGTTGCCGGATCGGGAAAAAGTTCCCTGATGGAATGTTTCCGTAAAGCCTGCCCGGAAGAGGTTATCTATATCAGCCAGAAGAATATCGGTATTAGCCTGCGTTCGACGCCTGCTACCTATCTGGGAGTAGCGGATGACATCCGAAAGATTTTCGCACAAAAGAGTGGCGCCGGCTTAAGCACATTCTCTTTCAATGGGAAAGGCGGTTGCCCTGTCTGCGGAGGGAAAGGGGTAATCGTATCGGATATGGCTTTTATGGATGCGATAGAAACGGTTTGTGAAGCATGCGGTGGTTTACGTTACTCGCCGGAAGCCTTGCAATATGAAGTGGAAGGTATCAATATAGCCGAAGCCATGGATTTAACCGTGCGGAAAGCATCCCTCCGCTTTGCCGGGACTATTATTGAAAAGAAGCTGCTGCCACTCATGCAGGTCGGATTGGGGTATCTGCATCTGAACCAATCCCTTTCTACATTATCCGGAGGAGAACTGCAACGTGTAAAGCTGGCATCGTACCTCGACAGCCGGGGCAAAATATACGTACTGGACGAGCCGACCGACGGTCTGCATGTGAAAGATATCCGGCACATTATCGAGCTGTTCGATTCCATGGTAGAGCAAGGCAATACGATCTTCCTGGTAGAGCACAACCTGGATGTACTGAAAGCTGCCGACTATGTGATCGAATTGGGCCCGGGAGGCGGAGAAATGGGCGGAAAACTTATTTTTCAAGGAACACCACAGCAAATGCTCTCTTACCCATCTTCCATTACAGCTAATTATCTGAAAGCGGAATTGCCGGGAAACAGGAAATCTTAATCAAGATTTAATAACCGAATCTTCCTTTTCCCGGTAGATTTTAATACCTTTGAAGCCACATAAAAATAAAAGTTGGAGATGATACAAAAAGAACTGATCGACGACCTGCAACTCAAATGGGGGCGTATACAACAGGCAATGCAAATACAACATGCAGATGCCTGCCTGCTTAGTGTAGATGTTAACCTGTATTATACAACCGGACGGATTTTCAGCGGATATTTCTATCTGCCCGCAGAAGGAGCTCCCTGGTTTTTCGTCAAACGCCCGAACGGATTGAATGACGATCACATCGAATATATCCGCAAGCCGGAACAAATAGCCGAGATATTTGCCGCCCGTGGCATTAAGATGCCGGAAAAGTTGCTGCTGGAAGCCGACGAGCTAACCTACAACGATTATATCCGCCTGCAATCCATATTCAACCCGAAAGAAACAGGCAATGCGACCGCCCTGATGAGAACCTTGCGCGAGATCAAAACGCCGTGGGAAATCTCGCAGTTCCGCATCTCTGCCGAAAAGCACGCCAAGACATACTCGGAAGTTACCGAATGTTTCCGTCCGGGAATGACAGATCTCGAATTTCAGTATGAAATAGAAAGACGTATGCGCCAGAACGGTTCGATCGGAATCTTCCGCGCTTTCGGAGCCAACATGGATATCTTTATGGGAAGTATCCTGGCAGGTGAGAACGCCGAAGCCCCTTCTCCTTTCGACTTCGCCCTGGGAGGCAGCGGCATGGACGCTTCCTGCCCGCTCGGAGCCAACGGTACGATCCTGAAAGACGGGACAGCCATCATGGTGGATATGGCAGGTAATTATACGCCTTATATGACCGACATGACCCGCGTTTTCTCGGTCGGTAAACTAACGGAAGAGGCTTATCGTGCGCACCAGACTTCATTAACGATACAAAACGAAATAGAAAATGTTGCCCGTCCGGGTGTCGTTTGTTCGGAATTATATAACATCGCAACCGGTATCGCAGGGAAAGAAGGATTTGCAGGTAACTTTATGGGGACCAAACAACAAGCCAAATTTATCGGACACGGCATCGGCATCCAGATCAACGAGCTTCCGGTACTGACACCCCGCTCCAAAGAAGAACTGCAACCGAATATGGTATTCGCCCTCGAACCTAAATTCGTCATTCCGGGGGTAGGAGCCGTCGGTATCGAAAACAGTTTTCTGGTTACGGATACAGGCATCGAAAAACTGACTCATTTCGAAGAAGAGATCATTCAATTACATTAATTAATAAACAATAAAAGCACATGAAAAAGACGATTACTTTTCTGCTTCTACTGGCATTCATCATTATGCCGGCAAAAGCTGCAGATGTAGAAAATGTAAAACCGGTCAAGAACATTATCCTTCTCATACCGGACGGAACTTCACTGGCTACCGTTTCTATGGCACGCTGGTTGCAATGGTACACCAACCCTGACAAACCCAACCTGAATCTGGACCCGTATCTGTGCGGTACTGTACGTACGCACTCTTCGAACGCTCCGATCGGTGACTCTGCTCCGACTACTTCCTGCTATATGACAGGTTATCCGAGCCGCACCGGTTATGTATCTACTTATCCGGAAAATGACGGAAACAACGATATCTATCCTACTGATCCCAAACGTGCTTTCCAGCCACTTACAACTGTATTGGAAGCCGCAAAAATGACACAAGGCAAATCGACCGGTCTTGTTTTCACCTGCGAATTTCCTCACGCTACTCCGGCAGACTGTTCTGCTCATAGCTACAACCGTGGCAAATACGAATGGATCGCTCCGCAGATGGCTCATAACGATCTGAACGTAGTGATCGGCGGCGGCGCTTCCCTCCTTCCGGAAGAAAGTGAAGCCTATCTGAAAGGTAACGGATACGGTGTATTCAAAAACGACATCAACGGCATGCGCAACTATAACGGCGATAATATGTGGGCTTTGTTCGCCGACCGCGAAATGGCTTACGACCTCGACCGCGACCCGGCTCAACAGCCTTCATTGGAAGAAATGACCCGTATCGCTATCAAAAAGCTGTCCAAAAATCCGGAAGGCTTCTTCCTGATGGTAGAAGGTAGCAAAGTAGACTGGGCCGCTCACGCAAACGACCCTGTCGGCATGGCTACGGATATGCTGGCTTACGACCGTGCCTGCGGTGCTGCACTCGAGTTTGCCCGCCAGAATGGTGAAACAGCCGTTATCATGGTTCCAGACCACGGAAACAGTGGCATCAGCATCGGTAGCTACAGTTGCCCTGGCTACGACAAATTAACAAAGGATCAGTTGTTCCATCAATTCTCCCTCTATAAACTGACAGCAGAAGGTTTTGCTAAAAAAGTAAACAGCGAACCTAATTCAGAAGTACAGAACATCTTCCGCGAATATGCCGGATTTGAACTGACAGCCGAAGAACTGGACGCCCTGAACCATTGCAAAGACTACAAAAACAGCCCGATCCCTGAAAGCGAACGTGCAACAGAAGGTAAAGGATCACTGTACAGTGGTTCGCTGACCTCTTTCATGTCGAAACTGCTTACATCAAAAACCTGCTTCGGATTTACAACCGGCGGCCATACCGGCGAAGATGTTTTCCTGGCAGCCTACCACCCCGACAAAGCCAGCCTGCCGATCGGTATGCATACCAATATCGAACTGAATGCCTACCTGTGCGCCCTGTTCGGCATGGATCGCGACAAATTGGACGAACTGACAGCAGAGAACTTCGCTCCCCATACAGAAGTGTTCGAAGACTACAAATGCGAGATCATTCCGGCCAAAGAAGAAAAAGGTTCACCGACACTGGTTGTAAAGAATAAAAAGAAACAATTGAACATTACACCGTTCAGTAATATCATAACAATCGGCAAAAAAGGCCAGGAAGAAATCCGGCTCAATTCAGTCGTTGTCTACGTCGATAAGAACAATACATTCTACCTTCCGGAAAAGCTGGTTGAATATCTTAAATAAAAACGAAGCGGAGGCTATTCAGTCTCCGCTTTTTTTATACTTTTGCATAAAAGAAGATTATACACAAAATGAAAAGTAAAAGTTTAGTTTCTATCGATCAATGTACCAAAGAGGACATTCTTCGTATTCTGGATAACGCCAGGAAGTTTGAGGAGAACCCGAACCGAAAGTTACTGGAAGGAAAAGTGGCTGCGACCCTGTTTTTTGAACCTTCTACCCGTACGCGATTGAGCTTTGAAACAGCTGTTAACCGCCTGGGCGGACGGGTTGTCGGATTTCAGGATGCTTCGACCACAAGCTCTTCAAAAGGCGAAACGCTGAAAGATACGATCCTGATGGTAAGCAACTATGTAGACCTCATCATCATGAGACATCATCTGGAAGGGGCAGCCCGCTACGCATCGGAAGTAACAGATATTCCAATCATCAATGCAGGAGACGGAGCCAACCAGCATCCCTCGCAGACGATGCTCGATCTCTATTCGATCCAAAAGACACAAGGAAAACTGACCGATCTCAATATTACGATGGTAGGCGACCTGAAATACGGCCGTACGGTACACTCACTGATCGTCGGCATGTCGCACTTCAATCCTACTTTTCATTTCGTGGCGCCGGACGAACTTCGCATGCCGGACGAATACAAGAACTTCTGCGACGAACACGGTATCAAATATTACGAACATACCACCTTCGATGAAGAAGTGATCAACCAGACAGATATTCTTTACATGACACGCGTACAACGCGAACGTTTCACCGATTTGGAAGAATACGAACGGGTTAAGAATGTATATATCCTGCGTAACAAGATGCTGGAAAATAGTCGTGAAAACCTTCGCATACTTCACCCGCTACCCCGCGTCAACGAAATCGCCTATGATGTAGACGATAATCCGAAGGCCTACTACATCCAGCAGGCACGCAACGGATTGTTTGCCCGCCAGGCTATTATTTGTGAAGTTTTAGGTATCAATATTTAATTCTGATAATCGTTATGTCAGCAGAAAAGAAAAAAGAATTGCAGGTAGCCGCTTTAGAGAACGGAACTGCTATCGACCATATCCCCCCCAGCCAATTATTTAAAGTAGCCAAGTTACTGGGACTTGAAAATATGGATAACACAATCACGATCGGAAACAATTTCCACAGCAATAAAATGGGTTGTAAAGGTGTGATCAAGATCTCCGATAAATTCTTTGAAGAAGATGAGATCAACCGTATCGCCCTGATCGCTCCTAAAGTGATCCTGAACATTATCCGTGATTACGAGGTTGTAGAAAAGAAAACGGTCACTTTGCCGGACGAACTGGTTGGACTGGTAAAATGCAACAATCCGAAATGTATCACCAATAACGAACCGATGCCAAGTCGTTTCGAGGTAATCGACAAGGAAAAAGGCACGATCAAATGTCATTATTGCGAACGTAAGATCAACAAAGAAGATATCATTATTAAATAAATAATATGAAGCAGAACTGGAAGCCCGGTACCATGATCTATCCATTACCGGCAGTAATGGTTAGTTGTGGTAGCGAACCTTCAGAATACAATATCATTACTGTGGCGTGGGTTGGCACGATTTGTACCAATCCACCCATGTGTTATATATCCGTACGTCCCGAACGTCACTCTTATCCTGTTCTGAAAAAGAATATGGAATTTGTTATCAACCTGACCACACGCGAACTGGCTTATGCTACCGACTGGTGTGGTGTGAACTCGGGAAAAGACCATCATAAATTTGAGGAAATGGGACTTACACCGGGCAAAGCGACCCTGATCAATTGTCCTACCATAGAAGAGGCTCCTCTCTGTATCGAATGCCGGGTGAAAGAAGTAATTGCCCTGGGCAGCCACGATATGTTTATCGCCGACGTACTGAATGTGCAGGCAGACGACCGGTATCTGGACCCGCAAACAGGGGCATTCGACATGCAACGTGCCGACCTGTTGGCCTACTCGCATGGAAAATATTACGGACTGGGGGACTTTGTCGGTAAGTTCGGCTGGTCGGTGAAAAAGAAAAAATAAGTATTATGAAAAAGATCTTCCTTCTGTTGTTTATGTCTTTTGCCGGTATCTCCGTCCAGGCACAAAAGTTTATCCAGATCGAGGATAAAGCTTTTAATTTCGGAGCTAAAGTCGGCGTCAATTCAACTTTCCCGATCGTGAACTCGCTCAGGATCGATGATGTTGAAGCCGAGAACATCCGGTTACAATATAAGGTAGGTTACCAGGCTTCTATCTTTTGCAGGATCAACATCGACCGTTTTTTTATCCAGCCCGATCTGTCCTGGTATCGGACAGAAGGCGATATCTTTTTCTCACTACCGGAAACAGAAAGTACCGCTACCATAGCAGGCAAGAATTCCGGAAATGACCAGCTTAAACTCAAGTCTACTTCTTTGGAACTTCCGGTTATGATCGGATATTATCTGGTGAAAGAGGGCCCGTATGCTCTCAGTATGATGGTCGGTCCAAAATTGAGATACAATTATAAGTTACGCTACACGACCCACTTCTCCGAACTTACCAATGAATATATCAATGACAATACCCCTTTCGGCATAGGCATTGCCGCCGGCTTGGGCGTAAGCATCTGGCGTCTGTTCTTTGAGTTTACCTACGAGTTCGGGATCAACCAGATCGAATCCGACTTCAAAGACCAATCATCACAATTGCCTGTCGAACGAAATATTTCGATCGACAAGCGTACCAATATGATTAGTTTCTCACTGGGATTTCTTTTCTGATTATTTTCCGCATATATCCTTGAAAGGACACCAGGCACAGGCTTTTTCTGTCGGGGTCTGCACGAATGGTTTCTCGCGGCCGAATATTTCATCCAGGCAACCGCGCAAACCGGTTTCGAAAGCAGCCGAATATTCAGAAAAGTCGGTTACCCGTTCCGATCTGTTTCTTTCTATACGACGGCTTACAGCGGCATCGAACGAGTCCGAGAAAAGCGTACGCATATAATAGATTCCCGGTTGAAGTATTTTCCCTGCCGGGACTTCACCATACATCAAAGAATACATGAAGACCTGCATCACAGCTTTAGCCCGGTCTTTCTCTTCCATATCGAACAGGCTTTCTACGGTTGTAAACGTAGAAGTTCCGCTACCGCTCTTGTAGTCGATGATACGGATCGCATCCCGTACCTCGTCGATACGGTCGATAAATCCCTTTAACTGGATTTCCGACCGGTCGCTCAAGGTAAAGAGGCAGTTGATCTTTCTTTCGGATTCGATATATTTGAACGGAGTCAATTTGCTGTCGCGCTCCAGTATCTTTTCCACATACTTGCGGATCATCTCACCGATCAGGAAGTTTTGACCAGTCAGCGGACGCACCACGTCTGTCTTGAAAAAGACCTCAGCGAATGCACGTGCAATGGCGCCGGTCAGTACCGGAGTATCTTTTTTGATAGCTTTCAGTAAATCGGCTGTCACCATCTTTCCACAAAGAGGTTCATATAATTCTTCCATCACCTTGTGCAGGATACTACCGAAGACATTACTTTCGATCGTCTCGCTCACCTCCTCTTCTTCACGGATGCCTTCAACGACCGAGAAATAGAACTTAAGCGGACAATCCAGATAGGTATTTACGGCGCTGGCGGAAATGGCACGTACACCGCCCTTACGGAATGCAGCCAGACGCGCCATCACCTCATCGGTCTTTTGCACCTGTAAGGCCGGAGTCTTAGCGGACGAAACATTATAGACAACCAATTTATCATGCATCGGCTGTTCATAATGATAATGCAGCTGATGAACGAAACGGCTCACCTCCCCCGTCTGCAATCCGTTACTCCGGGTATCATATAACAGGCTGACATGGCTTGCCCGATAGATCAGGCGATAGAAGTGATAAGCCCAAACACTGTCCTGATGCTCGTAGGTAGGTAATCCGAACCCACGGCGCAGGTTATACGGGATAAACGAATTGGCCGCCTTCCGCAACGGGAAGATCCCTTCATTCATAGAGAGGATGATCAGGCGGTCGAAATCGAGTGCACGGGTTTCCAGTACTCCCATGATCTGCAGGCCGGAAAGCGGTTCACCCCGGAAAGGGATCGTGATCGTATCGGTCACGCGTTTCAGCAGGCGGAAATAGGTGTCGATCTTCATTTCAATACCGGTGTCCTGCATGATCTCCTTCATACGGTTCACTGTCGTGAAATAATGGAAGATAAATTCCTGTTCGATATCATTGGTCCGCTGGGTGGCGTCTTCATCCTCTTCGTTGGAAAGGGTATACATTACCTTATTCAGTTCCTGCAATACGCCGATCAGGTAATCGGAGAAGGTTTCGACATCCGTTACCGGCGTGAACAGGACAGAAAGAAGAGCAGTTTTACCCAGATCGGCTGTAGTAATATATATCTTATTGTTTTCGGCTATATCCCTGATCAGGGAAGAGACGGTCTCCGGGTTCGTGGTACTGATATACCGGTGATTCAGTATAGGCAATACATCACGGAAATAAAACACCGGCTGCCGGTCTACGTAACGGACATTCTTTTGCAGCGCCAGAATATATTCCATCAGTGAAGCCACGGGCGTACCGGCCAGCGGATACCCCATCGTTACATTGATACGGCGGATTTGCTCAGGAATTGCATTGAGCACAGGGATAAGCAAATGTTCGTCCGGCAGGATAACAGCAGTACGCAATGCCTCCTCGGGGCTCATTTCATCTTCTTTGCAAAGTTCGTTCAATAAGGAATATACCTGTTTGGCTTGGCCGATACCCGAAGGAATACCGATCACTTCGATATTTGTGTTTACCTCTTCTTCTTTGGGAAGCGGATATTTCGAAGGGAAGTTCCGGAGGTTGCGCTCCACGAAATAAGAGGCTTTGTTATTGGGGTCGGTCACTTTGGCAGAGGCATAATCCCAGTAGAAATCGGCGATCTCTCTTTTCTGCAACTGCAAGAGGAAACGTTCCTCTGCAACAGAAAGGGCGTTCAGTCCTACAAAGACCACCTTTGTATAAGGCAGATCGCAACAGTTATTGTTTTCCATCTGCTCGACCACCTCACGGAAGATCATGCCTTCGTAGCCTTTGCCTTCGGCGGCGAGGGCGGTTTTCAGGTCGTTATACAGGTCATACAGGATTTTCCATACGGCAAGAAATTCTTCCTGGTTGGGCGTATCCCCTTTGGGATAGAAGGAAGACCAGAACGTCCGGATGGCGGCAATCTGATCTTCGTCGAGGAAACTGAAATCATTCTCTATCTCCCGCAGGTCGGTTACATTGGTGAAGAGCATGCGGGCATCGGCCATATACTTATCTACATCGTCGAAATCGTTGAGCAGCATTTCGCCCCAATAGAGAAACTCGTCGAACGTTTCCGTCGATCCGCTGTGCCGGATATATATATCGTAGAGTGTGAACAGCATATTGATACGGTCGGCTGTCTGCTTACCGCTTAGCTGCACGAACAGGTCGTTGATCGTGAGGATGGTTGGCGAGAAAAGTGGTTTCTCGGCTACCTCCGAAAGATATTTCTGAAAGAAAAGTCCCGTTCGGCGGTTGGGAAACACAAAAGCCAGCTTGCTGACTTCCGCACCGTATTGCTGATAGAAGATAGAAGCTATCTGGTATAAGAATGGTTTCATATTCTTTCAATCCTTTCTTGCTCTTTCGCTGTAAAACTGATATTTTCCAATGCTTTCAGATTATCGAGCAACTGATCCACGGAACTGGCTCCGACAAGTACGCTGGTTACGCGGTCGTCTTTCAGCAACCAGGCCAAAGCCATTTCCGCCAATGTCTGCCCACGTTCCATCGCCAGCTCATTCAACCGGCGGATCTTGTTTATTTTTTCTTCCGTTACCTGCTCACGTTGCAAGTGTCCCGTCGATTTGGCTGCCCTGGAGTTTTCTGGTATTCCATGCAGGTATTTATTGGTAAGCAGACCTTGTGCCAAAGGTGAAAAGGCGATCATTCCGACTCCTTCTTCTTTCAGTAAAGGGAGCAGGTCGGGTTCTGTCCAACGGTCGAACAGGGAGTAGCGCGCCTGGTGGATCAGGCAGGGCACACGATGTTCTTTCAATATCGCGAGGGCTTTCGCAGTCTGCTCTGCATTATAATTCGAGATGCCGACATACAAGGCCTTCCCCTGACGGACGATATCGGCCAGTGCCCCCATCGTTTCTTCCAGAGGGGTTTCCGGATCAGGGCGGTGTGAATAGAAAATATCCACATAATCGAGCCCCATACGTTTCAGGCTCTGGTCGAGACTTGCCATCAGATATTTGCGGCTTCCCCAGTTTCCATACGGGCCGGGCCACATATCGTAACCGGCTTTGGTCGAGATAAGGAGCTCGTCACGATAGGCGCCGAGACCTTTTTTCAATATCCTGCCGAAGTTCTCTTCCGCCGATCCGTAGACCGGTCCGTAATTATTAGCCAAATCAAAATGGGTGATCCCATTGTCGAAAGCGGTATGGGCGATCCTGATAAAGTTGCTGAACAGGTCCACACTTCCGAAGTTATGCCATAACCCCAGTGAAACAGCCGGCAGCAGTATCCCGCTACGGCCGCAACGACGATACATCATTCCGTTGTATCTGTCTTCATTTGCCTTGTATATACTTTCCATGGTTTGTTTTATTTCCTGCAAATGTAGATAAAATCACCATAAAATAATCATTTTCTCCGTCTCAGTTGCTTCTTTCGAATGATTGGTGCTGATAGCGGCACGGTATAAATAAATGCCGGGGCGCACATGCGAACCTGCATTATTTCTCAAATCCCAATCGATCACATAGTCTTTGAACAATTCGGACGATCCTGTTTCTTCATGCTTCCAGTGCAAACGTCCGCTAATATCGTAGACCATGATGCCGACCTTCATCTGTGTCTCAGGCCGGTTGTGTGAAAGATGGAACTTCACGCTGCCTTTGGCCGGGGTCGGAGTTGCAATCAGACGGGTGAGGAATGGTTTCAGGTCTTCCACTACTTCGAATCGGAGAGTATAAGTCGTAGGATTGTTCATTATATCCCAAACCTTAAATTCGGCTTCATGTAAACCCGGTTTCAATGCCGGAACAGCAAACCGAACAATGCCTTCTCTTTCCGAGTCTGGAACAAATTCATAGTACCGGTTTAACGTATAGTTCGTCGCCGGATTATTATCGATATTGAGTGTTATATCATGTCCGATACTACTACCTGTCACATTTATACCGCTTTTGTCCCAGAGCTTTGCATAGAAATAAGGGGTATTATTTACCTGATTCCCACTCACAAAAGTGGAATCATTCAGAAACAAGGATCGTATTTCAGGACCTTGCGTATCATTATCCGGATCATCTTTCGTCCCATTGGCAAGGAATTTATTAAAATAACCCTGTGCATCCTCACCCGAAGTCTCGTCAAAAGCGTATAAACTCATTTTGCCGCAAGTTTTCGCTGAATAGGAAATGTCCTTTGGTACTTTAAAGGTGAATTTGAACTTACCGTCTTTTACAGAACCGCCTCCTTCAAAAACTGTATTAAAGTAATCATGATAATAGATCTTATTTTTATAAGGATTATTTCCCAATGTGGAATCTCTTCGGTAGCCATCCAGTATCTTTGTACGCAATTCTCCATTAAAATCGGATACAAGACTTCCTTTCGTATCTATAATATTCCCCTCCACGGTCACCCAAGCATTTGCATTAAAAACAACCGTATCTTTTTCTATCGCCGAACCGTTAATTGTCGTAACCTGAACACGATGCTTCGGATAAGACAGCTTCAATGCCGGATCACCGATCAAGCAGAAGCCTAGTTTGCGACCATTTCCCCAATAATTTTCCGACTTTGTTTGTCTCATTACATCGCCTAATGTAAGATGTGGACTATTTTCCTTACTAAATAACAGATCCATAAACTGGCTGTTAATCGCCTTATTAATATCAGTAAAAGCAACACGGGAAGTAGTAAACAAAGCAATGCCTCCACTCTTTTCCCTTAAAAACACATCCTCTCCGGCAGAGGTTGCAACAGCATCAAAACGACAAAAGTCACAGGTCGCAGTGATCCATAGAGGCAAATGCTTATAGGTATATTTCAAAATATCGTTATGCTTTATCACCAACTCGTCACTCAAGCTCTCCGTATTTCCGTGACCAACATAGTTGAGGAGAAACATACCATTTCTCAGTTTCTCCATAATCCTCTCTTCCACTTCCGGATATTTGCCACCACCTCCCAGATCTTTTTTAAAGGTATCGAAATAGATTTTATTAGCAATATATCCCTTGGAGTTCTTATTCTCTTCCAACGTAATTGTCAATTGTTCCGTATCGACTTGATGAACAGTATCATATTTATCAGCATTACTACCATCATCGGCAATAAAGCACAAATTATTCTTCCACATGCCTAAATCTGAGTTATTCATATAAGAAATAATCTTATCGACAACCTGTGTTGCTTGTTTTCGGGTACGGACCGGAAAACGTCCAATGCCAATATTCAATGTAGCAGTCGATGTTGGGTATTGATCCATATTACTATTATAGTTATAAATAGCATTTTCACTATTATCTTCCAAAAAACCGAAATAATCATCTGCCGGATACGAATACATATCCAATGACTCGGTCGTTTGATAGGTAAGCAACATATTATTTCTTTCATTTTCACTCACATCCTTCCAATCTTTCGTCAGGAACCGGTTATCAAACGAACCGTCCCCAAAAAGCAGAAGATATTTAGGAGTTTTTATGTTGTCTTTACTCCGGTCGTAAAACATTTTCATCAGACGTCGATAAGCCGTAGCATCCGGTGTTCCACTTGAAAATTCATTATAGATCTCCTCCGGAGTAAATATCCGGATAATCAAACCATCTTTCTCTTCATGCGCTTTTTGCAATCTTTCCGCTTCACTTTTAAAAGCCAAAGGGGAGATAATCACCATATCGACCCGTTCAGATCCATGCAGATTCTGATTAAGCACCTGCTGTGCCTCTTTGGCAGAAACAGACGGGATCGTTTTGTCTAACTGAATAACAACAAACTCTCTTAGCTGATTTGCTTTAGGAATTACAAATGACAAATTCGTTCCGCTCAACTCCGTCTCCATCACTTTCGGATTTAATGCGTCCGTGACATCCCACACAATCGTATTTGAGTTGGCATTCTTTATTGTAAAACGGGACTTATGCCCTATCGACGAAACATTACGGAAAAAAGTCGGTTCATTATAAGTTTGAAGTTCTCTCTTCAGATGTACACGAATGTAATCCAGAAATGCTGTTTTATTATTTCTTTCAGAATAGTTTACTTTGATAGTAAAATTCTTGTCTTTCTTTCCTGTCCAAAAACCATACGCTTTGGCTGACTTAGCTTTTATATAAGAAACAAATTTCTGATGACAAGAGTTTGAACCTACGCTTGGTACAGCTCCTTTCACTACATCTTCATCCCCTATCAAAAGAGTAAAATTTTTAGCCACATCTGCTCTGGCAATTAACCGGCATTCCACCACAGCATCTTCCTGTATTATACCTTCAATACTATTGAAAGGCACCGATATCGGTGACATTAACGATTCTCCAAAAAGGTCACGCCCCGAAGTATTAAGAGAAACCAAATCCTTTTCATGCAAAAGATAATCATCAAAAGTATCAAACCCTTCCACTGCATCTTTCGACTCAGATTTCAGGGTCTCCATTTCTTTCACATTCTGAGAAGAAGTAAGAAAATAATATCCATACTCAGAATAAGGATTATTTGTATGAACAAAGGTCTTTCTTCCACTTTGACCGGTGGTATACTGTTCATTCTTATACTCCCACTTTCTGGTTCCCCGTCCATAAAAAAGCAAGTAACCGTCTTTTCTTAACACCGGAACAGCAGGCAGATCATCTATATGAGGTTTCGAGAAATCTTCATCTAACGGCCAACCGCCATATCCGAACACAGCCACTTTCGAAGGATCGGAAAAACCCATATTCTTCAGTTCGGCATCCGTCAATTTGTAGATTCCATCTTTATCGATCGCTATCTTCACCCAGCTTCCACTACTTAATACCGAGTTTTGGGTATACCTCTCTTTTGCAGGTAAAGAGAACGACAGGCAAAAACAAAACAGACAGACAAAACAGCTTTTCGCTAACAATCCTTTCATGTGTAGTACCATATTTTTCAACTATTCAATGATCTTTTAACGCTTCCCGTTTTGTTTTATTATAAAACAGCCGGGAATTCCCAAAAGAAGTTTACTAACTTTGCTTGTCTTGAAAACGATACAAAAATTATCAGAATATGAAAACATTATCAAACGACTTACTAACCATCCAGGTATCTCCCCACGGTGCGGAGTTAAGCAGCATTGTCGCCAACGCCACAGGAAAAGAATATCTCTGGCAAGCCGATCCGGCATTCTGGAAACGCCATTCACCGGTTTTGTTCCCTATTGTCGGCAGTCTATGGAATAATGAATATCGACACAATGGCATCACTTATCCGCTTTCGCAACATGGTTTTGCCCGCGACAAAGATTTCGAACTGATAAAAGAAACCGAAACGGAACTTCGTTTTAAACTGACTGAAAATGAAGACACGCTAAAACTATACCCATCCCCGTTCTATCTCGAAATCGGTTACCGCCTGGCTGGTAATCAGATAGAAATCGTATGGGTTGTGAAAAATACCGGTAGCGAAGAACTGCACTTCCAAATCGGAGCACATCCTGCATTCTATTACCCCAGTTATAATGAAAACAGTGAAAAACGCGGTTTCTTTGCCTTCGACCGCACAGAAAGACTAAAGTATAAACTAATTCAGGAAAAAGGCTGCATAGGAAATCAGGAATATCCATTGCCATTGGATAAAGAAGGGCTGTTGCCACTGGATACACACACTTTCGACAAAGATGCTTTGGTACTCGAAAACAGTCAGGTGAAACGAGTCGATTTGCTCAACCAGAATGGTAGCTCCTACCTCACTGTCTATTTCACTGCCCCCGTAGTCGGCCTATGGTCGCCACCTGCGAAAAATGCACCTTTTGTCTGCATCGAACCTTGGTATGGTCGTTGCGATCGGGTAAATTATACCGGTGAATACAAGGACAGAGACTGGATGCAACATCTACAACCGGGAGAGACATTCAATGCAAGCTATCTGGTGGAGATTCATTGAATTTAACGGATGACAGATTGGTCTAATAGAGCAAAAAAAAGGCTATCCATCACGGACAGCCAATCTTCATTGTTAACCTTAAATCTAATACCATGAAAAACACAGTGCAAATATAGTGCTTTTATGTTATACAGCATAACATTTGCAAGAAAAACGCATTCTATTAACATTATTTACCTGAAACATGTTCTAAAACATACAAAAGCAACCATTTATTATTAGAAACTTTCTTATTTGTTAGATAAAAATGAAGGGGATACCCGAAACCGGACATCCCCTCTCATCACCAAACCTCTTATATTTGTTATTTATCGAAACGCTCTTTCAACTTTGCAATCATATCACGAGTCATTGTATCCAGATCATAAGTCGGCTTCCAATCCCACTCTTGACGGGCACAAGTATCATCCAGCGAGTTAGGCCATGACTCGGCAATTGCCTGACGCAACGGGTCTACATTATATTCCATCTGGAAGTCAGGAATATATTTACGGATGTTATTTGCTATAATTTCCGGATCGAAACTCATAGAAGCAATATTGAATGAGTTACGGTGTTGCAGACGGGTAGGATCGGCCTCCATGATCTGGATAGCTGCATGTAATGCATCCGGCATATACATCATATCCATAAATGTTCCGGCAGCGATCGGACATACGAACTTCTCGCCTTTGACTGCAGAATAATAAATATCGACAGCATAGTCGGTCGTACCACCACCCGGAGGAGTTACATAAGAGATCAATCCCGGGAAACGAACCGAACGGGTATCGACACCGAAACGGATATTATAATAATCGCTCAGCAACTCGCCGGAAACTTTTGTTACACCGTACATTGTACGCGGGTTGCGAATTGTATCCTGCGGAGTTTTGTCTTTCGGAGTATTGTTACCGAATACACCGATCGAGCTCGGAGTAAATACAGCACAATGCATCTCACGTGCTACTTCCAGCACATTGAACAAACCACCCATACCGATCTTCCACGCTAACTGGGGTTTTGCTTCTGCTACCGCCGAAAGTAAAGCTGCCAGATTATAAATCGTATCGATCTTATATTTAGAAACTGTCTCAGCGATCTGCTGTTCGTTTGTTATGTCAACAATGGCAGAAGGTCCCGATTCGAGCAGCTCTCCTTTAGGTTCTGCACCGGAAATATAACCTGCCACGATGTCGCCATCATAACGTTTTCTCAACTCCATGGTTAACTCTGAGCCGATCTGACCGGTAGAACCAATAATTAATACATTCTTCATTGCGTTTTATTGTCTTTTTAAGTTTTTTCCGCGGCAAAGGTATAGAGAATAAAATTGTTCCTGCATTATTTTCTTGTGTTTTTTAATACCAAAATTCAAAAAAAAATATGACCTTTGCTTCATCGGTTGACAGTTGACTATTAACAGTTGGCAGCTTACATTTATAAAAAGCTTCAAACTGTAACTTGTCTGCATCAACTATAAACAATTTCGTCTACTTGATTCAAAAATACTAACAAAAAACAATGTTATGTACGGTAAACTGAAAGAATTCCTTACACAGGAACTGGCAAATATTAAAGCTGCCGGATTGTACAAAAATGAGCGTATTATTACTACGCCTCAAAGAGCCGACATTAAAGTAAATGCCGGAAGTGATGTTTTAAACTTCTGTGCCAACAATTACCTTGGTCTATCAGACAACCAGCGTCTGATTAAAGCTGCAAAAGATGCTATGGATACTCACGGATACGGAATGTCGTCCGTTCGTTTCATCTGCGGAACTCAGGATTTGCACAAACAATTGGAAGCTGCCATTTCCGATTATTTCAAAACGGAAGATACTATTCTGTATGCTGCATGCTTTGATGCAAACGGAGGTTTGTTCGAACCGTTGTTCGGCGAAGAAGACGCTATCATCTCCGATTCACTGAACCACGCTTCTATCATCGACGGTGTACGTTTGTGTAAAGCAAAACGCTATCGTTATGCAAATGCCGATATGGCAGATCTGGAACGTTGTCTACAGGAAGCTCAGGCTCAACGTCACCGCATCATTGCAACAGACGGCGTATTCTCTATGGACGGCAATGTTGCTCCGATGGATAAGATCTGCGAACTGGCAGAAAAATATGATGCACTGGTAATGGTTGACGAATCTCACTCTGCGGGTGTTGTCGGTCCGACCGGCCATGGCGTGGCAGAACAATATAATGTTTATGGAAAAGTAGATATCTTCACAGGTACATTAGGAAAAGCATTTGGCGGTGCAATGGGTGGTTTCACTACAGGTAAAAAAGAAATTATCGACATGCTTCGCCAGCGCTCACGTCCTTATCTGTTCTCTAACTCGGTAGCACCTGCTATTGTCGGAGCCAGTCTGGAAATGTTCAAGATACTGAAAGAAAGCGATGCCCTGCATACAAAACTGATGGGTAACGTCTCTTATTTCCGCGATAAGATGCTGGCTGCCGGTTTCGATATCAAACCGACTCAGTCTGCTATCTGCGCTGTTATGCTGTACGATGCCAAATTATCTCAGGATTTTGCAGCCAAGATGCAGGAAGAAGGAATCTATGTAACAGGATTCTATTATCCGGTAGTTCCGAAAGACCAGGCACGCATCCGTGTTCAACTATCAGCCGGACATGAAAAAGAACATCTGGATAAGGCGATCGCTGCATTTATCAAGGTTGGTAAAGAACTGAATGTGATTAAATAAATAAACATTTTTCTATAAATAAAAAAGAAGCGGAACATATTTGTTACCGCTTCTTTTCTTTCAAACAAACCATTAACCTTTAATAATTATTATCTTCCTCGCCATCCACGAGATTATTCAATTCAAACTCCAGACTTACCAGGTCCTTTTTCCATGATTTCAGGATATGGGACGGTGTATCTTTGGGAAGATTATCTATTTTCGTCTGGATATTGGATATCTCCAGTTCCAATCTTTCACGCCTGTTCATATCTATTTTTTATTTATCACTTGTTTAACAATCACTCAATTAATAAACAACCGAAATTGCCAATATGTTCATCAAAAAATAGTCTGTACAACGTAAATTTTAAGCGTTCCGCTATGGCCTCATTTATTGTGGGAAGCCACTTCGATAAGATGGAAAGATTTCATATCTTTGCATACCGAAAACAATTGACAATATAATATTTATATGCAACTTAGTAATTACCACAGTCATTGCACATTCTGTGATGGGCGTAGTACTCCTGAAGATTTTGTAAAGTTCGCTATATCGCATGGATTCCGGGCGTACGGTTTTTCATCACACTCGCCCCTACCCTTCGAAACTTTCTGGAATATGTCAAAAGATGATATGCCCGAATATCTGGCAGAAATAAGCCGGTTGAAGGAGAAATATGCAGACCGGCTGGAAATATATACATCCCTGGAAATCGACTACCTGGATGAGACTTATAATCCTTCCATCGCCTATTTTCAGGAACTACCGTTGGATTATCGGATCGGCTCCATTCATTTCCTGCCTTTATCGGAACATCTGAGTGAAGATAATATGATGTGCATAGACGGGGCTTTTTCCGATTACAAAAATTCGGTAGACCGTTATTTCGAAGGTGACATCAGCAAACTGGTTGCCCGCTATTTCGACTCTACATTAAAAATGATCGAAGCCGGTGGTTTCGACATCGTGGGACATATGGACAAGATCTATATGAACGGACACAAATGCAATGATTTCTCTTTTGATGCGGATTGGTACCAGGCTCCATTCAAAGCAACCCTCGACCTGATAGCTCAAAAAGGATTAATGGTTGAAGTAAACACCAAGAACCTGGTTAAGAAACAGCAAATATTCCCTCGGAAAGAATACCTCGGATTACTGAAAGAGATGAATATTCCGGTAATGGTTAATTCTGACTGCCATTATCCCGATCTGGTAAATGACGGACGCGAAGAAGCGTTCAAAATACTGAAAGAAATTGGTTTTAAGACAACACGGGAATTAGTAAAAGGTAGTTGGCAGGATGTTGCAATATAAAAACAAGGTGGCCCTAAGGTCACCTTATTTTCTTCTCTTATACAAAAAGGATTGCCACCGCTCCTCCGCATGATCTTGTTTAAACATCTCGTAACGGGCCATCGTAAAGAGTAGATCGGACAAGCGATTAGTAAATTGAAGGATATTCTCTTCAACGGGATCTTGTCTGTTCAACGTCCACAAACGACGTTCGGCACGACGGACAATCGTACGGGCCAGTTGCAGATGGGCGGAGATCAATGTGCCTCCCGGAAGGATGAAAAATCCGCTA
This sequence comes from Parabacteroides goldsteinii, assembly GCF_015550595.1. Classification (GTDB taxonomy): domain Bacteria; phylum Bacteroidota; class Bacteroidia; order Bacteroidales; family Tannerellaceae; genus Parabacteroides; species Parabacteroides leei. The sequence continues at coordinate 36,089 of NZ_JADNBB010000021.1, forward strand.
TCTTCCATCTGTGCGGTCAGGGTATCTATCTGCTGCTCGCAAAAAGACACCAGGTCTTCCGAAAGACTGTTCGGATTCTTATCACGGATAGCCGACGGGGTCGCCACATGTGACATAACCACCATCAGTTCCCGTTGTATTTTACCTAAGACATCTTGCCATTCATGTTCAGGAGGTAATAAAGCCCGCACGATACCGATTTGTGCATTCACTTCATCCAATGTGCCGTTCGCTTCGATACGGATATCGTCTTTGTCAACCCGTTCACCGCCGTGGATACCGGTACGACCCTTATCGCCTCCTCTGGTATAAATTCTCATCTTACTTATTTGTTGTATCTTTCTTTTCTTCCTTTTCTTCCGGATGGATAATTCCCTTTACAGTTTCACCAATCGGCAATTTATCCAACACTCCCAAACTCGGAGCCACCGTTTTGACCAATTGGTTCAGGAAATTACCAGTTGTACCCTGACCACCGTCAAAGACAGTGATGTCACCCAGCTGAATATGTTCGAATGCTTTCACCTGTTCGCCGGCAATTTCTTTCCATTGATCCACCATTTTGTACTGGATAGCGATAGCCGGATTCGATTCGGCAGCCTCAACCATCGCCTTGAAACCATCAGCTTCGGCAAGCAACGATTTCTTTTTACCTTCAGCCTCGGCTTCCAGTTTCATCTGGATAGCTCTTGCTTCGGCTTCGGCCTGTGCCAATGTTGCCTTTGCTTTCGCTTCAGCTTCACGGATCATCTTTTCGGCAACTGCTTCAGCTTGCAAGATCGCTTCCTGACGGGCAATCTCGGCCGGCACGATCTTTTGTGCTTTCAGGGCAGATTCTACCTTTTTGGCTTTCGCTTCTTCCACTTCACGTTGTGCAATTTCGCGGGCAGCCTGTACAGAGGCTTCCGATTTGGCTGCCGCTTCACCTGCCTGTTTATTGGCTTCCGCCTGAGTTACGGCAAGTTCGGCATCCGACTTGGCCACTTCCTTGTTTGCTTCGTTTCGTCCTATGGCAGCTTTTCTTTCGGCATCGGCTTTCTTGATTTCCATATCGGAATTCAATTCAGCCACGCGGCTTTCCTTATCAGTATTCGCTCTTTCGATATTGATATTTTTATCGGCTTCGGCACGGGCAACCTGCGATTCCTTTTCTGCATTGGCTACGGCAACCTGTGCGATTCGCTCCTTATCGGCATTAGCTACAGAAATTTCCTGTTGTTTCTTGGTTTCAGCAATAGCAATATCCTGATCTTTGCGCGTCTCGGCAACAGTCGTTTCACGTTCACGGATCTGATTGGCAATCTTGATAGCACCCAGTTTTTCCTGCTCTTCGATATTTGCCTGGGCTTCGTTCAAAGCCTTGCTTTCCGCTTCTTTACCGAGGTTGACGATATAGTTGGCGGCATCACGAATATCACTGATGTTGATGTTCATCAGGTAAAGACCGAATTTGCGCAGTTCCGTATCGATATTGTCGCGTACCTTGGACAGGAATTTGTCACGGTCGGAGTTCAGTTCCTCGATGGTCATGTCGGCAATAACCAGACGCATCTGACCGTACACGACATCGGTAATAAGGTTCTGTTTATCTTCCGGCTGTAGCCCCAACAGACGTTCTGCTGCATTCTGCATTACTTCGGGATCCGTACTGATCGCCACCGTAATGGTTGTCGGAACATCCACACGGATATTCTGGGCGGACAAGGCTCCGGTCAGTTTGCAGTCTATCTGAAGAGGTTTCATGGAAAGAAACTCATATCCCTGGATGATAGGCCAAACGAAAGCGGCACCACCATGATAAAGTTTAGCGGATTTCTCTCCTGATGTCTTACCATACACTACCAGCACTTCATCACTCTTACATTTACGATACCGGGATAATATTCCGATAAAAGAAAGGATGATAACCACTACCAGAATGGCTACCATAATTAACATTTCCTGTGTCATAACTTAATCCTTGAGTTTGTTATTGTATATAAATTGTTCCTGATTCTACTTTGCAAATAATCGTACGGTCTCCGGTCTGATACTTCTTTCCTTCCAGGGAACGGACTTCTACTTCACGCAAGGCTCCATTCTGAGCTACCTGCACGAAATAACGAACACCGTCTTGTGCATAAATCGAACATTCACGACCTACAAGGGCTTCCGTCTTCTCCGGTTTATTCTCTTTCTGAAGTTGATAGGCTTTTTTATAAAGGAACCATAAGACGAAAACGAATGCCAATCCGATCAGTATACCGACCAGGAAAGTCGATATGGATGTACTTTTAGCAATATACATATACCAACCGAAGCCGATACAAAAATGGGTAAAACCTTTGAATGACACGGCACTACTAAGATCTGCATCGATATCCGTATCTGTATCCAGGTCACCGAAAAAGATAGACATGATAAACTGTATCAGAAATATAGCTGAAGCAACTATTGCGATACCGAGAAAAATAGTATTGACCATGGTATGAATTATTAGTTTATACGAAAATAAGGATTATTTCGATAAAACCGGCATATATAATAAAAATATGTATGTTTGCAGTAAATTATTAAGACTACCTTATGCAAACAATCATAAAAACAGTACAACAGGCACTCATTGAAAACATAGACGAAAAGACTCGTGACAATGCCCAGAGCTTCTTCAAGGAAAAGATTTTGTATCATGGTGTAAAGGTTCCTCTTGTCAACAAGATCAGTAAAGAACTTTTCACGTCGATCAAAGAACTTCCTAAGAACGAAATCTTTTCTTTATGTGAGGCATTGTGGAAATCCGGTTATTCGGAGGAATCGTACATTGCATGCAACTGGTCTTACTTTATTCATACACAATACCAACCGGAAGACTTTACCGTATTTGAGAAATGGGTAAACTCGTATGTCAACAATTGGGCATCTTGCGACACACTATGCAATCATACGATCGGAACATTTATTGAAATGTATCCGGACTATATATTCAGGTTGAAAGAATGGGCACGGTCGGATAACCGCTGGACCAAACGTGCGGCTGCCGTTACCCTGATCATTCCTGCCAGGAAAGGGATGTTCCTGCAAGATATTTTCGAGATCGCAGATATTCTCCTTTACGACCCGGACGATCTGGTACAAAAAGGATATGGCTGGATGCTGAAAGCTGCCAGCGAAGCTCATCAGGAAGAGGTATTCGATTATGTGATGTCGAAAAAAGCAACCATGCCCCGTACCTCATTAAGATATGCCATCGAGAAGATGCCCAAAGAACTGAAAGTACAGGCTATGGCTAAATAAGTCCGTTCAAATAGTCTATAAACCACTTATTATTCGTGCTGTCACCCCAATACAAGTGCGTATAGCCTGCCAGCACGTTCTTATACCTGTAAAGTGGAGTATCGACAGAAACTCCTTTTGCCGTTTGCGCGGTAGCAATTGATGCAGGATGTTCTTCACCGGGCAAGACACGGGAATAATGAAATTCGTGTCCTTTCATAATATAGTCTTTATAATGTAAGGTACGGTATCCCAGGCGAAGCTTCATCTGTTCCATAGTGGCCGACTGGTTGAACAGGCCAACCATCGGATAAATAGTTCCTTCTGTCGATCTTATCTCATTACATAAATACATCATTCCGCCACATTCTGCCAGCAGCCTCCCTCCTGCTTCCACATATTGTCGGATTGACCGGAGCATTGACTGGTTGGAAGACAATTCGGACAAATATAATTCAGGATATCCTCCGGGTAAATAGACAAAATCAGACGCCGGCAATGTCGTATCTTTCAGAGGACTGAAAAAGGTTACTTTACCTAACCGCTGCAACAACCGGATATTCTCTTCATAAGCAAAGTTAAAAGCGGCATCCCGGGCAATCGATATTCTTAAAGAAGGTAGTGTATTTTCCCCTGATTGAGTAAGAAGATGAGAAACCTGTGCATCAGGCTGATAAGCCGTCAGTTCCAAAAGCCGGTCTATATCGACATGCTTTTCTACCAGTTCGGCTACACGATCGGCAAACGTATCGAAACAAAATGCCTCATCCAATGATAAACCCAAATGACGACTGGGAATCTCTACATCCGCTTGTTTAGGAAGATATCCTAACGCTTCCACCCCGGCATCAAGACATGCCTGCTTCAGGAAAGAATAATGATTCTCCGAAGCGACAAAATTGAAAACGGCTCCTACCAGATTAAGTTCTTTATGGAAGTTTTTAAACCCATATAATAATGGAGCGACAGAGTAAGCCGTACTCTTTGCATTGACAATCAGTATGACCGGAATACCCAACAGACCTGCTATTTCAGCACTACTGCCTTTCATTCCGTCGTATCCGTCAAAAAGCCCCATCACTCCTTCGGTCACTGCATAATCGGCTTCGGAAGTATAATGCCGATACAGTTCCTTTATATGTTGCTCCGACATCATGAAACTATCCAGATTTACAGAAGGAGAACCGGCCGCCATCTTATGGTGGCGTGTATCGATATAATCCGGTCCGCATTTAAAGGGTCTGACTTCCCCTCCCCGGTTCTTCAATGCCCGAAGTAGTCCGAGTGTAAATGTCGTCTTCCCACTTCCCGAGGAAGCAGCTCCTATTAAAAGATGAGATTTCATGATCAATAAAGATGTTTATCAATAATAAAGAGAAGGTATTATGCTAAGCTAACGATTTTGCCACTAGGATGACAAACATTGTCATCACAGTGGCAAAACAGAATCAACAGCACGAAACACGTGCTTCTTATAAGTTCAATCAGTATTAATACTGCTCTTTTTCGTTCGGGAAATCCTGTGTCTTCACATCCTCGATGTAAGCCTGTACGGCACGAGTGATCTCTTCACCGATATTAGCATATCTACGAAGGAAGCGCGGAGAGAATCCCATGTTGATACCCAGCATATCATGCATAACCAAAACCTGACCATCTACACCTCCACCGGCACCGATACCGATAATAGGAATAGTCAATTCGGAAGCGACACGTGCAGCCAGCTCTGCCGGAATCTTTTCCAACACGATGGCAAAACAACCGATCTCTTCCAACAGATGTGCATCGTCAATCAACTTCTGTGCTTCAGCTTCTTCACGGGCACGAACTGTGTAAGTTCCGAATTTATTGATAGACTGCGGAGTCAAACCCAAATGTCCCATTATAGGTATACCTGCACAAAGGATACGCTCAATGGATTCTCTTATTTCACTACCTCCCTCCAGTTTAATACAATCGGCATGTGTTTCCTTCATGACACGGATAGCGGAAGCCAAAGCCTCTTTCGAATTACCCTGATAGGTACCGAAAGGCAGGTCTACTACTACCAATGCACGATTAACGGCTTTCATAACAGATTTACCATGATAAATCATTTGGTCCAGTGTTATAGGAAGCGTTGTTACATTTCCGGCCATCACATTCGATGCTGAATCGCCGACCAAGATAACATCCATACCTGCCTGATCGATCAGTTTAGCCATTGAATAATCGTAAGCTGTCAACATGGATATTTTTTCTCCACGTTGTTTCATTTCCATCAGGCGATGTGTAGTCACCTTTCTAGTATCATCTAAATCCCTCTTTGCAACTGACATAATGCTTTTTTGTTAATTGTTACGGCGGCAAAGTTAAGGATATTCTGTAATAAGCAAGACAAACAATAAAATATTTATGTCGTACAACATATGTTTATTTTTGTTTATCTTTGCGCCCGTTTACATTTAACGTTTAAAATACAAGCAAAGATGAAAAAATTGATTTTTACTTTGGTGGTTGCATTTATGGCAATCATCAGTGCTGATGCACAGGTTTATGTAGGTGGTTCTTTCAATCTGACTCACGACAAGAACACCGATGTCACCAATTTTACTATCGCCCCTGAAGTCGGCTATAACCTGAACAAGACCTGGGCTATCGCTGCAGAAATCGGTTATACTCATTTCAAGAATGGCGAATTAAAGGCTAATGCATTCAATTTTGCTCCTTATGCACGTTTCTCTTTCTTTGAAAAAGGTATTGTTCGTTTATTCGTGGATGGTGGTGTTGGTGTTTCTACTTATAAAGCAGAAAGCAACGACAGTGTCAACGGCTTTGAAATCGGTATTAAGCCGGGTATCGCGCTTGAGATATGCAAGAACCTTACATTCGTTACTAAATACGGATTTGCAGGTTACCGCGATGATTACAAATATGCCAACAGTACGTCCGGTATCAGCCTGAGTTCTGAAGACCTGACATTCGGTTTCCACTATGAATTTTAATCAATCAAGATAACAACGAGTAGATTACAAGGTAATTTGTAATCTACTCTTCTTCTCTCCCTCCCCCTACTTCTTCAAAAAATATCCGATTGCCCGAAATATATCATTATATTTGCATCTGCTGAAATATAAGTATACTATGGACAACAGGAAAATCGCTTCAGACTTACTATTCAGAAAAGCTGAAGAAACAGATATCGAACGTATCTGGGTTATTATCGGACAAGCAAAAGAACAAATGCGCCGGCTCAACAGCCACCAATGGGACGAAAGCTATCCAGCTCTCGAAACGATCAGTCAAGATATTAAGATCGGTAACGGTTATGTCTTCTGCAAAGGAAATAAAGTGGTTGCATACGGTGTTATCTCTTTTGACGGAGAACCTGTCTATAAAGATATCGATGGAAAATGGACGAATGAATTACCTTATATGATTGTCCATCGTTTGGCTGTTGCCGACGAAATGAAACGTCAGGGAATGGCTAAGCGTTTTATGCTGGAAGCCGAAGAGGTCAGTCGTCAGAAAGGAATCTATAACTTTCGCGTCGATACTAATTATGACAATGAATATATGCTTCACCTGATTGATTCACTGGGATTCCAATATACAGGGGAAGTTCGTTACAGAGGCAATAATATAAGGAAAGCATTCGAGAAATGTATTTATCCTTATGCCTCGTCTTTCGGAGTTCCGGGTTATACCATCCGTGAAGCTATTTATGAAGATGCCGGAATCATATTCGATGCAATAGATAAAAACCGCGACGACTTACGGGCCTGGCTACCTTTTGTCGATGGCCTGAAAAGTGTTGACGATGAACAATCCTTCCTTTCCTCATCGTTACAGGTTCCGTATGAAGAACGGGATATCGTATATATGATTGAAAAAGGGAAAAGCATTTGCGGACTGATCGGTTTTCATTTCTCAGACCGCGCCAACCATCGTACGGAAATAGGTTATTGGCTACTGCCTGAATACAGAGGAAAAGGTCTTGTTACCCGGGCCGTACATCACCTATGCCTGTTAGCTTTCTTTGAAAAAGGTTTCAACCGTATCCAAATAAGATGTGCCGTAGGCAACACTGCCAGCAATGCCATCCCCCTGCGTCTAGGATTCACACATGAAGGTACGGAACGCGACGGTGAACTTCTGATAACCGGAAAATATACAGATATTAATGTATATAGTATCTTGAAAGAGGATATTGCAAAGTAAATAATCAACAACAGAGATATTCAATTTATTTATGGAACAAGAAATTCAATTAAACGAGCACAACAAAGCCGAGTATCCACCCATGCACACGGCCGAACATATTCTTAACCAGACGATGGTACGGATGTTCGGTTGTCCCCGTTCCAGGAACGCCCATATAGAAAGGAAAAAGAGCAAGTGCGATTATGAATTGTCAGAAGCGCCTACTGCAGAAATGATGGCAGAAGTAGAACGACGGATAAACGAAGTGATAGATCAACATCTACCTATAACAATCGACTTTATCCCGAAATCGGAAGCAGGTGCCATTGTCGATCTCAGCAAATTACCGGAAGATGCCAGCGATACACTACGTATCGTTCGTGTTGGAGATTACGATGCTTGTGCATGCATTGGCGCCCACGTCGGCAATACCTCCGAAATAGGACGGTTCAAACTGCTTAACTATGATTATGCAGACGGAAGGTTACGCCTGCGCTTTAAGCTGGAAGCCGTATAACGAAAAGATAGATATACAGAATAAAGAAAGGCTCTCATCCCTACATCGGATAAGAGCCTTTTCTAATTTATCAAATTACCGGGAACGAACCTCTCTCCTCATAAAAGAAACATATGATAAAGCGAAACAAACAACCGTCGCCGCAATCAGCCCGGTCAATTGCGGCCAGACAACCATCAGGCTCTGTCCTAAAGGCAACGGACTGGGAATAGCTCCATGAACCTGCTCCATAGTCAACGGCCCCAGACTTCTGACAGAAGGCATCAGCAACGTGGTCGTTGCGTCACTGAACAACTGGCTCGGTGCGAAACGTAACAGATTAAGCATAAAGCGCTGGTAACTGATTATCTGATAATCGCTGGCAAATCCGGAAGGACTGAGTGCTTTACCTATCAGATTAATGATCATATTATAAAAAACACTGAAAAACAACCAGATCGCCACACAAGCCAATGCTGAAGTCGCCGCCTGACGGAATTGTATGGAAAAGAATATCGACAAATTCAGCCAGAAGGCTACGTAAAAGATACTAACAATAATAAAGAACACCATCCTCAGAAACTCTTCTGCCGTTGGCGGAATACCGATAGCAATCAATCCAAAACCCATCACCAGAAAGCCTAACGAGAACAGCATAATCGCTATCACGATCAGAGCTCCCACAAACTTCGCATTGATCAGATAATCCCGATGAATCGGCTGTGACAGGATACGGCTAAGCGTACCCCTGTTTTGCTCCGAATTGATCGCATCGAATCCGAGGGCAATTCCTAACAATGGCCCCAAAAAGCTGATAAATACGACAAAGGAGGGCAACGTCCCATCTGATACGGTAAACAGCTTCAGAAACAGGAATGCATTATCCGGATCATTCGGTTTAATAGAAGCACCGATATTAGTAAGGGCAGTGTACAACGATCCCATACAAGTCAACGCAATTATGACGATCAGAATGATAAACCGCCAGCTTCTCACATGGTCGGAGACTTCCTTGTTTACAATTACCCAAAAAGGATGATATATTCTATTCATGATCTTTACCTCCTTCGAAATAACGATTATAAATATGTTCGAGTGCATGTTCTTCTTTTTGCAACTCGGCCAGCCTGATATCAGCCAGTAGTTTACCACCGCTAAATAACCCGACCCGGTTACAAACCTGCTGAACCTGGTCCAGATGATGGGAAGAGAATAAGACCGTCAACCCGTCCTCATGACTTAACTGATGAATCAAATCCATAAATTCGCGTACACCAGACGGATCTATTCCTGATGTCGGTTCATCCAGAATAATTACTTCCGGCTCTTTTATCAATACATCGGCCAGTCCCAGACGCTGACGCATCCCCCGGGAATATTTCCCGGCTTTCTTCTTTCCTTGATTAGCCAATCCTACCCTGTCCAGTAGCTGCTCCGCTTTCTGTATCGCTTCGCTTTTAGGAATACCGTTCAACTGAGCCGTGTAAACCAGATTCTCTATTCCGGTCATATCATCATAAAAACCTACATCTTCGGGCAGATAACCGACTTTCCTTTTCACCTCTATCGGGTGGGTAGTCGAATCTATGCCACAGACCTTTACTGACCCGAAAGTAGGTTCGGTCAGTCCGAGCATCATCAGGATAGTTGTTGATTTTCCCGCACCATTAGGGCCAAGCAAACCAAATATATCACCTTTCTCTACAATGAGATTCAAATCGTTCACTGCTGTAAAACCTCCGTACTTCTTTGTCAAGCCGGTTAGTTCGATAACATGCTGGCACATGGCTTACCTCCTTCCGTATTTGCGGAACAGATAATACACACCACCCAATACTACCACTATAATAAATACACCGACCCATCCCCAGACCATCGGGGTCTTTACGGAGATACGGAAATCTGCAGTAGCATTAACTTCCGGTGTCTTTGCTTCCATTTTTGTAACATAATCGCCCGGAAGCGCCTTTTTGGAAGCCTTTACGATAGCCACCACATTTGTACTTTGTCCTGCACCCAGTTTTACGACCTTGGCGGGATCGAAAGAGACTTCCCAGTCCACCGGTTTGCTAGCAGAAAATGTTACATCTTTCAACTCACCGGAACCGTTATTTTTTACTACCAGGTCTATCCGCTTGGTATCGCCGGCCGTTATATCCGAACTAAGCAATCCCCTCGGTGTCGTCAGTTCCATTTCATAGGAACCAGTGATGACAACTTCCAGTTCCAAATCGGCAGAGGTAGAACCAGTCGATGCATGAACGGGGATTTTATAAGTTCCTGCTGCTACATTTGCCGGCGGATTTATATCAATCGTAATATTCTGCGTAGCATTAGGTTCCACCTGGGCAGAAGTAGCCTGTTTGTAGTTAGGCTTGAAAACGACATTCCATCCACGCTGCACATCAGCGGTCAGGGCATACAGTTGCTGCTCGGCTGTGCGGTTTTTAATCGAGGCATTGAAAGTAAATGTAGATTTTGAATTACCCTCCATATTAGGCTGGGTCGTTGTAAAATCCGTCTGATAAGTTCCTTGTTTGGAGACGGTAATAGTAAGAGGAAGCCGGGCCATTCCATCTGCGGATACCGTGAACTGATAAGTCCCCTTATTCACTTTTACCGGTACTTCCACCTTCAGGGAGAAATTCTTTTTCTCATCCGGGAGGACCGATAGTTCACTGATTGTGAAACCTCCCGATTTGATCTCGTAGTTCCATCCACGAGGCATCCCTTCAATGGAGATTGTAGCGTTTTTCACTTCGTCACTTTTGTTAATGACATCAATACTGTAATCAACAGATTCTCCCGGAGGTAAAGAAATTTTAGTGTAGGGAGTGTACAACATTACGCTTTTGTCAGAGTTTTCAGCGTAGATCTTACAAGGGATAATACCCAATAACAGTACAATAAGTAGATTTAAATAGTTAGTACGCATAGTTCATAAAAATTTTCTTTCAAAAATGATTATCAATAGCTACCGGCAAATATATAAACAGACTTTATTATCTACTATTAAAAGTTTTGAAAAAAAACTATTATATATTCCAACACTCGTCTTCCCCCGGTATCCCTTACTAATATTCGAAAACCACCGATCCTTTCCTATACTATAATAATAAATCAACTATCAAAAGGGAAGCGAATGCTAAATTGACCGAATTATTCTGTAAATGTAACACCAAAATAAAATATTTTTATGTAAGTTTGCGAGCGCTAAGAAAGACATTTTATACAGAAATTTAAATACAAGAGTTATGCAATCAATTGACAATTTCAATTTTGCCGGCAAAAAGGCATTTGTAAGAGTTGACTTCAACGTTCCACTGGACGAAAACTTCAACATCACAGACGACACTCGTATTCGTGCCGCTCTTCCTACTCTTAAGAAGATCCTGGCAGACGGTGGCAGTGTAATCATAGGTTCTCACCTGGGCCGTCCGAAAGGCGTTACTGATAAATTTTCACTGAAACATATTTTGGGTCGTGTATCTGAATTACTGGGCGTAGAAGTTCAGTTTGCTAACGACTGTATTGGTGAAGAAGCTGGCGCTAAGGCTGCTGCTCTGCAACCGGGCGAAGCTTTACTGCTGGAAAACCTTCGTTTCTATGCTGAAGAAGAAGGTAAACCAAGAGGTTTGGCTGAAGATGCAACAGACGACGAAAAGAAAGCTGCTAAAAAAGCAGTGAAAGAAAGCCAGAAAGAATTCACGAAGAGATTGGCTTCTTATGCAGACTGCTATGTAAACGATGCATTCGGTACTGCTCACCGTGCTCACGCTTCTACAGCGCTGATCGCTGATTACTTCGATGTTGACCACAAGATGTTCGGTTACCTGATGGAAAAAGAAGTAAAAGCTGTAGAAAAAGTAATGAACGACATTGCTCGTCCGTTTACTGCTATCATGGGTGGTTCTAAAGTTTCTTCTAAAATCGAAATCATCGAAAACCTGTTGAACAAGGTAGACAACCTGATCGTAACAGGTGGTATGACTTATACTTTCACTAAGGCCATGGGCGGTAAGATCGGTAACTCTATCGTTGAAGACGATAAGTTGGATCTGGCTCTCGACCTGATGAAGAAAGCAAAAGAAAAAGGTGTAAACCTGGTATTGGCTGTCGACGCTAAGATCGCTGACGCTTTCAGCAACGATGCTAAAACAGATTATGCCAACGTAAACGAAATTCCTGACGGATGGGAAGGTCTTGACATCGGTCCTAAGACTATCGAAATCTACGCTGATGTTATCAAGAAATCTAAGACTATCCTTTGGAACGGTCCTACAGGCGTATTCGAATTCGAAAACTTCACTGACGGTTCTCGTGCAGTAGGTAACGCTATCGTTGAAGCGACCAAGAACGGTGCATTCTCTCTTGTTGGTGGTGGCGACTCTGTTGCTTGCGTTAATAAGTTCGGTATTGCAAGCGAAGTTTCTTATGTATCTACAGGTGGCGGTGCTTTGCTGGAAGCTATCGAAGGTAAAGTTCTGCCGGGTATCGCAGCTGTTAAAGGCGAACCGTACAAATAATAGACAAGTTCTTTATACAACTCAAAGGCTGTCCCTGAAAGGGTGACAGCCTTTGTTTGTTTAAAGAGTGTGATTATCACTTAAGCTTTAAGGTTTTGTTTCACTTAAGTGAAACAACTGTTTCATCTAGTAGAAACGACTGTTTCTCCGGTATGAAACAACTCTTGGTTCCCTATCTTAATTCTACTCAGAATATATTCCAATATCAACCATACTTATTGAAATGCAATCTAAATATTTTTGTACCTTTGCCCGACATTATTTGAAATCATTGAAAATAACATAGAATTAAAGAAGATGGCAAAAGAGCTGAAAGAACTGACCAAGAGAAGTGTAAACTACTCTCAATGGTACCAGGATCTGGTAATTAAAGCGGATTTGGCAGAAAACTCTGCTGTACGTGGCTGTATGGTTATCAAACCCTACGGATACGCTATTTGGGAAAAGATGCAACGTATCCTCGATGATATGTTCAAGGAAACAGGACACGTAAACGCTTATTTTCCACTATTGATCCCGAAATCATTCTTGAGCAAGGAAGCCGAGCACGTAGAAGGTTTCGCCAAAGAATGTGCAGTTGTTACACACTATCGTCTGAAAACAAATCACGACGGCACAGGTGTAGTTGTCGACCCGGCAGCTAAACTGGAAGAAGAACTGATCATTCGCCCGACATCAGAAACAATCATTTGGAATACATACCGTAACTGGATCCAGTCTTATCGCGACCTGCCTATCTTATGTAACCAGTGGGCTAACGTGATGCGTTGGGAAATGCGTACCCGTCTGTTCCTTCGCACTGCCGAATTCCTGTGGCAGGAAGGACATACCGCTCACGCAACACGCGAAGAAGCAGAGATCGAAGCAAAGAAGATGCAGGAAGTATATGCAAACTTTGCTGAAAATTATATGGCTATGCCGGTCGTAAAGGGCGTAAAATCTGCCAGTGAACGTTTTGCAGGAGCTTTGGATACCTATACGATCGAAGCCATGATGCAAGATGGAAAAGCATTGCAGGCAGGTACTTCCCACTTTCTGGGACAGAACTTCGGTAAGGCATTCGACGTTACTTTCATCGACAAAGAAGGTAAGAGCGACTACGCATGGGCTACCTCATGGGGGGTTTCCACCCGCCTGATCGGTGCGCTCATCATGTCTCACTCAGACGATAACGGTTTGGTATTGCCTCCGCACCTAGCTCCTATCCAGGTTGTAATTATTCCGATCTACCGCAATGACGAACAGTTGGCACAGATCAGCGAAAAGGTGAGCGGTATCGTTGCCAAACTGAAGAAGATGGGTATTTCCGTTAAGTTCGATGATGCAGATAATAAGAAACCGGGATGGAAGTTCGCCGAATACGAACTGAAAGGTGTTCCCGTACGTCTGGCTATGGGTGGACGCGACCTTGAAAACAATACGATCGAAGTAATGCGTCGCGATACGTTGGAAAAAGAAACCATCACTTGCGACGGTATCGAAGAATACGTACAGAACCTGTTGGAAGAAATCCAGCAGAACATCTTCCAGAAAGCACTCGACCATCGTACAGCTTGCACGGTCACAGTCGATACTTACGAAGAATTCAAAGAAAAGATCGAAGAAGGCCTCTTCATCATGGCTCACTGGGACGGTACTCCTGAAACAGAAGAGTTGATCAAGAACGAAACGAAAGCAACTATCCGTTGTATCCCTCTGGAAGGAGACAAGACACCGGGTAAATGTATGGTTACCGGCAAACCTTCCGCACAACGCGTATTGTTTGCACGGGCTTACTAAATAATACTAAATATGAAAAGCGGTAAATAACCTTGGGAGACGAGGTGTTTACCGCTTTTTTATATTCACACAGAAAAAGATTCTCGTTTTCATTCCTTGTTGTATCATTTTACATAGAATAAATATCAAAATTCAAAGTCTGCTCAATATCCAAAACTCTAATTTTGTAGAAAGATAATTATAGACTTTTATTCTATCATAACTTAATACAAATACAGATGAAAACAACCTTATCCTCCTTATTGGCCGCTTTAGTTTTCATACTGACAGGATGTACATCCTGTCAAACGGTCGATATAAAAGACCTCCGGGTTGAAATGAAAGAGAATCCGGTCGGTATCGGAGTATCGCACCCCCGCTTTATGTGGAAAATCTCCTCCGCTTCTCCAGATCTCATTCAGACCTCGTATCAGATACAAGTCGCCGAATCTCCCGAGAATCTAAATAACGGAAAAGATTTAGTTTGGGACAGTGGCGAGATTAAAAGCGACGAGTCCATACAGATCCCTTACGCAGGAAGCCCCCTACAATCCCGCAAACAATATTTCTGGCGTGTTAAAGCCAACACCAACCAGGGTACCACCGACTGGAGTAAAACAAACTCCTGGTCGATGACTCTCACCCCATCCGACTGGAAGGCGACGTGGATCGGAGAAAACAAACTGTCCAATCCCGGAGAAACAAATGAAGGGAAAACCCGCCTTGCCGCACGCTATCTCCGTAAAGAGTTCGTTGCAGACAAACCTATTCAGAGAGCCGTCTTATACATTTCAGGTCTCGGTTTCTCCGAATCTTACATCAACGGAAAACCCGTTAGCGAAGATATTTTTGCACCCGGACCCTCCTGGTATCCTAACCGGGTATATTATAATGTGTATGATGTAACCGATCTATTGTCGAAGGATAAAAACACGATCGGTATCGCCTTAGGTAACGGACGCTATTTCGGCATGAGAGATAAACAAGAAACTTTACCTTCTTTACTCGCACAGTTGGAGATCGAGTATACCGACGGTTCGCAGTCAATCATTATCAGTGACACCTCCTGGAAAGTGACCTCCCAAGGTCCTATCGTAGCCAACAACGAATTCGACGGGGAAGAATACGATGCCCGACTGGAACTGAACGGATGGAATAAGAACGGTTTCGACGATTCCAAATGGCAAACGGCAGATGTTATGGCCACACCTCCGGGAAAACTAACCGTACAAGCCAACCCGAACCTTCGCATCCAGGAAGAAATCGAACCCGTCAGCATCACCGAAAGACCGGATGGTAAATACATCATCGATATGGGCCAGAACATGGTCGGCAGACTGGCGATCAACCTGAAAGGAAAGAAAGATCAACCTATCACGATGAAATTTGCCGAGATACTGAAAGAAGACGGTTCACTTTACCTGGATAACCTGCGTAGCGCCAATGTCTTCGATATTTATACACCGGCACAGGATGGTAATTTCAGTTGGGAACCGATATTCGTTTATCACGGATTTCGTTTTGTAGAGATCTCGGGGCTCGACTATAAACCGGAATTAACCGCCTTCACCGGAAAAGTAATCTATGACAAAATGAAAACGACTGGAAAGTTCGAAACCTCCAACCCTCTGGTCAACCAGATCTATAAAAACGCCTACTGGGGTATCCGCGGTAACTACCGTGGAATGCCGACCGACTGCCCGCAGCGTGACGAACGCCACGGCTGGTTGGGCGACCGCGTAACAGGTGCTTACGGAGAAGCATTCATCTTCAACAATGCCCTCCTCTATAACAAATGGTTGCAGGATATAGAAGACTCTCAGAGTCCCGAAGGAAGTATTTCCGATGTATCTCCCCGCTATTGGACCATATACAACGACGATGTCACCTGGCCTGCCGCCTACTTCTATGTTGCCAACCTATTATATCGCCAATATGGTGACAAGAGTGGTATTATCAGACACTACCCGTCCATGAAACGCTGGATGCAGCATATTGAACAAACAGCCATGAAGGATTATATCATCGTAAAAGACACATACGGCGACTGGTGTATGCCTCCGGAATCGCAGGAGTTGATCCATTCGCAGGATCCGGCCCGTAAAACCGACGGTGCGATCCTCTCAACCAGCATGTATTATAGTCTATTGAACATGATGAGTGAATTTGCTCTAATCTGCGGACAAGACAACGACATCCCTGTATACCGTGAACTTGCAGCCAAGATGAAAGAGGCTTACAATACAAAATTCTTCAATCCGGAAACTGCCCAATATGGCAACAACACCGTTACAGCCAACATATTGTCATTACGTCTCGGTCTTGTACCGGAAGGATACGGAGAAAAAGTTTTTGCCAACATCGTAAAGAAAACAGAAGATGACTTCGGAGGCCATGTAAGCACCGGTGTTCTGGGTATCCAACACCTGATGCGCGGCCTAACCGAATACGGCCGGGTAGATATGGCCTGGAAGATCGCTACCAACGATACCTACCCCAGTTGGGGCTATATGGTGAAGAAAGGTGCCACCACCATCTGGGAATTATGGAACGGAGACACAGCCGATCCTGCCATGAACTCAGCCAACCATGTCATGTTATTGGGTGACCTGATCATTTGGTACTACGAAGACCTGGCAGGAATTAAGTCCGCTACGGAATCGATCGCTTACAAGAAACTAATCATGGCCCCGGTATTCCCAGAGGGATTAAACTCAGTGTCTGCGGCCTACGAATCTGTTTACGGAGAGATCACAAGTGCCTGGAAGAAAGAAAACGGAACTTTCAGTTGGGACATCACAATCCCGGGTAACACATCTGCGGTAGTACGTATACCGAAAGAATTCCAAATCAAACAATCCAACCAGCCGGGAATCCGGAAAGTGAGCGACACCGCCACCTACACGGAAATCGAGATCGGCTCGGGTAGTTATCACTTCGCTAATTAAACAAAGAAAAAGGGTTGCAATTAATAAGATGCAACCCTTTTCTATTTGATGTAATCCTCCCCTTAACAAAAGAAAGCAAAGGAACACTAGTCGGTTTAAAGCAAATTCCTTACCTTTGGGAGTAAAACAAATCAGACTTGTATGGAACTCACTCTCCCAACCCAGTTGAATGCTACCGAACCGACCGTACTCGACACGAAGGTACTCGTTGTGATCGGAGCGAATGGCGCCGGCAAAAGTTCGTTCGGTAGGGACTTGTTGGAACGTTATGCCGATAACAGTAAAAAGATATCCGGCATGCACTCGTTATTTATCAGCAGCGAAGAACCCGTTCCGGTCGAAGGCAACGAACTCTCCCGCCTTCAGTCGATGATCGCAGAACGTATTTTTATGCCCCGCCTTTCGGAATATGAGAAACTGATCCTGCGCCTGCAAAGCGAAGAATTCGAAGCGGCCGTAAATTACAAGGAAGCCTGCAAGCTCAATCCGGACCTGCAACCGCCTGTCACCAAAATAGACCGCATCCAAGCCATCTGGGAAAAAATGTTTCCCCACAACCGCCTGGTACGGAAATCCGGTTTTATCGAACTGGCCTCGACCAGTCGCGACGGTAATTCATATACCGCCGGAAGAATGAGCGACGGCGAAAAGATCGTTTTCTACCTGGTCGGAGCCGTACTTTGTGCTGCCCCGAACGAACTGTTAGTGATCGAAGAACCCGAAATACTCCTTCACAACTCCATCAAGAACCTGCTTTGGGACGAGATAGAAACCATGCGCCCCGATTGTACCTACATATATCTCACACACGACATCGACTTTGCCACCTCACGCCCACAAGGTAAACGGCTCTGGATAAGAGACTACAACGCCGATGCCCATACCTGGGATTACCAATTGATAGAAAGCAACGACAGCCTTCCCGAAGAAGTCTACATAGATATCCTGGGAAGCCGTAAACCGATTCTGTTCATCGAAGGCACCGACTCCAACAGTATCGACAACCGCCTCTACCCGCTTATCTTCCCCGATTATATGGTCAAGCCGATGGGCGGTTGCCAGAAAGTGATCGAAACAACGAAGGCCTTCCGCCAGCTACAGGATTTCCATACACTGGAATCGATGGGCATCGTCGACCGCGACCGCCGTACCCGGGGAGAGATCGATTATCTGCGCGAGCAACACATCTTCGTCCCCGACGTAGCCGAAGTGGAAAACCTGTTGATGCTCGAACCCGTCATCAAAACTGTTGCCAGCCGCCTGATGAGAGATCCCGAACAAGTATTCGAACAGGTAAAAGAGAATGTAGTCAAACTGTTCGAGAAAGATATGGAGAGCCAGGTGATCCTCCATGCCAAACATCGTGTACGCAAAAAGCTCGAAACAACAGTAGACCGCAAAATCACCACCGTCGAACAACTGACCGAGCATGTGGAAAGCATCCGTTTCAACGTCCATGTAGACGAGATATACAGCGGAATAAAAGATAAATTTATTCAATACGTCGAAACAAACGACTATAAAAACATTCTTCGGGTATATAATCAGAAAGGTATGCTCCCGCAAAGTCGCCTGTGTAACATCTGCGGTATCAGTAACAAAGAAAGTTACCTGAACCTGATCCTCTCTATACTGAAAGAAAATAAAGAGGATGCGGAAATCATCCGTTCATCCATCAAAGAATCTTTAGGGACATAAAAAGTTATCAAAAATGCGGGAAAAGTCCGTAAAAAATCGTTCTTTTGCACATTAAAAATATCGACATTAACTGGGATAGCCCTTTTACAAAAAGAATATGCGTACACCGACACTACAATACCTCTACCTGCAAAAGCCGGTAACAATGGTTATCATCATCTGTATAATCTCCGTACTTCCCTGGATCGGTCTGGGGGATTTCTCCACCAAAGGAGAACCACGTGAAGCATCAGTTGCTATATCCATGTTGGAATCAGGAAATTGGGTGTTGCCCCAGGTCTATGCCAACGAGTTTGCTTACAAACCTCCTATGGCACACTGGCTGATGGCTGCTTTTTCCTACCCGCAAGGATATGTATCAGAGTTTACTGCCCGCCTGCCGTCCGCCCTCGCTTTCATCTGTCTGATGGGATGTACACTGGTGTTTTTCGGACGAAGGATTAAATTTCAACAGGCTTTCATAGCCACTCTCCTATTACTTACCTGTATAGAGATACACAGGGCGGCCATGACCACCCGAGTCGATATGTTACTGACCACTTTCATAGTGATCGGCCTCTATCAGTTGTTCCGTTGGGAGGACAGGTTGGAACTGAAAGGCTTACCGATCATAATTCCTATATTACTGGGATGTGCCGTATTGACAAAAGGACCTGTCGGTGTCATCCTTCCCCTGTTTGTATTCGGAGCTTACCTGTTAATGCTTCGTAAATACAGCTTATTGACTATTTTTAAATCGCTCCTCTATATCGGTGTATCCTCCTTATTTTTACCTTTACTGTGGTATATCGCAGCCTGGAAACAGGGAGGAGATCATTTCCTGGATGTCGTACTTGCCGAGAACTTCGGACGTTTCTTTCATCTGGACACCCCGGAAATCAGCTATGACCTGGGACATGAGAACGGTGCCTGGTACAACTTTATGACCCTGGCAGCAGGATTTATTCCCTGGACGATCTTCTTTTTCTTCTCTCTCTTCGGACTGAAATGGCAAAAATCCAACCAGTCTTTTAAAGAGATCCTGAAAGACAGCTGGAACCGCATTCTTTCAATGGAGAAAGAAAAGCTATTCAGCTTAGTGGCTTTGGTTTGTATCATTTTTTTCTATAGCATCCCTTCCAGCAAGAGAAGTGTGTACCTGATGCCCGCATATCCGTTTATTGCGATATTCCTGGCACAATACGCAATTTATATTACCGAATACAGGACGAAGGTTACCCGTATATTTGCAGCATTCCTGGCCTCTGTAACAACTGTCGTTCTGATTGCCATCGGATTGACAATGATAGGAATCATCGATCCGGTAACTATCGTATCGCAATATACAGACCGTGCAGCTACCTTGTCGCAGGTTGAAGCCGTATCGAATATGTTTTCTTATTGCAACGGCCTGACAATCTGTATTGTTATTATCGTCCTGTTGGCGCTGCTGACAGTACTTTACCAGATGTTCAAAAAGATAAACATCAAAATCCTGTATGCTACCATTGCATTGAGCTTCACAATCAATCTATTGATTGACGGCGTTATTATGCGCGGTATCCGTCAGAATGGTTCTGCACGTCCTTTCGCAGAAAGGGTAATGAAAGAATATCCGTTGAACGAAAATAACATGTTCGTGATGAACAATCTCAGGATTTACAGAAACCTGTACGGACTTAATTTTTACCTTGGAAACCGTTTCCATAACTTCGAACAGGAAATGCCGGAAGGAGGATTTTTCTTTGCTACCCCCAGTGATCTGGAGACAGTGATCAAAAATTACGAAGGCCAATACACATTCAGTATATTGACCTCCTCTGATTATATCATTCAAGAAATGCGACGTCCGATTCTTTTATGCAGTTTCGCACGCGAAAAATAAAGTTTATTTAAGCTCTTTAATCTTTATACTGCGGAAAGCAACCTCATCGCCATGATCCTGCAACAGGATATGTCCCTTGGGAGCTTCTCCGAAACGTCCTGCCTCGTTATATGACGGGGCAGCATATTTACTACCTTTCACTAACTCACGGAAAGCATCCGAGCCACGTTCGTATTCGAGTGTTTTAAACCCGTTCAACCAATGTTCTACATGATTATTGGGGAACACTTTCAAAACAGCCTGATTCCAGTCTCCAACACCGTTGAAACGTTTATTCTGTGCCGGCATCATATCATAAAGACTTGCCAGTGTACGGCTACCCGGAAAAGTTGTATACAGTTTGGCATCCGGGTGAAGCTTATCGTCCAATATCTGATATTCCAGACCATAAGCCGATCCACTCTGTTTTTCAGCCTCTGTTACGAAATACTTGATACCACTGTTAGCCCCCGGTGTAATTTTAAATTCCACACTCAACTCAAAAGCTGCATATTCTTTATCGGAAACAATATCACCGCCGTTTGTGGACTCTCCTCCACCCGACTTCAATACGATCAGTTGTCCGTCTTCCACTTTCCAACCATGATCCGGGAAAGCCTCTTTATGAGCTCCACGCCATCCGTCGGTTGTTTTTCCATCGAACATCAAATTCCATCCATCCGCTTTTTCTGCATCTGTCAGGTAATTGGGAATACGGTTCACTTCCGGGGCTAAAGTACCCTGCATACGCTCTGCTTCCAGGTTTTCCGTTTTGATACGTATATTACGCCATTTGATCTCTTTTCCTTCCAGTTCCGTATTCTTACCGATACCATGTACCTGGAAAGCAATAAAACCTTTAGCCGTTTCATCGTCATACAGGTTAGCCGTATTGACACCATTCAGCCAGATACGGATATTATTGCCGATCGCTTCGATACGATATTTGTTCCAGTCTGTCTTTTTGTAAGCAGCCTGTCCCGGTTTGTTATCGACCAATGTCACAAGCCAGCCACGACGCGCCTCATCATACACACCACCGCTCCAAGCTCTGTCTGACGGGTCCATTTCACACTGGTAACCATGCACACGTCCGTTCTGATAGTCCGAGCGGCTCTCGCTGCGGAACTGTACTCCCGAATTCAAAGAAGAATCGCATAAGGCTTCAAACTCCAGGATAAAATCACCATATTCCTGTTCGGTAGCCATAAAACTATTCGGCTGCCCCGTTACCGAAGTTCCTACCAGGCAACCATCCTCCACCCGATAAGGAGCTTCTCCATTTAACTGTTTGAAACCGGTAAGATCTTTACCATTGAATAACTGTTGCCAACCGTCATTCGACTGACAGGAACAAAGCAGCACAAGAGATAAGGCTGCCAATTTCAAAGTTGCTTTCATTCTGTTTTTCTTTTAGTATTATAAGTAAGTAAATGTATTTTCGGTATACAGACATCAGTGTGTACGAGCACAAATATAGAAATTAATTTATAATGTACCAGCAAATGCATAGCTATTTTAATAAAAAGGAATCCTTATCAAAGAAATAGATGTATCTTTGTATGCAAAATGTAATCAATAAAGGTATTTCTATGAAACTAAAAACGGCTCTCTTTGACTTTGACGGTGTGATAGTCGACACTGAACCTATTTATGATATTTTCTGGAATGAAGCAGGCATCCGCTACGGAACAGGTATCGATAATTTCGCCGCTGTGATCAAAGGCACTACCCTCCCCTACATAATGGATAAGTATTTTTCCGATCGTCCGGAAGAATTCCGTCAGATGGTAATTAAAGAATCGACCGAATACGAAAGCACAATGCCGCTACCGGCTATGCCCGGCTCCCTCGAATTCCTGCACTTGCTGAAAAAGAATGGTGTGCAGATGGGTCTGGTCACCAGTTCCGATAATTCAAAAGTAGAACGTGCTTTTAAATTACATCACCTGGACAACCTGTTCGACACGATCGTAACAGCCGACCGTATCACAAAAGGCAAACCCGATCCGATGTGTTATCTGCTGGCAGCAAACGACCTGAACGTCTCTCCTGCCGACTGCATCGTCTTCGAAGACTCTTTTGCCGGCATACAAGCCGGAACAGCGGCAGGTATGCGGGTAATCGGATTAAGCACTACCAACCCGGAAGAAACGCTCAGAGATAAGGTATATGAAGTGATACCGAACTTTGAAAAGACTACTTTCGAGGATTATATGAAATGGTAAACATCATTTACGACAAACTTATAGGATACATATATCTTTTGACTTCAAAACATATATGCTTTGCAATCGAAACATAGGAGTTTTGAAGTCAAAAGACCTATGTTTTGCCAAACAAAGAAACAGCAACGAAAAAGGCCTCCCAGATGAAATAATTTTCCACCGAGAGGCCTTTTTATTTATAAAGTTATCTGTTTATCAGAAATTATATCCGACGCGAACTGCCAGAATAGGCTGGTCGAAATCCTTAATGATATTATATTTAAATTCCAGACCAACAGTTAATTGATCGGTTGCATAGACTTCACCTCCCAAACCTACGTTTGCACCGAAGCGAGTAAAGTTCTGGCTAGCCTTTATTGTTCCTAATCCGTCAAAATTGTACTTTCCTGTTGCTTTCCAGAATGAAAGATCAAGACCTGCCAACGGATAGAAACCAAACATTTCACTCAACTTGAATACATAATGAACGTTCATATCGATAGCCCAAGCACTCAAACCATCGTCCTTCACAAAATAAGTCAACGAAGGAGCAAAACGAACTTCATCAGTAAAATTATAACGATAATCAACTCCCAACAGTGCATTGCCATTATCATTAAACCCATAACCAAGATTAAAACCGAACGACGATTGTCCCTGTTGGGTTTGTGCAAATGCACTCATGCTGATAATTGCCAGCATACACATAACAATTAATTTTTTCATACTCTCAATAATTTAGTTCAACATTATTCGCAAATATAATTATTTTACTTTAAGTCTGTCACCGGCACTTTTTACGATACTGCGATAGTAATCTTCATCGTAGCCAGGGAAATCAGGATATTCAGACAAACCGTAACCGTTTTGTTTGAACTGCCCATTTTCTTCTTTCTTAACGTTTCCGTCCATATATTTCACTAACAGGTATTCACCCAGCTTCTTCCAGCGGGCCGTAGCCTGATCGGCTGTCGTCGTACTGAACCAGGTAAGGAACTTTACAGCCTCTGCCGGATTCTTTGCATACAATTCGGATGCAGCCTTATCGATAGCCGGAATTGCTTCTTTATAACTATTCTCCAACTCCTGCTGAACCGGACGGATGTCCTTGATCATAAAACTGTATTTCGAATAAGCCTGGTTGGCTACCCAGTTATGAATCCAGAAAGCAGAGGTCCAGGAAAAATTCATGATATCCCCGTTGCCTACGCGATAACATTCAGGGGATTCCGTGATCGAACAATACAATGGAGTGAATACAGCCATATCGGCATCGTCCACACCGAACCAAAGAATTCCACCAACTGCATCCGGCAACCAGTTACGCATCTGAGGCACGATTACAAAACCGGTCTGCTGTGTTGCAATGGCACGTTCGTTGGTATATTCTTCACCATCTACCTTAAACGTCATCGGACGCCAGCGGTACGGTACTTTATAAGAACCTGCACCGGCATCGTTCGTCATATCCAGCTCCGTCCCTTCATAATGGTCGCGCATGCCGTTCTGTACATCCTGTACGGACAAAAGACGGTTAGGCTTCACATACAATGGCATCGGCTCCTTAGAAGTATCCCCTTTGATCAGATCGGTATACTTATCCATTGTGTTATCATATTTACGGAAGAAAGACCATACGCGGGCTTCACATCCTCTCAATCCACTGAAATCGTAAGGACAATAGGCTTTCTGGAAGCTGAAGTCCTTATCTTTTCCACTGAAATAACCTTTCTCACGGGCAAAAGAAACAACGTCGGGCGAATACATACAGTTCTCCTTGTCATCGAAGGGAATCTGCTGGATACGTGACTGGTTGGCATGTGCCGAAATGCAATCGTCCGGTATACGGATAGCCACCCATACCGCTCCTTTATTGCCTGTACCCTTTCCGATCAGTTCCATTACCCAGGCTTCATTCTTATCGGCGATAGAGAATGTTTCGCCACTGCTGTAATAGCCATGTTCCTTCACCAGGTCGGTCATTACTTTGATTGCTTCGCGTGCCGATTTGGAACGTTGCAAAGCAATATAGATCAGGCTTCCGTAGTCCATGATACCCGTAGTATCCACCAATTCCGGACGGCCGCCCCACGTACTTTCCGTGATAGCCACCTGATATTCGTTCATGTTTCCTACTACCGAATAGGTTTGTTCTACCTGCGGGATCTGTCCCAACGGTTTATTTGTATCCCATTCCCTTACTTCCAGCATAGCCCCTTTCGGCCAGGTTGCTGCCGGCCAACGGTAGAGCTCGCCATATAAAGTATGCGAGTCTGCTGCATAACTGATCATAACCGATCCGTCGACCGATGCTTTCTTTCCAACCAGCAAACCTGTACATGCCATTGCATCCATTCCGGAAAGCAAAAGGGCGCAGGCTGCCGCGATAATCCAATTCTTTTTCATATAAATAAGTTTAAGCGAATAATAGCATATATACTGCCGCACCGCAAATATAACCAATCAATGCCAGAATTGAAAATCGCTTTGTATAGTACATGAAATCGATCTTCTCCAAACCCATCACCGTTACACCGGTTGCCGAACCGATAATCAGGATACTACCACCTGTTACGGCACAGTAGGCAAGGAAAGTCCAGAAGCCGCCGTCGGCCACAAAATACTGGGCATAAGGAGCCAGATCGGCTGTCTGTTGTACCACAGGGTACATACCCATAGTAGCAGCAACCAAAGCAACGTTATCCACACAAGACGACAGTACGCCGATAACGAAACTGATCAGATACGGATCATGTACATGTTTGTCGAGATAAGCGGACATAAGTCCCAACTGTCCGGATGTTTCCAATGCCCCTACGGCCATCAGGATACCCAGGAAGAAAAAGATGGTGGCTAAGTCTATATTGGGTAATAAGCGGGAAATACGTAACTTTTCCGATTCATGTACGTGCAAACGGCTATACATCAGATCGGTGTAGAACCACAAGATAACCAGTCCCAGCAATACCCCCAGGAAGGGAGGCAAATTGGTCAGCATCTGGAAGACAGGAACCAATGCTAAAGAAAGCACGCCGATCACGAAAATTGTTCGACGAGCCCGGTTGGATATTTCCGGAACAAATTCGTCCGCCATTTCTTCTTCGCTCATCACACGCAACTGAGCATCTTTCTTGAAGAGCCAGAAATTGGCGATCGTGAGCGGAACCAGCATATTGACCAGTGCTGAAAGGAATACATGCGATATCTGGTGCATCGCAGTTATATTTTTACCTACCCAAAGAAGGATGGTAGTGACATCACCGATCGGTGACCATGATCCACCGGCATTGGCAGCAATAATCACCATACAGGCATATTTTAAACGGTCGGTCCGGTCAGGAACCAGCTTTCGGAGCACTGCCATAATCACGATGGCAGCTGCCAGGTTATCCAATAAGGCGGAAAAAAAGAAGGTTGCGAAACTAATATACCATAACAGTTTCCGTTTGTTGGCAGTCCGGATATATCCCGTAACGGCCCTGAAACCACCATGTTTGTCGACGATATCGACGATCAGCATGGAACACATTACAAAGAATAAGGTTTCCGCCACATTACCCAGGTGATAGACAATGGAGCGGTTTGTTATGAAATTAATAAACTGGTCTTTGGCCGGCAGGTTCGCCATTTCCGGGTTTTGTATTAAAAATTCGGCGAATAAAGGGTTAGAGCGTTCAATGAAGATGTTATAGGCGTCAAACATCAGGATCATCCATAAAGAAATTGCCATAAAGAGGGCGGTTGCGGCTTTATTGATCTTAATCTTATCTTCAAGCGCAATTGCCAGGATGCCTGCAACAAAAATAATTGGCATTAATATAAACATAACTGTAATGTATTATGGAAAAGAGGAGACTTACAAAAGTGCCTCTTTCCCTATTATATTATAAAGTATACAAATAACTGATTTCCTCGGCCCAGATCGATTCATCGGGAGTTTCCAGGATCAGTGGTATATCGTCGAAACGAGGATCCTGCATCAACATAGTGAAAGTTGTCAGTCCCATCACTCCTTTTCCTATGCTATCGTGCCGGTCTACACGTGTGGCCAGGTCTTTCTTCGAGTCGTTGATATGCATTCCACGCAGATAGGAAAAACCGATCACCTCGTCGAAATGGCGGAAGGTCTCCGTAAATCCCTGCTCGGTCTTGATATCGTATCCGGCAGCCAGCGTATGGGCGGTATCGATACAGACACCTACACGCGACTTGTCTTCCACCTTATCGATAATAGCTGCTATCTGTTCGAACGTATATCCCAGATTGGTGCCCTGACCGGCCGTGTTCTCAATAACGGCACATACTCCGGTAGTCTGTTCCAATGTCCAGTTGATGGATTCGGCAATACGTGCCAGGCAATCGTCGACAGACAGTTGGTTCAGGTGACTTCCCGGATGGAAATTAAGGCGGTCTAACTCCAGTTGTTCACAACGCTGCATCTCATCCAGAAAGGCTTCACGCGATTTCTGCAATCCTTCGGGTTCGGGATGTCCCAGATTGATCAGGTAACTGTCGTGAGGAAGGATGTGCTTCGCTTCATAGCCAAACTCCTGACAACGTTCTTTAAAAAGAGAGATACTTTTCTTTGTCAACGGAGAAGATTTCCACTGACGTTGGTTTCGGGTAAAAAGGGCGAAAGCCTTTGCCCCGATAGCCTGAGCGTTCAACGGTGCATTCTCTATCCCACCCGACGCACTTACATGAGCTCCTATATATTTCATCTGTTTTTCTTTTTGCTTTGTTTTTTTATCTACTATTTTTCATCTTCGGTCTTGCATCCGGCAAAATGGAACTGTTCCGTTGCCTGTTCCTGAGTAACAATAAAATATACGATATCGGCACGCGAACAAAGTTCGTTTTGCGAATTATATATTTCTGTCTCAATAAAAACGGCATTCCGTTTCCGCTCTTTGATGCGCCCGCGCACCATTAAGCGTGGTTCCCCGGTCGAGAGACTTTTCAGGAAACGTGCATCCAGACGGGAAGTCACTCCCGACGTTTGTAGTTTCCTTAATACTACCCAACCGGCCAGTTCGTCCATAAGTGTCGTCTGGATTCCCCCGTGCAATGTATTCAACCAGCCCTGATAATGGCTTTCCGGTTCCCAGAAAGCGACTACATCATCCCCATCTTCATAAAATTCCATGTGAAGGCCCTGAGGGTTTTCGGGTGCACACCCGAAACACATATAACCTTCCAGTCCCTCCCAGGGATTAATAATCTTTTTCATACAACAACAGCTTTAAACGGATTGTTTCTTAAATAAAGAAAATTTTATAGCATAAGTCCGTTACAAATATAACAAACTTACAGCGAGTTTTCGGGGAAGGAGCAAAAAAAACAGAGATAAAGACGAAGCCCTACCTCTGTTTTTCCATACGAATAATCAGGTATCTTATTTATCTTTATTCTTCAATTACAGGCATTAGGAAGTCCACGAAACACAGGGCAGCCAAAGCTGTACCGTATCTTTTCTCGATGGTAATACCTTCAGTTATAAAGTTAAGCTCACCCAGATAGTACTTACTGTAAGTTTTCTGGTGAAGATCGTTGATTACACGAATCAGACGCGACTCCAACTCTTCAATACGATAACGGCCGCTAACCTCACATACCAGGGCTCCCAGCTTCTCGTCGAAGTTTTCGTCCTTGTACATCCAGGCGTAAACCACACCGGCAGATACAAACTCATCCTGATACCCGTGAGACACGGCCATAATGGTCTTCAGTTCCGTACCAAATGGAGGGAGGTCAATCTCATCCATGGTAGCAAGATGTGCAGTGGCGGGGATAACAGACGAATACGTCATAATGTTAAAGTCTGATATACCAGCATCATAAAGGGCCATGTGATAAGAACCTGCATGTTTTTCCAGATCCGAGTCGCCACTACCCTTTGTAATAAAAAAGGTGTTTGGAATTAAATTCCCAACTTTCTTTACCATCTACAAATATGTTTTACTTAATTAATAATATTGCGGCCACAAAAATAGGAACTTCTTTGGGATTATTTTCTTTACAAATGATAAAAAACCAACTTTTTACATATTATTTCCCTTTTTATTACATCTGCAACTAAAACTAACTGATAAATAGCATGTTTGGAAACAAAAGCCAAGCCTTATAAATCGCGTCTATCGATTGATCGAAAAAAGTTATAACAAATGAGGGCTCTCCGGGTGAACAAATATTGAACTGTTAATGTTAGATTAATAGAAACAACATAAAACATATTGGTCATGCTTACATTATGTCTTAGTTTATTATTATTGGTCACAAATAACAGTAATCATAGTCAAACAACAAATAAAAAAGAAGAAATTATGAAATTCGAATTAATTCAATTACCCTATGCAGCCAATGCGCTGGAACCGGTTATAAGTAAAGCAACTATAGAGTTCCATCACGGAAAACACCTTCAGGCTTATGTCAACAACTTGAACAACCTGATCCCGGGAACCAAGTTTGAAAACGCTCCGTTGGAACAGATCGTAGCAGAATCGGACGGTGCCATATTCAACAATGCAGGACAGATCCTCAATCATAATTTGTATTTCACACAGTTCTCACCCAAAGGAGGCGGCAAACCGTCAGGCAAGTTAGCAGAAGCTATCGACAAGACCTGGGGTTCGTTTGAAAACTTCCAGAAAGAATTCAACACGGCAGGTGCCGGTTTGTTCGGTTCAGGCTGGGTTTGGCTGGCAAAAGATAAAGACGGCAAACTTTCAATTACCAAAGAAGCTAACGGCAGCAACCCTGTTGCCAAGGGTCTGACTCCGATTCTGGGATTCGACGTATGGGAACATGCTTACTATCTGGATTACCAGAACCGCCGTCCCGATCACCTGACTGCCTTATGGAAGATCATCGATTGGGATGCCGTTGGCAAAAGGTATTAATTAATAGTAGTGTAGTTTAAACTAAATAAGGCCGTCCGGAGCATGCTTCTCCGAACGGCTTTTTTATTCTTTGCGGCAAAGGAAATAATGTCAATTATTAAGGAAAAACAGCCAATTGTTACAGGAATAAAGGGTTGTAACTTTGTTATGTAATTAGAAGCACAATAATAACTAAAATAACGAGGAGTTATAAATATGAAAATCAACGAGTTAACAAAACAGGAATTCTTAAGTAAAGTAGCCAACTACGAAGCGAGCCCCGACAAATGGGTATACGAAGGTGACAAACCTTGTATCGTAGACTTCTTCGCAACCTGGTGTGGTCCATGCAAAACGATCGCTCCTATCCTGGAAGAACTGGCCGACGAATATGCCGGACAAATCGATATCTACAAGGTAGATACGGAGAAGGAAGAAGAACTGGCCGCCGCTTTCGGTATCCGGAGCATACCTTCCCTCCTGTTCTGTCCGATGGGCGAACAGCCGCAGATCGCAAGAGGGGCCATGAGCAAGGCTGATTTCAAAAAAGCCATCGATGAAGTGCTTTTGAAGAAAGAAGAAAAGTAATCATACGCAATTTGAATAAACTCCTGATAGCGCAAACCCGGTAAACGGGGCGGCTATCGGGAGTTTTTTATTTCCGGGTATCATTTCCGCACAGTACTCCCTTTATTCCTTTTCAATTACAAATCAGACAGATAGATTGTTTTTGAAACGGAACAAGAGAAAAATACAGAAAAAAAACGGCCACTACTATTGCACGGTTTAAAATAATCACTACCTTTGCACTCGCAAAACAGAAATACCGAATGCCTCTTTAGCTCAGTTGGCCAGAGCACGTGATTTGTAATCTCGGGGTCGTTGGTTCGAATCCGACAAGAGGCTCAAAGGAAAAGAGAGATTTTCTTACAAAAAACGAAAGTTTTGTACTGGGCAGTTACCAGAGTGGCCAAATGGGGCTGACTGTAACTCAGCTGTCTTTCGACTTCGGTGGTTCGAATCCATCACTGCCCACAGAGAACCTCAGAAATTTATTTTCTGAGGTTTTTTTGTTTTGGTACATTACGCAACAAGGTTATCTTCCAGACAAAAAAGTATCAAAAGTATCAAAAATATCACCCCCATTCCTAATATAGACCTTTTCACAACAATAAACACAATCTATTGAAATACAAACTGTTTACAACCATTAATCAATCAGTAAACCGGAATAAAAAGTTTATTTTCCATTAAGCTGCGGACATCTTTAGACGGATGCCTACCGAAGAACAAACGGATAGGCATCGGGGAATCCTTCAGTGCCTATCCATTCCCTCCCTACACTAAACCAGCGTTCGTGTCCGTAGCAAGGTCAGCTAGGATTATAGACCATGATAAATAATAGAACCGCAATCAACATATCATCCTGATATACACAATATTAAACACCAACAATTCCGGGCATACAAAATAAGCATTATCAAAAAGGGGGATGATATTTTTGATACTTTTGATACTTTTGATACTTTTTGGGGTAAAAAATAACATCCAAAGTCAAAACAAACACGTTTTGACCCTGGATGTCCTTATTTAAAAAGCTATTTTATATCAGTTATATTGATACAAATTATACAATTGATGTCTTCTTTGTAAATTCAATGATTTCACTGATACGACCGAAGGCGAGCCCAGTTACGGTATCTGCACATCCGTAATAGATAGCGAGACGGTCTGACTCCGGATCATGCAAAGCGGCGCATGGGAATACCACGTTAGGAACATCCCCCATGCATTCATAATCTTTCTGGGGAGACAACAGGTATGGGCCCGAACGGAATTTCACCTTCCAGGGTTCATCCAGATCCAACAGTGCGGAACCGAAGCTATATACATAACCGTTGCAGGAACGCAATACACCATGATAGATCAACAGCCAACCCTCCGATGTCTCGATAGGAATAGGACCTGCACCGATCTTCATACACTGCCAGGCGCTATCTTCGAACGCTGCCGGAGCCATTACATGACGATGCTTTCCCCAGAAACACATATCAGGCGATTCGCTGTAGAAGATATCACCGAACGGAGTATGACCGTTGTCGCTCGGACGGCTCAACATGGCAAAGTTACCGTTGATCTTACGAGGGAACATCACACCGTTACGGTTGAAAGGAAGATACGCATTTTCCAGCTGGTGGAATGTTTCGAAATCGAATGTATAAGCCACACCGATCGTCGGACCGTGATACCCGTTACACCAGGTAACATAATAACGATCTTCGATGAAGCAGACACGCGGGTCGTATGCGTATACGAACTCTCCTATCTCTTTGTCGTCGCACTCGAATTCGAGCTTTGTCTCAGAGATACTCCAGTGGATAGCATCCGCACTAAAACCGACATGCAGACGCATACGACGGTTGGTATCGTCGCAACGGAACACACCGGCATAACCTCCCTTGAACGGAACGACAGCGCTATTGAATACACTGTTGGACGTGGGAAGAATATCGCGCGGAATTACAGGGTTCTGCGAATATCTCCAGATCACATCCTTACAATCAGCCGGGCGATCTTCCCAAGGCATATCAGGCAGCGGTTCGCCTACAATTTTCAGTTTATCCATTTCTTGTTGATTTATTTTATAATTGACAATGCAAAATTACTTCTTTTCATCCAGATTCAACTCTTTCATCAACGCATTATATTCCACTTCGTCCTTGCTCATCTTGTCATACCAGTTCTTCTTCAATACCAAGGTAGTAATAGCCAGGATCAGGACACTGGTAAGCAGCGGCATTCCTTCGCGAATCACGATATACATCGGGATGATAGTCAGACACATCTGCCAGATGATACCGACTGCGACATTGAACATATCGCGTTTGAAGTTCTTATTGGCTTTTACCTGCGGATATTTAGCTACGACCTTATTGTAAACCGGTTTCCAGTACCCCCAAGGGCGTACGGTGATATAGAAACGTTCCAATGTTTCGTCATCCACCGGAGGAGCCGAGTAAGTTCCCACGATACAACCGATCAGCGATACCACCAGCAACACAGGGAAGTAGAACAAAGGCAACATCGGTGCATTGTTGGCATACTCTCCCACTCTTTCTACGAAGTGTCCGTCCACCATCGTATAACTGTCGAAGATAAACGGGCATACCATAGCAGCCAGGATACCGGTAATCATTCCCCAGAAATAACCGTTCCCGTTGAAACGCCACCAATGCCATTTCAATAAGTTGGCAGCAATGTATCCGCCGTACAGAGCCGAAGTGATCCATTGCAGGACAGAGTTTACACTCTCTACGAAGAACCCGATCACCACACTGACAACAACAACCGCCACCGTCACTATATAGCTGGCACGGATCATCGTCTTATTGCTGGCATTCGGATTAATATATTTCTTATAAATATCATTCACTATATAAGCCGGAGCCGCATTAGCCGTAGAAGCAAACGTCGACATAAACGCAGCGAGCAACCCGGCAAGCAACAAACCACATACCCCGACAGGCACAAACTCGTTAATGGCATTCGGCAGAATCAACTCAAAGTCGATAGCTCCCGTCTTCGTTGTCAGATCGAGGTCTTTAAAGAAAGCCAGTGCCAGGATTGTAAATCCCATGATCATCATATACCGCGGGATCAGGAGGATTACAGGAACGGAACCGCTCATCAGAGCAGCTTCCTTACCGTTACGGCAGGAAAGGATCTTCTGCATATCGTAGTTGGGAGCAGGCCCTGCCATACTGTTGAATACGCCTTTAAAGAGCATCATCATGATAAAGATACCGAACAAACCGTACTGGTCGTTCATGATCTTTTCATTGGCATCACTAAATATATCCGTCCACTTCATATCGAGCGTCCATCCGGGCATCAGGCTATCCCAACCGGCAGGCACAATAGAGGCGATCGTTTCCGGACTTACTTTCATCATTGCAATCACAGCAATCGTTATACCGGCCACCGTCATTATAGCAAACTGTACGACATCCGTCCACACAATACTCAACATACCGCCCAACATTACATAAATAGTAGCAATAGCAGTAAAGAATATACCATAAGCATGCGGCACATATTCGGCCGGAATATCGAATGGGACATACTGGGAAACGAAATCCCAGGGGAAGAATATCTCCATAAACTTACCTACACCGATAAAGCCATAACTCAGGAAGCCCAATACACCGATCAGGGCGTAGATAACAACAATTGTATGCGACAAATTGGAGCCCCGGTTCTTTCCGAAGCGTGTCTGTATCCATTCGGCTCCCGTCAGAACATTCGACCTTCTCAGCCAGACAGAAAGGTAAACCATCAGGAAGATTTGGTTAAATACGGGCCACAGCCAGGGCACCCAAGCACTTTTTACTCCATAAATAAAGGCTAGTGTAACCATCCACATAGTGCCCGAGATATCGAACTGGCCGGATGCGTTAGACAAGCCTAACATATAAAAAGGTAAAGTTTTTCCTCCTAAAAAGTAGGAGTCCATGTTTTTCGACGCCTTTTTCTTCAGTACAAGACCGATGACGATCATCGCCACCAGATAGAGTGCAATGATGAAAATGTCGATAGGTTGCAATTTCATGATATTGAATTTTGTTATTAGGTTTAACGTTTAGCAAAGATATATAAATAGTTGACAGTTGACAAGTGACAGTTGACAGTTATTTCGGCTTTCTGCCGAATAGATTCATTTTCATGAAACAAACTGTTACTTATCAATAGCCAACTGCCAATATAAGAGACTTACTGTCACTTGTTAATTGTCAACTTGTTAATCGATCGTGCTAACTGAAGAAATCATGCCGAATGTATCATTGTCATTCAGACTCCAGACAACCTTATTGTTACCGTCGATTTCCATTAATTGAGGATTGTTCGATTCCTTTGCACTCGGATCATGTCCCTGCCAGTTGCAGATATACAGACCGTTGTTGGACGTAGGCAGCAACTGGGCAACGAAGAACAGGGAAACGCCGTCGATATCGGTTGCACCGATCTTTCGAACCACTTCACCTTTGTCCAGATTTACTTCCATCAAAGAATGTCCGTCGCCACAAGCTACCATGTAGTTACCGTTGTTCAATAATACGGTGCTATACGGAGTACCTTCCAGCGTAGTTGTTTTAACCAGTTCGCCGGCCGGAGAGATTTCACGAACTTCAGAGGTAGCGAAAAGAGGCATCAGGTAGTTACCTGCCTTGTTCTTATTCACCTGGCGGAATTGGGCATGTGGGTTCTCGATACCTGTTTCATATACCGTTTCCGAAAGGATATCGCCCTTCGGGCTTACTTCCATGATTTTAGCCGGATGTCCGCACCATGCCAACAGATAGTTACCATCGGGCAACAAACGGGCAGTCTGCATTTCGCAAGTATCCGGAGCCGGAATGTTCCATAATTCTTTTTGATCGCGGGTGATCAGTTTAGCTCCTTTTTTATAGGCAAACAGAATGTTACCGTCCGGAGTAGCCACAGCCGAGTTACACTCCCAACCTTTTTGTATGGGATGTTCCCATTCGATCTGCTTTGTATTCTTGTCGATAATAACGATCTTATTCCAACCCGAGCCGGCCAGTAATAATTTCTGGGCCTTTTGCTGGCAGGATGTTGCTGCAAACACAAAAAAAGCGGAGCACAGTAAAGCGAATATTTTTTTCATGGTAATTCAATGTGTATTATGTTATGTTCAGATACAACGAGGGGCAGAGCAGAGCCCCGCCCCTTCGGTGTTTATAGTTTGATTATTTTGATAAATCCTGGAACAATTCAA
Source organism: Parabacteroides goldsteinii (assembly GCF_015550595.1). Lineage (GTDB taxonomy): Bacteria > Bacteroidota > Bacteroidia > Bacteroidales > Tannerellaceae > Parabacteroides > Parabacteroides leei. Next base: position 71,674 of record NZ_JADNBB010000021.1, read on the forward strand.
ATCCTTGCTGAGGAGTCAAACCCTGGTGAACCACTGCGTGAACAGCCTGGATCATAGCAACCGGATTTTCAGACTGGAATACGTTACGTCCCATATCGACACCGGCTGCACCGTCGTTGATAGCTTTGTAACACAGATCCAATGCATCCAGTTCGGGCAACTTCTTACCGCCTGCGATAACCACAGGAACCGGACAAGCAGCAACTACCTTTTCGAAACCGTCGCAATAGTAAGTCTTCACGATGTTCGCACCGTTTTCAGCACAAATACGTGAAGCCAGACCAAAGTAGCGGGCATCGCGAGCCATTTGTTTACCAACGGCTGTCACACCCATTACAGGGATACCATAACGGGTACCTTTATCTACGGCAGCAAACAGGTTGGCGATCGTTTTCGCTTCGTGTGCTTCGTCACCGATAGCCAACATCACAGCCATAGCTGAAACGTTCATGCGGATAGCATCTTCGATATCGATCACTACGTTATCGTTCAGTTCTGTCAGGATAGATGTACCGGCATCCGAACGCAAACAGATCGGTTTATTTGTTGTTGTCGGGATAGTAGACTGAAGAATACCGCGTGTACACATGATACAATCAGCGTATTCTACCAGCGGTACGATATTCAGGTCGATACGTTCCAGACCGGAAGTCGGCCCCATAATGAAACCATGGTCGAAAGCCAACATAACAGCTTTGCCTGTTTTCGGGTTGAAGATACGCGACAAACGATCTTTCATACCCCAGGGAAGGTTTTCAGCACCCTTTACATGGAAACTTTGTTTTTGAGAGTCAACACCTAACCCAAAGTTACTGCCTTCTCTCAAATCGTCTAAATCTGCCATTTTTCTATTTTCTAAATTAAAAAGTTAATTACTCAATTATAATGCTTCTGCGAAAGAAGCGAACATACAGCTCCAGGAAGTAGCACCGCTATCGGCATAACCGATAGAACGTTCGCCGTAGTTGCGGGCACGTCCGAAGTTTGCTTTCATGTTTACGGTTTGTTCCGCACCGCGCAGGGCTGCTTCAGCACCAGCCGACATAATTTCTTTGATATCGTCGGATGAAGATGCTTCGATAGCTTCGATAGCCGGGATCAGGGCGTCCATCATGGTTTTATCACCCTTCTTAGCCTGTGTCTGTTTCTGCACGTTTGCAAGACCTCCGGCGAACATCTTCTTAACAGCCGCCGCATCCAGTTCGGTTCCGGCAGCGTTGTCGCTCATACCCAGGAAAAATGCGCCTAACAAAGTACTTGTCGATCCGCTTGTTTCAAGCATCACACCAAATCCCATATCATTCAGCATAGATTTGAATTCCGTACCTTTTTCCGAAGCCTTAACGACTACGGAGAAAGCTGTTACGATAGCTTGTCCGTGATCACCGTCACCAATTACCGCATCCAGTTTAGAGAATTCGTCTTCACGGGCTTTGATATGCTTTAAGGCGTTATTCAGCATAGCACGGAAGCCCTCGATTGTCAATTGTTTCATGTTCTTTATTTATTTACCGATAGTTGTCCAATAAGGTGCGTTTGCACTCTTGTTCTTTAAATAGTCAATATGATCTGCATCCAGAATACCCATGATCATCTGGAAACCGGCTTGTTCCTGTACAGTCAGGATTTCCTGGATACGGCCGAATACAACTTCCATACCACGGGCTTCCAGTTCTTTGTAAGCTTTGCGGAAGATGATATTCAATTCCATGTGGGTAGTTGCACCTACGCCGTTGATGATAAGCATCATCTTATCGCCGGCTTTCGGTTGCAGTTGCTGACACAATAAATCTACCATTTCAGCTGCAGTAGCATCGGCAGATACCAACGGTTTCTGGCCGCCACCACCTTCACCATGCTGTCCCATACCGATTTCCATGATACCGTCAGGCAGATCGGTAATAGTTGCATTGTTCTGCGGATGTGTACAAGAACGCATAGCCACAGCTAAAGTAGCCGCTTTAGCATTGTAACGTTCACCGATCTCGATCAGTTCGTCCAGTGACTTGCCTTCGTCGGCAGCAGCACCCAGGATCTTGAACAAAGGCACACAACCGGCCAGACCGCGACGGTCGTTAGTCGGAGCACCGATACCGGCACTGATATCATCGTGAGTCAGTATCTGTTTTACCTTGATACCAACACGTTCTGCCAGCTGGCAAGCCATGTTTGCGCTCATCACGTCACCCGAGTGGTTCAATACAACCAACAGGATACCGGCTTCACGTTTCATCAACTGCAAAGCCTGGAACAGACGCTGTGCACCCGGAGCTGCGAAGATATCTCCTACTACGGAGCAATCCAGCATACCGTCGCCTACGAAACCGCTCAGTGCGGGTTCATGACCAGAACCTCCTAAAGTAACGATAGCTACTTTGTCGTCTCCTTTCGGATTGGCACGTACAACAATGTTTTCAGCAGCCAGCTTAACTTGTTCGGGATAAGCCAGTACATAACCTTCCAGTAATTCCTGAGTTACTTGTTCGGGATCATTTATGAATTTAGTTTTAATTTCTGCCATGGTGTTTTTCCTCCTTGTTTTGTTAGGTTTATATTATTTGATTTCCATTAATTCGATAGCAATGCCTTCTTCTTCGATGAAAGCAATAGTCAGATGTTCGTCGCATACAGCCGGGCCAAAGATCACTTTAGTTCCTTTCAGAGCTTCGTCCAGTGAAGGAACAGTATAAGCCAGGTGACCATTTGTCTTTACCAGATCAGGTAAACAACTCTTAGCCGGATCATCAAATTTCAGGAATTCGATTTTGTTAGGGCTCTTGCTGTAATCCGTCAACCATACGTTCAAACCTTCGTTGAACATAGCACCTTCTTTGTTTTCGTTGGTAATGATACCTACATGATTAAATGTTCTCATGATCACTAAAATTTAATGTTAAACTACTATTTAATTAATTCTATTTTATTCTTTATCCTTTGTCCTGTTATATCCGATACGCGACAGCACACCGAGCACAATCACAACCGCTCCGGCTATATACAGATAAGTAAAGATACCGTGTACATTATCATTCTGTCCGTACGAGTGCATACCGCTCAGGAAATAATTCACACCGAAGAAAGTCATCAGGACCGAAGAGAAAGCCACTACCGAGCAGAGGTTGAACAACCAGTCGCTATACCAGCGTTTCACCAGGTGAAGATGCGTAACGACCGCGTAAACAACCATCGTGATAAGTGCCCAGGTTTCTTTCGGATCCCATCCCCAGTAACGTCCCCATGATTCGTTTGCCCAGACTGCTCCGAGGAATGTACCGACCGTCATCAAGGTTAGTCCGACCAGTAGCGACATCTCGTTGACGATAGTCAATTCTTTCACACGGGCTTTCAACAGGTCTGTGTTCTTCTTTCCTGCAATGCTTGTCATCACCAGGTTTGTCAGTCCGATCAGGCAACTGATACCGAAGAAGCCATAAGCCGCTACGATCACCGCCACATGGAACATGAGCCAGGGCGATTTCAATACCGGAACCAACGGGTTGATCTCCGGGTCCATCCAGTTAAGCCCCGATACAAACAGGATAATACCGCCGAACAGGGTGGCCAACGCGAATGTCACCGTGCTGCGTTTAACAAACAATAGACCGGCGAGTACGGTAGCCCAGGCTACATAGACCATGGTCTCGTACGAGTTGCTCCACGGTGCATAACCGGCGATATACCAGCGCATCCCCATACCGTACATATGAAAAAAGAATACGGTCAACACACCTATCCCAAGTACCCAGATACCGGCCGTCATCCATTTCTGCTGCTTAAACAGCATAACGAACGAGAGTACCAGCATCAGTCCGCCCAAGATCAGGTAACCGATCTTACAGTAGCGGAATATATCCATCTTATTATACTTCAGTTCCGCCTCTATCTTTTTCGGAGAGATATCCAGTGTTTTGTTTTTAGCCTGCTGGTAGGTAGCGATCATATCGACTACTTCATCCGACTTCTTCCAGTCGCCGGTTTGCAAAGCATCCTGCACTTCGGCCAGGTACCAGTCGAGGATACGGGATACGAACAAAGAATCTTTGCCTGAAAAAGACGAGAGATCATCACCCGGAGCAAACCATGTATGATTAGGATCGTCTTCCTTGGGGAAAAGGTTCAACATCTGATGATTGATCAACTGGTGGAAGATATTGATCTGTTCGTCAAGTTTTAACAGGTCTTTATCGAAACGGTTGCGTTCGGCCGGCATCTTGTTGTAAGCCTCTTCCAGCTTTTCCTGTAACTTATAGTTTCCATTACTGTCGAACACCTGAAGGTAAGCACATTCACCGTCCGTCAAGTCATAGTAATTAGCCAGCTCCTTATTGGAAAGGGTAATAAACGGAACACGCATCCACATGTCCGGCATGGCCAGCATACTCAACAGGAACTGGTCGGAATTCATATTACCTATCTTATCCGCTTTATGCAATTTGCGAAGGATCTCCGAAGAGAATGTATTGACCGGCATCATACGGCCGCTACGCGACTGTACGGGCAACGAACCGAACTTAGCGGCATGTTCCGGAGTAACCATATATTTCTGTACGGCGTCCAGCATGGGAGAAGCCTCCCCTTTTGCCTGTGCGGACACTGCCGATAAAGCCAATAACACCACGACCACCGATGACTTCGTTGCCGAACGTAACTCTTTCATACGACGGCTCAGTTTCATAAAGCGGGTGTTCTTCCCTACAAGGGAAATAACCAATCCGATCACCAACAAAAGATAACCGGTATACGTTATATTCCGTCCTGCCACATCACGGTTGACGGAAAGGATGGTTCCATGTTCATCCGGGTCATAAGAAGCCTGGAAGAAGCGGTAACCTTTTACATCTAAAATATTATTCATGAATATCCGTTCGCGGCGTGTCATACCGTCTACATGAACCAAAACTTCACTTTCATAAGAAGACGGACTCGAAGAGCCGGGATAACGGGTTAAAGTAAATTTCTCAAGTTCAACAGTGAACGGTAAGGTATGGAAAGTGGTCAGATCGCCCGAGCGGACTGCTATCTGATCCGTAGCTTCTCCTTCGCGGAGATGAAGGATGCCTTCTTCGCCAAACTGGAAAGAGGTAAGGGCGCCCAGAAGGATGATAATAAAGGAGGTATGAACAATCAACAGTCCCCATCTGCGTTGTTTGATATATTGATATTTGATAAGAACGGCTATAAAATTAACCACTAAAAGGAATTGCAACAGGAAGAATAACGGGGAATAATAAACCATTGCTTTGGCAGCCGGCGTTCCGTGGTACTTTTCGATAAAAGTAGCGATTGCCAGACCAAAACCATAAAGGAGTAACAGAACGATTGTCGTTACAAAGGAAGAGAGTATTCTTTCGAGAGTTGCTTTCATTTGTTGTTTTATTAAGTTATGTCGCCAAAGATAAGAATTTTCAATTAAGTGACCCCGGCTATTCCGGGGCCACCTAATAGATTTTATCTATGTCTAGGACATATCTTCTTGATTAGTCTTCGATTATTACACGGAAGCCTACGTTAAATACACGCTGATACGGATAGTACGCCTTACGTGCATAAGAAGTAGAGAACTTCGGACGTTCGATATATGAACCACCACGAACCACTTTATGGTCTGAAGTGACCTTAGCCTTTTCATTATAAGGATAAGGAACATAATCCGAACGAGTCCATTCTGAAACGTTACCGTGCATGTTATACAAACCGAACGGGTTAGCCTGGTAAACCTTGTCACCTGTCTGGATCAACTGACCGTCGTCTACACCTTCTTCTTTAGGCAGGTAAGTATAATACTTATACCAATAAGAGTTAGGTGACATCGGTTTCGGGTCTACTCCACTTACTGCGAACAGTAAAGTAGTCTTGTCGGCCAGGTTCTCGAATTTACCAAAGTCTGTATTCATGTCGCCATACCAGAAATCATTGTCGCTACCTGCGCGGCAAGCCCATTCCCATTGTGCTTCAGTAGGAAGCGTAATGTTCAAGCCGGTTTTTTCGCTCAGTTGCTTACAATATTCCATAGCATCGTTGTAGTTTACACGGATAACCGGTTGTTTCGGATCGTTAGCCGGATAACCCTGTACCACGTGGTCTTTCCACAACTGATCAACAAAACGGCTGTCGTGATCCGGATAGATAACGTTGAACTGTTCGTTCGTTACTTCCATTTCACCCATCCAGAATGCTTTACCGATCTTCACCTTGGCAGTAGGATAAGCATCCGATTCGCCACGATAGCTACCCATTACGAATTCACCAGCAGGGATACGAACGAAATTAATCTTTACACCCGGAGCGATTTCAACCTCTTTACGGTTGCTCGTTTCTTTTGCAAGCATTTCCTTGATAGCAGCCTTGTCGAACGGCCAACCTTTAGCCTTCACTGTCTTTTCCTTTACAGGAGCAGCCTTTTCAGGCATTACCGGAGTGATCGGACCCTGAGCTTTCAGATAGTCGGCGTAGTCGGCGATTTCTTTCTTCCAGTCTACACCCATGCCGTTAGCATATTTGTCGGTCAGTTCTTTACGACGCTGGATCTGATCGAATCCCTGGTAAGGAATGATTTCTTTACCCAATATATTAGCATCGAAGTAACCTTTATCAGGAGCGTTATAGTCGATCCAGTTGTACAGTTTCAACCATTCTTCATCTGTCAGCTTCACGTTGTGGTGACCCTTCTTCAGAATACGAACCAGTTCGCTTGTGTTAGGATGATATTCGTACGGCTGAAGAACAACCATATCACCTTCACCACCCTGACGGTGTACGTACGGATGAATGTTCAGATATGATGTACCATAACCCAGTCTATCTTTCTTACCGCCACGCAGGTCGAATGCTTTACCTTCACCGTTGTGACAAGCGATACAAGCACGATCGAGGATTGGCTGAACTTCCAAATCGAAAGTGAATGAACGAACACCACCTTCAGGAGCCTTCAACGGAGTAGCTGCTTTCTGAGAAGCGATCACACGTTTAGGAATAGGTATCTGGTTCTGGTCTTCGTGACAACCGATACAAGATACTACTTCACCCGGCTGACCTGTAAACCAGCTACGCATCCACTGGATAGCTACACCATCCTTATCGATAGGCTGGATAGAGATCGGAGTGTTAGCCGGCACCTTGAAGATAACCGAACCGTCTTCTTCAACAGGAACAGTACCCAGGATACGTTTGATATCCCAACCACTCTGGATACCATGCCAGTTATGGTCTGAACGAGTTTTCACATAAGCATATTCGTAAGCATGCAGACGAAGTTCTTTTACTGTTCCGCGAGGAATACCACGCAAACCTTCACCTTCATAAATATCCTGAATGAATACAGTAGCCTCTTTCTGATCCAACTTAACACGGTCAGGAATTGCCGGAGGAGTTTTTGTTTCCTTCACCAGGATCGGGCTGATATAACCTTCACCTTCTGCCTGCATCAAACAAGTAACGTTGTCATAAACGTCCACCAGATAAAGTCCCCACAATGACTGCGGATCCAATTTAGCGGCAACCAGGAAGTATTTATCGCTCAAAGCTGTCGGTTTAACGAACTGCGGCCATACACCGTTTACCAGTTCGTCCTTGATCAGCTCCTGGATAGGACGGTTACGGTGAGGGATTTCCTGTACCATACCGTCAACGCTCTTACGTCCCTTGCTCGGATCGAATACGATCAGACGTCCTGAACGGGCAATACCGTGGTGACCGGAAATGATACCTACAAATGCAGATCCTTGTCCGGGTAACGGCTGAATATCGAATGTACTGTTCGGGAACATAGCGCCGCTACCATAAAGAGCTTTGTTTTCTGTTCCGTCCGGGTTCATGTGCATTACTATACGAGAATAGTAGTGAGTCAGGTCGGTGTACTCCCAACGAGTATACATTACACGTCCGTTGTTCATTACAACCGGATTCCAGTTGGCATCCTGGTCGAATGTCAAACGGCGCAGATTCTTATCCTTCGGAGTATAAAGAACCATGTTGCCGACAGGGTCATCACCGCTAACACAAGGTACACCCTGGTAACCGATGTTAGAGTTGGCGATAATACGTCCGTCAGGCAAGTATGTACCGTCATAGAATTCCAGATCCGGTTCTTCGTTTTCAACCAACTGCTTGCAGCCGGTTCCGTCCAGTTTCACTTCGAATACATTCCAACGTTTGTCCGGCATCAATGTCGTAAACATTACACGGTCTGCATCCCAGTGCATTCTCAGGTCGGCGATAGAGGCATCTTCTACTGAAGGGCGGAAGATACTCTTCATCTGCATGTTGCCACGCAGATCGCTCAACTCGACGATCTCAGCATTGAAACCGCTACGGCGTGCAGATTCCTGGTTACTCCAGTTATTCGCTTGTGTTCCCAGATCCGGTGCCATTGCCTGACGAGCAGTAGAACCTAACTTATAACGAACGGCTACGATCTTATCTGCATCCAATAACGGGTTACCCAAAAGGATAGCCTTTTTGTTACCCAAAGCCTTGCGGGCATTTGCCAATGCTTGTTCGTCGCCTTTATAAATACCGCTGAAACCTTTCTGTTCGAGTTGTACCAACTCGTTCAGCATCGGTTCGTATTTGGCAACATCAAAACCTTTCTGCTTTTTCATATCCGCAAAAGCAAGTTTTATTGCTTCTACGTTCAACCATTCGAGGTCGTTCTGAACGGCATAAACATCCTGAATCTTTTCAAACAACTCCAGATATTTACGGATCTGTGTGTTTACATCCTTTTCGGAAGCGATCTGCTGGATAACACTTTTATAATATGAACCGTCTTTCAATTTGGTGATCAATGATTCTACCGCCTGTTTCTCGACAGAAGCATCGGGAGTGATTAACCAAGTATCCAGTCCGTCCATCATTGCACCTAACATACCGATCTGTCCGGGATATTTAGCGATCAATTCGTCGCCAACGAACTTAGGCACAACGTTCAATGCCTGGAAATATACGCTACCACCGGAAGAAGTATCGTCGATACCGACTTCAGCTTCAAAGCGGACATATTTTCCTTTCACCGGATAAACCAATGTACCATTTGCATGACAAAACACACCATGTTTGTATTCTTTACCGGCAATAAAGATCTCATGGTCGTAAGCATTCACATTCATTTTTGGTTTGGCCCAACCAGCCACACCATATTCGAAAGGAACTTCATCCAGCCATACGGAAGAGCCGTCGGCAGCAATCAAGCGGGCATTACCCCAAACAGCCTGGTCGTAATCAGAACCGTCCGGACCACCGGCAGTAATAAGCACCAGCTTATCCACGCCTTTCAAATCAACCGCAAACGGTTCTGCTTTTTCCTTATGCTTCTTCCAGGTGGAAATGACAGGCATATTGGCCTTCTGAAGCTCGTTGCGCAGTTCCGTCTTGGCTTTGATGGAGGCATCAATCCAGGTATCCACCTTTTTTGGCTTCGGGGCAGCCGAAGCAAAAAGGGAGGAGGATAAAAAGAGTGATACTAATAAAAAATATTTATTCATGTATCTTTAATAATAAGGTGTTAACAACTACAATTGGATTACAGAGCAGCCTTCGGGTTTGTAAAACGCAGACCGTCATTGTCGTGATAGCATGCCCATTCGTCAACGATAGCGCCTTCCGGACCAGCCATCATGAAGTGGAATGTTTCAAGTTCTTTCAAACGCAATACATCACCAACCTTCTGAACAACGAAATTCTTGCTCTTAATCGGTCCGTGGCCGGCAGGAATAGCAGGAGCGTTAGGAGTTTCATCACCAACTTCTGAGAAGTTGTAAACCCATCCCTTTTCAACCATCCATGATTCATGTTTAGCCGGGAATTTAGTTTTTACGTGAGCGTGTTCCGGGATCATCTGACCCGGAAGCAGATAGATAGCGTGAGCGAAGTATCCGTGTTCTGCATCGTTGATCCAGAAGATACCACCCATACCTACATTTTCAAAGTCGCCCAAACCGAAGTCTGTTACCCAGATGTCTTTAGCCATCAAGTCGGTGAAAGGAACACCATAGAATTCAAACATGTCTTTCATTGCTTTTAAAGCAACTTCCTGATCGAACTTGCCGTCTTTATAGAAATCGGCGTTTGTGTACTTTTTAGAATAAGTCATTTCTTTATTAGTTTTACAATTAGAATTTTTATCGCATTTGCATTGTTCAGTGCATCCGCCCTCTCCGTTGCAACAAGTAGCGTCACTTGTTTTGTTGCCAGTACATGCAACCATAGAACTTAATAAAAGTCCTACAGCCATTGTTTTAACACTTAATCCTTTTTTCATTTCGCTTTTAATTTATGTTAGTAATATTTGCTTTCTTTCGCCAAACGGTCAACATGATCCGGCAGAGGTTATCATAACACTGCAATCCCTTCAATCTCTATCAATAATTCATCCCTGCAAACATCTGCCCACATATAGGAGATGGGGATATTCAACTTATAATCATTCAACAGTCTTTCCGCTTCCTCATAGAATGACTTGTCTTTCAGATACACCCGGAGCATTTTCAATTTTGCCTCACCGATCAGTTCGGCTATATTCTCCATCGTGATATGAAGCTGACGCTCCAACCCTACTCCAATCAGGCTTTCTTCACCGCGGATGGCAGCCGTCCCGGAGATATAGATCAACTCGCGGTCACCGAAAGTCATGCTCTTTGCACGTTCAAACTTCGGAGTTGTCTTTTTACTGTTAGCCGCTTCCAACACTCCTTCCGAGTAAGCATGTGCGGCAATCTGCAACTTATTATCGATCGGAGTTGCGAAACAATCCGGGTTCGAGAACACGGCAGCATCCAGATCAACCAATACACCACCCAGGTTGGCACCGATACCCGTTGCGGCAGGATACCCATTCTCCCAGGTCGTCTTGGCATAGTACTCACTACGGGAGTTATTAAAAATCTGGTAATGCTGGTCATCACCATCGAATTTAGTGATCTGTTCGATATAATTCCACTGACGGATGATGCTGTTGATCGGGAAACCCTCTCTCCTCATCAAATCGGACACTAATCGGAATACTTCCTTCGATTGTACCTCGATACCAAAATTTATAACGTCGCCATGAAAACCTCCGGCAAACAGAAAACGGCCGCTGCCATTTTCCAGCACAACATACGGAAATGTTCCGATATGTTTATACGTAATATGATCTCCCGCATCGGGAGTATACGTATGGGCTTCAAGAATCAGTCCCCCGTTCAACGGCGGTTGAGACACATAGCTCAATACCGGCTCATGATTCCCATAATACTTACGAACCTTCTCACGTAGCAATATACGGCGTGAAACATACTGTTCGTTATCACTCGGCATACCGAAAAAGGCCAGCCTGAATATTTGTTTGTCCTGCGGAAGCTGGGCAAGCAGCTTATCAACCATTTCTCCAAATTCCGCTTTTTCAGTAGTGTAAATGTTGTATTCTATCTTATCGCAATAATTCATCGATTCCTCCTATTAGAGTGAGTTTACATATTCAGTTAAGGCCTCAATATCTTTTTTGGAAACTTTCTTGTCGATACCGTGCTTATGCACTTCGAACACTTCTTCCATTGTGGCGGCACGTCCGTCGAAAAGATATGGAGCCGTACGCCATACTTCTCGCAATGTCGGAGTGTCCCATCCCTTTTCAAATTCTATATCTTCGCCGATGCGATGATATTTCATATCCGTATAATAAGGACCGCTATGGCAGTCGCCGCAACCAAGTTTGTCAAACACCTTACGTCCGTCTTTTGCCTTGTCGGACAATTCTCCATTCACCAGATAAGGACTGGGTACCGGACGCAGCGATTTCAGATATTCATCCACACACACTGCATCTTCTTCCGTAATATCAAAAAATTGAATGAAATTATATCCTGCACGTACGGCAATCTCTGCATGGGCACGGATACCGGAAATCATATTGGGAGGTGTAACATGGCTAAACAACAAACTTTTACAGTTCTTGGAGTTACCCACACCGTCGTTCATCAAGTCCCAGTTCATACCGTCCGTACGGGCGTCTCCCGGGTGGCAACCGTTACAACTCTGCCAGTTCTGGAAACAATGAGAGGCATCGTTGAAATATTTCTCTCCTTTATTGATGTCAGACTCCGTACGCCCCGGATTCAGTTCGGTAGCTGTTACCTCATGGGTATTGATATTTACTACGTTCAGTACGTCCGCAAAATAGGTCGGAAGGATCAGCTTATCGGCTGTCAGTGCCATAGTACGGGGACCGTTACCCTGCAAAGGAACACGTTCGCGGATACCATAGAGGAAGTTCAGGTCATAATCCAACATCGCTTTATTTGGATAGTTCTCAAACTTTTCGCGTAATGCAGGATGATCGATCACACTTATCTCATGGGTTCCCGAATGGGAAATAAAGATAGACTCTTCATTACAATCAATACTCCAGATTCCTGCAGCTCCCCTTTCCGGTTCGTCTACAACCACGGCGCCCACAAACTCTTGCTTGTCGGTATCGATCACACTGAAAGCACTGGTATTCATCCAACCCTGCTGTAACTGTGAAGTCGGTACGGTAAAACGTCCCAAGTTATGGGAAACATAGATGTACTTACCATCCGGAGTGATACAGATACCACGCAATGCATTACTACCGTTAGCCAGTTTAATATCTTTAATCTTGGTGAAACCATCCATCTCGATAACGGAAACACAAGCTGCAACGTAATCCAAGTCAGCCCGCTGTGCCGGAAGAAAGTTAGTAACATACATGTATTTACCATCTTTACTGAATACAGCCGACTTCGGTTCACGAAGTACTTTCACCGTACGCAGCACTTTATGATTGACCGGATCGATCTCCGATACGCTGTTATCGAACTGATTGCAAACATAAACAGTCTTCTTATCCGGTCCGAACATCGGATGGCAGGCTCCCGAACCTGTCGGTATAGCAGCTTCTATCCTACCCGATTCCAACAGCAATATCTGCAACTTTCCCGTATTTTCAAAAGTTGTTACATAAGCCTTATCTCCATCGACAAGGATACCTGTCGGTGTTTCGTCCATAGGATAAGAGCGCAACAATTGTTTACCATCGGCAGAGAAAATATCCACCCGCTTCAAGCCTTTTTCCGTCAGAAGCATTTCTCCCTTATCATTCAGCTTGATGTCTGTGGTGAAAAATGGTGGGTTGTCAGCTGAAGCAAAGGAGATGCAACAGCTGACAAAACAAGCCACCAATGAGCTTTTAAACATGTATTTCCGTGTGTTCATGGTATGTTATTTTTTTATGTTCTTACTATATCCTAACTCAGCAGAGATAGATTGTACTACCTCCTTAATATTAGCGACCGTCGAACGAAATATCTCATTAGTCAACCGGTCTTTAGGACCGGATATCCAAATAGCCCCACAAGGATAACCTGTATAGTTAAAAATGGGAGCGCCTACACAAATCACTCCGTTTAGCTCTTCTTCATTATCCATAGCATAACCAACCTTGCGAACTTTTTCCAGTTCCTCCAAATAGGCTTCACGTGTAGTTATTGTTCGGGAATTATACTTTGCAAAAGTCATATACGACAAATAACGGTCACGAACCGTATTCGGCAGATAGGCCATGATAGCTTTTCCCGGTGCTGAGCAGTGCAGTTCAAAAGGTTTCCCCGGCGACAGGACGAAGCGGAACGTATGATGTCCCTGTGCCTGCTCGATAAAAATACCCTTTTCATTTCCTAGTACACCAAAACAGGCAGTCTCCCCCACTTTATCGCGCAACTCACGCAAACGAGGCAAAACTGTTTCCAGTAAATTGTGTTCATTCAACGATCTGAAGCCCAAAGTTAGCAATTTTCTCGACAACTTATAGCGCTTCGTATCCTCATTATAGTTAAGATAATCCAAACGAACCAATGTATTCAAAATACGATAAGCAGTTGTTTGTGAGATATCCAACTTACTCTTAATATCCTGCAGCGTCTCACCCTGTGGGCGGAGCGAAAGATATTCAAGCACCGCAATCCCCTTTTCAAGATTAGGCACCTTATAATTCTCTTCTCCTTTTTCCATATTTGGAATAACGCTTTCCATATTTGAAATATTGTTTCAGATTTGAATCAAATATAAAAGAGTCGCGTTAAAAACAGCCATGATCTGTGTAAAATTTGGTTAAGTATGCTGTAAAGCATATAAAAGGTCAAAGTTTTATTTTCAAACCTGTCAGGTTTATTTTTTCCTGTAACTGACAACCGCCAGCACATTAAATAAAACAGCAAAAAGACAAACTATAATAAAATGTCCGCTCAGGTCTGAAAATGTACTTCCTTTCAGGTAAACCATACGCATTGTTTCCACAAAATAACGGACCGGGTTGAACAAGGTTATATTCTGCGCCCATTGCGGCATACTGCTGATCGGTGTAAAAAGCCCGCTTAGCAGTGCAAAGATAATCAAAAAAAAGAAAGCAGTAAACATAGCTTGTTGCTGGGTGGATGATATTGACGAGATAGCCAACCCAAAACCGGTAAAAGCGATCAGATAAACAGCAGCAAACAAGTAAATAATACCCATATTCCCTATCGGCACCAAACCATATATTATCCAAGCCACAAGCACACCGATAGTCAGCAGTATAAAGCCGATAATCCAGAAAGGTATCAACTTAGAGAGCAGAAACAAGGTTTTAGGGACAGGGGTTACATTTATCTGTTCGATAGTCCCTTTTTCCTTTTCACTGACGATATTCAGCGCTGAAAGAAAACCTCCGATAATCGTAAGCAGAAAAACCATGATACCGGGAACCATATAGTTCTTATAATTCAGATGCGGGTTAAACAGATTCGTGGAGCGAATACCGCCACTGAAAGCCGAACCGGAAGTAAAACCTTTCTCCTGGTTAAAGTCCTGAATGATCTGGGATAGGTAAGAGCTTCCCATCCCTCCTTTCGTACCGTTTACGGCGTTGGCGGCAACCAATACTTCGGCCTGCCCTTCACGTCCCAGATCCTTTTCAAAGTTGACGGGTATTTCCAGCAAAACGTCAGCCTCGTTGCTCTCTATGGAGCCGATTGCCTGGTCGTAACTGAAAGAGACATTCGTCAGACGGAAATAGCCGGACGAAAGTATTTTCTCCGTCAGCTGGGTGGATAAGACCGTATGGTCATTGTCTATCACTCCCAGATTGATATTACGCATCTCAAAGTTTGCCGCAAAAGGCAGGATAATCAGCTGCATCAACGGAACCAGGAAGATGATCCGGGGTAAGAACCGGTCACGTTTGATCTGTTTGAATTCCTTTTCAAGTAAATATCGTAATGTTCTCATAACTTTCTATCATAAACGGGTCTTAAAACGCTTTACACTAAGTATTACCAGCAAAACGGCCATCAGCAAGAGGATACCGGTCTCTTTCATAATCGCACCGGCTCCAAGTCCTTTTATCATCACATCCTTTACGGCGATGATATACCATTTAGCAGGTACGATATTCGAGAGCCATTGCAGGATATCGGGCATATTTTCTATCGGGAACATCATACCGCTAAGCAGGATCACAGGAAGCATTAATACCATAGCACTGATCAGCATAGCAGCCTGTTGCGTGTCGACTATCGTAGAGATCAATAGTCCGAGACAAAGAGAAACCAATGCATACAGGATGGAGATGGAAAACAACAGCGTCAGACTGCCCGCTATCGGCACTTTCAATAGGAAGTAAGACAGGCAGAGAATGGTTGCGATATTCACAATACTGAGCAATAGATAAGGGGCTGCTTTAGCTAAAATTATGTAAATTGGTTTCATGGGAGAAACCAGTAATATTTCCATTGTCCCCATCTCTTTTTCCTTTACGATACCGACCGAAGTCATCAGGGCACAGATCAGGATCAGGATCAATCCCATCACACCGGGCACGAAGTTATAGGCTCCTTTCATCATCGGGTTATACAGGAGATGAACTACCGGGACAATCCCGGCCTGAGACAATCCGCTACCGTCTGAGGGTTGCAATAATTTGCCTTGTATTTCGGCTTTGGCTGAAGCGATAACAGCGGTTGCATAAGATGTCAGCTGTGTTGCCTCATTCGGATCGGTCGCATCTGCCAGTAACTGAACGGATGCGTCCGGAGTCGACGCATACTGAACGGGGAAAATAACTACCAACTTCACTTTGCCTTGCTTAAACAGGGATTGGGCTTCTTCTTCGCTACCGATCATCTTATACAGGTTAAAATACTCACTTGCACCCAAATGCTCGGTAATCTTCCTGCTCACTTCATCCCGACTCTGATCGAATATGGCGATAGGAACGCTTTTTATTTCCGTGGTGATCGCATAGCCGAACAGGATGATCAGGATAATAGGCATCGCCAGCAGGATCATCATAGTCCGTTTGTCACGGAAGATATGATAAAACTCTTTACGTATAAAAGATAGAAACTGTTTCATACTATTCACCTCGTTTGGCCTTTCGTGCCAGGGCATGAAAGACTTCGTTCATATTATCGGCTTTGAAAGTGGCTTTCAGTGCAGCCGGACTGTCGAGAGCCTCGATCTTTCCATCCACCATAATGGAGACACGGTTGCAATATTCAGCCTCATCCATATAATGGGTGGTCACAAACACAGTGATATGCCGTTCAGCCGCCTGATAGATCAACTCCCAGAACTGACGGCGGGTTACCGGGTCGACTCCTCCCGTAGGTTCATCCAGGAACACGATACGGGGTTCGTGAATAATAGCGACGGAGAAGGCCAACTTCTGCTTCCAACCCAAAGGTAAGGCATCGACAAGCGTATTCCGTTCGGCTTCCAGATTCAATACCGCAAGCAGTTCGTCCGTCTTGGCGGCTAGCTTTTTCTCCGGCAGACCGTAAATACCGCCAAACAGACGGATATTCTCCCACACTTTCAGATCGCCATAGAGGGAAAACTTCTGACTCATATAGCCGATATGCCGTTTGATCTGTTCGGTCTCCTTATATACATCGAAACCTGCGACACGGGATTCACCGGAAGTCGGGGTGGACAGTCCGCACAGCATACGCATGGCTGTTGTCTTCCCGGCTCCATTGGCTCCGAGGAAACCGAAGATCTCCCCCTGACCTACCTCGAAGCTGATATGATCGACAGCCGTAAAGGTTCCGAAGCGCTTGGTCAGATTGTTTGTTTCTATTACGTTCATTATATATCGATATTAATGCTTCTTTTATAGTTGCAATGAATTTCACACGAAGTAGGCGAACTCCGATTCAACAGAGTGCTTTGCCAATACTTTGCCATGCCTTTGGCAAAACATTGCCATGCTATTGGCAAACTTCTGCCATGCTTATGGCAAGGCCCTGCCATCCTATTGGCAAAACATTGCCTTCCCAATGGCAAAATCACAAAGCCATGAAGCAATCTTCCACACTAGGCATTACCGGTTCTATCACCACGTCAGTATACCCTTTATTCCTCAGGAACTGCTTCAAGGCATCCCTCTCCTTCCCGTTTTCTTTCAGGGTAAGATGATGTGCATCACCAAAAGCATAACAGGAATACGTTCCGGGGAAAGCGCGAAGGTCGACCAACAGCTTATACATAGCCGACGAACGCACAGTCCACAGCTGCCTACCGAAGGAGGAACGGATGCCTGCCGGTGTATCGACGGACAGGCACCGGCCGGAACGCATCAATGCGATACGATCGCAACGGGAAGCTTCATCCATGTAAGGCGTAGAGACAAGGATCGTTATCCCCTGCTTCTTCAGGCGATCCAGCATATCCCAGAACTCCACACGGGATACAGGATCGACACCGGTTGTCGGCTCATCCAGGAAAAGGACTTCCGGGCGATGGATCAGGGCACAGCACAACGCCAGCTTCTGCTTCATCCCTCCCGATAGTTTTCCGGCTTTCCGCTTCTTGAAGGGTTCGATCTGCACATAGATGTCGCGCACCAGTTCATAGTTTTCTTCTACTGTCGTATTGAATACGGTTGCAAAGAAATTCAGATTTTCTTCGACGGACAGGTCCTGATAGAGCGAAAAGCGTCCCGGCATATAACCGACTATCGTACGGATCTTCTTATAATCGCGCACCACATCCAGACCGCAAACCGTTGCCGTCCCTTTATCTGCCAGCAACAGTGTGGTCAGTATACGGAACAAAGAAGTCTTACCGGCACCGTCCGGCCCGATCAGTCCGAAGAGTTCTCCGGAATGAATCTTCAAAGAAATTTCCTGCAGAGCCTCCACATCCCCATAATTCTTTGACACCCTCTCAAGCCCAACCTCATTATTCATTATTAATTATTCATTATTAATTAAACCCCGTTTCCCCATACTGCCCGATCTTCAGATAGCCGTCATTCTTCACGGCGATCTTGATGGCATAGACCAGATTGGCACGTTCGTCTTTGGTCTGTATGCCTTTCGGAGTAAACTCCGACTTATCCGATATCCAGGTGATAGTGCCCGGATACTCCCGGCGGTCGCTTTCACCATAGTCGGCAAAGACGCGGACAGCCTGTCCCTGTTTCAATGTAGAAAGCTGGTCGGCCGTGATATAGGCACGAAGATAAAGCAGGTCGGTATCCGCTATTTTATATAAAGGCTTACCGGCAGCCGTCACTTCACCCGGTTCGGCATACTTCACCAGGACAGTTCCGGCCCGAGGATTCACGATCCGGCTTTTCTGCAACTGGTCGTCCAATTGCATGATCTGGTAAAGGATACTTTCGGCTTCCGCGTCGGCACCTCCGGTCGTTTTGTTCAGGGTCGAATATTGTGCATCCAGTTGTTTCTGCAAGTATTTGATATTGTTTACGATATCGTCTACCTGCTTTTGGTTGCCCGCCTTGGCTTTCACCAGGTTCTCCATACGCTGCTGCTCGGTACGGGCGGTAGCGATCTGCTGTTCGAGGGCGGCGATCTGTTTACGGATATCCGG
This sequence comes from Parabacteroides goldsteinii, assembly GCF_015550595.1. Taxonomy (GTDB): domain Bacteria; phylum Bacteroidota; class Bacteroidia; order Bacteroidales; family Tannerellaceae; genus Parabacteroides; species Parabacteroides leei. The sequence continues at coordinate 90,544 of NZ_JADNBB010000021.1, forward strand.
TTTACGTACGTCTACGGAACGCAAACCGGCAGCCAACTGCATCTTCTTCAGATACAACTGCGTACTATCCACATAGCCCAGCATTGCTCCGGCATCAAGGCGGTCGCCCTCCTCTATATTCAGTTCCATAATCTTCCCGTTAGCTTCGGACGATACCAGTATTTCGGTCGCCTCAAAGGTTCCGGTGGCATCGAAGTTATTGTCTCCTCTGTTACATGCTGCCAGACAGAACAATGCTGTTGCCATCAATGTATAATAACTCAAACCTTTCATCTCATTATTAATTAATTCGTCGTGTACATATAATTATAGACAGCATTCAGATGCTGGATACGGTGGGCGGCGGCAGACTGTTTAGCCAAGTCTTCCGCATTGATCTCGCGGATCAGGTCGGTGACGGAGATCACGCCGTTAGCCAACTTCACCTCCGCGGCATTCTTGATACTGGTACGTAGCCGGATTATTTCGTCATCCGCCTTCATCAGGTCGGCCATCTTCTGTATCTCCGTATTCTGCTGCATCAGTTGCAACGAGGTATTGAACAGGAATGTTTCACGCTGAACTTCTATCTGCTGAAGATTGGTCGACACCTTACGGCGGTCGTTCTTTAAGGTATATAGCTTACCCATATTCCAGGAAAGACGTACACCTGCAATATAGAAGGGATTAAAGCTATCCTCCAACATATTCAATCCCGGCCGGCCGTATCCCCCCTGCACGAATGCACCGATACGAGGCATCAGGCCACTGGTGATCTGTTTGTTCTGAACCTCCAGCAAACGGCTTCTGGCATCCAGTGCCCGCAATTCGGGACGATCGATCTCAGCCGACAACGGATTACCCGGCACGGCAGGGATCTCCAGCACCCTGTCTTTGTCATAAGGTTTCCCGATCAGTGCACTCAACATCCTGCCGAAAGCCACCCGCGATGCTTTCAATTCGATCTCCTTCTGGCGGGCATTCAATAATTCGACCTCCATACTTTCGCGATCGGACTGGTTGGCCACACCATTTTCCATCATTGCCGTTATCCGGTCGATATTGATTTGTAACTCCTTTTGAAGCAGTGCATTCTGGCGGATCAGTTCTTCCTGGAGCAGACAACCGAAATAAAGCTGGTTCACACGGTCGTTCAAGGTATAAAGATCGCTTTCCAGTTGTTCCCGGTCTGCGGCGGCCTGCGCTTTCGTCAGTTGCCGGGTGGTGTGGATGGTTCCGCCATCCCATATATTCTGATTCACCTCGGCCAATACCTGATACTGATCTTTGCTTAAGGTCGGGATATCGAGTCCCGGCATAACAACCGACAGCTTTTCGGTGTCGAAAGGAAGCTTGGTCACTTCGCTCTGATAGGTCGCTTTCGCATTTACAGTCAGTTGGGGTAACCATCCTTTTCCTGCATTAGACAGGTTATATTGCTCGGTCTGTCCGATCAGGCCATACTGGCGTATCTGGGGAAAGTTGGCACGGGCCCATTCATAACATTGTGCCAGTGTAACCGTCTCCTGCCCTTTCGCAATCCCCGACAGCAGGGGAAAGCATAAGAATAAGATCATGCAAATCCGTTTCATTGAAGTATCTGTTTATTCGGTGTATTATTGTCCGGACTCAATAACCGGATCATTATATCGGTAACGAACGGGATACGTTCCTGTAAAAAAGCTTCGTATTTGCCTGCATCCCCTTCCATAAAAACAGCCGTAAACGGGTTTCTCACCAACATCGGGAAGACCAGCAGGCTTATCAAAGTAGTAGCCACATAATATACGGGAAGTTTCTTTAGCACCCCATTCTCCATTTCGTCTTCCAACTGCCTGCGCATACGAATGAACGGCTGTACCCGGACGGGGTTTTTCAATATGGAACGATAGATATGCTCCGGATCGCGCTGCAGCTCGTTAATAACAAAGATAGGGAACAGCGGATTACGCTGTAATGTCTTTACATACTGGTCGATAATCTTCGGTAGCTTCTCCATAAAAGAGGTATTCTCTTCCATTATCGCTCCCAAATTGGGAAGCAAGGCTCCCATCAACTGATCGAAGATTGCATCGAACAGCATTTCTTTCGTGCGATAATAATAATGTAAGGCGGTACGGCCGATGCCTGCCTTGGCAGCTACATCCCCCATCTTAGTCGCTTCATATCCTTTCGTCACAAAGACCTGTTTTGCAGCTTCCAATATCCGGCTTTCCATCGTGATTGCTTCTTCTTTACTCATTGTATATCTTGCTTTTACTATATTTGCCACTACTGTCTGTCAATTATGTTTGACACATTTGTTTGACAGATATGTCAAAGGTAGTGTAAAAAAATAAGGATGCAGCTACTGCACCCTTATTTTAATATCTTTTATACAATGGAGGAAAACTTATTTTATCTTTCTTTCCGCTACCCCTTCGAAGGTCATCTTTACCGGATTGATGTATCCATCCTTATCGAAAGTCATCTTATCGATACAAGTCGCCCGGTGGTCGCGTCCCGTATCGTTCAGCGGACGGCGGTGGTAAACGATATAATAATCTTCCGAATTCGGCACATGCATCACGGAATGATGGCCGGCACTGGTTGCTACTGCCGGATCCTGCTGAAGTATCGTGGCAATCCGGTTGAACGGTCCGAAAGGAGAATCGGCAATGGCATAAGCGACACAATAGTCGGGACCGCCCCAGCCGCCTTCGCTCCACATGAAATAGTATTTACCGTTCTTCTTAAATATGAACGGGCCTTCCACATAGTTATCCGGTGTTATTTCCTTATAGATAGTTCCGTCTTCAAACGGCACCAGCCCGGTAAAGTCGTCGTTCAACTGCACAACATTACAATGTCCCCAACCGCCATAATACATATAATAACGGTCGCCATCCTTAAACACGAACTGGTCGATAGGCTGCGCCCCGTTGACGATCTCGTTGATAAGCGGCTTTCCGATCAGATCCTTGTACGGACCTTCGGGCCGATCGCTGACAGCAACACCGATACCGCCCACTTCCCCTTCATGCACATCGTTCGCACCGAAGAAGAAATAATACTTGCCGTCTTTACTGATCACAGACGGTGCCCACATGGCACGCTTTGCCCACTTCACCTCGGTCGTATCGAGAATGGAAGAATGCTTCGTCCAGTTCACCAGGTCTTTAGAAGAGAAACAGTCGAAGAAGGTCTGGTTCTCATATAGATCACTCCAAGTAGGATAAATCCAATAGGTATCATCATAAATAATACCTTCAGGGTCTGCATACCATCCTTCAAACACAGGGTTGCCACTTTTCGCCACCTCTGCCGACTGCTGTTTCGGTTGTCCGCAAGCCGACATCAGGGCAGCGGTACAAACAGCTATAACACAACTTTTATTCATATAAATATAGGTTTACTATAATAGTCTTAATCTCCGTACTTCTTGGCCAGGCCGCCTTCGGAAGTTTCCTTATACAGACTGGGCAGGTCGTTACCCGTCTGACGCATCACTTCCACTACCTGGTCGAAACTCACCCGGTGTTTTCCGTCTGAGAAGTTCGAAAAGGTATTTGCATCCAGTGCACGTGCGGCAGCAAACGCATTACGCTCGATACAAGGTATCTGTACCAGTCCGCAAACCGGATCGCAAGTCAGCCCCAGGTGATGCTCCAATCCCATCTCGGCGGCATACTCGATCTGTGCGGGCGTTCCACCGAACAACTGGCTGGCAGCGGCCGCAGCCATCGCACAAGCAACTCCCACCTCACCCTGGCAACCAACTTCAGCACCGGATACCGATGCATTCGTACGGACCACATTTCCGAACAACCCGGCAGTAGCTAATGCACGCAGGATACGCGAATCGCGGAAGTCGCGGGTATCTTTCAGGTGATACAATACAGCCGGCAACACGCCACAGGAGCCACAGGTAGGAGCCGTCACAATCCTTCCCCCGCTGGCATTCTCTTCGGAAACGGCCAACGCGAAAGCATATACCATTCCGCGGCTTTTGATGCTACTGCCGTATCCTTTGGCACGGATCAGGTAGTCGGATGCCTTACGACGTATGCCCAGGCCACCCGGCAGGATACCTTCCGCTTCCAGACCGTTGAGCACAGCCTGTTGCATCACCTCCCATACCTCGGCCAGATAATCCCATATCTGCGGGCCTTCGCATTGCTCCACATATTCCCAGTAAGAATGACCGGTCTTTTCGCACCAAGCCTGGATATCCTTGATGGTACTCATTTCGTAGACTTTGGCAGTCTTCAACTCGTTAAAAATCTCGTTGGCAAGCGTGCCGCCGCCGATACTGTATACGGTCCATGCTTCCAGCCTCTCGTCTTTATCGTTGAACGACTCAAACAGCATCCCGTTCGGGTGGAACGGCAGGAATATTTTAGGTTCCCAGGTAATATTCGTCGGAGCCACGGGTTGCAGCACTTCCAGAATGCCGGCATCCGTCATGTGCCCCTTTCCGGTAGCAGCCAAGCTACCATACAACGTTACATTGAAACGTGCAGCCTGCCGGTTACGTTCCAAAAACATCCGCGAAGCACGTATCGGCCCCATCGTGTGGCTACTCGACGGGCCATGGCCGATCCGGTATATCTGTTTGATAGATTCCATTTTTCAGTTTCTCCTGTTTTTTGTGTTTTTAAACTTTAAGAAATATATTACGTTTATAAAGCCACCACAAAATTACATAAATAACCAATATGTTTGACAAGCTAATCAAAAAGGAATAATAATTCCCCATATATTGCTGAAGCCCATAAAACAAGGACTCGCCCAAACAGCTGAAATTAACGATATTAGCCAGCATATATGCAACGATAGAGTTCATTCCGTACACTTTCAACCAGGTAATATTTTTATTATATCCCTTATAATCGATCAGATAATAGAACAATCCCATCAACAGGAAACAATAACCGCTGCTGACCAGTACCATAGAACTTGTCCATATCGTTTTAATAACCGGCATCTGCAATCCCCATAACCATCCTGCTGCCACCATAGCTGCTCCGGCCCCGAAATACCATTTCAGTTTATACACATCGCTCGTTTTATCCTTGGCAATATAGCCGGCAAACAATCCGGTCAATACGGTTACACCGAAGTTCAAACTGCTCAGTATCCAGGTATAATAATATCCGGAAGAGAAAACCACTTCGCCGTCCACCACTTTTGCTCCATCCCGGAAACGTCCCAATACGGCACGGTCTATCCATTCCGCCAGGTTTCCTTCGGGTGTATAATTACCGCCTCCATAACTGCCGACCGTGATAAACTGCATCGCAGCCCAGTAAACAAGCAATAAGGCGACCGCTACACCGACCTGTGTACGACGGCTTGTATAAAGAAACAATACGGCAGTGATCAGGTATCCCGCCGCAATAGACTGCAACGTATTCGAATATAAATAGATACAATCCGGATCGAGGCCGAGCAGGTTACCCTGGCACATCATACCGAATATCCAAAGCAACAGGATACGTTTACCCAACCGGCGGAAAAGAGCTTTCTTGTCAGAAACCCCTTTAAAGCGGGATAAGGCAAACGGCATAGACGCCCCCGACATAAACAGGAATAACGGCATGATCAAATCCCAGGGAGAAAAGCCCACCCAGGCTTCATGGCTAAATAACCACATACTACTATGCAACCATTCCACATCAGCCGCACGGGCCAGTGAATGTGCCAACGGGCCTAAAGCCACCAGAAAGAAAAGATCGAAACCGCGAAGTGCGTCAAGCGACTCCAGCCGTTTATAAGTAGTTTTTTCCATTTGAAAATTATTTTAGACTTTTAAGAAAATACGTTGACGATAGAGGAAATAAAGGAAGCCCCAGCAGACAGCGATATAGGCGACCGCCCCGAACAGGGGTTGAGCCGCTTCGGGTGTCAGTCCGATCAGTCCGCCGAAGATGGTATTCGCTGTAAAAGTGAAATTGACAAACACCTGGGCCAGGTAAATAGTAATAGAATTCATGCCGATCACTGTAAAGAAAGGCGTCCAGCCCCTTATCCCCTTCACGTCCACGATATAGTAGAACAAGGCAAACAACAACATGGAAATACCACCGACAGTACAAACGAACGAACTCGTCCACAAATACTTATTGATCGGGAAAAACAATCCCCACAGCAATCCGATCACCAATAGGGCAGCTCCCGCACATAACATATAAAGAACCTTCTTCGTCTCCGTCAGTCCTTTCTTTTGCAACTTGATAAATTCTCCGGTGAACATCCCCAGCAACGCCGTTCCGATAGCCGGCAAGGTTGACAAGATGCCTTCGGGGTCATAGTTTCCGCCATGCAAATGCCCCGGCAATAACAATCGGTCGATGTAACAAGCAAAGCAGCCCTCACGGGTAAACACGTCCGCTCCGTTTCCGTCGGGTGCCGGGACAAAAGCCAATAACAACCAGTAACCGACCAGGATCGCGACCACGATCCATATCCTCGTAACGGTCCGTGTATTTACAAAAATCAGGGCTCCGAACATCCAAGCCAGACCGATACGTGCCAATACACTGGCATAACGTTGTGTCTCGAAGTCGAAGTTCAACAGGCCGTTGTAGACACAGCCCAGGATAACCAGGGTAATGCCCCTGCGAATAATTTTCCTGTAGATGGCCGCCTCCGACATTCCACGTTCCCGCTGTTTAGCCAGAGAAAAGGGAAAAGAGATCCCGGCAATGAACAGGAACAAAGGGAAGATTATATCCTCGAACGTAAATCCGGCTCCCCATCGTGCATGATGCATCTGGTCTGCCACCGATTGAAAGAAAGGAGTCGGGATCAGGGTAGCCAGTGCTACGAAAAGGGAACCGCCTCCCATGATAAAGAACATATCAAATCCCCGCAAGGCATCCAGCGATTGGAGCCGCTGGAGTTGTTTTTGTTTTTCCATCGTATTGAAATTAGAATTTAGATTGTAAAGAAGCAAATATAAGAAATATTGTAATAAAACTATCCTGCTTTTTCATTAGTTTTGCAGCCATGATAAAACAACACCTGAAACCGATCATGTTCGTTGGCACTTGTTCCGATGCCGGAAAAAGTGTGATCAACGCAGCTTTCTGCCGTATCTTCAAGCAAGACGGATACCGACCTGCTCCTTTTAAGGCGCAGAATATGTCCCTCAACTCCTACTCTACCCCCGAAGGCGGCGAGATGGGCCGTGCCCAGGTGGTGCAGGCCGAAGCATGCGGTATCGCTCCGCATACGGATATGAACCCGGTTCTGCTGAAACCGACCAACGATAAAAGTTCTCAGGTCGTATTGAACGGCCGCCCGGTCGGCAATATGTCTGCCAAAGACTATTTCGGCATTCAGAACCGGAAAGAAGAGTTATTCAGGGAAGCCATCGCCTCTTTCAAACGCCTGGAGTCGCGCTATAACCCGATCGTATTGGAAGGTGCGGGAAGTATCTCGGAGCTGAACCTCCGCGACCGCGACATCACCAATATGCGCATGGCTATTCAGGCGGATGCCTCCACTTATCTGGTGGCCGATATCGACCGCGGAGGCGTATTCGGTTCCGTTTACGGTACCATCGCACTACTCAGGCCGGAGGAACGGGCACAGATGAAAGGAATCATCATCAATAAATTCCGTGGCGATGCCTCGTTGTTTGAAGAAGGACGCGCGATATTGAAAGAGCTGACGGGTATCCCGGTGGTCGGCGTCATTCCCTGGTTCCGCGATATCAAGATAGAGGAAGAAGACTCGGTTGCCCTGGATATGAAAACCAATACCTGGCAGGAAGGCAAGATCAACGTGGCGATCATCTTGCTGAAACGTATGTCCAACTTCACCGACTTCGACGTACTCGACATGGATCCTCGCTTCAATCCTTACTACACAAGCAATATCGACGAAGTGGAGAAAGCAGATATCATCCTTCTGCCCGGTTCAAAAAACACATTGTCGGATCTGCAAAGCATCCGTGCCAACGGCATTGCCGATGCAATCGTGCGGGCCTACAAGAAAGGGAAAAAGGTGATCGGCATCTGCGGCGGCTACCAGATGATGGGTGCCCGCCTGGAAGATCCTGAAGGGATAGAAGGTAACCTGCCTGCAGTTCCGGGACTGGGATTACTACCACAATGCACGGTGATCGAACAAGAGAAAGTCACGAAGCAAAGCGCATTCACTTTTCTGCCGGGTAACGACTCTACCTGCCGGGGATACGAAATACATATGGGACGCACCACTCTGTTAGGCAATGCTCCGGAAAGTCCCGTGGCCCGCCTCGAAGACGGACGACTGGACGGATATTACCTCGACAACCGTTGCTGGGGCAGCTACATGCACGGCATACTGGATAACCCCGTTGTATTGGATTGCCTGGCGGAAGGTTTCGACAAAGAAACTGATGCCGCCCCCTTCGATTACGCCGCTTTCAAGGAAGAACAATATGAAAAGCTGGCGGATCTGATACGGAAGCATGTGGATATGGAGTATATTTACAGTACGCTGTAATCACTCCCACAACAAACCATTCCCCTGCATCAGTTTTTCCACCGATTCAAATTGGTCTTTTTTGAGTTTGAGGGAGTCATAAAGACTGCGGTAATTGAGGGAATGGATATCGGTCCCGACGAAATCATAACAACCTTTCTTCAGTAGAGAAGAGGCAGTTTTATGAGGTAACGGCCCGTAGAAGCCGGCTAGGGAGAAAAGGTTCAATTGGAATTTACATCCATGTTCTTTTAGTTTCAGCAACTCATTTATATTCCAGAAACCGAAACGTTCCGGATGAGCCAGGACCGGGATATACCCGTTCAGCTGCAAATCATACAGTTTCTCAAACAGATCGCCGGGTGCCTGCATAAAGGATACTTCTACCAATACATGCTTTCCGTCATACGAGAGCATCCCTTCGTTCATGCGGTCGTAAAAACATTCGTCCAGCATATACTCGGCAGCCAAACGAAGGTCGATGTTTATACCCATACAATTACCGCGGAAGAGGTCGAACCTCTCCTGAAGATATACTCTCCGGTTCTTTACCAGATCTGCCATTATATGCGGCGTCAGAAAAAGGCGTTTCACCCCGCATGTCCCTAGGAACGAGAGCATATCGAGACTCTCTTCTTCCGACGAAAACCCATCATCTACCCCCGGTAGCAAATGAGAATGGACATCGGTCATGCCCGGCCACAGAGGCTTTTTCCGGGTAAATAAATCAGAGAGGAATGCGTTCATAATATATCTGTATTGAAAAAACAACCATCAAAGATACTACAAAGTACAGCGATTTCCAAATCAAACATCCTCCCTCACAAACGAAAATAGAAATAGTTTTTCACCATTTGTCAGATGGACTCACATTTTTCTATATTCGAGCACCTGTTCTATCATTCCGGGCTTGACCAAAAAGCTCATACTCAACTAATAATCAACCAGTAATATAAGTTGACGGGGCAAGCCCGCCATGACAAGCCGCCTTCATAAAATAAAGGTTCACAATCCAGGTTTGTGTCTTTAATAAGGCACAGCTTATATAAAAGGAGAACCGTACGTTATGCGACTAAATACATTCAATTATTAGCAAAATGTTACGAACAAACCACATTGCATAACAGGGGCTAAGAAGCAAATGCTCCTGACAGCTTACTTTTCTATGAATATCCGACAGTTAGTGGGGATGAAATCGGACTTTGCTTCCATCAACTGGGACCTAATCGCGATGGAGACCGAGGTAAATGCAGATGAAGTCCCAGCTAATCTGAATGAAGTCCCAGCTGATGGCAATTAAGTCCGAGGTAGTTGGAGCAGACGGATCGGGAAGTGCTAAAAAGATACAAAAACGGCATATTAAATGACTCTTTTTCTTCTGGAAGCCATTGTCGATTGATACTTTTACGACTAACATTGTGTTGCTCAAACTACATTTTTATTACCTTCTTCCTTAATTGCCTGCAGGAAGTATTCTCACCGGTAATCCATCTGCAATCTTTATCTGTATATATGCAATCAAAATGTCAACGCACAACTCCGGCACAGCGGGATATTTGAATATACCTCTGACCGTAAGTACATACAACGAAAGGATTTCATGAGAGAATTATCAAAATGGTAAAATGACAAAATGTCAATAAAATATCAGGTGATGCGGGCTAATCTGGGAGCTGCTACCAACTGGGCTTCTGCCTGGAAGGCTTGTAAGGCATATAAAGGAGAAGGTGGTAATGAAGGTGATTGGCGTTTACCTACTCAGCGTGAACTTCTGATGATATGGATATTGTACCCTCAGTTAATCGGAAAAGGCGGCTTTACTACGTACAGCACCAACTACTACTGGAGTTCTTCGGAGTACAGCGCTAACCTCGCGTGGAACATGCTATTCATCAATGGTTTCGCGAGCAGCACCAGTAAGACTTCTTCATACTATGTTCGTTGCATCCGGGATCTTTAACAATAATCTGTTTGTCAATGTAAATCACGCCCAGTCAAATTTCCTGCTTACACATGGCGATTACTAACAAAACAAATATGTTTATAGTAAAAAAACTGTTGCTATCGGTGCAGTATCATTGTATTACCTTGTTTGGATACTACTTCCGATAGCCCACATTCTACATTTAACTCATCTTTTATCAGATTTGAATGTTACTTTTCTCTTGAAAGAAAAGTAACCAAAAGTTCAAGGCTGCACCGGCTTCGCTGCTACGGTGAAAGACTACGCTTGAAAAATCCGAAACTCGCTTCGCTCAAACAGCGGATTTTTCCGAGTCGCTTCGTCTTTCCCCTTCGCGGACGCTCACCCGCCGAAGGCCTGTCAGAGAACGCAAAGCGTTCTTTGGGGATGGCCGATACCGACACCTTTATAATACAACAGGTGTTTTCGACTTTAAC
>NZ_JADNBB010000022.1 GCF_015550595.1 Parabacteroides goldsteinii
GATATCGCACCTAAAAAAGCCGGCGAGAAAGAACAGCATGATGTAATCTGGGGAACCGGTATACTTGATGTCAAAGGCATGTTGAAAGAATTAAAATCACAGAAATTCAAAGGCGTATTCTCCATCGAATATGAATATAACTGGGAAAATTCTGTTCCTGACATCAAAAAATGCATTCAGTATTTCAATCAGGTGACAGATGAAATTTTATGATCTGCAAAACTAAATTGCTTGCGAAGTCCGGGACTACCCTCCCAAGGAACTTCGCAGGCAATACCTGTTCCCGTTAATCATCAAAAACAGAAAGTAAAACGATTTCAAACATTCAAACTACAATGAAATCTGATGAAACAATAATTGCGCAGATCCAGGCTGGAAATATTTCTACATTTAATACGCTGTTCCATGTAGTATATATCCAATTATATGTCCACTGCCGTAAATTCATTTACGATCCCGAGATTGCAAAAGACCTGTTACAAAATGTCTTTCTCCGTTTCTGGGAAAAAAGAGAAGAAATAGATATCCACACTTCCTTAAATGCCTATTTACACCGATCTGTTCAAAATGAATGTTTAAATTATATACGGACTATGAAAACAACAGCAATCATCGAAAACAACGATTCCGGTCAAAAAACAGAAATTGCCGGGGATGCAAATCCACACTCAGAACTGACAATGTTGGAAATAGAACAAATAATGGAAAACACGATCGAACAATTACCGGATCAATGTAAATCCATCTTCAGGTTAAGCCGTATAGACGGTCTCAGGAACCAGGAAATAGCGGATCAACTGGCTATCTCCGTCCGGACAGTGGAAACACAAATCTACCGGGCTCTCAAAATCCTAAAAAATAACCTGAAAGATTATCTGGCCTCTTAACAAATTTATAACACAAAATGAATCAGTCTTGTAAGTAGCTCAGCCTTCGGATGTGTCATACTTATAAAAGAGAAAAAGAAAAACTAAAAATGAAGGAATACACCAAAGATATAATCGAAGAAAGTCTGAACGATGAAGTGGTTGTAGGCTATGAATGGGAACGCTTGTTATCGTCGCTACCGGCATTGGAACCGAGCAGCTCTCCCACCCCCAAAAAAGAAAAAACATTCTTGCTGGTCCTCCGGTATGCAGCAGCCATTTTTATCGGTTTCGGCATTTCGCTGGCAACCATCTTCTTTATCGACCAGAAAAATACAACAGAAACCGGAACATATAAACTGGTCACACTGAAAGGAGAAAAAAGTTATCTTCAGTTACCCGACGGAACAAAAGTATGGCTTAACTCCTGCACGACAATCCAATATGCAGAAGATTACGGACGATCCAACCGCAATATCCATTTAAGCGGTGAAGCTTATTTCGAAGTAGCCAGAAATGAGAAAAAGCCGTTTATCGTCAAGGCAAACGGGATCGATGTAAAAGCCCTCGGCACCGCATTCAATATATCTGCCTATCCGGAAGATACCCAGCTGATCACCACCCTGTTCAGTGGAAAAGTAGCCGTGCAACCGACATTGACCAAGCAGCAGATCATGCTTGCTCCTAACCAGGTCGCCATTTATTACAAAAGCGGAAACAAAATAGAGGTAACCCCTTATGACAAAAAACTATTTGCGCAGTGGAGAGGCGGTTATCTCTCTTTCGAGATGATGTATCTGCAGGATATAACCAAACTGCTGGAAAGAAATTATAATGTCGTATTCAGATATGACAATCAAAAGATCAAGAAGTTCAAATTCAGCGGAAGTTTCCGAAACAGCGAAGATCTGACTCAGATACTCAATGTGATCAAGACAAATACCGGTATTCAGTATCAGGCCAGGCAGGATACGATAATTATTAAATAAAACGAAGTTTCAATCTCCTAAAAACAAATTGCCTATGGAACAATCATAAAGTCTTTTTACAGGCCGGTAACGGTCCTGATCGTTGTGTTTATAAATAATTACTAATCTTAAATATACAAATTATGGCAAATCATGCAGGGAGTTCAGGAAGCACCCAATTGAGTACTTTAAAGAAGTTTACTATAATAGGTTTGTGCTTAATTATCTTCCAACTGAACGTAGCGGCAACATCCGCCCAGATGATCTCACTAAGTATTACCAAAGGAACGATCTCTGATGTTTTTAAAGCAATAGAGAATCAAAGCGATTACAAATTCTTTTACAATGATAACCAGATCGATGTAAACGACAAGGTGGATATCAAGGTACAGGAAAGTCCTATTGAAAATGTCCTGAACGATATGTTCAGGGATACGGATATCACTTATAAGATCGTAAAGAACCATGTCGTTCTGACAAATAAGAAAATTAAAGAGGCCCCGGTCGAATCGGTTAATCAGGATAAAAAAAGAATAACCGGAAAAGTGACCGATCCGGACGGAGAAGCCCTGATCGGAGTAAATGTCATAGTAAAAGGTACTACGCTGGGGTCTATGACAGATGTAGATGGAAATTATCTTCTCGATAATGTCCCGGACAATGCAATTGTTGAATTCTCATACATCGGCTATGTACAGCAAAGTATAAATGCAGGCAACAGAAGCCGGTTGGATATCATATTGTCGGAAGACACTCAGAAACTGGAAGAAGTAGTAGTGGTCGGTTACGGTCATTTCAAGAAAAGAGACCTGACCGGAGCTATTACCCAGGTAAAAGGAGATGATATAGCGAACCTTCCTCTTCGTAGTGCCGCAGATGCCTTGCAAGGAAAAGCAGCAGGTGTAACCATCACCTCCAGTTCCGGCAGCCCGGGTTCGTTGGGTAATGTACGTATCCGTGGTGTCGGTACCATCAACAACAATAATCCGTTATATGTAGTGGACGGACTACCGCAGGATGATATAGGTTGGCTGAATGCACGCGATATAGAAAGTATCGAAGTGCTGAAAGATGCATCCGCCCAGGCTATCTATGGAGCACGTGCCGCTAATGGTGTTATACTTGTCTCTACCAAACGCGGAGCTTCGGGTGAAAGTTACCGGAGCAATATCGAATTCGATATGAATATCGGTTTCCAAAGCATTCCCAAACGTTATGACGTATTAGATGCCGAAGGATTTATGGAATATAAGAATCGTGCTTACACAGCAGCCGGCAAAACATTGATCGACGACTTCTCCACGCCGGAGAAACGGGAACAGATCCTCTCCTTCCTTGAAAAGAACGGTGGACGCGCAGGTACAGACTGGTGGGACGAAACTACCCGTAAACCGTCGGAGGCGGTTAACCAGAATTATAACCTGGCTTTCTCAGGTGGCTTGAATAAACTGAGATACCGCACCAGCTTCGGATACATGAAACAGGATGGTATTTTGAGAGGTTCCGACTACGAACGTTTGTCCGGCCGTCTGAACATGGACTCGGAAGTAACCAAATGGTTGAATTTATCGGCAAACATCAATGTGGTTTATGAATCCAGAAGAAACCTGGATGAAAACAACTCTTATACCGCTACTGTATTCAGTACGATCAGTGCCGACCCGATCACTCCCGTATACAGAGATAATCTGGTCGATATTCCAGATTTCCTGCAAACACGTATTATGGGTGGATATGAACCGACAAATCCGTGGTCCAGATATACCGGTGTCATTTACTCAAACAAACCTAATACAGTTGCCCAGGTAGATCGCATGGCTGAAAACAAATGGCATGGCATAGCAACGAAATCGAATGTTTCCGGAGAATTCAAACTATTCCCATTCCTGACATTCAAATCCAGTATCGCACTTGACCTGAATCGCAACCAAAGCGATGGCTTTACTCCCAAGTATTATCTGGATGGAGATGAATACAGTACCTATGCAACCGTAAGCAGGGGTGTTTCCAATACCGATTATTGGGTGTTCGACAACTATTTTACTTACAATCAAAAGTTCAACAAACACTCAGTCAGTGCCATGATAGGAACCTCGGCCGAAAAGAAACGCTACGAATACATCGGTGCATCCAAACAGGGAATGGTCAACAACGATCCGAGCCAGCAAATCATTAATGCCGGTACACTTAATCCGGGAGCCAGCGGATATTCTGTCACCAACTCACTGAATTCATATTTCGGACGTGTATTCTATTCATTTGACAACCGTTATATGCTGACTGCCAATATTCGTTGGGACGGTTCCTCCCGCTTTGCAGACGGTAACCGCTGGGGGTGCTTCCCGTCCGTTTCTGCCGGCTGGAACTTCTCGGAAGAAAGCTTCATGAAAGATTTCGAATGGTTATCCCTCAGTAAACTAAGGGCTGGTTGGGGAGAAATAGGAAACCAGACTATTTCAGACGGTGCCTATTTGAATACCTACGGGAATGGCAATTATTACATTTTCGGTAATCCTTATGAAACTATCCTCTACGGTGGCCGTACCCAGGTTGGTAACCAGGATTTAAAATGGGAAACCACCCGGCAACTTGACCTCGGTTTAGATCTGGCCTTTTTTAATGGATCGCTACATGCCAGTTTCGATTACTTCAACCGTAAGACACAGGATATGCTTGTACAGGTTCCGGTTCCCAGCAGTCTGGGATTTCCCAATATCCCTTGGATGAATGCCGGTAGCGTAAGTAATAAAGGTATCGAACTGACAATAGGATATAATGGCAAAGCCGGAAAAGATTTGAAGTATTCTATCGATGGAAATATTTCCACTTATCGCAATAAGGTAGAAAGTCTTGGTAGCGGAGCCAATATTCCCGGTAAAGGAATTCATCTGGGTTATTATAGCTACACCATGACAGAACCGGGTAAACCGATCGGTTATTTCTATGGATATAAAACAGATGGAGTATTCCAGACACAGGAAGAGATCGACAATTATAAAAACAATGGCCAGGTAGTTATGCCGGGAGCTAAACCGGGTGACCTGAAATTTAAAGATCTCAATGGAGACGGTAAACTGGATGACGAAGACCGTACCATGACCGGTAATCCACATCCGGACTTCACATTCGGCCTAACCTTGTCCGCCGAATATAAAGGTTTTGATGTTTCAGCCTTCTTCCAGGGATCTGTCGGCAACGACTTATTGAATGTTTTGAAATATGATATTTATTCGGGAACAGGATGGTATAATGCCCCGAAAGATATCCTGACAACCTATTGGAACGGCCCAGGCAGTACGAATAAGAATTTTGGTATCGATGCCGATAGCCGCATGAACCTGGAAATGTCGGACTGGTATGTGGAAAATGGTTCTTATGTCCGTTTGAAAAACCTGCAAATAGGTTATACGATCCCTTCTGCCATCACCAAAAAGATTACGATCAATAACCTGCGTGTATTCGTTGCTGCACAAAATCTATTTACTATTACCGGATATTCAGGACTCGATCCGGAAATTGGGGAGATCAATAACAATCCTCAATATAAAGGATGTGATATGGGATTTTATCCGCAGCCAAGAACATTTATGTTTGGTATAAGTCTAAAGCTTTAATCTAAAAAATGACTGTATTATGAAATCAATATTAAATAAATGTACATTATTTGCATCGACAGTAGCCATAAGTCTTCTGATGGCCGGTTGTAATTCCGATTTCCTGGACAGGCCAACCTTAGGATCACTCGACGAAACGACGTATCTGAGTACGGAAGATGCGGGCTTCAAACTTCTGATAAACTGTTATCAACCTATACTAAACCAGTGGGATTATCAGACCATGAAGTTTGACCTTGGCGATCAGTTGACAGACGACTGTTCCAAAGGAGGCTCGGATGCCGGCGACCGTTCTGTTATCACAGAAGTAACCCGGGGTAATCCTACCGCCACCAGCAGTTTACTGACACAATTCTGGGATCATCGTTATAAACAGGCTATTTCTCCCTGCAACGTCTTCCTCTCGCTGATAACTCCGGAAACGCAGCTGATCAAAACCGGAGGTTCCCTGGTTTCTACCGAGGAGAAAAAACGCTGGATAGCAGAAGCCTATTTTATGCGTGCTTTCTATTATTTTGACCTGGCAATGCTGTTTTCCAATATCCCGATCATAGACAGGCCATTAAGTGCAAGTGAAAAAGGAGATATAACAAAAGCTGATAAAGCGGAAGTTATGAAATTTATCCTTTCGGATCTGGAGCTGGCTATTGCGGAGCCAAATCTGCCGAGTGCCAAATCATTACCCGCATCCGAACTGGGACGTATCACAAAAGAAGCAGCTCTAGCATTCAGAGCCAGAGTAAATATGTTTTATGGTAATTATGAAGCAGCGAAAACTGATTTGAAAACGGTCGTCGACTCCGGTTGTTACGAGTTGATCGATGATTACGAGACCTTGTTTAATAGTGCCGCTAAGGGGTATATGTCTAAAGAGGCCGTATTTATCACCTTACGTTCCTATGTTCCGAATTATACGGGAGGAAGTGTTTGTCCTCAAATGAATATCGGACGTGCCGGAGCAGGTGGCTGGGGAGGCGAATGTCCGACCTACGACCTGGTAGACGAATATGAAGTAGGCGATCCGCGTCTGGTTCACACCGTACTTTCATCAGGAGATATCTTCGTTAAATCGGATGGAACAGAGGAAGTCCACGATTACTCCGGATATGATAATTTCTCATTACAACATAGCCGCAAACAATATCCGGACTGGTCAAGAAGACCTATCGGCGATTTATTGAACACAGACTGGACTTTCTATCATATCCGCTATGCCGACGTTCTGTTAATGTATGCCGAATGTCTGATCGAAACGGGCGACGATAAACAGAAAGCCGTAGATCTGATCAACCAGGTTCGTCACCGTGCTTTCGTCACCACCTCTCCGGCAGACAGTTATGCAAAGCTGAGAAAATTCAATCTGACCGATGATAAACGGGTTACTGAAGATATCTTCAACGCGAAATACAAAGTAAAAGTATCTGATGACCTGCAGAAAGCCTTACGCCATGAACGAAGAGTCGAGTTGGGATGTGAAGGTTTACGCTTGTATGACTTACTCCGTTGGGGAGCCTTTATTCCTACCATGCAGGCATTCGGTCAAACAGCCGAAGGTAAATACTCCGGAGCTGGAACTCACGTTACAGACAAAACCTATCCGTACCCGATACCACAGAATGAAATCGATTACGTAGGGGGTTCTTTAACGCAGAATGACAACTATTGATAGAGAACGAATAATATCATTTTGAAAAAGAAGGGCGAACTCCATTGGAGTCCGCCCTTTCACGTTGTTAACTACCTATTTGATTAAAAAGCACAAATCTTTTTCCTTTTGGCGTGCCATCAACTGCGCAACATACAAAGAACGGGGAAAGATATTGATCTCATTCTGTCCTTCCCAGACACCTTCCGGACGATCCGTAAAATGGCCGGAATACTTCTCTCCTTTCAGTCCGATACAATAATTCTTTCCGGAAGTCCACGGATTCTGTACCGCAGCACGTTTCACCCGGCAATTCCATAATACCTGTGTAACACCGGCCCAACCATGACCACTCCCCATTTGTCCCCGGTCCTGCACATTTATTTCTCCATCCGTAATGATATTATCATACAATGTGCCTATCGACCAACGGTGATGCGGACCAATGTCGGCAAATGTTTGCGAAGCCGTGCAATTATAAAAAACATTCGGTCCGCAAACCTGCGCACCGGTGACATAGTCATGACGGCCTTCTATCGCCTGACAATTCATAAAGAGATTTTGCTGCCCCCAGTTATTGAAGGAATAGCGATATCCTCCTGTAATCAGTGATTTCGGTTCCAGGAAACGACAATCGATAACAGAAACATTTTTTGCAAAACGTTCGCAACTGACAGCCGAGTAAGCAAAATAACGTACCGTAATATTTTTTACCCAGCAGTTCTCCACCTTGTCCAGTTCTACGGCAATCCAACCATGTTCAAGATCTTCGTAATCTTCGAACTCAGATTCTATACACATATCGGATATTCCGACTTCACTGATACGCCCATCGAAAGTATATTTATAGACCTCGCCTCCTCCAAACTTCTTATCCATCTGCATAACGACAGGATTGTCGATAAAGATATTATTTCCTTCTATTCCGGTAATCTCCCGTTCAAAAGCCAAATTATATTCCTGCGGAGTCCATTGGCGGGTTCCTTTCCGTTCCACGATCTGATCCATCTTGATAGCATGTATCCACTCCTGAGTGCCGGGTCGAAAAACTATTATACGGTCGCCTACCCGGAAGCTATCTGCTGATGATATACGGAACGAATGGGTACCGGTAGGTACAAAATCGTCTGTTATCTTCATTCTTGTTCCTTGCATTTCCTGCATAGAGCCGGCACCTCTCACCTGAATAAGTGAACGTCGTTTTTTACCGGTAGCGATCAAACGGGTTTCATTGATATTATCCCCTTCTCCCATAAGGATTATACCACTGTTATTGATTACTATCGAGTCGGCTATCCGGTAAACGCCCCGCTTTAGAAGGATCGTACCCCGATGCCCGTTCTCATCCGGCTTCCTACGGGAAACCTCATCAATAGCTTGCTGTATAACCGCACGGCTATCTCCGTTCTTAACCGGGTATACTACTTTTACAGCCGGATGACAGGGAATACTTTTATTGCCATGATGATACCCAACTCTACTGAAATCAGGTATAGTGTTTCCCTCCTTATCGGGTATATAAGTCAACGTACCCTCATCACTGATCTTTATCAAACCGGATTGCCAGGCCGGAGGCAGTTTCGTTTGTGCATGACAACAAACAACTACAGCTCCGGCCACTAATCCTACTACAAATTGTTTAAAAGCGCTCACTATAATCTTAATCTTCAATAATCACACGGAAACCTACATTATGTACTTTCTGCCAGGGCAGATAAGACTTACGGAAATAAGCTGTTGCCGTTTTCGGATGATCTATCCATGAACCGCCACGAACTACTTTTTCAATTCCTCGTCCTTGTTCTTTTTCGTTGTATGGATAAGGCAAATAATCGGAGCGGGTCCATTCGGCAATATTCCCCTGCATATCATATAATCCCCAGGGGTTAGCCTGATAACCGCCACCTTTCACCATCAACATATTACCGTCATCCACTTCATTATCTTTTGGTTGGAAAGTATAATATTTATACCAGGGATCGGTCGAACTCATCGGCTGAGGATCAACTCCCCTCACGGCTAATTTATTCAATTGCTTATCCGCCATATTTTCATACGCAGCAAAATCAGTATCTAATGCACCATACCAAAAGTCACTGCCACTACCGGCCCGGCAAGCCCATTCCCATTGCACCTCCGTCGGTAAAGTTATCTTCAATCCGGTTTTTGCACTCAACTTCTTACAGAAATCCACGGCTTCATCCCAACTGACACGGATAGCCGGTTGTTCCGGATTATTTGCCGGATATCCCTCATGTACATGGTCTTTCCAAAGCTGATTGATGAAGCGGCTGTTATGATCCGGGAAAACGGTACGGAACTGTTCATTACTCACTTCAATCTCTGCCATCCAGAAAGCTTTCTTTACTTCCTGTTTGTTGGCCGGCGAATAATCAGAGTGTCTCCGGTTGCTTCCCATTACAAACGTACCGGCCGGGATACGGACAAAGTTCATCACAATACCCGGAGCCAGTTCGATGCTTTTCTTTGTCTCCTGTTCTTTTGCCAACATTCCCTTAGCTGCATCAGCATCAAATGGCCAGCCTTTAACTTTCACTTCTTTATCCTTATATTCCTGACGTTCCGGTTTTACGGGAGAGAGTTTCGGCTGTTTACTCAGGTAATCGGCATAATCACGTATTTCTGCCTGCCAGTCTACACCTGAACGGGCATATTTTTCCGTCAGTTCCGTGCGGCGACTGATCTGTTCTACCCCTTTAAAGAGATTCGCTTTGAACTTACTATGATAGGGAGCATTAAAATCAATCCAGTTATAAAGAGTTTTCCACTCCTTATCTGTTAATTCTACTCCATGATGTCCGGTTCTCAATATCCTGATCAAATCACTGGCAGATGCATGATACTCATATGGATTCAAGACTTCTATTTCAGCTTCCGGCCCCTGACGATGAACATAAGGATGCAGGTTCAGATAGCTTTTGCCAAATCCGGAAAATTCATCGATACGGCCACCGGTAAGATCGGCTAATTTATTGGAACCATCATGGCAAGCGATACAAGCACGATCCAGGATCGGTTGGACTTCCAATTCGAAGGTAAACGGACGTTGTCCTCCTTCCGGCAAGGTGATCGCATGCGGTTTGATTGTCGATGCGACCACACGTTTCGGCATGGGTATCTGATTCTGATCTTCGTGACAGCCGATACAGGAAACGGTTTCACCCGGCATACCGGTCAGCCAGCTTCTCATCCATTGTACGGCACGTCCGCACGAGTCGAGTGGTTGAAGCGAGATCGGCGTATTTGCAGGTATGGTGAACAAGGCTGAACCATCTTCTTCCACCGGAACAGTACCTAACAGGCGTTTAATATCCCACCCGCTTTGCACACCCTGAGCCCAATGGTCGGATGGTGTTCTGTTATAAGCATATTCATAGGAAAGCACACGGAAAGCTTTCACCGTACCACGCGGTACGCCTTTCAATCCTTCTCCTTCATAGATATCCTGAATAAATACAGTTGCTTCCTTTGTATCCGGTTTCGTACGATCCGGAACAACAGGAGGTAGCGGTGTCTTTCTGACCGGGATCGGATGGATCAGGCCTTCCCCTTCGTACTCTGCGATCAAAGTCAGGTTATCGAATACATCTACCAGATAGATTCCCCACAGTGCATTCGGATTTAACTTGGCTGTCACCAGGAAATATTTATCGTTCAATGGATAAGGCTTAATGAACTGTGGCCATACACCATCAACCAAACGGTCTTTTACGATCGGTTCTATCTTACGATCACGGAAAGGTAACTCCTGCACCATTCCCAACTCCCCCTTACGCCCTTTAGACGGGTCAAACAGGATCAGACGACCTGAACGGGCAACACCATGATGACCGGAGATAATTCCTATAAAACCGGACGCCTGTCCGGGAAGCGGTTTTGCATCAAATGTACTGTTCGGAAAATAAGAACCGCTACCGTAGAGAGCCTTCTGTTCCGTTCCGTCCGGATTCATATGCATAACGAAACGGGAGAAATAATGCGTCAGATCAGTATATTCCCAGCGGGTATACATCACCTTCCCGTTATTCATCAATACTGGCGACCAGTTGGCATCCTGATCGAATGTCAGGCGACGTAACGAACCGTCTTTCGGATCATACAAACACATATTACCGACTTCATCGTTACCGTTTACACACGGGACACCATTATAACCGATATTAGATATCGCAATGATTTTTCCGGAAGGTAGCCAGGTCGCATCAAAAAACTCCAGATCTTTCTCCGGCGATTCGACCAGTTTCTTCAAACCTTTCCCATCCAACCCGACTTCAAAAACCTGCCAGCGCTTGTCAGTATCGACCATGGAGAACATAACACGATCGGCATTCCAATGTAGTTTCAGGTCAGGCAGGGATGAGCCGTTATCCGGTTTGAAAATAGTACGCGACTGAATATCGCCACGCAGGTTCGATAATTCCACAATCTCCGCATCAAATCCGCTACGGGCGGCAGAAGTCTGGTTCGACCAGTTGTTATTCTGCGTTCCCAGAGCACGGGGATTGATCTGACGGGCATTAGTTCCTATATGATAACGGCCGACGATCAATTTGTCGATATCCAGTTCAGGGTTTGCCAACAATATATCATGTTTCAACTGTAGGGCTTGTTTGGCTTCTTTTATAGTAGTTTCATCGTTTGAATATATACCGGAAAAACCTTTATTGACCAATCCCTTTAACCTGGAAAGCCGGGATTGGTTAACAGCCTGGTCAAACGATTTGTTACGTTTCATATCATTAAATGACTCTTCGATGGCCCTCAAATTCAGCCAACTCAGAGATTCCTGCAATTCGTATATCTGCATAGCGTCCTGTGCTATATTCAAATAAGCGATCACCTGTTTATCCAACTCTTTTTCCTGACCGGCAGCAACGATCCGGGTTGTAAAATACGCCTTATCCGTCAACAGGTCGACAACGGACTGAGCGATATGTTTTTCTATATCGGCATTATAGGTCGTAACCAATGCTTTCATATCACTTCCGGCAAACGGAAGGAATTGTGCCGATTCAGCCGGGAAACCGGCAATAATATCTTCGGATAATTCTTTTCCGGTTATTCCTTGCAAGCGGAAAATAACTGTTCCCGCAGAGGAACGGTTTTCCAGTCCGATCTCAGCTTCAAAGCGGACATATTTCTTATCCAAAGGTACGACGATCTGTGCATTGGCATTCGCCATGATCGTCCGTTCATAGGTTTTTCCAGCCATAACGACCGGAACATTTTTGGCGTTGGCATTAAAGACCAGGCGCCCTGTTCCCGTATCTTTGAAGGTATCCTTCAGGTCATTCAGCCAGACAGACGAACCGTCGGCTGCGATCAGCCGGGCATTGGCCCATACAGCCTGGTCGTCGGCAGTACCGTCGACAGTACCCCAGGTATAAAGCACGATTTCATCCAGCCCTGTTACATCGGCGGTAAACTTTTCAGCTGCTTTCTTTGCTTTTATTACTTTGGATGCGACCGGAAGAGAGCTCTTTTTCATTTGCTCATAGGCATTCTGTTTGGCAACAGCGATTCTTTCCGACCAGGAAGCAGACGCATTCCCTTGCTTTTTCTGCTTTTGGGAAAAGGCAGAAAGTGAAAAAGCCAGGCAGGCTGATAAAATAATTAATCTCTTTTCCATGATATCTATCTCCTATATTCAGAGAAGGAAGCCCCGCCAATAACAGCGAGGCTCCTCACCCATATTTAAATTATTAGCGAACGATTAATAGTTCGGATTCTGGATCAACACTCCGTTGGAGAAGTCGATCTGATCTTGTGGTAACGGAAAATATTCGTGTGCCTTCGACCAAGCTGTTATATGTCCGGCTAACAACGGATCAAGTTCCAGTCCGTTCAGTTTATCCATCATTTTCCAACGTTTCATATCGTAGAAACGTATCAACTCGAACGGAGTTTCCACGCGACGTTCGTGGCGGATCGCTTCACGCATCTGATCCTGGGTCAGGTTTGCTGCCAAATCAGCCAGTCCTGCACGCTTACGTACCTGGTTTACCATATCAGCGGCCCCGGAAATTCCCAATTCATTAGCAGCTTCAGCCTTCAGCAGTAGTAACTCACCCCAACGAAGGAATACCCAATCCTGTTCACTACGAGTACTTGCCTGCCACATATCACCATCTTTCATCAATGGGGTCAACCATTTTACCATAGCTTTCTTTAAGTCACTTCTATTCAAAGAAACGACTTCACCACCCGGCCATTGATATTTGTCATCGAAAGCAACGATCTGTCCTAAACGATTATCACCTTCTTCATATTCATTCGTCAGGTTGGCAACCGGACGAACTCCGGAATAATTGCCATATATATGGTCAAAATTATTATAGTTATTCGGAGCCAGGAACTTAATAGAGAAAAGGATTTCCGGACTAGATTCCTGTGTATCATACGTAAAGTTATCAGCATAACGATCAGCCAAAGAATATCCTTTGATTTCGTCCAACAAATTATAAGCTTCCTGAACCTCGTCACGATTAGCCACTTTTCCGTCTTCTCCAAAAGCATGGAGCATAAGTACACGAGCTTTCAATGCTTTTGCAGCACCTTTTGTTACATGTCCGCCCGATCCCTTATAAGTTTTATCATCCAACTTATCAATCGCTGTCTGTAAATCGGCAATCAAATTTTTATATACATTATCAAGCGTTTCTTTCGGCATATTTTGTGTCGTAAGATCCAACGGCATCGTTGGATACGGAACTTCACCATAACACAGATAAAGCAGATAGTAGCAATAAGAGCGCAGGAACATAATTTCACCTTCATATTGGTTACGAACATTACTCATGTCCCCACCCTGATAATTATTCAACTGATATAAAAAAATATTCATCCGGGCAATAGCCTCATACGCTTCTTTATAAAGATCCGGAACAAACCCCTGCATGGATGGGTCTATATTATCAGCTTGAATCAAGTCTGTTTTATATACATAACTGGAACCGGAGCTACCGTAACCATTGTCCGTCAAACAATCATAAACAACCATCCCATAAGATAATGTTTTAGCTTGCATACCTTGATAACAACCGGTCAATGCCGAATCAAAATCAGATTTTGATTGCCAAAAAATACTTTCTGACGGAGAAGTTGTCGGCGGAGTATCTAAAATATCAGAACAGGAAGACACTGTCATCATACCGGCAACCAATAGTGAAATATATGATAGTTTATTCATTTTCATAACCATTTTACGATTTAATTAGAATTCAAGATTTACACCGAATGAAATGATACGGTTCTGGGGATAATAAACCAAACGTGTACCCTTTGTAGAGTTATAATTACGTTCCGGGTCACCACCTTGAGGGAATTTAGTAATTGTCAACAAGTTATCACCAGAGAAATAGAAACGCAGACGTTCTATTTTCGCTTTACTTGTAAGAGCTTTCGGCAATGTATAACCGAATGTCAGGTTCTTCAAACGAAAATAAGAAGCATTGTATAACCAATAAGTACTTTCACGCTGGTTCTTTGCACCGCCTAAATCTGCGAAATACAAACGCGGATATTTAGCATCTCTATGATCTTCCGTCCACATATTATCGATATAATCTTGTGAGATCGGAGTTCCCTGATAGAACGGACGCAATCCCCAGCCACTGGCATAATGTTTTGCTCCCTGTACCCCTTGTCCCATCAAAGAAAGATCGAACCCTTTCCAGTTGGCACCCAAGTTTACAGAATATTCAAAATCAGGAAAACGACCATCAAGTACCTTACGGTCATTTTCATCGACAATGCCATCTGGTACTCCATTCGGACCACTGATATCGGCATATTTAATATCACCAGGCAATGTATTATCATTAAATTGCTTTGGAGAATTAGTCACATCAGCTTCATCTCTAAAAATGCCAATTGCTTCATAACCATAAAATGATCCGTAAGGGAGACCTTCTTTATAGATCAATCCATTAGTAGAATCCACATAATCAGCACCATATTTCGTCAATTCATTTCTTGTACGATCAAAGAAAACACCTGCATTATAACTCAACCCCTTGAATACACCGTCCTTAATATATCCGTTATAGGCTAACGACACTTCAATTCCTTTATTTACCATTTCACCGCCATTCACATATGGAGCAGTCAAACCTAATAATGAGTTACTCTGCGCTTTACGAAGAATATCGTATGTTCTTTTCCTATACCAGTCGAAAGTTACATTAAAACCATTGAAAGCAGTGATATCGACCCCGAAGTCACCGATAGAAGTAGATTCCCATTTCAGATCGCGGTTAGTAAGGGTAGTCTGTGCCACACCGGCATCCAGATTTGAGTTGTCAAAGCTATAATCCTTTCCGGTTGTAACCAAAGCATAGTAAGAGTAAAGATCGATATTCTGATTACCCAAAATACCCCATGAACCACGAAATTTCAAACTGTTCAACCATTCCCAATTCAAATCCTTCATCCACTCTTCTTCTGTCATGCGCCATCCCAAAGAGAAGGAAGGGAATATCCCCCAACGAGATTCGGAAGAAATACGTGAAGAACCGTCATAACGTGCATTCACTTCCAACAAATAACGTTGTTTGAATGCGTAGTTAGCACGGAAAAAGGCAGACATAATCCCCCATTCTTCAGATTTACCGGTATTAGTCTGTACGGAAGAGATACCGGTATTCAGTTCATGCAACGGGAAGTCGAAGTTCTGACGATAACCGGAAAGATTATCCATTTTGTAATATTCCAGGTTATAACCTGCCATTACGGAAAAATCATGTTCTTTATTCGGGGTAGCCCAATCATATTTCAAATAAGTATATAAATTATAATATGAACTGTTCTCCATTGTACTGGTCAAGCCTGTACCGTTCGTATTCAATGTACCGTTCTGAACACCGTCATGATAATAGTAAACCGGTGTAGGCAATGTTCCCCAATCTTTTGTATGCTGTTGTTTATAACGCATGGCACCTTTGGTGTACCAGCTCAACCCTTTGACCGGACTTATTTCCAGCCAGGCTTGTGCATTCACATCGGTATTCACATAATTTTTGAAGTTTTCAGTTTCAACAATGGCAACCATGTTTTTATTATTACTTTCAAAAGTAAAAGCTTTCATGGTGTAGCGTTTGACACCCGTACCATCATCCGGCAACCAAGGCATATAAGTCGGAGCCTGTGAAATAGTAGACAGATAAGCATCCGTATCTCCCTGGCGTGTTTCCTGGCGATTACTGCGGCTACCCGTAAAATACATACCGAATCTAATCCAATCATTTACCTGTGAAGTCAGGTCCAATGTAGCATTATAACGTTTGAACTCCTGTCCTTTCATGGTACCCGGCTGATTGATCATACTCAAAGAAGCATTGTAAGAGGTTTTACCGGTAGTACCAGCCACACTCAAATTATGTTGCTGAACGAAAGCAGGATCAAACATATAATCCAGCCAGTTGAAACTCGGATACTTAATCGGATCGGACGGATTTGTATAGTTAGCAATCATCTCCTGTGAATAACGGTCTGTTGCCGGAGCATTGGAATTGTCTTTTGCCATATTGAAATACTTCATATATGTAGGAGAATCCCAAATCACATCCAACAGGTTTGTCGGATTGTGAACTGCAAAGTTTCCATTATAACGGATAGAAATACGATCTTTCGTTTCCGAACCATTCCTGGTCGTAATCAAAATCACACCGTTTGCAGCACGCGAACCATAAATAGAAGCCGACGCAGCATCCTTCAACACAGAAACACTTTCAATTATGTTCGGATCGAGGGAGGCAAGATCCCCCTCGACTCCGTTAATCAGGATTAACGGATCGGAACCTGTCCCAGAATAGGTTCCTTGTCCTCGAACGCGGATCTGAACGTTTTCATTACCCGGCTGACCTTTGTCGGAAGTGATACGCAATCCCGGCATCTGTCCCTGCAACATTGTCGAGGTATTAGCTACCGGACGTTTTGCAATTTCTTCGCCGGTTACAGCAGATACGGCACCGGTCAGATTCACTTTTTTCTGTGTACCGTAACCAACAACAACAACTTCATCCAAACTTTGAGAATCTTCCTGAAGAGTAATTTTCAGACGGGTATTACCTGTCACTTTTATTTCCTGATCCTTATAACCAAGATATTTGATCAATAATACATCCCCGTTGTTAGCCGGAACGGTAAAGTTTCCGTCTACATCTGTAATAATCCCTGTGGTTGTTCCCTTCACTAGTACAGATACTCCGATCATCGGATCTCCGAACTCATCTAAAACAATTCCGGAGACAGTTTGTGTTTGCGCAAACAAACTCAAACCTGAGTTAAACGCCACCATTAATAATAATAATCGCCAAAACGATAAAGTGGCCTTCTTAATTTCCTTTTTCATTTAATCATGGATTTAATTAGACTTAAAATTTCAACAAATTCAATAATACAAAGAAACATATTCTCTTTTTTACAAAAGAAAACATGCTTCCAATTTTGTATTAAATTATTCTATATGAATAGATTGATACAAAAGTTACAGAAAAGTGATACGATTTTATCAGCCGCCCTGTTCCTGGTTATTTCTCATCTGTACAAATTCAGTCGGAGTGCAACCATAAAAAGTCTTAAAGGAATTGGAAAAATAAGAGTGGCTGTTAAATCCAAGATGCGACGCTATTTCAGAAACATTCATTTCGGATTCTTTCAACAATTTTGCCGCCATCTCGAGACGTTTGTTACGGATCAATTCCATCGGTGAAAGCTCGGTAATGGATTTGAGTTTGCGGTAGAGGTTCGCACGGCTGATACCGATTTCCGTACATAACAATTCGACATCCAGTTTTTCATTGGATATATTTTTCTCGATCACGTCAAACAGTTTCTGGGAGAACCGTTCGTCGGCCGACTTCACCTCGATACCCATCACATCCGGAGAGAAACGCTTTCCATAGAGTTTTTTCAATTGCTCCCTCGAAGCCAGCAGGCTGCGGATACGCGTTTGAAGCACATCCATATTGAACGGCTTAACAATATAATCGTCCGCACCGGCCTGGAATCCTTCCTTGATATGGACAACCATGGAACGCGCCGTCATCAGGATCACAGGGATATGCCCCACCCTTATATCGTTTTTGATCAGCGTACAAAGTTCCAGTCCGTCCCGTTTCGGCATCATGATATCACTAAGGACCAGATCGGGAAAGTCCTGAACTACTTTTTCATATGCTCTTACACCGTCAGCCGCTTCTATAACGGTATACTCAGCTTCCAGGCTCTTTTTCAGATAACTGCGCACATCCTTATCGTCTTCTACCAGCAAGATTTTATATTTCGGTCCTTCCACTTTTTCCGGAGCAGGAAGAGATGCGGAAATATCATCCGTATTCGTCACTTCCGAAATCTTATCAAACTCTATATTTTCAATCTGGTCTTCGGAAAAAGCGGAACGGGAGATCGGGAGAATCACAACAAAGCAGGCTCCTGACCGTTCCGTATTATCTACATAGATAACCCCACGATGAAGCTGTACGATCGTATAGACAAGGCTCAGGCCAATACCTGTCCCGGACAGATTGATTCCTGACGTTTCCGGAATCTGATAAAAAGGAGTAAATATCTTGTCGACTTCCCCTTCTTCTATCCCCTTACCGGAATCTTTCACCCGCAATACCAGATAGTTCGCATTTTCATCCTTATACAACCCATCTGTTTGCTTTGCATCCAGTCCGCTCCATGATGTTTCCGAGACTTCCATCGTAACGGATTCACCGGACGGCGTGTATTTGAATGCATTCGATAAAAGATTGAAAACAACCTTTTCCAATAAAGACTTATCGAACCAGGCATTGATCGTCTTAGGCGTACAATTCAACGAAAACTTCACTTCGTTCGTAAGAGCGATCTGGTTAAAGGCATAATATATTTCCTTTATATATTCACAGACATCTCCTTCACTGACCTTCAGTTCCAGGCTACCGGCCTGATTTTTATGCAGATCCATCAACTGGTTCACCAGAAGCAGAAGTTTCCGGGCATTCTTATATATAATGGAAAGTTTGTCATGCAATTCTGCCGGAATATCCACCCGTTTGACCAATTCCTCAAACGGGGTAATGATCAGCATCAAAGGGGTACGCAATTCGTGGGAGAAATTCGTAAACAGACGGATCTTTGCTTCATGGAACTCCTCCTGCTTCTGTTTTTCCAACTGTTTCAGTTTCAAACCGGCTTCCAGGTTCCGCTTAATATTTACATAATGAAGAATCACGTAACTGATAACAGCCAATGCAATAACATAAAACAAATAAGCGTACCAGGTCCTCCATAAAGGGGGTTGCACGATAATGGTCAGCGAACGCCCCTGCTCATTCCAGACACCGTCGTTATTAGATCCTTTTACATGGAAAACATATTTTCCCGGACTTAGATTTGTATAGAAAGCGGAATTACGTCCTCCCACATAATTCCAGTCGGCATCATATCCTTCCAGCTTATAAGCATATTGATTTTGCGTAGAATAGATATAATTCAAAGCCTGGTAGGTTATCGAGAAATTATTTTCATTATAGAGTAGGCGGATCGTATCCATACTATCCAGCACTTTATCCAATATCCCCGATTCATCCCCTACTTCGATCGGACGATTATTGACGGACAGTTGTTCCAGTACCACCGACGGAATATTTTCATTCTTATCCATCGCAGCCACCTGGAAAGTGACAAAACCATTGCTCCCGGCAAAGCAAAGATTCCCATCCGGCAGAGCAATCCCGCTATGTAAAGTAAACTCCCGGATATCTATCCCGTTATGACGGTGGTAGTTCCTGACCTCACCTCCTACGGGGTCAAACATAATCAATCCGTTCACAGTACTCATCCACAACTTCCGGTCGCTACTCTCTACCAACGAGCAGATATTATTATCCAACAATCCGTCTCCAGCCGTCATAACCCGTTTAACATGCTCTGTTTTATCAAACTGGAAGATACCGCCCCCATACGTCGATACCCATATTTCGCCTGACTTTGTACGGACGATGGCAGAGATATAATTATTAGGAATACGATAGCTTTCCACCGTCGCTTCATTCGAATATTTCGTCAACTGTTTCTTATTGGTATCGAAACGAAGTAATCCGTCAGCCGTACTGCCTAACAGCAACACACCGTCTTCTTCTTCCAGGATACAACGGACATTCGATAGATAAAAAGGTTCATCTACATTATTTGTTAAAGTCGTGACCAATCGATCGTTTACAAAACAGGTCAGACCGAATTCCGTAGACGCACCTCCCACCCATAAATTTCCTTTACGGTCACGTATAATGGAATAGATAGAATATTCAACCGGATATTTATGATAAAGAGAAAACGTCTTGGTCCTGATATTAAATTTATAGATTTCCCCTTTCGTCGTCCCGCACCACACATATCCGTCCTCATAAAAGACAGACTTGATAATATTCGTATTAAAGGCAAAATGAGCAGACGGGTCGATCAGATAATAATGCGACGTATTCGTCTGATAATTATAATTCAACAATCCGTATCCCTCGGTGGCTATCCACAAATCGGAGGGAGATTCATATGTTATCGCTCCATAAATCCCCGTCCTGATATTCAGTTCATCTTCCGGCCGGTGAAGTACAAAACGGTTAGTAAACTTATTCAGGTAATTGATCCCCCCGGCAAATGTCCCGACCCACAACGTATAATCATGGTCCACACAAAAAGCATAGACAGAATAATGACTTAAAGAATGGTTTATATCATCATATCCCGCCACTTTTATTATCTGCCCGGATTCAGGATCCAAAGCGAATATACCGTCAAAAGTCCCGACCAGCAGTTTTCCCTCCCATTCGACCAGGCAACGGACAGTATTATTACTTAGTTTGCTGTTCTCACTCGTAAAAGACAGAACCTCATTTTCACGTAAATTGACCTTGTTCAACCCGTACTTGCTACCGATCCATATCTGTTTCTGTGTATCCTCATATATGGAGGTTATATTATTGTTATTCAACGGCATATTTTTAGATTCGCGGGTAAAATGACTGATAATGTTCATTTGATTGTCACACAAATAAACCCCTTTGTCCCTTGTTCCGATCCAATATCGTCCCGCACTGTCTTCAAATAAAGCCGAAACAGAGATATCTTCGAGGTTATTATCCAAAAGAATCCGTTCGAAACGATCTTCCTCCCTGTTAAAACGGTATAATCCGCCCCATGTACCTACCCAAAGGTAACCGGCAGCATCGGAATACACTTTGGTAATACTACTTTGAGTTAAACCGTTTGCTCCCGAATTATATCTTTTAATCCGGTCGGTATTCAAATCGATCCGGTTCAGCCCGTTGTTCGTACCCACCCAAAGATAACCGTCCTGATCTTCTGTGACCGAAGCGATCGAGTTACCGGACAAACTCTGTTCATTCCCGTCTTCCCGGCGATAAATCACATACTCCTTTCCGTTAAACCTGTTCAGGCCGTTCTTCGTGGCAAACCATAAATATCCTTTTGAATCCTGATAGATATCCATGACGGATAGCTGGGAGATACCTTCATTCAAATCCGAATTAAAGGAATACAAATAATTAGTCCTTTCTGCATGTAATATCGATGCAAAAAGGACCAGCAATAATATGAAAGACAATCTCCTTACCATGGTAGTAGAATCTGATTAGATAAAACAAAAATAGTAAAAGTTTTGGTTAA
The DNA here is from genome assembly GCF_015550595.1 of Parabacteroides goldsteinii. Classification (GTDB taxonomy): domain Bacteria; phylum Bacteroidota; class Bacteroidia; order Bacteroidales; family Tannerellaceae; genus Parabacteroides; species Parabacteroides leei. The sequence continues at coordinate 21,788 of NZ_JADNBB010000022.1, forward strand.
TGGGAACAGGTCTTTACATCAATTCCATAAAAGCGGTCGGTATGCCTTCCGCTTTAACCGCAACCATGCTCTTCCCTTTATTCAGATTGACTTTGATACATGCCCGACCATTGTAAGCCTGTACCTTCCGGCTACCGGTAGAGGTCCCCTGATTCTGTATCAACGAGCCATCGCCTGCGATTTCAAATTCAATATATTTCTTTGAATCGAGGCAGCGAACGCCATCTTTATCCAAAAGCTGTGCTTCCAGTAAAACAGTATCGCCTTCACGGGAAACGACAGACAAGGCCGCCACAGCTTCTTTACCCCATTTTACTGTCTGGTACTCCTGGACGATCTCATCCGTGACATTTGTTTTTCCTTTTACGGCAACTGCACGTATCTCGTTCTTACCTTCCTCATATACACAATTCCAACGCAACCCGGCAGCCGGATAATCCTGGCTATCACGTTTCTTTATTCCCTGACTGACACCGTTGACGAACAATTCCACCGCTTCACAGTTAGAATAAACCAGAATTTCCTTACGATCTCCTTTGTTTCCCCAACGTACAGGCCAGCTATGACCGTAAATATGTACCATCGGCTCGGTAGTCCAATACGACTGGAAAACATAATAACTCTCTTTCGGAGTAAAGTCACGCTCGACGACACCTTTCTGGTTCACATACGGAACCGGATTTTCAGGACGTACAGGCGTAGAGAAATCCTTGAACGGCCAATAGGCAGTACCGGTCAGCCACGGCATTGTCTCCTGTTCCTTCAAATGCCAGTCGATCAGGCGGACGATATAGCTTTCAGACCAGTCTCCATCTTTGGATGCACGGGCGGCACCTCCATAAAGGGAAGCATCCCCGTCACGTTCATCCGCGCCTTTCCCCGACTCGATACCTTTCAGGTTGGCAAACACATTTTCCGAATGTCGACCGGCATGGCTGTCACCTCCCCACTCGACATGCAGGAAATGTTTCACTTTCTTCATTTCTTCCTCAGAGACCGATTTATAATCAGTGAACACACCCCGATACCAACCGGCCCAGATAGAAGGCGAATAAACATCGACAATATCACTACAGAACTCGCAACGGCGGATAGCCGTCATACGGGTATCGTCCAGACGATGTGCCAGATCGTGCTGCTCCTTCATAAAGGCACGGATAGCACCTTTATCGAACGTACTGAAATCATTCGACCAGTCGTTTTCATTTCCTAATCCCCAGATAATGACAGAAGGGTGATTATGATGCTGGCCAATCATATTCGTCAACATGCGGCGTGCCTGTTCTTTGTAGGTTTCCCCGCCCAGACCTCCACGACACCAGGGCTCTTCTTCCCAAACAAGAATACCCAGCTCATCGCAAAGCCGGAGGATAATATCCGACTGCTGATAATGTCCGAGACGGATGAAGTTGACCCCCATGTCTTTCATCATCTTCATTTCCGTACGCATCATTTCTTCGGTCATAGCCTGTGCTACTCCGGCATGATCTTCATGGCGATGTGTTCCACGAAGTAAAAGACGCCGACCATTCAGATAGAACGGGCCTTTCTCCTTAAATTCGAACTGACGGAAGCCGAAACGCTCTTCAGTCGTCAGGGTTTGCCCACCGGCATCGATCGTCAGTTCGCAAGTATAAAGATCCGGTGAATCGACATCCCATAAAGCCGGGTTCTTGATCTTGGCTTCCGCAAGGAGTTGATTACCGAGGGGTAGGATGTTCTGTACCGTCTGAGAATATATTTGTTTATGCCCTGCATCATAGATGGCAACGGTGACATTCGCTTTACGGATATCTTCCGGGTTATAGAAAGAGGCCTTTACTTTGACGGTTCCCTCCTTCCTGTCGGCTGAAAGTACCGGTTCGAGACGGATCCGTTCAAAAGAGGCTTTCGGCAGATAAACCAGGTTCAGATAACGGTAAAGACCGCCGTATAAGTTGAAGTCCGACAAATCGGACGGGATCATTTCCAGATCGCGTGAGTTGTCGCAACGGACTGATAAAGGAATTTTCCCTTTGAAACGTTTCATTAACTGACCGTCTGCCATAAAGGAGTTTACGGCTTCGGTAATGTCGACACTCCATTCGTCGTAACCGCCTACATGTTCACCGACCAACGTCGTGTAGATATACACTTTCGTTTTCTGCCCGGCACCTTCGAAATCGAGTACGATACGACCGTCGGCATACGGATTATCAATAGTCAGTAATGTTTTGTACCAGCCCGGTCCCTGATAGTAATTGACATCGGGATCTACGGCATCCTCCGCATTGAAACAATGGGGCAAAGTGACTTTCTGCCAGACAGGGACAGTTTCAGGATTACCGGGAGAAGCAGGGCGTACTGCTTCCCAGATCCCTCCCAGGTCACCTTTCAGATATTCCCAGTTTTCCGTTAATCGTATTTTCTGTTTAGAGGGTACTTTTCCTGCCATCGAAAAACAGCAAAACAGGAAAAGACAGGAAAAAAGAATGTTTCTCATCATTTATTTGTTTTATATTATTTAATCATTATCAATGAAATATATACCAATCAAAAGTGAACTATCCCATAATCAAAGTGACTAGGCTATTACAGGTTCCTTTGCCGTCAGTTTTAACTGACGGTCTACAAGTTGTTTCTCTTTTTGGCTTTAGCCACATTTCTCTGAACATAGAGAGTGTGTTTAAAATGGGACTAAAGTCCAAAGAGATAGAGCATTTACTAATCCGTCAGCTGAAGCAAACGGCAAATGGACCTACAACTAAGTATGCCTTATTTATGACAGATAGTTTATGCCCGGATAGGCTCAAATATTTCTATGTTCGAGTGCGAAGCCTAACTGTCATCTGTCACTTGTCAACTGAAAAAGATTTCCTTCTTTTTCTAATTTCTGTTTCCTGAGAAGTGCTTCCAGGTAATAGTAATCGGCATATACGATCGGGACATCGACCTCTACGTTATGCATTTTAGAACCTGTACTATGTAATAACAGAAAACCTCTGTCCTTGCCGGGAGCAGTACGGTACCCTTTGGAAAGATTGTCCAGGATTGTATTTGCCTTCATTATATAATCCTTTCCATTTGCAGGATCATACATACTCAATTCATATAAAGCAGAAGCCGTTACCGTTGCCGCGGAAGCGTCCCGGGGTTCGGCGGGGATACCCGGAGCATTGAAATCCCAGTAAGGGATCAGGTCTTCCGGCAGGTTCGGATGGGAAAAGATAAAATTTTCTATCTGCTTAGCCTGCTCCAGAAATTCGGGCAAACCAGTTTCACGGTAACACAGCGTATATCCGTAAAGTCCCCATGCCTGCCCACGCGACCAGGCCGATTCATGTGCATATCCCTGATGCGTATGTTTGTGCAGCACAGCCCCGGTGATCGTATCATAATCAACCACATGATAAGAGCTATAATCTTTACGGTAATGGTTCTTCATCGTGGTACGGGCATGGTTCACAGCCACATTATAGAATAAAGAATCGCCACTTGTCTTAAACGCCCAGAAAAGAAGTTCCAGATTCATCATATTGTCGATGATAACCGGGCAATCCCATTTATCACGGCTATGATCCCAAGAGCGGATCGCCCCCACATTCTCTTTATAACGGGTAGTCAACGTATAGGCAGCCTGCAACAAAATATCTTTATAAGCAGCATCTCCGGTCAACCGGTAACCGTTCCCGAAACTGCAATACACCTTAAAGCCCATATCATGTGTTCCTCCGTTCATCTTTTCACGCTCTATCAAAGCCGTTTGCTCCCAGGCCTTTTGTTTCCAGAAGTCATCTTTTGTATATTCATACATGTACCAGAGTTCGCCGGGAAAAAAACCGCTGGTCCAGTCACGGGAAATGACCATATGCAATGTACCGTCTGCCTCCACATTACGCGGACTGGCTAACGGCCCCAGGTTCTGTTTATCACGTAAGGCTTGCTTTTCGAGGGATTCAGCGGAACGGACAGCATCCATTTCAACAAAAGCCTGCTTCAATTGGGTCGAAGCAAAAGAAAAATTATCCTGAACAAGATCAGGCTTATTTCCGCAAGAGGTCAAAGCAACCAATAACAGTAAAAGAGGAGTTTTGAACTTCATATTTTTTCAACTAATAAAGTAAATCGATTATATAGTAAGACATTATTTTCACAACCATAACAACGGATGGCGAACAGGCAAATTCCTTATGACCTCGTCATTAACGGGAAAATGTTCCAATGCCGACCAAAGAGACACATAGGCGTCGTCGGGCGTATCGTAAACACTGAACAGCAAAGCCGGATGAGCGACAGGCCATTCATCCCAGTACATCACATCTTTATCGAACGGCCATGCGGATTTATCCTTTATGTAAGGGAACATCCATGCCACCCCTTTCTGCATATTTCGCCCGTCTTCCGTTGTATATTGCCATAGATTATGATTCTCATCAGAGAGGATATGACAGAGCGTAGCCATCGCATCCAGGTTAAAAAGGGAATATCCATATGGTTTTGTCCGTTCCAATTCTAACGGAAAACTACCGTCCGCATCCATTTGATCCGGCAATAGAACGGTCTGGAAGCGATCTCTGCAAAAATTCAAGACCTCTGTATTTCCTGTATATTTAGCAAACAGGGCAGCCTGCATCACCCAGCAAGTACCATGATTATTCTTTGCATTCATTTCATCTTTTCCATAAGGATGATTGGTCAACCAACATAAATACTCTGAAAACCATCCCTTTGATGCAACCATTTCTTCTTCCGGGAGTAAATTATTCTGCTCCATCACGATCAGGGATTGGACGACTTCCAACAGATGAATCGTATCGATAATACCGATTCCACGACCTGTTGCGATTCCTTTAATAGCCTGAGCATATTGAAGGTCTGGGTTCATGCGTGTTTCAGGATTTATAAACCAGGCATGAATATGTTTTAGGGCTTGCTCAATATATTTTTTATCTTGGGTAATGATCCAGGCAGAAGTAAGATCGCCAACGATAGTACTGAAGCGTATCATTGCATGTCGGTGGGCCACAAAATTATCGGGATTCGTCTCTCCGTCACGACGGATGTAAGCACTATCCGGACTGGCCGGATTCGGCCACCAGTAATCGCCTTCGGAATAAAAATCGTGAATTCCACCGACACTTCTTTCAGCCACAAAGGATGTGACTGTGACAGGTTCCTCTTCCAGTGCCTCATTTCCCCGAAGGACAACTTCAGAACACAACAGGTCGGATACTTGTTTTTTCAATCGTGCTTTATGAGAGCAGGAGCTAAAAACAAATACGGTAATTGAAATCAATAATAAAAACTTTGTATTCATGGAATTAGGTCTCAATAGACAGACTTTTATTTTTGCCCAAAAATACTGTTTGTTCTCCTTTGCCGTTTTTAATATTATCGCAAAAGCTTGTAGATTTATTGCAAAAAGGGATATTTGTGAGATATTTATACAATACCGACAGATAATCGCATCACATATTAATTAGATGCGGTTTAACAACTTATACAAACAACCTTTTTAATATCCCTATTACTAATAGACCTGTTACTTTGAATAGGTAAACGTATAATTATATGTATTCGTCTCTGCTATTTTATCGGTAGAACTGATCTGTTCCTGAATTGTCATGGCGGTAATATAATCGCCGGTAGTTGTAAAATGATACGTGTAATTTGCAGTTGTGTCATCCTCTCCGGAAAGACTGTAGTAAGTAGCCGATTCAGGTAAGTTCCTACTCCGGTTTCCATAGAGTAGATTTATCGGAGAAAAAGCATCAAAACCTACCGGATTAAAAGAAGGTATCACACGCCAGGGGAAATTGGACGGAGTCAAGGCCATGCCATATTTATATTCTATTCTTTTCTTGTCCTGGGTGAAAAGGACAACATTATTGTTTTCCCATGAATAAGTTTCTTCTTTGTCAAATATTTGTGATTCGTAGCCGTCCCCTCCTTCTTTCGGCCAGGTCATTGTTCGTGAAGCACCGGTCAGGCTGGAACCACTATATTTATAATCATATTTATCACTTGTGTAAACCTCTCTATTATAGGGGTTATCCTTTTTAACGGACTTTTCTATAATGACACTTCCCTGCATAGTATATTCAATCCGTTCGATACCCTCCTCAGGATTTATCATTGTTATCTTTTTATCTACATATATAAAAGGAATCTTCTTTCCATCAACAAAGTCGATAGAAGCAATCTTATCATCATTCGTATAATTGATATATGCAAAAAACACCACATCCGTCCCTTGGGTACATGTAATCTGGGATAGTTTGTCCAATTCAGGTACAACAGGTTTATCATCATCTCCGCAAGATAATAATCCGACAATCATTATCATGAATAAAAATGCATACTTTTTCATCTCTTCCGTTTTTATTATTCAACATGACAAAATTAGAATATTTGGAGAAATAAAGGCAGAAGTAACCTATTTTAAGCAATCGAGCTTGAATAAATCCTATATTCTTTCAGAATTTAAGCAAAGTATTTCCTGAGTAAGATATTATCAACAAATATCTTACAGCAGGAAATAAGGTATCACAAACAATATTTAATTTTTGATAATGTAAATTGGAATATCAAACCATCGAAGATGATCACCTTACTCTATACTTATTTCATCCACAAACAGGAACGCCGCATTTCCCGGCCACATATGCCAGGCAGGAAGCTTGGGAGTCACTTTAACAACGATACGGACATAACGTGTCGGCGTCTCCGTAAAATCCAGGGTATAGGGATAGATTCCGTCTTTATCGTCTTTACCTAATACCGGATAAGATTGTGAAGCTACTTTACGGAAGTTTGCCCCATCCGCCGAAAGCAGGACATCAAACCCTATCGGTCCCATAACAGCTGCTCCTTTCGAGATATTTGCAGTAAAAGAAACTATCTTCACCGGGGTTGTTTCCCGAAGATCGATCATTACATCCATATCCGTCAGGAAACCGAGCCAACGGCCGGTATTATAATTACTGTTTCCCCGTAAACCGTCTGTCAGGGTAGTCGCTCCTCCAAAAGTATAGTTCGGATGAGGAGAACTAAATAGGCGGATAGGTTTAAAGGTTGCCTTATTCACCTGTATATTTTCTGTAAAAAGCTCGCTTGTTTCTCCTTCGAAGATAACCCGGGCCTGAAGAAGAGCTTTTTGATCTACCATAACAGGCGTTGTATAAACCGTTGAACTGATATCCGGTTCGCTACCATCCAACGTATAATAAATAGTGCGGTTGCCGATGGTCGATAAAGAAACGGCCAATGCTCCGCGGACGGTATCCGGTTTAAAAGATTCCGTTATTTGGAATGCGTGTCTAGAATAAGTATATTTCTCCCGATCATAGATATCTACCATACGATAAAGCCTGTCCATAAAACCGTCAAAGTCATGTTGTTCAGGTGTTGACCAAGCCAACTCGCTTAATGCGGCTACTCTTGGGAGAATCAGATATTCGGCTCGATCCGGCGTCTCGATCCGTTCTGACCAAAGGCAACCTTGTACACCGATAATATGTTTTTGTACATCCAACGGCAAAGAATCGGGTACAGGCTCGAAATCATATATCCGCCGAATACCACGATTTCCACCAAGTTCCAGCAGTTGTTTACTGCTAAAGTAAAGAATCCCGGCTGGTGTCATAATGACATCATGCTGCTGTTGTGCCGCTTTAACTCCGTTTTCTGTTCCACGCCATGACATCACGGTTGCATTCGGAGCAAGGCCGCCTTCCAGTATTTCATCCCAGCCGATTATCTGGCGGCCTTTACTGTTTACAAACGCTTCGATACGCGTCATGAAATAGCTTTGTAGTTTATCTTCCGCCTGATGTTCTTTGGTATCTTTCCAGCCCATCTTATGAATTAATTGCTGACATTTAGAACATTTACTCCATCGGTCGCGAGGGCATTCATCTCCACCGACATGAATATAATGTGATGGAAACAGATTGATAATCTCCGATAGGACATCCTCTGCAAAACGAAGTGACTGTTCATTCCCTATACATAAAACGTCTTTATGGACACCATAAGTTGTAGCTACTTCATACGGACCACCCGTGCACCCTAATTCCGGATAAGCAGCCAACGCCGATGTGATATGACCGGGCAAATCGATCTCCGGAACAACTGTTATGTAGCGATCAGCTGCATATTTTACAATCTCCCGGACTTCATCCTGCGTATAGAAACCACCATAAGGAATCCCGTCGAACTTTCCGGAGCCATCGTTCAGCAACGATTCTTTACGCCGTGAGCCGACCTCTGTCAGACGGGGATATTTCTTGATCTCGATCCGCCATCCCTGATCTTCCGTCAGATGCCAATGGAAGGTATTGAGATTGTGCAGAGCTAGAATATCAATATATTTCTTGATAAAATCCGTTGAAAAGAAGTGGCGCCCAACATCCAGATGCATCCCTCTGTACGAAAACCGAGGATGATCTTCTATCAGGATTGCCGGAAGAATGATTTCTTTATTCTCTGCTCCTGACGGCAACGACTTACGCAAGGTTTGTATGCCATAAAAAAGCCCGGCTTCACTTTTACCTGTAATAGAAACGGTTTTATTATTCACTTCCAATCGATAGCCCTCCGGAGAATTTTCAGAAATATCCTCCAACAGCAAATTTATTCCGTTGGAGGAAACCCTACCTTCTGTCGTTTCCGGTTGAAATCCGGTTACTTCTTTTATATAGCCAGAAAGGAAAGCCGCTAATTGTTCGGCTTTTTCATTACCCGCCGGATATCCGATACGCGTTGTCCCGGAAAGAGTGAATGGAGAGGTTCCCGTTTCTTCTATTTTTACCGGCAGAGGTATGATACGATAGTCAGCCGACAACTTTTTTCCACTTTCTGTACACGACAGAAGTAAAACTGCCAGTATCGTCATTGTTACCTGTTTGATCGATATTTTCATTGTATTTATAGTTTAATATGTGGAGGTTGGGAAACAGTCCCCAGATTTATTTTCAATTGCTGATGGATAGTCCCTTTCAAACGGATATCCTTACAGGAGCGTCCTACCATAATACGGAAATCACCGGGTTCTACCACCCGGTTCATGTCTTTATCCAACATCGACAAGTCTTCTTCTGTAATCTGAAAGCTTACTTTCCGGGTTTCGTCCGGCGCCAATGGAACCGGTTCAAAATGGATCAACCGGGTGATAGGTTGAGTAACAGAGGCCACTTTATCGAGTAAATAAAGTTGTACGACTTCATTCGCCGGATACTTTCCGGTATTCTTTACCCTAAAAGAGACCTTATAAGATGTACGACCGGGAACAGGTTCTATTTTCAAATCTCTATAATCGAATTCCGAATAACTTAATCCATAACCAAACGGAAATAAAGGTTCCCCTGTCAAATTCAGATAATCATCGCTACGCCCGGTAGGTTTATGGCTATAATTCAATGGTAACTGAGCTTCATCGATAGGATAAGTTATCGGAAGTTTTCCGGAAGGATTATAGTCGCCAAACAATACATCGGCAATGGCATTTCCCCCTTCTTCACCAGGATACCAAGCATTTAATATAGATTGTACATTATCTATCCATTCCGACATAACAACGGCACTTCCCCCTATTAGTACGACAACTGTCGGCTTTCCTGTCGCAGCCACACGATTGATCAATTCCTCTTGCCTGCCGGGTAAAGTCAGATAACCTCTGTCACGAAACTCTCCCTCTTCAAGGCCCACCACCACAACCGCAACATCCGACTGAAGGGCAGCTTGTACAGCACGTTCGATACTCTCTTCTTCATTTTTAACTCCATAATCCCAAACCAGGCGAATACGGGCATTACGGGTATTCTCATAAAAGCGGACCTTTATATCGTATTCCTTCCCTTTTTCAAAACGGAACGGCACAAGAGAGGTTCCGAACGAAGTCTTATAAGGTTTGTCGATCAGTTTTTCCCCGTCTATCCAAAGTTGATAACCATCGTTACCTTCCAACCCGAACTGATACGTTCCGGAAACAGGGGATTGCATCTTCCCTTTCCATTCGACAGAAAACCAGTCAACAGCCAGGCAGGTATCCGGAGCAAAAAGTGTCCAAGAGAATTGTAACTGTTTATCGATCCGTCTCAGATCCGGTTGTCCGTCACAAGTAATATTATTAAAATAAGCTCCTTCCAAGCCAGATTTCCCCTCCGACGTAAAAAGGAAATTCCCCGGCACCGTCACGTAAGCTGGATTTACCCGTTTACACCCCATTTCATAAAGTATCTCCGTCCGGTCACCCAGCTTATTCTTCATACCATCTAAAATACTGACCTTCTTTACGCCGGGACCGCTATATCCTCCTAAGCGAGCAGCTGTTGCATCCTCCCCTATCAGTGCGATACGACTGATTTGTTTGGATAACGGTAATACCTGATCGCTATTCTTAAGTAGAACCATCGATTTACGGGCCGCTTCGCGTGTCAATGCCCGATGTTCGGCACAGGCATTCCATTTCTCCGCTTCAGTTTCATCAACATAAGGATGTTCGAAAAGCCCCAGGCGGAACTTAGCTTTTAATACTTGTCCGGCAGCCCGATCGAGTGCCTCCTTTGTAACCCGGCCATCCAGGCAAGCCTGTAAAAAAGGAAGATGCTCATCGTAAGTTGTCTGAAAAATAACATCCAACCCTCCATTAACAGCATCAGCACCAGCCTCTGCAAAATTATTAACTGTATGATGTAATTTATGAATAATACCGACCGCATCAGCATCAGCTATTGTAAAGCCGTCGAACCCCCATTCTCCCCGAAGCTTATCTATCAGTAACCAAGGATTGGCTGTGCATGGTGTTCCATCCAACATATTATAAGCTGTCATTACCGATTGTGAACCACCTTCCATAAAGCAGGCTTTAAAGGGTACCAGATGTGTCTCTTCCAAATAGCGTTCGGTAAAATGGATCGGATTGCTGTCCCGTCCTCCATCACCGGAGTTGGCCACAAAATGCTTGGGAGTAGTTATCACACCCAACTCTTCAAAGCCTCTCACAAAATTCACTCCCATACAAGCCGATAAATAAGGATCTTCTCCATACGTTTCTTCCACACGTCCCCACCGTACATCCGTAGCCAGATTAACTACCGGTGATAAGATCTGCCGGATACCGCGTGTTTTCGTTTCCATGGCAATGGCATGAGAAACTTTTTTCATTAACGTGGTATCAAAACTGGCAGCTAAAGCAATCGCCTGAGGAAAAGCGGTTGCTCCGCCACGTACCAACCCATGTAAAGCTTCATCAAAAGCAATAATAGGAATTCCCAGACGCGTTTCTTCCACAAAAAATCGCTGAATCTCATTTACCTTTTTAACTGTTTCACGTGCTGTCAAAGTCGGATTATACTGCAAAAGCTGTTTCAGTTCGGGATTATCTGCCCCTACTGTCGATACCTGAAAACCAAAAATCCCATGAGAGAATTTCTCTTTACCCAAATCCAGATCACCCGGCATCATATAAATCTGCCAGAATTTCTCTTCAATCGTCATCCGGTTTAACAAATCTTTCACCCGCTCTTCTACAGGTAATGTCGGATCCTTATAAGGTAGACGTTTTTCCGATTCGGTAAAAGAGCACAAAAACAAAATTAAAATACAACAATAACCAACTATTTTCATACCATAATAATATAAGAAAGGATTATACAATAATAAACAAAAAGTGGTCGTGCATATATAACTTAGTATATATGTCACAACCACTTCCGCATGCAATATTCAAAAAAAATAACGAATAAAACAAATGGGAAAGAAGAAAAAAAGGGATATATTTGACCTCTGAAAATGAGTATAAAGGAATATTTGATGAAAGACATCTCGCCAGCAGAAAGAATCAAAAATGGAGATCGAAATGCTTTTAATGATCTTTATAAGCAGCATTATTTTTCTGTCCGTTCATACGCCAGGCTATTGTTGGATGAAAATGAAGCTGAGGATGTCGTTCAGGATGTATTTTTTAATTTGTGGTTGCATCGGGATACACTGGATGAAACTCTTTCTTTACGTGGCTATTTGCTCCGTTCTGTTTATAACACCGCTTTAAATATATTGAAGCGTAAAGGTTTACTGGAAAACTACAGTAATATATATAAACAGGAGATTGAAGAGATTGGGTATCAGTACTACAATCCCGATACCAACGACACATTACGGAATTTATATAATCAGGATCTCAGAATTGAATTAAACGCAGCTATTGAAAGCCTTCCGCCTCGCTGCAAAGAGGCTTTCTCTTTAAGCTTCTTATATGATATGTCTGCAAAAGAGATCAGCACAAAACTGGGAGTATCTAAAAGCACCGTTGAAAACCACATTTACAACGCGCTTAAAGTACTCCGGGAAAAGTTGAAATCCCATAAAGGCAGTTCACTGATCATCCCGATTCTGTTCAAATTTATAGAAATTATAGATAAAACGAATTAGGTGTTTTTTCTTATAAAGTTGTATATAACAATAAGAGAACTAGAAAATGGAAGAGGATACTATATATAGATATTTTACCTGTCAGACTACAGAAGAAGAAGATAAGGCTATTTTGGACTGGATAAAGGCTTCAAAAGAAAACGAAGCTCTATTCTTTGAATTAAAAACAATATGGTACTCTTGCTCTGAACAAAAAAGAGAAGATCCATGGGTTTTGAAGCATTCATTGAACAGTTTGAACCAGCGTATCGACAATCTGGAAAAACAGCCTGACAAGCGTTCTTACGCCCGAAAATATCTCTATCTATGGAGTAGCGCTGCCGCTATTATTGCCATCATCCTTACTCTCTCGATTTTCTATATGCAAAGGCCGGCTTCCTTACCTATGAATAGAATTTCCAATGTCTTCACCGATTCTGTCATGCAGATAAAACTGACCGATGGTAGCACCGTCTGGCTGAATTCCGGAGCATCTTTGAGCTATCCTGCCGAATTTATTAGCGATACAAGAGAGGTTAAACTCAAAGGAAATGCCTTTTTTGAGGTAGCTAAAGACACGCTGCATCCTTTCATCGTTTCTACGGATTTATACCGGATCAAAGTGTTGGGAACAATCTTCAGTCTTAATACAGATAATGCTGATCATATGGCTGAAGCCGTATTGCTGGAAGGATCCATCCAATTGGAAAAATCCAGCGGAGAAAATCTCGTAGTCCTTCAACCCGGTCAACAGGTTGTATTTACCAGTGACTGTTCATCCGTCAAAATAAACAAAATCGATGCCCGCCAGCATACATTATGGCGATTCGGACTGGTTTGTCTTTCTAATGTTTCTTTACAGGAGATTCTCTCCTGTCTGGAAGAAACCTATCACATAAAAATACAAATGGATACTAAAAAATTCACTAATCGCCGCTATAACTTCTCATTCAAACAAGCTAATAATCCGGAAGATGCACTGAGACATCTATTCTATCTTACTGGCGTACAAGCCACTATCCTATCCGAATAAAAAAAGTAAACTTCCCTTTAGGTACTTCTTTATACAAAATTGTATTTATTATGTAGCGAATGGTAAAAGCGTAAGGCTGACACCATTGCTACATAAATAAGTATGCCCGTTCGCCATGTAATAAAGCGGGCTTTCGTGAAAACGCGCATTATTTAAGATAATGCACTAATGATAAATCAATTATGTTAAACTAAAAAGAAAGCCTATGTGAAGCCAAAGAAAGAACCTCAGTTTTAACCGAGGATACAAAAAGAGTAAATTGTTATCAGTTAATCTTAAGAAAACAAATAAAAAGAATGTATGAAAAGAAAAAGTAGAAACTTTATTGCAGTCAAAAACCTCTGCATAGGACTCTCCTTATGCTGTATGGCAAGCGGAGCGCAAGCTGCAACTAATAGCGCATTTGAAAAGAAGTTCGATGTTCAGTTCTCCGTTAATCAAGTAACATTGAAAAATGTTGTAGAACTGTTACAAGAACAAACCGATGTCGTATTCAGTTACGATCATACGTTGGAGTCAATAAAAGTAAACAACGTATCGGTAAAAGCAAAAAACGAAAGTATTGAATCTATACTCGAACAAGCCCTGAAAGGCACGGGTGTTAACTACAAAATCGAAAACCACATTGTTGTACTGTATGCCGCAAACACTTCCAAAAACAATGCGAAAGCAAGTATAACCCAACAAACCAAAAAAGTAACAGGTATAGTAAAAGACGCAACTGGCGAACCGATCATCGGAGCAAATGTCATAGAAAAAGGAACAACCAACGGCGTAATGACCGGCCTTGACGGAGACTTTACGCTCGAAGTGCCTGTCGGTGCTATTCTGGAATTCAGTTATATCGGATACGCGCCAGTCAGTATACCTGTAAACGGGCAGACTATTTTTAATGTTATCCTGAAAGAGGATACACAAACGCTGGATGAAGTAGTCGTAACTGCTTTAGGTATCAAACGCCAGAAAAGAGCATTAGGTTATTCTACCACAACCGTAGGAGGTGACGATTTTACGGTAGCCCGTGATCCGAATCTGGGGAATGCCTTGTCCGGTAAGATTGCCGGTGTAACGGTAGCCGGAAACTCTACCGGTAGCGGTGGTAGTAGCCGTGTCGTTATTCGCGGTAATGCCTCTTTAACCGGTAACAACCAACCCTTGTATGTGGTGGATGGCGTGCCTTTCGATAACACCAATATGGGTAGTGCCGGACAATGGGGTGGTCTTGACCTTGGTGACGGTTTATCAAACATTAATCCCGACGATATCGCGGATATCCAGGTTCTGAAAGGAGCTGCAGCTTCCGCATTATATGGTTATCGCGGAGGTAATGGTGCTATCCTGATCACGACAAAGTCTGGTCAGAAAGGGAAACCGGTTAGCATCGACTTCAACAATAACCTGACATTCAATGCCATCTATGATTACAGGGATTTCCAGAATGTATTCGGCCAGGGTTCGGAAGGACAACGTCCTCTCACTGCTGATGCTGCGAAAGCAACCGAAGTACTGAGCTGGGGTGAATGTATGGACGGTGGCAAGGCTGTTAATTTCCTGGGAAATGAATATGCTTATTCTCCAGTCGATAACTGGTCGAACTTCTATCGCACAGGTGTTAACAATGCTACTTCATTAGCTATCAGCGGTGCCGGTGACAAAATCACCTATCGTTTTGGCGTATCCAATACCTATGAAAAAGGTATTCTTCCCAATGCTAATATCAGCCAGCAGGGTATCAACATGAATACGACCTATGATATTCTTAAGAATCTGCATCTGAGTGTAAATGCGAACTACGTATTTGAGAAGAACCAAGGCCGTTCAAACCTGTCTGATGGTAACGGTAGTACAAATGCCTCTTTGTTATATCGTGCCAACACATTCGATATTCGTTGGATGGAACGTGAAACACCGGAAAGCGATTGGGGAACAACAGCCAGTGGTAAAGAAATGATTGGTGGTACGAATGAATATTTCAACAACCCGTATTGGCTACAATACCGGAAAGTAAACACGACCAACAAAAACCGCCTGACAGGTGGTATCACTTTGAAATATGACATTTTTGACTGGCTGTATGCACAGGGAGGTATAACTCGCGACGGCTTTAGCTTTGAGTTCAGAAATGTACAGCCTTATGGCGCAGCCGCTGATGCAGCCGGCTATTTGCAGGAATATGAAAAGAACTATTCTGAAATGAACCTGAACTATTTGATCGGTTTCAATAAGGGATTCGGAGATTGGAATATCGGTGCAACAATCGGAGGTAACCGTCAGCGTAATATCACCAAACAATGGGGTACCGACGGCAATATCAAAAGCTTCCTGGTTCCGGGATTTGAATCTGCCAACAATATCAGCAACCGTACCTATTTGAAAGACTATACCGAATATCGTGTTAATTCAGTTTATGCAACGGCCGACATAGGTTGGAAGAATCAGGTATTCTTAAACCTGACCGGACGTAACGACTGGTTCTCCACGCTGAATCCGGATCATAATCATTATTTCTATCCTTCCGTAAGTTTGTCGTGGGTATTCAGCGATACCTTCGAAATGCCGGAATGGTTTACATTCGGTAAGGTTCGTGGATCGTATGCCTCTGCATCAAACGGGACAAATCCTTATCAGAATTATTTGACCTATAAATTACAGAACTATAAAATCAACGGTCAGTCTGTAGCGACAGTCAATAATAGCACAGTTCCTAACAGTATGTTGAAACCGGTACGTATCTCGGAATGGGAAGCAGGTTTGAACATCTCCTTCCTTAATAATCGCCTGACTTTGGATGCTGCTTATTATGTAAAGAATACGAAAGATGACATTGCCCAGGTAACAACCAGTAATGCATCCGGTTTTTCATCTGCCATCCAGAATATCGGTGAAATCCAAAACAACGGTATAGAAATAATGGTGAACGCCGTACCGGTACAAACAAGCAAATTCCAGTGGAGTACGACTTTCAATATCGCTCATAATAATAGTGAAGTCAAATATCTAGGAGAAGGTGTAAGCAGTCTGAGTATTGACGGCGCAACATCCCGAAGCGGAAATGTGACCGTTAAGAACATCGTTGGAATGTCTTATGGAGAATTGGTCGGCTTCAAATATCAAAGAGACGACCAGGGAAACATCGTTTTCAAAGATGGTGTTGCACAGGCAACTACCAAAACGGAAAACTTAGGAAGCGGTGTTTATAACCTAACCGGAGGATGGCGTAATGAATTTACATATAAAGACTGGACATTGTCTTTCCTGCTCGACTTCAAAGCCGGAGCCAAACTGTTTTCCGGAACAAACTACGGTCTGTATAGCGATGGTTTGCATAAAAACACATTGGAAGGCCGTGGAGATGATGGCAAAGGAACTATCATCGGGAAAGGTGTTATGCTTGACGAAAGCGGCAACTATGTAGCCAATAACGTTAAAGTATCAGCCCAAACTTATTGGCAAGGTATCGTAAGTAACAACATCGCAGAAGAATTTATTTATAATGCGAGCTTCATCAAGTTACGTGAATTATCCCTTGGTTATACATTCCCGAAATCATTGTTAGGCAGACAGAATGTAGTGAAGGGCGCCTCTATTTCTCTGGTTGGACGTAACCTTTGGACTATCCTGAAACATACCGACAATATCGATCCTGAATCTGCTTACAACAATACAAATGGGCAGGGATTAGAGTTGAACGGTTATCCTGCAACAAGAAGCATTGGTTTCAACGTGAATGTTAAATTTTAATTTAATGCATTGGTAATATGAAAAAAGCAATATTATATGCTGCGGCGGCATTTTCATTAATGACAGGCGCAACAAGCTGTAGTGATTTTGGAGACGTGAATAACGATCCGGAACAGATGACCCCAGCTATCTTGGATTTTAAACTGGTATTTACACAAGTCATGTCACAGGCTTGCGGTTCAGACTGGGATGTTTGGCGTAACGGCATGATTTATAGCGCATGTATGTTACAGCATACAACATCCGTCACTTGGGATTACGGTACATTTTATGCCTATTCAGATGGATATAATGCTGCTTACTGGGATGGATTTTATAGTGGAGACAGAGCAGCCATCCGTAATGCCTACCTGGTAATGCAAGAATGGAAAGACAGACCTGAGTATCAGAACGAATATCAAATGTGTCGTATTATACGGGCATTTATGTTCCATCGCATGACCGACTTGTATGGTGATGTACCTTATTTCGATGCATCCAAAGGTATAGAAGGTCTCGGATACCCTAAATACGACACACAGCAGGCGATCTACAATGATTTGTTCAAGGAATTAGACGAAGCTCAGGCAGCCTTGAGTACTTCCGTTGCAACGACAGTAAGTAATGAAGATCCGCTTTATGGCGGAGATGTAACTAAATGGAAGAAGTTTGCCAATTCTTTGATGTTACGCCTGGCTATGCGTTTAACAAAAGTAGACCAGGCCACTGCCGAAACATGGGTGAAAAAAGCCATTTCCAACGGTTTGTTTGAAAGTGCAGCAGATAATGCGATGGTAAAACATCCGGATGGTTTGGTTACCGACGATTCAGCCGAACCTTATGGAAAAGTACTGAGTCATGAAGATACCCAAGCTTTCTACCTGAGCGAGTTCTTTATCAATATGCTGAAAAACTCTAACGACCCTCGCCTGCCATTGATCGCCACAGTTTGTTCTAATCCTTCCGAAAAATGGCAAGGTGATTTTGATTTCGGAGATAATGACCCGTCCAAACAGGTCGGCTTGCCGGTTGGTTATGATACAAAAGGGAATGAGTGGGACTTGTCTAATGCTCCTGGCTATCCGGGAATTAACTGGAGATCATACTATTCTTTACCGAACCGTCAGACCTACGCACGTCCGGATGCACCGACTATGCTACTGACTTACACCGAGAATCAGTTGTTACTGGCTGAAGCGGCTTACCGTGGCTGGGTTTCGGGTAATGCAAAAGATTATTATGAAGCAGGCGTAAGATCAGCTATGCAACAGTTCTCTTTCTATTCTGCTGCAGAAAGTTCTTACAATCGTTATCTGAATGCAGAGGCTATCGATAAATATCTGGCAGAGAATCCATTTGATCAATCCAAAGCTCTCGAGCAAATCAATACACAATATTATATCACGACTTTCTGTGATGAATATGAAACATTTGCTAACTGGCGTCGTTCTGGTTATCCGGTATTAACTCCGGTAAACAAAAACTATTCAACTTGCGTTACGAACGGAACTATCCCGCGTCGTTTCCAATATCCTGTAACAGAAAGCCAAAACAACGAGGCTAACTATCAGGAGGCTATTGGTCGCATGAATGGTGGCGACAGAATGACCTCGCGTGTATGGTGGGATAAAGAATAAATAAAGTTCTTACAAATGTTAAGGGGTAGCCGGCATAAAGCTGACTGCCCCTTTTCTTTATATATTTACTCTCCTTTTATCAACTCCTGTATCTTACTCTTGTCACCCACAACCCATACCAGGTCATCCATTTCAAAAATCGTATCGTTGTCCGGTGTTATCAGGGAATCGCCATTACGCTCAAGGCCAACGATCAGGCAATTATACCGGTGACCTACATTCGACTGTGTAATACTTTGGCCAAGAAATGGGAAACTTTCGTCGACAATAAATGAGTTGACTGTAATCTCTTCCGGTTGGTTACCACAACAGTCATCTCCATTCTGCTGATCTTCCAGTTTAGCCTGGAATGCTTTCAGCTGTTCATCCGTACCCACTACAACCACTTTGTCTTGCGGATAGATATGGTCGGAGCCTCCTGGAATATAAATTTTATAATCTCCCCGGATGATCTCTACAATACTTACGCCGAAGTCTTTCCGGAGAGGCAATTCTGCCAACGACTTCCCTGCATAGGGTGAACAAGGAGAAACCGGCACTACGGCCAGATGAATGTCTTTATCACTCAACTGCTTGTTGAAACTCGTCTTCAACGGGTTACGCTTGCGGTCTACTTCCTCGCGGCGGTTTAAATTAGTAAGGAAATGGGCTTCCAGTTTGGAGTACTGGTTCAGATCGCGACGGAATAAAATAATCAGGATCAAGACACCAACGGCAATAATCGCACCGATACCATACTGCACATGATAATACTTGATCAATACGATCGAAACGAACAGAATAGCCACAAACACCCTGAACAACACAAGTGCCACCAGTTTCCCATGATTATATTTGTTATCCTTCCACAGACTCATAAACAACTCCGGCGAGTTATTCTTATTTGCCACCAGCCCGGCCAGAAAAGGGGTCATAAGGATAAGTGTCAATACACTCATAATGATATTTCCCCACATTTCCATAGCTGGAAATTTCTCAACCATCAGCGGATGAATCACCTTAGTAGACAACAATAGGATAGCTGTCAATAATACGGAATGGATCAATATCTTTCCAACGTACAATTTCAGCAACTTCCGCCAATCGCTATCATGATTAATCGTCTTCGATCCGGAAGAATACCGGTCGAGAAAATCACGCGCCTTATCCGGCAATATTCTGTATAGCCATTCTGCAAACGGTCCCGACAGGCGGATAAAGTAAGGAGTCGTAAAAGTTGTTATCACCGAGACTGCCACAATGATCGGATACACAAAGTCGTCGAGCACCTTCAACGATACTCCTAAAGCTGCAATAATAAAGGCAAACTCTCCTATCTGCGCCAAGCTAAAACCCGATTGTATAGATGTTTTAAGCGGTTGTCCCGACAACAAGACACCGAATGAAGAGAAGAAAGCCTTCCCGACAATAGTAACCAACGTAATCAGAATTACCGGCCATGCATATTGTACCAGGACCGCCGGGTCGATCAACATCCCTACCGAAACGAAAAAGATAGCTCCGAACAGGTCTTTCACCGGTTTGATAATATGTTCGATACGCTCCGCCTCAATCGTCTCCGCCAGGATCGATCCCATAATAAAAGCTCCAAGTGCAGCTGAGAAACCGGTCTTCGTTGCCACTACCACCATTCCCAGACACAATCCTAAGGCTATTACCAGCAACGTTTCATCATTCATCAGCTTCCTTACCTTTTTCAACAAAGCCGGAATAACGAAAATACCGACTAAGAACCAAAGAATCAGAAAGAAAGCGACCTTCAGGATACTACCTATCATTTCTTCTCCTGCAAACTCCTGGCTCACCGCCATAGTCGAGAGCAATACCATCATGATTATGGCCACCAGGTCTTCCACCACCAACGTCCCGAACACGATCCCGGTAAAACGTTGGTTCCTCAGCCCCAAATCATCAAAGGCTTTTATGATAATAGTAGTCGACGACATCGACAACATCCCTCCCAGGAAGATGGAATTCATCGTAGACCATCCCAGCAGATGCCCGATCAAATACCCCACGATCAGCATCGTTATCACCTCCGTCATCGCCGTGATAAAGGCGGTAGACCCCACATTCATCAGCTTTTTAAAACTAAACTCGAGCCCGAGGGCAAACAATAGGAAGACGACTCCCATCTCCGCCCAGAGATTAATGTTTTCAACATCGACAACCGTCGGAAAGATGTGGATATAAGGCCCGGCCAATAACCCGGCCACGATATATCCCAGCACGAGCGGTTGTTTCAGCCATTTAAATAATAGGGTTATTACACCTGCAGATATAAGGATCAAAGCCAGATCGGAAATCAAATCGGGTAAATGCGACATACGTAATTATTGATTAGTAAGTTTCGTAAACAAAAATAACATTTTCTGACGTTTTATCAAGCATAGCTCTCCGTTTTTTCTAACTTTGCCTTCCGTATTTACAAGCTGTTTACAGGCAAAGAACTATTCATTTAATACTGTCAGTACATGAAAAACAAATTATTCATCAGTCTTGTTCTGTGCATCCTGTTCAATCTGAACGGAATGGCTCAGAGCGCCGTCTTCGAATCGCTGAAATTCGATAGTAAGAAACTAGGTAAAGAGGTATCCTACTCGATATACCTGCCGTCCGATTACAACACCTCGCAACGTAATTACCCGGTGCTCTACCTGTTGCACGGCTACACGGACGATGAAACCATGTGGATACAGACTGGTGAAGTAAAAGAAATTGCCGACAAAGCGATCAGCAGCGGCGACGCCTCACAAATGATCATCGTGATGCCCAATGCCTGGGATACCTGGTACATCAACCAATACGATGGCAAAGCCCCTTACGAAGATATGTTCTTTGAAGAACTGATCCCCTATATCGAAAAGACCTACCGCACCCGCAGCCGTCAGGAGTTCCGTGCCATTGCCGGGCTTTCGATGGGTGGCTACGGCTCCTTCCTTTACTCGCTGCATCACCCGGAAATGTTCGCCGCCTGTGCACCGCTCAGCGCTGCTGTTTTCGATGACAGCGTAATGGAAAAACGTCAGGCCCAATCGCATAAAGACCTGTTCAGCCGCCTGTTCGGCCCCGGACTCGACTACTGGCATCAGAACAGCGTATTGAAAATGCTATCCGAACTCGATAAAGACAATCTGCCCCGCATCCGCTATTATATCGACTGCGGAGACAAAGACGGCCTGTTGGAAGGTAATTTCCAGGCCCATAAGATCATGCAGGAGAAAGGAATGAAACACGAATTCCGTGTACGCGGCGGCGGACATACCTGGTTATACTGGCGCACCGCTCTCCCGGAAGTACTCAGTTTCGTGAGCGGTGCCTTCCGCCGGAACCAACAATAAAGACAACTTATTCGGTAAAGCGAACCATCGCTTTACCGATACCCACCTTCTTTTCGATCCCGGAACGGCCTTTTTCCTTATACAGATACCCCCGAAACATACCAGTGGTATTAAAAGGAAAAGCGATATTTCCATCCTTATCGACAGCGATCAGACCACCTTCACCGGCATTGACATTCAACTCCGTATTGATAATATAACCGGCCGCCTGTTCCACCGGTTCCTTCAGGTATTTATACCGGGCACACAGGTTAAAAGCTACGGCATGACGGATGAAATATTCGCCATGACCGGTACAGGATACGGCACAACTCTGATTATCGGCATACGTTCCGGCACCGATCACCGGAGAATCGCCGATACGTCCCCATTTCTTTTTAAACGTACCGCCGGTACTGGTTCCGGCTGTCAGGTTTCCCTGCTTATCCAGGACAACGCAGCCGACCGTCCCGTTCTTCCGGCTTTCCTGCTTCAGCTTATCGATCCATTCCAGCGTTTTGGGAGTAGCGAAATACATATTATCATCAACCAACTCCAATCCCTGTTCGGCAGCAAAAGCGTCAGCTCCCGTACCACTCAGCATAACATGAGGAGACTTTGTTTTAACGGCATAAGCGGCATTGATCGGGTTCTTTATCGTCTTAACTCCGGCAACCGCTCCGGCAGAGAGATCCTTCCCTTCCATAATGGAGGCATCCAGTTCGAAAGTCCCTTCGGCCGTACAGGTGGCACCCTTTCCGGCATTGAATAACGGATTGTTCTCAAAATAATTGATCACAGCCATGACAGCCTGCGGGCCTTCGCCACCAGCGGCAAGAATACAGTCGCCGATCATCAAAGCGGAATCAAGCGCCGCATAATATTGGGCTGAACGCACAGGATCGCTTTCCAGTTTGGCCACATCTCCCGCTCCACCATGTACAACGATTACATACTCACGGACTTGCGCCTGTGCCAGAAAACTACCGGTTAGTAATAGAATAATAAAGAAGGTATTTCTTAACATAATAATTAGTATTAAGTTGATATAAATAATCAGTTGAATGAAAAGGTTCCAGCGATCAATTGTTTCAAGTATCGACAGAGAAGATCCCCTCAATAAGATAGAACCTACAATTTAAAAGTTCCATCTTCATAAATCACTTTTCAGATTAATACTTTTGATACTCAGCAGTATACGCTGAAGTTCCTTATATACAAGAAGTATAATTCCCATACGTAACTTCAGCGTAATCCACTTAGATACAGAACTTTCCACTCAAAAGTGATTTATGAAGACAGGGTAAAGCAATATCCCCTACTAAGTAATTGAGCGTACCCTTTAGGGAAGGACAGCTTTCCCTAAAGGGTGGGCGGCCCGGCCCTATAGAGTTGCAACTCCCGCTAAACTATACCACAGTCTTATCTTAGGCAAGCCAGTTGGGTGCCGACCCATTTTAAATAAGCGCCGACCCATTCCCGAAAAGCTGCCGAGCGATCCGGAAAAACCTGCCGCCCCGTTGGCATATTATTTCTTATACCAAACCGGCCCCGGCTGATTACCCATTTCAAACTCAAGCGTTGCACCGCTCATAATCTGTTCGTGGGTAATATAACTCTTATCATACGGCTGGCCATTCAATTTAACCGACTGAATATAAATGTTTTCTGCATTAACACCCGGAGCCAGGATAGTAAATGCCTTACCGTCTGCCAGATGCATTTTCACTTCAGGGAACAGAGGCGTACCGATTTCGTACTGTCCGCTTACCGGATCGACCGGATAGAAGCCCATCGCACTGAAGACGAACCAGGCAGACATCTGTCCGCAGTCTTCGTTACCGCAGATACCGTCGGGAGCATTCAGATACAGGTCATGTAATACCTGTGCTACATATTTCTGCGTCTTCCAGGGTTGGTCTACCTTATTATACAGATAGATCACATGATGGCTGGGCTCGTTGCCATGCGCATACTGTCCGATCATACCTGTACTGAAAATCGGCAGATCCTCTTTCGCATCCGGAGCATAGGTGAACATGCTGTCCAGTTTCTCCGTGAAACGTTCCTTGCTGCCTAACAGTCCGATCAGGCCGTCCAGATCCTGCGGCACATACCAGAAATACTGCCATGCATTACTTTCACAGATATCTTCGGTATACTCTTTGGCATCGAACGGAGTAACGAACTGTCCTTTTTCATTACGCGGCTGCATAAAGGTTGTTTCGGGGTTGTACACATTCCGGAAGTTCTGTGAGCGTTTGTAGAATTCATCTGCAATCTCTTTCTTTCCCATCTTCTCTGCCATACGCGCAATACAATAGTCGTCGTAAGCATATTCCATTGTTTTAGACAACGACCAGTTTTCCCATTTAGCCGGATCGCTGTTAGCCGGTACATATCCTAACTTCTTATACTCTCCGATTCCCCGGTAGTCATCGCGGTTGGCTGTGGCGACACATGCCTGCAAAGCAAGTTCCGGATTGAATGTCGCGATACCTTTCAGATAAGCATCCACAATGACCGGAACAGCATGGTAACCGATCATCATATTGGTTTCATGGCCGTAGAGGTTCCACAAAGGAAGCGCACCATTCTGTTCGTAGAATTTCAGGAAGCCCTGGATCATGTCGTTTACACGCTTCGGATCTGTATAAGTATACAACGGATGAGCTGCACGGAAGGTATCCCACAGAGAGAAAGTGGAATAGTTATTCCATCCGTCCGCCTTATGGATCTGATTGTCGGGGCCGTAATAAGAACCGTCGACATCGCTGAAGATGGTCGGGGCGATCATCGTGTGATAAATAGCGGTATAGAACTTCACGAGATCATCCGTATTATTTCCGTTCACCTCAATCTTGGACAGTTCTTTGTTCCAACGGGCAACAGCTTCTTTATGATACTTGTCGAAATCATTCAAAGGTACTTCCGCCTGGAGATTCTTCGCTGCGCCTTCCATGCTGACACCCGAGATAGCCGTATTGACCAGGATCTCTTCGTCTTTCTCCGTATTAAAATCGAAACGGGCAATGTAAGCGGTTCCGATCTGTCCCTTATCTTTTGTCACGATAGCAGTCGTATCCATATGATAGGCGATAAACGGCTTGGAGAAACGTGTCTGGAAATAAACATGCTGGTTAGGCGACCATCCCTGTGAGAAACGGTATCCGCGGATAGTCACCGAGTCGATCACCTCAATATAAGAGTCGAGGGTAAAGTCCCAGTTCATCGCTTTCTTCAGGTTCAGAAATACCGAAGCTTCCGCTTTCGGGAAGGTATAACGCTGAATACCGCAACGTTCGGTAGCCGTCAGCTCTACATTAATATTATAGTCCTGCAACAAGACGCGGTAATAACCGGCCGAAGCAGCTTCTTCATTATGCGAAAAGGTAGAATAAATGCCCAGAGGAGCCGGAGCTTCTTTATAAGGACGGGTGACAGGCATAAAGGAGATATCATACAGATCTCCTGCCCCTGTACCGGAAAGATGGGTATGGCTGAAACCGGCAATCGTCGTATCGGGATAGAAATACCCGGAGATACGATCCCATCCCGGCAATCCGTTATCAGGACTAAGCTGCACCATACCATAAGGAGCCTGTGCTCCCGGATAGGTATTTCCAGTGAAATCGGTACCGATCATAGGGTTTACATACTGTGTATAATCTGCCTCCTTTGGTTCCTCAGGCGTACAGGCTACCAGAGCCAGCAGGGAGACCGCCAATAATGATATGTGCCTCATTTGCTTATAATTTTGTTCAGACGTTTACAAAGATAAGAATGATCCGAAAGAGAACATACAAATCCAGTATCAAATCTATATAATTTAAATATCCTCTTTCATTTTTTTGATTACTACGATCAATGGATCCAGCTCATTTTCCAATACCCACCACACTTCTTCCGCATCTATATCGAAATAATGGTGTGCTATTACGTCCCGAAAACCCATCACCTTTTTCCAGGGTATATCCGGATAAAGCGGCAACAACTCCTTATTCGTCACTTTATCCAGGCTTTTCAGACTTTCACCGATCGCAATAAAGAGCATACAAACAGCATCCAGCTTTTCAACCCGTTCAGGAGATAATAAAAAGTCATTTGCACAATGGATATCAACCGTTCGGTGCTTCAATCGCAATAAAGCTTCTTCTATTTGAATCAGCATGGATGTGGCTAACTCTTTGTTATACATAGATACCTTCTTTTTCTATCTGTTGACGTAAATAAGGATTCATACGTTCACGATAACGAACGATATCGACAGAGTGCTTAAACATATTTTCCAGTTCTTCTTTCAAATCCATCAGTAGAAAAGGGTTGGGAGTTTCTGTTTCCACACAAACATCCAAATCACTACCCTCATGGTTATCTCCCCGTGCAACAGAGCCGAAAAGACGGATAGAACGTAACCCGAACTTCTGCATAAGCTGTTGCTTACAGGCTGTCAACTGACGTATATAATCTTCTTTCTTCAGCATGAGAAATGAATTTAACTTTCACAAAAATAGGATGATTTAAGATAAGAAGCAAATTTTAGGCTATATAATAAATCAGGCATGAACCCCACAGTTTTATCTGCGAAATCCATGCCTGAATAAATTCATTTCTAATGTCTATGGCCTATTAAGCTTCATTTTCTTCTTCATCGTCGTCGTCAAGCTCTTCTACCGGAGCTTTTCTGACAAAGAATGCACTTAATTCGTACAATCCGTACAATGGGAAGAACACTACGCTCAATGTAAACGGATCGCTACTTGGAGTAATGAATGCCGCAGCAACCAATAATCCGACGATAGCGTGTCGTCTGTATTTGTGGAAGAATCCTCTGTGCAACAATCCCAGTTTCGATAGCAACCAGGATACCAATGGCATCTCAAAGACAATTCCCATCACAAAGATCAGCATAAGGAAGTTATCCATATACGAATCCAGAGAGACTTGTTCAGTAATGTTAGCACTCAATTGATACGTTGCCAGGAAACGAAGTGTCATCGGGAATACCATAAAATAACCTACGGCACAACCCAGGAAAAACATAATCGTTCCGAAAAAGAATACCCACCGGATGTTCTTCTTTTCATTCTCGTACAAAGCCGGACTTACAAACCTCCAAACCTCATACATTAAGTACGGGAAAGTCAGTACAAGGGCCAGCCAGAATGAGGTTGACATATGAGTAAAAAACTGGGAAGCCAACTTAATGTTGACAATATCTACGTGAAAGCTATCGTTACAGAAGTCAGGCAGAACATCAAACCAGGGGCTTATATTGATAAGCCAGATATTTAACTCACACAACCATTTATAAAGAACAAAATCGGAATAACAGGGGGCCATGATGACGTGATCGAAAATATCACGCATAAAGGCAAAACTACCGATAGCAAAGACAAAGAGTGCTAAAATAGAACGGAATAAAGTCCAACGAAGTTCTTCCAGGTGATCCCAAAAGGACATTTCATCTTGTTCCAGTTCTTCCATTTCTTACTTTTTATCGTTGTCGTCGAGTTTAATGTCGTCTTCTAAACCTTTTACACCGTCTTTAAAGTTCTTCACTCCTTTACCGATACCTTTCATCAGTTCCGGGATCTTCTTTCCACCAAAAAGTAACAACACAACAATGGCGATGATAACAATTTCGCCCGTACCTAAATTTCCTAAGAATAGTAATTCATTCATGATATTATAATATTAGTCATTAAATATTCACCTTTTATATGGGGCAAAGATACTATTTGTAATGAATAGTCACTCTCTTATTCTAAATTTATTACCTTTGCACCGTCTTAAAAAACTGAAATTAGAAAAAGATTAGAAAGATGAAAGCTTATGTATTTCCCGGTCAGGGTGCACAGTTTGTCGGAATGGGAAAAGACCTTTACGATAACAATCCCCTTGCAAAAGAGTTGTTTGAGAAAGCAAACGATATCCTTGGTTTCCGCATCACAGACCTGATGTTCGCTGGAACAGACGAAGATCTGAGACAAACTAAAGTTACACAGCCTGCCATATTCTTACACTCGGTTATTCTCGCCAAAACATTAGGCGACCAGTTCAAACCGGATATGACAGCCGGTCACTCATTAGGTGAATTCTCTGCACTTGTTGCCGCAGGAGCACTGTCTTTCGAAGACGGCCTGGTGTTGGTTTCCAAACGTGCCATGGCTATGCAAAAAGCTTGCGAAGCCACTCCTTCTACAATGGCAGCCGTACTGGCTTTGCCGGATGAAACGGTTGAAGAGATCTGTGCAAGTATTCAGGACGAAGTGGTTGTTTGTGCAAACTACAACTGCCCGGGTCAGCTGGTTATCTCCGGTTCAATCCCCGGAATCGATGCTGCTTGCGAAAAAATGCTGGCTGCCGGTGCTAAACGTGCATTGAAACTGAAAGTAGGTGGTGCATTCCACTCTCCGCTGATGGAGCCGGCCCGTGCCGAACTGGCTGCTGCTATCGAAGCTACTCCGATCCATACTCCTGCTTGTCCGGTTTATCAGAATGTAAGCACTAAAGGTGAAACAGATCCTGAAACGATCAAAGCAAACCTGATCGCTCAGCTGACTGCTCCGGTTCGCTGGACTCAGAGCGTTCAGAACATGATTGCAGACGGAGCCGACCATTTCATCGAACTGGGCCCGGGTGCTGTACTGCAAGGTCTGGTAAAGAAGATCAATAAAGAAATGACAACTGAAGGCATGCAATAATAAGCAATATGCTATACACGAAAAGAGGAGGAAACATGAAACGTTTTCCTCCTCTTTTTGTATACGGTAATCCATAATATTCGTATGTTTGTAATTAATTATAGAATCTTTATCGCTTAAAAACTCACAAGACATGATAGAAGCACCGGAAGCCTTGTACATCTCCGAGCAGATGAATCAAACGATTAAAGGAAAAAGAATTACATTTGTCAGCGCAGGATATACACCTCATAAGTTCGCCTGGTTCTATGGAGATCCGGCCAATTATTCGGCGATGCTTACCGGTAAGAAAATCGGGGAAGCCCATGCTTATGGAGGGTTGATCGAGATAGAGATAGAAGATATGCGTTTATTATTCGGAGACGGTATGAATATCCGGTACTACGCTCCCGGTGAAAAGATACCGGAAAAACACCAGTTGCTCATTGCTTTCGAAGACGAGAGTTGTATCATGGGATCCGTCCGGATGTACGGGGCAGTCATGTGTTTTCCAGACGGTTCTTTCGATTGCGGTTTCAGCTCCTATCGTGAAGGGGCACGTACCAAACCGCAGGTGCTTTCGGAAGCTTTCGACAAAACCTATTTTCTGAGCCTGATAAACAGCGAAGAAAAACAAAAGAAAACGGCAAAGGCATTCCTTGCGACCGAACAAACGATACCGGGATTAGGTAACGGTGTTTTACAGGACATCCTGTTCAAAGCCCGTATCCATCCGAAGACTCGTATCAACATATTATCCGAAGAACAGAAAGATACGTTGTTTCATTGCATAAAAGCGACACTTCAGGAAATCTATCAGGCAGGCGGACGCAATTCGGAAACAGACCTGCTCGGGAATAAAGGCCGCTATATCCCCATACTATCCAAAGATACCGCCGACAAGCCTTGCCCGGTTTGCGGAGAAGATATACGCAAAGAGAGTTATATGGGAGGAAGTATCTATTATTGCTTTGAATGTCAGAAATTAAACAATTAGTATGAAATGGAAATACACTCTGATTGCACTGCCTCTTCTTATAATGGCCTGCAACAGCAAGACTGAAATAAAACAGGAAAATAAAGATACCAATCAGACATTGGAAACGATCTTTAACCGCAAAAGTGTACGTAAATATACACAGCAACCGGTTGAAAAAGAGAAGCTGGAAACATTAGTCCGCGCAGGAATGGCAGCCCCTTCATCCAGAGACCGCCGCCCCTGGGAGTTTATCATCGTAACAGACCGTGATATCCTGGATACGATGGGAGACGGATTACCATTGGCGCGTATGTTGAAAGATACCCAGCAGGCGATTATCGTTTGCGGCGATACCGTCAAATCCGGCAATGCCTGGCAGTTGGATTGCTCCGCAGCTGCACAAAACGTACTGCTGGCGGCCGAATCGTTAGGACTGGGAGCCGTATGGACTGCCGCTTATCCTTATCCCGAACGGATGAATGTTGTACGGGATGCGTTGCATCTTCCCGAACATATCGTTCCGCTGACAGTTATTCCGGTCGGTTACCCTACGGGAATAGAAAAGTCGAAAGACAAATTCAATAAGAAACAGATGCATTACAACGGATGGTAAAAAGTAAATCCCGGTATCACTCCCCTGCCCTTTGGCTTTCAGGAATGATACCGGGATTTTATCTATCATTTAATTCCGGGAAAAGATCAGAATCCGGCATGTTCTTCTTTGTTGACCGACTGGTCCGAATCGCGTTTCTTTTCTCCGCTATACATCCATTCGATCTCATCTTCGTATGTCTTGCCGTCTTTCACTACGACTGTCTTTACGATATTCTTACCCATATCGAGCGTCACGTTATCTATTATATAATGTACGCGCGTATAACCTTCACGAATACCGCCCAATTCTTTACCGTTCAGGTATACTTTCGGCGTACCGATATTTGAATAAACCGTCACTGATGTTTCCTTTTTCTCACGATCCCAGTTACGACGTTGCGTCAGGAACAGTACAGGGTCTTTGCTCCAGTTCGCCTTATACCAGAAATAAGAATCTTTCTTGATCTTGCGGTCGAAAGTAACCAACCCTTTCATATTACGAGCCGGAACACCGCCGCGAACCCACATCGGGGCACAGAAGTCGAACGTATTCCAAAGATAAGATGCGATGATATACGGATGGGCAGCGATCACGCTCCACTGATATTCGTGTGTCTTGGTGGCAAATGTCTCCGGATAAAATTCTTTGGTCCAGTTCAGGGCATCTCCCAGATATTCGGTCTGATGGTTCAGGTTGGCATCAGCACCGTATTCGGTCAGCATCAGTTTCTGGTGAGGATATTCCTTTTCCAGTCCTTCCACCCAGGGTTTGATATCCTGTATTTTCTTTTCATACCAACCGAAATAACGGTTCATTCCCTGAATATCGGCAACCAGATTCACCGGATGCTCCATATGACCATATCCGTTTACCGACACCGTATAACGATCCGGATCTTCCGTCTTTGCCAGGTCGTGCAACGATTGGGTCAACTCTTTTGTGTACTGGTGCGGCTGGTATACCTCATTATGCAATCCCCACACATAGATGGAAGGGTGGTTGAAACTCTGACGGATCATTTCGCGCAACTGGTTACGACAGTTTTCCGCTTCCTGGCCGGTAACACGGTTGACAAAAGGAATCTCCGCCCAGATAATCAGTCCCAGGCTGTCGCAACGCGAATACAGATAGTCGGATTGCTGATAATGAGCAAAACGGACAGTCGTTGCACCGACATCCATAATAGTAGCCAGGTCGAAGTCATGGTTCTCATTCTTCAGGGCACTACCCAGCCCCCACCAATCCTGATGACGGGTAACACCGTACATCGGGTACTTCTCTCCATTCAGATAAAAGCCTTTACCTGCTACAATTTCATATTTGCGTAAACCCAGCGGTTGTACCATTTCGTCGATCACCTGCCCGTCTTTGATCAGGCGGCTGACTACCTTATACAGATACGGATTTTCACGTCCCTGCCACAACGTCGGCTTTTTGATTGTAAAAGAAGATTCGTAAGCCTGTTCGCCCTGTGCAGTCAGTTCGAACGACTGGCTGTTCGTTGCAATCTGTTTCCCTTCCTGGTCATAGATCGTATTCTGTAAGGTCACAGGGACGGGCTGCAAGGTTCCGTTATCCAGTTTGACCTTTACTTTTACATCCGCTTGCTTTTTGGATACATTCTTCTGGGTTATATAAACGCCCGGAGAGGCACAATCGGTAACACTGATATTATACGGCTCGGTAACGATCAACCATACCGGACGATAAATACCGCCATACACACCAAACAAATTATGGTTGACCGGAATCACATCCGGACGCGATTTGTTATCCGCCTTCACAATGATCTCATTCTCCTCTCCTACCTTCAACAGCGGGCTGATCTCACAGGCAAAAGCCGAATAACCGCCTTTATGAGAAGTGGCCAACATTCCGTTCACGAACACTTCCGTACAAGAACCAACACCCTCAAAGCGCAGGAAGACCCGCTTTCCTTTCAGGTCGGCAGGAAAGAAATAGTTTTTCTTATAATAAGCCGCCCCTTCATAAAAGTTATTGGCCTGTACCTGCATATCCTTGGCATTCCAGGTATGAGGAATTTCCACTTCCGACCAACCGCTCTCCCATTTCGGGGCATTAAGGGCCAGTTCTTTTTCCACCGGAGCTTTCTTAAACGACCAGCCGGAATTAAAAGATTCCACTTTCCGGCCTTCCGCCTGCATCGTCATCAATCCCAGGCAGGCTAACAATAAGGTTAAACTTAATACTCGTTTATTCATGATTTGTTAATTGAATGAGGTGCAAATATACCTCGCCACTCCCATACTAACTAATAAAATTATCTCATTACCGATCAAGATTGTCTCTATTTGCCGCCAAACCTCCCTACTAAGCCGAATAAGTACCGACCGCAGGCCGACACGGCAGATAGAAGAGTTCTTTTCGCCTTCACCCGGGGATAAATAAAAAAAGATGCCGCGAGAGATACATTTTGTCCCAATATAATGTATCTTTGGTGCTATCCTAATCTTTGTCCGACAGCAATCGAACAGCTGTCCGACCCGGGTGGGATAGCTGTCTCACCAATGTCGGACAGCTGTCTGACAGGGGTCGAACAAACTTTTTGTCACGAGAAAAGGAAATTTAGAAGGCAGTCTTTTGATAAGAAGACCGGGACAAGCCTAATAACAACCGATATAAACACTTTAACAGTACAGCAGATGTCAGCCACTTACAACCTATTCAGAAATCCGGGAAAGAAGGAAAACCTCCACGCCCGCCAGGTGAACCAATATACCGTACGTATCGATGCTCTTTGCGAAGAGATCTCACAGATCAGTTCCTTTTCGTCTGCCGATGTAAAAGGGATGCTGGACGCGCTGAAAAGCCGGATCGCTTTTCATCTGAAATACGGCGATATCGTCGAGTTGGAAGGTCTGGGGACGTTCAACGCCTCGCTTAAATGTCCTTCACTGACAACAGAGAAAGAGATCAAACCCCATCTGGTGAAGTTCCACAAAGTAGTATTCCGCTGCTCCAAAGAGTTGAAGAACGAGTTGCGATACATGAAGGTGGAACGTGCCGACGAACCCAGCCGCCTGAAAGGATATACGGAAGAAAAGCGCAAAGCCAACATTCTGGCTTATATCGAAAAGAATGATACGATCTCGACCTTCCTTTGCCGTTCGCTCAACGGTTGCTCGAAATATACAGCCCTGAAAGATCTGAAAACCTTGCAGGAAGAAGGGAAGATCGTCCGTCTGGGATACCGCGCGAATGCACAATACGGATTAAAAAAAGAGGACGACCAGGGATGAATACAATATATAAACTTATCATAGCCTGGCTTCTCCTAGCCTGTACCCCTACGGTTTACGGCGATAACAGTCCCTTCTTCTTCTCCCACCTGGGAGTTGAAAACGGACTTTCACAGGTGTCTGTACTGAATATATTCCAGGACTCGGACGGATATATATGGTTCGGTACACGCAACGGGGCGAACCGTTACGACGGATATGAATTCAAAATATACCAGAACGAGGTAAATAACCCGGCTTCAATAAGCGACAATTATATTCGTAGAATCAACGAAGACAGAAATAAAAACATATGGATAGGTACCTCCAACGGGGTTAACTGCATCGACTACAAGACACAACAGATCTCCCGTTTCTATCCCCAGGCTATCAACCCGGAGATAACGACGAATGCGGTCAATAATTTCCTTCTCCATGCAGACGGCGAGCTTTATGCTCTAACCACCCGTAGCATATTAAAGTGTAATCCGGATAAAACGGTAGAAGAAATGCCTTGCCTGAAAGAAATGGACTCACCTATTCATTCCATTATCCAGGATAAGGACGGAGATATTTTTATCGGAACGGAAGAGAAAGGGCTTTATGTATACTCTACCGACTGGAAGCTGAAAAAACATTTTCTGCCGGACAGTTCCGGTAACCCGCATAAACTTCCTATAAGCACTATATCCATATTATTGGCTGGCGTAGCCAATAATATCTTCATTGGTACCAATGAAGATGGCCTATGCGTTTATAACAAGAAAGACGATACTATCAGGCGCCTCAACACCGCCAACTCCGGCCTCAACAACAACTCGGTGCGCCATCTTATTCCATTCGGTAAAGACTCGGTACTGATCGCCACCTTCAGGGGACTCAATATCCTGAATACCCGCGACATGACCATCACTCCGGTCAATATGGATATGAAAGCCAAAGGAGCACTCAGCCATTACTCTATCCATAGCATGCTGATCGATCGCGACCAGACACTATGGGTCGGGACCTATTCCGCCGGTGTCAATTACCACAGCCCTTTCCATAGACCGACCTCATTCATTACCCCGAAAGCCTTTGCCGGCATATTGGGACAAGGCCAGGAAGATAACAAAGGCAATATGTGGTTCGCCACGGAAGGGGCGGGACTGCTTTATTACAACCCACGGAACGGTGAACAGAAGCTTTACCCCATAAAGCCTTTACAAGCCGGGAATTATGAAATAAACATCCTCAAAACAATCCTGATACAGGGAGATTCCATATTCTGTGCCACACACTTCGGCTCCGTCTACCTCTTTTCCATCCGTAAGGAGCAATACCAGAAAATACATGACTACAAATACAACGACATCAATACCTTATATATAGACAGCCGGCAACGGTTATGGATACCGACCAATACACCCGACCATACCGTCATGGTGGACAAAGATAAAATAGTCAACAGGTTTAGCGTAGACGGTGTGGAAAAGGCATTCCGGGGAATGTGCCTGATCAAAGAACTGGAACCGGACGTATTTCTATTCGGGGCCATCACCGATAGTGCTTTTGTCTACGACATGAACAAGAAAACGTCTGTCAACCTCACCGCCCGATTGCAGAACGGCGATAAAAACAAACGGTTGGGAAGTATATCCGGTGTCGTGAAAGATTCCGGACAATATATATGGATAGCCACCACCAAAGGCGGCTTGTTCCGGCTCGACAAAGACCTCAACTTAATACAGAACTACCAGAAGGAAGATGGTCTGTCGGAAAGTTATATCAATTCGCTTTCAATCGATAAAGAGGGGAATATATGGGTCGTGACCGGCAAAGAACTATACAAGCTGGACCGTCCGGCAAACAAGTTCAAACAGGTCAGGCCAGTCGACAGCCCTACACAGGAATACTCGTTATATGCCAACAATTGCGTTTCGAAAGACGGAACCCTCTATTTCTCCGGAAATAAAGGAATACTGGCTATCAATCCGCAAAAAGCAATTACAAACCCGAACATACCTCCCGTCTATATCACTTCATTACAGATAAACACGCAGGTAGATCCGGAAGGGTTGCCGGCTTACCAGGAACTGCTGCCCCTGCAATACGACAACAACATCACGCTGGAAGCCAGCCAGGGAAACATCACCATCCGCTATTCGGCACTCAACTTCATCCATTCCCAGAATAATTCGTACGCCTATATGATGGAAGGGGCCGACCATAACTGGCATAATATCGGAAACCGCAGGGAAGCCTATTACAGTAACTTATCCCCGGGAAAATATACTTTCCGTGTGAAAGCCGCCAACAACGATGGTGTCTGGAATCCGGAAGAGGCTGTTTTATACATCACCGTAAACCCTCCCTTCTACCAGACATGGTGGGCTTACCTGATCTATCTATGTATCCTGTCAATCATCGTAATAGGAATCGTACAGCGGCAGCACCTCAAACACGAACGGGAACGGGAGGCCAAGTACAAACAGTTGGAACATGAGAAGGAAAACGAACTGCACGAAGAACGTATGCGTATGTTCACCAACTTCTCTCATGAACTGAGAACTCCGCTCACATTGATCATTAATCCGTTGAACGACCTATTGCAACGGGTCAGTTTCTCTCCGGAAGTAAAGGATGCCCTGCAACTGATCAAAAAGAATACCGGACGTATGTTGCTGCTTGTCAACAACCTGATGGATATCCAGAAATACGAAGCCGGCAAAACGATCCTTCAAAAGACACGTTTCAATTTCTCGGCATTCATCGAGGAGATGTACCGCTCCTTCGAAAGTGTGGCACAGAACCGGGAGATAACATTCGTATTGAAAAACGAACTGCCGGAAACGTTCTTTACCTGTTATGATGAGGCGGAAATAGAGAAAGTCTTTTTCAATCTGCTGTCGAACGCGTTTAAGTTCACTCCGGCAGAAGGAAACGTGACAATGCGGATCAGCCGGATAATGCAAGACAAGTGCGAAGAGCTGGCCATGTTTCCCGAACAGGAAAGTTCCACCCTGATAGAATCCCAATACATCCTGATAGAAATAAGCGATACCGGAAAGGGGATCAACAAAGAGGAAGCCGACAAGATATTCGAACCCTTCTACCGCTCGGAAGAGGATGTCCACAAAGAAGTTTCCGGCACCGGAATAGGATTAAGCCTGACACGTTCGATCGTACGGCAGCACCAGGGATGTATCTGGACGAACAGCCCGGAGGAAACAGGAACAACCTTCCTGATCCTTCTTCCCGATACCGAGAAACAAGATGTAAAAAAGGAGGAAGAACCTTCCCAATCCCACTCTTCCGAAATCAGCAAAAAGGTGGCTTTGCTTGTAGAAGAAACGGAAACCCGCAACAAGCAAACGGTTCTGCTCGTAGATGACAATCAAGAAGTCCTGCAATATCTGGAACATCAATTACAACTCGATTACATCGTTTTGAAAGCGACCAATGGGAAAGAGGCGCTTGAACAACTGGAGACAACCTCGCCCCATATAATCGTCAGTGATGTCATGATGCCGGAAATGAACGGATTGGAACTATGTAAACGTATCAAGGAAAGTCAACACCTCTGCCACATACCCGTGATCCTGCTGACAGGTAAGTCTATGGTATCGCAGATAGAGGAAGGTTTGGAGGCCGGAGCCGACGATTACATCCTGAAACCGTTCCATGTTTCCATTCTGAAAGCACGCATAAAAAACCTGCTTTCCATTCGCGAAAAGATGAAAAACATATACGGTGAATCGCTGAGTCTCCGTCACCTGGGAGTGGAAGAACCCGAAGAGGACAACGACTTCCTAACCCAATACATCGAGATCGTAAAGGCAAACATCTCCAATCAGGATCTGGATGTATCGGTTATTTATCAGACACTGGGTATGAGCCGCGCCAATTTCTACCGGAAAGTAAAAGCGGTGACGGGTTTATCACCCATCGAACTGATAAAGAATATCCGCCTCGAAGCCGGAGCCAAACTGCTGAAAGAATCCAATATGAATGTATCTGAGATAGCCCAGCACATCGGTTTCAGTAGCCGTTCTTATTTCGCCCGAAGCTTCAAGGCTGTATACGGAATGTCACCTACCGAGTATCAGGAAAACGAATGAGACGTTTGTACTCGCTTTTGAGATAATTGTGTTTTCAAAGGATCTTGTTCTTTTATTCATTTGATTAAACTTATTAATCTAATAATAAAAGAACAGATCTATGATTTCAAAACGAATACCATTAAAACACATTGCAGCTGTTATTATGCTAGGATGTGCAGCAGTCTCTCTACAGGCTGCCGACTTAAAAAAGGAAGAAGTTACAACCATCGCACGTAAAGTAGCAGACTGGCAGATCAAAGAGTTTCCTACTAATAAATATGCTGTCGGTGAACCGAAAGGCTGGATCGCAGGGGCTCTTTATATGGGGATGTTCGACTGGGCAGAACTCAGTGGAGACGAACAGTATTTCGACTGGATGAAAAAAGTATTCAACCGTCAACACTGGCAGGTGGCCGACCGGATGTATCATGCCGACGATGTTTGCGTATCACAGACTTATATCGACATGTATGGTAAATATAAGGAAGATAAAATGCTACTCCCTACGCTGGCACGCATCGACTGGGTAGTCAACAACCCTTCCAAAGGCGGTATGGATATCGATTACAGCAAACCACTGTCCTACGAACGCTGGTCATGGTGCGACGCATTGTTTATGGCACCGGCTGTATATACCCGCCTCTACACGCTTACCGGCAATAGAAAGTATATGATTTTCGCCGATGCGGAATTTAAGGCCACCTACAATCATCTATACGACAAAGAAGAAAAACTCTTCTTCCGCGACAGCCGTTATTTCAACCAAAAGGAGGCAAACGGCCGGAAAGTATTCTGGGGACGCGGCAATGGTTGGGTTATCGGCGGACTGGCTGAAATATTAAAGACACTCCCGGCCGACGATAGCGAATACCGTCCTTTCTACCTGCAATTATTTAAGGAAATCAGCGAACGCCTGGCCGGATTACAAAACAAAGACGGTTTCTGGCATGCCAGCCTCTTGGATCCCGCCAGCTATCCGTCACCGGAAACAAGTGCCACCGGATTTATCGTTTACGGACTAGCTTATGGTGTCAACCAGGGATATCTTCCGGCTGACAAATACCTCCCGGTTATAGAAAAAGGATGGACTGCCTTATGCTCTGCCGTAGAGAGCGACGGAAAACTGGGCTGGGTACAACCTGTCGGAGCTGATCCGCGTAAAGTGACCAAAGATATGACCGAGTTATACGGAACCGGAGCCTTCCTGATGGCAGCATGCGAAATCCACCGACTAGCCAGATAAATTTATAGAAATTACATGTTTTTTAGCGTATTGGGACGATATTACATCCTTTTGAGACATTTTTGTCCGCACACAAGGCGCTTCTTTCATTCTTTTGACACAAAAAATCAAAATAGCCATCTGGTTAATTACTTAAATTGTTTAATGCGCAAATAAATTATGAAAAGCATGAGCAGACAACTGGACGGGAACCTGCCTCCCTATAATAAGGCAGCAGAACGAAAGAACAGGATTCTTTCTTTATTATTCTTTTTTATGGCGTTTATATCCGTACAGGTATATGCGCAAGACATTAAAGTCTCCGGTACTGTTATCTCCGGAGCAGACAATTACCCGATCATCGGGGCTAATATTCTGGTAAAAGGGACTACCATCGGTACTATTACAGATGTAGACGGTAACTTCTCCTTTGAAGTGCCCCAGGGTTCTACATTAGTTGTCTCCTACATCGGCTATCAGGCACAGGAAATAAAAGTGAGCGGAAATGCTCCTATTAAAGTCGTTCTGTCCGAAGATTCCGAAAAACTGGATGAGGTAGTCGTTATCGGTTACGGTTCGCAGAAAAAGTCGGATATGACTGGCGGTATCGTAGCAGTAGGTAACGAGAAGTTACAAATGGTTACTACCAACAACCTGATGGATAAACTGGCAGGCCAGGTTCCGGGGTTGAACATCACAATGGAAAAGGCAAGCCCTTCGGAAGACCAGGTATTGCGTGTTCGTGGTGAAAACTCATTGACAGCCGACAACTCTCCGTTGATCGTATTGGATGGAATTCCTTACAGCGGTTCACTGGGAGACATCGATCCTGACAATATCGAAAACCTGTCTGTATTGAAAGATGCATCTTCGGCCGCCATCTACGGTTCACGTGGTGCCAACGGTGTTATCCTGATCCAGACAAAGAAAGGTAAGAAAGGAACAGCTACCGTATCCTACAAAGGACAGGTTGGTTTCTCACAGCCGGAACGCCGTATCAATGTAATGAAGGGACCGGAATATGTAAAATTCCTTCAGGATCAATGGGCATATATGAACTATAACGGGGTGATCAAAAACCCGGAAGATATTCTGAACGTCAGTGAAATCGAGAACTGGAAGAACGGTATCGAAACAGACTGGCAGGATCAGATCTTTAGAAATGCATTGACCAACAGTCACCAGATCAGTGTATCGGGCGGTACGGAAAAGACTACTTACATGGCATCTATCTCACGTCTGAATCAGGAAGGTGTAGTTAAAGATACCGGCATGAAACGTACCAATATATCTTTGAATGTTACACAACAACTAGGTAACTGGCTAACTATCGGTATGGCAACACAAGCAGCACTAAAAGAATACGGAGGTGTACAGGCCGGCATTTCTGATGCTCTTTGCCAGTCTCCTTATGGCCAGCCGTATAATAGCGATGGTTCATTAAACTTTTATCCGATGGACCAAACTTTACACCCCAATCCATTAGCCGATCTGGATGCCACGAGCGATAAAACAAGCCGTAACATCTTTGTCTCTACCTATGCAGATGTAAAACTTCCGATAAAAGGATTGAGCTTCCGTACTAACTTCGGTTACAACTACCGCAATAAATTCGAGGCTTCCTATTATGGACGCAACACTCTGACCGGTAAAGCAAAGAACGGTTCTGCCGCAATCAAGAATCAACATGACTGGGATTATACCTGGGAAAACGTATTAAAGTATGAGCTTCAATTAGGTAAGCACAAATTCGATGCAACCGGCCTGTTCAGTATGCAGCAGACCTCTCAGGAGATATCCGAACAAAAAGGTACCAGTTTCGTAAACGACGA
This sequence comes from Parabacteroides goldsteinii, assembly GCF_015550595.1. Classification (GTDB taxonomy): domain Bacteria; phylum Bacteroidota; class Bacteroidia; order Bacteroidales; family Tannerellaceae; genus Parabacteroides; species Parabacteroides leei. The sequence goes on from NZ_JADNBB010000022.1 coordinate 62,523, forward strand.
TTCCGAATATCACAACATGGCGGGTGCGGAAGAAAACAAAACAGTTACTTCCGAACTGACCGAGACAGCGATGCTATCTTATATGTTACGTTTGAACTACAACTATGCCAACAAATATTTGTTTACTGCAACAGGTCGTTCGGACGGTTACTCAGCATTCGGAGAGAATAACAAATATGCTTTCTTCCCATCTCTGGCTGCTGCCTGGAATCTGTCTTCCGAAGAATTCATGGAAAATACAAACAGTTGGTTGGATATGTTGAAAGTACGTGTGTCATGGGGTTCCAACGGTAACCAGGCTATCAAAGCCTATCAGACACTCGACCGCCTGAAACTGACAAACTATATCTGGGGAGACAAAGGAACAACTGTGAACGGTGTGATCTTGTCGTACAACTCCATCGGTAACCCTAACCTTAAATGGGAAACGACCCGCACAGTTAACGCCGGTGTCGATTTCAGTTTCTTCAACAGCCGCCTGTCAGGTAGCATCGACTTCTATGTATCAAACACTTCCGATCTGTTGATGAGCCGTACAGTTCCTATTATGAACGGTTACAACTCAATCATGGACAACGTCGGTGAAACACGTAATACAGGTGTCGAACTGGCTTTGAACTCAGTGAACGTGGAAAGTAAGGACTTCCGCTGGAGCAGCAGCTTCAATTTCGCACTGAACCGCGATAAGATCATCGAACTTCGCGGAGACGGTAAAGATGATATCACAAACAAATGGTTTATCGGCGAACCGGTAAAGGTTTACTACGACTATAAAGTAGTTGGTACATGGCAGGAAGGCGATAACTTCCTGAATGCAGACGGAAAAGAAATACAGAAAGGTGCAAAACCCGGACATGCTAAACTGGAAGATGTCGACGGCGACGGAACAATTACAGCTAAAGACAAACAGATCATCGGCTCCAAGTTGCCGAGCTTCACGATGTCATTAGGCAACACTTTTGCATATAAGAATTTCACATTCTCGTTCTTATTGAACGGTGTATTCGGAGCTTGGAAACAAATGAACGATTACAACTTCGACCGTTGGAGTTCCAAATACAACTATATCAGCGGAATGGATTACTGGACTCCGGAAAATCCGACAAATGCAATGACCTCTCCCGGGTATGTTCCTTACGACAAACATGAATTCTACAAAAAGATGAATTACGTACGAATCAAGAACATCTCATTAGGCTACAACCTGCCGAAGAGTATTCTTAACCCGATCGGAGTTTCTTCTTTGAACGTTAATGTGAGTGTTAACAACCTGTACACATTCAGTAATATAAAGAATGCGCTGAACTTTGACGGAACAGACTATAATGCAAACATTATTTCTTGTTACCCGACAGCCCGTTCTTACATGTTGGGTTTAAATCTTATTTTCTAATCTCATAAACAAAGACAGAATATGAAAAATATATTAGCAGCTGCTGCAGCAGCATTTTTATTAATCACAGCAACTGGCTGCTCCGATTTTCTGGATGAAAATCTGAAAAAGGAATTGGCTCCTGATAATACCTATACCAGTACTTATGGTTTCCAGGTAGGTGTAAACGGGTTGTATGCCTGGGCACGTTCTGAATTTAACACCTGGGGGAGTTCACCGACAACATTAGGACAGGCTTGTCCGTACGAATCGTTTCAAGTGGCTACCGACATTGTATACACCGGTCATAAAGATGGCTCGCTGGTTCCTTTCGAAACATTGGCTATCACTCCTTCACTGACATTCGTTGAAAACTATTGGAAATGGTCTTACGGATTAATTGCTTCCGTCAATGAATTATTGACTTATGCCGATAAGAATGAAAACTGGGATGCACCGACCGACAAGATAGGCTTCCAGGCTGAGGCACGTTTCTTCCGTGCTTATGCTTACCGCTACCTGGTTTATCTCTATGGAGATGTTCCTTATGTGGATAAAATAGAAAGTGATTTCCGTATTGACTTCACCCGTACACCGAAAGCCGAAGTGTTGAACCACATGATCGAGGATTTGACATTTGCTGCTGAAAATTTGCCGGAGAATCCGGATAATGTAAATGAAGTCGGTAAATTGACCAAATGGGCAGCTATTCAACTATTGTCTGAAGTATACTTAATGGCCGGACAATACGATAAAGCTGAAGCTGCTGCTAAACAAGTGATCGATTGCGGTTATTTCCATTTGATGACAGAACGTTTCGGTGTAAACAAATCAGCACCGGGCGATGTATTCTCCGATATGTTCCTTGAATATAATCAGAACCGTACAGCCGGTAATATGGAAACTATTTGGGTAATGCAATTGGAATATAACACCCCTGGTGGTGGTGACTCAAACGAAGACTGGACTAAACGTGCATGGGTTCCCAAATACTGGAACGAAACAGGTTTCGTATTATGTGACTCACTGGGTGGTCGTGGTCTGGCTCAGATCGTTCCGTTCAAATGGTGGATCGAAAGTGAAGACTTCTATGCTCCTGCGGATATACGTAATTCTAAATACAGTATTAAGAGAGACTGGTATTACAACAATCCGGCAACTCCCGAACTGTTTGGCAAAAAGTGTGAGATAACAGAAGAAACATGGTCTAAATGCTCTGTTTTCCCAACCATCACCAAGTTCAACTATGGTAAAACAGACGACGATCCTGCTTATGCTGGTAATAACAAAGACCGTATGAAGTTCCGTCTGGCTGAAACCTACCTGCTGTTGGCTGAAGCCCGTTTACAACAAGGTAACGCACAAGGTGCAGCTGAAGCAATCAACGTAGTACGCAAACGTGCCGGAGCTCCGGAAATCACGGCATCCCAGGCAACGATAGACTTCCTGTTGGATGAACGTATTCGTGAATTAGTAGGTGAAGAACTACGTCGCTTCACATTGGTTCGTACCGGCAAACTGGTTGAACGTACGAGAAAATACAACTCTTACAGCAGCAAAATAGATGAGCATAATACTTTGTGGCCAATCCCACAATCTATTATCGATTCTAACACAGGTGCCGACTTCCCGCAAAATCCGGGTTATTAATTAATCTACAATAAAACAAGGGGCATCTACAAGCAATGTATTTGCCCCTTATTTCTCTCCTTTCAAATACCAAGAAAACATCATATCATGAGATACCTACTGCTTATAATAAGTTTATATATTTCCTCTACTATCTGCCTATCCGCCCAGGATTGGCTGATCGACGGTTCTTCTTACAAATCTGCCGTACAGACAACGCACGAAGGGAAACGTCTCGAACTAACAAACGGCCTCCTGCGCCGTACTTTTCTTCTTACCCCCAACGCAGCAACAATAGCCCTCGACAACCTGATGACCGGACAAAATGAATTACGTGCTGTCCGTCCCGAAGCCTTACTCGTCATAAACGGAAAAGAATATCCTGTCGGAGGATTGACCGGACAACCCGTCAACAACTTCCTGACAGAAGAATTTATTAATAACATGCAGGTTTGCGACTCGGCTTTTACATTAGTCGATTATCAAATAAGCGAAAGCAAAGAGCGTTTCCCCTGGAAACCGAACTCGCAATGGATATCTAATTTATATCCCTGGCCTGCTCCGGGAAAACGGATCACCTTCAACTATCAGGCTCCGGTAAAAGCACCACAGGAATGTAAAGACCTGAAAGTCCGTGTCATCTACGAACTATATGATGGAGCTCCCATCCTAGCTAAATGGATCGAAATAGATAATAAAGGAACAAAAACAATCACACTCGACTCTTTCAAGTCGGAAATACTGGCGCTAGTGGAAACTGCTCCCAAAGTGCATTATGGCGAACCTCACGAAGTCCGTATGATGGCACAGGAACCGGGTACCTACACGAATGATTTTCGCAAACAACCGGTACAGACAGATGCCCCACGCGATTATATCGACCGTTTCACCCAACTGTTCGTCGTAACCGATTATGCAATGGGCGGAGATATGGAAGCAATGAAAGACAATCCGGCGGTACGCTGGGTATTCGATCATCCGGAATATGAATTTACCGGTATTCGTTATTATGGCCAATATAAACCGGCCCGTCTCGAAGTAACACCTTTACTCGGCCCCGGACTGGATATCAAAGCCGGAGAAAGTTTCGAATCCTGTACTGCTTTTGAAATGCTTCGCGATGCCACCGACCAGGAACGACGCGGACTGGCGGAATGCAAATTCTGGCGTATGATGGCTCCGTGGACACAAGAGAACCCTATATTTATGCATGTACGCCAATCGGATAATGAAGCTGTCAAACAGGCGATCGACCAATGCGCTGCGGTAGGTTTTGAAATGGTGATCATGACTTTCGGCAGTGGTTTTAAAATCGAAAATGATTCCGCATCCTATTTACAACGCATGAAAGAACTGAGCGATTATGCCGCCCGAAAAGGTATTGCCATCGGAGGTTATTCCCTCTTGGCAAGCCGGGGAGCAACAGACAAAGACGCCGCAATCAGTCATAAAACCGGGAAACCGGCCAACACACGTGAAGAAGGTAGCCGTTTCGGCGTATCTCCCTGCATCGCATCCGATTGGGGAGATACCTACTTCCGTAAATTACAGAATTTCTTTACAACAACGGGCATGAATGTATTCGAAAACGACGGTTCATACCCCGGTGATCCTTGTGCTTCGACATCACATAGCGGGCATAAAGGATATCTCGATTCACAGTGGACACAATGGAAAAAAATCAGTCAGTTCTATCGTTGGTGCCGGGCCAACGGAGTTTATCTGAATGTACCGGATTGGTACTTCCTGAGCGGTTCCAACAAAACACCGATGGGATATGTCGAAACAAACTGGTCGTTACCCCGTGCTTACCAGGAGATTATCGAACGGCAGAATATCTACGACGGTACCTGGCAGAAAACACCCAGCATGGGCTTTATGTTTGTACCTCTTACCCAATATCACGGAGGTGGTGAAGCTGCTACGATCGAACCGCTGAACGAACATCTGGACCATTACGAGACACGTCTCCGGAACCTGTTTGGAGCAGGCGTACAGGCTTGCTATCGCGGTCCCCGGCTGTATGATACCGAAGCGACGAAAGAACTTGTAAATAAATGGGTTTCTTTCTACAAGAAATACCGTCAGATACTGGACTCCGATATTATTCATCTGCGCCGTCCTGACGGACAGGATTGGGACGGTATCATGCATGTCAATCCGGCATTGAAGCAGAAAGGTTTCATATCCGTTTATAATCCGCTGGATACTCCTATCCGGAAAGAGATCAGAATACCTCTCTATTATACCGGACTGACCGACAAAGTAACGATTAAAGAACAAGATCAGAACGTGCAGGTGTACGTCCTGGAACGCGACTATTCCATCACGATCCCTATCACCATTCCGGCGAAAGGATATAACTGGTACATCGTCGAATAAACCGATTTGTATAACCATATAATATAAAAATCATGAACATCAATAACACACCGGCCAAACGTCTGATCCTTTGTTTGTCGTTCGGCATCCTACCGATGTTGAATACAGGTAACAGCAGCTTACAGGCTTCCATGCCCCATCCTGCCAAAAATCAGAAAAAAATATATCACAAAGGCTGGATCGACTTTAATAAGAACGGTCAGAAAGATATCTACGAAGATCCTTCCCAACCTATCGACAAACGGGTAGAAAACCTTCTCAGACAAATGACGATAGAAGAAAAGACCTGCCAACTCGGAACCATCTACGGATATGGTGCTGTCCTTAAAGACACACTGCCTACCGATGAATGGAAAACCCGTATCTGGAAAGACGGCATCGGAAATATCGACGAACATCTGAACGGGGAATGGAAACGTACCTCACTGGATTTTCCTTATTCCAATCACGCAGAAGCGATGAATAAGGTACAGGCATTCTTTGTGGAAGAAACCCGGCTGGGTATTCCTGCCGATCTGACCAATGAAGGTATCCGGGGATTGAAACATGAAAAATCCACCTTCTTTCCGGCACAGATCGGACAAGGCTGTACCTGGGATAAAGAATTGATCCGCGAAATCGGACGTATTACCGGAGAAGAAGCCAAAGCACTCGGATATACAAACGTCTACTCCCCCATTCTCGATCTGTCACGCGATCCGCGTTGGGGCCGCACTGTCGAAAGTTACGGCGAGGACTCCTATCTGGTCGGCGAATTGGGACGCCAGCAAGTACTCGGTATCCAAAGTAACCGGGTTGTCTCTACTCCGAAACATTTTGCCATTTACGGTGTGCCGGCAGGTGGCCGCGACTGCGAGTCGAGAACAGACCCTCACGCCACACCACAGGAAGTACACGAGTTACATCTGGAACCGTTCCGTATTGCTTTTCAAGAAGCCGGGGCTTTGGGAACCATGTGTTCACACAATGATTATAACGGGACTCCCGTCAGTGCCAATCACTATTTACTGACAGAACTGATGCGTGATCAGTGGGGATTCAAGGGATATATCGTATCCGACAGTTGGTCTATCGGTAAGAATGTCGATTTCTATCATATCGTTTCCACCCCCGAAGAAGCTGTTGCAAGCGAATTGAATGCAGGCCTGAACATCCGTACCTTCTTTGAAGAATCGGAAGTGTTTATCGAAACATTGAGGAACGCTCTGAAAAAAGGATTGGTAGACGAAAAGACATTGGATCAGCGCGTCCGCGAAGTACTCTATGTCAAGTTCTGGCTGGGACTTTTCGATGAACCGTATGTAAAAGATACCAAGCTGGCCGATAAAGTGGTAAACAGTGATAGGAACCGGGAAGTATCCCTTCGTGCTGCCCGCGAGTCGATCGTTCTCCTGAAAAACGAGAACAATACACTTCCTTTATCGAAAAATATCAAGAATATTGCAGTGATCGGCCCACAAGCCGACGAAGTGAAATCACTGACTTCCCGTTACGGTTCACACAATCCGAATGTAATAACAGGTTTGCAAGGATTAAAGAACTTATTGGGAGACAACGTAAACCTGATGTATGCCAAAGGATGTAATGTCAGAGACAAGAATTTCCCGCAAAGCGATGTAATGTTCTTCGAACTGAGCGATAAAGAAAAAGAGGAAATCGACAAAGCGGTAGAAATAGCTAAAAAAGCAGAAGTAGCCATCGTTTACGTAGGCGATGATTTCCGTACGATCGGTGAATCGAGAAGCCGTGTCAACCTGGATTTGTCGGGTAGACAAAAAGAACTGGTACGTGCCGTACAGGCAACCGGAACTCCTGTCGTACTGGTCCTCTTCAACGGACGTCCGGTTACCCTGAACTGGGAAAACGCTAACCTGCCTGCCATTGTGGAAGCCTGGTATCCGGGAGAATTCTCCGGACAAGCCGTAGCCGAAGTATTATTCGGCGACTACAATCCAGGAGGTAAACTATCTACAACCTTCCCCAAGTCAGTCGGACAAATCCCTTGGGCTTTCCCCTTCAAGCCGAATGCTACCGGCAAAGGTTTTGCCCGTGTGGACGGTGAACTTTATCCATTCGGTTACGGACTGAGTTATACAACTTTTGAAATCAGCGACCTTCAACCGGCAACCACCCGGATCTCTGATGGCGATACCCTGACCGTAACCTGCAAAGTAAAAAATACAGGAGCCATAAAAGGAGACGAAGTGGTTCAGCTTTATTTGAATGATGAAACATCTTCCATTTCCCGTTTTGAAAAAGAGCTATGCGGTTTCGAACGTGTTACTCTGGAACCGGGTGAAGAAAAGACAGTCACTTTCAAAGTAAATCGTCGTGCTTACGGTATGTATAACGACAAAAATGAATTTATTGTAGAGCCCGGAAAGTTCTTCCTCTTTGCCGGAAACTCATCTAAGTCAACCCCGTTAAACGCTGAATTTTATGTGGAATAAATTAATGATAGGCCTGTTGCTGCTGTTAGGCAGCCAGGTCGCTTTCTCACAAACATGGCTGAAAAAAACAGATAAAGAGATCCTGCAATATACGACAGATAACAAAGAACGCATCAAGGACATCCAACAGACCGATACACTCTTCACCATGACTTACCAAGAAGAAGATGAATTAGGCCGTCTGTTCGAAGTTTCTTATTTGTTCAATATGAAGAACAATATCTGTACATCTTACGAACGTCTGTTACCGGCTCACCGTTACTGGGCAGCCAACCTTTTAGAACAAGTTTCTTTACAGGAAGCCGATGCCTCAGGTGAAGAGATCGAAGTAGACGGAGAAATATTGAATGCTGTTTATACTTTTGGAGATTACCGGATACATGTCTCTCTAAAAGAAAATTCACTGTCCTTATTTTATACGCTATCTGATAAATAAACTCCAGTTATCCCCTGTCATTCATACGATGGCAGGGGATTTTTTCAAAAAACAATCTGAAAACGAAAGCCAGGTTTATGAGGTTACGCGATTTCAACAGGAAATTCATTACTGGCCTATTCCAAAAGAAGAATTAATTATGAACGAAAATTTTGTTCAAAATCAAGGCTGGGAAAATAAATAACAGGTTTGATACCGACTAATATTGAAAAGAGGTTACCCGAATAATCAATCGGATAACCTCTTTTTATCATTAGCTTTTAACGATTGACAGTAACAGAGATAATAATGATCGCATTTGATACGATTTTATATGTTTTCGTACACATAAACCTATACATTTGTATACAAATAATCGAATAACATTAAAACAATATCATGAATATGCGATATAAACTCTATTTATTCTCACTTTTATTAACCTTTCCCGTATGGGGTAAAGCAACCACTGAGGCCGACTCGTTGCGCCAAGTACAAATAAACCGCCTGCAGGAGCAAGTGGATTGGGTAAATCCCAAAGCCATCCGTGCATATCTGGATGACTCAAAATCATCATTGGGTGACCAGGCTCCCGGACTCTATCAAAAACTGGAAGAGCTGGAATCTTTATTGCCCCGGGTAAATCAGCATCTTGCAAAAGACACAAGCCTGCAAACAATCGACGAAGCAGAAAAGCTGCTCGCCCTCAAACGGGAAATCATCCTGGCTAACCCCCTGCTGGATATCGATAACCTGTTGATAGCCCGCTACCATCTAGGCGATAAAGCACACAAAGCCATGGGACCGTCACTCGGTACATCCACAGCCAACTATAACTCCCTTTTCTCCAACAGACGCAAAGGATATGATGCCGAAATCTGCCATCTCTCCAATCTACGTGGAGAGATTCAAAGCAAAATACTCTATAAACCGACTGCGGACGTTCCCATTTCTGACATTCAGCTGCATTGGGATGCCGACCGCCTGCTCTTTTCTTCGCTCGACGAAAACCGGAAATGGCAGATATATGAAATGAACACAGATGGAAGCGGACTCCACCAAAAGATAACGGTCGATGAGCCGGACCTGGAATTTTGTGATGCCAACTATCTGCCGGACGGCAAAGTGGTTGCTACCTGCAATATCGGTTACAACGGTGTTCCCTGTGTGCATGGGGATGATGTAGTCGCCAACCTCATCTCTTATGATCCGGAAACGAAAAACATACGCCGCCTGACATTCGACCAGGACGGGAACTGGTCACCGATCGTCATTCCAAACGGCCGCCTGATGTATACCCGTTGGGAATATACCGACTTGACACATTATTTCTCCCGTATCGTGATGCACATGAACCCGGACGGGACAGAGAATAAAGCCCTTTACGGTAGCGGCTCCTATTTCCCTAACAGTACGTTCGATATGAAACCGTTATCCAAACACAACAGCCGTTTTGTCGGTATTATCTCCGGACATCACGGAACTGCGCGTTCCGGACGGCTAATCATCTTCGATCCGGCCAAGAGCCGCAAAGAAGAAAAAGGGATGATACAGGAATTGCCGTTCAGTAAACGCCCGATCGTCCCGATCATTAAAGACGAACTGGTGGAAGGCGTATGGCCGCAATTCATGAAACCTTATCCGCTGAATGAAAAGTATTTCCTGGTTGCCTGTAAGCCGGGACCGGATTCGCTTTGGGGCATTTACCTGGTCGATGTATTCGACAATCTCACCCTGATTATTGAACAGGAGGGCGAAGGCCTCACCGCCCCTATCCCGCTCAGGAAAACAGAAACACCTCCCGTCATCCCCTCCAAGATCAAACCGGGAGAAAAGGAAGCGACCGTATTCATACAAGATATCTATGAAGGCGAAGGCACACAGGGGGTTCCCCGCGGAACTATCAAGGCACTCCGTATCTTTGCCTATGAATATGCCTATATCCTCGCTCCATCCGACCACGATGCACAAGGTATCCAGAGCGGGTGGGATATCAAACGTATTCTCGGTACAGTTCCGGTCGAAGAAGACGGTTCCGTCATGTTCAAGATACCGGCCAACACCCCTGTTTCTATCCAGCCGCTGGATAAAAACGGAGCAGCCATCCAGTGGATGAGAAGCTGGCTAACGGGTATGCCCGGCGAAATCGTTTCCTGTACGGGTTGTCATGAAGACCAGAATACAATCGCCATGCCCAAACGCACGGTCGCCTCGACAATCAATCCGCATGCGTTGAAATCACCCGTAGGAGGCATCCGTCCGTTTACTTTCCGCCTGGAAGTGCAACCGGTACTCGATCGCAACTGCGTCTCCTGCCATAACGGGACGGTAGCCCAGCCGGACTTCCGCAAAGATCAAATGGTCACCTACAAACGAGGTGTCCTGACCAAACTCGAACGTCATTACGACCAAAGTTATCTGAATCTTCATCCGTACGTCTATCGTCAGGGACCGGAGTCGGATATTTACGTGCTCCGCCCTTATGAATATTATGCCAACAACAGCGAATTGATCCGTATCCTGCAGGCAGGACATCACGGTGTAAAAGTTCCCGAACAGGATATGCAGACCTTATATACCTGGATCGACCTGAATGCTCCTTATTTCGGAGCTTTCACCCAACTGGACTTAAAGAAAGAAGCTCCTCAGAACCAAGTTGAACGCCGTATGGAGCTGGCAGAGAAATACAGCGGCGTACGCGTGGACTGGCAGCAGGAAATCAAGGACTATGCCACCTGGCTGAAAAACAGGGAAAGTAAAGAAGTCGATGGAACTACCGCTGCCACTTCATCCGACGGCAACGCTCCTTCGAAAGATAAGAAGAAAGTAAAAACAGTCAGGGTCAAAGGTTTCCCCTTCAACCGGGAAGAAGCCGTGCAGAAACAGCAGGCAGACAACAAAACCCCTCGCAAGCTGACTGTAGCCCCCGGTATTACGCTCGACATGGTATGGATACCTGCCGGAACATTCGCGATGGGCGACAACAACGAACCTTCCGCAGCTCCGGCTTTCAAGGCGCAAGTCAGGAAAGGCTTCTGGATGAGCACGACAGAGATCACGAATGAGCAGTTCTGTGCCCTGTTCCCCGAACACGACAGTCGTTTCATCGGTCAGACCTGGAAAGATCATACCACTCCGGGTTATGCCGCCAATCTTCCCAAGCAACCGGTAATCCGTGTCAGCTGGGACGAAGCAAACGAGTTCTGCCGGAAGCTGGGAGAGAAAAATCAATGCCGGATCGCCCTTCCGACAGAGACACAATGGGAATGGGCTGCCCGTGCCGGATCGGCAGGTGATTTTTGGTTCGGCAACCGTCAGGCAAACTTCGGTCCGTATGAAAACCTGGCAGACAGCACCACCGTGGATCTCGCCGTTACGGGTGTAAACCCCAAACCGATGCGTCCGAACGACCCGATGCGTGAGTTCTGGGACTTCTTACCCAAAGAGCTGAACGTGAACGATCATCATCTGATCTCGGCTAATGTGGCATCCATGAAACCGAACCCCTGGGGATTATATGACATGAATGGCAATGTGGCAGAATGGACCCGCTCCGACTATATGCCTTATCCGCTTAAAGAAAAAACAAATCCTGTGAAAGCTGAACAGAAAGTCGTACGCGGCGGCTCCTGGCGCGAACGTCCGAAGTATTCCACTTCGTCCATCCGTAAACCCTACTATCCGTGGCAATGTCCGTTCAATGTGGGATTCCGTGTGATCATTGAAGAGTAATTAAGCTTAATTCTTAAATACAGAACATTCATTCTTTAAAATAGCAATTGTCTGTTAACGAAGAAAGCCGTTAATTTGTCCTGGTTCAAATGAGCCTGATTTTTTATTAATTAAATTACTTTATTATGAGCAAAAAATTACTGTATCTACTTACACTGATTTGTTCTTTCAGTCTATTTACAGCATGTAGCGATGACGATGATGAGAAAAAAGAAGAAGTTGACAACAGCTGGGAACAGGTGGTTGGCGATTACAGCGGAGACAAGCTGGCATTCTCATACGGTGAAATGACTTTGACAGGAAAAGAAGTGAAATTCTCTGCGACAAGCGGAGCAAACGGAAGCCTTCTTTTAAAGAATGTAATCCCCGGTGAAAACGAAACGACAATTTCTAATATCACTGTTACCAAAGGCGAATTCTCCGGAACTGCAACGACCACCAATGCAAACGTAGAATATACCGGTTCTGTAAAGGACGAAGTCATGACGTTGAAACTGACTGTGGTTATGAATGATCCGAATGGATGGGCTAAGACTTACAGTTTGGCTGATTATACGACAGGAACAGTAGGAGGACAGGAAATAGTATTAACTGGAGGAATGTACTGTAACTGGGTTTCAGAAGGTAACGGAGGAGCCGTAGCCCCAATGCTTAGAACTATTGGTAGCCTACTTATGCCCCAAGTACTAAAAACGGTAACACTTGAAACTGATGGTAATATTACAGCCAGCTATCATAAAGGTTCTATCGTGTTCGACCCAGACATTATTAGGGGATTAATGATGGGTACTCCCCCGCCAACAGCAGAAGAAGTACAGGCAATGATACCTTCCGAAGGATGGTTGGATTCACCGAAAAATCTGGCTCACTGGTTCGTTAAAGACAACAAACTGTATGTTAAGCTAAATATTACAGCTATAATTTCACAAGTACTGGGCTCTGATGCAAGTGGTATGTCTGAAATTATTAACAGCATATTACAAGGAGATCCTGCTACCATCAAAGCGATGTTAAGTAATTTTGTTCCGGGTCTCGATCTTAGCTCTATCAGCGATGATACATTTGAAATGTTATTAAACTGGACTAATAACGGTATACCTATGAATGTCATAACAGAAGAAGGAAGAACTCATATGTATCTTGATAAAGAAGCGTTGACCCCTCTCATGGTTGATAAAACTTTGGATGCAACACAAGGAATGAATGCAGATATTATCAAATTATGGAATCTATTGGTTGCAGCAAAAGTAATTCCGCAAGAAGCAAGTGCTGCATTTATGATTCTACTTAACTTCCCTCAGAATTGGCCGGTAACAACAGAATTCGGTTTAGGTTTGGATTTCAAATAATCGACTTTTATTAGATTATAGATATATTTTCAATCAAATCTAAATCAATTCGATTATATCTTTAGACAGACTCCAAAGTCTTTTTTGAAAGAGACTTTGGGGTCTGTCTCTTTTTTATCATTTTACAAAACTTCCAGATAACTCCTTCCATTCCCTGCCCGACTCACCCGTATCTGCACCGGAATGCGTTCCGTCATTTCCTGTACGTGCGAGATCACTCCGATCTTACGTCCCTGTGTACGCAGGCTTTCCAGGGCATCCATTGCGATACGGAGCGTGTCGGCATCCAACGAGCCGAAACCTTCGTCGATAAACAAGCTCTCGACCTTCATCCGGTTGGAGGAAAGAGACGATAATCCGAGTGCCAATGCCAAAGAAACAAGAAATGACTCTCCTCCCGAAAGACTATGCACGGTACGGATCTCATCACACATATCACGGTCGATCACCTGTAAAGCCAAAGTTTCAGGAACACGCTCCAACCGATAACGGCGGCTCAGGTCTCGCAATTGTACGTTTGCATAGTTAAGCAAGACATCGAGCGTATATCCCTGGGCGATACGGCGGAACTTAGCACCATCGGCCGAGCCTGCCAGATCATTCAGCTTCGCCCAGCGTTCACTTTCCCGACGACATTCCTCCAGTTCCTTCTGCTGGCTGGCTATTTTCTGTTTATTCTCAGTATTGGAACGGAGACGGAAAGCATACTCATTTTTCTCCTGGGTGACGCGGGGCAACAATGTTTCAAGCGTTTCCCCTTCATGTTCCCGGTTCCATGATTCGGACCAGTCGGACAATGCTTTCCGGCGAAATTGTAAATCTTCCGATGCTTTGTCCAGATCACGAGCGATCTGTTCGGAGATACCTCTCAATTGGTCGGCGATACCCGATTGTTCGGTCTGGACGGCTTGCAGGCGTTTCAGGCGTTCTTTTAATTCCTCTTTACGACGGCCGTATTCCTGTTCTATCTGATCGGCAGGCTTGCCGGACAGCAATTTCGAACGTTCAGCCTGCAGAGCGGACAGTTCCGTCCGGTTTTTCTCATACCGCAGGGTGGCATCCTCTACTTCTTTTGTTAATGAAGGGAGGAAAGAGGCAAAGGATTCGCATTCCGCTTTCCGGGCGCTTTGTTCCCGTTGCAGTTGCTGTAACCGTTCTGTATTTTCATGCCACTGACGGGCAAAGGTCGTCAACGTATCTCGGAAAGAGTCCGGATCTTGCTGCCAGCCCTTCTGCCATTCATCATTTCCGAAAAGACGGTTGGCGGCAGAGAGAGATTTATTAAGCGCTTCCTTACTTTCCGCACAGATGGATTCTTCGCGGACAATCTGGGTTTCTGCCAATTTCTGACGTCCGAGGATGTCCGTACGCGATTGTTCGGCCTCCGTCAGTTCCTTATGTAGTTGCAAAAGCTGCTGACGTAACTGGTTCAGTTGTTTTTCACTGGCGGCATAAGCCGTTTTACGGGTGGTTAGCTGCTGGAGTTGCAAGGTCAAAGCGGCAATAGTTTCAGTAATGGGATCGCCGGGGGCAGGGGGTGTGTGAATTACCGGATGATGCGTACTTCCGCACACCGGACAAGGGCTTCCCTCCTGCAACTTCTTCCGTAACTCCATTATATCACCGCTGGCAGCCTGCCGTGCCTGTTCGATCAATAGATTCTCACGTTCCGCACGAACAGCTTCCAACTGTTTCTCCAATGCTTCCTGATCCTGCGCTTTCAATTCCTGCTCCAACAAACGGATAGATTCTTCCGTCTGTTGAAGAGCCGTTCGTTTAGTCCCGGCAGTCTGTTGTACACTCTTTAGCTGCATGACCAGACGTTCGGTCGTCTGACGAATCGAGGCAATTGTTTTACCGGATTTTTCCAACGTTTGCCGCGCAGCCGAAGCAGCATCCAGATGCAACAACAATGCCGATAGTTGTTCCGCAATGCTCTCCTTACTCGCATAACGCTTCCGCCAATCGGTCAGGCGGGCGATCTCCGCTGTGCTTCGTTCCTGTTTAGTCAGGGCAACCTTCAATTTATCCTCACTTTCTTTCTTCCGTTGGAGCGCATCGCGGAGGCGGGTTTCCGTTTCTTTCACCGAACGGGTTGCTTCATTCAGTTGTACATCGAGTTTGCGAGCCTGCTGCAATTCCTGCTGCAAGGCCTTAAAGTCAGTTTCCGAACGTTGTTCGTCCTGAATACCTCGTTCATACTCTTTGCGGGCTGTATCCAAAAGCTCCGTAGCCCGGAGCAGCTTACCGGTAGCCTCCTTTTGTTGTTCCCGCCGGGTATCGATCTGCTGGGTAGTAGATTTTACGGCCTCCTGTAAGGCTTGTTGTTCCACTTTCGCCTTTTCAAGGACCGACAAGGCAGCTTCCGATTCTTTGAGACGGGCCTGCAATTCCTGCTCCGCCTCTTCCGTAAGCAGTTCGATTCCCTGGATACGGGCTTGTATCTTGTCGTAAGCCTCTTTGGCTACCGCATTCTTTTCAAAGATCAGCCGGGAGATAGAAGAATAAAGCTCGGTACCCGTCAGTTTTTCCAATAACGAAGCCTTTTCTCCCTGTTCCGCTTTCAGGAAGGTGGAAAAGTCATTCTGTGCCAGCAGGACAGAGCGGGTGAACTGTTCGAACGTCAGGCCGATCAGTTCGACTACACGCGATTGTAATTCAGAACGTGTACCTTGTTCTTCCTGTTCCTTATCTATATTATATAATGTAACGCGGGGACTCTGCAAACGTCCGTTCTCTTTGTCGCGGGCACGTCCGACCGACCAACGGGCCCTGTAGCGGTGTCCGTTCAAAGCCCGGAAATCGACCTCCGCATAACCGGAAGCCGTTCCCCTGCGCAATAAAAAGCGGGGATCGCTTTGCGGCAGTACCTCTTCGTTTACATCCCGCAGTTTCACGT
Organism: Parabacteroides goldsteinii; assembly: GCF_015550595.1. Taxonomy (GTDB): domain Bacteria; phylum Bacteroidota; class Bacteroidia; order Bacteroidales; family Tannerellaceae; genus Parabacteroides; species Parabacteroides leei. Next base: position 78,751 of record NZ_JADNBB010000022.1, read on the forward strand.
TGTTCTCTTTCGCCTGGTCCGTACGCGGCGTACGGGCAAACAAAGCCAGGCACATGGCATCCAATATGGTAGACTTTCCCGCCCCCGTCGGTCCGGAAATAGCAAAGATCCCGGCAGACAACAAAGGTTCGACAGTAAAATCAACTTCAAACTCACCTTCCAGCGAGGCCAGATTACGGCCCCGTATCGCTAATACTTTCATAAAGAAACCTCCCGCATTACATCCTTAAACAATGATTCTATATCCTCCGGCAACTCCCCGCCATATTTGCCGGTAAAAGCATGTTTGAGCATTTCCAGCGGATCGATCCGTTGCAGATCGCTGTAAGACAACGGGCGGGCGGTATCCTCCTCCTTCCGCTTCGGGTAAGACGGAACGATAGAGGTCAGACGGACCGCTTTACCGGCAAGCGTCTCCTCCACCCTGTGGCGAAATCCCGGATCGGGTTCGGTCAGTAAAACGCGTACTTCGATATATGGCCAGCGATTCGGACTTTCGGATTCTTCCTCTCCGCAGGCAGGCAATTCTGCCAGCCGGGTAACCACCTCTTCCGGTGAAAGGGGCTGCTCCGGAATCCGGTGCAAGTCGACAAGCAAAGGGACAGGCACCGGTTCGACCTCCGACAGGCATCCGTTATCGATCGTAACGGCAACGACCTGGTGACGGTAGTTCTTCTCCGAAAAAGACATCGGCAGCGGACTGCCGGAATAGCGCAGGTTCTCCCTGCCTCCTATCCGTTGCGCTTTATGAATATGACCGAGGGCAGTATAAGCCAATCCCTCGTCGAATGTATCGGAAGAGACGGATTCCAGCCCCCCCATAATGATACGCTCGCTTCGGTCATCCTCCGACAACTCGGCTCCGGTAGCATGCAGGTGGCCCATAGCGACCAACGCCTCGCCGGGTTGCCTCCTGGCATCGGCATAGTCATACAATTGGCGGTACATACGGTTGATACCGGCAATATAGGTATCGTGTGTTTCTTCCGAAGCCGGATAATCCCCCTGCCGGAGATAAGGAACGGCAAGGCACCAGGCTTCACGTTTCTTTTCCTTATTATATAAAGGTATCACCAGGGAATTAAAATCAATCTCTCCGGTCTCCGTCCGCCGGATGATCCCGACGATAGAGGTATTCAATTCTTCCAACAAAGGGATGGGAGATTCCAACCGGGCTGCCGAGTCATGGTTTCCGGCAATGACAACGATTTGCAGGTGCGGATTACGGCGGTTTGCCTCCTTCAGGAAATGAAAGAAACGCCGTTGGGCCGCAGCAGACGGGTTAGCCACGTCGAATACATCCCCGGCAATCAACAGGACATCCGTCTGCTGCGCTGCCAGCGTATCGACCAGCCAATTCAGAAAGGCATCGTGTTCCTCCTCCCGGTCGTAACCGAAGAAGGTCTGCCCCAGATGCCAGTCGGCAGTATGTATGATCTTTAAAGACATCGTTTGTTTTTCTTGTTTTCATTAAATGAGTATTCAAAGATAAAAGATAATTCATATATATCCGGCCTCTCGAAGGCTTTAAATAAGATCTTTTTTGTAACAGAGAAGAGACGGAATTGTCTCTGCAATGAAAAATGACCGCAACATTTCCGTAATTCCACGCTTTTACCTTTGCGGCAACAAAAAGAAACAAATTTATGACAAATTTTACTTCTGACTCGCGTGTAAGGCGTGTGCTCTTAGTACCGGCCGGAATATTGGCCTGCAGCTTGTTTACCCCTTTTTGCGCTGCTGCCGGAAACGACATACCGGTAGCCATCTCCCATCAGGTGCGAACGAAAATACAAGTGAGCGGTACCATTGTAGATGCTACCGGCCTGCCACTGATCGGAGCGACCGTATTGGAAAAAGCCAGTGGTAACGGAACGATTACCGACGTCGACGGGAATTTCAGCCTGGCTGTCCCCTCCGATGCTGTCCTATCGGTAAGCTATATCGGTTATAAACCACAGGATGTAGTAGTCAACGGAAAGACAAACTTCCATATCGTACTGGAAGATGATGCAGAGAAACTGGAAGAAGTGGTCGTTGTCGGCTACGGGGTACAGCGGAAGGTGAATCTCTCCGGTTCGGTAGACCAGATCAATGCCAAGCAACTGGAAGTCCGTCCGATCACCAACATTTCCAAAGGATTACAGGGAATGGTACCCAACCTCAACATCGACTTTACAAGTGGCGAACCTGGACAGGCTGCCAAGATCAATATCCGTGGAGAAGCCTCCATCAATGGTGGCAGTCCGCTGATCCTGATCGACGGGGTCGCTTCGGATGCCGAAGAACTGAACCGCCTGTTGCCGGAAGATATCGAAACCCTTTCCGTACTGAAAGATGCTTCTTCGGCTGCCATCTACGGTGCGCGTGCCGCCTTCGGTGTGATCCTGATCACGACCAAACAGGGTAACACCGACCGTATCCAGGTGAGCTACAACAATAACTTTGCCTGGAAACGCCCCTCCATCCTCCCTAACAAGACTTCCGACCCTTATATCTACCTGAAACTGAAAAACATTGCCGTACTGAACACTCCCTGGAGCTCCGGCCACGTCGCCAGCGACGAACGCCTCGAATGGGCGCGCCAGCGTTCCGACAACCCGGACGGTACCGATCCGGTACGCCTCAATCCGCTGGATGAAACACAATGGGAATATATGGGAAACCGCGATTGGACACGTTATTTCCTGGATAAAAATACGTTCAGTAATACCCACCAACTGTCGGTATCCGGAGCTACGGAGAAAACAAAGTTCTACCTTTCCGGAGGTGTCGACGATGAGAACGGTATCCTGGCAGGGATCGTAAAGAACGACAACTACCGCCGTTACAGCATGCGTGCCAAGGTGAGTTACAAAGTGTGGGACTGGCTGACGTTATCGAACAATACATCGTTCGTGGCGACCAACCGCATCAAGCCCAGTTATCTTTCCAGTCGCGGCGAACCATATATCGACAGTAACGGCATCCGGCAGAAAGGAATCGGCGATTCGAACATGAGTATCTTCTACGACCTCGCTCCTACCGACTGGGATAAAAACCCAGACGGTACCTGGGCGAATAACTCTGCCGGTATCGCTATGGCCCAGCTAGTGGACGGCGGAGAGGAAACGACTAAATACAACCGCTTGCAGAGCACTTTCTCCGCAGAAATGTCCTTCCTGGAAAAGATGTTATTGGTAAATGCCAACTTCACCTTTATGAAAGGGAATGAAGATTACAACTGGTTCAAGAACAAATATACCATCGGGTACGGCCCGAACGACATCCGCGAACTGGGCAACAGCAAAGCGTACAAAAGTACGACCAACGATTTTTACAGCGTGTTGGAACTCTTCGCGACCTTCAATAAGGCGTTCGACAAACATTATGTAACCGGTATCCTCGGATTCAACCAAGAATACAACCGCTGGAATTGGTATAAGGCCGAACGGGAAGGTATCATCTCGAACTCGCTTCCGTCCATCGGGCTTTCGTCGGGCGACCAGTTCGTCAGCGAACAGTATGCCGACTGGGCGATACGAGGACTCTTCTTCCGTGCCAATTATACCTACGACAACCGATATATCTTCGAAGTGAACGGGCGTTACGACGGTACTTCGCGTTTCCCGAAAGAGAAACGTTTCGGATTCTTCCCTTCCGCATCCGCCGCCTGGCGTGTGGATGCAGAGCCGTTCTTCGAATCGCTGAGGGAGACAGTCAGCCAGTTGAAGTTCCGTGCTTCCTACGGTTCACTGGGTAATCAGCTGGTCGGGGAATACGGGTATATCCCGGCGATGAGCTCGAAACGGGGAAGTTATATCATTAACGGCAAGCTGCAACAGGTAGTCACTCCCCCTTCATTGGTTTCTCCTGATTATACCTGGGAAGAGGTACGTACTCTTAACGGCGGTCTCGACCTGGCTTTCCTCGATAATAAGCTGACAGCCACCGTCGATGTATACCGTCGCGATACCAAAGGGATGCTTACCCTGGGAAAAGAGCTTCCCGGAGTACTGGGAGCCAGCGAACCCAAAGAGAACGCGGCCGATATGAAAACAACCGGCTGGGAATTGACCGTGGGTTACCGTGACGAGTTCCAACTGGACGGCAAGCCTTTCAATTGGGGAGCTAAGTTCATGTTGTCCGACAACCGCTCCTGGATCACCCGTTTCGACAATCCGACCCGGAGCCTGACCCAATATTACGAAGGGCAGGAACTGGGCGAGATCTGGGGTTTACAAAGCGACGGCTTCTTCCAGAGTGAAGAGGAGATCAAGAACCTCGACCAGTCGACGATCATCCCCTGGGGTGCTTTGGAGATCGTCAACGGATGGCCGAAATACAAAGATCTGAACGGCGACAAGAAGATTACCAAAGGAAACACGACCGTAGACGATCCGGGCGACCTGAGCATCATCGGCAATTCTTCGCCCCGTTTCCGCTTCGGGTTCAACCTGAATGCCGAATGGAATGGATTCGACCTGTCCGCTTTCTTCCAGGGGATTGCCAAACGCGACTATTACCCGGTCAGTTACCTATACTGGGGCTTCTACCAGCAACCCTATGCCGGAGGTCCCGAACATCTGTTCGACTTCTACCGCCCGACAACCGACAGCGATGTGGATATGGCCAAACATTCACAGTCGTATATCGCCGCCGGGCTGGCTAACCAAAATCTAAATGCCCGTTATCCGGTGCTCCAATCCTGGCTGGCCGACAAGAACCTGGGAACCGATATCAATAAGTCGATGGGGCTGGCTATTCCTCAGACCAACTATCTATTGAACGGTGCTTACCTGCGTATCAAAAACATCACGCTGGGATATACTCTGCCCTCCGAATGGACCCAAAAAGCACACTTGAGCCGGGTACGTGTGTTCGTCAGCGGTGATAATATATTCGAATGGAGTGCCCTGAAGAAATATTTCGATCCCGAGGCTGTGACCGACGAATCCAACTACGGGTATGTCTATCCGTTCAACCGCCAATATTCATTCGGCATCAATGTGACATTCTAACTATTTAAAAGAGAAATAATGAAAAAAGAATTATATTCCCTGGCAACGATCCTTGCCTGCCTCGTAGCGACCTCCTGCAACGACAGTTTCATGGACCGTCAACCGCAAACGGAAATCGGCGTGGAAAGTTACTTCAATACGGAGCAGGACCTGAAAATGTACTGCTATAACCTCTACAATTTCCCCAACTTCAACAATTATACGGCGGATGCCGGCACAGATAACCAGGCTACGACGGACGTGGTGGAAGTAAAGAATATCATGATCTCGACCAACCCCAATTCGACGACCGTCAGTGCCGACTGGGAATGGGATAAACTGCGCACGATCAACCTTTTCCTCGAAAATTGCGAAAGGGCGGCCGTAGCCGAAGATGTACTAGCCCACTATCAGGGGGTTGCCCGCTTCTTCCGTGCCCGTTTCTATATGGACAAAGTGAAACGCTTCTCCGATGTCCCCTGGTACGACAAGACATTGACTACCGCAGATGAAGATTTATACAAGCCGCGCGATTCAAGGGATTTTGTCGTTCAGAAGATATTCGAAGATTATCAGTTTGCCGCCGAACATGTAAAGACCGGACAGGAGATCGGTGCCGTAGATAGATGGGTTGTCCTCACTTATATGGCGCGTCATGCCTTATATGAGGGTACTTACCGTAAGTATCACAACGAGCTGAACTTGCAAAGTTCTGCCGACACTTACCTGAAAATGGCTGCCGACGCTACCCTTCAGATCATGAACGAAGGAGGTTTCAGCATCTACACGACAGGGGATATAGACAACGATTATCACACCTTGTTCGAAAGTTCCGACCTGAGTATCAACCCGGAAATCATTCTGGCGACCTACTTCGACAGGAAGATACAGGGAAATGGCTTCTGGGCTTTTATGTTCGGTAATTATATCCCCTGTCCGACCAAAGACCTGGTACAGTCGTACCTGATGAAAGACGGTTCTTACTACTCCGCCCAACCGGGTTACGAGACCAAACAGTTCGTCGAAGAGTTCCAGAACCGTGACCCACGTATGTGGCAGACTCTCGCCTGGCCGGGATGGGAGCTGATCAACACGATGACTTATGCACCTGGGGCAGGTATCTATGTGCAGAACCTAAACAAGAACTTCTCGGGTTACCACCAGATCAAAGGCTTTATCAACAATAAGGACGAAGACTATTACCTGGGCATCGACTATCCGGTACTCCGTTATGCTGAAGTGTTGCTGACCTATGCCGAAGCCCGTGCCGAACTGGGCGAACTGACACAGGACGACCTGAACAAAACAATCAACCTGCTCCGTTCACGTGCCGGCCTCCCTGCCATGCAACTGAACCCGACAGCCGATCCGGTCATGCAGAAAGCCTTCCCGAATATCTCTTCCACCCTGCAGGAGATACGCCGCGAACGCCGTGTCGAACTGGCCCTCGAAGGTTTCCGCTACGACGACCTGATGCGCTGGAAAGCCGGAAAGCTATTGGAAAAAGAACCTGAAGGTCTCTACTTCCCCTCTCTAGGCAAGTTCGACCTGACCGGAGACGGCATCGAAGATATTTACCTGATCCCTTCTTCACAGGACATCCCTGCCGAAGCGGATAAAGAGAGCAACTCATTAGGCAAAAAGCTAGTCTACTACAAAACCGGAACGATCGACGACACGAACGCGACCGTCTACCTGACGGAAGGCACAAAAGGTAATATTCTGACCATCAAAGATATCGGCACGTTTCAGGAACCTAAGTTCTACTACCGTCCCGTCCCCAAACACGAAATGGAACTGAATCCGGCACTAGCTCCGCAGTTGTTCGGATGGGAATAAGGAGAATTGAAAATTGAGAATAGAGAATTATTTAATAAGGTAATATAAAATATAATATGAAGACAACAAACGTATTGATCGCACTATCATTATTGGCGGCAGGTATATGTGCAAATGCGCAGGAAGCACTGCCCAAACAGATTAAAGCTGGAAAAGAACGGGTAAAGGCCCGCAAGGAGATTCGCCTGCCGCAGATCGACGGGTACAACCTGTTGAAATGCGACTTCCATATCCACACCATCTTCTCCGACGGTATCGTCTGGCCGACCCTGCGGGTGCAGGAAGCCTGGGAGGAAGGTTTGGATGCGATTGCCATCACCGACCATATCGAAGGACAACCGGCACGCCCGGCCATCGAAAAAGGTAATCATAATTACTCTTTCGACCTGGCCCGGGAGGAAGCAGCACGCCGGGAAATCATCCTTATCAAAGGGGGTGAAATCACCCGCTCGATGCCTCCCGGCCATTTGAATGCTTTGTTCGTCAAAGATGTGAATGCTCTCGACCAAAAGGATTATATGAAAGCAATTGAAGAAGCACACAACCAGGGAGCCTTCATCCAGTGGAATCATCCGGGATGGGGAGTCGACTCTATCCAGTGGCACGAAGTGCACGAGACACTCTACCAAAAAGGTTGGCTGAACGGTATCGAGGTTTTCAACGAGTTCGAATGGTATCCGGTGGCATTGAACTGGGTGAACGAAAAGAACCTGACCCTGCTTTGTAACACCGACATACACGACGTAATCGAACGTTTATATGACTTCCGCACCACTGGCCACCGTCCGATGACGCTTGTCCTATCAAAAGACCGCACAACTGAAGGAATCCGTGAAGCGCTCTTCGACCGCCGTACTTTGATATGGTTTTACGATACCCTGATGGGAAAAGAGGACCTGCTGCGGAAGTTCTTCCAGGCCTCCATCGAAGTGAAACCGATCCATCACACCACTCCCGAACGTTCTTACCAGAGCATCGTCAACCACACAGATGTCCCTTTCCTGTTAAAGAAAATCGACAAAAATGCCAATGGCTACCCGGAAACGATCGAAGTACCGGCAGGAGAAACGGTCTTGGTTATTCTTCCTAAAAATGAAAGCAGTCAGTCGGTCAGCTATCAGATAGACAATATGATTGTCAGCCCGGAAAAGAAATTACAAGTACAGTTATTCGGCAAGTAAATATATACCAACCTTGTAGGGGCAGGTTCTAAACCTGCCCTTTTACATTTTCCTGTTCCCACCCCATTCCTCTATTCCCACATTACTCCATTATTTCGCCTGTTATCAAAATAAAGCCCTATCTTTGCATCCTCAACAAATAACACGGATATGGATTGGTTGCAGGAAGCTTTTTTTGAGCCGACGATGTTGCAGGCTGTTATCGTAATCTCACTGGTTTCTGCGGTGGGACTGTTTCTGGGAAGACAGAAAATATTCGGTATATCACTGGGTATCACCTTTGTTTTCTTTGCCGGAATCATGGCCGGACACTTCGGGATTGTAGTCAATAAGGATATGCTGAACTTTGCACAGAGTTTCGGTTTGATCCTGTTTGTTTATTCCCTGGGGTTACAGGTCGGCCCGGGTTTTTTCTCTTCACTGAAGAAAGGCGGTGTCGCCATGAATATGATGGGGCTGGGCGTTGTTTTGCTAGGGTTGATCATGACGCTTGTCCTGCATTGGACCACAGGTGTTTCGCTACCCAATATGGTCGGATTACTCTGTGGGGCTGTAACCAACACGCCGGCATTGGGAGCTGCCCAACAGGCTTTACTACAGGTGAATCCTGCCGATTATAAAGAAGTGACCGACATGGCACTGGCTTGCGCCGTGGCTTATCCTCTGGGCGTTGTAGGCGTGATCATGGCTATTATCCTGCTACGGAAAGTATTCGGCAATAAAAATCTACCGGACGAAAAGGAAAAACATAACTCTAAACCCAACATTACCGAATTCCATATCAGCAACCCTGCTATCTACGATAAAAGCATCAAGGATATCATGAAGTTGACGGAGAAACATTTTGTCATCTCACGGGTATGGCGCAACGGGAAAGTCAGTATTCCTACCTCCGATACGATCCTCCACCAGGACGACCACCTCTTGATCATCTCCCAAAAATCAGACACAGAAACGATCAAAGTCCTTTTCGGAGAAGAAGAAAATGTAGACTGGAACAAAGAAGATATAGACTGGAATGCAATCGACTCGCAACTGATCTCACGCCGTATCGTCGTGACCCGTAACCGAGTGAACGGCGTAAAGCTCGGATCGCTCCGCCTGCGTAACCTGTATGGTATCAATATCACCCGTGTCAACCGTGCCGGTATCGACCTGATAGCCGATACAAATCTGCGCTTGCAGATCGGTGACCGCCTGACGATCGTCGGTGAAAAAAATGCGGTTAATAATGTAGGAAAGATACTGGGTGATGAGATCAAACGCCTGGACAACCCGAACCTGCTGGCCGTATTTATCGGTATCTCGCTGGGTGTCCTGCTTGGTTCGCTGCCTATTATACTGCCGGGGATGACTACTCCTATTAAACTGGGTATTGCCGGTGGCCCGATCATTGTCGGTATCCTGATGGGAGCCTTCGGTCCACGCTTTCATCTGACAACTTATACAACAATGAGTGCCAACCTGATGTTGCGTCAATTGGGTATCGTGATCTATCTGGCGGGACTGGGAATCGATTCAGGAGCTCATTTTTTCGAAACGGTATTCCGGACGGAAGGTCTGTTATGGATCGGACTGGGATTCCTGCTGACCATCGTACCGATACTGATAGTCGGCTTTATCGCCTCCCAATTCCTCAAACTCGATTATGCACATAATGTCGGAATGCTTTGCGGCAGTATGGCGAATCCTATGGCGCTGACTTATGCCAATACGACAGTGGAAGGCGACGAACCTTCGGTAGCCTACGCTACGGTTTATCCCCTATCCATGTTTATCAGGGTGATATCGGCACAGTTGATTATTATGCTATTTATGTAGATAAAAGCATTTCACGCCTGAGACATGAAATGCTTTTACCATTATCCCCTTACGATCTCTTCTTTCTCCTTATCCCAGTACATCGTACGTCCTTCCAGATAAGCATGGGTTCCCATGTGGGCGGTCATGGCTTCCTGGAATGCGGCATCGATATTACAACTGGGTTGCTTGTTCTGGCGGATACATTCCAACCATTCGCGAATATGCAGGTGAGTCGTATCGTAACGTTTACCGCTTACATACGTATAAAGCAGACCGCGTTGAGCGAAATACAACTCCGTAGGCGACGTGATGGCATCCACCGAGTTTTGCCCCGGCACATAGGTATAGAATGGTTCGTTCGGTTTGATGATCCCCTTGTCGATCTTCTCCTTATAGATCTCGGAAGCCGGATCGGCCTTCAGGGTGATCGTATTGGAAAGCTCCATCTGGGCATCGTGTCCCATAATGACTTTACCACGCGGACGGTTGCTTGCCAGTGTGGCGCTGTACAACATCGTCATATCGCGGTCCGGAAATTCGAAGGTAGTCTGCAACACATCCGGCACGGTACGGCCATCCTTGAAGTAATAGACACCACCGGAAGAGGTTGCCGAGTGAGGAATACCGACATCGAATATCTGGTTGATCGCATCATATTCGTGTGTCAACAGGTCACCGCTCAATCCTGTACTGTAATCCCACCAGCAACGCCAGCGAAAGAAACGTTCCAGGCTGAACTTGTCGCGGGGATCAGGACCGATATACCGTTGCAGGTTATTAGATGTCATATAGTCGGTATATTCCTTGATACGTTCTTCCGGCCCTTCGAACTGTTTCCAGTCGATCGTTTCGGGGGAAGCACCGTCGATCAGCGGATATACCCAGGCTCCGTTCGGGTCGTTACGGTTGGTACATACTTCGATCAGGGATACTTTACCGATCAGCCCCTTGTCGATGATCTCTTTGGCACGGATATAACTGTCGGTCTGACGTCCCTGGTGGCCTAACTGGAATACAATACCTGTTTCTTTCACGACTTCCCGTACCTTATAAGTTTCGGGAACTGTCCACGAAAGAGGTTTCTCTACATACACATGCTTGCCGGCTTTAGCCGCTTCCATCGCCATCGTACTATGCCAGTGATCGGGAGTCGCAATGATAACAGCGTCGATATCGTCGGCCGCCAACAGTTCCTGATAGGTTCTGTAACGCTTCGGGGCTTTACCAAAAGTACCATTCGATCCTTCGCGGTGGATATTGGAGGCTGCCAGCACAGCTGCTTCGCCATATACATCAAAGATGTCGCATACACCGGTTACTTCTATATTCAGGTCGTCCTGTTGCAGGAACTGTTCGTAACGCTTGTCCTTACTGTCGTTCTTTGCCCCTTCGATCAGTCCGTCGATCCAGGATGGTTCGGCGAAACCGGCGGCACGCATCAACTGCTTACCGCGGATACCGAAACCGATCATCCCGATACGTATCTTCTTTCCGTCCGGCTGGGCGGGGATCATATAATGTTCTTTATCGAAACGGAAAGAGCTACCCAGACTTTTCGTTTTTTTGTCGTATTGCTGTTTCTTATAGACGCCATAGCCCAATGCTCCCAACACGGGTATGGTAGCCAATGTTTTCAGGGCATTGCGCCGGCCTTCCGATTCGGGGCCTTTGTTTTCTTTCGGAGTATTATTGTTATTTTCTGTTGCCATGATATTACATTAGTTTGAGTTTAGACAATAAGGGGATCGCCTTTTTCAGATAACGATCCAGCCCGATAATATGTGAGGTGGGGAAAGCCAGCAGCACAGCCAGTGCAGCCATCTCGACCAGATTCTTGTCTATCCACAGGTAGGAACCTTCAAACGGCATCATATATTGTGCACCGATGAAAGAAGGATGGGAAAGATAATAAAACGCAAGCAATATCATTGCCCCGATAGAAGAGAGTTTGCTGAAAGCACCTGTAATCAGCCCCAGACCAATCAACAGCAATGCCCATTCGTTCAGCGCATTGACCATGTTCATCATAGCCGGATCGCTAGCCAATCCGGAGAAAAAGTCTGACATAAAACCTTTGGAATCCATCAGATAAGGCAATGAAGTCCATTTTGGATTCAGGATCTTCACCAACCCTTCATAGGCAAAATGCCAACCAATAAATAATCGCAGTACAACCATCGCGGTCAATTGCGCAGAAGTGTAAGAATCTTTCTGTATCATTTCATGTATTTGATTTAACAGTCGCAAATATAAAAATAAAATCTGTCGATCGAAGACTTTAGAAAGCTTACGATGCTAAAACTTATGGCATTTAACCAATATTTTGTCTCCGTTAACTATGGTAGTAGCAAAAAGGTAAACATCTCCTCCATCCGCTATCTTTGTACGTTTACGCAGTTCCTCAACGGATAACGGGAAATTGCGGACAGTGATATTGGCTTGCGGAATCTCTTTGTCCAGCCTCTTACACAGTTTTCCGGAAAAGGGATAAACTTCTTCTACGACAAAACGCCTACCGGGAAAATCGTCTACCGGTATGTCTGAGGTATAAAGGTGACTACTTACTTGTAGTTTCTCCAAACCGAAACGAGCTGCCACACTCTTAAAAGCTCCGGCTTTCAATAGGGAAGCATTGGGCTCAAAGAGATATTTTCTTATCAGGCCGGCCAAATGTAACTCTTGCCGGCGTTCATCATGCAATGTAAATACAAAAGATTCTTCCCGTCCATTACTATTATAGTTGACGCAATGAATAACGGGTGATTCTACTTCCGCATTGCGCTCTACAACAAAAAGAAGTTCTTTACATTCGTTCTTTACAGAGAGTATATGTATAGCTGTTGTTCCCGGCAATAAATCCAGCGTCATCTGAATATCTGCCATCGGAGACAGTTTAGCTATTACTTTGGGAGCATGACGGAACAATTCGGGCAAAAGAGCCGGCAGATCCGGTTCGCAATCCTGTAAGGCATAAACACGCTTATTGCCTTCACCACGGCGGGCAGGATCGATATAGAAAATACAGATTTCAGGCACGCGGGAAATCAATTCCGTGCTGTCTCCTTCCACGATAGTGATATTATCAGCTCCAAGTACGGAAAAGTTATTGCGTGCTGCCTCACAGTAAGCGGGGAAGCGTTCTATATAGGTGATATGACGGGCTTTGAGGGAGAGATAATAACTGTCGATTCCCAAACCTCCGGTCAGATCGCACAAGGTATCGCTTTCTTCAACCAACCGTTGTTTATATAAAGCAGTTTGTTCGGACGAACATTGTTCCGCCGATATTTTGGAGGGGAACAACAAGGCGTCATTCGTATACCATACAGGTAGCTTGTCTTTGATCTGACGCCGGGAAGCAATCTGTTCGACTGCAAAGGGAACATCCACCGAAGGATAACGGGAAGCACTCAGCAGTAACCGTGTCAAATCGTCACCGGCATGTTCTTTTACAAATAACCTGAATTCGTCTGTCTGTTTCATGCGGCAAAGATACAGCATTTATTCAAAACAGGCAGAGATAAAATATTTTCAAAAAAAGTATCAAATCATTTGCAGTTTGTCAGAGAATATCTATATTTGCTGCCGTAATAACAAAAACAAAGATGAGAATATTTATAGTAAATACATTTTGGTGGTGGCGCTCTTTACTCCTCAAACGGTCGTAAGGAACGCAGTCCTGTGTATATACTAGAGAAAGATATCATAGAAAGGTCTGTCGCACTTGCGACAGACCTTTTTTCTTTTGTAAGCAAACGGAATACAACTAAAATAAAATAGCAAAAAGATGAAAACGTATCAAGTTGACAAGAACGGTTATTATGGTGAGTTCGGCGGGGCATATATTCCCGAGATACTTCACCGGTGTGTGGAAGAATTACAGAATACTTATCTGGAAGTACTCGAAAGCGAGAGTTTCAAGCAGGAGTTCAACCAATTGTTGCGCGATTATGTAGGCCGTCCCTCTCCCCTTTACCTGGCTAAACGGCTAAGCGAAAAGTATGGCTGTAAGATCTATCTGAAACGGGAAGACCTGAATCACACCGGTGCCCATAAGATCAATAACACGATCGGCCAGATCCTACTGGCACGCCGCATGGGTAAAACACGTATCATCGCCGAAACAGGTGCCGGACAGCATGGTGTTGCCTCCGCAACCGTCTGTGCTCTGATGAATATGAAATGTATCGTCTATATGGGTAAAACCGACGTGGAACGCCAGCATGCCAATGTGCAAAAAATGGAAATGCTCGGTGCAACGGTTGTCCCCGTTACTTCCGGTAATATGACATTAAAAGATGCAACGAACGAGGCGATCCGCGACTGGTGTTGTCATCCTTCCGATACGTATTACATCATTGGTTCGACTGTTGGACCTCATCCCTACCCCGATATGGTTGCCCGCCTGCAATCAGTAATCAGTGAAGAGATAAAAAAACAACTTCTCGAACAGGAAGGACGCGAAAACCCGGACTATCTGATTGCTTGTGTAGGAGGTGGAAGTAACGCCGCAGGAACGATCTATCATTTTATTGACGATGAACGGGTAAAACTCGTACTGGCTGAAGCCGGAGGAAAAGGAATCTGCTCAGGAATGAGCGCCGCCACTATCCAACTGGGGAAAAAGGGTATTATCCACGGAGCTCGTACTTTGGTGATGCAAAGTGAAGACGGACAGATCGAAGAACCTTATTCAATATCTGCCGGGTTGGACTATCCGGGTATCGGACCGATCCATGCAAACCTGTCTGTTTCCCACCGGGCTTCCATTCTGGCTGTCGATGATGACGAAGCTTTGGAAGCTGCATTCGAACTGACCCGTCTGGAAGGGATTATCCCGGCACTGGAAAGTGCACATGCCTTAGGGGCACTCGCCAAGGTCGATTTTAAACCGGAAGATGTGGTCGTACTGACTGTTTCCGGACGTGGAGATAAGGATATGGATACATATATTGAATATAAAAACAGAAAGTAACCGATGAAAAATTATCATTTCAAAACTATAAGCAAACAGGTTTTAGGCGACCTGCACACTCCCGTCAGTATTTATTTGAAAGTACGGGATATCTATCCGGAATCGGCTTTACTGGAAAGTTCGGACTTCCACGGAAATGAAAACAGTCTTTCGTTTATCGCCCTTTGTCCGCTGGCAAGTATCGGCATCAACAACGGTGAGTGTACAGCCACTTTCCCCGACGGAAACCGCGAAGTTACTCCACTCACCGAAAGTTACAACGTTGCCGATGCGATGAATGACTTCCTCGGCCGTTACAGTATTGAAGGAACCGACAAGAAAGTATGCGGCCTGTTCGGTTACACAGCTTTTGATGCTGTCCGCTACTTCGAGAACATCCCGGTCATGGAAGCTCACCACGAAGAAAACGATGCGCCTGATATGCTATACATATTATATAAGTATATCCTTGTATTCAACCACTTCAAAAATGAGTTGACATTAGTCGAGTTATTGCAGGAAGATGAAAAGAGCAACCTGCAGGAAATAGAAACACTGATCGAAAACCGCAACTATGCCTCCTATAACTTCCAGACGACAGGTCCGGAAACTTCTCCTATCACCGGAGACGAATACAAAGCAATGGTTCGCGAAGGTATCAAACACTGCATGCGCGGCGATGTTTTCCAGATCGTATTGAGCCGCCGCTTCGAACAACCATTCAAAGGGGATGACTTTAAGGTATACCGTGCCTTACGAAGTGTCAATCCTTCTCCTTATCTGTTCTATTTCGATTTCGGCGGTTTCCGCATCTTCGGTTCTTCTCCTGAGACACATTGTAAGGTGACAGAAGGACACGCAAGCATCGACCCCATTGCCGGAACCGCTTTCCGCACGGGAAATGTGGCATTAGACAAACAGCGTACAGAAGCGTTGCTGGCCGACCCGAAAGAAAATGCCGAACATGTGATGCTGGTAGACCTCGCCCGCAATGACCTGAGCCGCAATGCCCACAGCGTACAGGTTGATTTCTATAAAGAAGTACAATATTACAGTCACGTTATCCACCTCGTATCCCGTGTGAGCGGAGAAGTCGACAGCAATAGCAATCCTGTCAAGACTTATATAGATACCTTCCCCGCCGGAACCTTGAGCGGTGCACCGAAAGTGCGTGCCATGCAACTGATCACCGATCTCGAAAAACATAACCGCGGCGCTTATGGCGGTTGTATCGGATTTATCGGTCTGGACGGTGATCTGAACCAGGCTATTACCATCCGTACATTCGTAAGCCGTGGCAACGTATTATATTATCAGGCTGGCGCCGGCATCGTTGCCAAAAGCAACGACGAACGTGAACTTCAGGAAGTAAACAACAAGCTGGGAGCCTTGAAAAAAGCAATCGACCTGGCAGCAACTTTAAAGAACTAAGATTATGAGCAAAATATTATTATTCGACAATTACGATTCCTTCACTTACAATTTACTACACATACTGAAGGAGCTGGGTGCAGAAGTGGAAGTACACCGCAACGACAAAATATCACTGGACGAAGTAAACCGTTTCGATAAGATATTGCTTTCACCGGGGCCCGGTATCCCCGAAGAAGCTGGTATCCTGCTCCCACTGATCCGCCGGTATGCCCCGACCAAAAGTATCCTGGGTGTCTGCCTGGGCGAACAAGCGATAGGCGAAGCCTTCGGGGCGACTCTTATTAACTTGACAGATGTTCATCATGGCGTATGTTCCGATATCCGGGTAACAGCGAAAGAACCTTTGTTCGCCGGTCTTGAACCTGGATTTCGTGCCGGACGTTATCATTCATGGGCCGTATCGCGCGATAACTTCCCCGACTGTCTGGAAATAACAGCCGAAGATATGGAAGAAAGACAGATCATGGCTTTACGTCATCGCACGTATGATGTCAGGGGCATTCAGTTCCACCCGGAATCGGTGCTGACTCCGAAAGGAAAAAGCATTATTGAAAACTGGTTAAAAGCATAACACAATGAAAGATATATTATACAGATTATTCGAACATCAGTATCTGGGACGGGATGAAGCCCGACAGATATTGCAAAAGATGGCAGCCGGAGAATATAACGATTCACAGATAGCCAGCTTGATCACGGTATTCCTGATGCGTAACATTTCCGTAGAAGAGCTATCCGGTTTCCGCGAAGCACTGCTTGAAATGCGTGTACCGGTCGACCTGGCCGATTTCAAACCGATCGACATCGTAGGAACCGGAGGCGATGGCAAAAACACATTCAATATCAGCACCGCCTCCTGCTTCGTTGTGGCAGGAGCCGGTTACAACGTGGTGAAGCATGGCAACTATGGGGCTACTTCCGTGAGTGGGGCCAGCAATGTGATGGAGCAACACGGTGTTAAGTTCACGAACAGTATCGACAAACTTCGCGAATCGATGGAAGCCTGCCACATTGCCTACCTGCATGCACCTTTGTTCAACCCCGCTTTGAAGGCTGTCGCTCCGGTACGCAAAAGTCTGGGGGTACGTAGCTTCTTCAATATGCTCGGCCCGCTGGTTAATCCGGTGATGCCCGCTTATCAGTTACTGGGTGTATATAACCTACCGCTGCTTCGTCTGTACAGTTATACATATCAGGAAAGCGGAACACGTTTTGCTGTCGTTCACAGTCTGGACGGGTTCGACGAAATATCCCTGACGACTGAGTTTAAGGTAGCTATGCCGGAAAAAGAAAAATTGTATACTCCGGAAATGTTAGGTTTCTCCCGTTGTACCGAGGCCGATCTCGACGGCGGACAAACCGTAGAAGATGCCGCCCGGATATTCGACAACGTAATGAGGAATACGGCAACCCCGGCACAAAAGAACTGCGTGATTGCCAACTCCGCCTTCGCCATCCAGGTGATCTGCCCGGAAAAGAAGATTGAAACCTGCATCACCGAGGCACGCGAGTCGCTGGAAAGCGGTAAAGCATTGGCAACATTGAAGAAGTTCATTTCACTAAACGATTAATTATGAAAGATATATTACAAGACATCATAGCCAACAAGCGCATTGAAGTAGAACGGCAAAAGCAGGCCGTCCGCCTTCAAACGTTACTGGCATTAGGCGGCGAACGGCTTGAACGCACCACCTATTCGATGCGTGCGTCGCTGGCGGCTTCCTCTTCGGGAATCATCGCCGAGTTTAAACGTAAAAGTCCGTCCAAAGGTTGGTTACATCCGGATGCGGCTATTGCAGAGATAATACCAGCTTATAAAGAGGTCGGAGCTTCTGCTTGTTCCATCCTTACCGACCCGCAATTCTTCGGCGGCTCATTGGGTGACCTGTGCCTGGCACGCAAATTGGTCGATATTCCACTGCTGCGAAAAGATTTTATCATAGATGAGTATCAGCTTTACCAGGCACGTGTCATGGGAGCCGATGCCGTATTATTAATTGCCGCCTGCCTCACTCCGGACCAATGCCTTGAATTGGCAGAACTGGCACATACGTTGCAATTGGAAACACTACTGGAAGTCCACAGCGAAAAAGAACTGGAATATCTGAATCCGCATATCGACATGCTGGGCGTAAACAACCGTAATCTCGGAACCTTCCACACCGATGTCGCTAATTCATTCCATTTGGCAGAAAAGATGCAGGAGATAGTCCGAGAAAAAGATCTTTCTCCTCTATTGGTTTCCGAAAGCGGCATTTCCGATACAGAAACAGTAAGTCGTCTTCGGGAAGCTGGTTTCCGTGGTTTCCTGATCGGTGAAACATTTATGAAAACCGGGCAGCCGGGTGATACCCTGTCTGCTTTCATAGGAGATCTGCCATGCTGATCAAAGTATGTGGAATGCGTGACCCGGAAAATATCCGGCAGGTAGCAGCGACAGGAATCGACTGGATGGGATTCATCTTTTACGCCAAATCGCCAAGGCGATTTGGTTCAGTGGACAGTGGACAGTTGACAGATGACAGTTTAAAGAAAACCGACAACAACCACTCCTCCAACTGTCAACTGCCAACTATCAATCGTCAACTGAAAAAAGTCGGTGTCTTCGTCAATGCAACTCCCGAGTATATGATGGAAACAGCCAACCTGTATAAACTCGACTACTTACAGTTACATGGCAACGAATCACCGGACACCTGTTACGCACTCCAAAAGCGTGGCTATACAATTATCAAAGCATTCTCTATCGCCTCGATTGACGACCTGGCTCCGACTTCCGAATATGAAGGACGTGCCGATTATTTCCTGTTCGACACCAAATGCAACGGTTATGGTGGCTCAGGTAAACAGTTCGACTGGTCGGTACTCACTTCTTATAAAGGAAACACACCGTTCCTGCTCAGTGGTGGTATCAACCCCGACAGCGCAGACGCCATCGTGAATTTCCGGCATCCCCGACTGGCTGGTATCGACCTGAACAGTGGGTTTGAAACCGAACCGGGCATGAAGGATGCGGATAAGATAAAAACGTTTATTGATAAGATTAAGAAATAATAAAAAGACAAGGATATGAATCGCATTACAAATTTATTCGAAACAAAGAAAAACGGCATCCTGTCCGTTTACTTTACAGCCGGTTATCCGCAATTAAACGATACGGTAACCATTCTGAAAGAGTTGGAGGCAAAAGGCATCAATATGGTAGAAGTGGGTATCCCCTTTTCCGACCCGATGGCTGATGGTATCGTTATCCAGGAGGCGGCTACACAGGCGTTACGCAACGGCATGTCGCTCCACCTCCTGTTCGACCAGTTGAAAGACATACGGAAAGAAGTTCAAATGCCACTGGTACTGATGGGATATCTCAACCCTATCATGCAATTCGGTTTCGAGGCATTCTGCAAGAAGTGTGCAGAGGTTGGTATAGACGGCGTGATCATCCCCGATCTGCCTTTTGCCGATTACATGGCCGACTACAAAGAGACAGCCGACCGCTATGATCTGAAAATGATCATGCTAATCACTCCGGAAACTTCCGAAGAGCGTATCCGCCTGATCGACGAGCATACTTCCGGTTTTATCTATATGGTATCGAGTGCAGCCACCACCGGAGCACAACAAAGTTTCGACGATCAGAAACAGGCCTACTTCCGCCGTATCAACGCAATGAATCTGCAGAATCCGCGTTTGGTCGGTTTCGGTATCTCCAACAAAGCTACTTACGAAGCAGCAGCCTCCAATTCCTCTGGTGCCATTATCGGCAGCAAGTTTGTACAACTACTGAAAAGTGAGCCGACAGCAGCCGCAGCTGTCGACAAGCTACTGGAAGCACTGAAGCTATAAACAAGCCAGGAACGGGTAGGCATCGCTTTATAAATGGATGCCTACCCGTTTTTCTACCTTTTTGCGGAAAGCGAGGGATTTATACCCCACTGCCATATATTTAATGCTATATTAATAATCAACACGTTACCATCTCCATTTTAATACAGAAAACAGATGATTAGTTCCGAATCAGTTCCGATTTTATTTAAATTACAAGACATCTTATATCATAATCTATTAATTGTCAAGATATAAGACTGTGTTAATAAATACATATTAAAACTAATAAATAAGATTATCAATAAATAATTTCTTTTTTGTTCAACAAAGATCTTAATTTGATAATTTCTTGATCCTTCAAGTATAAAGTATTTGTTAAAT
The DNA here is from genome assembly GCF_015550595.1 of Parabacteroides goldsteinii. Lineage (GTDB taxonomy): Bacteria > Bacteroidota > Bacteroidia > Bacteroidales > Tannerellaceae > Parabacteroides > Parabacteroides leei. Next base: position 99,147 of record NZ_JADNBB010000022.1, read on the forward strand.
CATTAATTTTTTTCTTAGCTATCAATAATTCCTCATAAGGATCAAAAGCATCTGGTTTAAATATAGAATCATCTAATTTTTGCTCTTCTTCATCAATGAGTGGATTCATAAATTCTCTCCACATTATTGATATACCAAATTCCTCCTTGATTTTTTTTGATATAATATCTTGAAACTTTGGCGACGGACCTTTTTGAGGATTATCTGGAGATTTTACAACCCAGCGTCTCACTGTCGTTCTATTAGTTCCCGTTATTTCCACTAAACGCGAAACATATTGCCCTCCTAGTAAAGACTCCATCTTTACTCTAAATTTCTCTGCATCAAACACTTTCATTATACAAACGCTTCGTTAACTTTTTTTATGTGACATTTTTGTTGTTAAAATGTTACACTTTTGTTCTATTTCTGTTATATTTGTGTTACAAATATAGGAATTTACAACAAGGAATACAGAATATGAAAAAAGAAAAAGAGTCAATTCGAAAAAAAATTGTCTCATTTTGGGATGATTGCGATGCTGAAACAAAAAAGTTGTTCTTTTCTTTTATGGAAAAAAACGAACTTTCAAGATCAGCTTTATACAACTTTACAAGAAGTAAATGTTATGGAATACCTTTATATAAACTAAAGGGAATTTTACAGTGCATAGAAGAATTCAGAACAATAGAAATAGAAACATGAACGATTTTACCACCTATAGATTGAATTCTTATAAAGAGATTATTGATATTAAAGAAAGAATAGGAGATCATGTATTTGACTTATATCTTTCAAAAATATATCAAGATCTTCTTTATTTAAAGAAAAAATCTTGCTATCCATTAGAAAAAACGTGGAATGAGATTGATATTGTAATAAAAGTAAAAATATGTTGCTTATTTATTTATGAAAGAAAGGAAGGAGATTATGTCATGAGCAATAACTATAAACTAATAATACATAATTAAAAAATAACGAATGAATATGGCAACAATGTATCAAGTCAAGCAGCATGTCTGGTGTACAAATGAGAGACATAAATCGGAAGTAGGCGTTATCGCTGAAGTTGTAGAAGAAAATGCCTTAGTTGAAACCAAAGATGGGACACATGAAGAAAATCTATATTGCGTCATGCTGCATTATCCCACCGGAAAAATGTATTTCGAGGAGTTTTTTGAATCAGAGTTAGAATTAGTACAACAATAAAAAATAACGAGTATATGGACAACAACAGAGGAGCCAAAGTATTGGACGCCATAAAAAATGGCAGAAGATGATAATCAGGGATTACGTATGACAACTACGCTGATTAATGTCAGTGAAGAATCACGCGGCAGTATTGTTGGTTTTGGAACAGAGAAAGCGATGGGAGATGATGCAAAACTTCAGATTCAAACAGGTTTACCCGGTGAATACTTAGCATGCGCATTTTTCATCAAGCGGAGCGAATTAGAAAAATACATTCAACAGTAAAAAATAACGAATGTCATGGATAAAACGAAATGCATCACTTTCGATCCGTCAGCGCAGGAAGCATTGCCGGATCACATCAAAGCTAAAATGGAAACTGTCAAAGCAGTTGATCATGCTCAACTTGATAAGGAGTCGTATCTAAGACACATTATCAGAAACGGGGATAAAACCTATTTTGTGAAGTTCTATGACAACGATAAAAAGTTACTTGTTCATGCCGATAACTTCATTAAAGCGGGTATTTTGGCAATGGCGTATATCATCCTGAAAAACGGAGTGGGATTCGGCATTGAATACGTAGAAGATTTATCAGGTATGAAAGTACCGGTTGATATTAAAAGCTAAATTAAAAATAACTGAGTCATGGAAAAGGAAAGACTAAATGAAGCTAATCGACTAAATAAGTTGATTGAAGAGCACGA
>NZ_JADNBB010000023.1:0-69072 GCF_015550595.1 Parabacteroides goldsteinii
ATTAACTGGTACTCTTGACTGTTTCTATCCATAATGCAAAGTAAATTGTTTTTGGACAGAGTTCAAATTACGGTCTCAATGTGTCTGGTTGCTGTTTCCAGATATGTTTCTTTACCACAGATAAGGCTTCGTTCCAGCAAGTACAGAAGCTTTTGGCAACTCCATTATAAATGGTCTTTTCGTCAAAGTCCACTTTTACAGATTGTTCCGGTTTAGAAACAATGGTATTCTGTTTTTCAATACACTCTTTCAGTTCATTGATACTTTGGCGCAAATTCGCAAGATTTGCAGCTATTACATCTTCTTTCATTATCTTCTACGTTTTGAAGGTTTATAAAAAGGTTCGCTTCTTTGGTTGTCCTTGTCTTTATCATCCCGCCAGCCTTGTTCATTGTTGGTTCCTCCACCTCCACTGGAAGTTATGGCTTGATGAGGTTGAATAATCAGTTCCGCAGCTACATCACCCAACATAGTACAAAGGTTGTTGAAGCTCAAATCACGGTCAAGTTTAGATCCTGCAATGCTAAATTCATCCATACAAAAGGATATACCACGAATTTTATCAGAGTTCTCAGCATGATTAAAGCGCATATCTATGCCTTGACCTTTGAGCGTACTAATAAAGTCATTCCAAGAACGAGAATTTGCATGTGCGTCAAGAACTGATGAACGAAGATTATATTTCCGTAATTGGTGAGGACGCAAACGGTTTTTATTTCTGGCTTTACTATTTTTAGGGGCAAAGTAAAGTTTATACTCTTTGGTTAAAGCTCGACAGACTTTTGCATTGCGTATTCTTTCATTGCTGTCAGAAATGAGATTACCTTCATTGTCTATCCGATTAAACACCAAATGACAATGAGGATGTTTCGTGTCGTGATGCCGGGCTATAATATATTGAGTATTGCGAATCCCCATTTGTTCCATCCATTTCTTGGCAATCTCCACCATCAACGCATCCCCTTCTTCATCATCGGGAAAACGGCTAATGTCTTGCGAAGAAAAAGCAAGTGATACATGTTTCACCGGACTTTTTACTTTCGGGCGCATGGATGCTTGTATCTGAAAGGAATCGGCTATGGCTTTATTGCTAATGGCACAGACTCCTTCGTGCGCCAAAAGTATGGCACTCTTTTTCTTGTTCTTTTGGTCATTGGCATAATTCACTATTCCACCAAAATCTGCTCTTGTTTTAATCTTCGCTATCATGGCAGTTATTCTTTACTTGAGTGATAATTCTACTGACTTCTGATATGATTGAGAAGCATTGTTGTTTGACTGCTTCCAAACCATAGATGTGCATCTGATGTGCAATCTGATTGACATTATTGGCGATACCGGAAAGGTCACGAATTGCCGATACCATTTCCGGACTAATACGCTGACAGACCTGACAATCCATTGCTGCCTGATGGCAAAATTCATTGACAGACAGTCCTGCCTGTTCCGCTTTGGATTGGATATAAATGTAGTCGTTCTCAGTAAACATTACCCGAAAACATTTGGTACGTTTCTGATAGCTCGCCAACTTTGGGCGACCACCAAGTTTCTTATCCTTCATACTTATCTAAACTTTTATGTTCATAAATTGATTTTTTGAGAGTGGCTGTTCTATCCGCTTGCCGCATAGGTTTTAGTGACACTAAAACACAAACTTGCCACTCAAAAAATCTTCCTATATTTCCCCTGCTCTATCCGGCATAGCTTGCCATCTTTAATAAAGGCTTCTATCCACTTGTTTGCCGTACTTCCATTCTCGCCCAAAGTTAAAACCGCCGCATCATAATCTTTCTTTGTGAAAGTGTAAGGCAACATATTATAAAGGATGTTCCTTCGTGCATAAACGCCTGTCTCTTGCGAATCGGCATTGAATCGTTTTGACTGATTTCCTGACAAATTCTGATAAATGAATACGGCATGATAAAGCAGGGTGTCGCAGATACTCATGGCTATGGAATAGTCAAACTCATGGCAAACCAATTGTACAGTCTCGTCAGAAGAAGATTTGTGAATCACATTATCCAAATGTCGGACAGAGGTCAACACCATCATTATACGATAAGCAATCAGTCCCATCCGTCTGACTACTCCTTGCATCTTGTTATCCACTTCGTCACAACATTCCTCATTCACACGACTGAGATATTCAATAAACTGTTTCTGCAAATCAGAGGGAAGAGAAAAGGAATAATTACCCTGCCGTACAAATTCCTCATGCAAATGACAGAATTTATCTCCCAACAGTTTGAACATGGCATTCTTGGATTGAGAAATGTCGCTTGTGGCAAACACATTTCTTATACCTCGTTTGAAGCGGATAATATAGAAACAAAAGCGACTCATCAATCCGTTCTCTGCATCAGGTATCAATCTTCTTACCTGTTCAGGAGTTCCAGCCAAAGCGACTGACACTCTCGGATTAGCTACTTCACAATACTCCCTGTCCTTACGCTGGCTCAAACTGACCAACTCATGGTGAAATGCTTTTCGCAACACATCGGAATAGTTACCATAGTCCGACTTCAAAGTTTGACTTAACGTGTCACCCTCCGATTCAAATAACAGTCCGATACCGTCATTATCTCCCAATATCTTCAAGAAAGAGCTTGCGCTGCTATTGGCAGGAATGACGAGCATACGCATGGGCGGTTCTGTTGGCATAGTCATTCCATCTGTTTTCTTACCTTTGATATAAGTGCTCATCGCTTCTTTGTATTCCTGTTCCATCCGCTTTGAAAGTTCATGCAAATTACGGTTAATGGGAGCTACCAATTCTCGGCATAAGGTCAATGCCCCTTTTCCCATACCGGCATCTGCCACTACAAATAGATATAGATTCGGATAAACAATACGTTCATCGTACACGCCACAAACATTATGAAAGCAGACCGACAAACACACAATAGCCCCAATCAGTATCGTATCACGGTCATCTACTGAAATGGAATTATTGACAACCTCATTTAGAAAAGGAGGAAGATGCTCAAACACACATTCAGGAAATATAGGAAGTTCTTCTTCTGATTTTATCCATTTACCCGTTTTACCATTTTGGATATTTGGTAAAATGGATAAATGCTCTTTACTGAACGGAGCCAATGAGATTCCGGCTTGATTTGCCAAATGGAAGAAAGAACGGATAGTAATGCCTTGCCCTTTGGAATGCAGACAATACGTATATTGTTTATCCGTTTCTTCCCTTTGATAGGTAGGGTAAAACCTGCTGATGCGGTGGTAATACTCCCGCCCGTTCTCTCCCAATCCATCTACAAGCGCAAAGCCCAACTCCACCCAATCTTTATAATGAGGAGCTATATCAATGGCACACTGTTCTATCTCCCGAACAATACTTTCCACATCATCCTCCACCTTATTATATATAGGGGCAATACTTGGCGTATGTATTTGCTGTATTTCAGAAGGGACATTTTCCCAATCTTGGGCGGAAAATATTTTCTTCGACATCATCTTTGTATTTATGGTTAATATATGCTTGTGGGTCGTAAGGTAAGAAGCATGAACGAGCCACATCACTGCCAGACATATCCACTAATGGCAAACCTGTCGCTTTGATGCAGTTGGCAACAGCCTTGAAGTACCGGGAATGTTCCCAGCCTTTCAAGTCAACAGGTATTATCCACTTCAATCCATTACCGGATGGACTGACAAATAACAGTTCTGTATCAAAATACTCATGGTTGAGTAGTTGCTGTTTTAACTCCCCTATATTATCCACATGATCGAAATCCAAACACATCAATCCTGAGTGCATAATCAGTTCCTTCTCATTACGCTTGCGGAATAATCCCGAAAAAGTACAATAGTCGAAATGAGTGGCTTTATATCTTTTAGCTTCGGGAGAAGATAGCATCAAACGCAGGGCTTCGGTTTGTGGTTGGGCATAATGCCCTATGATATAACGATACACATCCACAATACCTACCGCCCTTATCGGTTCGATGTTTTGAATAGGCTTGCGAAAGAATGAAAAACAATAGTCTGTCATTTCCATCATCTGATAATCTTTTTAGATTCGACAAATCGTCTGGCTTCTTCCATTAAGTCATCCTGTGTCTTATGCGATTTGTTCTTCAACCAATCGTCAATCTCAGATTGCAGAAAAGCCAACGCTTTATTTATTTTATGTACGGGAATCTGTTTGGTTGATACCCATCCATAAACCGTTTGCTTGGCTGGATGTGATGGAAGATAAGCGCAAAGCTCGTCTATATCCATCCACTTAGGTGAGTTACTTGCCTGCTTATGCTGCAAGGCATTTACTTTGGATTGTAGTGCTTCTACGGACTCAATCAGGTAGGACAACGCATTCGGCATTTCCTCTAATGAATTTACTTTATAGGCCATTTTTTCTTCGTATTAAAATTTATGCCGCAAAAGTATAGGGATGCTTATAGGTGCTAAATAGGTGCTTGACCGCCACCAATCAACCACTTATTTACCACTGACAGATTTAAGTTTCATTAATACGAGAATTTATTGGAAGACATAATAAAAGGAGAATAAACCACTATTGGGACTAACACATTCCTTACGAAAGCCTCTATGCTACAAAATACCCCTCAAAAAGCCGATGCTTCATGAGGGGGTAAACGGTGGTAAATATATGACAAGTATCACATAAGTTGTTGGTGCTCATTGGTGGATAAAACCACCACAACCTATAAATCCAAATTCTCTATATGCAGTGTATTGGCGGCTTTCTCTTTTTGTTCGTTTACGATGTGCGTATAAATCTGCGTGGTTTTGACGTTAGTATGTCCCATCAAAGACTTGATGGTGTATATGTCAACGCCATTTTCCAGTAACAGCGAAGCATAGCTATGGCGGCCACAATGGAAGGTGATGTGCTTCTTGATACCGGATGCTTCTATCCAGACTTTCAACGGGCGAGAAATCCAAGAGGCATCAGTCAATCCTTCAAAAACAAGTGCTTCATCATCGTCTGGACGTATGCCGCATAGTTGAAGTGCCTGTTGAATGACTGGCTTGTAATCGGGCCTTTTTGTCTTTTGCTGAATTACGACTGCTTGCCATGTACCCTTGCTTGTTTGCTGAATTTGTTTCCATTTCAAAGTTTGAATATCACTATGCCGCAATCCAGTGAGAATAGAGAACAAGAACGCACGTTTCAAAACATCATCCTTACAAGGAGTATCAACCAACATTTGCACTTCATTCATAGTAAGCGCAACACGAGGTTTCTCAATGTTTGTTATTCCCTTTACTTTCGCGCTTATATCAACGGTCAGATATTCATCAATGAACGCCTGTTTCAATCCGGCTTTGAGTATAGAGAAATAAGTCGATGCCGTGTTTTGTGAGATAGTACCTTTCTTATTTCCTCCCATTGGAGCACGGAGAAGGAACATCTTAATATCTTCAAGCAGTTTAACGGAAATCGCCTTAAATGGAATTGGTTGCCCTTGTGAATACATTTTCAATAATTCACCTACACGCCTCCAGTTGACTATAATCGAATCGGAACTGTTGGGATGACGTGTGCTTATAATACCATTGAAATACTTGATAAAATCCTGTTCGCTCCGCTCATTCTGTGCAGCGATTTCGTTTTCCTTATCAGTGTATAGGATGGCACTATCGTATTCATGCTGCCGTAACTTCCGCACATTGTCGGCATAGATACAAGCCTCTTGGTCTATCGTTGAACGACATTGGATAATTCCATTCAAATCACGCTTGGGCTTATAGTTGAATGTTCCATCCGGCAAGATACGTGCAATGGACGATTTGTCCCAAACAGGCGTGGATATAGTCCGGTTAATGGATTCTACCACACGGCTTGCACGGGTTGAACCTCGTTTGTACACTGGGTACGACTCAATAATCAGATACCACTCTTCTTTGTAGTTCGACCTTCTGAGTTTGACGGTCACTTTGGTATTAGGTAATGCTTTCTTCATAACGACTTATATAATTTATCAATTTCAGATTTGGGAACAAAACATAGTTACCGATTTGGCGTGTAGGAATAGAATGACGGCGTATGTGCTTAAATACACTGCTGTCATTGATATGGAACTTCTTTGCAATCTCTCCGATGGTGTAACAATCTTTGGGTTCAAAGGACAATGCTTCCTTTTTTCTCTTTCTACTCCCTACCTTTGTTTTGAAGTGTTCATCCATGTATTGCCGACTAAGGCGTATTAGACGTTGGCCAAAATTGTATGACGGTATCGAGCCTTGCCGTATCATACGATAAAGGGCGTCTTTACTAATGCCGTAAATCAGCATAGCCTCTTTTACAGTTAGATACCCCTTGCTGGATGGTATTCGTCTAATCAGTGCTTGGCGTATCGCTTCTTTCTCTTTTGCGATTTGTCTTTTCTTATATGCTCTCTTGGAACAAGCCGGACAACAATACTTCGACACTAATGTCGGAGGAGTAAAGATTTTACCACACTCCTCGCAACTTCTTTGAATGGTGTAATTTCCTCTTGGCATATTCTTCGCGTTTTAAATGGTTTATATTAATTTAAGTTGTACCTTATCGCCAAATAAGACGTGTCGCAAACATGTCGCAAATAAGAGATAAAAAAGCCCATAGAAAACGTATAGCAACCATGAACCCCATAAACGCAAAAGCGTGCAACTCATTGAGCTGTACGCTTTTGCTTATTATTTATTATCTGTATCCTTATCGGAATCATTTGACTTCCTCGAAGTCTACATCGGTTACGCCGCCATCTTTGCTACCACCGGCATTGCCGTTAGCTTGCTGTTGGCCACCGAAATCAGGACCCGGCTGTGCACCGCCCTGGGTATTCTGAGCATTGTACATTTCCTGGCTTGCTGCCTGGAATACGGTATTCAGTTCAGCCATAGCAGCATCGATACCTGCAACATCCTGAGCTTTGTGAGCTTCTTTCAGCTTGTTCAAAGCAGCTTCGATAGGAGCTTTCTTGTCAGCCGGAAGTTTGTCACCCAGATCTTTCAACTGTTTTTCAGTCTGGAAGATCATACTGTCAGCCTGATTCAGCTTGTCGATACGTTCTTTTTCTTTCTTATCGGCTTCTGCATTGGCGGCAGCTTCGTCTTTCATACGTTTTACTTCGTCGTCGCTCAAACCACTGGAAGCTTCGATACGGATACTTTGTACTTTACCGGTTCCTTTATCTTTTGCAGATACATTCAGGATACCGTTAGCATCGATATCGAAAGTAACTTCGATCTGAGGTACACCACGCTGTGCTGCAGGTATTCCATCCAGGTGGAAGCGACCGATCGATTTGTTGTCCTTAGCCAAAGAGCGTTCACCCTGCAGAATGTGGATTTCTACAGATGGCTGGTTGTCGACAGCTGTTGTAAATGTTTCCGATTTCTTGGTAGGGATAGTCGTGTTGGATTCGATCAGCTTAGTCATCACACCACCCATTGTTTCGATACCCAGAGACAACGGAGTAACATCCAACAGTAATACGTCTTTTACTTCACCAGTCAATACACCACCCTGGATAGCAGCACCTACAGCTACGACTTCGTCCGGGTTAACACCTTTAGAAGGAGCTTTGCCGAAGAATTTCTCAACGATAGCCTGTACGGCAGGGATACGTGTAGAACCACCTACCAGGATTACTTCGTCGATATCGGAAGTACTCAAACCTGCATCTTTCAATGACTGACGGCAAGGTTCGATACAAGCCTGGATCAGGCTGTCTGCCAATTGTTCGAATTTAGCACGTGTCAATGTTTTAACGAGGTGCTTTGGAATACCGTTCACCGGCATAATATACGGCAGATTGATTTCTGTACTTGTAGTACTTGACAATTCGATCTTCGCTTTTTCAGCAGCTTCTTTCAGACGTTGCAATGCCATCGGGTCTTTACGCAGGTCGACACCTTCTTCACGCAGGAATTCTTCTGCCAACCAGTCGATGATTACGTGGTCGAAGTCATCACCACCCAGATGAGTATCACCGTTTGTTGATTTTACTTCGAATACACCGTCACCTAATTCAAGGATTGAGATATCGAATGTACCGCCACCAAGGTCGAATACAGCGATCTTCATATCTTTGTTTGTCTTGTCAAGACCATAAGCTAATGATGCAGCAGTAGGTTCATTTACGATACGGCGAACATTCAGACCGGCAATTTCACCGGCTTCTTTTGTCGCCTGACGCTGAGCATCGCTAAAGTAAGCCGGAACAGTGATAACAGCATCCGTTACTTCCTGTCCTAAATAATCTTCAGCTGTTTTCTTCATTTTCTGAAGAACCATGGCTGAAATTTCCTGCGGAGTATACAGACGACCTTCGATATCCACACGCGGAGTGTTATTGTCGCCGCGTACTACTTTATAAGGTACGCGATTGATTTCTTTCTGAACCTGGTCGTATGTTTCACCCATGAAACGTTTGATAGAGAATATTGTTTTTTCAGGATTGGTGATAGCCTGACGTTTTGCGGGATCACCTACCTTACGTTCGCCACCTTCTACAAAAGCAACGATTGAAGGAGTTGTTCTTTTACCTTCGCTGTTAGCAATAACAACCGGTTCGTTACCTTCCAATACGGCAACACATGAGTTGGTTGTTCCTAAGTCGATTCCAATAATTTTTCCCATAATTCGATAATATTTTAATTGTTATTATTTTTCGTCTTTGCTTTTTCTCTTGTCGAGTTGCACCAATTATTATACAAAACGTATGCCAAAGTAACAATGAATGCTTCTGAATTGTTTTTGCTGTCAGAAATAATGACAATACGGCAGTTGTTAAAACGATATATTTTTATCTTTGTGGCATAAGAAGGAATATGGCATAATTTATATGTAAAGAAAAGACTATTATCAATTAAATCGTTTATAAAATGAAAAACTATCTAGTTTTTACCATGGCTACACTTTTATTGGGAACTTCCTGCTCCTCTAAAAAAGAGCAGGCTGAAGGTTTTACCGGTGCTCCGGGCGAAGTCAAGCTCATAACACTCGATCCCGGTCATTTTCATGCAGCCCTGGTACAGAAAGTATCTTATCCACAAGTTTGTAAAGATGTTTATGTGTACGCACCCGGTGGCTTTGATGTGGATGAACACCTGAAACGTATTGAAGGATTCAATACACGTGCAGAGAATCCGACCGGATGGAATGAAGTTGTTTATACAGGTTCCGATTACCTGGAAAAGATGCTCTCTGAAAAGAAAGGGAATGTAATGATCCAGGCCGGTAACAACGGAAAGAAGACCGAGTATATAAAGAAGACGCTTGAAGCCGGTATTAATGTGCTTTCAGATAAGCCTATGGCGATCAATAGTCAGAATTTTAAATTGTTGGAAGAGTGTTTCGATATTGCCAGGCAAAAGAATATTCTGCTATATGACATTATGACGGAAAGGAATGAGATCACAACCCTACTGCAACGTGAACTTTCAATGATCCCGGCTGTATATGGAGAACAATTGAAAGGATCTCCGGAGGAGCCGGCTATTGTCAAGGAAAGCGTGCATCATTTATTTAAACTGGTGGATAATAAACCATTGACCCGTCCGGTGTGGTATTTTGACGTAACTCAGCAGGGGGAAGGTATTGTTGATGTAACGACTCACCTGGTGGATCTCGTTCAGTGGGAGGCTTTTCCCGGACAGATCATCGACTATAAAAAAGATATTGAATTAGTCGATGCAAACCGTTGGACGACTTCAATCAGTCCGGAAGAGTTTAAACAAGTGACTGGTACTGATGCTTATCCTGATTTCTTGAAAAAGGATGTCGTAAACGATACGTTGAAAGTATATTGTAATGGTGATATCGTATATAAGATAAAGGATGTGACGGCCAAAGTCTCTGTTATCTGGAATTATACTTTCCCGAAAGGTGGTGGCGACACCCATTTCTCGGTTATGAAAGGTAGTAAAGCCGATCTGGTGATCCGTCAGGGGAAAGAGCAGGGCTATAAACCAGAGTTATATATAGAGGCATTGCCCGATATCGACCTGGCTGCTTATGAAAAAGAACTGGAAACGGCTATTCCAGCTGTTGCGGATAAATATCCCGGTGTTGCCTTAAACAAGATCGCAGACAATATATGGCAGCTTCAGATCCCAGAAAAATACCGGGTAGGACATGAGGCTCATTTCGGCCAGGTTACGGAAAATTATCTTCAATATTTGCAGGACGGAAAGTTACCGGACTGGGAGGTGCCGAACATGATTGCCAAATATTACGTGACAACACATGCGTTAGAGATAGCAAAGAGTAAAAGTAAATAGAAAACATCTAAATATCATGCGTGTGCCAGGAGTTCATATAAGACAATCGGTCTTTATCATTTTATGTTGTTTGGGAGCTTTCTCTTCGTTGTGGGGTACAGATAAAGTTCATATTACGGTGGAGGCTGGTTTATACGACCGGATAAATTGTATTGTTGCTGCCGATATTTCATCTATCGATCAATTAAGTAAGGGACCGGGAGTATCCTTGTATGAAACTGTCGGGGAGGAAAGGAGAGAAGTTGCCTGTCAGTTACTGGAGGGAAAAGACGGTAAACCTTATTTGTATTGGGTACTAACGGGAAAAACTCCTGCCGGGACAATGCGTGAGTTTGTCGTGGAGCCTATAACGGGGAACAACGAGGTTGCGGTAATGAAAATAGAAGATACAGGGAAAGCCTTAGTCTTAAAAAAGAATGAGAGTGAGATTCTTCAGTATAATTATGCTGTCACCAATCCTCCCTCGGGTGTGGATACGGTTTATCAACGTAGCGGTTTTATTCATCCGGCATATGCTCCATCAGGTAATATCCTGACTACCATACAGCCCAAAGATCATTATCATCATTTTGGGGTTTGGAATCCCTGGACACGTGTTGAATATGAAGGAAACGTCTATGATTTGTGGAATTTAGGAGATAAGCAAGGAACGGTGCGTGCCCGGAATGTGGAAAAAACTTTTCAAGGTAGTGTTTGTGCCGGTTATTCTGCAAATTTGGATCACTATATATTTTCGGCATCCGGTGAGAAAATAGTAATGAATGAATCCTGGAGGGTAAAGAGCTGGAATATCCCGGAACGATTTTTATGGGATTTTGAATCAACATTGCAGGATGTAACTTCATTACCTATAAATATAAAAGCTTACAGATATGGCGGTTTCGTGTGGCGTGGCACACAGGAGTGGACAAAGGATAACTGTATAATGCTTACTTCTGAAGGTAAGAGCCGTTCCGAAATAGATGGCACGACAGCACGTTGGATTTATGTTACCGGGACTTGTGGCGGTGATAAACAGTCCGGTTTTCTGCTTTTAGGGCATCCGGATAATTATAATGCACCAGAACCCCTTCGGATTTGGGATGAAAAAGCAAACGATGGCCGAGGGGATGTTTTTGTGAATTTCGCACCAACAAAATATAAAGACTGGCAGCTAATGCCTGGCAAAGACTATTCTCTTCGTTATCGTATCTGTACCTATGATGGAGAAATGACGGTAGCTGAAGCAAATCGTCTTTGGAATGATTATGCTTACCCTCCCAGGGTGATCGTAAGAAAGCAATAAAAAAGCCCCGAAGTTTATCGCTTCGGGGCCTCTTTTTTATTTCATTTCCTTTTCCTCCATCATGTCGAGTTCGTTCTTGTCGGAATCAATAAACTTGTATTCCAGAAAACCCAGACTTTGGTTAGGAATGACTTTCATACTCATGGAGTATTTCAGTTTCCATTTCATGCTAAGGGGATAAAGCCCCTTGTTTACGAATGCTGCTACGTAAGGATGTACGTGCAGGGCGAATTTCTTCACATTGTGTTTGTTTACCAAACAGTCGATCTTTCCCTCCAGATTGTCGGTGAATAAGATCGAAGGTTTGATTGTTCCTGTGCCGAAACAGGTGGGGCAAGATTCCGTTGTATCTACATCCATTGCCGGGCGAACCCTTTGGCGGGTAATCTGCATCAGACCAAACTTACTTAAAGGCAGGATGTTGTGTTTGGCCCGGTCGTTTACCATCGCTTTAGACATGTGTTCGAACAGCTTCTGTCGGTTGGCTGCTTCAGCCATGTCGATGAAGTCGACCACAATAATACCGCCCATATCGCGAAGACGAAGCTGGCGTGCTATTTCGTCGGCGGCAGCTGTGTTTACGTCGATAGCTGTTTTTTCCTGGGCGTCGCTTCCTTTGGAACGATTGCCGCTGTTAACGTCTATCACGTGCATGGCTTCGGTGTGCTCGATGATCAGGTAAGCTCCACTTTTATACGTAACCGTACGTCCGAACAACGATTTGATTTGCTTGGTGATACTGAAATTGTCGAAGATCGGCAGTTCACCGGTATATCGTTGTACGATCTCCTCCCTTCCGGGAGCGATCAGGCTGACATAATCGCGTATGTTATGGTAAACATCCGCATCGTTTACGTAAATATTCTGGAAAGACGGGTTGAATATATCACGGAGCAAGGCCACGGTACGTGCCGTTTCTTCGTATACGATCGACGGTACTTTTAACTTTGGAACCTTGACGATGTTTTCTTCCCACCGTTTCACTAATGTCTTTAATTCATGGTCGAGTTCAGCAACACGTTTACCTTCTGAAGAAGTACGTACTATAACACTGAAGTTTTTCGGCTTGATGCTCTGGATTAACTGCCGCAAACGGGCACGTTCCTCACTCGACTTGATTTTTGTGGAGACTGATACCTTATCGGCAAATGGTATCAACACGATATATCTTCCGGCAAAAGAGAGTTCGGAAGTCAATCGCGGACCTTTTGTTGAAATCGGCTCTTTGGCAATTTGTACCAACACCTCTTGTCCGACTTTAAGCACATTACTGATACTTCCGTCTTTTTCAATTTCGGGAAGTATCTGAACCTTTGAAATAGCAGGGATCTTTTTCTGATCGCTGAGTGCCTGTTTGAGGAACTTCTGTTGGGTGTTGAAGTTCGGACCTAAGTCCAGATAGTGAAGAAATGCGTCCTTTTTATACCCTACATCAATGAAAGCAGCATTCAACCCCGGCATCAGTTTTTTTACTTTGCCAAGATAGATATCGCCGACGGCAAACGAAACATTGCGGGCCTCTTTTTGTAGCTCCACAAGGTTTTTGTCTTCCAATACGGCAATAGATACCTCTTTGGGTTGTACATCAACTACTAATTCACTTATCACTTGAAAGTGGGTTTTAATTCAGACCTTTCTAAATACGCAAAGAACAAACTTAAAAGGTCACTTATTAAGTTTGTTCTTTAGAGTTTTCTTGTCAGATAGACTTATTTCTTTTTATGTCTATTCTTTTTCAGTCTCTTTTTGCGCTTGTGCGTAGACATTTTATGTCTTTTTCTTTTCTTTCCGCTAGGCATTGTTTCTAAATTTTAAATTAAACTATAATTACTAATTACTTAACTTCGTTCAGGAAGGTTTTAGCCGGCTTGAATGAAGGGATGTTATGCTCCGGAATGATGATCGTAGTATTCTTTGAAATATTACGAGCTGTTTTCTGAGCTCTCTTCTTAATAACGAAACTTCCGAATCCCCTCAGGTAAACGTTTTCTCCTTCAGATAATGAACTTTTTACAATATCCATAAAAGATTCTACGCTACTCAATACCGTCTGCTTATCGATACCGGTACTTTTAGCAATTTCGCTAACAATATCTGCTTTAGTCATGTCTATAAATTAATTAATGATTTGGACCTATTAATTTTTTGGAATGCAAATATATAGCTTTTTATTTAAGTGGAAAAAGAATTGCCTGCCATTTTTTAATAAAAAAGATTCCTTACAATTCATTATATCTGTGTATGTTTGCATTAATCAACGAGTTGAGAGTTTTAAAAGTACGAAAACAGGACAAATATGCCGCAATTGAAAAATGAACTGGAAACCAGCAATATGTTGCTAAACTGGTACAAAACGAATAAAAGGGCTTTACCGTGGAGGGAATCGTCCGATCCCTATATAATCTGGATATCAGAAATAATTCTTCAACAAACCCGTGTCGCTCAGGGGATGGATTATTTTTATCGTTTCACCGGACGTTTCCCGGATGTGGCTTCCCTGGCCTCTGCCGAAGAAGATGAGGTATTGAAATATTGGCAGGGATTGGGCTATTACAGCCGTGCCCGGAATCTGCATGCGGCAGCCAAAAGTATCATGGATACCTTTGGGGGCGTTTTTCCAAGTGAATATAAAAATGTATTGTCTTTGAAAGGAATCGGGGAATATACAGCGGCAGCCATCGTGTCTTTTGTGTGGAATAAACCTTATCCGGTTGTCGATGGGAATGTCTTCCGGGTGTTATCACGTTTATATGCGGTCGATACGCCTATCGATACGACAAGCGGAAAAAAACAGTTTACCGAGTTGGCGGGGATCGTGATGAATCCGGAAAAGGCCGGACTTCACAATCAGGCAATCATGGAGTTCGGCGCCTTACAATGTGTGCCACAAAATCCGGATTGCGACGTTTGCCCGTTAAAAGAACGTTGTATGGCATATGCTTCCAACCGTGTACAAAGTTTTCCGGTAAAGCAGAATAAAACGAAAACACGTCCCCGTTATTTCCATTATTTATACATTATATATAAAGGGCAGACCTGGCTTTTGCACCGGGGTAAAAAGGATATATGGGAAGGGCTTTATGAATTTCCCCTTATCGAGACGGAGCAGCCCGTGGACTTTGCCGGTTTACAAAAAACGGAAGCCTTCAAGCAGTTGTTCGAAGGAGCCGGCCGGCTGAATGTCTCGGTAGATATACCGGAAATAAAACATGTCTTGTCACATCAGGTCTTGCATACGGCTTTTTACCGGATAGAAATAGAAAAAATCAGCGAGGCTTTGAATTCGTATCTGGCTGTTCCGTATGAAGATATCGAACGTTATGCCGTTCCACGTCTTATACATATTTATTTAGAGAAATTAAATGGAAACTTGCCGGAATGATCGAATTTATGTTTCTTTGTAAGATATTAAAAGAATTATTACTATGTCATTGAATAAAGTCATTTTGATCGGTAACGTGGGCAAAGATCCCGACGTTCGTTATTTCGACAGCGGTGCAGCTGTTGCAAATTTCCCATTGGCAACTTCGGAAAGAGGTTACACACTTGCAAATGGTACGGTTGTGCCCGAAAGGACAGAATGGCACAATATTGTAGTGCGTCGCGACCAGGTAGCCTTTGTTGAAAAATGGGTGAAGAAAGGTTCGGGGGTTTATGTGGAAGGAAAGATCCGTACCCGTAGTTATGACGATCAAAGTGGTGTGAAGCGTTATGTTACGGAGATTCATGCAGACCGTATCGAATTTTATAACACAGGTACAAGGCCGGCTGACGGAACGTCTACTGCCGGAGCTGGTTTACAGCAGGGAGGACAGCCGCAGGCAACGTCTTATCAGCAACCGGTTTCACAACAGCAACCGGATATTTCTTCGGATTCAAACAGTGCGGATGATCTTCCGTTCTGATATTGTTTAACTAATACGGTTCCCCTTGGACTCAGACTATTATTTATCGGGCTTATTCGATCAGGTTACTATGCAGGCGCTAACAGCAGGTCCTGTTATAGCATTAAGCCTCGCTTGTATACTGCTGTTAGTGTCCGGCTTCGTGTCGGCATCAGAAGTGGCATTCTTTTCTCTTACCCCGGGTGACATCAACGACATCCGGGAAGAGAATTCTCCTTCAGATCCACTTATCAGAAAACTTCTGGACCGTTCCGAATATTTGCTTGCAGCTATTCTGATTGCAAATAACTTTGTGAATGTGGCTGTCGTTATGCTTTGTACCTATGGTATCAATGCCTTGGTCAATTTTTCGGCTGTGCCTGTTTTAGGTTTTGTGCTCGAAACGATCATACTTACTTTTCTTCTTTTACTTTTTGGCGAGATCATGCCCAAGATCTACGCACAGAAGAACTCTCTTCGCTTTGTTCGCCGTTCAGCCTCTGTTTTGAATATGGTCGAACGTGTCTGTCGCCCGCTATCGAAGGTGTTGGTGACTTCTACTTCTGTAATTAACAAGGCGCTCGTTAAAAAGAAGTACGACCTTTCTGTCGATGAACTCTCTAAAGCGCTCGAACTGACCTCTACCGAAATTCCTGAAGAAAAAGAAATGTTGGCCGAGATCATCAAGTTCTATAACAAGACGGCAGATGAGATCATGACTCCCCGCCTGGATATGGAAGATATCGAGATAAAGACCAACTTTCGTAATGTGATCGATTTCATTATTAAGTCCGGTTATTCGCGTATCCCCGTGTATGCAGACTCGGAGGATAATATCAAAGGCATTCTCTATATCAAGGACTTGCTGCCCTATATCGAAAAACCGGATACATTCCGTTGGCAGAGCCTGATCCGTCCGGCTTACTTTGTTCCTGAGACGAAGAAGATCGACGACCTGCTGGAAGAATTCCGGACCAACAAGATACATATGGCGATTGTGGTAGACGAGTTCGGCGGTACTTCCGGTATCGTTACGATGGAAGATATCCTGGAAGAAATAGTCGGAGAGATTTCCGATGAATATGATGAAGATGAAAAACAATTCATCCGTCTGGCAGACGGTAGCCTGATCTTCGAAGCCAAGATACTGTTGACAGACTTTTTCCGTGTGATCAATGCCGACCCGTCTGAGTTCGGAAAGTTGACGGAAGATGTGGAAACACTGGCCGGTCTTTTGTTGGAGATAAAAGGAGATTTCCCTCGTCGCCGGGAGATTCTCGATTATGACAAGTATCGTTTCCAGGTTCTCGAAATGGATAACCGTCGGATACTAAAGGTGAAATTTAATCGTATTCCGGCAGGAGAGAAAGGAGAGGAGTGATGAAGTCTATTCTGTCGGGTATGTTTTTCCTGTTTTTTCTGTTGTGTATCTCCTGTACGGAATATACGCCGAAACCGCGTGGTTATTTTCGGATCGAACCGCCACAGGCCCGTTATCAGCCTTTACCTCTCGACAGTTTACCTTACGCGTTTAATGTATCCCAGTTGGTAACCGTAGAACTCCCCCCGGTGGGAAGTCCGGAGGGATGGATCAACCTGTCTTATCCATCTTTGGGAGTAAAGGTGTATTGCAGTTACCTGCCTGTTACACGAAAAACGTTGCAGACAGCTGAGACGGAATCCCGTTCGTTGGTTTCCCGGCAGGCCAAACAAGCCAATGCCGTGAAGGAACAAGCTTACAGTAATCCGGACGAAAAAGTATACGGCTCCTTGTTCTTGCTCGACGGCGAGTCTGCTTCTCCTGTGCAGTTCATGCTGACAGACAGTTCTTCAAACTTCTTTCGTGGGGCTTTGTATTACGATTGTGTGCCGAACGCTGACTCTCTGGCCCCCCTGACTGATTATTTGCGGAAGGATATTATTGAGTTGATACAATCTTTTAGCTGGAAGAAATAATGCCTGTCATCCTGAAACATACATCACCTTTGCTGGGTGTCTGGAAGATTGAAGAGACTTCGGATGAATTACTCTCCATGTTGGATCTCCAACCGGACTATTTACCATTTCTTCAACATATAAAAACGGAGAAACGTCGCCAGGAATGGTTCGCCAGCCGTGTCCTGCTGAAAGAACTGGCCGGTTCGGAACTTATCATCCGCTATCATGAAGACGGTGCACCCTATTTGTCCGACTCTGCTTATTATCTGAGTATTTCCCATACGAATGGTTATGCCGCCGTTTTATTGCAGCAACAGCCCGCTGCCGGTATAGATATCGAATATTATTCTCAGCGGATATTGAAGATACGCAGCCGTTTTATGTCTCCCGAAGAGGATGCCTCCGTCTCTTCTATTAATGAAGTCAATCATTTACTTATCTATTGGTGTGCTAAAGAAGCCTTATTTAAAATGATCCGGCAGCAGGATGTCGACTTTATCGAACATTTGCATATCGAACCTTTCACTTATGCAGACTCCGGACAAATCCGCGCCTACGAAACCCGGACGCCGGATGCCAAGTCCTATACTTTGAACTATGAAGTATATCCCGCCTTCATACTGGTATATAGTCTCTCTATATAAATAAGACCGGGTCTTTCATTCCCTTGGCAGTGTTTTGCCATTTAAAACGCAATGTTTTGCCATGCTGATGGCAGAGCCTTGCCAATACGATGGCAGAGTTCTGCCAATAGGGTGGCAGAGTCTTGCCAATACGATGGCAAAACATTCAGCTGCCTTAGAACCCTAAACATAATAACAGTTATCTTGTTTTAATTTATAGAGTCTTTGCTTTACCGGATAACGTTTATAATAAGATATGGGGCAGAAAAAGAAAATAGCAAAATATATTTTCCCGGTAATCGGATTGCTGGTTGTGTTGCTTACTGCCCTGAACCTGTATCTGAACCATCGGCTTGAACGGTATCTGAAAAAGGAGCTGAGCCGCCGGACGACAGAGGCTACGGATGGCTTTTATAATCTTTCGTTTGATGATCTGTCTATCGGTTTCATAAAAGGGGAGTTGAAGATAAAAGGCGTCAGGCTTATGCCCGATACGACAGTTTTCCGGCAATGGGCGGCTATCGACAGTCTTCCGCAGACTTATGTGAAGGCGGAGATCGGCGTGATCGATTTTAAAGGGGTGAATCTGACATGGCGTTGGAGTTATAAGAAGCTACACTTTAACTCCTTTGAGATTAAGGATCCGGAGATAGAAATATTCGATTCGTATAACTCCGGGCGCATGGAGAAGAAAGTCCGGAATGTCAGTTCCAAATCATTGTACGAGGTCATTTCACCGTATATAAATGTGTTGAGTGTGCGGACGCTGAACCTGGAAGATGCGAGTGTCTCTTATACGGTAGAGAATCCGGTGACACCGATCCTGTATGCATTGACCGATGTCAGTTTCCGTGCATATGATTTCAGGCTGGATGAAAATTCATCCCGAAGCGGCAAATTGCTCTACTGCGATAATTTTGAGTTTGTAACCAACCGGCCTCAGACACTTCTCGCCAATAACGATTTCGTGTTGAAAACAGACAGTATCAAGCTGAGTACGCTGGATTCGATCATTTATATAGAAAAAATCAACCTGATCCCACAGGAGAAATTGTGGGTAGAGAAAAACCAGAAACCGGATAGCTATGTGGATGCATTGGTCCGGACGATTGAAGTAAACGGCATACAGTTTAGACGGGAAGAGGCTCTGAATTATCTGACAGCCCGTTCCTTTGATATCTCATCGTCGGATATCCGGGTGTTTAACCTGGCGGCTAATACGGCACCTAAAGACAAAACGGTCGATACACCTGCTCCCATGAATACCGATTCATTGGTACAGGCCTTGTCTCTTTATGATATTATATCACCGGTATTACATAGTGTTGCTATTCAGTCCATCGGTATCCGGGAGGCCAAAGTAGCCTATTCGCAGGCAGTGAAAGATTCTGTCGAGGTCTATAAATTGGATAATTTTAATTTTCAGGCGAATGAATTCCTGGTAGATTCGGTTTCCGAAGTGAAGCATGGTTTATGGTATTCGCGCAGTTTTGCTTTTGAAGCAACAGGGATCAGCGGGATGATGACGGCCCGTAACCATCGCCTGGATGTGGAACGTATGGCACTGAACACGGAGACCGGCGATTTCAGTATTGAGAATATCCGGTTGAAACCTATCTCCGTTAGATCGCGCAACGATTATATGTCGGGCAGTATCGATACGATCGCTATAAAAGGTTTACTGTATGATAAAGGGATCAGTGCCGGTCTGTTTAAGATAGATCGTCCGAACCTCCGGTACAATAAGGCACCTTCTTATAATAAGGTGAATAAAGAACAGAAAATGCCGGTCGATACCCGGGCGGATATTGAAGGTATATTGAATCCGTTACTCCAATATTTATCTATTAAACAGATTCGTCTGAATCATGCTTTTGTCACGTTGAACGATAGGAGTGTTCCTGATCCTGTCGTTTATAAACTGAAAGATTTCAATTTCTATGCAACCGATTTCCTGATAGACGACAGTACGAACCGGAGCAACGGATTGTTTTTCCAGTGCGATAATTTTGGATTCAGTCTAAAGGACTTTGATAATTACCTGCCGGGAAAAGAATACCGTTTGTATGTGGGTAAAGGTGATTTCTCCACTCAGAAAGGCCTGTTTCGTTTACAGGATGTAAAGTTGATCCCGCAGGACTCGTTATGGGAAAAGGCTTCGAAGTCGCATATAAGGTTTGAGGCCCCTTTAGTTTCGGTTTCCGGAATGAACCGTTTACCGGATAAACTTGCCCGAAGCCTGGAAACAGGAGCCGTTCATCTGAAGTCGCCGTATCTGGAGGTCGTCAATAAGGATGGGGCTTTCTTTAAAGCCGGACTGAAAGATATAGGTATCAGTAAAATTATATGGGACAGCCTGCATTTTGCTGTCGGCGATATTTCATTGGCAGATCCTGTTTTTTCTTATAAGCCGGGGAATGTTCCGGATAAGGATAAAAAGAAACCTGCCGTAAGCGAGTTGGAGGATGTGTATGAAATGCTCGGGCGTTTTACGCCTGACCTTTCGCTGGAAAAATTGGATATATCGAATGCCGTATTGAATAACGATACGGCCAGCCTGCTATTGGAAGGATTACATGTCAATGCAGCAGACCGTCTGTTTAAGCTGAAAACAATCCGGTTCAATACGAAAGACCTGTCCTTCCCATTGGATAATGGCTTTTATACATTGAGTATCGGTGAAGTGAGTCTGAATAATACGCAGCTCGACCTGGCAGATATTCACCTGCTTTCCAAATATCCCAAAATGGAATTTGCCTATCTCCAACCCGAACATAAGGACTGGTTTGATGTCAAAGTGGGACGTTTGAATCTTGCGGGGATCGATTTGCCGGCCTGGATTACACAGAAAGTGATAAAAGTAAGAAAAGTGCAGGTGGATGATGCCGTCCTTCAGAATTTTAAGAACCAACAAATAATCGTACCCCGTCATATTGTTCCGATGATTTACTCCGGTCTGCAGAAAGCTCCGGTTAAACTAGCTGTCGATAGCCTGGATGTCAATAACTTTTCTGTCGTTTATGAAGAGCTGGCCCGGAAAGGAATAAAACCGGGAAAATTATTCTTTACGGAGATGAACGGCAAGTTTTCCGGATTTACCAATATCGTTACCCGTCCGGATCAGTATATCCGCCTCGACGCAAATGGAAAGCTGATGGGAGCAGGCTATTTTACAGCTACCTGGTTGTTGCCAGTCGATTCATTGAACGATCGTTTTATCCTGAATGCCCATATGAAAGATTTCGACCTGACAGCTTTGAATGAATTGATAACCCCACTGGCATTTGCCAAGATCGAAAGCGGTAAACTGGATGATTTTACATTTAGTACGGAAGCCTCCAGCAAAGGAGCTAACGTTGATATGCTCTTCCTTTATCGAGACCTGAAAGCAGAACTCTTCAAAGAAAAGCATGGGGAGGTGATCGATAATAAGTTTTTATCACGTCTGGCAAACCTGGTGTTGAAACATGATAACCCGGATCATCCGGAAAAGGGAGGGCATAAACCCAGGCAGTCTCACCTGACAATTGAACGGGACCCTTATCATTCTACATTTAATTATTTATGGCAAATATTGCGTCCGCCCCTGATCGAGTCGGTGGGCGTTTCTAAAAAGACACAGGATGTCGCCAAAGAAGTCAGCGGCTTTTTAACTAAAATAAAGAATTTCTTTCATCCCAAAAGAACCAAAGCGCAGGCCGAAAAGAAAGGTGATAAAAACGAAATAACGGATGAACTTATCCGGAGATAAAGTGTTTTATATCAAAGAGCGTTGTTTTGTAGATAAATAATAAACGAATACATGGAATATGATATAGTTCATCACCCGGAGAAATATCGCTTCGAGGTGAAAACGAATGATTTAACGGCCTTTGTACAATACAGGCTTGTCGGTAATAATCTGGATATTATTCACACAATAGTTCCGGAACCTCTGGAGGGGCAAGGTATTGCCGCTTCCTTAGTGAAAGCGGCTTTCGACTACGCATTAGAGAATCAATTAAAGCCACGGGCAATCTGCTCGTACGCTGTTGCATGGTTAAAAAGACATCAGGAATATGCAAGATAACCAGTTTGAAAATGATGATTATCCTTTGATTGTAACACCCAGTAAATGGGCTAGTTCAAGTGCTTGCAGGGAAGTTACTGCAGCTCCACGTAACTCACAACCTGTAATGGGACTTATCCGTATGCCGGATATGTCGCAGTTGCTTAAATCTGTACCTTTCAAGGAAGTACGGTAAAATTCCGCTTCTTTCAGGTTACACGCATCGAATACCGTATAGGCAAACCGGCAACTTTCTAACGAACCATTTTTCAGGTCGCATTGGTTGAAGCCCACATATTTCAGTTTGCTCATGGTCAGGTTGATATATTCAGCTTTGCAGTTGCTGAAAGTAATATGATTTAATGATGATTCCGAGAAGTTCACACCGATCAGTTTACAATCGATAAACTCGACACGATGGAAGCCGGATTCGGATAAATTGACATTCGAAAGATCGCAGTTCCGGAAGATTATATCGCTGAACTGCGATTTTTTTATGCCACAACCGATCAGCATACAGTTCGTGAACAGACAGGATTGCATATTTATATTTTTTGTCTTGATCTCAAATACCCGTTGGTTTTTGAAAGAATATTCCGTCACGTCTTCTCCGTCTTTCAGGAGTGTCTCGTCCAATAGGGCATCTTCTTTTAAAACAGCTGTTACCCGGGGAGCAGTTATCTTCATGATATATCTTTTTTTAATAAGCCGGTAAAGATAATTATTATTTAGTGAGTTTGTCCAGTAATTTTCCCGGGATCGTGACTTTGTTCTCCTTCTGTGTCCTGAATATTATAAATTCTATATCTTTCGATTTGTCGATATTCTGAAGTGCGTCCTGCATCTCCTTCAGGTTATTTACCGGAGTTTTTCCTATCTGGATAATAACGTCGTTGGGACGTATGTAATCCCGTAGTTTACCTCCCAGCGCATTGACGGAAATGACATATACACCCCGTTCGGAGTCCATTCCCGTGGCCGAGCGTTCGCCCAATGTCTGCAAACTTTTGATCGTGGCACCGCACCAGTCGGTAATATCGCTGTCGGCGTGGCCGGCGATCATGATCGGTGTCGGCATTTCGGGCGTATGAGCGATCGCTTTCAGGCGGGGAGAGACAACGCCGAACTGATCCATGGCAAAATTGTGGAAACTGCCTTTGGTGATTGCTTCGGAATCGTCGGGAACGGTGAAATCTCCTTTTGCCGGGTTGCGGAATTGTATGGGAGTGACGATGGAATGTTCGTCCGTATCGTTCTTGCGTGCGGCGGCATGCGACAAGCTGTCTGTAAAAATGTTGTAGTCTACCAGCAATCCCCATTCACGTATGCCGATCGGTTTATATTCGGTCATGACAATATTGCGTGTGAAGACATCGCCGCTGTTATTAAACCAGACATGCGGATGGAAGGAGTTGTTGATCATAATGTTGTTTTCGACTATGCGGTAGAAACCTTCTCTCAGCTTGATCCCTCCGTTGAGGCAGAGGTTGTTATATATATGGTAATTGCTGGAACCGTCATCCAGGTCGATGTCCCACCCCCGGTCGCAACGGAAACGGTTGTTTCTCATAACGGTGGTCTGGCAGGCATCCGCCAGGATCAGGGCCGGGTCTTTGGCGGCGATCGATTCCATTTCCTGATATTTGGGATGCCAATAGCGGTCGCGTCCCCAGGAGTTGAAAGAGCCGTGGTCGCCGGTTTCTTTGACTGTGTCGAAAATATCATTGAATTCCAGGATATGGCCGCCCCATGTCCCTTCGCTGACATTGATTCCGGCACGGGGAGTATCGTAAATACTGTTGTGGCTGACGGTAATGGCCTGGCACATGGATAATTCGACCCCTGTGATCTGCTTTTCGAACAGTCCGATCGAATGGATCAGGTTGTCGTATACGAGGCATTGAGCCGGGTAATTATTATTTTGGGGGCCTTTCTCATGATCGATTTGTTCGTAGGGGACAAATTCTGCATATTCGAAACTGGGTGAACGGACACCGGCGGGATCACCGACAAAGCAGACGGCACTCGCTCCGATTTGTGTAAGGTGAGAACCTGATATTTCCGAATGGCGGTTATAATAGGAGAAGAATACGGCATTTCCTCCCAGGTTGTGCAGGTAACAATTACGCAGTGCACAATATTCTGTTCCTTCGAAGAAAACGGCTGCTCCCCGGTAGATCGTCCAGTCTGAACGGAGTAGCTGCTCGTAAGGTTCCATAAATGTACGGAGGGTTTGTGTCAGTTCCAACCCGTCGACCGTGATGTTTTTTACCGGGTTGGTTTCCGTACCCCGGAATTCGATCAGGTGTCTGAGTTGGGGAGATTCGAAAAGGGCCTCGGATACGTTCTCTCCTTCAAGCGGGTAATAATATAAAACCTGCTCGTCGGCTGCATAGAACCATTCGCCGGGAGCGTCCAGTTCTTCGAATATATTCTCGACCATCCGGTTGTCCGGGTGAAGTCCCGACTGGCGGTTATTTTGCCAACCACCTTCCATCGTTAGTTCTCCTTTCTTATTTTTTCCGGTGATGAGGTAATGGAAATCGCCCCAGTCATGCCTGTGCATGGCGTGTAGATAACCTCCGGCCGGATTTTTCCATTTCTTTACCCGTTCAGGTGCCGTGGCCTGGGCGGAAGTCCCGTTGAAGCGGACTGCTTTCTCATCGAAGTTAGGATAGCGGGCCATGTGTCGCAGTTGTCCGTCGACAACCAATATATCCATGACCGGATTACCACTTACTTTGGCTTTCATAATTCCTTTTTTGTAAGGTGTCCATTGCAGGGATAGTGGTATTCCTCCTGAAAGAACTACCTGTTCGCCGGGATAGGCTTTTACAGATAACTGCCGGGTATCGTTCCCGTCCTGGGGTGTGAAAACGATGGGTTTGTCGAGTATATATTTCCCTTCGCGCAGGTAGATAACGATCTCTCCTTTTTCTGTCCGGGCTTTTTCCAATGCAACCTGAATACGGTTGAATGGATTTTGAACACTTCCGTCACCATTGGCTTTCCCTGTCGGGGAAACGAAAATCTCTGATTGTGCCGATATCGGCAATGCTATAAAGGCTAGCAGTATTGGAAATAAAGCTTTCAGTACGTTGCTTTTCATTCTCAATTAGATTTAAAATTGTTTATTAGTGTATAGTATCTTTTTCCTTTTACATAGTAGCGATCTGTTTGGACAGGATAGGACTGTAGGCCAGATAATTCTGATTATTGGCATAAATAAACAACAGCGAACCACCCTTGATCGTATTAATGATCGGTTTGCTGACCGACTGTGGCAGGGCCGGACAACCGAAGCTGCGTCCCAGACGACCGGATGAAGCGATAACGGAAGGGTTGGAGTAAGCCGCCCCATGAATCACGATCGCCCTCTCTTTGGCACGGTCGTTAATCCCTTTTTCCAGACCGTTTAGTACTAATGAATAACCGTTTTTTCCCTGATAAGTATTTTCTGTCAGAAAGAATCCCAATGAACTTTTGAGAGACCCGTTCTCGTTGGAGAAAGAGGTGGCATAATTTCCACCGCTATTCTTCCCATGGGAGACGAGCGAGGTGAACAACAACTTTTTATGTCTCATATCGAATACATAAAAACGTTCCTCCGTAGAAGGTTTGCTGAAATCGACCAGCGTAAGTATCTCTTTGCTTTTTTGTTCGATCTTATTATATCCGGCTATGGCCTGTTCGAAGGCTGCATAATTGACAACCCCTTCCAGTTCCATTTCCATATATAACTGTCGGCAGCTTGAAGTTGCAGACGTGCGTGGCACCGGCCGACTCATCGAAGAGAAGTTTACCGGGATAAACAGAAGGAACAGATATAAGAAAATTTTGTGCATGTCAGTGTGAATCAGACTGCAAAGTTATAATTTTTAATCAAAAACAAAAACAAGAGTTCCCTCGATAGGTGCCCAATCGTAAATAAATTTAGCATGTGAGGTTGCATTCCTGACGCACATGTGGGAACGGGGAGTCGTACCCAGCGATGGGCTGAATTCAATCAGATTCTTTCGTGGCGCATTGACAGGTACGCCATGTATATAGCCTCCGTTGGTAAAGCGGCTGGCATAAGGAGCAAAGCCTCCGGTCTCCGTCGTCCCGTCTACCAGATAGATCATCCGTGGCTTCTTTTCCTGGATTACGAAAATGCCGGGAGGGGTTTCCTGGGCATAAGGAGGCCTGTGCAAGCCGGTGGTTGCCGGGTTCATACTTCTGACCAGCCATTTGTCACCAACGTGTTCCATTGTCGCTATATTCTGGTTTTTTGTATCGACAAAGATTGCCTTTCTGAATACAACTGTGTCGGCGATGGTTTCGATATATTTGCGGGGCACCATCCATTCTTTTCCCGTATGTACGGAAGCTACCTTTATAAAGTTGGTATAATCTTCCAGGTGTTTCACCAGCGAACCGTCGCGACCGTATAACTCAGGGACGGAGGTATCGGTCGGTAAATAAAGCGGTACGCCCTGGAAACGTTCTACTCCCAGCGAGTCGGCGATGCGGCGGTAAGAGTCGCGGTGATAGTTCCTGACTAAGGGAGCTTCACCGTTCTTGTTCCTGTAGTTTTGTAGGATCGACCAGGTGGCCGGTTCCCGTTGGGTCGACTCGAGCCATGTAAGCCGTTCGCGTATCTTATCCCATTGGAATTCGCGGGTGGTATCTTTGTAAGGATAGCTGTCGGCCAGGGTATGCTGGTCGTAAAGTAGCTCCTTTTCAATGATAATTTCTTTGGGAGCCACTTCCACCTCTTCCGCAACATCGACAACTGTCGAGTCCGGTACGGATAAATCACCGGATACGGGTTTGTCCGTCTTCGTTGTACAATAACTGAGGGCAACGAGACAAAATACCGGAAATAAGACCGCTCTTTTCATACTGGTTTCTTGAGTGAGACATTTGTCTCACTCAATCATATTTAATAACGTTGACCGGACAGCTTTCAGCAGCTTCTTTTATTCCTTCTTCGTAGTCGTTAAAGTTTACTCCTTCATTTACGTGGGAACGGTCAGTTACGTGAAAAACTTCCGGGCAGATGCCTTCGCAAGTACCGCAAGCGATACAGTCCTCTTCTATCCAAACACTTTTAATTGCCATAGTTGTATACATTAAAGATGATTTATATAAGCATAACAAATCAAGGGGTGAAATGGTTGATGTAATTTATACACGAAATGAAGACCGATTAAAACTAATTTAACGCTTAAGTCGCTATGAATTAAAATTATTTTACTATGTTTACAGCACATAAAATCTTTGATTAACTATTCATAAACTAAAAACAACATGGATAACGCTATTTTTAGATTTCCTAAGCCTATTAATGAACCGGTAAAATCGTATGCTCCCGGCTCGAGTGAAAAAGCAGCATTGAAAAGCACGTTAGCACAATTGTCCAATGAAGAATGGGATATTCCATTGATCATCGGTGGTAAAGAAGTTCGTACAGGTAACACCGGTAAGGTGGTTATGCCGCATGATCATCATCATGTACTGGCAACTTATCATAAAGCCGGCGAAAAAGAGGTACAGATGGCCATTGATGCAGCTATGAAAGCGCATAAGGAATGGTCGGAGTTGCCCTGGGTGGAACGTGCTTCGGTCATGCTGCGGGTGGCAGAACTCTTCGCTACAAAATATCGTTATTTATTGAATGCCTCGGTGATGCTGGGACAGAGCAAGAACCCGTACCAGGCAGAGATCGATGCTCCCTGCGAGTTGATTGACTTCTTGCGTTTCAGTACATTTTATGCCGGGCAGGTATATGCCGACCAGCCTTATTCGGATACAGGTATCCTGAACCGGATGGAATATCGTGCACTGGAAGGTTTCGTATTCTCCCTGACTCCGTTTAACTTCACCTCTATTGCCAGTAACCTGAATATGGCTCCTGCCATGATGGGTAACGTGGCCGTATGGAAACCATCTACAACTGCTATCCATTCAAACTATCTGTTGATGAAGGTATTCCAGGAAGCCGGACTTCCTGACGGTGTAGTCAACTTTATCCCGGGACAGGGAAGTGTAATCGGCAAGGTGGTTACAGCCAGTCGCGATCTGGCAGGTTTCCATTTCACCGGATCTACTTCTACTTTCAATACATTGTGGCGTCAGATGGGTGAAAATCTGGGGCATTATAAATCTTATCCGAAGATCGTAGGTGAAACAGGCGGTAAGAATTTTATCTTCGCCCATCCTTCGGCTCCGGCAGCAGACGTGGCAACAGCTATTGTTCGTGGTGCATTCGAATACCAGGGGCAGAAATGTTCGGCCGGTTCACGTGCTTATATTCCTGCTTCTATGTGGAAAGAAGTGAAAGAAATGGTAGGCGATATGCTGAAAGAGATCAAGATGGGGGATGTACAAGACTTCACAAACTTTATCAATGCTGTGATCGACGAACCTTCGTTCGATAATATCATGGGATATATCAATTATGCAAAACAGGCACCGGATGCAGAAGTCATATTTGGAGGTAACGGCGACAAGTCGGTAGGTTATTATATCGAACCGACAGTTATCCAGACTACAAATCCGTCATTCAAATCGATGGTGGAAGAAATCTTCGGCCCGGTAATTACTATCTATGTTTACGAAGACAGCAAGTTTGAAGAAACACTGGAAATCTGCGACCAGACATCTCCTTACGGATTGACCGGTTCGATCTTCTCTCGTGATCGTTTCGCTATTGATAAGGCATTCAACAAACTGCGTTATGCAGCCGGTAACTTCTATATCAACGATAAACCGACAGGTGCCGTTATTGCACAGCAACCGTTCGGCGGTTCGAGAGCATCCGGAACGAACGACAAGGCCGGTGGTCCGTTGAACCTGATCCGCTGGACTAATCCTCGTTGCATCAAAGAGGCTTTGGTTCCACCTACTTCTTACGGTTATCCGTTCTTAGGGGAAAAATAACATATTAGTTGACGGTTGACAAGTGACAGTTGACAGGTAAATCTGCTTTGAAACTGTCGACTGTCAACTGTTATCTGCCAATTCTTAAAATCAAATACTATGTTAGACTTTGATAATACCGAGATTGCTTTTTCATCTAAATCGCAATCAGAATTGAAAAACGCTTATTTACTGTTCAATACAATCAAATACCCGTGGCTGGTAAAGTGTGCAAGTGTAGCCAGCAATATTGCTTTAAAGATACATTTTCCTTTGGCCTGGGCTGTGAAGCCTACTTTATATAAACAGTTTGTTGGAGGGGAAACACTTCAGGACTGTACGAAAGCCATTGACCATCTCCGACAATTCAATGTACGTTCCACCCTCGACTTTTCGGCTGAAGGTGAACAGACTCCTGAAGGTATCCAGGCTACATTCGAAGAGACGATACGTTCGATCGACTTTGCCAAAGGTAATTCTAACCTGGCTTATGCTGTATTTAAACCTTCCACCATTACGACCGATGAGCTACTTGCCAAAGCTTCTGAAAAAAGGGGGGAGATGACCATAGAAGAGGTAAAAGCGTTCCGCGAATTCAGGGAACGTTTCATGGCTTTCTGCCAGCGTGCTTATGAGAATGATGTACGTCTGATCGTGGATGCCGAAGATTATTGTTTTCAGGATGCTCTGGACGAACTGACCGACGAGGCGATGCGGAAATACAATAAAAAGCGTGCCATCGTATTCGCAACTTTGCAGATGTATCGTCACGACCGTATGCCGTATCTGCGGCGTATACTGGATGATGCCAAAGAAAGGGGGTATATAGCCGGTGTTAAGTTTGTGCGTGGTGCTTATATGGAAGCAGAGCGTGCTCGTGCTGCCGCATTGGGTTATCCTGATCCTATCTGCAAAGATAAAAAGACTACCGACGAGAATTTTAATGAGGCTGTTCGTTTCACCATGGATCATCTGGATCATTTTGAAATGTTTATGGGAACTCACAATGAAGAGAGTAACTATAAACTGGCCAAACTGATGGATGAAAAAGGCATCAAGCGTGATGACCAGCGTATTTACTTTGCCCAGTTGCTTGGAATGAGTGATAATATTTCATTCAACCTGGCACACGAAGGTTTCAATGTGACAAAATATGTTCCGTATGCTCCGGTGAGAGATGTATTACCTTACCTGATCCGCCGTGCCGAGGAAAACACTTCGGTTGCAGGACAGACAAGTCGCGAATTGAAGATGTTACAATCGGAAATGAATCGGCGTAAGAATGCTAAAAAATAATCCTTCGTAGTAAATTCGCATGAACGTCTCATCTGTCACTGTCTTCAAAGGCTTTATTGATAGTGTATTACAGTGGAGGACATATATAAAATAAAAGTCCGGTCTTTTAAAATCAAAAGACCGGACTTTTGTTTGTAAAAGACAGGTCTTAACATTTCAAAACACCGGTACTTTTTTGTCCGATGTTTATTTCTTCTTGGCGGATAACTATTTCTGGATTTACAGTACACCTGTATTACTGCAATAACACAATAGTGCTACCTCCTTTTCTGACTATAGGGGAATGCCTGTTACCCTTAAGGGTATGATCCGATAGGATATAGAGAGTAAGCCGCTACCCTACAGGGAAAAATGCGCATACGTTTTATTTTGTAAAAGCCTTAAGTCTTTTCCGGAATAGTAAGGTAGCGATTTCGAAATGGGTAGTTACCTGTTTCATAATAGATAGGCACTCATTTAAAATCGCAGCCGACCCATTTGAAATGGGTGCCGGAGTTAGTTTATCCAGATGTAGCTGCCAGTAAATACCTATTTAGAAAAAAGTTTTTTGAAATAAAGGTTCATATCATTCATTTCTTGGGTATATGTCTGGTAACATGTATGTTATAGTATGAACCCGGATCTAAATTGGGGTTCATACAGTGAATGCGGGTGAATGCAAAAAAAGATATGCATTCATCAGTTTACGTATTGTATATCAAGGTATTTGTTGTTTATGAACCCATGAACCCAGTTTTTAGGAAACATTTATATTTTAGAAAAAGGTGAATCCAAATGACAGGTTTTGTAGGGGTGGGGTTTGCCCACCCTTTGCGACAATAATATAACAACCGGTGAAGAAGGGCGGGCAGACCCCGCCCCTACGGCCGAACCTGCCTGTTCCATTGTGACGGCGCCTGTAAGGGCGGTTCGCGAACCGCCCTTACAAACGACACTACATTCAAATCTGTCAATAAATGAACCATTCCCCCCTGATAATAAATAAACCAACCCCTTTATCCCCTGGCACGGCTGGCATATTCTTTGATTTTATTCTCGCAGACTTCTTTGGTGATCTTTGCCAGAAGTTCTACCCGTGGGATCAGGGCTTCTATATCTTCTTTTGTAATGGTGTAGTATCTGTTGTATCGAGCTTCTATATAAGCTTTGAGTAAAAGGTTGAATAACCGGATTTCTTCGTCTGAGTTATGGGGAAATACTTTCGTTATTTCTAAGGTATGTGTTTTGGCGGCTTTAATCAGTTCCTCCAGATTGTGGTCTTTAAAGGTATATAAAGTGTGTGTCAGGATGATTGCATGGTATAAATTCTCGCAAACCTGATGCAGATGGAATGCGGCCATATTGAATTCTCCTTCACCTAAATAAAAATAAGCGCCCTTCATAAAGTTTGTACTTAGCTTGAACTTTGCATCAAAATATTCCTTTGCCAGTTCCTCAATCTCTGAGAAATTAAGTTTGCGGCGGCGGGCTAATTTACAATTACCGCTATCGTAAAGCAGGATGCCATCTTTTTTTATATCGTTATAGAAGTAGCGGCTTTTTGTGATCCCCTTATTAAAATCCTTAATGGTTTCATCAATAAAATGGATGCGGGTAGTGAAAGCATATCTTTCCTGTCCTTTATATTTGTAATAGCGATCTTCGACCTTTTCCAGCAATCTTTTAATACCATAACTATGGCAGTCGTTGCGGGTGATAACCAATATATCGAAATCACTCATGAAGTAAGTCGGTATCCCAAATTCAACCCGTTGGTCGTACTCCACATAATTACCTCGTGCGTAGCTACCATACAGGATGATCATTTCGCACTGATCGGCAAGAGACTCTACTACGTATTGAGTTATCAAACGTAAATCTTCTTGCTTCTCTTCGGATAAATGGGATAAAGACTTCTTCATTTCATGTTTACATTTTTATTTGCTGGCCTTCAACCCTCTGATAACAGAAGAGGTGAAGCCGGACAGTTCCATTTCATTCAATCCCTTAATCGTGATACCGCCGGGAGTCGTTACTTTGTCGATTTCCATTTCCGGGTTACTTTTGTTTTCCAACAGCAGGTCGGTTGCCCCTTTTACGGTATGGACAACGATTTCCTGAGCTTGCTTCGGATAGAAACCGAGTTCGACGCCACCTTCGATGGCGGCACGGATATAACGAAGGGCGAAAGCGATACCGCTGGAAGCCAAAGCCGTACCGGCACCCATCAGGCGTTCTTCAACCAGCATGGCATTGCCCAGTTCATTAAATATATTGATAATCAGTTCGCTCTGTTCAGGTGTTGCGTTATGGGCGGAGACAAAAGTCATACTGCTTAGTACCTCGATAGCCGTGTTAGGCATGATACGGAAAAGGGCCGGGGTTACCCAGTCTTCGTAACTGGTATTTTTGGTGAGATAAGAATTCAGTGTATCGAAGGTGATGCCGGCAGCCACTGAAACGATGATCTGTTTGTCGTAATCGAGCACTCCTTTTACCTGGTCGATGATCTCTTCCACCCGCCAGGGCTTTACCGCTATGACGATGATGTCTGCTCCTTTAACCGCTTCGATGTTGTTGAGCGACAACACGAAGTCAGGATTGGCAGCTTTCATTTTGTCCAATGTTGCTTGAGACTGTGCCGTGCAGGTGATGTCCGATGCTTTGAACATATTTCCTTTGGCCAGTCCTTTGGCGATGGCACCGCCGATACTTCCGGCTCCGATAATAGTAATTTTCATATCTCCGTTAATTTATTTATTGTAAAATCATGAGATACAAAAGTATGGAAAAAAGGAATAAAACCCGTACATTTGTCACAAAATGTATAATTGCTAATAAAATCGAAAATAAAAGATGAAGAAACTTATTGTTGCCAGCTTGATGTTGGCTTGTGCGTTCTCTGCAACAAATGTCGGAGCACAAGAAAAAGAGGGAGAAAAAGAAGAAGGTTTCATTTTTACGACAGTAAAGGAAAACCCGATTACATCCATTAAGAATCAGAACCGGGCAGGTACTTGCTGGTGCTACTCTAGTATGGCTTTCCTGGAATCTGAATTGCTTCGTATGGGAAAGGGAGAATATGATCTTTCGGAGATGTTTACCGTTTACCACACTTATCAGGATCGTGCCGATATGGCTGTCCGTACTCATGGTGATGCTTCATTCTCGCAGGGTGGGTCTTTCTATGATGTGATTTATGGAATGGAAGCTTTCGGTTTGGTGCCGGAAGAAGAAATGCGCCCCGGGGTGATGTATAGCGATACATTGAGTAACCATGGAGAGTTGTCTGCCCTCACAGATGCTATGGTAGGTGCTATGGCCGGCGGTAAAGTAAAAAAATTCCAGTATGACGAGAATTACAACCTGTTGTGGAAAAAGGCAGTAGCTGCCGTACATGAAATCTATCTGGGAAAAGTTCCGGAAAAGTTTACTTATAAAGGAAAAGAATACACTCCGAAGTCATTCTATGAATCTACAGGATTAAAACCGTCGGATTATGTATCGTTGACTTCTTATACGCATCATCCGTTCTATACGCAGTTTTCGCTGGAAATCCAGGATAACTGGCGTCACTCATTGTCTTACAACCTGCCGATCGACGAATTCATGGAAGTGTTCGACAATGCGATCAATACAGGCTATACGATTGCCTGGGGATCCGACGTAAGTGAGTCCGGCTTTACCCGCGACGGGGTAGCTGTTATGCCTGACAACGAAAAGGTACAGGAACTGAGTGGATCGGACATGGCTCATTGGTTGAAGATGAAACCGGAAGAAAAGAAATTGAATACGAAACCGCAACCGCAGAAATGGTGTACGCAGGCAGAACGCCAGTTGGCTTATGATAACTGGGAAACTACTGACGACCACGGTATGCAGATTTATGGTATTGCCAAAGATCAGGAAGGAAACGAATATTACATGGTGAAAAACTCTTGGGGGACAGCCAACAAATATAACGGTATTTGGTATGCATCAAAAGCATTCGTACGCTACAAAACAATGAACATTGTCGTTCATAAAGATGCACTGCCTAAAGCTATTAAAGCTAAGTTAGGTATTAAATAATTCAATATATCCGAAAATAAAACGAAAAGAGGCATTCCCGGTAGGAGTTGGGGTGCCTCTTTTCTATTTATACAAAGATGTGCTTCTTTATGGAACGAGCGTCAGGGTGTAATTCAGATCTGATGCTGCTTTTTGTAATTCCTGATTCAATAGTGTCAGACTGTCGCCTTCTGCCTGGAAATAAAATGCCATGCTTCCATCGCTTGGGATCAATTCGTAAACGACAGCTTCTGAGTTGGCAGGTGTGCCATGTTTTACCTGGCGTTTACCGGTAGAAGAGAATGTTTTATCCTGTCCGTTTTCTGCTTCCAGATAAGTGGCATCCATTTCATAAACGCCATCTTCGCTATCTTGCTGATAATATAAAGTCAGGTCATAAACGATGCCGGGACCATCTGCAGCGGGGAATGTTCCCTTATATTTTTTCTGAATAACAGTTCCCTTTTTAGGATCGATTTTCAGTGAATCACGCATATTCACAGGTTTTGTTGTTTTTCCTGTTACTTCAGGCAAAACTGGTGCGTCGGGTACTGCTTCTGCTACTGCGATACTTTCTTCCTCAATTAAAGCGGGTTCGGCTGTTTTCTTCCCGCTACATGCAGCTAATAAAGCCAGAGCTGCTACTGCGATAAAATACTTTTTCATTATTGTGCATTTTTATTAGTGACTTTGCCGTTATAACAAAAGTCCCCCTGCATTTTGTTTTGCAGGAGGACTTTTTTAACTATATAATGCGCTGTTTCTCACTTTTTATCCGGACTGTCCGGTTTCTGCTGGTACTCAGGCGGAATAGTAACCGCACTTCCGTCACGTTCTGCATAATAGTGGGGCGACATGATTTCTATACCTGCTTCATTGAATACATCCTGTATGTTCTGGTGCAGGTCTGAATAGATTTGCGACAGCCGGTCGGCATCCTTTATATAAGCATTTATCTGATAACAGGGATAATAGTCCTGTAACTCTGTTTCCAGTACGAATGGCTTCGGATGAGGCTGCACTCCCGGCGTAGAACGTGCCGCATCGATCAGTAGCTGATGAACCTGGCGCCAGGGAACGTCGTAACCGATACTGACCGTCGAGTGGATGATCAGGCCGAACTGGCGGGCGGAGGCACTATAATTCACCGTATGTGACGACATGATGAATGAATTAGGGATCGTTACCACTTCGTTCTTTGGGGTGCGGATACGGGTTACGAAAGGTGTCTTTTCAATTACATTTCCCGTTGTCTCGTTCAGTTTGATACGGTCGCCCAATTTAAACGGACGCATATAGGTAATAACCAACCCGGCGATGATATTTCCGATAACCGTACTTGATCCGAGAGAAACAATCAGTCCGACAAAGACTGATATTCCCTGGAATACACCGGAGTCGGACCCCGGCAGATACGGATAGATCATTGCGATCATAAATGCATAAAGCAGGAAGCGTATGATATTGAAAGATGGTTGTGCCCAATCCGGATAGAACCCGGTGATCTTTAATTTTTCACTTTCAATCTCATTGGCTATGTATTGGATACCTTTGATGATATATTTTACACAGTAATAGATGACAACGATAATGAACAGGTTCGGAATGTATTCGATAACAGATTTCAGAACCATTTTGACAGGC
Source organism: Parabacteroides goldsteinii (assembly GCF_015550595.1). GTDB lineage: Bacteria > Bacteroidota > Bacteroidia > Bacteroidales > Tannerellaceae > Parabacteroides > Parabacteroides leei. Next base: position 35,899 of record NZ_JADNBB010000023.1, read on the forward strand.
TCCAAGATGTAGGAAAACAGTTTCATTGCCAGGTTCTCTGTCTGTGGAAAGATAGCGAACAGCATCGGTACACTGAACATAAGCTGTATCAACAGCACAATATAGCGTAAAATATTATTCAGGAATATGAGTATCCTGCCTTGCCGGTGGGTATTGAGGAATTCATATTCACGTATGGTAATGGATTTGAGCTTGTTCTGTTTCAACCAGATGATCCGGCGGCGTAATTTCCTGAACAGGTAATTGGTCAGCTTGAATAAGAAATACTGAACGACCAGTACCAGGATGAATAGTGCCACCCGTTTGGTGACCTGAAGTATACCGTGTTCTTTTTTCAGCGACAGGATCTTGTCGTTGACAATCGTCTGGTATTTTTTAGCTAGCTCTTCTCTTTCTGTATTTTGCCATACGGCATCCTGGTCAGTGACACTTAGTATCACTTTTTCGCCATACATGATGTCTGTCTGGTATTCGCTGTGAAACAGACTTACGGAGTCTGTTTTCAGGCTGAGGTCTTTTCCTATTTTCTGGATCAGGTTTACGGCATTCTCCGCCCGGTCGTGTGCCGATACGCCTCCTCTCTTGGCATAAAAAGTGAGGAGGGTGTCGTCATCGATGACAAGAGGAACACCGGGAGTCAGTGTCCGTAGCGAGTCGATACTGCGGCGTTGTTCCTCTTTTTTCAGCGAATCGGTCGTGATATGCCTATGCAGTGCATCGTTCAACTCGTTCCGGAGTACTATTTCGTTCAACTTCATCTCCTGCACCTGAAGCTCGAGTTCCTGCAGTCTGATAGAATCTAACCGGACCTTATCTTCAATTGCCGATGTAGAGTCGGCCGGGATTTCGTTTGTTTTATTATCTGTAATAACGGCGTTCAGTAATCCTTCTGCCTTTTCTCTGATCTGGGAGGTTCCCCGGGTCGGCACAAGGAATATGGCCGATATTACGGCAATGCATAATACCAAATGTTTCATAGTGTTTTTTACTCTATGCTTTAAATTTATCGTGCTTATCTACCTCCGGCCGGCAAATGTTTCAACCAGTAATCCGCCATGCTTTTCCGCAGGTGCATAGTAGTACCTTCGCGTTCATAGATGCCGTGGCTACGCATCGGATAACTGATCTGGCTGAAGATCTTCCCATGTTTGACCAGCTCGTCTATCAGCATTTCGCAATTCTGGTAATGTACGTTATCGTCGCCGGTTCCGTGTATCAATAACAGGTTCCCTTTCAAACCTTCCGTGTAACTGATGGGAGAGCCCTTGCGGTAGCCTTCCGGGTTGTTTTGCGGAGTATTCATATAACGTTCCTGGTAAACGGTATCATATAAACGCTGGTCGGCAACGAAGGCGATCGCAATACCGGTATGGAATACTTCCGGATAACGGAACATACAGTTCAGTGTCTGGCTGCCGCCACCGCTCCATCCGTTGATACCGATGCGGGACAAGTCGATGAACGGATACTGCCGTCCCAGGTCTTGTATGCCTCGTGCCTGGTCTTCGGATGCGAATGTGCCGACTTCTCCATAGATACATTTACGCCATTCGCGTCCGCGTGGTGCATTGGCTCCACGGTTTTCGATACTGACGTAGATATATCCCTGGTTAACCATATATTGGTTCCACAGGTCACCGCCACCCCATACGTCCTGCACGGTCGATCCGGCCGGTTCGCCATAGACTTCAATGATCACCGGGTATTTCTTCGACGGGTCGAAGTCGACCGGTTTGATCATGCAGACATCCAGTTGCAGGTCGCCTGATTTTACTTTGACAAACTCTTTCGGGCTTAATCCCAGGGCGTCGTATTGTTCTTTAGCCTTTGCATTATCTTCAATGATACGTACGGACTGGTTCTTTGGGAATGAAACCATGTCGATCACCGGAGGGGTTACCGAATTGCTGTATGTATGCACGGCCCATTTTCCGGTCGGAGACATATTATAACGGTGTTGTCCCGGTTGGCTTTCCGGGCTCAGGCGTTTCACTTCACCTTTGCCGAACAGGTTTGCGCTGTACAGGTAACGTTGTGTATAGTTTTCAGGTGAAGCGATAAAATAAACCAAACCTTTCTGCAAATCGGTTCCTACCGGCTCGATATAATCGAAATCACCTTTTGTTACAGGAACGATTTCTTTTCCGTCACGGCTCACGCGATACAGGTGACGCCATCCGCTACGTTCGCTTTCCCAGGTAAAATATTGATTGTTTTTCAGCCACAGGATATTATCGTTTGTATCCAGCCAGGCGGCATCTTTATCTGTAAAGATATTTTCCGGTGTGGCGCTACCGATTTTGGCAACCCATACTTTATTGGTGTTCTGCTCCCTGTTCAACTGCTGGATGAACAGTTCGTTGCTTTCCGGAATGAAGTCCATGCGCGGAATGTAATTGTTACGGGGATCTCCCGGAATGTTGATCCAGGTGGTCGTTCCTCCTTCAGCCGGGATATATCCTACTTTTACGGCTGAATTGGTAGTACCTGCTTTCGGATAGGGGAAATGCAGGATGGTGGGATAGATGGAGTCTACATTGTTGATGATGTCGAATACGCCGGTCCCTTCCGTATCACTCTGCCAGTAGGCTATGTATTTGCCGTCCGGGCTCCAGCGGAAACCATCGCGGCAACTGAATTCTTCTTCATATACCCAGTCGAATGTACCGTTAACGATGGTTTGGCTTCCGTCACTGGTCAACTGGGTTCTTTTACCGGAGTTTATATCTTCTACATAAAGATTGTTGTCGGAAACGTAGGCTACTCTTGTCCCGTCGGGAGAGAATTTGGCAAACATCATGGATGATTCGGGTAGTCCTTTGCCGAGTTGGCGCAGGTTGCCGTCTTGCAGGCTGAGTACCCAATAATCGCCCCGCGTATCATAACGCCAGACACGTTTGGTGTTGTTGAATATAAGAACCTTGTCGTTGTTATTGCTCCAGGAGAGGCGCCCCATTCCGATGTGTTTTCCTGTCTGTGGATCTTTAAACAGAGAAGAGGGGATAACCACTTCTCGGGCATTGTCTTTGGCACGGTAGGCAACGACATCCATTCCTCCTTCTTCCTTATTCTGCTCCAGGCGGCTGTATCGTTCGCCGTCTTTCATCCAGTTCATGGCCCCGACACCTTTGGTCTGGATCAGTTTACCACTCAGTACTTCTTCTAACTCCAATGATTTTTGTGCGGAACACAAATTGCTGCAACAAATAGTAATAGCGGCGGCAACAAAGAATTTATTTAGCTTCATTTGTATTTATTGTGTTTGTTTCTGTATATGCAAATAACGTAAAGTTCTTTGAGATAACAAAGCAGAAACTCTTTATTATTATCTTTGCGGCTTCAAAAGAATTTAATAATAAAATAAAATCGAAGAATGAGATCAATTTATGCAGTCGCATGTTCTGCGATGGTGATGTTGAGTGCGTTTACCGCTTGTAGTAATGACGATAACAACAGCTTTGAATTAACTCCGGAGCAAATAGCTCATTATGAAAAGAACCGTGAGTATATTCGTGAGAAGAAACAGGAGAAAGACGCAAATGGAAAATTGGTTTATGAACAATTGGTAAAGTATGGAGATACAACCCTGTATCGGGTCATTGACAGAAAAGCTGAAACACCTAAGTATCCGACCTCTAGCAGTAATTTGAATTTTGAGTTGGACGGGCATTTTATTGATGGGACAACGTTTCAGAATAAGATAAAGGAGAATTTTGTTGTGGGCAACCTGATAACGGGTTTGAAAGGAGTTATTCTTGAGACTTCAGTCGGTGATTCTATTGAAGCAATTTTACCTTCAACTTTAGGTTATGATTATCAGTTGGGGCAGGGAAATATTCCTTTCGGATCTACCCTGATATTTAACTATAGAGTGGAAGAAGCCAAGTAATTCCATACCTGCGACAGCCGGTAAGATGTAATAAGCAAGAATGCCGCCTTCGGAAACTCCGTTGGCGGCATTCTTTTATAATAAAGAACTAATTAAGCATTAAGTACTTTTTTGAAGCGGGCAAGGAATTCTTTGGCTTCATCCATTGTCAGGCAAAGCGGTGGAAGCAGACGGATCGTATTTGTTCCGGCAACACCTGTAAAGACTTTCTCTTCGAACAGTAATTTACTACGTACTTCCTTGATGGATTCTTCGAATTCGATACCGATCATCAAACCACGGCCACGGATTTCTTTGATACCTGGCAACTTGTGTAATTCTTCGATCAGGAAGTTTCCTACTTTCGCTGCATTGTCGATCAATTTTTCATTTTCCATGATGTCTAATACGGCGATAGCAGCGGCACAAGCCAGATGATTGCCTCCGAAAGTCGTTCCCAGCATACCGTAAACAGGCTTGAACATCGGACTGATCAATAATCCGCTCATCGGGAAACCGTTACCGATCCCTTTGGCTACTGTGATCAGGTCGGGTTTAATATCTGCATATTGGTGAGCGAAGAATTTTCCGCTACGTCCGTAACCCGACTGAATTTCATCCAGGATCAGGCAAGCTTCATATTTGGTACACAAAGCACGCAACTCCTTCATAAACTCGTCTGTCGGAAGCTGGATTCCGCCAACACCCTGGATACCTTCAATGATAACAGAAGATACATCCCCTTTTTGCAGTTCCGCTTCAACAGCTGCCGCATCGTTCAACGGAAGATAAGTAACAGCCAGATCTTCATTTACCGGAGCAATGATCTTTGGATTATCCGTTACGCGAACCGCTGCGGAAGTACGGCCGTGGAAAGCATGCTTGAAAGCAATTACCCGTTTTTTACCGTTATGGAATGAAGCCAGCTTCAAAGCATTTTCGTTAGCCTCGGCTCCGGAGTTAATCAGGAAAAGGGAATAATCGTCATAACCGGAAGCTTTACCCAGTTTGTCTGCCAGCTTTTGTTGCAGGCTATTGACAACCGAGTTGGAGTAGAATCCCAGTTTGTTCACCTGATCGGTGATAGCAGCTACATAAGTAGGATGGCTATGACCGACGGAGATAACGGCATGTCCACCATACAGGTCGAGGTATTCAGTCCCTTCCGCATCCCATACATGGCATCCTTTTCCTTTTACTATTTCTATATTAAATAAAGGATATACGTCGAATAGTTTCATTTTGTCTTATTTAAAACGCTGACGGTTTAAGATGTAATCCTACAGTCTCTTCTAAACCGAACAGCAGGTTCATATTATGCACAGCCTGTCCGCTGGCTCCTTTCAACAAATTGTCAATCATAGATATGACCAATAATTTGTTCTCATATTTCTGTAGATACAGGAGACACTTGTTTGTGTTTACCACCTGTTTCAGATCCGGATTCTTATCTGTAATGAACGTGAAAGAATGATCGTCGTAATATTCTTCGTAAATACGTTTGATCTCTTCCAGGCTAACCTTACAGTCGATGTAAGTGGTGGCAAAAATACCACGGGAGAAATTACCCCTTACCGGTATGAAGTTGATACTGCTATCGAAACTGTTCTGCAACTGGCGCAGGCTTTGTCCGATCTCTGCCAGATGCTGGTGAGTGAACGGCTTATAGATCGAAATATTATCGTTTCGCCAGCTGAAATGAGAAGTCGACGAAGGTTTAACACCGGCTCCTGTCGATCCGGTGATCGCATTCACATGCAGTTCTGAATTCAGCATCAGGTGTTTGGCCAGCGGCAAAACGGCTAGTTGGATACAGGTGGCAAAACAACCGGGGTTGGCAATGTGTCGGGAGTTGCAGATACGTCGTCGGTTCAGTTCGGGCAGACCGTAAACGAAATCGTGTTCGTCGCTTTCGATACGGTAATCCATGCTGAGGTCGATGATCTTCACGTTCTCAGGGACAGTATGGCTTTCCATAAATTTCTTTGTGTCGCCGTGGGCGGTACAGAAGAAAAGAAGGTCGATACTGTTCAGTGGCAATTCGTCGGTAAAACGCATATCGGTTTCTCCGAACAGGCCGCTATGAACGTCAGTGATCCGGTTCCCGGCGTTACTGGTACTATTCACAAATGTGATCTCAGCGTCCGGGTGATTAAGCAGCAAGCGAATCAGTTCGCCTGCCGTATATCCCGCACCACCTATAATTCCGATCTTGATCATATTTCTTCGTCCTTATGATTATTATAATAAACACGCAACGGTGTGGAAGTTACTTTGATAAAGCCTTTCGCATCTTCTGCCGTCCAGCCTTTCTGCATTTCGCCGTATTCACCGAATTTAGTCTTCACCAGGTCGTCTTTCGATTCAACACCGACGGTTGAGAATGAAAGCGGGCGGAGTTCGAGGATGGCCGTACCGTTTACGTTGCGCTGTGACTCCTGCAACATGGCTTCGATATCGCGCATAACCGGTTCGAGGTACTGGCTTTCGTGCAGGAACATTCCGTACCAGTTGGCTACCTGGTCTTTCCAGTACTGCTGCCATTTGCTCAATGTATATTTTTCAAGGAAACGGTGTGCACCGATGATCAGCATGGGAGCGGCAGCTTCAAAACCTACACGTCCCTTGATACCGATAATCGTATCGCCTACGTGCATGTCGCGGCCGATACCGTAGGCTGCGCCGATCTCTTCTACTTTCTGGATAGCGGCGATCTTATCTTCGAATACTTCACCGTTTACAGCATGGATCTCTCCGTTCTTGAATTCGATACGTAATTCTTCGCTACCGGTCTTTTCCACTTGTTTCAGGTAAGCGCTTTCAGGTAAGCCCTGTGCTGAATCAAGGATTTCTCCTCCACAGATGGAAGTTCCCCAAAGACCTACATTATAAGAATATTTCAGTTTTGTAAAGTCGGCAACAAAGCCATTTTCTTTCAGGTAGTTGATTTCATAGTCACGAGTCAACGCCATATCGCGTGTCAGGGTAATGATCTCTACATTCGGAGCCAGTACCATGAAAGTCATGTCGAAACGGATCTGGTCGTTACCGGCACCGGTTGAACCGTGAGCGATAGCATCTGCACCGATTTCGTTTGCATAGCGGGCAATGGCTAATGCCTGGAAGATACGTTCTGAACTAACGGAAATAGGGTAGGTGCCGTTACGCAGTACATTACCGAATACCATATATTTCAGGCTCTTTTCGTAATATTCTTTAGTTACGTCGATTGTAACATATTTTGTTGCACCCAGTTTGTAGGCGTTTTCTTCGTTTTGTTTCAACTGCTCTTCGCTGAAACCACCAGTGTTAGCACAGGCCGCATATACTTCGTAACCCTTTTCTTTGGCAAGGTACATTACGGTAAAAGAGGTATCCAAACCTCCGCTGAATGCTACTACTACTTTCTTTTTCATTGTCTGTTTGTTTTATTTATTATTTTTATTTCTTTCGTCTGCTTCCCTTTTGGCACGATGCGGGTCGGCCGGGTCGAACAGCATGGCTGTACAAATACAATATTTGCGGCCTGTACGTTCCAGGATGTCATGGTTTACGCAACCGTTGCAACCGCGCCAGAATGATTCGTCGTCGGTCAGGTCGGCAAAAGTCACCGGTACATATCCCAGTTCCGTGTTCATTTTCATCACAGCCGCTCCTGATGTCAGGCTGAATATTTTCGCTTTCGGCCAACGCATACGAGCTAGCTGGAAGGTCATATCCTTAATCCGTTTGGCAATACCCAATCCACGGTAATCCGGATGAACGATTAACCCGGAAGTGGTGACGTATTGCTTATTACCCCACGATTCTATATAACTGAAACCTGCAAACTTATCCCCTGCCAGCGCAATGACCGCTTTCCCTTCTATAATCTTTTGGGCCACGTATTCATGCGTACGCTTTGCGATACCGGTTCCGCGTACCTTGGCAGCGGCCTCTATTGTATCAAGAATTGTGTCGACATATACCTCATGAGAGGCATCAGCGATCATTACATCGATTTCTGTTTCTTGTTCCATTTCTTAATGCTTGTTCTTTGTCTACTTTGTTTATAAACGGAAGATCTCCAGTCTCCCTTATCGCCCTTATATAAAATGTGATAATGCTTTTACTATCCGGTCCCGGCTGATCCCTTCGCGGGGGATGATCAGGATCGTGTCGTCTCCGGCTATCGTTCCCAGTATTTCGTGAGGAGCGTGGGTGTCGATATCGGAAGCGATACCCATCGCATACCCCGGTCTTGTCTTTACTACTGCCAGATTTCCGGAAAATTCGATGTTGGGATGATGTTGTGTCTGGGGCTTTTTCGGCTGTATCAATGCTGAATAATCGGGCAGACAATATACATAATCGCCGTTTGCATCGTGTACTTTGGCTACTTTCAGTTGCTTTATGTCGCGCGACAAAGTAGCCTGTGTAACCTGAAATCCGCTGGCTTCCAATTCTTTAAGCAGCTCTTCCTGATTACATATTGTCCTTGTTTGTATGATGCGACAAATAGCGTCCAATCGTTCCTTCTTTGTACTCATGTTTGTATATTTATGCAAAACGGTTGCAAATATAACGGGAATAATTGAATATTTATACATTGTTGCGCTGTTTTTTTGCATAATTATTTATCCTATATATCTATTGAGCAAAAATGCCTTTGGAATTGTTTTATTCTTATAAAGAAATGATAATTTTGTATCGGTAAAAACTAAATGAGAGATATGAAAAAGATTACAGGTTTATTAATGGCGGTATTTTTATTGCTGACTAGTTGCGGAAGTGTGCCTTTGACGGGAAGAAAACAAGTACTGCTTGTTTCGGATCAGGAAGTGTTGTCATCAAGCCTGACACAATATGGCGACTATATGAAATCGGCCACGAAATCTACTGATAAGGCTAAGAGTGAAATGGTTACCCGGGTAGGGAAGAAGATCGCAGCTGCAACCGAGGCTTATCTGAAAGCCAATGGAATGGAAAGCGAGATCAAGAATTTTCAATGGGAATTTAATCTGGTGAAAGACAACCAGGTGAATGCTTTCTGTATGCCGGGTGGAAAGATCGTGGTATATGAGGGCTTGCTTCCTTTGGTGGCATCGGATGACGAGTTGGCGGTCGTAGTTGGTCATGAAGTGGCCCATGCCGTAGCCAAGCATAGCAACGAACGAATGAGTCAGCAGTTGATGACCCAATATGGTGCTGCTATCCTGGGACAGGCTGTAAGTGATAAAAGTGCAACTGTTCAGACACTGGCTAGCACAGTCTATGGAGTAGGGGCACAGTACGGTGTCATGCTGCCTTTCTCTCGTAAGCATGAGTCGGAAGCCGATTATATGGGACTGGTGTTTATGGCTATGGCAGGTTATAATCCGGAAGTGGCGGTTAACTTCTGGCAAAAAATGTCTGCCGGAAAAGGAGGCAGCACACCGGAGTTTATGAGTACTCACCCGAGTGATGCAACACGTATCACAGAGATCCAGCGAGTATTGCCGGAGATCAAGGTAAAGTATAAAATAGGGAAATAATGTTGGTAAATGGCACGCGAAATAATGCACATCAGATAGATAACCGCTGATTATATATTGAAATAGAAGATCTATCAGGCTGTGATTCGTCATGAAGGGGCTTAAGTATAAAATATTGTCCGTTTGTTTAATTTTGGAATGGATAATTGACTGCCAAGGTAGGAGGAAAATTTCAAAATGTATTTTCCTCCTATTGGGTTTTGTCCATGAAGAGAAATTCATTTACTTGCTTTGAAAATAATTAGATAGATTAATATCAACATCATGTTTAGCTTCTTCTATTGAATAAGTTTTCATAGGATAAACGGTCAGGCTTTTTCTTGTCCCTGCTCTGTTTTCAGTAATGTTAGTGTGATTGACCGAAGAAAGTGACTCCGTGAAGTCCCTTAACTTATTCATATCCTCCGGAACGTTTACGTGTACTTTTAAATAAGGATTCTCTGGGTGAATCTTTACCATTTCTGTTTCAAACTGTTTCATTTCAAATAGCTTTTAATGATATATGTTATAATTTAAGTTTGCATCTTTTATTCCCAACTTGTACAATATAAATTTGATTAGTGAAAAGACTGATTTCTTCTCGTTCGGATTTAGTTGCAGCAGAATAATGTAAGTGACCGGAAATGTCATAAATATTTATTCTTTCCCCATGTTTTGCGTTGGTAACAATAATATTACCGGATGATTTATATATCTGACAACCATTGGTGTATGCTATGTTTTCGCTAGATGTGTCTTCGTTATAGGAATAACTGTAAATGTCAATCCAATATGTATTCCATATGTTGCTGCCCCAGAAAAAATGAGCTTCTTCTATTAAATCATTATTGTCGTCATATTTGTATTTAGTTTTGGAAGAAAAGCCTCCGTTGTCGTTATACTTGTATTCTTCAATTTGATTTTTGTTATAAATCCATTCTTCTTTAAGGATTAGTTTATTCCATTCTTCATTTTTTCTAAATATTTTTGTTAAACGATTTTGTTTGTCAAACTCGTATAGCTCTTCCTCTCCTTTTTTGAATGTATTATCTTCAATGTCATAAATGTATCTCTCATATTTATATCCTAGGGAATTGTCTGTGACAATGTATTTCTCCGATTTGATAAATTTATCAAATCGGTCACTATATATCCAATTAACCATGGAATCTACACCTGTATTTGTGTAATAACATTCCGTTTTACGGAATGGGGTTTCACTGGATAATAATTTCCCATCCTCTGTATAAGTATAAGTATAAGTTTCCTCAGTGTTACTACTTGATTCTTTATGGCACTTTAATTCCCCATTTGGGTAAAAAGTATAAGTAATAATCGGCTTATAGTCTCCGTTATGAAAAAAAACGGTTAATCCATCTTCGCTATAATTGTAAAAATAAGTAAATGTTTGACTATGAGATAATCCCCCATCATATCTTTTAGAGACAATTTTATTTGCAGTCATTTTATACTTTTGCCCGTAGATAAATGGACTAATCGAATAACCTTGTGTAAAAGGATCTTTAGGAGAGGGAGTTTTGGGTACACCGTGATTTGCTCCAATGACAAAAGGAATCATACAAAATAAATTAAAAAGGAGAAATACTAGACTTTTCATACTGATATAAGTATTTTCACCTCCCTGTCCCTTCCGGTCGGCATTATTAAATAAAAAAGCGTAAGGACCATCGTTTATTACTGCTTTGAGGCTCTGGACTGCCCATATCCCAATAATAGAACAATGATCCCACGCTTTATGAAGGTATATAATCTATCCGTTATAAGGATAGGTATATAACAAACATAAGCGCAGGAGCCATTTAGTCTATTATCTTGAGATATTGAAATTGTCCAGATTTCAAAGCAAGATAATATCGAAACGCTTCTACGTTATTTCCAATATCATACAAAGGTCGTGTTTTAGGATGATTACTGCAAGATATTTAATCAAATTCTATCTCTGCTGTTTCCTGGTATTATGATATGACGAAGAATTTACACGGTGATCCCCATTTTTTTCATCAGGAAGCAAGCATTCATATTCTGTGCAACCCCTTCACGCAGTTGATACGAGAAGGTCAGCTCTTCATTTTTGATGTCTGCCTCAAAGCGGTAATTCTTTATCTGGGCAGGGAATTCCTTTTCCAGTTCGCCCAGCGCCAGGTCATGCGTAGCGATAATTCCGCAGGTCTGGTAAGACACCAGCTGTTTCATCAGAGCTAGCGAACCTTTCTGTTTATCGATGGAATTGGTTCCTTTTAATATTTCATCCAGGATAATAAATAACTTTTCTCCCTGATGCAAACGGTCGATAATCATCTTCAGGCGTTTCAGTTCGGCAAAGAAATAAGACTCGTTGCTCACCAGCGAATCGGATGTACGCAGGCTGGTCACCATCTTGGCCGGATATACAGTCAGCGAGTCGGCATAGACCGGAGCACCGATGCAAGCCAGCAGATAATTGACTCCGACAGTACGCAGATAGGTACTTTTACCGGCCATATTCGCCCCTGTAATGATCAGGAACCACGGACTTTTCTCGATGGATATATCATTCCGTACACAAATGTCGCGGCGAAGCAACGGATGCCCCAACGCTTTACCGCTCATTTTGAAATAAGCGTCGGCTATTTCCGGATAAATATATCCCGGATGGTTGAAGGCAAATCCTCCCAGCGAACTGTAAGCATCGAAACGTCCCAGGGCATCGAACCAACGGGGAATGTCTTCCGCATGCTGTTGTATCCAACTTTCCAACCTCATGGCTGTCCGGGTATCTCGTAAGATAAAGATGTTGAGGATAATTCCTATGAAGCTGACGCGTTGGTCGAGGGCACCGATACATTTCGATAGCTTCTTCAACGCTTTCGAAGCTGTCCCGTCTACTCCGGTAAACAGCTTGCTTATTTCCGACAATTCAGCCGATTTGAAAGCATCGCCTTCTATGCTTTTGATCAACAGGGAATAGGTGGAAAGTATCTTTTCCATCTTATCCACGGAGTTGTGAAGTTCAGTGATTTGTTTTGCCCGGATATTCGCAATAAGAAGTGCAATGGCAAAGAATATTCCGAAGGCAGATAAACCGATCACCTCCAATGCCAAACCTATAAATATAGCGACCCAGATGGCGGGAACAATCCAGATCAGGCATTTCCAAAGTGTCTTTGTGATAAAGTGGGGAGTATGCCGGGTCAATGAAGCCAAAGCACTTACGTCTCCTTTCTCTTTCGGGTACAACCTTCCGGTGACAAAGAAATGTTGCCTCAGCTGGGTGAGTGTACTTAGTTCCAGGATGGCTTCCTGGCGTTTGCCTATTTCCTGCTTGTCGGTCAGCGGATTGACAAACCAGTCGATAAGCGTTTCTTTTCCTACCGCTGTCACTGTCCGGTTGATCGACTGGAAGATCGAACGGTTGCCGAACAGGTCGAGATCCAGGCTGAACGAATGGTCGGCCGAACTCTTTTCCGGTGCTCCGTCGAAAGCGCTGAAATCATAATCCAGCCCTTTCAATTCGTCATTGCATAATTTCACTAAGGTATCTGCATATTCCTTTAAATAAGACAGATGTGTATGATAAGCCATTAATGCAATGAACGGGATAATGAACAATACGACTGTTCCGGCCAGCACTTGCCAACCTTCCGCTTTCAGCAGCCATATAGCTGCCACGAGGCCGGCTACCAGTAACAGGCGGATCGTTCCGCATAAATGCATTTTCTTTCTTAGACTATCCGAACGGCGTGTATAAGCTGTAATCGTTTCCTTATAATATTGGTATATTTTTTCCATGCGGACAAAGATATAAAAAATGAACATACCAGTTAAGAATTGGTTATTAATAAAAGACAGGTTGCTGAATTGACTATAAATAACATTTATGAAAAAGATAGCTTTGTTTCTGTTAGTCTTGTTCATCCAGGGTTTTGCAAAAGTGACAGCCCAGGTACTTGTGAAAGATCCTAAGATGGAATATAATGCAGATAGTGTGCGTGCCGTATTGGATAAGGCTCCTTATTTTTCGCTGTTCAGGGATAATTATTTTATCGGTGGTACGACGATCGGCCATAAGCCGACCGCAGCCAATTCGGATGTGAAGTTCCAGTTGAGTATCGCCCAGCGGTTAACCAAGAGTAAGCTACCTTTCGATACCTATCTTTTCATTCAATATACACAGAAAGCCTTTTGGAATGTCTTCCAGAAATCTCTCCCTATGCGCGACCTTAACTTCAACCCGGGAATAGGCTTGGGGCATTTGATCATCCATCACAATAAATATATCGGTAAAGGATATCTGATGCTGGAACACGAATCGAACGGGAAAGACAGTACGGCTTCACGTAGTTGGAATAAGGTTACATTTGCGGCAGCCGTCGTTCTTAATAAAAACTGGGAAGCCCAGTTTAAAACATGGATACCGATCGTGGATGGTAAGTATAATAAGGATTTGTTGAAGTATAACGGTATATTCCAGGTGGCAACCAATTTCCGGACAGACAATAAGCGGCTTAACTGCGGAGTGATCCTGACGAAACGCAAAACTTGGCTCAGCTTTAATACACAGGTAGAGTTAAGTTATAAGTTCAACAATAACGAAAACCAATATTTCTTCCTTCAATATTATAACGGGTACGGAGAAAACCTGTTGGAATATAATCACTTTAAGAGTATGCTACGGATCGGTTTCGTGATAAAACCGCAGGATTTCAGTATCTATTGAGAGTCTGTTTCATAGAGTTATTGATGTTCTTCTTTCATTAATCTGCAAGCGTTCTGACTTGTCTTTTTCCCCACAATTTTTATCCACGTGGGGAATTATTCCCACTACTATGGGGAATACTGCCCACTGGTGTGGGGAATATTACCCATTTAAGTGGGGATTATAAGTAATAAAGGCCTAAAAGTATACAATTTCTTACCAATCGTATTGCTCTACATATTGGTCGAAAAGCGGATCGGTATGGATACCTTGTCGCATAAAAATCAGCCGAATGATCTTTTGTTCGTCAGGGGTAATTAATCGTTCTTTCTTCTGGATGCGATAAAGGGTTCCTTTACTAAAATTTGCATTCATTGCCCGCTTGATGGCAACAGCTTTGTTATGAGGCAGATCGTCCAGTAAATGAGTAATACCCAAAGCGTACCTGTCCTTTTGATCTGCTTTGAAAAAGGGACAGCTATCTGCTTGTGGCGTTGTGCAAGCCGGGTTTATGATCGAGAAAACAGTCCGTTCCGGTGTAAGTTGTTTCGAAACGAGATAACGCAGGCATTTCGTAGAGTGTTTGCATTGCTCATTCAGGCAGTAAGCAAAACTATAGGGGACGGATTCGTATTTAGATTCCATTATGTATGTTTTGTTTAGTTAACCAAGCAAACATACGTTTTATTATTTAATTATACGAAGCTTGAAGAGAAAAAAAACATGCAAAAATTATTTTTTAGGATTTGCGTGAAATAATCCGGATAAATGGATTGTAATGCATTCTACTTTTATATATTTGTGAAAAACTAAATTAATTGAGCATGAGATTTAAGTTAACCTTACAAATACAACCGCATGTTTTAGGATATGAACTACCAATTAATTATCAGTATGAATTATCGGCTGCTATTTATCGAATATTAGCTCATAGTGATGAAAATTATTCATCTTGGCTGCATGAAAATGGCTTCGTTATTGGTGGTAAGCGTTTTAAACTATTTACTTTCTCAAATCTTATCATACCTCGATATGGAATAGATAAACAACGCCAACGTTTAGTTATAAAATCAGATATAATTGAATGGTTTATTAGCTTTTTACCGGAGAAGAGTACGCAACAATTTATTGAAGGCGTGTTTTGTCAACAAAGTTTCCATATTGCTGATAAGATATCTGGTGTAGAATTTCAAGTACATGAGGTGCAGGTCATGCCATCACTGGATTATCAGAAAGAAATGTGTTTTGAGACTTTATCGCCGGTTTGTGTTTCGATGCGTAAGGAGAACGGAAAGACGGAATATATTTCTCCTTCTGATCCATCGTATGTCACTGGTATTCTGACAGGTCTTTTGGCGCGTTACGAGGCCTATTATGGAAAAGAATATGACAGGGAGGTTTATTGTGACTTTATGGTGCTCGATGAACCGAAGTCTGTTTTAGTGAAAATAAAAGCCGGAACTCCGCAGCAAACATTTGTACGAGGATATCGGTACAAATTTAAAGTTAAACTCCCGGAACCTTTGATGAAGATAGGTTATGGAAGTGGATGGGGGGAGAAAGGGGCGATTGGATTTGGGATGATTGGAGTATATATTTAAATTTACAATATAAAATGAAGAAAACATGTACAAATATTGATTACAACGTTCTCTTGGAACCGACCGGAGATCCTTTTATTGATTCAGGAGGATATGTGTTAAAGGCTTTATCTGATTATTATCCTGAATGTGATGTGTTGGAATTAATCATGTTAGTTACTAAAATATATGTGGATAATTGGGATGCGAAGATTAATCCGTTCTTTCTGAATTCAAAAATAACACAACCTGCTTTTAAAGCAGAGAAGAAAAAGGAAGAAACGAAATTATACTTTTTGGGTCTTTTGGAAGAAACTCTACCATATATTGTTGGCTATTGTAGAGTTACCGGAAGAAAAACGAAACTTTTTCCGGCAGGTAGAGATAATACGGTTTTATCCGGTTCAGGTACGTTCGTAAATTTTCATAACTCTTTTGATACAGGAATTATGTTATCGAAAGAAGCATTGATACGATATCATTTTCTTCCTTTGGGATGTGAGTTGCTTCAAGGTAGAGTTTGTGTGATTAGTAGTACAAACCAGTCAACTACTGAGCTATATGCAAAAGAATGTTGTGATAGAATATTATATGATCTAGGGCAGAATGCTTCTCTGGGATTATTAAGAAATGAGTCTCGATCCCCTGGGACAGCTATATTTAGATTTTTGGATAAGGTGAGTATGCATTATGCAGATAATAATATCGGAAGTGAATATATAACACTTTATCATTTTACAAACTTTGGAGCAAGTCCTGATGTACAAATTTATACGCTTCCGTCCCAAGCCTTTGATTTTTATAAAGAAACACGTAAAGCACAATATAAGACAAACTGGAATATTTTTGTGAATCATCATTATAGATGTTCCGATTATAAGAAAATACAATACAATGATGAAACAAATTCTTTTATAGCCTTAGATAAAAAACAGGAAATAAGCATAAATGAAGATAATTTCAAGTTTTGGAGAAATATTATTTATGACAAATTGCTGATAGGAGCAAATATTATTAGTGATGTCAGGAAATGGAGTGTGTATCACCATTTTGATTTAGAACTATTAGAGTGTTATTTAATTAATATACAGAGTATGAAAAAGGAAACTGTTGACAAAATAAATCAAATAGCAGATTTTATTCTTAGCTATAATTCGGAAGTAGACATGAAGAAGGTCTTGACAAAACTGAATGGCGTGAAGAATCCATATTTGTTGAGACGATTTGTATTGAAAGTAATAGAAGATAATTATAAGAGAGGAAATGAGATGCCTCTTGTTACTGTAGAGGATTATGTAGATTACTTATTTCCAGATTCAAACTCCTGGATGGAAACACGTGATGTTCTATTGATTTCAATTTATCAGAAATTACATGAAAGACATTTGAATGTGGAAGTAGAAGAAACAGTTTTCGATGAAAAAGAATTTGGCGATGATGAAGTTTAACCTTATAATATAAACAATATGAATGAAAATTTAAAAGTTCAGGGATTTTACCTGATAGATGTCGATGTGGTGGCTTTGAATAATGCAGGAAAGAACATTATGTCAAATTTTGATAATGCAGTAGCGACTAAAAGTATTATCAAGAATGGCCGTAACTATACTTATGTATCAGGACAGGCAGTTCGTTTTTGGTGGAGAGATTCTTTGCAAAAGAATTGTGGTTGGAAACTTTCTCCTGTAATTCGCGAAGATAAAATAGCATATACAAATGCTAATCCGATAGAATATCCGGATGATGATGTCTTTGGATACATGAGAGCCGCTTCTGAAGAGATTATTGATGATAAGGGAAAAAAGAAAAAGGTGAATGTCACTGTAACAAGGGTATCTCCTTTAAAAAATTCAGCAATAGTGTCGGCTTGTGCTGTGCGCCCGGTTGAAAACTGGTCCAGTATGGCACGTCAGGAAGGTGATTCAGTGCCTTATGGAAAACAGGAATATAGTGCAATAATGAAGGGCATGTTTAGCCTGGATTTGAATATGGTTGGAACTTTCTCTAATTATAATAAAACTGGTTTTCAGAATCTTTCAAAAAAATTGAAAGATGAAGCTATGGAAAATGGTTGTATTGAAAAAAATGATCCTTTTGTTACTGGACAAAAATTGATTCAACTCCCATTAGGAACTCGTGTTCAACGGGCTTGTGATACGATTAAAGCTTTAAAAAATATTTCAGGTGGAGCTATGCAAACCAATAATATGGGAGATGTAACTCCTAAATTTATAATTCTTGCATCGACTAATTCCGGTAATCATCCTTTCTCTCACGTTGTGTCAAGTTATGGTGATCGGGATGGGATGGTTAAGTTGAATATAAAGGGAATAAAAGAAGTTATTAATGAGTATCATGACGATTTTATCGGGAAAATTTTCATAGGAAGAAGAAGTGGCTTTTTTGATGAGCAGGATGATGCTTTGATATCTTTGCAACAGGAATATCAAAATGTTATTGTCTATGGGCCTGTGAATGCAATGATTGATGCTTATTGTGAGCAAATAACTAATCTGATGAAATAATGAAGGCTTACCGTATTAAAATAAGTTCATGGACTTCAAGTTTTCGCTATCCCAATATTATATCCGGGTTCCAGCCGACATTGCTTGTTCCTCCTATTAGTACGGTATTGGGAATATTGAATGCCTGTGCTGGTAAATATCTTGTTCACAGTGAATTGCTTTTAGGCTATTATTTTGAATATGAGGGAAAATCCGTTGATTTGGAAACAATCTATCAGGTTGAACTAGACTCAAAAAACATTCCCAAAAATCAAGTGAAATCCAATGTGATTAGAAGAGAGTTTCTTTTTGAAAACTGTCTGTATCTTTATTTAGTTGATTTAGAGTTGGTGAGATACTTTCGTAATCCCTACTATTCTATTTTGTTAGGAAGAAGTTCGGATTTAGCTTCTGTCAACTCTATAGAAGAGGTTGAATTGAATGAAGTTATAGGTGCATGTAAGATTAAAGGACAAATTGTACCTTTTAAAGAAAATTGTTTACCGGGGGCTATACAGGCATTGCCAAAATATTTTACGGAAACAATACCTCGTAATAACATAGGAACTGAAGCTTATTCTGTTATACCGTATAATGCAGCTGATGTACAGACACATTTAACTGCGTATAGAGATTGTATTGAAGAAAAACAAATTGATATTTATTTTCATCAATTGAATTTTGCCGAATATATATGAGCATGACTCTTCCTCAGAAACCTCAGGTTCTGGCTAAGTCAGAACCTAAGGTTTCTTTAAAACAGCATATAGATGATTGTTTAATCATCTATGAACAGTTGGTTAAGTGCTTTCCTAATTTGCCCTTGGCGGATCGTAAAGTATTTTGGAAACTAGTGCATGACAGTATCGTATTTCATGATACAGGAAAGTCGCATAGTGAGTTTCAACGCATACTTTATAAATACTCACCAAATACCTGGAACCATCAAAGACATGAAATATTTTCACTTTACTTTATTAAACAAGCTGATATTCCAGATAAATGGAAAGAGCTTATATATTATGCAGTGATAGGACATCATAGAAGCCTTGATGAAACATATGAATTTGTTCTTGATAATTATGTATCAGTTGCTCGACCAGATTGGTATTCATGTGATAATCTGTCTTTTGAAGATGAATGTGGAAAGTTATGGAGAAATAAAATTTGGAAGATCTTAAATGTTTATGGTTTTCAAAAGATCAACGATGATATTATAGATATTGTTTCTCTTGTAAAATCATACCATCATACTCCTTGTTGTTTGTCGGATAATGTATTTATGCGATGTTTATTGCTGATTGGATTTGTGAAACAATGTGACCATCTGGCATCCGCTGGTATTACAAGACTTTATAAATTGTCTGATGCTAATTTTTCTTTTTTATTTGAGTATTCTTTATATAAACATCAAGAAGAAGCATATCAACTCATAGGTAATGTAATATTATCGTCTCCAACCGGATCAGGAAAAACAGAAACATCTATTTTGTGGTTAAAACGTCAATTAGAAAAAAGAGGTGAAGGTCGAATATTTTATGTATTACCTTACACAGCTTCCATTAATGCCATGTATGAAAGACTAAATATGAAGTTTAGTGATGGTTATGCATCTAGTGATACTCATTGGGTCGGAATGCTTCATGGAAAACTGTCACAATATATAGAGAATAAGATGTCATCTGATAAATCTTGGAATGCAACGGGAAGGGAACAACTGATACAAGATTTTAAAACATTAGTTACTCCAATGAAAATAGTTACTCCTTTTCAATTGTTGAAGTATTTATTTGGACTAAAAGGTTTTGAAAAGGGAATGTCGGAGTGGTCAGGTGGATATTTTATTTTTGATGAGATCCATGCTTATGATAGTAAAACATTTGCTCAGATTATAGTTTTATTAGAATTTTGCTCGCGATATATGAATGTAAATGTTTTTATAATGACTGCAACTTTACCTTCGTTTATGTTGCATATTTTAGAACGGGCAATAGGTGAACATAGCAGAGTAGTTGCAGATGAAAATTTGTATAAAAAATTTGATAGACATAAAATTAGTATAGAAGAAGGAGTATTACAGGATTCGTTAGATTTAATTCAAAAGGATCTTGATGAGGGAAAAAAGGTTCTTGTTGTATGTAATACAGTTGAACAAGCACAAAATGTTTATAAGAGTCTCTATATTCAGGGAAGCAAATTATTACTTCATGGTTCATTTAATGCAGAAGATCGTAATAAAAAAGAAATTAAACTTCAAAATGAGGAGATAAAGCTATTAGTAGGAACTCAGGCTATAGAAGTTAGTCTGGATATTGATTATGATACGATTTATACAGAGCCAGCTCCTTTGGATGCATTAGTTCAGCGCTTTGGTCGAGTGAACAGGAAACGTCAAAAGGGGCTTTGTGTTTGTCATGTTTTTGATACGCAAAATGAAAAAGATAAGTTCATTTATAATGAAGCGGTTGTTTCTCGTTCGATAGAAATCCTCTATAAAATAGAGGAAAAAGATAATGGGGTCATTCATGAGAAAGATTTACAAGCATATATTGATAAGGTATATCCAGATTGGGAGGATTGTCAAAAAGAGGATTTTGATATAACCTATGAAATGTTGTCTTTAAGTATACGTAATCGATTGAAACCTTTAGCCTATGATGAAAAATCGGAAGATATGTTTTATAAACAATTCGATGGTATTAAGGTTCTTCCTGTTTGTTTAGTACAACAATATCAAAAATACCTTGATTCATGTCAATTAATAAAGGCTGAAGGATTATTGGTTTCAATTAGAGAGAGTCGTTTTTTCGCATTGTTAAAAAATAATGAAATAAGTAGAGAGACTTTTTGTTATACTAAAATGAATGACGACAGACTCAATAATAAATCTATCTTGGTTATGAAACGAGCTTATAATGAGGAAATAGGGCTTCAGATATCTAAAATAGATAATATGAATGAACAATTGTTTTTATGATTAATTATAATCAAACTTGTTATGCAAATCACCGGAACACATTTCAATTATTATCAAATATGCAAACGAAAACTTTGGTTGTTTGCTAATGGTATCAATTTTGAGCATACTTCAGATTTGGTGTATGAGGGAAAATTGATCCATGAAGATTCTTATCCACAACGTTCAAGTAAATATGAAGAGGTTGAGATCGATGGGATTAAAGTGGATTATTATGATGCAACGAACAAAGTAATTCATGAGATAAAAAAATCTGATAAAATAGAAACAGCGCATGAATGGCAATTGAAGTACTATTTATATGTTTTTGAACGTAATGGTATTGTTGGTTGTTCCGGTGTTTTAGAGTATCCGACATTGAGACAGACAAAACAAGTCGTGTTAAGTGATGTTGACAGAGAGACGCTGAATGAAATGAAAGGAGAGATCAGCCAAATAATTCATTCGGATATTTGTCCTCCTAAAGATAAAAAGCGTATCTGTAAAAACTGTAGTTATTATGATTTTTGTTATATTGTAGAACCAGATGATTTATGAAAAAGACATTTTATTTGTTCAATCCCGGAATATTGGAGCGAAAAGATAATACCTTGAAATTTATTCCTTATTCAGATGATGAGGATGGACGAGAGGTTTTGGGGACTCCCCGGTATTTGCCTATTGAAGATATCAATGAATTTTATGTGTTCGGTTCTTTGCGTGCCAATAGTTCATTGTTTAATTTTCTGGGGCAGAAAGATATTGCAATGCACTTTTTTGATTATTATGAAAACTATACAGGTTCGTTTATGCCGAGGGATTCTTTGCTTTCTGGAAGGATGATTTTAGCTCAGACATCTGCTTATCAATCAAAAAAGAAACGTATGGTAATTGCACGAAAGTTCATTGAAGGAGCAGCTTATAATATGGTAAAAAATCTGCAGTATTATAATCGCAGAGGAAAAGACATGGCAGATATTATGGATATAATCAATAATTATGCTGAGAAAATTTCTGATACGGAGTCTGTAGATGAATTGATGGGGGTAGAAGGAATGATCCGTCAAACATATTATGAGGCTTTCAATTTGATCTTAAATGAGTTTGAAATGGGCTCTCGGACAAAACAACCTCCACAGAATGAAGTAAATGCTTTAATGTCGTTTGGAAACATGATGTGTTATACTTTATGTTTGAGGGCTATACATCAAACACAACTCAATCCGACTATCAGTTATTTACATACCCCTGGTGAGCGACGTTATTCATTGGCTTTGGATGTGGCTGAGATTTTTAAGCCTATCATTGTAGATCGAGTGATTTTTAAGGTTCTAAATCGTAAAGAGATACAAAGTAAACATTTTGACAAGAAGTTAAATAAATGCTTGCTAAACTCATCAGGAAAAAAGATATTTGTAAAAGCGGTTGAAGATCGGCTGGAAGAAACGATACAGCATCGTTCCCTGGGTAGAAAAGTTAGTTACAGACATTTGATCAAACTGGAATGTTATAAGTTAGCTAAGCATTTATTGGAAATAGAGGAATATAAACCTTTTAAAATGTATTGGTAATGTATGTGATCTTAGTTTATGATTGTGGAGAAAAACGGGTTGCGAAGATGTTAAAACTTTGTCGACGTTATTTGAACTGGATCCAGAATTCTGTCTTTGAAGGTGAGATCTCCGAAGTTCGTCTAAAGGAGTTGATAATGCAGGCAGAAACCTTTATGGATAAGACCTGCGATAGTATCATTATTTTTAAGAATGCTTCAAAAGTGACAATGGATAAGCAGATTGTAGGTAAAGAATGCAGCTCTATTGATATATTCCTGTAATAATAGATATTTGTCGATCCTGTAATTTTTGAAATATACAGTGGTTGAAAATATGAAATAAGCTCTTTGACTTGTTGATTTATAGCTGTTTATGTAATATGTCGATCTCCAGTGTTTTTTATATTATTGGAGATCGACATATTTTATCAGGAAAAATGGTTGTTTTTAATTTTTGAACTTATTGATATTTATAAGTTTATGTTTTTGGGACGATAAGGTATTAATTGAACTAAGTAGAATAGAAATTATTTACCAGTAGCAGAGATTAAACCCCAATTCCGTATTAATTGAACTAAGTAGAATAGAAATTTGGTTTTAGGTCTAGTTCCGGTTCTTCTTCTTCCGTATTAATTGAACTAAGTAGAATAGAAATAGTTTATCACTATCAACAACACAACATTCTAGTATCGTATTAATTGAACTAAGTAGAATAGAAATAGTTTATCACTATCAACAACACAACATTCTAGTAGTATTAATTGAACTAAGTAGAATAGAAATAAATAACTATTTTGTCGTTTGCCGTTTCGATCATAGTATTAATTGAACTAAGTAGAATAGAAATACTACATGATAATAATATTCGGTCGGTTCATGGTACGTATTAATTGAACTAAGTAGAATAGAAATATAACACATACCGAAACTAAAACTACAACCGTGCGTATTAATTGAACTAAGTAGAATAGAAATAATCTATATCTTTTTCAGGATTGATAATGTTAAGCAGTATTAATTGAACTAAGTAGAATAGAAATTCGTCAGATCAGGCATTAACAGGTACATTTCAAGTGTATTAATTGAACTAAGTAGAATAGAAATGCTTTATTTCATAGATTGGTATATCTTTAGAAAATTCGTATTAATTGAACTAAGTAGAATAGAAATTTGATTTAACCGTTAGTATTTCATTTACCTTGCTATTGTATTAATTGAACTAAGTAGAATAGAAATCGGATAAAATCAGCAACACGATCACTGAATACAGGAGTATTAATTGAACTAAGTAGAATAGAAATTCAATCACAGCGACACCGGAATAAGGTTCATTCATTGTATTAATTGAACTAAGTAGAATAGAAATAACAGAATATATCATCAAGCAATGTAGATATATTTTGTATTAATTGAACTAAGTAGAATAGAAATAAGGTAAAAAGAAGGACAAAGATAAAATACAAGAGGTATTAATTGAACTAAGTAGAATAGAAATTGTAATACGAACTTTACGTAATTGGTTCATATTTTAGTATTAATTGAACTAAGTAGAATAGAAATATATTATGGATTCTATTTGTTTACGCGCTGTCTTTGAGTATTAATTGAACTAAGTAGAATAGAAATCAAGATTTGAAAGGCGGGGACTATTCAGGAGCATAGTATTAATTGAACTAAGTAGAATAGAAATTTAACCACCTCAAAAGCTGAAAATTCCTTATTATTGTATTAATTGAACTAAGTAGAATAGAAATTAGATTGCTTTTTGAAAACGGCAATTCTCAAAAGTGTATTAATTGAACTAAGTAGAATAGAAATAGAATCTCGGCAAGCCAAATCGGAAGCTGCTGCAAGTATTAATTGAACTAAGTAGAATAGAAATGAAGATAACGGAGTTTTTAAGCTGATAGTATTATCGGTATTAATTGAACTAAGTAGAATAGAAATTGGGTTATGCCCGCTTCTTTGTTTTTCTCTGCTGCGTATTAATTGAACTAAGTAGAATAGAAATGCAAAAAAGAAAATACAATCACCAACAAAAAAAATGTATTAATTGAACTAAGTAGAATAGAAATTAAGTCTAGGGTAATGTTTGACTTACCCATATCAGCGTATTAATTGAACTAAGTAGAATAGAAATTCGCTAGATACCATTTTAACTGTGTCCCCAATCCGTATTAATTGAACTAAGTAGAATAGAAATAAGTTTATGAACAACTATACTTTGGGACAAACACAGTATTAATTGAACTAAGTAGAATAGAAATTAGATCAAAATGGATATTCCGACCCGGGACTAGTTGGTATTAATTGAACTAAGTAGAATAGAAATGCACTCCTATCCAGTTGTATGATACTTCTTTTGTGGGTATTAATTGAACTAAGTAGAATAGAAATGTAATACCATTGCGTAATAATACGTTGCTTACTGGTATTAATTGAACTAAGTAGAATAGAAATCAAATACAGTAGTTTTGTACCAAGCATATCCGCTAAGTATTAATTGAACTAAGTAGAATAGAAATTTGAGTTGACACCTGATCTTATGCAAAAAAGATTGGTTGTATTAATTGAACTAAGTAGAATAGAAATAACCTTTTTCGCGTTCTTCCGGTTCAATATCAAAATGTATTAATTGAACTAAGTAGAATAGAAATCCCGTACCACAAAGGCAAAATAATTTAACCGATTTTCGTATTAATTGAACTAAGTAGAATAGAAATAGAGAAAGAATGGTTCAATATACCTGACTACGGTGTATTAATTGAACTAAGTAGAATAGAAATGCTGAATAGATAAAGTTCCTTGTTCATTTTATTTAGCGTATTAATTGAACTAAGTAGAATAGAAATTCATCTTAAACAAACCTCCCATGACAGAGCCTTTATAGTATTAATTGAACTAAGTAGAATAGAAATAAGATTTCGATGTCCTAAGAACCTATTATATGGATAGTATTAATTGAACTAAGTAGAATAGAAATGGATACACATCAGTTATAAAACTTAAATAATATGGTATTAATTGAACTAAGTAGAATAGAAATCTGATATAATCGGGATGTGCTTTCATAGACAACATTGTATTAATTGAACTAAGTAGAATAGAAATTGGATTTTCAAAGATGAAATACACAGAACTCAAAGTATTAATTGAACTAAGTAGAATAGAAATATTAAATTATATGTAGTAAACAAACGTGACATGCTGTATTAATTGAACTAAGTAGAATAGAAATTCCGTGAGGACCGTGCAGTTTTTTCTAGTCAACAATGTATTAATTGAACTAAGTAGAATAGAAATGTTCAAGCAGCAAGATTGTTGCACCTATGACGCATTTGTATTAATTGAACTAAGTAGAATAGAAATCTCCCTCTTTTGTTGATCCGAACACTTCTGTACGCAGTATTAATTGAACTAAGTAGAATAGAAATTCGTTGACTCCAATAGATCCTGCCAGTTAATGCCCTGTATTAATTGAACTAAGTAGAATAGAAATGTTGAATCGATTACTAAAACTGATCCGCGTCGGCAAAGTATTAATTGAACTAAGTAGAATAGAAATATCAAAGCTAATCTCATTTAATTTAGCTTGCCTTTCCGTATTAATTGAACTAAGTAGAATAGAAATAGTCAATAGATGCTTGTAGGCTGAAAGCTATAACTTGTATTAATTGAACTAAGTAGAATAGAAATAGCATATAGTGTAACCAACAGTAGATTTAGTTTAGAGTATTAATTGAACTAAGTAGAATAGAAATCTATATAGCTAAAGTCAAGACCTAATTGTCTTTGTGTATTAATTGAACTAAGTAGAATAGAAATTTATAAACAATGGCTTTACGTTTTAATCCTTCTTCGTATTAATTGAACTAAGTAGAATAGAAATTTTATTCATTTCCTTTTTTATGAGGGAGGTAGAATAGTATTAATTGAACTAAGTAGAATAGAAATAAAAAACTGTCAACGTGTCACATCTTCTTGCCTCGTATTAATTGAACTAAGTAGAATAGAAATGCAGGACAAGTATAAGAGCTACCACACATGCTTCTATGTATTAATTGAACTAAGTAGAATAGAAATTGAATTTAGACGCGGCCGTATATTAGACATTTGCGGTATTAATTGAACTAAGTAGAATAGAAATGACATTTATAATATTCTTTTGTTCCGGCAGGTAACGGTATTAATTGAACTAAGTAGAATAGAAATAATACAAGTACAACAAAAACTCATTTTCGGCAAATTGTATTAATTGAACTAAGTAGAATAGAAATAGAATAACCAAAGCAGTTTGAATTTCTTTGCAGCCGAGTATTAATTGAACTAAGTAGAATAGAAATTCGACATAAATTCCCCTTTTTTCGTAGTTATTTAGTATTAATTGAACTAAGTAGAATAGAAATTTGTTAATAAACTTAATTGCAACCGGCAATGATACAGTATTAATTGAACTAAGTAGAATAGAAATATGCCAGAAACTCCGATAAGTTGATTCGTTTACGAATGTATTAATTGAACTAAGTAGAATAAAAATTCATTAATACATTCGGCTCCAGGCTTTATTTCGATGTATTAATTGAACTAAGTAGAATAGAAATATGGAAAGAAAAGGAAGAGGCGGTAAAAAAGAAAGGTATTAATTGAACTAAGTAGAATAGAAATAAAGTAAGCTGACTTTTTTTTGTGTGGGTGTTCCCCTGGTATTAATTGAACTAAGTAGAATAGAAATACCGTTCAGATATGCCTTTTCTAACAAGTACTTTAGGTATTAATTGAACTAAGTAGAATAGAAATTTAGCTTAGAAACTCATTGATTAGTTTGATTTTCGTATTAATTGAACTAAGTAGAATAGAAATTACTTAAATTGTACTTTTAGGGTAAACAGCATCCGTATTAATTGAACTAAGTAGAATAGAAATACAATAACAATTTCATCTTTCTGTGACAATTGCTCTGGTATTAATTGAACTAAGTAGAATAGAAATTCACGCAGGACTGGAGCAAATTCTTTTTTATAATGGTGTATTAATTGAACTAAGTAGAATAGAAATCGTACGGGGAGATCGCTCGATGCACCTGTTCGCGGGTATTAATTGAACTAAGTAGAATAGAAATGATGGTGCTGAATAGTTCCAATCTTCATTACCTTGTATTAATTGAACTAACAAATCTCAACTAATATAAATAGAATGAATTAAAATATGGGGTTTACAGCCTTAATTGTATCCCTCCACCGATTTTTTGTATCTTTGCCCCTCAAAGTAAAGTACAAAAGGCAATATGATCAGTTATTTACAGATAGACGGACTGACCAAGAGCTTCGGCGATTTGGTTCTTTTTGAGGATATTACATTTGGTATTGCACAAGGTCAGAAAGTGGGCCTTATTGCAAAGAACGGTACAGGTAAAACAACTTTACTGAATATCATTGCCGGAAAGGAGGATTATGATAATGGGGCGGTTGTGTTTCGCAACGACCTGCGTGTCGGTTATCTGGAGCAGACACCTGTTTATCCGGAAGGGTTGACTGTATTGCAGGCTTGTTTCTATTCTCCCAATGAGACGGTACGCCTGATCGCTGAGTATGAAGAAGCTATGGCCAGCGATGATCATTCCAACCTGCAGGATATCCTGATGCGTATGGATAACCTGAAAGCCTGGGATTATGAACAGCGTGCCAAACAAATTCTATCACAATTGAAGATTACAAACTTCGATCAGAAAGTAGAACATCTGTCCGGTGGACAGTTAAAACGTGTGGCATTGGCTAACGTTCTGATCACCGACCCCGAACTGATCATTCTCGATGAGCCGACCAACCACCTCGATCTGGAGATGACCGAATGGCTGGAAGGATATTTGAGCCGTGCGAATATAAGTATCCTGATGGTTACGCACGACCGTTATTTCCTGGACCGTGTCTGCAGCGAGATTATCGAAATAGACCGTCAGCAAATTTACCAGTATAAAGGTAATTACAGCTATTATCTGGAAAAGCGTCAGGAACGGATGGAGACGATGAATACAGAGGTGGAACGTGCCAACAACCTGTTGCGTAAAGAGTTGGAATGGATGCGTCGTCAGCCGCAGGCACGCGGTACGAAAGCTAAATATCGTATCGATGCTTTTTATGAACTGGAAAAGAAAGCCAAGCAGCAACGGGACAACGGGAATGTGAACCTGGATGTGAAAGCATCCTATATCGGCTCGAAGATATTTGAAGCGGAGCATGTTACGAAAAGTTTCGGCAATATCAAGATAGTAGAAGATTTCAATTATATTTTTGCCCGTTACGAAAAAATGGGTATCGTAGGTAACAACGGGACAGGGAAGTCTACCTTTATTAAAATGCTGATGGGCGAAGTGGAACCGGATAGCGGACGCTTCGATGTCGGCGAAACAGTCCGTTTCGGCTATTACAGTCAGGATGGATTGCAGTTTGACGAGCAGATGAAGGTAATCGATGTCGTGCAGGATATAGCCGAATATGTCGATCTTGGGGACGGAAAGAAGTTGGGTGTTTCCCAATTTCTGAATTATTTCCTGTTCACTCCCGAAAAGCAACATAGCTATGTTTACAAACTGAGTGGTGGAGAGAAACGCCGTCTTTATATGTGTACTGTCCTGATGCGTAACCCGAACTTCCTTGTCTTGGATGAGCCGACCAACGATCTGGATATTGTGACCCTGAATGTGTTGGAAGAGTATCTGCGTAACTTTAAGGGTTGTGTAATCGTTGTTTCGCACGACCGTTACTTTATGGATAAAGTAGTCGATCACCTGTTGGTATTCCGTGGTAATGCCGATTTGAAGGATTTCCCCGGTAATTACACCCAATACCGTGACTGGAAAGAGGTGCAGGATCAGTTGGAGAAAGAGGCGGAGGCGGCCCGTCAGCCCAAACAAACACCGGCTCCTGAAAAGAATAACCGTCCACAGCCTGAGCAGAAAAAGAAACTGACCTTCAAAGAACGGAAAGAATTTGAAGCACTGGAGGTGGAAATACCGCAGCTTGAAGCCGAAAAGGCAGAACTGGAAACAGCAATGAGTAGCGGAACGCTTAGCAACGATGAATTGATGACTAAGTCGGAACGTATTGCGAAAGTAATTGAAGAAATCGACGAAAAGACAATGCGTTGGCTGGAGCTAAGTGAATTGGCTTAAAGATATGAACGAAACGAAACCTGTGCTTTGGAACCGGAATTTCATTCAGTGTTGTATCTCTTATTTCCTGATGAACTTCTCATTCTACATGTTGATGCCAACTATGCCGGTTTACTTGGTGGAAGTTTTAAAGATTAATCCGTCGGAAGTGGGAATCGCTCTTTCCAGTTATTCGATCGGTTTGTTATGTGTTCGTCCGTTCTCCGGATATCTGGTGGATTGTTTTTCTCGCAAGCCATTATATTTGTTGGCTTTTATGGTTTTTGCCTGTATGTTTACCGGTTATTTGTTTGCAACGACGGTGTTGACTATTATGACAGTTCGTTTTATTCAGGGTGGGTTTATGGGAATGACTTCCGTTGCCGGAAATACCATAGCGATCGATGTGATTCCTTCCAAACGAAGAGGGGAGGGAATGGGTTTTTATGGGTTGACGATCAATCTGGCGATGTCGCTCTCGCCGTTGGTGGCCGTGTTTATCTATGATCGGTTCGGTTTTCATCCCGTGGTTTTTGCCGGATTGGTAATCGCTTTGGTGGGTGTCGGTTCGGTTTGCCTGATTCGTTATCCGAAGCGGGAGAAAGTACCGAGACCAACTTTTTCACTGGATCGTTTTATCCTGGTGAAAGCATTGCCGACAGCGCTGGCCTATCTGTTGAGTGCGATTCCTTATGGGATGGTGACCTCTTTTGTGGTGTTGTACGGGAAAGAAATCAATGTCGCAAATCCGGGTTATTTCTTTATTTTCATGGCGATAGGAGTCGGAGTGGCCCGTCTTATTTCCGGACGTTTGGTCGATCACGGAAAGATTCATCTGGTCTCGATCAGTGCACTGACGTTCCTGACACTTTCGTTTGCCGTTTTTGCCCTTTTCCATAATGAGATTGTTTTCTTCGCTTCTGCGCTGGCTATCGGTATCGGATTTGGTGTTTGTGTACCGGCTATTCAATGTCTTTTTGTGAATGTGGCTCCGCATCATATGCGTGGGACGGCTACTTCCACTTATCTGACTTCTTTCGATTTCGGTGTGGGAATCGGTATGCTTGTTGCCGGTTTTATTGCTTCACGTGCTGATCTGGCAACAGCTTATTTAGTCGGTTCGGGTTGTTGTCTGGTGTCGCTTCTGGTTTATCTGCGTTGGGTACGGTCGTCGTATGAGAAGAATAAACTGATAGACTGATTATGTTTCAAATACCTGTTCGTGAACAATGTT
Source organism: Parabacteroides goldsteinii (assembly GCF_015550595.1). Lineage (GTDB taxonomy): Bacteria > Bacteroidota > Bacteroidia > Bacteroidales > Tannerellaceae > Parabacteroides > Parabacteroides leei. The sequence goes on from NZ_JADNBB010000023.1 coordinate 66,928, forward strand.
ATAAAACATATTGTTATATATCTGAACGCAAGAATAAAAGAGAGATAGATTGGAGGCAGCGGCCTCCATGTTTAGGTTTATTAATTTAATGTTTAGGTATTATGAGACGTTTAGGTATGGCTGTAGCAGCCATTTTATTATGTGCAACAGTAGGTTTTGCACGCGAGAACCGTAAGATGAGTAAGGAACCGTTTGCTATTAACTTTGAAAAACTGAGTTATTATTTACAATTAACTCCATCTCAGACAAATGAAGTAGCAAATATAAATGAATATTTCCTTGATATGCAACGTGCAAGCCTTCGTTCAAGCGAAAGCAAACAACAGAAGAAGATGCATCAGGCTGTTTACGGGAACTTGAAATTGATGAAACAGGTTCTGACTCCCGATCAGTATCGCAAATATGTAACATTGTTGAATGTAACAAATAATAATAACCGTGCATTGAGCCTTTAATAAAGAAAGGATTCGGATAAAATATCATTCGGAGAACGGTTACTGAAAATTGATAGAAGAGATTGCACATTTTGTTGGTGCAGTCTCTTCTTTTTATATATTGTGGCACTTAAAAATATTGATTAATCTATTATGAGTTGTCTGGTATCATTCATGATTTATTTACGTTGGGTGTGGTCCTCGTATGAAAGGTATAAGCTGTCTGCTTGAATATCAAAACTGAATTTGAAAAAAAGGTTATAGGTTTGTAAAAGAAGTGGTTGTTATCGGTTATGCAGATTTAATGTTTTACATTTGTCAAAGATGATATATTTTTTACAGTAACAAACTAATGTAGATATAAATGAGAATGGGATATAGATCGATTTTTTTATTATTTAGTAGCTTATTCGTTCTCATTTCATGCCAGGATGATGAGGACATAGACAAACCAATTCTTTCAGATGTAGACATAGAATTGACAATCGGTGATAAAATATATGCAGTAGTAGGAGATACTTTAAAAATTTATTTTAAGAGTATTATTAACTATGACGCTGAAAATTGCGGTTTAGCTTTGAAATGCGACAAAGGAAACAGTTATAGTAAATACTGGCGATATATACCAGATTCGAAAGATGTCGGTGAATGTACGATGGAACTCCAAATCTATGATTTCAAGGGAAATATACTTGATCGTAAAGATGTAACTCTTATTACTAGAAAAGCTAAAAATCCGAAGTCTCGCCAGAATATCTTATGTTTGGGGAATAGCTTAATGTATGCTGGACAGACTCCAATAGAATTAAGTCGCCGATTAAAAAATACTCCGGGAGTGGCTCAACTACCTGAAGGGCTATCTTTAACTAACTTTTATTTGGTCGGTCGATTACAAAATGATAGTCATACTATTGGTTGGGAAGGAAACCCCGGTTGGACTTGGCAAAAATATATAGATGGTTTTGATATCCGATCTTATGTCGATCAATATTGTAATGGACAACTTGATTATATCTATTTACAGTTAGGAATCAATGAATTATTATGGCTAGATCCATTTGCCGATCAATCTTTTATTATAAATGGAGCAAAAAAAATTATTAATCGGATTCATAAAAGTTTCCCGTCTTGCCGGGTTCTGTTAGGTAGTGCTTTGCTGCCTTCCCAAAATGGTGGATTGGGTAATAAATATCCGGCTAATATAACTTCCGGTATTTATGGAGAGAAAGGTTTTAACTTGAAAGTTCATCGTTTGAATAAGGCATACAATGATTTGGCTAATTCTCCCGATTATGTCTCTTTTACGTATTTTATAGACAATAATGCTCAATTTGATTGTCTAAATGCCTACCCTAGTATAGAACGTCCTTCTGATAATTATGTTCCGGGGAATGAGACTATAGATACCGATGGAATACATCCTACCAATATTGGTTATTGGCAAATAGCTGTTGGTATATTTCGTGGATTGATCGGAATTCAATAGATATTTACTTGTTATTATTTACAATTAATTTCTTCTTGGGTAGAAAAAGATTCTGATTCAGGATTAGTATTGCAAATATGTAACATTGTTGAATGTAACAAATAATAATAACCGCGCATTGAGCCTTTAATAAAGAAAGGATTCGGATAAAATATCATTCGGAGAACGGTTACTGAAAATTGATAGAAGAGATTGCACATTTTGTTGGTGCAGTCTCTTCTTTTT
>NZ_JADNBB010000023.1:69170-98513 GCF_015550595.1 Parabacteroides goldsteinii
ATAAAATATCATTCGGAGAACGGTTACTGAAAATTGATAGAAGAGATTGCACATTTTGTTGGTGCAGTCTCTTCTTTTTTTCTATATCTTTGCGACACTAAAAAAACAAATAATGAAATAACGTTTAATCTTTGTTATGAAACAGCTAAGTCTTCCTTCTAATGCTACTTTGAAAAGTGCTGTCGTCGACTACTCTTTTATCGTGGTCGGGGCTTTTCTTCAGGCACTGAGTTATGTATTGTTCCTTGCTCCTTTTAAGATTGTTCCGGGAGGGTGTTATGGTATTTCCATTGTGATACATTATGTAACGAAAGGGGTTTTCTCGATTTTTCCGGATGGTTTGCCGATGGGTGCTACTGCTTTATGCTTTAATATTCCGTTGATGATCCTGGCAATGAAAAAGATCGGTCTGTCGTCCGGTCCTAAAACGATTGTGACATTCCTTCTGATATCCATCTTTACGGATACCTTGTCGTATTTCTGTGGAAATGAACCGTTGGTGGAGAACGATACTTTTATAGCCTGTTTCTATGGCGGAGCAATATTGGGTATCGGTGTAGCCTGTATTTTTAAGGCGCAAAGTACGAGTGCAGGAACAGATGTTCTTGCCCGCGTGATAGCCAACAATTCCAATCTGAAAGTCAGCAATATGATCATTCTGCTGGATTCGGCAGTCGTATTGCTGGGCTTAATCGTCTTTAAAGATTGGGCTGTTCCTTTGTATTCCTGGTTCACTATTTTCGTATATGGCAAGGTTGTTGAGATGTTCCAGACGGAAAACCCGAACCGTGCCGTATTTATCGTGTCGAAAAAGACACAGGAAATAAAGGATCTTATTGTCGGAAAGATGGGGATGCGCGGTACATTCCTGCACGGACGGGGAATGTATGAAGGTAAGGAGAAAGAGATCATTTTTACAATAGCCGAACGTAAGGACATGCCGCGTTTGAAAGATGAGATCAAAGAGATAGATCCGAGTGCCTTTATATCGACAATGCATGCAAGTAAGGATTCTCCTCGTCCGGGAATTTGAGGAATTGAAAAATGATAATTGAAAATTGAAAATTAAATGACGGGAAAACGTGCAAACCGACATTAATTTTCAATTTTCAACTTTCAATTTTCAATTATTTCCTATCTTTGCCGAACTTTAAACTAACATATAGAAAAAGTAATGCCTAATATCTCACAGCGGGGTGTCGACATGCCGGCTTCCCCCATTAGAAAACTAGTTCCGCTAGCCAATAAGGCTAAGGCAAAGGGTACCAAGGTGTACCATCTGAATATCGGTCAACCGGATTTACCTACTCCTGAAGTCGCGATGGAGGCCATGCGCCGTATTGACCGTAAAGTTTTGGAGTATTCTCCCAGTGAGGGAATACGTAGTTTCCGTGAGAAATTGGTTACCTACTATGCGAAATTCAATATCAATGTAGATGTTGACGATATAATCATCACTACCGGTGGCTCCGAAGCTGTATTTTTTTCTTTTATGGCTTGCCTGGACCCGGGTGACGAAATCATTGTTCCGGAACCTGCGTATGCGAACTACATGGCTTTCGCTATCTCCTGCGGGGCTGTGATCAAAACGGTTCCGTCCACTATCGACGAGGGGTTCGCTCTTCCATCGGTAGAACGTTTTGAGGAACTGATCACACCGCGTACGAAAGCGATCCTGATCTGTAACCCGAACAATCCGACCGGTTATCTCTATACACAAAAGGAGATGGATCAGATCCGTGATATCGTGAAGAAGTACGATCTGTTCCTTTTCTCGGATGAGGTATATCGCGAGTTCTGTTATACCGGGGCCCCTTATATCTCTGCTTTCCATTTGAAAGGGATAGAGAATAACGTGGTGTTGGTCGATTCTGTGTCTAAACGTTACAGCGAATGCGGTATCCGTATCGGTGCGCTGATCACGAAGAACCAGATGGTGAAGGAAAATGTTATGAAATGGTGTCAGGCCCGTTTGAGTCCTCCATTGATCGGACAGATCATTGCCGAGGCTTCATTGGATACGCCTGAAGAGTATATGCTGGAGGTGTATAACGAATATGTGGAACGTCGTAAATTCCTGATCGACGGCTTGAATCGTATTCCGGGATGCTATTCTCCGATCCCTATGGGAGCATTCTATACCGTAGCCAAGTTGCCGGTAGACGATGCCGACAAGTTCTGTGCCTGGTGTCTGGATGAGTTCGAATATGAGGGACAGACGGTTATGATGGCTCCGGCTTCCGGTTTTTATACAACACCCGGCTTAGGAAAGAACGAGGTTCGTATCGCTTACGTCCTGAAAAAGGAAGACTTAGCTAATGCACTGATCGTCTTAGCAAAGGCACTGGAGGCATATCCGGGAAGAGTCGTTTAATCAGTTGGCAGTTGACAAGTGACAGTTGGCAGTTAAATGTTTGTTCAATTGTCGATTGTCAACTGTCAACTATCAACTGAATCGAATTGAACTTAGAACTATTTATAGCGCAAAGAATTCATTTTAGCAAAGAGGGTGATCGTCAGGTCACACCTCCTGCTGTGCGTATTGCCATAATCGGTATTGCACTCGGGCTGGCTGTGATGATTCTTTCTGTAGCGATCGTAATTGGTTTTAAGAAGGAAGTCCGTAATAAGGTGATCGGGTTTGGTTCTCATATCCAGATCACTAACTTTGATAATAATAGTTCGTACGAGTCGACACCGATAGCGGTAAGCGATTCTTTGCTTCAGGCGCTTCATGCATTTCCCGGGGTTCGCCATGTGGAGACTTTTGCCACGAAGATGGGGATTATGAAGACCGATAACGATTTTCAGGGAGTTGTATTGAAAGGGGTGGATACGGATTATGACTGGTCTTTCTTTCGCAATAACCTGAAGGAGGGCGAAATACTCACGATAAATCCGGATAAAACTTCCACAGATGTTATTATTTCCAGATATCTGTCTAATCTGCTTGGTCTTAAACTGGGGGATTCTTTTCTGACTTATTTTGTACAAGAAGATGTCCGTGCACGTAAATTTACGATTACAGGTATTTATGAGACGGGATTCCTGGATTATGATAAGTTGTTTGTATTGGCTGATATCAAGCAGATCCGCCGTTTGAACGGTTGGGAAAAGGATCAGGTGAGCGGTCTGGAATTACTGGTCGATGATTATGACGATCTGGATCAGACTGCGGAGGATTTGTATTTCGATCTCGTAGAGAAGCAGGACCGGAACGGGAATACCTATTTTGTTCGTTCGATAAAGGAAATGAACCCCATGATCTTTAACTGGCTGGATGTATTGGATATAAATGTGGTGGTGATATTGGTCCTAATCTTTGCAGTAGCCGGATTTACCATGATCTCAGGCCTGTTGATCATCATTTTGGAACGAACCAATATGATCGGTATCCTGAAAGCACTGGGGGAAAACAATACCAGTATCCGTAAAGTCTTTCTTTATATTTCTTTTTTCCTTATCGGGAAAGGAATGCTTTGGGGGAATGTGATCGGTATTGCTATTTGTCTGATACAGTCTCATTTCCATATTATCACGCTTGATCCTTCCACTTATTATCTGGATGCAGTTCCCATCGACCTGAATATTCTTTCGCTTGTCCTGTTGAATATCGGAACTTTATGTGCGTCTATGCTGATGATGCTGGGCCCTTCTTACCTGATCACCAAGATCGATCCGGCAAAAAGCATCCGTTTCGAATAATCCTTATTTGTTTCCCAACCGGAAAGTGTAGTCGTTTTTCCCGCGAAACGCCCGGTATATCCTTACATATAGGTTGAATAAAGGTAGAATCAGTTCAAGGAAGAATAACCAGCCTGTTACCGGCTTCTGCTGTAACAAATGAGCTGATTTATGCAGGATTGTCGCTTTCACTACAAATCTGGTGATATACAACAAGCCTGCGAGAACGGATAACAGCCAGTTTCCGTAAATACCGAGAACGATTGCGGCAACAACCGCCAGGAAGAAGAGGAAATAACTCATGCTTTCCATCCTGTAGAAAGTCAGTGTCCCCCCCTTATAATGACGATGGGTGGCAGCGCGTGAAACTTTCATTTCTTTCCACATACCGAACCGTTCTATTTTTGCCATTTCAGTGATGCTTTCGGGAGTATATTCCACTTTTGTGTTTTTACCGTTTGCCGCTTCGTTGATAAACAGGTCGTCGTCTCCGGCGTGCAGGCTCAAGGATTTATAGTATCCTTTGTGGGCAAAGAATAAATCTTTTTTATAAGATAGGTTACGTCCGTTGCCGACATAAGGGTGGCGGGTTAAGGCTGAGGATATATATTGTAGTCCGCTCATCAGGTTATCGTAAGCGACTAGTTTATGGAAGAAGCCCTTATGGTTGCCGTAAGCACAAAATCCCAATACGATACTGGTTTCTTTATTATAGTTACGTGCCATCGTGGAGATCCAGTTCTTACTCATTGGCTCGCAGTTCGCTTCCGTGAAAAGGAGGACGTCGTGTCGGGCAGCTTTGATTCCGACAGTCAGGGCCAGTTTTTTTCGGCTCAGATATTTTACGTCTTCCGGAATATAGGTGTGATACAGATGTTTATTGTCGTTTTTTAGCTTTTTCAATACTTCATCGCTCTCGTCCGTAGAGCCGTCATTCACCACGATTACTTCATATTCGGGATAGTCCTGAGTCAATAAAGATGGTAAATGTCTCCGTAGGTTTTCGGATTCGTTTTTTGCATAGACAATAACAGATACGGCCGGTTGGGCCTCTTTTTTCTCTGTATTGTTTCTCTTGGATTCCTTTAATGGGCGGGCGTATGTCACCAGATAATACAAAAGTTGAATGATAAATAAACCGGCAGTTATACCTGCCAGGATCAGTTCTATATTGTTGAGTATAAATAAGTCTTTCATTATCGAGGCTGTATTTTTAAAAAACGTACAAATGTACATGTTTCCTGCTTAATAACCATATTATCCCAGTAAATGTGCAATTAATGTAAAAGGCGGACGGAAAGAAGACAGTACTTTTGTCGCGGTAATTTTAATAGGAATAACGTGATGAATAGAAAAATGGGAATTGTGGTTCTGGTCCTTTCCTTACTGGCTGCACTGGAACCTTTGAGTATAGACCTTTATCTTCCTGCTTTTACGGATATTGCCGAAAGTCTGCAGGTCTCTCTGAGTGAAGTACAAATATCCTTATCCATCTTCCTGGCGGGTTTTGCTATCGGGCAACTGTTTTGGGGATCGCTTTCCGATTATTACGGACGGAAAAATCCGATCTTGCTCGCGACTGCTTTATATACCGTCAGTTCGTTTGCTTCCATCTATGTGACTTCGATCGAACAACTTTGGGTGATCCGTTTCTTTCAGGCTTTCGGAGGATGTGCCGGTGTTGTGGTCGGACGTGCAGCAGTGAACGATTTGTTTGTGAATGAACAACGGACGAAGGTGTTCTCTTTATTGGTGATTATTTCAGGTATTGCTCCTGTAATTGCTCCGACTATCGGCAATTTGCTGTTGAAACAATGGCATTGGCACGGGGTGTTCAATACGATGGCGTTGTTAGGTGCTTGTACCATTCTGCTGACCTGGATATTCCTTCCGAAAAGTAAATCGATACCTTTACCCGAAGGTGTGAAAGCGAAGAAACCTTCGTTGCGGGAGATGGTGAAAGGGTACGTACGGGTGATGAAAGTTTGGCCGTATATGGTTTATACGATAATAGGCTGTATGGCTTACGGCGGTTTGATGGTATATGTTTCCAATGCTCCGTTCCTGATCATGGAAAAGGGCGGAATGTCGGGAGATATGTTTGCCATTATTTTCGCGGTCAATTCGTTGGGCTTGATGTTCGGTACCTATATTATTAATTTCTTCCTGAAATATATGACGTTGAAGAAGCTGGTGAGATATACGCTTGCTTTTCAATTGTTGATCGGGGTGTTGCTGGTGGTAACTTCGTTGGTGTCGACTTCTGTCGTGCCTTTATTGGTGTTGGTTTTCCTGAATCTGATCCCGATCGGATTGTTGCTGCCGGCAACGACTTCGCTTGGACTGGCTTATTTTAAGGAAGACAGCGGGGCGGCTTCGGCATTGATGGGATTTCTGCAATTGTTGTTTACCGGGATACTGTCGGCTGTGGTCAGTTTCCTGCAGAACAATTCGGTGGTGCCGATGATGTGCGGACTGTTCGTTTGCGGGCTAACCTCTTTTATGCTGTTGTTTGTCGATACGCGGCGGCGGTTGGCGATGATCAAAGTCCGTTCATGACAGGTCTTTCTTCAATAACGACCGGAATTGTTCGGGGGTACAGCCGCTTTGTTCCTTGAAGAAGCGGGTAAAATAAGAAGCTTCGCTGAATCCCAGGTTGAACGCAATTTCCTTGAAGCTCGAAGCACCGGAACTGATCATGCGTTTGGCTTCCAGTAATAGCCGTTGGTCTATCAGTTGTTTGACTGTGTGGCCGACGGCCTTTTTTGTCAGTTCGTTCATCCGTTTGTTGCTGAGGTTTACTTCGCAGGCGTAGAAGTCGGTGGATCGCTCGTTGATGTAATATTTGTCTATCAAGGACAAGACTTTACTGACGCGTATATCCTGGTCGACCCGGGTATCGGTGTATAATAATAACAGATGGGTGATCAGGGCGTGCATGTATGAGTTGAGCAGGCTTTTTCGGTGCAGCCCTTCATGTTCGGTGTAGATCAGTTGAATGATTTGGCGGATAGCCGGGATTTCTTTCTCCGGGAGAAGAAGCATAGTTGGAAATGTATGATCCGCATACCTCTCGATATGAAGGCAGAGACGCTCGAAATAATCGGGATTGATGGCGAACAGGAATCCTTTCTGATCTTTTAATTTCAGTGTATGTACTTGTCCTGGACGGAGCAGGTAAAGCAGGTTTGCTTGCAATGGATATTCGACGAAGTCGATATTGTGGCTTTCGTTTGTCCCCGTTTCCGTAAAGAATTGCAGTTCGTAGAAATTATGTCGGTGCGATCCCTGAAAATTCAAAGGCGCGCAGTTCTCGATCCGTTCGACGACGAAGAAGTCCGTTTCATCCAGGTTATGTACGGGAATATTATCTAAGAACATTTCACTATATTTTATCGCAAAGATAGCTTTTTAATCCTTATTTTTGTGTGGCATATCCTCCTGAAATATGAATGAAACTGTTCTCGAAAAACTAAAGATATTAGCTGAATCGGCTAAATATGATGTATCCTGCGCGTCAAGCGGTACTTCCCGTTCCAAGAAAAGCGGAATGATAGGAAGCGCGGCGGGGTGGGGTATTTGCCATAGTTTTGCGGAAGACGGACGGTGTATTTCTTTATTGAAAATCATGCTGACCAATTCATGCATGTATGATTGTGCTTATTGCATCAACCGCCGGAGCAACGACCTGCCGCGGGCAACGCTTTCCGTTTCGGAGTTGGTCGATCTGACGATCGAGTTCTACCGTCGTAACTATATCGAAGGATTGTTTCTGAGTTCGGGGGTTGTCAGGAGCCCGGATTACACGATGGAGCGATTGGTGCGTGCCATAAAGGATCTGCGCCTGATACACCGTTTCAACGGGTACATCCACATGAAAAGTATTCCCGGTGCCAGCCAGGAACTGGTGAACGAAGCCGGTCTGTATGCCGACCGGTTGAGTGTGAATATCGAGATCCCGAATGAACAAAGCTTGCAGGTACTTGCTCCCGAGAAAGACTTTAAGAGTGTCTTTGCTCCGATGCGTTATATCCAGCAAGGCGTTTTGCAGAGTGCGGAAGAGCGTAAGCGGTTCCGGCATGCTCCGCGTTTCGCCCCGGCGGGACAAAGCACGCAGATGATCGTAGGGGCTACGGCCGACACGGATAAAGATATCCTTCGCCTGTCGTCGGCACTTTATCAGCGCCCGACAATGAAAAGGGTGTATTATTCCGGCTTTATCCCTGTGAATGATTACGACACACGTCTACCGATGCTGAAGCAGCCTCCCTTGGTACGCGAAAACCGATTGTATCAGGCCGACTGGCTATTGCGTTTCTACCAGTTTAAGGTGGATGAGATCGTGAACGATGCCTATCCGGATCTCGATCTGGAATTAGATCCGAAGCTATCGTGGGCGTTGCGTAACCCGCAGGCGTTCCCGGTCGACATTAATAAAGCAGATTATGAAATGCTCCTCCGCGTACCGGGCATAGGCGTGAAGTCGGCTAAACTGATCGTCGTATCCCGCCGTTATGGTCGCCTGGGAGCCGAGCAATTAAAGAAAATGGGTATTGTGATGAAGAAGGCGCAATATTTTATCACCTGCAATGAACTGCCGATGCATACGGTAAATGAGCTGAAACCGGAGAATGTCCGCCATCTGTTATTACAAAAAGGCAGAAAGAAGATAGACGACAGGCAATTGACTTTACAGTTTCCGGAATAATATATGGTAGTTTTTATATACGATAAGACTTTTGAAGGATTGCTAACGGCCGTCTTCGATGCGTATTCCCGTAAATCGTTTCCGGATGCGCTGAGGACGGAAGGAGAGCCGTTGCCCCTGTTCTGTGAGGAAACGGTTACCATTTGTTCGGACAGCGGGAAGGCAGACCGGGTATGGAAAGGGCTGCAAAAGAAATTGTCGCAGACCTCGCTTTCGATGCTGACGGTGACCTGGTTGTCGGAGTTGCCGGAGATAGATATGCTGCTGTTTCGTTATATCCGTAAAGCAGTCGATCATCCCCGGTCGATAGAGCTGAATTTCGGTGATCCGGATGTGTTGGAACTGGCTAAAATATGGAAGAAGGTAAACAACGAACGGCTCCGCAACATGCAGTTCTTCCGTTTCCAGAAGGCGGCCGACGGTACTTTCTTTGCGGCACTGGAACCTGTATATAATGTATTACCCCTGATTATTCCTCATTTAAAGGATCGCTTTTCCGATCAGAAATGGTTGGTGTATGACCTGAAACGCGAATATGGTTATTATTATGACCTGACGGAGGCTGTCGAAGTGCGTTTTGAGCATAAGGAGGCCCATCTGCTTTCCGGTTTCCTCAGTGAAAGTATCATGGATAAGGATGAAAAACTTTTCCAGCAGATGTGGAAGACTTATTTTAAATCGATCGCCATCAAGGAACGGCTGAACCCGAAATTGCATCGGCAGCATATGCCTGCCCGCTTCTGGAAATATATGACGGAAAAACAATAGAGGAACAAGATAAAAAGCGGATTCTCATCGTGAGAAAGCTCCAACAAGAAATGGAGAAGGCTTCTCACTGTGAGAAAGTTTCAAAAAAGGATAGAGAACGTTTCTCACGGTGAGAATGCTTCAAAAAAGCAAAAAAGAATGTTTCTCACAGTGAGAAAGCTCCCCAAAACGTTAACGAACGTTTCTCACGGTGAGAGAGCTTCAAAAAATGTGGGCGAACGTTTCTTACAGTGAGAAAGCCCTGAACTTATTTCTGCCAAATCTCCCAGGCTGCGAATGCCTGAAGTAACAACATTTCCAGTCCGTTCTTGACAACGGCTCCTTTTTCTTTCCCTTTCTTCATGAAAAGAGTTTCATCCGGGTTATACAACAAGTCGTATAACAGATGATCGGGTGTGAGCAGGTCGTAAGGAATGTCGGGGCATTTATTGATATCCGGAAACATTCCCAGCGGGGTCGTATTGACGATCACGGTGTATTGCTCCATTATTTTAGGCGTGATCTCATCGTAAGTGATACAAAATTCTTTGGGTTTGCGTGAAACCAGCGTGGCCCCGACTCCCAACTGTTTTAAACCCTGGAAGACAGCCTTCGAAGCTCCGCCGGTACCCAGGATCAGTGCTTTTCGGTGTGTTTCATTCAAAAGCGGTTCAATCGATTGCTTGAACCCGATAATGTCGGAATTGTATCCTTTCAGCTTTTTACCGAAAAGGCCTTTGGTGAACTTTATCACGTTCACAGCACCGATCAGACGTGCGTCTTCATCCAGTTCGTCCAGAAAAGGAATAACCTGTTCCTTGTAAGGGATCGTCACGTTCAGACCGTTTAAGTCCGGATTCTCTTTCAATACTGTTTTGATATCCTTGATGTTCGGAATCTCGAAGTTAATATATTGAGCATTTATTTTTTCCGCCTCAAACTTCTGGTTGAAATAAGTTTTGGAAAACGAGTGCCCGAGTGGATATCCCAATAAACCATATTTCTGCATAGCCTTTTCTCTTTCTGTTTATTTCGTAGGGGTGTTTTGCGAACTACCCTTACAACCTGTGTATAATGAACAAATTCCAAAAGTAAAGGTGCGAACCCGTGCCTCGGAGAATCCCCGGCGAACGAGCAGTTCTTTCATCACCTTTCCTTGCGGAACTACTTTGATAGATGCCGGCAGATAGCTGTAAGCAGCCTTTTCTTTCGAAAATAACCGGCCGATGCATGGAATGATCGTCTTTGAATAGATCCGGTAAAGTTGTTTCATCGGAAAATGTTCCGGTGTGGAAAGCTCGAGGATCATCAGATGACCGCCGGGTTTCAATACCCGGAACATCTCTGCTATCCCTTGTTCGATATTTTCAAAGTTACGTACTCCGAATGCAGCAGTTACGGCGTCAAACGAATTGTCGGGGTAGGTGAGCGCCGTACAGTCCTGTTGTTCGAATGATATATATTCCGAGTAACCGGCCCTGGCCACTTTCTCGCGTCCGACCTGCATCATGCCTTCGGAAATGTCGGCCCCGATGATCTGCCGGGCTTTCAGTTTGCGATGCATGGAAATGGCGAGGTCGCCTGTTCCGGTGGCGATATCCAGTATAGACTGCGGAGAAAAAGGACGCAGGAAAGCAATGCCTTTCCTGCGCCATATTTTATCGATTCCGAACGAGAGCGTATGGTTCAATAGATCATAGGTGCCTGCAATCGAGTCGAACATACGTCTGACTTGTGTGCTCTTCTGTTCTTCTCCGTTGTAAGGTAATATCTGTTCTGAACCGTACTTCATATGCTCTTATTTATTTTTCAGATAGTCTGTTACGTTCTTTTCGATGCGGGCCAACAGATTGTCTGTATCGCCTTTTTCGAATTTTTCACCGGTGATATGTTCGAACAACTCGATGTAACGTTCGCTGATACCTTCGACGATAGCCGGAGTCATTTCAGGAACCACCTGTCCTGCTTTACCTTGGAAACCGTTATCCATCAACCATTCGCGAACGAATTCTTTTGAAAGCTGTTTCTGCGGTTCACCTTTGGCGAAACGGTCTTCATAACCTTCGGAATAGAAGTAACGGGAAGAGTCGGGAGTATGGATTTCGTCGATCAGGTAGATCTTACCGTCACGGTGTCCGAATTCGTATTTGGTGTCGACCAGGATCAGGCCGCGTCCGGCTGCGATCTCTGTTCCGCGTTTGAACAAATCCATTGTATATTTTTCAAGTACGGCGTAGTCTGCTTCAGAAACAAGTCCCTGTTTCAGGATTTCTTCTTTAGAGATGTCTTCGTCGTGAGCACCGATAGCTGCTTTTGTTGTCGGAGTGATGATTGGTTCCGGGAAACGTTGGTTTTCGCGCATACCTTCCGGCAGTTTGACACCGCAGATTTCACGAACACCGCTCTTATAAGCACGCCATGCGCTACCGCAAAGATAACCGCGTACGATCATTTCGACAGGGAAACCTTCGCACTGTACACCAACGGTAACCATTGGGTCGGGAGAGGCCATTTTCCAGTTCGGGCAAATGTCGGTGGTTGCGTCAAGGAATTTGGCTGCAATCTGGTTCAACATCTGGCCTTTGTAAGGAATTCCTTCCGGTAATACTACGTCGAAAGCAGAGATACGGTCGGTTGCGACCATTACCAATACTTCATCGTTGATATTGTACACGTCGCGTACTTTACCATGATAAACACTCTTTTGTCCCGGAAAATTGTAATCTGTTTTAACTAACGCCTTCTTCATGACCAATTTATTTTTGATTGTTTTCTGATAGTTTGTTGTTCTTTTCTATTGTTGTTTTAGGCGAGTGGGGTTTTGTCTCACTGCGTCGTTTGTCGTCGAATTTGTCGTACGCTTCCACTATACGTTGTACCAGCTTATGACGGACGATATCTTTCTTGTCGAATTCGATCCTGCCGATCCCTTTCACTCCCTTCAGGATCTGCATGGCCTGCACCAGTCCGGAAGTGGCGGTAGGGGGAAGGTCTATCTGGGTGACGTCACCGGTAACGATCATTTTTGCGTTCATCCCCAGGCGGGTCAGGAACATTTTGATCTGGTGCGTAGTCGTATTCTGTGCTTCATCGAGGATAATTACGGCATCGTTCAGCGTACGTCCGCGCATAAAAGCAAGCGGAGCGATCTGGATGACATTGTTCTCCATATATTCTTTGAGTTTTGCTCCCGGTATCATATCCTGCAAAGCATCGTACAGAGGCTGGAGATACGGATCGAGTTTGTCTTTCATCTCTCCCGGCAAGAAGCCCAGTTTTTCTCCGGCTTCAACGGCGGGACGGCTCAGGATAATCTTTCTTATTTCTTTGTTTTTTAATGCTTTGACGGCAAGAGCGATGGCAACGAATGTCTTACCTGTCCCGGCCGGACCGGTGGCGAATACAAGGTCGTTCTCTTCGAAAGCCTTAACGAGCAGTTGCTGGTTTTCGGTACGGGCAACGATCGCTTTACCATTCATACCGTGAATGATCAGGTTCTCCTGTTTAACGACTGTCGGAGTCTTTCCTTTGATAATGTCGAGGATCACATCTTCTGTCAGGGAGTTGAACTCTTCACAGTATTTTTCAACTTCGCGGATTTTCTTCAGGAATAGCTCGGACTCATCTTCATCACCGATTACTTTCATCACATTTCCGCGGGCTACGATGCGAAGTTTCGGAAACAACGTTTTTATCAGTTGCATGTTCGCATTATTCACTCCGTAAAAAATAACCGGGTCTACACTTTCAAGAATATATATTCGTTCTATCATCCGTTCTTATCCTTTTTCCTTATAGTTTTATGTTCTATCCTGCTTTTTATTCAGGTACGCAAAATTAGTAATATTCTTTATCTCCTAAATAGATTTGGGCTTTTTTTTGAGAATAACTAGCGGAACATTTCTTTTAGCTTCCAGTCGTCTTGCCTGCAATCCCATATGGCATGTCTTTCGATGAGGTCGGGGCTGATCAGATTTTTGATCTTATGCAACAACTGCTCATCGTCGATTTGCGTCAGTTGTTCAATCAGTGAAAGTTTCAGTTCTAAAGTACTCATATCCATATTCTTTTATTTATGCTGTTCACAAAAGTACGAAATCTTCTTTCCCTTATCCTGTTAAGTCTGGTATTTTTCCTATTTTTGTTTCCCAAAATCAAAAAGGATGAAGATATTTATAAATATAATGACTTTGCTGGCCGTATTTATGGCTGTTTGTGCTTTTTCTTCTTGTAAAGAAAAACGTGGTGAGTTGAAAACCATATGGTATAATGGCAGTTATAATCGTGATTTTAATGATCTGAACGATGTTCAGCTGGCGGTGGCACAAAAGATTGGTATTGAGCCTATCGGTAACCGGGAAGAAGCCGGACATGCTTCAAAGAAAATGAAAGAAATCAAGACCAACGATTATTATGAGGTAGAAGAGTTGAAACACTCCATCCCTTATCTGATCCCTGAAGCGGCTACTTTGCTGGAGGATATCGGCCGCAATTTTCAGGACTCGCTGTACAATCTGAATGCATCTTTATATAAGGTGAAAGTAACCAGTGTTACCCGTACCGTAGACGATGTCAAGAAATTGGGTAAACGTAACTACAATGCATCGATGAACTCTGCCCACCGTTATGGAACCACTTTCGACGTTTCGTGGGTACGCTATACCAAGATAGATGAGAAAGATACGCTGAACATCGACAACGACCGTTTGAAAATGGTACTTGCATCCGTGCTTCGCGATCTGAGACGAGAAGACCGCTGTTATATAAAGCACGAACGCAAGCAAGGATGTTTTCACATTACTGTACGGAAATAAGGTTTTCGATCACCTTTTTCAGTTCATGTTTGGGGAGTGTGCCCAGCATGAGTTCTTTCGTTCCGTCCATTTTACATAGAAGAAGTGTCGGTATTGTGCGGATGTTGAACGCTGTCTCCAACTCTTCTTCGTTGTCTACGTTTACTTTGTAGATATATAATTGTCCTTCATAAGTCTGTGCAAACTCAGCCAGTATCGGGTCCAGGCGTTTGCAGTAACCGCACCAGGGTGCCTGGAAATCTACGATACAAGGTTTATCTCCTATATATTTCCAGTCTTTTGGATCAGCTTCAAAGTTACCAACTTTCCGGATGAATTCTGCTTTTGTCAGTTCTATGGGTTTCATATGCTTTTTGTTTTAATTGATGATGCAAAGTTACATCGGATAGGTGAGGTATGAAATGGCAATATGACTTATATTATTGTCAATTTTCCGAAAGTTGTTTTAGGACTTTTTCTTGTCGTGCATCACTGCTTCTGACAGGAACGACAGTATCGTTTGTTTATGCGGACCTTCCAATAATATATAAATCAGTTCGGCGAATTTGACGGGTATCATTTCATTCTTCACATCTTTTTCAAGTTTGCAATATAATTCGATGGAGTCGAAAAAGTTTCGGAATATATTCTCTTTAGGGATAATATGTACCTTCTGGCAAGAGGCCGGTTTATGTTGTTCGTTTAAGATACCGGTTATTCCGGGTAGTTTAAGAATATATTGTGCGGTCCATTGATTGAAAAATAGGGCAAGCATGGAATAGTTCCGATTGCCGATGAGCTCCGAGGAGAAATAGGCTCCCGGAGCGATAAGACACATTTCGCCTTCCTGTACAAATAGTTCGGAACCGTTATTCATCAGATGAAGCGTTCCTGATACTACATATACAATAGAATGATGTGTCAGGAAAGTGCGGATGTTTTCCCGATTAGATCTAGCTGAATGTTGTAATACTTTAAAATTCTCTACTTCTCCGTTAAAAATACGCATATTCTTTAAAAGATCCGGCAAGATAAAGTTCTCCACTGTCATCCTCTGCCTTTTGTGTTTACGATTCTGTCAAAGATAAGTCTTTTCCTCCTAAAACGATAGTGCTGTGAGTGTTAGAATCTCTTATTTTTTTAGATAAAAAGTATATTCATTACAATTAAAACAGCTGGATAAGAAGTAAACCAAGCAATACGGAAACGCCGGTCGCGATCAGTCCGGGAACCATAAATGAGTGATTTAATATGTATTTTCCGATATGTGTCGTTCCTGTACGGTCAAAATTGATGGCAGCCACTACGGTCGGATAGTTCGGAATGAAAAAGTAACCGTTTACTGCGGGGAAAAGGGCGATCAGCATATAAGGGGAGATTCCCAGTGCAATACCTAAAGGCAATAAAGCGCGTACGGTCGCAGCCTGGCTGAACAACAGGATAGACATCAGGAATAGAGCGATACCGAATAACCAGGGCATTTCAGTAACGATCTGTTCGATAGAGCCTTTCAGCTCCGCCATATTTCCTCCGATAAATGTATCTCCCATCCAGGCTATACCGAAGATGGCGACGACAGCCTGCATACCTGCTGAGAAAACAGAACCTTGCACGGCTTTGATCCCGTCGGTTTTAGTAGCCAACAGAATAATGGCGGCTGCCGATAACATCAATATTTCAATAATGTAAGCCATAGACAAGGAAGTCCCGTTAAATACCGGACGGATGCTTTCGATAGAACCGAACAGGATAATACCGATCGTAGCCAGAATAAAGATGGCAACCGACCAGGCTGCCGCCTTCTTGTTATTTACGTCCTTCAATTCATATTTCTCCGTCTTGAACTCTCCTTCGGCGATACGTCTTTTGAATTCGGGATCGTCTTCCAGGTCTTTGCCGACATGAAGGGAGTAAAAAGCTCCGGCCAATACGCCTGCCAATGTACAGGGGACAGAGATCATCAGGATATTAATCAGGCTTATATCGAATCCGTGTCCGGTCAGCATACTTAATAAGGCTACGGTTGCCGCGGAGATCGGGCTGGCGGTAATAGCCTGCTGTGAAGCGATCACGGCAATACCCAACGGACGTTCGGGACGTATTTTTGTTTCAGTCGCCACCTCGGCAATCACCGGGAGTACGGAATAAGCGACATGGCCGGTTCCGGCAATAAACGTAAAAATGTAGGTGACGAGCGGACTTAATATTGTAATTTTGGAAGGATTCTTCCGAAGAAGCTTTTCTGCCCATTTCACCATCAGGTCCAAACCTCCTGCAGCCTGCATGCAACTAGCTGCTGCAATGACTGCTACGATCATTAACATCACGTCGATAGGGGGAGAGGTCGGTTCGAGACCGAAGACAAAAGTTAGTACGGCAAGCCCGAGCCCACCTAAAACGCCGAGCCCGATACCACCCAGGCGGGCTCCGATTATAATTGCAATTAATACAAATGCTAGTTGAATTAACATATTCAGTAACTTGTTATTGTAGATTTAGTTTCTAAAAGTTGCAAATTTAGTGATTTAGAACTAAAAACTCATTATTTTTGCTGAGCTAAGAACTACAAATACATTTAAAATGCGCATGAAAAGATTCAAATCCCTAATTTTAGTCGCGTTATTAGGACTGGTAACTAGCTTATCGGCCCAGGTCCGCAGTGAATTTCTGTTAGAAAAGAACTGGAAGTTTACTCGCGAAGATAACTCCGACTTTATCAAACCCGCTTTCGACGACAGTAAATGGCAATCCGTGACGGTTCCGCACGATTGGGCCATCTACGGTCCGTTCAGCTCCCAGAACGACAAACAGGAAGTGGCTATTTCACAGGATGGCCAGAAAGAGGCAATGGAACATGCCGGTCGTACAGGAGGTCTGCCTTTTGTCGGTGTGGGTTGGTACCGTACCCAGTTTGAGGTGCCCCGGTTTGCCGATGGGAAGAAGGCTACGATCCTGTTTGACGGGGCGATGAGCCACGCCAAAGTATATATCAACGGACAGGAAGTCGGTTATTGGCCGTACGGATATAATTCTTTCCATTTTGATATTACAAAGTATCTGAAACCGGGGCAGAAGAATACGCTGGCTGTCCGCCTGGAAAACCTGCCGGAGTCTTCCCGCTGGTATCCCGGAGCCGGCCTGTATCGTAACGTGCATGTTATCGTCACGGAAGATGCCCATATCCCGGTTTGGGGAACCTTTGTAACGACACCTGTCGTAAAGAAAGAGTTCGCCAAAGTAAATGTAAACACAAAGGTCGATTTGCCTGCCGGAGCCGATCCGAAGCAATATGCCGTGAAGACAAGCCTTCGTAACCCGAACGGGGAAATGCTGGTGGAGTCTACACTGCCGTTGACGGATATCGTTTATAATAACGGTACGGTCGATCAGGAATTTATCGTTCATACCCCGACACTCTGGTCGCCGGATATGCCTGCCCTCTATGTGGCGGAAAGTCGTCTTTATAAGAATGGGACAGAGCTGAAAGATACTTATTCGACTCCGTTCGGTATTCGTTCGATCGAGATCATTCCGGGTAAAGGTTTCTTCCTGAATGGTGAGAAGACTGTTTTCAAAGGTGTTTGTAACCATCATGACCTGGGTCCGTTGGGTGCTGCCGTGAATGATGCGGCTATCCGTCGCCAGATCCGTATCCTGAAAGATATGGGATGTAATGCGATCCGTACCTCACACAATATGCCGGCTCCCGACCTGGTGAAGGCTTGTGATGAGATGGGTATGATGTTGATGGCTGAAAGCTTCGACGAATGGAACGTGGCTAAATGTAAGAACGGTTACAACCTGTTTTTTGATGAATGGGCTGAAAAAGATATGGTTAACCTGGTTCATAATTTCCGCAATAATCCGAGTGTGGTTATGTGGTGTATCGGTAACGAAGTGCCGAACCAGTGGCGTGAAGGCGATGCCAAGATAGCTCGCTTCCTGCAGGATATCTGCCATCGTGAAGATCCGACCCGCCCGGTTACCCAGGGGATGGATGCCCCGGATGCTGTTGTGAACAATAACTTTGCAGCTGTGATGGAAGTGGCCGGTTTCAATTACCGTCCGTTCAAATATCAGGAAAACTATAAGAAGCTGCCGCAGGAGATCATTCTGGGAAGTGAAACGGCTTCGACAGTAAGTTCACGTGGCGTGTATAAGTTCCCCGTTGAACGCAAGGCGATGGCAGTTTACGACGACCACCAGAGTTCTTCTTACGATGTGGAACATTGCGGTTGGTCGAACCTGCCGGAAGATGACTTTATCCAGCACGAAGACCTGCCGTATTGTATCGGCGAATTCGTATGGACCGGTTTCGACTATCTGGGCGAGCCGACTCCGTATTACACCAACTGGCCGAGCCACAGCTCCCTGTTCGGTATCATCGACCTGGCAGGTATCCCCAAGGATCGTTACTACCTGTACCGCAGCCATTGGAACAAAGCGGAAAAGACTTTGCATATCCTGCCTCACTGGACATGGCCGGGACGTGAGGGTGAAGTGACTCCGGTATTCGTCTATACCAACTATCCTTCTGCCGAACTGTTCATCAACGGGAAAAGCCAGGGCAAACGTACGAAAGACCTGAGTATCGGCATCGACAGCAGTTATACCGAGGCTGCCCAGAAGAGTTTCGAACGTCAGAAACGTTATCGCCTGATGTGGATGGACACCAAATATGAACCGGGAACAGTGAAGGTGGTAGCCTACGATAAGGATGGCAATGCCGTAGCCGAAGAAGAAGTGCATACAGCCGGCAAACCTCATCATATCGAACTGAGTGCCGACCGTACCAACCTGACAGCCGATGGCAAAGACCTTTCATTCATCAACGTACGGGTGGTGGATAAGAACGGAAACCTTTGTCCGGATGCTACCAACCAGATCAAGTTTAACGTTCGTGGTGCCGGAGCATATAAAGCGGCAGCCAACGGTAACGCTGCCAGCCTCGAGTCTTTCCAGGCACCGCAGATGAAATTGTTCAGCGGCCAGCTTACAGCAATTGTGCAAACGGAAGAAACTCCGGGAACAATCTACTTCGAGGCTTCCTCACCGGGTGTGAAGAGTGCGCAGATTGAGTTGATCAGCCGATAAGGTTATTTTAATGTATAAAGAAAATCCTCTTCGCAGAATGATGTGCGGAGGGGATTTTTTATGAATGGATTCGGATGTTGTCAGGTATGAATGGTTCATTTATTGACAGATTTGAATGTTTCATTAATTATCAGTTTTGAATGTTTCATTATTTGACAGTTTTGAATGTTTCATTAATTTGACAGATATAAGCAATCATTGAAGCTATCCCCTTATCAAAGAGACTTCGCCATTACAGGTTCATTTGCCGTCAGTTTTAACTGACGGATTACAAGTTGTTTATCCTTCTTTGGCTTTAGCCACATTTCTCTGTAAATAAAGAGACTGTTTAAAAGGGGACTAAAGTCCAGAGAAATAGATCATTTACTGATCCGTCAGTTAAAACTGACGGCAAATAAACCTGTAACTGGGTTTGTCTTATTTATGACTGATAGCTGATGGACAGACAGGGGCATTTTCCTATATTATTGACTCAGTTATTTCTAAATACGAACCTCACTCATTCTACGATATTTCCTATCGCATTGAACGTTACATCTGTACTCTGTCCATTATGATCGACAGTGAAGGTATAGAATGTACCGTTTGCATCGATCTTTACATTGATCGACTCTATTGTATCTCCTGCATAACCCGTAGACTGGAAGGCAGCCATGATGATTTCCGGCACATTTTGTTCCGGGATCGCATATGAAGTGCTTTGCCATCTGTAGTCCTTATTCAGTTGGGCGATCTTGTAGACTTGTCCATCCAGCATATTTAAGATATACCCTTCACTGTTACTCTGTATATCCAGTAAGGTACAGGTGGCGAAAGTCAGGTTCATCAGGTTGTGTACAGGATCGGGGATGACGATCGGGGCATCCTCGTTCCCTTTGTCGGGGACTGCTTTGATGAGGTTACCGTATTCGGAGTAATACAAATCCATGTCGCTATCCGCCTTTTCGGCCTCAATCTTGTAGGCTACCGCCATGCTGTCGCGGTGGATGGTATAGGTATCGTCCACTTTCCAACCTGCGTAAAGGCCGTTGTCGAAAGCTGTTGTGACAGGTTGAGGCAACTGGTTGAAAGGCGTGTCGGCCTTATCCATCATCCACTTGCCCTGTTCGGTGAGCCACGCTTCGGTGGAGACGCCGTTGTTGGTGAATTCGGCTACATAATAATTACCTTCGATGGTGAAGATCGGGTTGGAGGCATCCGGATATTTGTCGTTGAAGGTCTGTAACACAGGTTGGGTAGGTTCGATCGCGTTCTTGTGGTCGTCGTCGTTGTTGTCGCAAGCCGTCGTGAATAAGGCTATTCCTGCGATCAGGGAGAATAAGATTGATCTTGTGTTCATACGTTTATTGTTTAGCGATTAATACATTGTATAATTGTGTTGGATAATAACAACCCTGCCGCATGGAATGTTCTGTGTAAAACCGAACACACTGTCCGATATTGAACACTCTATATTTGTAACTAATAGCACATATTCAATACGTTAGCTTTTTGGCACGGAGTTTGCCTCTACTGGGGCAGAACATAAAACAATACTAAATATGGACAGAGAGATATCGAAAGAGGAACAAAGAAAAGAACAACGCAAGCAATTTATAAAGATCGGTGCCGGCGTAGGAGCTGCCGTGATACTGATAGCCGTTGTCATCTCTTTTCTACAAACCAGCTTGAATCGTAAAGATTTAACTATATCGACCGTAGATAAAGGCGTGATAGAAGTATCCGTCAGCGCCTCCGGTAAGGTGATCCCTGCATTTGAGGAAATCATCAACTCACCGATCAATTCCCGCATCGTTGAGATATACAAAAAGGGTGGCGACTCCGTCGATATCGGAACGCCTATCCTCAAACTCGACCTGCAAAGCGCGGAGACAGACTATAACAAACTACTCGACGAAGAACAAATGAAACGCCTTGAACTCGAAAAGCTACGTGTCACCAATCACAGCAAACTCTCCGAAATGGAAATGAAGCTGAAGGTCTCCCGCATGGAACTCGATCGTAAAGCCGTGGAACTCCGCAACGAACGCTACCTCGACAGCCTCGGCGCGGGTACCACCGACAAAGTCCGCCAGGTAGAACTCGACTACAATGTCAGCCAACTCAAACTGAAGGAAGACGAACAGAAATACATTAACGAACAAGCCCTGACGGATGCCGACCTGAAAGTAAAAGAACTCGAACTCAACATCTTCCGCAAAGGCCTGGCCGAGACCAAGCGTACGCTCGACGATGCCCAGATCCGTTCCCCCCGTAAGGCCATCCTTACGTATGTAAACAACGAGATCGGCTCGCAGGTACCGCAAGGCACGAAGGTCGCCATCGTCTCCGACCTTTCGCACTTCAAGATCGAAGGCGAGATAGCCGATACCTATGGCGACCGTATCGCCGCCGGCAGCAAAGCGGTGGTGAAGATCGGCAGCGATAAACTCGACGGGACTGTCAGCGATGTGACTCCGCTCTCCAAGAACGGTGTTATCTCCTTCACCGTACAGTTGGAAGAGGACAGTCACCGCCGTCTCCGCTCCGGTTTGAAGACGGACGTCTACGTCATGAATGCCGTAAAAGACGACGTCATGCGCATTGCCAACGCTTCCTATTACGTAGGTAAAGGCGAATACGAACTGTTTGTCATCAACGGCGACCAATTGTTGAAGCGCAAAGTCCAGCTCGGTGACAGCAACTACGAATACGTGGAAGTAGTCAGCGGCCTCGAACCCGGTGATCAGGTCATCGTCTCCGACATGGCAAGCTATAAGGAGAAGAATAAACTCAAAATAAAATAACTTTACAGTTGACAGATGGGCTTCGCGCTCGGAGATAGCAATAACTGAGTCAATAATATAGGAAAATGCCCCTGTCTATCCATCAGCTATCAGTCATAAATAAGACAAACCCAGTTACAGGTTTATTTGCCGTCAGTTTTAACTGACGGATCAGTAAATGATCTATTTCTCTGGACTTTAGTCCCCTTTTAAACAGTCTCTTTATTTACAGAGAAATGTGGCTAAAGCCAAAAAAGGAGAAACAACTTGTAATCCGTCAGCTAAAGCAGACGGCAAATGAACCTGTAATGGCGAAGTCTCTTTGATAAGGGGATAGCTTCAATGATAGCTAATATCTGTCAAATAACGAATTAATAACAACAATTTAAATATCAAACATTATGATCAAGTTAACAAACCTCGAGAAGATCTACCGCACGAAAGAGATTGAAACAGTTGCCTTAGAGAATGTAAATCTGGAAGTACGGAAAGGTGAATTCCTGAGTATCATGGGCCCTTCCGGTTGCGGAAAATCTACCCTGTTGAACATCATGGGACTGCTCGATGCCCCGACATCAGGCCATATCGAGATTGACGGTACCGACACGATCCGCATGAACGACAAACAACTGGCTGCCTTCCGTAACCAGAAGCTCGGTTTCGTCTTCCAGTCGTTCCACCTGATCAATTCGCTGAACGTACTCGATAACGTGGAACTGCCTTTGCTCTATCGCAAAGTGTCCTCTTCCGAACGCCGCAAGGCAGCCGAAGCTGTTCTCGAGAAGGTTGGCCTCAGCCATCGTATGCGTCACTTCCCGACACAGCTTTCCGGTGGTCAGTGCCAGCGTGTAGCCATCGCCCGTGCCATCGTGGGTAACCCCGACATCATCCTTGCCGATGAGCCGACCGGTAACCTCGACTCGAAGATGGGTATCGAAGTAATGGAGATCCTGCATAAACTGAATAAGGAAGACGGCCGCACCATCGTGATGGTCACTCACAACGAGGCACAGGCACAGCAGACCAGCCGTACGGTGCGGTTCTTCGACGGGCGCCAGGTTCAATAAGTTGTTACTTTTGGCTTGATCCAAAAGTAACCTTTCCCCTCTTGAGAGGGGGCAGGGGGTGTGTCACAGGCAGGACTGACAGAGGCAGTGTACTAACCCGATACCCGGCTGCGGGGAATGTCGATAGCCTAAGGCTCGGCAGTGCCGCACCCTGATGCAGTAGACTACCGCACCCCGATGCGGTGAAGAGCCGCACCCGGATACAGTTAGTCGCCGCATCCTGATGCGGCAGTGTCGAGCACGGTAAGGCTGACTGTCCCTATCCGAGGCTTTTGATAGAGGCGGTAGCTGGGGTTGTATTGACTATGCACCTCCGCCACCCACCTCCCCGGTGTCAGTACTTCGGGGAGCATGAAGGCCAGGCGGGTGGATTCGTTGATGAAGATCCGGTTGGGTTCGATGAAATAGCGTTTGTCGCCACCCTCTTCCTGACGAAGCACGAGGCCCACTTCGGGATGGTCGCCCATCACTTTGATACGGAGGCCATGAATGAAAAGCGGAAGGGTGTAGCCGGCGGGGATGACGCAGAACTCGCGACCCTCCTGGCGTCGGAAAGGGTCGTTGTGGATACTTACTTCGTTAGGCGCCGGCGCGTTGCGGTGGTAAGGGGTGACCTCCACCGGGAACCAGTCGGCCAGCTGGTTGAGACGGGGCGAGGGACGGAGCTTGATACGGATGGCATGCCGCTCGCGGTCGAACTTCTCGTACTCGGTCTTGAAGCGGCCATTGACGGTCAACTCCGTACGACCCAGTCCGAAGTCGACGTTGAAACCGTCTTCGATGGCGCCGTAGATTTCTTCCATCATGGTACGGAAGGAGGCGACGAGCGTCCCGTGCGAATAGGAAGAATGATGCTCCACCGCCCGTTCGGCGATGTCATCGATATCCAGCGTATGGTGGAGGGGGAGGGTTCCTTTGTAGAACGGAGCCTGTCCGGGAAGCTGGCTTTTGGTCAGGTTGACAAGCAGTTTGCCGGGCTTGATGGTCATCCGCGATTTGGGTAGTTCTTTATCCATAGACTAGTGTGATTTTAAAGTTTGAATAACAAAGATAGACATTATGTATAAACAATACTTCAAACAAGCCTGGCAATTGATGAAGCAGAACCGCTTCTACAGTGCCGTTTACATCATCGGTACCGGATTGGCGATCTCAATGGTGATGGTGATGGCGATAGCCTACCATATACGCACGGCCAGCATGGCGCCTGAGGTGCATCGCGACCGGACGTTGTATGTCTCTTTTCTTGAGTATGCGAAGGGAAACAGTTCCAGCTCCGCCTTTTTCAGTGCACGCACCGCCAAGGAATGCCTCTTCTCCTTAAAGACCGCTGAGGAGGTAGCCGTGGCGACCGATCCCGTCATCCTTTCGCTGCTGAAAGGCGACTCCTATGCCCAGCTATCCGGCGGTGATCCTTATAAGGTGTCGATGATGGGGACGAACGATGGCTTCTGGCAACTTTTCGAGTTCTCCTTCCTCGACGGGAAACCGTTTGATAAAGCCGAATTTCAGTCAGCCATGCCCCGCGTAGTCTTGTCGTCCTCACTGGCGAAGAAGCTCTTTTCGCGGACAGACGTATCGGGACAGTCCATCCTGTTGGATGATGTGGAATACAGGGTATGCGGGGTAGTGAAAGATGTCTCCGCCATCACGCCCTCGGTCGCAGCCGATCTGTGGATACCCTATTCCTGTCTGCCCGCCATTATGGAAACAGGCAGCAGCGAGTCAGACACATCGATCGGCTTCCTGGTGGGAAGTATCCTGCCTGCCAGGGGCGTATCGGAACAGGAGGTGGCCGATGAGCTGGACGAACAGATCCGCCGTTACAACTCCACCTTGCGTGACGGGAAGATCCGCTTGCAGAATGGGATTGAGTCGCACGGAAAGCACGTCATTGCTCAGTTTGTGGGAGGAAGTATCGGTACCAATTCGGGAGGAGCCAATCCGGTGAACATCGTTTACTTTGCTCTCGCCTTTCTGGTGTTCCTGTTCCTGATGATACCGGCCCTCAACTTGTCGGGACTGAACGCCTCGCACATGCAAGACCGCATCGCCGAGTTGGGCGTACGCAAAGCCTTCGGGGCACGTAAGGCAGGGCTGTTCCTGCAAATACTGGTCGAAAATATGGTGCTGATGCTGCCCGGAGGAGTGGTAGGCCTGCTGTTCTCTTATCTGTTGGTGATCCTTTTCCGGAACTTGCTGTTGGCCCCTGGGGTGTTTGCCCTATTGACAGGTGGAGGGGTGAGTGTGGAACTGACACCGGGCATGATGCTGAATCCCGCCGTGTTCGGATATACATTCCTGGTCTGCCTGGTGCTTAACGTCCTGTCGTCGATGATACCGGTCTGGCGTGCCGTGCGGGTGAATATAATAGAGGCTATAAACAATTAAACGAAGAATGGCTATGTTCAAACATATACTCAAACTGATCAAGGCCCAGCGGAAAAGCAATGCCTGGGTGTTCCTGGAACTACTGATCGTCTTTATCCTGCTTTGGTGGTCGGTCGACAACTGTCTGATGCAAGGCATTACCGCTTTCCAGCCGGAAGGTTTCTCGGTGGATAACGTCTGTAAAGTGACGCTGGCTGTCCGTCCGCATACCAGTGCCTCTTATATAACGTATGACGAAGGCAGCGAAGAGGTAGGGAAGAACTTCCTTCGTATCGTCGACCGTCTGCGGATGCATCCGGATGTGGAAGCGGTTACATTCTGTAATCAGCAATCGGCTCCATTCACCTACTCTAATAATTACAATACGTACTGGAACGATACCATCTCGTCGGTCGGCGGGCTGAACTATACTGTCAGTCCCGACTATTTCCGGGTGTTCGATATCCATACGGCCGACGGAGGTTCACCCGAGCGGCTGGCGGAAGCCCTGTCTACCGGCTGGGTCGTCAGCGAGACACTGGCAAAGGAACTCGTACCGGATGGACAACTGAAAGGAAAACGATTGGCTTTTAATAAAGGAGATAGTACCACCTACCGCATCGACGGCATAACGGCTCCGATCAAGAAGCAGGGGTTCGACCAACCCCGGGTAATTGGCTTCATGGCTATGACGGAGAAAGAAGCATACAAGGTAAGCGAACAAGAACTGGCCCGTACGTTGATCTGTATCCGCCTTCGCCCTGCCGTGGCAGGCTCCACCGACTATGCTGCCCGTTTCAAAAAGGAGATGAAGCAAAGCCTCGCATCAGGCAATTTCTGGCTGGCCGACGTGCAGTATTATCCGGATATTCGTACGAAGTATCTCGACAACTCCCTACAGATAAACGGTCGCCGGCTGACCGTGGCGGTGAATCTCTTCCTGCTGGTGAACGTCTTCCTGGCTATGATCGGTACGTTCTGGTTCCGCGTGAACCGTCGGCGCAGCGAATTAGGATTGCGTATGGCCATCGGCTCATCCCGCATCGATCTCAAACGGCTGGTAATCGGTGAAAGTCTGGTCATCCTGACCATTGCTTCGATCCCGGCTTTGTTGATCTGCCTGAATATGGCCTATGTCGATTTTCTCAGCCGGGAAGTGATGGAGGTTACCTTCGGACGTCTGTTGACCGTCAGTCTGCTTACCTGGGGAATCCTGGCCGGTATCATCATCCTGGCCGTCTGGTATCCGTCGCATAAGGCAGCCTATCTGGAACCGGCAGAGGCCTTACATTATGAATAAATCCCGTACGGGCGGTTCGCGAACCGCCCCTGCATAAATAACAATAACGACTATGTATAAACTCTATTTCAAACAAGCCCTGGCCATGCTGAAGGAGAATAAACTCCTCAGCCTGATCTCCATTCTGGGTACAGCTTTGGCTATCTGTATGATCATGGTGATGGTGATCACTTACGAGGTAAGGGTAAATAACTATTCGCCGGAGGATAACCGCGACCGGACGATGTATGTCCGGTGGGGCGGCCGTGACTTTAAAGGTTCAAACTATGGTAACGGTTACCTCTCCCTGAAGACGATCCGGGAGTGTATCCAGACGATGGAAACACCCGAAGCAGTCGCCATTGTTTCCCCCTGGCGCAGCCAGTTGGCTTCTATTCCGGGAGGACGGGAGAAGAAAGATTGCCTGATGCTGTTTACCGACGATGTGTTCTGGAAGGTATTCAACTTCGACTTTGTGTCCGGTAGCCCGTATACGAAAGAAGAGGTGCAGTCGGGTATCAAAAAGGTTGTTATTGCGGAGTCGCTTGCCCGTCGGCTTTACGGTACTTCCGATGCGGCCGGCAAGACGATCATGATCAGCTATAAACCCTATACCGTCAGCGGCGTAGTGAAAGATGTGTCTACGATTGCCAAAGCTTCGTATTCCGAAGTCTGGGTGTCTTATTCGGCGCAGCCTTTCCCCGACGATACCTGGGCAGAGAGCATTACCGGCTGGTATCAGGCCATTATCCTGGCACATTCTCCTTCCGATTTCGATGCCATCCGGCAAGAGATGGATAGGCAACTGGTTCGTTACAACAGTTCGCTGGCCGATTACAAACTTACGCTGTACGACCAGCCCGATACTCATCTGGATTGGGAGATCAAAGGTCTGGGGGCAATGGGGCCTGACAAGACAAAGACCATCCTGCAATATCTGCTGGTGATCGTTATCTTGCTGCTCGTTCCGGCCATCAACCTGTCGGGTATGACCTTGTCGCAGATGCGGAAGCGCATGTCGGAGATAGGTATCCGTAAGGCATTCGGGGCAACCCGGGGCGCATTGTTGGTGCAGATACTTTCAGAGAGCATGGTCTTGACCCTGTTGGGAGGCGTTATCGGGTTGTTTATCTCTTATATAGCGATCTGGCTGATGCGTACCTGGTTATTGAGCAACAGCTTTGCTTCGATCTCCTCTGTCTTCGGAGGTACGCCGGCGTTGTCGGTGACGGAGCTGCTTAACCCGGTGATATTCCTCTATGCCTTTGTGTTTTGCCTGATACTCAACCTGATGTCGGCGGGAATACCGGCTTACCGGATGGCCCGGAAGAATGTAATGGAAGCGTTGAACGAATACTAAACCCATACGAAGATGATTAATCATATATTAAAACAAATATGGAACCAGCGGAAGAGTAACAGCTGGTTGTTCGGTGAACTGTTGCTTGTAGCCGTTTGCCTGTGGTACATAATCGATTTTTTGCTGGTGACGCTGTATGCTTTCAGTGCTCCTGTGGGGTTTGATATCGACCATACTTATAAGTTCCAGTTCAGCGCACGCGAAGAGGGTGCCGAGGGGTATCTGTCGTCCGAAGAACATCCGGCAACCGTAGGCGAGGACTTGTGGGATGCGATGAACAGGCTCAGGCTGCATGCGGGGGTGGAAGCGGTTACTTTGTCGAGATTCGGCGTGCCGTATAACGATATAATCAATTATATGCCTTTGGGACGTGATACGGTGGTGGAGAAGACGGCTTGCCGTATCTATTACGTAACACCGGAGTATTTTGATGTCTACCGTATCCCTGCGGCACCGGGAAGTAACCGGCAGCCGGGAGAGGGAGTGACTGCCAATAGCATTGTCCTGACAAAGGATGCGGCCGATAAGATATTCGAAGGGCAGGATGCTCTCGGAAAGATGGTCTATTCCGGCGATAATACCTGGACAACTAAAGTAGGGGCTATTTGCGGGGTAGTTCGTAGTTCTGAGTTTAAGCGTCCCGGACCGAATGTGTATCTCTGTATGGGAGAAGGGGATATAAAGACGATAGATGCCGGTTTTCTTCCCTGGGCCGAAGTTTCGGTGAGGGTAAAACCGGAAGCAGACAGGGATTTTGCCGAAACCTTTATGAAAGAGAACAGTAATCAGGTAGAGATAGGGAACCTTTACCTGCAAAGCATCACTCCTGTATCTACTATACGGGAGGACGGCATACGTGAAGGCAAAGGGGAGATGAATACCCGTTTATCGATCCTGCTCTTCCTGTTGATCAATATCTTCCTGGGAATAGTCGGAACATTCTGGTTCCGTACCCGCCAGCGACAGGGGGAGATGGGACTTCGCATGGCATTGGGGGCTACCCGCAGCCAACTGCGAAGCACTGTCCTGGGGGAAGGTGTCTTGCTGTTGACTCTTGCTTTTGTTCCGGCAGTAGTGATCTGTGGCAATATCATGTTTGCAGATCTGACAAATACAGTACTGATGGATAACACTGTCCTGCGTTTTATCATAGGTATATTGATCACTTACCTGTTGATCGTAGGGATGATCATTGCCGGTATCTGGTATCCGGCCAACGAAGCAGCCAGCCTGGAACCGGCAGAAGCGTTACATTATGAGTAAGGTCGGGATCTTCGATAATGTGCCGATATGCCTGCCCGGCTTTGCCTTGTTTTAACATGAATATGGCAATTGAAATAGGAACAGATTCAATTCTTGACAGTTTTGAATGTTACTTTTCTCTTGAAAGAAAAGTAACCAAAAGTTCAAGGCTGCACCGGCTTCGCTGCTCCGGGGAAAAACTACGCTGTCGTCTGCGAACTCGCTTCGCTCAAA
>NZ_JADNBB010000024.1 GCF_015550595.1 Parabacteroides goldsteinii
CAGTTTTGAATGTTTCATTAATTTGACAGATATAAGCAATCATTGAAGCTATCCCCTTATCAAAGAGACTTCGCCATTACAGGTTCATTTGCCGTCAGTTTTAACTGACGGATTACAAGTTGTTTCTCCTTTTTTGGCTTTAGCCACATTTCTCTGTAAATAAAGAGACTGTTTAAAATGGGACTAAAGTCCAGAGAAATAGATCATTTACTGATCCGTCTGTTAAAACTGACGGCAAATAAACCTGTAACTGGGTTTGTCTTATTTATGACTGATAGCTGATGGACAGACAGGGGCATTTTCCTATATTATTGACTCAGTTATTTCTACATTTGACTCATATCTTTCTAACTTTGAACCCCAACTCATTTACCCAAGGTCTCTATATAATCACAGAGACTTTTTATCCCTTTCTCGCTTTTTATCTTTTCAGCAATTGCCGCTGCATTCTTTTTATAATCAGGGTTATTTACAAGATCAGCCATCTTTTCTTCCAGTTCATCTTCCGAGACTTTAGCTATTTTCACTCTTGCCGGTCCCAATCCTAGGACTTGCACCCGATACGCCCAATAAGGCTGGTCGAGAAGCAAAGGAGTGATCAGTTGAGGGACTCCTGCACGCGCTACACTATGCGTCGTCCCGCTTCCTCCGTGATGGATAACAGCATCGCAATGCGGGAAGATCAGATGATGAGGGATCGGTTTATGCATCAGGAACAACTGCTCGTTTCCCTGTAAAGAAGCGCCGGTCTTTGCCCAACCGGAACCGACAACCAGCCGGTATTGCTTTCGTTCGCAGATCCGGGCCAACATTCCGCAAAAACGTTCGCGATCTTTTGTCGTACAGCTCCCCAAGGTGAAAAAGAGAACCGGAGTCTGGTCTTTATTGATAAATGCCATCAGTTCACGATAGGCCTCTTCGTCATATTCGAAAGTATCATTAAAACAATACCCACCGATATTCCAACGGAAACGTTCATCCCAAACCGGATCGGTATGTCCCAGGTACTGACTGTACAACAAAAAATTATCACTGTTCTTTCCGGCATCCTGCCCGAAATTCCGGATCGGAGCCAGACCGTATTTTGCGCGGTTTTTATTGATCGTATCTTTCACCATATAGTTAGAGACACGGTTCATCATCAACCAAAGCAGTTTCGGGGTAAATATCGGATTAGGCTTCGGATACGGGAAAGCTGGAGGCGGCATTTTCTCACCGGGGAGGAAAGGAGCGAAAGCAGTCCGGACAAACGGTTTCTTACAATATTCCGCTATTCCTGTCGCGGCAAATTCGGTATTGGCAGCGACAAGGACATCGTTCTGTTCCAACAGCGGTATCACCTGTACAAACTGTTTGTCGATCGCATCGCGTGTCCATTCCACGATCCTTTTGAAACTTTGTTTATTCTCGGCTGCATCCGCCATCATCCCGCCGATATTATCGAAATCCTGTAAAACGACTTTTACAGGATATTTTTTAGCCATCTCCTCAAAAACATGGGGTAAATTCATTGTCACTTCATGCCCCCGTTCAACCAGTTCGCGGGCAATAGCCAGGTAGGGTAATACATCACCCTGTGATCCTCTTGTTACAAGCAGTATTTTCATCGATTCAATATTTTATCACGTAGTTTTTCCACAGCAGTTCAGATCTCCCTGTCTTCACTGTCATTCAGGACACACTGTTCTTCGACTTCATATCCTTCTTCCGCCTTTTTACTTTCTGCTTTCCGTTTAAAAAGCATCCGCACCAAAAAGGCTAAAAAACCTAATAATAGACTCATTAACATAATGAGAACAAAGAACGTACATATAAACATATCCGTCAATGTCTATTTTTCACATTCGATATTCCATTATTAATAATATCACATTGCCGCACATTAATTCACAGTAAGTTATACATCCTAAAACATTCAATTCTTAAGAATAGAATATTGATTCTGAAATATAGCTATTGTTTGGTATAAAGTTATATCGGTACTTTGTAACATCATAATTAAACAATAAAAAGAAAAGTAAATGAACAAGTATTTATTGCGCAACTTTCTTTATGCCATCTGCATGGTCGCTTTACTGACCGCCTGCGATGATAATGATGATGATGCCGGTTTCGAAATGAACGGAACCTATTCCAACAAGTTGAGCGCACCCGAGGGTGGCGACGCACTGATCCTGACTTACAGTGGACGAGAGTTTATCGGTAAGGATGTCGCTTTCAAGATGATTAACGACAATACAGCAAACATTACCCTACAAGGCGTTCTTCCCGGAGAAACCGCCACTCCACTGGAAAATGTAATCCTGACCACTGAAACCAACGGTTATTCTTTTGCCGGAAACGGAACCGGAACCAACGGAACCACCTTCGCTTATACCGGAAAAGTTGAAAAAGGGAAAATGACTCTGGCCCTGACCGATGTGAAGATCCCATCTAACCAACTGACATCGAATAAAACATGGTATCCGGTACAAACCGGAACCACCGAAGAAAAAGATCCGGTACAAGGCAATTACACATTAAGACATTATTCCTTCCACCTGGTAACAGACAACCTGATACTGGCACAGGCCGCCCCCATGCTCGAAGGTATGGTTGGAAATCTGATCACCTGGTTCATACACAATGTAACATTCAATCCGGACGGCAATATTACAGCCAGCTACGGAACCATGCCCGAAGGCAAAGCACTTGCCGACCTGCTGAATGCTGTTCCCGACAGAAAAGAAAGCGACTGGATCTCTTCCCCTATCAACCTGGCATCCTATTATGTAAAAGACGATTCTGAACTTTACATCGTGCCTAACGTTGACATGATCCTTTACCAGATCCAGCAAAATAAAACCAAAGCAGACAATAGCCTGGACCCGGCAGTTCTTGCAGCCGTTTATCAACAACTCAACAAATGGAGCACCACAGGAATTAAAATGACTATCCGTAAAAACTCGGAAGTTCCTTATAATAATATGGGCAGCCTGATCGCTTACAAAGGTGATATTTTTATGTTCCTCGACAAGGAAGAAATAGCTGCATTCATTCCCCTCCTTTCTTTAGTAAAAGGACTTCTTCCCGAAGATATCCTGAACGGACCGATGGGCCCGATGATCGGAACCATACTCGACATGTTGAGCGGAAGCCTGCAACAGACACAAACACTCGAACTGGGTATGATGCTGACCAAAGAAAAACAGACACTATAACAAATAAAAATGATAGAAATGAAAAAGTTATATGTAATAGCATTCTTACTAACCTTTTTGACGGGGCCTGCGTTCGGGCAAATAATGAAAGGGTACATTTACGATCAGGAAACGAACGAACCGCTGGCCGGTGTCAATATTACTTATAAAAGACTGAGCGGAGAAACAGACGGAACAGTCTCAAATGCCGACGGTTTTTATCAGATCAGCCTGCCGGAAGGTGGTGTAGATTTACTATTCAGCTATATAGGATACGAAAACGAAATGGTCCCGGTAGTAATCAACCGGAACGAGACTAAGACCCGCGACATACGGATGCGTATCAAAGCAAACTTGCTGGGTGACGTAGTTGTCAGTGCCGGACGTTTCGAACAGAAACTGAGTAACGTAACAGTCTCGATGGATCTGCTGAAAGCAGACGATATAGCCAAACAGGCCCCTACCGACCTGAGCTCTACGCTAAACACAATGCCCGGAGTCGATATCAACGACAAACAGCCTTCGATTCGTGGAGGTAACGGCTGGACCTATGGAGTAGGTTCCCGAAGCCTCGTACTGATAGACGGAATGAGTGCCCTGACTTCCGGGACAGGTATTATCAACTGGAACATCGTTCCTCTTGAAAACATCGAACAGGTGGAAGTGATGAAAGGTGCTTCGTCAGTACTTTACGGTTCGTCGGCTTTAAACGGGGTAATCAATATCCGTACCAAACGTCCCAGCCTCACTCCGGTAAGTACCTTGCGTACATATATAGGTATATATGGCAATCCGGCCAATGAAGACTATCAATGGAGTGACAAATCATTCTGGAAAGAAGGTAAATATGAAGTAGAGCCTTTCCTTCGTAAAAATGTATTTTCAGGGATCAGAAACCCGATGTATGAAGGGATAGACTTTTCACATGCCCGTCGTATCGGCAACTTCGATGTGTCGGCCGGATTAAACATGTTCACCGATGAAGGTTATAAAGAACAAGGTTACAACAAACGTTTCCGGGCCGGCGGTAATCTGACTTACCATCAGCCGATGACAGACGGCAATCTGGTAAATTACGGTTTCAACGTAAACTATATGAGCGACAAATACGCCGACTTCTTCCTGTGGCGCTCTCCGAAGGAGGCTTACCAGCCCTCTCCTATCGCAAACATGGGACGCGAAGCCAATACATTCTATATCGACCCGTTCTTTAACTTCACAAACCCGTCCAACAACACATCGCATAAGATAAAAGGACGTTTTTATTATCGTGGAGATAATATTGCAGACGGATCGAACAACGGCAAGTCGATCACCGATATCCTGGGTAATATGGGAACAGACGCCAATGCCATCGCCGGGATCGTCCAGAATGTACAGAACGGTGATTACAGCATGTTCTACCCCTTGATACAGCCGGCTCTTCAAGGTGATATCAACGGACTGGTGAACGGTACGACCAATCTATTGAACGGAATCTTCCCGACAGCAACCACCGCCGATTACTGCGACCTGCTTTCATGGGTGATGAAACGCGGTATCCCCAATAGCACATCCGACCTGGTGCCCTGGTTATCGAACGCAATCGATCCGAAGTCAGATCCGGTCAGCATCGACAAAAACTATACTTATTATCTGGATTACCAATTCAATAAGAAATGGGATAACGGTACGCAAATCACGGCCGGTGCTACTTACGAACATATGCGCAGTACGTCAGTTACCACCGGTAACCATGACAGCGACAATGCCGCTCTGTTCTTCCAGTATGACCAACGCTTTTTCGATCGTCTGAGCGTATCGGCCGGCATGCGTGCGGAATACTATCGCGTCGATGACTTTCTGCGTGAAGCCGACACAAAGATATTCGGAGCCAAAGTACCTGTAAAACCGATCTTCCGTGCCGGACTGAATTATCAGCTGGCAGACTACAGTTTCATCCGCGCCAGCTTCGGACAAGGCTACCGTTATCCGTCCCTGACAGAGAAATATGCCCGTAAAGACATCGGTGGTGTCGGCGTATTCCCGAATAATGAAGTAAAAGCGGAAAAGGGAGTAAACGCCGAACTGGGTATCAAACAAGGATATAAATTCGGCAACCTGATGGGATTCTTCGACGTAGCCGGCTTCTATACGCAATATACGGACATGATTGAATTCCGTTTCGGATTCTTTGACCCTAATTCATTTGCATACGCCAACAGTACAAAGGATATACTCGGAATCCTTGCACAGGGACAGATACCGGGTATCGGAGCACAGTTCTATAACGTATCGAAAGCCCGTATCTACGGAGCCGAGATCAGCACCAACGGTTTCTATGACTTCAACCCGGATACCCGCCTTTCTTATAACCTCGGTTACGTATACATCGAACCGGAAGATGCAGACTATAAGGAGAAGAACGAACTCGAAGCACAGTATAACGATCCGCTCCGGGCCAAGGAAAAATCTAACGACTCCAAATATCTGAAATACCGCCAGAAACATACTGTTAAAGGAGTGCTTGATTTCCAGTGGAAACGCCTGAATCTCGGTATGAATGTAACCTGGAAGAGTAAAATGCTGGCCGTGGATTACCTGATGGTCGACGAACGCGAAAAGGATCAACCGGATGTAATGGAATATATCCGCCAGCTTCTTTACGGTAACGTAGACGGCCAGACGCTTAATTCTTACTGGAAAGAAAAGAATACCGACTATTGCGTAGTCGACCTGCGTGCTGGTGTGAAGATCACGAAAGATGTTTCTTTCCAGTTCATGATCAACAACCTGTTCAATAAAGAATACTGCACACGCCCGATGCTGGTATCTGCACCGCGTACGTATGTAATGCAACTAAATATGAATTTTTGACCAAACCACAATGAATCGAAAAGCCCTACTGACACAGTGTTCAGTAGGGCTTAATTTTTTAAATTCTTTTCCTACTATTTTAATATATCCTCTATCACATGCGGATAATGTGCATATTCCAACGCATGCACTTTCGTAGCCACTTCTTCGGGAGTATCGGTAGGCAACACTTCACATTTAGCCTGGAAAATAATATCCCCCTCATCATAATTCTCATTAATATAATGTATGGTGATACCCGACTCTTTGTCACCTTCTGCCACTACAGCTTCATGCACATGCATACCGTACATACCTTTTCCCCCATGTTTCGGCAACAGGGCAGGATGTATATTGATGATCTTTCCCGGATAGACTTTCAATAAGGCATCCGATATCTTGTTCATAAAACCGGCTAAAACGATCAGGTCGATCTGATATTCCGCCAGTTTCGCCAGAATCGGAGAACCTTCCACAAACTCCTCACGGGAGAATACGAAAGAGGGTATTCCGAGATTATTTACACGGGTATGAACACCCACATTTTTGTTATTCGACAAAACAACCGCCACTTTAACGGTTTCACTTTTAGAGAAATATCGGGCGATATTCTCGGCATTTGTACCCGAGCCGGAGGCAAAAATTGCTACGTTTTTCATATTTTCCTATGTTTTAGTGCACACGAAAAGAAAAAATGTGCAGTTTTCCGCATTTTTAGTGCATTAAATTTGTTTTGTAACATAAAAAATTCTTTTCTTTGCACTGCAAATTTAAAAAGTATATTCGTATTTATTAATCTAAATTGAAAAAGTTATGTCTGAAGTTGCATCTAGAGTAAAGGCTATCATCGTTGATAAATTAAGTGTTGAAGAAACAGAAGTTACAAACGAAGCAAGCTTTACTAATGATTTAGGAGCAGACTCTCTTGACACTGTAGAGTTGATTATGGAATTCGAAAAGGAATTCGGTATTTCAATTCCTGATGATCAGGCAGAAAAGATTACAACAGTAGGCGACGCAGTTGCTTATATCGAAGCTAACGCGAAGTAATCAATCCTTTTAATTAAAGGTATGGAATTAAAAAGAGTTGTAGTAACAGGCCTTGGTGCCATTACTCCTCTTGGTAATACCCTCGCAGAAACATGGGAGGGTATTATCAATGGGAAGAGTGGAGCCGGTCCTATTACGCAGTTTGATGCATCCAAATTCAAGACACAATTTGCATGCGAAGTTAAAGGCTTCGATCCGTTATCTGTAATGGATCGTAAGGAAGCCCGTAAATGTGACCGTTATAGTTTATTTGCAATAAGTGCCGCAAAACAAGCAATCGAAGATGCTGCTATGGACCTGGACAAAGAGGACAAGGACCGTATCGGCGTTATTTTTGCTTCCGGTATCGGCGGTATCAAGACATTTGACGAAGAAGTATTAGGATATGCGAAGACAAAAGATACAATCGGACCGAAATTCAATCCGTTCTTCATCCCAAAGATGATTTCGGATATCGCAGCCGGACATATCTCCATGCTTTATGGATTCCGTGGTCCTAACTTTGCAACAGTGTCGGCTTGTGCCTCTTCTACCAATGCAATCAGCGATGCATACAACTATATCCGTTTAGGTAAAGCAAATGTAATCGTGACAGGTGGTGCGGAAGCAGCTATTGCTGATTCTGGTGTCGGCGGGTTCAACTCTATGAATGCGCTGTCAACCCGTAACGATTCACCCGAAACAGCTTCTCGTCCATTCAGCGCAAGTCGCGACGGTTTCGTCATGGGAGAAGGTGGAGCATGTTTGATCTTGGAAGAGATGGAACACGCTTTGGCACGTGGAGCTAAAATATATGCTGAAATCGCCGGAACAGGAATGTCTGCCGATGCATATCATCTGACAGCCTCTCATCCTGATGGATTAGGAGCAAAGTTAGTGATGCGCAATGCACTGGAAGATGCAGAAATGACTCCGGAAGATATCGATTATATCAATGTTCACGGAACATCTACTCCGGTAGGAGATATATCAGAAGTAAAAGCGATCAAAGACGTGTTCGGAGATCATGCTTACAATCTGAATATCAGTTCAACGAAGTCAATGACCGGCCATCTATTAGGTGCTGCAGGAGCTATCGAAGCGATGTTATGCATCATGGCAATAAAAGACGGTATCATTCCTCCGACGATCAACCACGCTGATGGCGACGATGATCCTGAAATAGACTATAAACTGAATTTCACATTCAATAAAGCTCAAAAAAGAGAAATACGGGCTGCATTATCCAATACATTTGGGTTCGGTGGCCACAATGCTTGTGCTATTGTTAAAAAATTTGTGAAGTAACGTGTTTACACAATTATACAAAAAGATAAGGCTCCTAAAACATAAGAATAAGGAGCCTTATTCTTCTTTATATAAGATACTGGGATTTTACCCCGACAACATCCACGTCTATGAGCAAGCCTTCCTGCATAAATCTTCCTCTATCGAAGACAGCGACGGCAAATGGCTGAATAACGAACGTCTGGAGTTCTTGGGTGATGCCATATTGGATGCCATCGTAGCAGACATTGTATATAAACATTTTCAAAACAAACGGGAAGGTTTCCTAACCAATACCCGTTCAAAGATCGTACAACGCGAGACACTCAACCGCGTGGCTGTCGAGCTGGGTCTCGACAAAATGGTCGTCTATTCGGCTAAACTAAGTTCACACAACAATCACATGTATGGTAACGCATTGGAAGCACTGATCGGAGCCATTTACCTGGATCAGGGATATCGCGCCTGCTACCGGTTTATCGACCATGTGATCATCAAACGATACATCGATCTGGATAATATCGCCCGCAAAGAGGTGAACTTCAAATCGAGCCTGATAGAATGGAGCCAGAAGAATAAACTGGAGGTAACATTCGACCTGATAGAATCGTTTTCCGACAATGACGGTAACCCCGTATTCCAGACAGGCGTAACCTTATCCGACATGCAGATCGGCGTCGGTATCGGTTATTCCAAAAAAGAGTCGCAGCAGAATGCCGCCAAGATGGCCATCAAGAAACTGCGTACCGATAAAGCCTTTCAACAGTTCATCTCCGAACTGAAAAAGAAACAGACAGGGGAAAATACCGCTGAACATGAGTTTGAGGATCTACCGGAAGAAGAGCCTTCATCCGAGCAAAACTCCATAGAACTGACGACAAACAAAAGGACGGAATGCATTGATGCCACCATCAATGAAGAAGCCCGGTAATTACTTACCGAACGAAATCCCCATTCTTTCTCCCTGAACAATCAGGTCATTTTCCGGAGTGACCAGTTTTAGCTTGCCTGCCACTTCCGACAAGGCAATCGACTCCACTTTGTCCCCCTTCATACATACCATACGTCCGAACTGGCGGTTTGCGATCAGTTCTGTAGCATGTCCACCCAGACGGGTAGCCAGGTTACGGTCGAACGGAGAGGGGTTGCCGCCGCGCTGGATATAGCCTAAAACCGTATCGCGGCATTCGATACCGGTTGCCGCTTCGATCGTACGGGTGATATAATCGGACGGGCGTTTCTTATCGGGCGTTTCTACCCCTTCGGCGACAACAACGATAGAATAAGGTTTACCCCGATGGGCGCGGTCGAGGATCGTCTCGTTTACCTTGTCCATATCATATCCGAGTTCAGGAAGCAGGATCACATCCGCTCCCCCCGCCATCCCGGCATAGAGGGCGATCCATCCGGCATGATGTCCCATTACCTCTACCACCATTACACGCTTATGCGAACTGGCAGTCGAATGCAGGCGGTCGATCGCTTCCGTTGCAATATTAACAGCCGTATCGAAACCGAAAGTTATATCTGTTCCCCATACGTCATTATCGATCGTCTTGGGAACACCTATTATATTCAGTCCCAGGGCTGACAACATTCCTGCTGTTTTCTGCGTACCGTTTCCACCGATACAGACAAGACAGTCTAATCCTAATTCTTCATAATTCTGTAGAATGATCTGAGGCTTTTCACTTTCTCCCGAAGCAAGCAGTTTACGGAATGGTTTCTCGCGGGAAGTACCCAGGATCGTCCCACCCAGATTCAGGATACCGGAAAGACTACGTTCGTCGAACGATTGAATATCCTTGTTCAGCAACCCGACAAAACCACTATGTATACCTATTACTTCCATGCCGTAATGCATGATGGCAGTTTTACCTACACCGCGAATCGTAGCGTTTATACCGGGACAATCACCCCCGGAAGAAAGGATACCTATTTTCATTGTTTTGTTAATTATGTATACGACAAAGATATAAATAAAAAGAGAATGCCTACATTTGCAACCTATACAAATAAAAGGGGCATGGATATTTTAACAAATACGATATCACTACTCTTCCGGCACCGGCAGAAAGAAATAGAGAAATACGGGCAAGACACCGACTTGCTCCAACGCAAGCAATTGCGTTCTCTGTTGTCGACCGCACGCAATACCGAATGGGGTCTGACATACGATTACAAAAGTATCCGCAATTACAGCGATTTCTGCGAGCGTGTCCCGCTTCAGACCTACGATGATATCAAGCCTTATGTGACACGGATGATCAATGGAGAAAGGAATATTCTCTGGCCTTCGGTCGTCAAGTGGTACGCGAAAAGCAGCGGTACCACGAACGATAAAAGTAAATTCCTACCCGTCACCCGCGAAGTGCTTCACAGTTGTCATTACCAAGGAGGTTTCGACACTGTTTCCCTCTATCTCCGGAATAATCCCGAAAGCCACTTCTTCTCTAAAAAAGGACTGATACTAGGGGGAAGCCACAGCCCCTCCCCTCTCAATCAAAATTCTCATTGCGGCGACCTGTCGGCTGTTCTGTTACAGAACCTGAACCCGCTGGTCAACCTGATGCGTGTTCCGGCCAAGCGGATCATCCTCATGGACGAATGGGAAAGCAAAATAAAAGCAATCGTCGACAGTACATGGAATAAAGATGTGA
Organism: Parabacteroides goldsteinii; assembly: GCF_015550595.1. Taxonomy (GTDB): domain Bacteria; phylum Bacteroidota; class Bacteroidia; order Bacteroidales; family Tannerellaceae; genus Parabacteroides; species Parabacteroides leei. The sequence goes on from NZ_JADNBB010000024.1 coordinate 10,991, forward strand.
ACAGTCTTTCCGGCGTTCCTTCCTGGATGCTGGTCCTGATTAAATCGGTCCTGCAAAAGACCGGACGGGAATACCTGAGTGATGTATGGCCCAACCTGGAAGTATTCTTTCATGGCGGCATCAGTTTCGAACCTTACCGGGAACAATATAAATCGTTGATCCCTTCGGATAAGATGCATTATATGGAGACTTACAATGCATCGGAAGGTTTCTTCGGCATACAGGATGACCCGGCAGACCAAAGTCTGTTGCTGATGCAGGACTACGGCGTTTTCTACGAATTCATACCGATGTCGGAAGTTGGGACTTCCAATCCGACCATCCTGCCGTTGGAAGCTGTAGAAACGGGGAAGAATTATGCAATGGTGATAACTACTTCCGGCGGATTATGGCGTTACCAGATCGGCGATACGGTTCGTTTTACCTCCCTTTCCCCGCATAAATTCGTTATTTCAGGAAGAACCAAGCATTATATCAATGCCTTCGGAGAAGAACTGATGGTGGATAATGCCGACAAAGCGATCAGCCGGGTAAGTATCCGGACCGGAGCCAAAGTAAAAGAATATACCGCTGCTCCGCTCTTTATACTGGACAAAGCTAAAGGCCGTCACCAGTGGTTTATCGAGTTTGAAACCATGCCGCCTTCGCTGGAAGAATTCGCATCACTGTTGGACAAGACCTTGCAAGAGCTGAATTCCGATTATGAAGCCAAGCGCTATAAAGAAATATCTCTTCAACCCCTCGAAATAACGGTAGCCCACGAAGGAGCCTTCTACGAATGGCTTAAACAGAAAGGTAAGTTGGGCGGTCAACACAAAATACCGCGCCTAAGCAACGACCGGACACACATAGAGGAGTTATTGGCTATTAACGAGCAGCTATCTTAAAACGAATAAGAGAAATAAAGTCCCCCGCCCCGTTCATTGAATGTTGGAGCAATAACCATGTTCTTAGCCGCTTTACGGTTTACTTTGCGGGCAATAGCATTACGGATGGGGAAATAAGTAAGATAAGCCAATTCAACAGAAAGGATACCAAAACCGGCTCCTGCAACTACATCTGCCACCCAATGCCGGTTGTTATACAGCCGTGAGCCGGCTACGAACAACGCTATTGCATATCCTGAATAAGCCAGTACGGGACTACTGTCCTTAAACTCTTTATAAGCCATGTGAGCCCCCAGGAATGCATTGGCCGTATGGCCGGAAGGAAACGAATAGGGTCCTCCGTCAGGACGGGTTTCATTTACCGAATACTTCAGGGCACGGGTCATCACTGCATTCATTCCTTCAGCCATTGTCACCAGGAAGAGCTGATCTACCCAATTATGTTTCTCCTTTCCCATCAGGTCGCAAACGAAAACCCATCCCAGCATTCCCCACTCCAGATAATCGTCCACCCGGATTTTCTTCACATCGTTTTTCCGGGAGAAAAGGTGAAAATCATTCATTCCGTCGATGGCTGTCCCCACCACTCCGACAGTAATCAGAGACGCTGGAAGGATCAGATGCTTAGGGTTGAATTTGTACTCGATAACCGACATCTTCTGTGGCAGGCTATCGGATACCGCCTCGTTTTGTGCTTTCACAGGCGACAAACGGACGATCGTCAGAAGGGCGACGATAAGTATGGATATTCTCATTCCTTACAAGCTTAATCTTTTTTATTCAAACCACAAAGAAACAAAAAATAACTTACCTTTGTTTCATTATAGATTGTATTGATCTCCGTTTATAAACAAATTAAAGACATTCATTCTGATGAAAAGAGCAAACAACAGGCCCATGCTGGCTGCCTTTATTTTATGTGCAGGACTACTTTCCGCCTGCGGACAAAAGAAAACTCAACAAGAACCCCAGGAAGAACAGGTAACTGCCGAATTGGTAGGCAACGATAAAGATGAACACGGATGCATTGGCTCAGCAGGTTATACATGGTCGGAAGTACAACAAAACTGCATCCGTCTTTTCGAGTCGGGTAAACGTTTGGAAGCAATCGACGGTAAATCGTCCGCTTACCTCGTATTCAGCCCGGACTCATTAAAAGCCGAACTGTTCTTTTCAACCGGAGAACCGAGCGAAGTACTCGACCGCCGTTCACTGCCTGCCGGAGGCTACGCCTGGAATGTAGAAGATGACGATACAAAGAATGTACGTTCCATCGATGGCGTATGGACTATCAGCCAACGCGGAACAGAAATCTACCGCCAGAATAAAACGGAAGCAGACAGCTCGTTAGGAGCCGTGCAAACTCTTACTTACGAAGGTTTACTTCCCTGTGCCGATTGTCCGGGTATCCGTTACGACCTGACTATCCGTAGCAGAGAACATAGTGGCGACGGCACTTTCACCCTTTCGCAAACGTACCTGGAAGCGGAAGACGGTAAAGATGCCACATTTGTTACTAACGGCAAACGTCTTACTCTAAAAGGGATACCCGGTGACGATAATGCAACCGTATGGCAACTGGTCTCTGACAATGGGGATGAAGTGATGAACTTCCTTTGCGAAAACGATTCTACGCTAACGCTTCTGGGAGATGACTTTACGAAAGCCGAATCAGACCTGAATTACAGTCTCAAATTGGCCAAAAAGCAGTAAGAAAGCAGGCTAAATTACAGATGCAGCCTCTACCAGATAAGCTTATAGTATTGGCCAACGAGAAAATGCACTCATATTATGGATAAGAATTGAGTCGGTTTTATAACCTTTCCATCTACATAGTAAAATAGCATTCAAACCATTCACCGTTCACCCTAAAGCTTATAACACACTGTAAAACAAATCATAATCATTTATTATTAAAGTGAATGGTTGCTCAAAAAGGTGAATGGTGAAGGGGTTTTCTCTAAAAACCACAGGTAGAGATATCGCAAAATATCAATTTTCAGTTTTCACATCCCGTTTCTCATCAAATCCACCATCAAACTGATTATCTTTGATTTCGGAGTTGATCACGCGCTGGAAGAAGAAACGATGTTTGTTCCAGTGGAAAGCCGGATACTGATTGTTCTGCCTGATCGTATTATTCCTGAAAATCAGTCCGTCTACCGACTTGGCATACAGGATCGGAGCATCGAATGTTTCAAATTCATTATTCTCGATCACGATGTCGCTATGGAAATATTTCTTCTGGTCTTTCAGGTCTGGTATTTCGGGATAGATCGAGATAACGGCATTCGTAAACTGGAACATATTCGTCAATGAATTGATAAACTTGTTGTTACGGATCAATACATCGTGGCAGGCACCTGTTTCAAACCAACCGTTGCAATCGCCACACAGTAGGATTGCCGTTCCGGAAGTATGATCGAATACATTGTTCTCAACAACTGTCTTTTTCGGAGTACTGAACAGGGAACCACGGGCACGGTTATTACGGATCACGTTGTCGGCAAAGTACACTTCAGGTGTCCATTCCAGGTTCTCGATACCAAATGTTCCTGCTTCGCTGATTGCCGGATCGATACTTTCTTCAAAAACGATTTCAAACTGTTTTGCTCCATGCGCACTCGGTTTATCGATTGCTTTAATAGAGGCCACTTTATTCCGGTTACCGATAATTTCCATTGTCTTGGAATCGATAAACTGTACGGCATCACCCGGGAAGCCCCATTCAAAGCCATAACTTTGCGAATGCATATATTCGCCAACTAACGTTTTGTCGTCCACACGCTTCTGGACTTTCAGATAGGTGCCATGTACGTTGATCGCATCATCCATCATCCCCTCGTACAGACCACCAACAGAAATGATCTTTCCTTTACAACCGGAGAAGTGGGTAGCATCTGCCTGAGTGGTGAAGTAACGCGGATCACTGTCACCACGAAGACATACGGAGAATTTATTCAGCGTAATATTTTCGCTCATCTGAGCCAACAGTCCCATTCCTTCTGCATAGTGTACCTGGATATTATCCAGCGTCGTATTCGTATCGTAAGAAACAAAAAGACCCGGCGTAGGACGACCGTAACCACGCATGGCAACAACAGTCCCGGGGATCAATTTCTTATTTTTCCATTTAGTAGACTTGATTACACGGGGAGACAATTCTGTTACCCCCTGAGCTCCTACACCGATATCACTGGTGGTATAAACCAGACGTTTGGTATCACCTTCAAAAGCAATTCCCCAACGGGGTGAGTGTTCCCAACCTTCACCCTTAGCTACGAATGCACTGTCGCGTATTTCATACTCCACCCAGGGAGCCACTTCGTAAGTAATCGCTCCGGCTACCGTGTCGTTTTCCAGTACTTTCACCTGGCTGATATGCGGGTTCTCGAAGTCGATACTGAAGTTCTTCAATGTACAGTTTTCCGAACTTACCAGCGAAACAGGCAACATACGGCCATGGAATATCAATTCCGAACCTTGTCCGTCGAAGACAATATTCTTCATGTTCTCGAAAGGAAGTCCTACCAGTTTCGGATTATCCTGATCGTGGTTGGAGATAAAATATTCCTTTTGTGCAGCACCTTCCGGATAGAAATCATAACGTCCTTTGGGCAAAACGATCCGGATAGTGTCATCCGATGTGTGGGAAGCGGCGATCTGTTCCAATGCTTTTGCCATAAGCGGGGAAGCATTCTCCTTAGTATCAGGAACAAGACCGAAATTGGATAAATCGTACGGATTCTTTGTCTGTGCACAAGAACACAACAACACAATACAAAGTAAAGTACTAAAAATAGCAATTGAGTTTTTCATATTATTTATTATCGAGTTATTAACCGGACAAATATACAAATTCTTTGCAACCTGGTTGCACTCCTTTCTGTCTACCTTTGCATCAGTAAACGTATAAAACAGGTAAAGATATGGGACATTCTTGTAGTTGTAATTGTCAGGGGCATTCCGAGAAGCAACACCACTTTCCGCCTTACATACTTCCAGCCGTTTCTTTCGTCATGCTACTGGCCGGACTTTATATGCAACAGACCGATGTAGAATTATTCAATAATGAGACTGCACGGTTCGCTTGGTATTTGTTGGCTTATCTGCCTGTCGGGCTTCCGGTGATCAGGGAAGCGATAGAAAGCATACGGAAGAAAGATATTTTCAGTGAATTCACACTTATGTGTATTGCCACACTCGGTGCTTTCTATATCGGTGAATATCCGGAAGGGGTTGCCGTGATGTTGTTCTATTCCATCGGTGAGATCTTCCAGGAGAATGCGGTAGCTAAAGCTCGCAAGAATATCAGTGCCCTGCTCGATGTAAGGCCTGAAACGGCAACGGTCATCCGCAATAACAAACAGATTACCCTCGCTCCTACAGATGTTCTTCCCGGAGAAATCATTGAAGTGAAAGCGGGAGAAAGAGTTCCCCTTGACGGGAAGTTATTAAGTGAGGTTGCCGCATTCAATACAGCCGCCCTTACCGGAGAAAGTATGCCACGTACTATTCACCGGGATGAAGAGGTTCTGGCTGGTATGATCGTAACCGACAAAGTGATTCGGATAGAAGTGACAAAACCGTATAACCAAAGTGCGTTGGCACGTATTCTCGAACTGGTACAGAATGCATCGGAACGAAAAGCTCCGGCGGAACTGTTCATCCGAAAATTTGCACGTATTTATACGCCGATCGTAACCGGCCTGGCTTTCCTGATCGTCCTACTTCCTTATTTATATTCACAGATACAACCGGATCTCCTTTTCATTTTCAACGACTGGTTGTACCGGGCACTTGTATTTTTGGTTATTTCCTGCCCTTGTGCGCTGGTTATCAGTATCCCTTTAGGCTACTTCGGAGGGATCGGGGCTGCTTCGCGGCAAGGAATCTTATTTAAAGGGGGCAACTATCTGGATGCCATCACCAAAATCAATACAGTCGTATTCGATAAGACCGGGACACTGACCAAAGGGATATTCGAGGTACAATCCTTATCTGCCGCCGATCATATTTCCGAAAAGGAACTGCTTCGCATCATTGCCTCTGTCGAAAGCCGGAGCAACCATCCTATTGCCAAGGCAATCGTGGCATACGCTCGGGAACAGCAGGTGGAAATCGACACAACCATCGATACGACCGAACTGGCAGGCTACGGATTAAAAGCAGTAGTCGATGGGAAAGAGGTATTGGTTGGCAACTCCCGCCTGTTGGACTCGGAAGGAATATTGTTTCACCATATTGAAACAACTGTTTCACCTAGGAGAAACAACTGTTTCAACGGCATGAAACAAAATTCAGATACCGTGGTTGTCTGTGCCATCGACCGTCAGTATGCCGGTCATATCCTGCTTGCCGATACGCCCAAAGAGGATGCGGTAGAAGCTATTAAACAATTAAAAGAATTAAATATTAATAACCTGGAGATATTATCCGGAGATAAACAGATAATTGTTTCTAAATTAGCTAGCTGTTTAGGGATACCGCATGCATACGGCGATCTTCTGCCGGAAGGCAAAGTCGCTCGCCTGGAAGAACTGAAACGGAATCCGGAGAACCGGATAGCCTTTGTAGGCGACGGCATCAACGACGCTCCGGTGCTCGCCCTGAGCGACATAGGCATTGCGATGGGTGGATTGGGAAGCGATGCGGCAATTGAGACGGCAGACGTAGTGATACAAACCGACCAACCCGGCAAAGTGGCTACGGCGATCCGAATCGGTAAGTTTACACGTAAGATCGTATGGCAGAACATTGCGTTGGCATTCGGCGTCAAACTGATTGTATTGATCCTGGGAGCCGGAGGCATAGCAACCATGTGGGAGGCTGTTTTTGCAGATGTCGGTGTCGCTCTATTGGCCATCCTTAATGCCGTAAGAATTTTAAAGACTAATAAACAGGATTGATATGGATGCTTATTTAGACATATTGAACAAGAGAGAGATCAAACCGACGGCTATCCGCCTGCTTGTATTAAAAGCAATGATGGAGTTTGAACGGGCCTTTAGCCTGCTCGATCTGGAGAATTATCTGGACACGGTAGATAAATCGACCGTGTCCAGGACTATCAATCTTTTTCTCGATCACCACCTGATCCATTGCATCGACGACGGATCGGGTTCGTTGAAATACTCGGTATGTGGCGAAGATTGTAATTGTTCGATAGAAGAGCTGCATGCGCACTTTTATTGCCAGAAATGTCACAGGACCTTCTGTCTGCGGAATATTCCCGTCCCGACCGTACAGCTACCACGTAATTTCACCCTGGAAAGTATCAACTACGTGTTAAAAGGTTGCTGCGAAGATTGCTCAAAATAGACAAAGACATTATCTTTGCGGTCTGTCTTCCCGGATATTCAGGAAAATACAGGTGAAGGCAAAGCAACCATTAAAGTATAAAACAGATATGGAACATCCATTAAGTATTTACAACACGCTCACAAGAAAGAAGGAACAGTTTATTCCGTTGCATGAACCCCACGTAGGCATGTATGTCTGTGGACCGACGGTTTACGGAGATGCGCATCTGGGACATGCCCGTCCGGCCATCACATTCGACCTGTTGTTCCGTTATCTTACTCATATAGGATATAAAGTACGCTATGTACGCAACATAACCGACGTCGGCCACCTGGAACATGACTCCGATGATGGCGAAGACAAAGTGGCGAAAAAGGCCCGTCTGGAACAGTTGGAACCGATGGAGGTGGTACAGTTTTACGTAAACCGTTACCACAAGGCGATGGAAGCCCTCAACGTGCTTCCTCCCAGTATCGAACCGCATGCTTCCGGTCATATCATCGAACAGATCGAACTGGTAAAGAAGATTCTCGACAACGGATATGCTTACGAAAGTGAAGGCTCGGTTTATTTCGATGTCGAGAAATATAATAAAGATCATAACTACGGTGTTCTTTCCGGCCGTAATATCGAGGATATGCTGAACACGACCCGTACATTGGACGGACAGGAAGAAAAGCGTAATCCGATCGATTTCGCCCTTTGGAAATGTGCACAACCGGAGCATATCATGCGCTGGCCTTCTCCGTGGAGTAATGGTTTCCCTGGATGGCATTGCGAATGTACAGCCATGGGTAAGAAATACCTCGGAGAGCATTTCGATATTCATGGAGGCGGTATGGACCTGATCTTCCCGCATCACGAATGCGAAATCGCGCAGGCGGTCGCTTCACAGGGTGACGATATGGTTCATTACTGGATGCATAACAATATGATCACGATCAACGGCCAGAAGATGGGTAAATCGTTGGGAAACTTCATCACACTGGATGAATTCTTCTCAGGCAATCACAAGACGCTCAGCCAGGCTTATTCGGCCATGACGATCCGTTTCTTTATCCTGCAGGCCCACTACCGCAGCACGGTAGACTTCAGCAACGAAGCATTGCAAGCTGCAGAAAAAGGGTTGAGCCGTTTGATGGACGCTTATAATCATTTACAAAAACTGACCGCTTCGGAGACTTCGACAGTAGATGTAAAAGACCTTCGTAAGAAATGCTACGATGCATTGAATGACGACCTGAACTCTCCGATCGTTATCTCCCATCTGTTTGATGCCGCCCGTGCTATCAACTCGGTAAAAGATGGTAAGGAGACTATTTCTGCCGAAGACTTGAAAGAACTTCAGGAAGTATTCCATACGTTCCTTTTCGATATCTTAGGAATGAAGGATGAAGCAGCATCTGCCGGAGGCGATAGTTATGAAACATTCGGTAAAGCGGTAGACTTATTACTTACGATCCGCCAACAGGCTAAAGCGAACAAAGACTGGGCGACTTCCGATAAAATCCGTAATGAATTAACAGCTATGGGATTCGAGATAAAGGATACCAAGGACGGAGCAGAATGGAAGTTAAGTAAATGATATGAGTCCTATATTCAGAAGAGAAAATGGATATATCTTCAAGATATACTCCAATGAAGAGGAGAGGAAGCATATTCATGTTATAAAAGCTGAAAACGAAGCCAAGTTTTGGCTGGAACCTGTTATTGAATTAGTAGAGAACTACGGATTTAATAGTAAAGAGATTAAAAATATAACTCAAATAGTAGAGCAATATGGAGACGAGTTTAAATGCAAATTCACGGAACACATCGGCAAGCGTCTTGATGATTAATTCCCAGGGGATAATGCTATCCGTATTAGGAAATGATTATTTCCTCTCTTACAACCGGATACCCTGGCTGAGAGATGCACGCATCAGTGATGTCTTGAATGTAGAGATATCAGGCCGTTCAGCAATTGCATGGCCGGCATTGGATGTGGATTTAGAAATAGAGAGCTTAAAGCATCCCGAACGCTATCCGCTTCTGATAAAACGCTCACCACTTGATAATTTGTAAGCAGGATATGACGATCAACGAATTTCTTCAGGGCGACAAATTTGCATTATTTGCCGGAGTTGAATTATTAGAAACGGGCAATGGCTATGCCAAAGCCCGTATGGAAATAAAGCCGATGCATCTGAACGGAGGCGGCGTCTGCCAGGGAGGAGCCCTCTTTACACTGGCCGACCTGGCTTTTGCTGCGGCTACTAACAGCCATGCACGCCTTACGTTATCCATCACCTCCAATATCAACTTCTTCAAAGCGGAAAGCAAAGGATTCCTCTATGCCGAAGCAAAAGAAGTGTTCAGCCACAAAAGGCTGGCCAATTGTGAGGTCAATATTAGGAATGAAGCAGGCGACCTGATCGCTACATTCAGCGGCTCCGGATACCGGAAGGACACGGAGCTGCCGTTTGAGCCGATAGAATAAATTATATAATGAAAAGGCTTATACATGTTGCGTGTATAAGCCTTTCCTTATTTCAGTCTATCCGATAATCGTAAAGGGTTCTGACGACAGTCCCATAACAATGCAATCTTCACTTTATTATCACGTATATAATAATATACCTTATAATCTCCACAAACAAGAAATCTATATTGTTGAGATCTCCCGACGAGCTTTTGCTCTTCTTTTCCTAAATAAGGATTATTCGACAACAATGACACGCTATCCACTATCTTCTTTATACGGTTATGCATAACTCTCTTTCCAGCATTATCCATATAATAAGTACGTATAGCCCGTAAGTCTTCCTGTGCTGTTGCCAACCATTGAATTATCAGTCCATCCATGACTCTACTTCTTTCAACATATCCTCATGGCTTATGAAACGGCCTTCCTTATCAGCCTTCTCTGCCTCATCCAGGCGTTTATTCACCTCTTCCAAGGTATAAACACAAGGTCTTTGCTTTTCAGTCGAAGCAAGTTTCTTTATCTTTTTATAAGCGACTTCCAGACGGGAAAGCAACTCGTCATTATCGACCGTGTTGATAATATCCTGTATGAGATTCAGTTTACGAGCCTGTAATTCTAGTTGTGTCATAATCTATACCCTTCCTTTAGTATTTGAAACAGAAGCAAATGTACATCTTTGCTCCATAAAAAGCAAGAGATGTACATTTTTTATAAGACGGTTCGTGAACCGTCCCTATTCATACCGCAACGACCGTGCAGGTTTACTAAAAATTGTTTTAGCAGTCTGCCAGCTTATGGTCAACAAGGAAATCACACACAACAAAATTACCGGAATCAGGAAGAACCAGGCTTTCCAGTCGGTGCGGAAAGTGAAATGACTCAGCCAGCCATCCATTACCCACCACGACAAAGGAAGGGCGATGACTATCGCGATGCCGATCAGGATAAAGAACTCACGCCCCAGCTCGTAGAACAGCTGTAATTTTGATGCACCCAACACTTTACGGATACCCATTTCACGGACACGGGTCGAGCAGGAGAACATCACCAATACCCAAAGTCCCATGCAAGAGATAAAGATGGCCAGTATGGCAAAGAGGGCAACGATCAAACCGAACACTTCATCCTGACGATATTGCTGGTCGAAGAATTGGTCAAGGAAGAAGTAATCGTAACTGGAGTCGGGGAAATAACGGTTCCAGACAGACTCCGCCTGTTTTACCAATTCACGGGGATTACCGTTTTCCATTACCACAGAAATGTAGCGCTGCTTCATCCAGCTCAACTTATCATGCAAGGCAAACAAGATAGGAGTGTAATCCTTATTCAGGGATTGCTGATGATAATCTTTCACCACACCGATGATCTGCATCGGCTGGTCGACAGTCTCTACAGAGAGACGTTCCCCGATGGCAGCATCGGCAGAAGCAAAGCCCAACGTACGGACGGCTGCTTCATTCAAAACTATATTATAAACATCCCCTCCGAAGTCTTCTGCAAAACCACGGCCGGACACAAACTCCAGGTCGTATGCATCCAGATAATAGACATCACAACTAAGCATCTCCAGCAGACGGGTCTGTTTGGTAGCATCGCTCAGGCGAACGATAGACAGGAAGTCGGCCACCTCTGTTCCAGGAACGGCTCCGGAAACAGTGACATTCTTTACAGACGGCAGAGACTTCAGTTCTCTTTTCATTGCCTCCAACTTTGTAGATAACTCCTCACAATGGGCCGGAAACTTTAACACCAGTGTCTGATCCACACGAACCCCAAGTGATGCATCCCGCATAAATTGCAGTTGTGCATACACGATCAGCGTTCCGCAAAGTAAGGTCAATGAGGCTGTATATTGCAGCACAACCAACACCTTACGTGTAATCGTTGCATTCTTCGTATGAGTAAACTTCCCTTTTAGCATGCGTATCGGCTTGATACCGGAAAGGATTGTGGCCGGATAGAAACCGGACAAAAATACGCCCAAAGCAAAAATAAGCAGCAGCATCCATCCCAACGAAGTCGTCACCCAAACGGAGAAGCCCAGATCGCGACCGGTCAGGTTGTTGAAGGCAGGCATCAAAGCCTCCATCAGCCCGATAGCCAGGATAAAAGCAATACTGTTCGTCACCAACGATTCGAAAAGGAATTGTGCCACAATCTGCCGTCGTCCGGCTCCCGAAGCGCGGCGTATACCGATCTCCTTGGCACGTTCCATCGAACGGGCAACCGTCATATTGATATAATTGATCCAGGCAATGCACAGGATAGCCAGTGCCGTACAGATCAGCACCAGCATAGATGAAGTATTACCTTTCGTCTCCGGTTCATAAGCCTTCTGAGGAGTCAAGTGGATATCGCGCAGGTTGGTCAATTCGATTGCCCACGTTTTATTTTTCAACGCATCTTCTGTCTTATACTTCTCTGCCAAGGCGGGGAAAGCATCTTCCACTTGTTTCTTCAGATTAGCGGATTTCAACAAGACATACGAATATACTTCATGACGATACCAGTATTCATCCATCCACTTCGGGAGGGTTTCATACGAGATCATCATGCTATAACGCACGTGCGAGTTGATTGGCATATCTTTCATAACACCGGTCACTTCGCAGACTTCTTCACCGATATTACTGCGGAAGATCAGTATCTTACCGATCGGATCGGCCTCTTTGAAATATTTGCGGGCGATGCGTTCGGTGATCACAACCTTATTCGGGCCGGCCAGACAGGTGTTTTTATCTCCCTTCAGCAATTCAAAATCAAAGAAGTCGAAGTAGTTTTTTTCAGCATAGCCAATGCCTGTTTCGCGATACAGGAGTTCATTATATTTAACGATCTGTTCCGGATAATACTGGCTACCGACACGGGTATAATCCTCCACAGCGGCCAGGTTACGCTTCATGGCTGTGGCATAACCGGCGGAACTGGATGCCCAGTTATCTGTCAGTTCACCGTTCTCGTAGAAGCGGGCTTCCACCCGGAAGATACGGTCGGCACGGCTATGCATATCATCATAGCTATATTCGAAAGCCACATAAGTCAGGATCAACAGGGCGGCAGCCATACCGATTGCCAGGCCGATGATATTGAGCGCGCTGAAGCCTTTCTTCTTCGTTAGGCTTCGGAGCGCGCTATTCCAGTAATTAGATATAATCATAATGTTTGTTTTATTGTTTGTTACTTGGATACGATCCGTCCGTCCAGCAAATGAATTACACGATGTGCATAAGTAGCATCACGCTGGGAATGAGTAACAATCACGATGGTCGTGCCCTGATTATTCAGTTCACGCAGCAATTCCATGACTTCGACACCGTTGGTCGAATCCAGGTTACCGGTCGGCTCATCGGCCAGGATCAACGGACAGTCGGTTACCACAGCACGGGCAATAGCCACACGCTGCTGCTGACCACCCGACAACTGCTGCGGGAAATGACCGGCACGATGGGCGATATTCATGCGTTCCAACACTTCCATCACTTTCTTTTTACGCTCGCTCTTCTTTCCGTTCAGATAAACTAGCGGTAGCTCCACATTCTCGAAAACACTCAGTTCATCTATCAGATTAAAATTCTGGAAGACAAAGCCGATATTCCCCTTGCGGAAAGAAGTAAGCTGGCTTTCGCCCATCTTATCGATCTCCTTATCATTGAAGTAATATTTACCGGAGGTGGGCGAGTCTAATGTTCCCAGGATATTCAGCAAGGTGGATTTACCACACCCCGAAGGTCCCATGATAGCTACAAATTCGCCTTGCTTTATCTCGAGGCTGACTTCATTCAATGCTTTGGTCTGTACATCTTCAGTTGTGAAGAGCATAGACAGGTTCTCTGTTCTAATCATATAGTTTTCTGTTTTATAAATTATTCACTCCTTAATATATACATCGGTTTCAGGCGAATGATACGCCACACCTGGCGAACCACCGTCAGGAAAGCAATAAACATCAGTAAAGCGAAAGCAACGGCATACACCCACCAGGGCTGCAAGATATGAAACGCATAACCTTCCAGCCAACTGTTCATTAAAAACGCGGAAACAGGGATACCAATCACGGAGGCCAGTACCGTAAGGAGTAATAATTCACGCGTCAAAACTACAAAAAGATTTGCTTTCCCGGCTCCCAATACTTTCCGGATACCGATTTCTTTCACCCTCGCCATTGTGGAGAAGAACGTCACTACCCATAATCCCAAACAAGCTACAAAAACAGCCAGCAGGGCGGAACAGGCAAACATCCAACCAAAGTTCCTGTCATCTTTATACTGGTAATTGTTAAAATCATCGAGGAAGAAATAAGAGAACAACGAAGTCGGGAAAAAATCACGATATGTTTGTTCGATCTCCGCCAATCGTGTGGCATCGATCTTCCCATCCATCTGAAGAGAGATATAAGGTGTCCCGATAAACGGTACCCGTTCTTTAATAAAGAAGATGATCGGTTTATAAGGAACTGCCAGTGATTGCTGGTGATAATTTTTTGCCACCCCAATTATCTGAAGCGGATCTTCCACCACTTCCATAGTGAGTTGTTTCCCCAAAGCAGCTTCGCCGGAAGGGAATCCAAGCAGACGGACAGCTTCTTCATTCAGGACGACTTTATTAAGTTCATCTCCGTATTCTTCAGAGAAACCTCTTCCACAAACCATTTCAGGCGAATAGGTCGACAGATAATCGTAATCGACGGCAAACATCTGAATAAGCTTCACATCGGTCGGATCGCTCCCATACGGGCGGTTTGTGAAGTAATTGGCCACCTCCACACCCGGTACAGCACCCGAAACGGTCACCTGTCGCATATAAGGTTTCTGTTTCAGTTGCTTCTTAAAACTCTCCATCTTGGCCGACATTTCATCGGTAAAAGAGGGATATTTCAATACCAATATCTGTTTAAAAGAAGCAGATGCTGTTTCTTTTTCCATATAACGTACCTGGCTGACAACTACAAACGTTCCCGTTATCAAAATAAACGAAGCTACGAACTGTACAACGATCAGTGCTTTCCGTATCGTATTTCCTTTCCGGCTATGCAGCAATTTACCACGCATAATATCCGAAGGGCGAATACCCATCAACAGACAAGACGGATATATCCCGATAAATAATGTTCCTGCCGCAACCACCGTCCCCACAATGCCCCAGAAACTCGGTTGCGACAAGGTATTCGCTCCAAAGTCCTGTCCGGCCCATGTATAAACGAAAGGAAGCAGCACCTCCAACCATCCCAGGGAGATCAGAGCTGCCAGCAAATTCACAATTCCGGCTTCTATCAATCCCTGGAAAAGCATCTGTTTGCGGGAAGCACCGAACGCTTTTCGGACACCGAACTCTTTTCCACGTTCAAGAAAACGGGCAACCATCAGATTCAGCGCATTCACCCAACCGATCAAAAGCAAGGCCACAGCCATTACAGAAAGGATATATACAGCTGTACGACTGCCTTTCGCCTCTTTCTCATACGACTTCTGCGGAGTCAGGTGGATATCTTTCAACGGGATCAACTCGACCCGCCAGTTCTTATGTTTCAATGCAGCAGTCTTATACTTCTCGGAGATCGCACGGAAAGCGGTTTCAATTTCTTCCGGACTTTTTCCCGGTTCCAGGCGGACATACGTATAAACGCCATGAATATACCAGATATCCTGTCGTTCCTTAGGAATGGTAGCGTACGAAAGCAGAAAATCATAATGCAGATGCGAATTGGCGGGCATATCTTCAATTATGCCTGTAACCTCAAAGTTCTGCTCTGCCGTAGCTGTACGGAAAGTCAGAATCTTACCCAATGGTTCCGCCCCTCCGAAATAACGATGGGCGGCACTCGTTGTCAAGACAACCGTGTTGGGACGTTCCAGTTGGCCTTCCTTCTCCCCTTTTATCACCGGGAAATTGAATAGTTCAAAGAAAGAAGGTTCGGCATAACAATACCGGTCCTCAGCAAACTGTTTATCCTGATAAGTGACTACTTGTTCCCGGTCTTGTGCCGTCAACCGTACAAACTTCTCAATGCCTGGAATTTCCCGGCTCATAGCCGGAGCATGCCCGAAGGAGGTCGTCGCCCAGTTGTCGGTCAGTGTTTCCCCATCGTACAGGCGACTTTCCACCCGGTAGATACGATCCCCGTCATGAAAGGTATCATAGCTCAGCTCAAAACGGACATAGAGCAGAATCAACAGGGCAGCGGAGATACAAACGGATAAGCCCAATATGTTAACCACAGAAAGTGACTTTCGGGCCCGCTGGCTTTTTATGACTTGTGACAGGTAATCCATACTTTTATCTCTTTATTATCTGATTATCAAACGTTCATTCTCACCGAACAATTCATAGCCGGAAATAATCACCTTCTCACCAGGCCTCAGCCCTTCGGTTACTTCATAATACTGCGGGTTCTGACGGCCGATCTTCACCGGACGGCGACGGGCAGTCGTTTCATCTTCATCCACCACATACACATACTGGCCACCGCTTGCCTGGTAAAAACTACCACGGGGAACCAAGATAGCCTGTACTGGATCACCCAGTTGCAGATTGAGGTGATAGGTCTGTCCGGCACGTATGTTTTCAGGACGGTCTGCAGTAAAATGCAGGTCTGTACGGAACTGGCCCTCGCGCACTTCCGGGTATACTTTAGTCACTTCCATATTGAACAGTTTCCCTTCGCGTTCAAAGCTGGCAGGCAGGCCCGGCATGACACGTTCCACATAATGTTCATCTATCTTGGCTTCCACTTTCAGTTCCGGAGTAATGACCTGACCGATCCGTTCGCCCTGGGCGATAGACTGTCCGATCTGGGCTTCCAGGTTTCCTAACTGACCGCTCACCGGAGCTTTCACTTTCAGGTTTTCCAAACGTTCACGAACCAATGCCAGGCTACGTTTCATATTACGGATATTCTCATCCAGACTTTCCAGCTGGCTACTACGGAACAGGTCGTCCTGTTTGATGCGTTGGTCTACTACATCCAGCTGGTCACGGGCTGCATCATAATCCTCTTTCGCCTGCAGATAATCTTCACGGGCTAACAGTTGTTTGTTGTAAAGACGCTCGTACTGCTTATAGCGACGTTCCTTCTGGACCAATTCCTTACTAAGACCGATTCGGTCCTGTTTCAGACGAAGATGTTCCTGTTCCATACTCAGGCGGGTATTGCGAAGTTCGTTTTCCTGATAGGCCAGGTCGGCTTCACTTTGCAGGATACCGATATTCAATAATGGATTACTCAGTCGGAGAATTACATCTCCGGCTTTCACCTGTGCACCTTCTTCAATCAGGCGCTCTTCTACGCGTCCTCCCTCGATGGCATCCAGATAAATGATACGATCAGGAATCACCTGGCCGATTACGCGAATATAGTCATTAAATTCTCCTAAAGTGACAGAAGAAATGGTCAACCGCTCTTTATCCACCTTCATGGAAGAAGAGGTATCGCGAAAGATAAAATAAAGAATACAGATAACCAGGAATATTCCTCCTGTCATTGCGTAAATATGTTTCTTCTTCAAACGGGATTTCCGTTCGACCGGGGTATCCATGCTGTTGTTCATAGTATATTATTGTGTTTATTTTATTCCTAAAAATGATCCGGACTGATAGAACCGCACCATCCGGTCTTTCAGGTCATATTGCAATTGTGTCCGCATCAGCTCTGCTTTTGCCAAAATATAAAGATTTCGCTTTTCCATCAGTTCGAATACGGAGATCAGGCCTTCCTCCCATCGTTCCTCATTCTCCTTCAAGGTAGTGGTGGCGGTACGAAGTTGCAATTCTGCCTGCCAGTGTTCCTGTGCAGCAGCCTGTAAGGACAGACAGGCATCTTCTATTTCCTTATATAAGGAGATACGTTGCCGGTCGTTATCGTTCCTTATTTTACGAAGACGGAAACGTTCTTTCCGTACTGAAGTGAGACGCGACAGTCCGCTGAATATCGGAATAGAAACACGGACTCCAATATATTTATTCAGATTATTCTTCATCTGATCGCCGAAAGAGGTGATATGCCCTTGCGCATCCCTCTCAGTATCATAATAGCCGGAATAAAGGCTGAACTCGGCCCGGATAGAAGGAGAAAAAGCTCCCGAAGCAATTGCCAACGACTTACGGGATGCCTTTTCCCGTAAATCCATAATCCGGAACTGGGGCAAAGCCTCCTCCGATTGCAAATAAACATCTTCTGCCGAAAAATCCTGTATAAGGGGGATTTCCCGGGCAATAATTTCATCCCCACCGATCGCCAGCGTGTCCGTCCCTCTCATCTGCAACAACTCTTTAAGGGCCAGTAACGATAAACGACAGCTATTCTCTTTCACCGTTTCCTGATAGATATCAGACTGCAACCGGGCTTTCACCTCTTGCAAATCGGATGGGGCACGTAGACCCAATTCTACAAACTCCTGCATCTGCTCATGATATCGCTCACTCAGTTTACGCTGTTCGGAGGCCAGTTCATACATCTTCTTTTCAAAAAGAAGGAGATAATAGGCATCCATCACTTCAAACGCGATCCGGTTTTCTTCCACTTTCTCCGTCAGGCCGCTGATCTGTTGGTTCAGGCGGGTAAACTGTGCACGGTTCACACGGGTGAAACCATCGAATACCGGCAAAGAGATATCCAGTCCCATCGTACTTTCAAGAAAAGAGGAAGAGGTATACATATTTGTCTTAGGATCGACTGAACGTCCCAAACGTTTTCCTAAAGCACCCGTCGTACTCACTGAAGGCAGAAAGTCGCCAATGGCAGCAGCAAAATCTTCACGGGCAATACGGGTGTCGAGCCTGCAGTTTTTCAGGCTGACATTCCTCTCCACGGCATACTGCATACAGGAATCGACCGACCAGGCAGTCTGTGCATGTATTTCCGATAGACAACCTGCAAGCAGCAAGCAGGCAAGCCTTAATCCATATTTTGTTGTTATTTGTGTTTTCATCATGTAAATGAAGGGGGCAAAAGGCGTGCCACATTTACAACAGACAGATTATCAATGGATATAAAAAGAAAAGGATTATCAAGTGTAAAAATATTTGACGCCTGATTGTCAAATATTTTTACGGTCTGCTAGAAAGACATAAGAAAAGACTTAGTTCGTTCAGAACTCGGTTATTTACGGCGGTAAAGGTAATAAATATTGGTAATTAAAAACAATCTAACATCAGTGTTATCAAAGAATAGAGTAAAATAAAACGTTTTAAGAAGTTCATTTTAGTCCTCAGAAGGGTACCGTACTGGTATATCATCACAAAAGTATTCAAAAGAGAATACATACGATAAGGAGTAAACCGCCAGAGCCCCAAATAGATTGAAGCTATACGTAGCTTAATAATCAACAAGGGTACTGGAGTTCTGAACGAACTCATTTAAATTGATAGGACATACTCCAAAAGCCTCCTGAGATACACAGGAGGATATATTATCCAATAGCAAAGATAGTATACTCCGTATAATACGTTCAATTTTAGGTTCTTTACATACCAAAATTACACTCTGCTTCTACCGTAAAAAAGATAGAAGTTTATTAGTAAAATATACATTAAAAAAAACGAGAACATGAATAAAAACGAGTTGATCCAATATGTAACGGAAGATACAGGATTAAAGAAAAAAGACGTGAAGGCTGTATTGCAATCGATACTTCAAGCATCTACAAATGCACTACAACAAGGCGAGCCTGTCACAATGATCGGTTTCGGAACATTTCACCCCTGGCAGCAAACCGCTCGTCCGGCCAGAAATCCCAAAACCGGAGAACCAGTTATGATAGCACCTCGCAAATCTGTGAAGTTCCGTGCCGGAATAAAGCTACTCGAAGATCTGAATAAATAAGTGTCAAATATTTTGACGCTCGCTTGCAAAGTATTCCGGAAGCAGATACCTTTACGAAAAAATAGATCGTATGCAAGCAGGGACAGTTCTTATAGTAGATGATAATAAAAGTGTACTGACGTCACTCGAATTATTGCTGGAAGACGAATTCGAACGGGTCGAAACCGCATCAAACCCCAATAAGATACTTTCAGTACTTGATACTATGCCTGTCGATCTCGTTATCCTCGACATGAATTTCTCAGCAGGTGTCAACACCGGCAACGAAGGCCTGTTCTGGCTTCGCCGCATACAGGAGATCGTACCCGGTCTGCCTGTTATCATGCTTACTGCTTACGGGGATGTGGAGCTAGCAGTAAAAGCACTTAAAAGCGGTGCGACAGACTTTGTTCTCAAACCGTGGGACAATGACGTACTACAGGAAAAGATACATACGGCATTGCAGGCAGCTTCCCTTCCTCCCCGTACCTCCCGGCCATCCGAACCGGCCATGATCATCGGTCACTCTCCCATTATGATGAAACTGATCAAAGTAGTGACCAAAGTCGCCAAAACGGATGCCAACGTACTTATTACCGGCGAAAATGGAACGGGAAAAGAAATGCTGGCTCGCGAAATACATCGTCTGTCTCTCCGTAGCCGCCGGGAGATGATCAATGTCGATATGGGTGCTGTTAGCGAATCACTGTTTGAAAGCGAGTTGTTCGGACATGAGAAAGGCGCCTTTACGGATGCCCGGGAAAGTCGTCCGGGAAAATTTGAAGCAGCCAACGGCAGTACTTTGTTTCTGGATGAAATAGGTAACCTGCCGATCGGCTTACAGGCTAAATTACTGGCAGTCCTCCAGAACAGGGAAATCACCCGTCTGGGAAGTAACCGGAAAATACCTGTCGACATTCGTCTGATAGCAGCCACCAACCGGAATTTATCGGAAATGGTTGAACAATCTTCCTTTCGCGAAGATCTGTTTTACCGTATCAACACCATACAGATAGAAATTCCTCCTCTCCGAAATCGCCGGGAAGACATTCCCCTTTTTATCGATTATTTCCTGAAAAAATATACCGTTCTTTATAAACGAACCGGACTGACTCTTCATCCACAAGCGGTAAGCAAGCTCGAAGCATACGACTGGCCGGGAAACATCCGCGAATTACAACATACGATCGAAAAAGCCGTTATCCTGGCTGAAAAAAACATAATCCGTGCCAGCGACCTGTTTATCCGTCCCGGAAAAGCAGTGTCTTTTACTGAAGTTCCGAATCTCAGTGAGGTAGAACGCAAAGCGATCGAAACCGCCATTACCCAGAATGACGGCAATCTGACTGCGGCAGCCGAACAACTGGGAGTAAGCCGGCAAACCCTCTACAACAAACTGAAACGATTTAACCTGTGAAACGCATGTTCAGCATACGTATTTATATACGCATTATCCTACAGGTTACACTCATCCTCATCGTGGCCGGAATAGGTGTTGCAGGTATCATCAGTGGAAAAGCGATCATCCTGGGTACGATAGCAATATTTATTGCTGCATGGCTGGCAGGATTACTCGTCTATTTTCTCAACGCCTCCAACCGTCGGATACAACTCTTTCTGGATGCCATTGAAGACAATGAATCGATGCTTTATTTTCCCGAGAATACCGGTAGCGAAGAGCAACGCCGTCTTCACGCAGCCTTCAACCGGATCCACGGCCTAATGACAGAAAACAAACAACGGGAATTCGACCGCGAACTCTACCGGAAAGAATACGAGTCATACGACAAGCTGATGCACGTACTGACACATGAGATCATGAACTCGATCGCCCCGATCGTATCCCTTTCCGGTACGCTTCTCTCCTATTTCCAAACGAAAGGAAATGCCAAAAACAGCGATGAGATCAGCGACGCAACCATCCGCAAGACCATCCGCGGACTGGATACGATCAAAAGCCAGGGACAGAGCCTGATGAACTTTACCGACTCGTACAGGCAACTTGCCCGGCTGCAACAACCCAAACCCAAACCTTTCTCGCTACCTCACCTGATAAGAAACATCGAAATGTTGTTTCATTCGGACCTGCACCGCTTGCAGATACAATTCTCGATCGATCTTTTCCAGGAAGAAATTGAGATCAACGCCGATGAAGAACTACTTTCACAGGTACTCATAAATCTGTTGAAGAATGCCATGCAGGCCTTGGAAGGACAAGAAAACGGAGAGATATCATTGAGCGTGAAACAACTACGAACAACGACCTATATTGAAGTAAAAGACAACGGCCCGGGTATTCCCCACGACATATTGGAAGATATTTTCGTTCCTTTCTTTACTACCAAAGATACAGGAACAGGCATCGGTCTCAGTCTCTCACGGCAGATCATACGGATGCATGGCGGCGAACTTCAGGTAAGTTCCCGCCCCTATTTCGAAACACTGTTCACGATTTCCCTGCCACTAACGCCTGGGAATTTCCACACGTGAAGTAAGCGGATAGCGCAACCCCTTGGAGGATTTATAATAGACCTCAGCAGCACCGATCTTTAGTTTAGCCCGTATCTTCACAGGGATATGGTTTTCGTCATCACCGACCCACAACTCGGCAGCCGCTTTACTTTGGGTAAATGCATCATCATAGATATCTATAAAAAAATGACGGGTACGATATTTCAAAGTTTCATTCCGTTCCACAATCGCTTGTCCGGTATACCGGAAACTGATGTTAATACGGTCGCGCCCGATCGCCACATGAAACGGGAATTCGTCCCCCTGCTTCATCTTTTCCCAATCCAGCGAACGAAGATACATGGTAGCTCCCAACATATCAAACATATACTGTTCGGAGACAAGCATCGTATCGATCTTGGTCCGGCTGGGTGTATACCGGTGGGAATGGACAGATGTCCGTCCGTTATCGTATGAAAACTTCAGATCATCTATCAGATAATAATCATTCTCATTCACACGTTTCTCGCTCCTGAGCAACACCATTTCGGGAGAGAAATAACAATCGATCGTATCACGCATCGGAAACACCTTTTCAAACATACCCGATGTACGGAACAGCAGGTTATAATGATAAGCCTTCTTCCCTTCATAGCGGGCATCATGAATCGACAGAGTAGCCTGTCCGGCACGGGGCATCAATAACCCCCATTTGAAATACAACTCATATTGTACCTCTTCTCCGGCTTTGAACCGTTCTTTTACCGGAATCACCTGTGCGTCGACTATTTCCGGAAGCAACAGCAATAAGGTGACCACCAACAGGCCGATCAACCTAGAACGGCATACTACTACGGCCGCTATTGCTGCTCGAAGATGATTTCTGCTGTGTTTCATCTTTATAATTTCTTTTCTTCTTGGTTGCCTCTTTGGGCTTATTCTTTGTAATCTCGAGCGGTTTCTGTTTAGCCCATGGAGTCCCTTTCACATTCCATGTTTCTTCGACTCTCCAGTTCTGCATCACCTCATATTTTTTAGGTGAATAATAAACCTCTTCCGGCTGACGCTTTTCTGCATAATTACCGGTATCCCATTTGCCGTTCCCATTGAGGTCGACTACCAGGCGGGCATAATACTTATCCGGCTTCAGGTCCATAAAGAGGGCGCCACCGTTTTTCACCTTCGATTTACGTATAGGGGCATCACTACTGTTCAATAGTTCGACATAAGCAGTAGTATCGACACCTACTATATTGATATATAGATGCCCGTATTCATCTTCTTTCTTGATCTTAAATTCACCGGAGAAAGGTTCGTTCCATTTATCGTAAATACTAAAGATCGTCGCCGAATCTATTTCCAGACGATATTCCTCCCCGTATTTCCACGGACGACGGATAAAGTAATTCAAACTATTCGTCGAGTCCGGGAACAATTGGAACTCAACCGGAGTCCATACCGTGTCGACCTTCTGATCCAGGTAGAACAACTCTTTCGACAAATCCATGACCGGCTCGCTAAAAGTAACGGATATCGTATCAAACAGATCCATCGACGTCGGTGCATCGACCTGCATACCCAGGAAGACGATCGGTTCGGGTTCATCATCTTTCTTCTTTTTCTTCTTTTCCGGACGACGACGCATCACAAACTGGAGCGTATCGGTTTGCGGACGCAGTATATTCAGCGAGTCGCTCTTCGGATAAGACAGTTCGACCTTCAATGTATCCTGTTGCCAGACAAGCGAATCAGTCAGCCAGTAATTAACAGCCGTTCCGCCTTCTGTCTCCTGCATAAAATACCAGGAGGAATCCGCTGGAGTAAAATTAAGCGGCCTCGGCTGGGGAATCGTATCCAGCGGAGAGTTAAAACGCACCGTCAACAAATTTTCCTGCTGACGTTCCGGTTTCAACAGATACTGGCGGACAAAATCTTCCTTAAACAGACGCAATTCGATATCATCCGGGAAATAACGGGTATAAGCCACTGTCTTGATCGTATCGATCGTCAGACTATCCTTCCAAAGCGTATCCTGACGGCTGGTCAGTTCGAAGGAAGGAATAATGATCGAATCGTTGAAAGCTATTTCTTCGCCCGGCTGGTCGAACTTATAGTCACGGTTCACATCATTCAAACCGAATATACGGTAACTGCCGGGAGAGATATTACGGATCGTGAACTCTCCCTTGTCATTCGTACGTGAAGTACGGTCGAACGGCAATTTCACAAAGGCTGAATCTTCCAGGTTCCGGTGCAGACCGATCGTGATACCGGGCATCGGTTCCAGGTTCTCTGCATTCAACAGAATACCCGACACCTCCAATGTATCGATCTTATCTCCCGTCGAGAACGCAAAAGAGAAATTCTCGAATACATTCTTCTCATTGTTATCGGAGATCGAATTGGTAAAGTCGACCGTATAAGTCGTATTATCTTTCAATGTATCTTTCAATTCGACAATCACCTTTTTCCCTGCGGCACGGATGACCGGCAACTGCATCTGCGGCGGAGTGATGATCACATTCTCGGAGGGTTTATCCAACTGCACCAGTTCATCAAACAGTATCTCGATCCGTTTTCCCTTATAATTCGTTTGGTTCGGTGCTGGAAGGCTGCTGACATATTTAGGTGGGGTCTCGTCGTAAGGACCTCCGTTCGGAGATGCCATATTCGCGCACGAATACATCGTGACCAACAGGAATATCCCACAAGCAGCCAGCAGTAAATCTCTTATATATCTATTTCCCATTCAATTGCTTTTTAATCAGATGGCAAAAATAGGGAAAAATCCCGTGACTAATCGTGATATTACGCTAAATAAGAATACTTAACAGCTGTGAACGGTAAAACGTAACTATTACGTTATTTCTCGCCAGATGCTTTTTGTGTAATAACCAGATTCTCTGTCAGACTCAAAAAGCCCCCGACATCAATGGTAAGTGTCCGCTCATAAGGGAATTCGTTTTTCGCAATATCGATCTGAAGGTTACCCTCCTTATTCTTTAGAATTTTAAACCAGTCTCCTTCCAACGTATCTCTATAACGAACGACATCTTTCATCCATTCATCTGAATATTTATAAGTAGTATTATTGAATATCGAGTTTTCGCCATTGATCTTCGCCTGGCTCCGTAATACATACCAAGTTATCTTATCTGCTCCCACGCCGACAGTAACACTATTGCTTGGGGAAGCCACCGTCATATCATGCTTTTCCAAATTGATTTCCATCAATCTTCCGGGGACTTCTATCGTATCGTCACAACTTATCAGGCAAAAAATGCAGATAAGATAAAGAGCAATCTGTTTCATAATGCGACATTTATCAGATTAAACAAATATACGCCACTACTTGAATGACTTGTGGCGAATATAGCAAATTAATCTCATTATACAAGCCCAAAAACATCATTATTAATCAGAAAGTTCGTGTATTTTCATATGTTTAATGTTTCAGATAACGAAACCCGATCCGGCAATACAAACATTTCTTTTTTTCGCAATATTCCCGCTTCAACTGGATAAGTGCCTGGCTATCGCCGGCATGGCAGACTTTGATCCCTGCCGAGACGAATCCGGTTACGACCGTATTCTTTTCCGGCGGAAGAGTTTCCAGGATACGAATGGCACGCTCGCAATATTCCGGACGTTTGTTTCTCACTCCGTAAGCAAACATCACCGGAACAACTGTATTTATCAAGAGGATACATAAAGAATTCTCTCCTACCGGCTTATCCTTCTTTGCCGAAACGCTCCGGAAATGGTAATGCGTCTCCCAGTAACCGGCAGGACGAACCCGGAAACACTGCTTGATCTGTCCGACATTTCCGGCATCCAGGATCACAGAGAACAGCGTATCATATTGTACCCAAATGGAAGCCAGCTGTGCCAGTTTCAGATACGGGAAATTGACCGGACGGGTACGTAGACTTTTAAACTGCGAACTGTCTAAAGGTGTCAGTCCGAACTTATGCCGCAAGAACCGGTATTCCCGCTGAAGCAACCGGTAATAATGACAATCTCCCGGCTCTTCCAACATACCGGCCTGCCCGAACAACAACGCTTCAATCTGCGAATGGCTGCTACGCTGCTTTTGTATATACCGGAACGGTAGACTTTTGGCCAGACGCTCGAAAATATCGTTATTCACTCCAAAGCCGAAATTACGGGTTAAAGTAATATAAAAAACTTCGTTCCAGTCATTCTCATACTGATCCAGCAAACGAAATATATCGGCCGTTTTCCGTTCCAGTCGTTCACTCAGCAGGGCGCCCAGCCAGGAAGTTATATGAAAAGACTCTATCTGAGGAATATAGCCTGCACAAGGTAAAGACACATCACGATATAACAACCAGTCGATATTTTGTATAACCAACTCCGGCACTGCCAGTTGCATTTGCGGAATAAGCTCCCCGTTCGTCCGGAAGACTGTGCAGTCGGAGACCTCCACTATATGAAGTATAACAGCATCATAGGCTTTGTCTTTATCATGGCGATGAAGTAGCCAGTCGGAAGCTTTTGTATGGATTTCAATACCTCCGACCCATAATGTATCATCTATTTTAACTTTTGCATTGAAGAAGTCCGGACCGGCATCGGTGTTAGGTATTCCCGGATCGATTACGGATACTGAATAACCGTCAGTGGTAAGAAGCGGAGTTGTCGGATACAGTCTGTATTTCCAAACATAATGTAATAAACGTTCCATATTATTTTCAGAGTTAAGATTTATGCCACAAATCTAATTCATTTTCTTTATATTTGCACCTTTGACGGCTAAGTTATTAGCCCTATTTATTCATTTTATTCTGAAAAGATATGAAGATTGCACTTATCGGCTACGGCAAGATGGGAAAAACCATCGAACAGATCGCATTAAATAGAGGGCACCAGATCGTCTCTATCGTAGATATAAACAACCCGGAAGAATTTCAGTCAGACAATTTCAAGAGCGCAGACGTAGCCATCGAGTTTACCACTCCGGCAACTGCTTTCGACAATTACATGAAGAGTTTTGCAGCAGGCGTCCCGGTCGTTTCCGGTACCACCGGCTGGCTCGACCGTATCGGCGAAATAAAAGAAAAATGTGCAAAGGAAGGCAAAACATTCTTTTATGCATCCAATTTCAGCATCGGCGTAAATATCTTTTTCGCCCTCAACAAACACCTGGCAAAAATCATGAACAATTTTCCTTCATACGCAATCAGTATGACGGAAACACACCATATTCACAAATTGGATGCCCCCAGCGGAACAGCTATCACGCTGGCAGAAGGTATCATTGAAAACGTTGACCGGAAAGAACGCTGGACACTGGAAACAGCCGAACAACCTACCGATCTGCCTATCCATGCTATCCGTGAAGGAGAAGTTCCGGGTATACATGAAGTCACTTACGAATCGGACGTCGACTATATCAGCATTAAACATGATGCGAAGAGCCGTGCCGGTTTCGCCCTCGGAGCAGTGGTTGCAGCCGAGTTTACTGCCGGGAAGAAAGGCTTCCTCGGTATGGATGATATGCTTAAATTTTAATTCCACAGAAGTTTACAAATGAAAAAGTTTTCCAAGAAACAATGGATCAAGTTCGGCATTTCTGCCGTATTGTATATACTCTTTTCGATCTGGATGCAGAACCTTTGGTTGCTGCTGGGGTTGATCGTTCTGGTAGATATTTTCCTGACACAATACATTCCCTGGGGAGCATGGAAACGGTCGAAGAACCCGGCTGTGCGCAATGCATTGGAATGGGTGGACGATATCCTGTTCGCTTTGATCGCTGTCTATTTCATTAACCTGTTCATTTTCCAGAACTATCAGATACCGAGTTCTTCGCTTGAAAAGTCATTGTTGGTGGGCGATTATCTGTTCGTAAGCAAACTGAGCTACGGCCCGCGTGTTCCGAACACCCCGCTGTCGTTCCCGCTGGTACAAAACACCTTGCCGTTCTTCAACTGTAAATCTTATCTGGACTGGCCTGAATGGGGATACAAACGCGTAAAAGGTTTCGGTCATGTAAAACGCAACGATATCGTAGTGTTCAACTTCCCTGCAGGCGACACAGTTGCCCTGAAAGTGCAAAACCCGAGTTACGATGAACTGGTCGCCATGTCGGGACGCGACCGTATCTGGCTGGATAAAAATACATTCGGTGATGTGATATATCGTCCGGTAGACAAACGCGAAAATTATGTAAAACGTTGTATCGGTATGCCCGGTGATACAATCGAGATTCGTAACAACCAGGTTTATATCGATGGGAAAGCCCTCAAAAACCCTGAAAACATCCAGTTCAACTACTATGTTGAAACTGACGGCTCACCGCTAACAGAAGAACAATTCCGCCTGCTGGACGTAAGCAAAGACGACCGGATGATCGCAAACAATAGCGGATATTATCAGGATTACCTGTCTTTCCTGGGTTTCACCCCGAATGCCAACGGGCAATACAATATGGTTTACCGGATGCCTCTAACTCCGAAAGCCCTAGCCATCGCAGAGAAGCTGCCTTCCGTAAAGAAGATCGTTATCGAGCCGGATGCACTGGGTGGAACCACTTATCCAGCCTGGTATGAAACAGGTTGGACACGTGATAATTTCGGTCCGTTGTGGATACCGAAAAAAGGAGCGACCATTCCTCTCACTGAACGTAACCTGGCTTTATATGGCCGTTGCATCAAAAACTACGAGAACAATACACTGGAAGTCAAAGACGGCAAAGTCTATATCAACGGCCAGCCGGAAACAGAATATACCTTCAAATACGACTATTACTGGATGATGGGCGATAACCGCCATAACAGTGCCGACAGCCGTTCGTGGGGATTTGTTCCGGAAGATCATATCGTAGGAAAACCGATCCTGATCTGGTTGTCGCTGGATAAGGACCGCAGCCTGTTCGACGGTGGTATCCGCTGGAACCGTTTGTTCCGGATGGTGCACCCCGATTAATTCGAAGTTCAACTGTCATTTGTCGACTGTCATCTGTCAACTTGAATAATATGGCAAAACGTTCCTTCATATCTGTAATGGGATGGCTGGCAACAATAGTGTTGCTGGTGGGGATCGTAATGGCAGTCCGGCATTTCTGCATGGAATCTTTCCATGTATCTACCGACTCTATGGAAGTGGCTTTGCACAAAGGAGACTATATCCTCGTCAATAAACTTCCCCTAAAAGATAATCCGGGACGTAACCGGGTAGCGTTGTTCTACAGCCCATTGCTGAAAGACACGGTATTGAAACCATTGTTCCTCAGTCGTTGTATCGGAATGCCCGGCGATACGATCCGGATCAGTAATGACGGATACCGGGTAAACGGGAAGCTGATTCCCCATTCTCCCCGGTCACTCAATACATATATCGTAACGCAGGAGGCAATGGATGAAGTTCTGACTACACAAAAAAAACTAAATATCCCACTCAGAAACCTGAAAGAAGAGCCATTCGGTATTTCCTTCAGTCTGACCTCTTTCGAAGAATATCAGTTACGTGAAGAATTGTCGGAAAATGCAAGTATCCGTTTCCTTAAGAAGCCGATGGAAAGCTACGAACTGATCGTTCCGCAAAAAGGAAGAGCCCACCGTCTGGATGACGCTGCTCTCACCGCCTGCCGCGAAGCGATCCAGACAGAAGCCGGTGAAAAAGCCGTCTTCCGTGACAGTAAACTATTCCTCGACGGACGTGAAGCTGCTTTCTTTTTCTTCGATCAGGATTATTACTGGATGCTTTCAGACAATGCCAATGAAGCAGTGGATTCCCGTCATCTCGGATTTATTCCCCGTGACCATATCATAGGAAACGCATGGCTCTGCTGGTACAGCAAAGACCGGCAACGAATTTTTAAACCTATAAACTAACATGCAACCAGTATATATTTCTTCGGCCTATCTGGGCCCCGTACAACAATATTGTAAGCTCCTCCAATTCAAAGAAGTCCGGATCGAAACGGGCGAAAACTATCTGAAGCAAACGTATCGCAATCGGTGTACGATAGCTGCAGCCAACGGGCCTTTATCATTGTCCGTTCCTATCGTTAAGCCCGATACCTTGAAATGCCTCACGAAGGACATTCGTATATCCGATCATGGCAACTGGCGCCATCTGCACTGGAACGCATTGGTATCGGCCTATAATATGAGCCCGTTCTTTGAATATTATGAAGAAGACTTTGCTCCGTTCTACGAAAAGAAATTTGAATACCTCTTCGACTTTAATGAGGAATTAAGAGAAATGGTTTGCCGCCTGTTGGATCTGCAGGCAGATATTGTATATACGGAAGAATATAAGCCGGAAGTGCCTAACGATTATCGTGAGATCATCCGCCCGAAACACGAAGGGGAAGATCCCGCCTTTCTCCCGAAACCCTATTACCAGGTATTCCGGGAGAAATTCGGATTCCTCCCCAACTTAAGTATCGTAGACTTACTTTTCAATATGGGACCGGAAGGAATTCTGATCTTACGCGATTCCATCCGCCATCCACAGTAATTACTTGTTCAAGTCTTCAAACAGGAACTTACCAACACTGAATTTCACACTCAGACGTTTTGGTATTACAACCACTTCACCTGTCTTCGGATTACGTGCCGGACGGCTGTTCTGTTCTCTTGGAGAAAGAGTTCCAAAGCCCTTCAGCACTATCGGATCTCTCTGGCGAAGAGCTTCAGTGGCCACTGAACAAAAGGCATCCAACATAGCGTTAACATCTTTCTTGTTACAACCACTTTCTGCAGCTATGGCAGAAATTAAATCTGATCGTTTCATTTGCTTTTATAAATTAAAGTATAACCTTTTTTAAGAAAACTATTTCTTTAGTAAAAAAACCAGGATTAGTTGAATATTAATGGATACAAACGTAATCAAAAAATATCAGGTATACATTGTTTTTTCAGATTTATTTTTCTGTCAGGCCATAAAAAGCAATATTACTCAACAAAATACAATAGAAAACGCCCGAATCCGATCAAAATGATAGCCAGATAAACGAGTTGCGCACATTACATGATATGAAGGTGATCCTGTCAGCTGATCGGTGTCAACCTGATCACTTCCAATAATTTCTCCATATCCTGAGGGAAAACATCCCCGATATTACCGATACGGAAGGTGTCGGCATCCGATATCTTTCCGGGATAGATAACAAAACCTTTCTGTTTCAGGGATTCATAGAATGCTTTAAAGTCGAAATCGGCATGGGGATATAGGAAAGAGGTAATGATAGGACCTTGTGAGGCATCCGGCAATAACGTCTTAAATCCGAGGACACGCATGCCATCCACCAAAGTACGGTGATTTTTCTTGTAACGTTCATAACGGGCTGTAATACCTCCTTCTTCATTCAGCTCTTTCATGGCTTGGAAGAAAGCATGAACCACATGTGTAGGAGAGGTAAAACGCCATTTGCCTCCACCTTTCTCCATAGCTTCCCATTGTGCATAAATATCGAGAGAAAGCGAACGGGCCACTCCTTTGCAAGCCATCAGTTTTTCTTTCTTTGCAATGATAAAGCCAAAGCCGGGAACACCCTGGATACATTTATTGGCACTGCTCACCAGGAAATCGACATCCAGTTTTTTCATATCGATAGGAACACCGCCGAAGCTACTCATAGCATCTACAATAAATGTAATACCCTTATCACGAATCACTTCTGCAACTTCTTCGATCGGATTCAATAAACCGGTAGTCGTTTCGCTATGCACCATCGACAGATGCGTAACACCTGGATTTTCTTCTAATGCACGGCGGGCTACTTCACCCGTTATCAACTCTGTTTCATGTAAAGATACCAATACATGATCAATATGATAATACTCTGCAATCTGCGCCATACGTTTGCCATAAGCACCGTTGGCCAGGATTAGTAATTTATCGGTGGATTTCACTGCCGCTCCAATGGTTGCTTCTACACAATATGTTCCGCTTCCCTGCAAAAGCACTGTTGTATATTCATTTTCATCCAGTCCGGCGATAGCCAATAGACCTTTACGGATCGGGGTTACAATTCCTTCGTTGTAATCTTTATCCCAGGTACACCAATCCTGCAACATGGCTTCGCGTACGGTTTGTGAAGTACTTAACGGGCCGGGTGTCAATAAAAGATAGTTTCTCATTTTCAGTAAATATATTATGTCTTTATTTTATCGGTTAATTTTCTCTATGCAAGCCGGGAGTTCGGTGATATTATCGAGTACGAAATGGGCACCGGCAGCCATCATCCGTTCACGGACTTCGTGTTTCAGCGCAGCCAGTTCATCGGGGGTACGACGGTTATATTCTTCTTCCGTAATTCCCATCTCATTACTTCCGGTGATGACACCGATACTCCATACCTTGGCATTGATACCTTCTTTGATATCGGCGATCGTATCCCCTACTTTAACGATGTTATCGACAGAAGGGATGGCAAGATCGATCATATTCTTATAGATCATATAAGGAGCAGGACGGCCGGCAGGAAGATTGTCGGGAGTGACCAGATTGTCTACCACATAGCCTTTGGCTGCGGCACCGGGACGTACAACGTCCATCATCGCTTGCGTATAACCGGTAGTCGAACCGATCTTTATACCGTTTTCACGCAATTCTTTTATCGTATCCAATACGCCCGGTATCGGAGTCGTGAAGTTCGTCAGCGAAGCAAACAGGTGCTTTTCGAAGCTCTGGTACATCTCATTCACATCATCCATATTCCAGTCGCGGCCATAACGCCCACGGAATTTGTCGTTCACCTCCGGCATATTCAAAATAGCTTTGATGTGATCGATCTTAAGAAGTCCCATCGGCTCACGTGCCTGACGATAGGTAATATCTATTCCTTTTTCTTCGGAAAACACCTTCAGGAAAGCATTCAACGGGGCGAAACATCCAAAATCGACAGCCGTTCCGGCCCAGTCCATAATAACACACGAAATCTTCTTCATAACTACTTATATATTTACATTATTATATTACTACTAGTCTATCTGTCAGGCAACAGTGATAGCATTCTGCGGAGTGGCTTCGAGCGTCTCTTCCCGGGCGGCTGTCACACCTGTTTCCTTCCGGAAACGCTGGTGCAAATATACAAAGGAACAGATAAATGTGACACAGCAAAAGATTCCTACATAACCCGCCAACCGGTTATAAAATACAGCCCAGTCGACATCCGGGTTACAGAATTCTTTCAGGACAAGCACCAATACCGTTCCGGTATATCCAAGGAAATCTGTTGTCACGATAAAGAAACCGACATTGCCACGAATCCTGAAGCAAGCGATGAACCGATCGAAAAAGATAGTCTGGAAAGTCAGGTAGGCAATATACAGGCATAAACTCTGAACAAACAACCACACGACGGGCGAAAGCTGCAACTGCTGCTGTCCAAAAGAGACGACCGCCATCACGATCATTCCCGTTATGATCAAACCAAACAATACCGAGAGAGCCTTCAGGTTATCTTTCACCAATACCATCAGACCGAATATTCCGAGGATAATCAAGGTAACCACACTGTCAATCTGGGCGAAAAGCCAGGGAGAATAGGCTGAGACATCGATGATATTCACCAGAAAGTCTTCCTTTATATCCCGCAAAACTACAATCGCGATATTAGCCACAAAAAGCATACTCAGGAATGGCATAAAACTTTTGAACAGTTCCCAGCGCTGTTTGCCGTTGAGGGTTTCACGCTCAGACTTCATCGCTATATCTTCTTTGTTCGGTTCCGGTAACTTGTTCAATGCCCAGCCGAGCAACAACAGAAGAGGAAGTGCCACCGTACCGATCAGCGCCGGCATCCAGAATTCACTCACCTGAAAATGGTTCATGACATACAATCCGACAGACTTGGCCGTACCCGAACTGATAACCATGCTGACTCCCAGCAGGCTTGCCAGGATATCCGTCACCCGCCGTCCTTCAATAAAACTGAATATCACTCCCCACATACAACCTAGCGACAAACCGTTGAGGAACATCGCCGCTACATTAAACGGAGTAGAAAGTAAGCCGAACAAGATCAGAGAGGCCTCTGCCAGTAAAACAGAAGTCAGGATAAACTTGAAACGCTCTTCCGGTTTCAACTCGGAGATCAGCTTGATGCCGATAAACTTGGAGATCACATAACCCAGGATCTGGGAGATCGTCACCACTACCTTATAATCCATATCGAAAAACTCCGCGTTCTCAAAAGAAGCCGCAGTAAAAGGTTTGCGAAGGGCATAAACCAGTGAATAGGATAATAAAGCGGCTCCTCCGGCCCAAAGAATGAACAGGAAATCGGAAAGACGCTTCCGGGTAGTTTCGTTTATCTGCAAAAAGTTGTTCATATTCATGCTGTCATTTTGTTTTCGGCAGCAAAAGTATCCCTCCCATATTACAGGAGTATTACTGAATACATGAATCTATATTATTAATATATAACGGGATATCAATAAATTATAAAGAAATATTTATGTAACATTCATGTAACGGGAACGCAACACACAAGACGTTATTTTGCAGAAAATAACAGATGACAGTATAAATATGAACGACTTTTCCGAACTCTATAAACGGATTGAATATCTAAGGAACAGCGGCGTAAAAATGAAAGAAATAGCCGATTGGGTCGGCATGGCCCCCAGCGTACTTTCGTCACTTTACACAACCGTCTTACCTGCCTATTTCGATGCGGCTAAGACAATGCCGCAAAACGAAGCGCTCGACCAGGCACTATCACTAGTCAATAATGTATCTAAAAGACGTTTGCTTACCGGACTGGAAGAAACCTTGGCCCGTCTGGACGAGTTGGAACCGAACCAGCAACAGACACAAAAGGGAAATTCCTTTATCGAATCGTTGAATGAAGAACTATCGCTTTCCGCACGGAGGTTATCCAATATATGCGGACTGTACAACAGTTACAGCCTGTCTTCTTCTTCCGATTGTTTAAAATGCGAACCGTTCATCATCGCACTATCCGAAGATAAAGAGTATATCCGTATAGGCCGGCTCAATGCATACGGGGAAGTACAATGGGGAATCGGTGTAAATGGCGATCCCCAGAACTTTTACTGCCTGTTCAGCGAAAGCCCCGTTCCGCCGTTGATTCTGGTCACCGTCTACCTGCAAATCCCTATGTTCAGGAATCCCGGGCAATTACGAGGATTATACCTCGGACTGGATTATAACCGGAATCCGGTAGCCCGCCGCATCGTCCTGATAAAGGAATCGGAAAGCACATCCACCGAAGATTTCCTGACGATGAAAGGCTGTCTGATCGCAAAAGAGGATTTCACGCCCGAACAACAGGCCTATTACGACTACACATGCCAGACAGGTGATTACATAAAAATGTGTACCGTCCCTTCCCTCCGCATGGATGAAAGCGACCTGATAAAAGAAAAAAAGATGCTGGCACTCTAACCGGCATCTTCTTCTCCAAAATCAGTTTCACCTAG
Organism: Parabacteroides goldsteinii; assembly: GCF_015550595.1. Classification (GTDB taxonomy): domain Bacteria; phylum Bacteroidota; class Bacteroidia; order Bacteroidales; family Tannerellaceae; genus Parabacteroides; species Parabacteroides leei. The sequence continues at coordinate 46,319 of NZ_JADNBB010000024.1, forward strand.
GAGAAACTTTCGTTTCATGCTTGAGAAACTTTTGTTCCTTCTAGGGGAAACTTTTATTTCGCCTAATTATTCTTTCTGGAACTTGCGACTCACCTTAATCAGGTTAGCAGTAAACGAAACCACATTCTGCGCTTCCTGCACCATATTCAAATAGACCATACTGACCTTCGTGCTGCCACTTTGCCCCTGGATACGTTTCAATTCACCTTTCTTCAAGGCTGTAAGCTGGGCAGTCAGTGCCACAGATTCGGCCACCACATCGTCCAGGCGATGATAATCGTTCTTTTCGATCATAGAAGCACAACGGTTGAGGTAAGCCACGATACTTGTCGTCATCTTGCCGAAATCTTCTTTCTGCACATCACTCAACGGACTGAAATTGTTGTCGACATGCTCCTTGCTCGGTTCTGTCAGACGGCGGATACTGAATATAATCTCGCTGGCGAAATCGTTACCCTGATAATAATACAATCCCTTTTCTACCGCAATATCATGTTCCAAGTGAGTAACACCCAATGTTCCGACACGTTTTACCTGCTTCAGATGGATCTTCTTCTCCTCTACTTCATTCAGTACTTTGCGCAATTCACGAAGGTTTTCATCCATAAAACCGTGTACCGACCTGTTCAAGGCATCGGAGGCAAACTCCAATACAGAACTCAACTCCTCACGACTGTGTTCGCGGAACAATGAGAGTGCTTCGTGGCTGTCGGTCGTATCGCGCAGTTTGGCCACAGTGGTGTTCACTTCTTCCTTCAAGGCCTCTTTTTTCATTTTCTTCTTATAAGCCACCTGACTACGAATTAACATATAGACTGCCAATCCAACCATAGCAGCCATAGCTGCTATGCCACCGAAATAAATAATCATAGCAACCAGAAAACAAATCGTGAAAGCAGCACCAGCAGTAATAAACCATCCACCGATAACCGACAAGACACCAGTAATACGGTAAACTGCACTTTCACGTCCCCAGGCACGGTCGGCCAATGAACTACCCATTGCCACCATGAATGCCACATACGTAGTGGAAAGTGGCAATTTCAATGAAGTACCAAGTGCAATCAACAGACCCGAAAGAACCACATTGACCGAAGCACGTACCAGGTCGAAACTTGCTCTATCTTCAAGTATAATCTCATCATTATTAAAACGACTGTCGATCCAATCCTTTACCCGAGGAGGAACTACACTCAGAATTGTACTGGATGCATTGTTGCAGGTACGTACCAACATACGTGCTACCGGAGAAGTTCCGAAATTCTCATTCCCATCCGACTGACGCGACAGGTCCAGTGAAGTTTTCACTACGCTATGAGCCTTCTTGGAAGTAGCTAATGCTATTACCATCACCAACCCGGACCCTACAAGGAAATACCAGGGTGTCTGCGCCGGAGATAACAACGATCCCATCAGGAAAGTATCCGTCGTTGTTGTTCCACCCTGTGCCATCAAATCTATATAAGAGGAATAACCTACGAGTGGCACACCGATAAAGTTCACGAGGTCGTTACCGGCAAAGGCCAAAGCCAGGGCAAACGTACCCATCAGGACAATTACTTTAAAGACATTCACCTTCAACCAGTGAAGTACCTGCATCAGGATCGTGAAAAAGATAAATGCACCCCATACCACTTTATCAGTATTACTATATATAAGCGTTTTCAGTTCGCCGTCCATAAAGGAACTTTCTTTCAACCCTTTTATCAACATAAAATAAATGATTGAAGTAGCCGCAAGACCACCGAACAATGCAATAAAGTATTTCGTATGTTTCTTATAATTAAAGGTAAAGATCAAACGCGACATGTACTGCACCACCGATCCGAAGAAAAAGGCAATGGCCACCGAAAGGAATATAGCCAGGATCACGGTAAATGCTTTATCTGTATTCAACAAGTCTCCCAATTGTAAAGCTCCGTCGGAATGAGCTATCTTAACCAGTGCAATAGCGACTGTCCCTCCCAGTAATTCAAAGACCAATGATACCGTAGTGGATGTCGGCATCCCCAGTGAATTGAATATATCCAATAATACGACATCCGTTAGCATAACGGCCAGCAGGATACACATGATCTCGGAGAAAAAGAAATGTTGCGGTTGATAAATCCCATGTCGGGCAATATCCATCATACCGTTTGACAAGGAGGCGCCGACAAATATACCTATCGCGGCGATGACCATAATAACTTTGAAAGATGCGGCCTTTGAACCGATTGCAGAATTAAGAAAGTTTACTGCGTCATTACTGACTCCCACTGACAGGTCAAACACCGCCAGTACAAAGAGGAAAATTACGAGGAACAGATAGAATGTTTCCATAAACAATTGTTAGAGATTCGACAACAAAGGTCTGAAACAAATATTTCACATGTGTTACACGGATGTTACAAACATGTTACAACTATTAAATCGCCCTTAATATTAAAACAAGCTTAGGAAAATAAAGTTATCGCACTAAGGGTTTTTCCTATTTCGCAACACACCGGTCCCCCGTGTTACTTATTTCATAACTATAACCCAAACATTACATTTCTGTATCGCTCAAAGAGCAATACAGAAAATATGGAATGAAATTTGCCCGGTTATTAACAAAAATATAACCGTTTATGAAACAAATCATACTACCAGATAATATATATTTGTTTCTGAAAACTTATTGGGAAATAAGGGGGTCGGTTAAGTAAGAGAGGGAAATGCCCGGAGTCAAATCCGGACTTTCCCTTTCGTTGTTTTTATATCCTCCATAAAGTGATCTTTTTTTCTTCCTGCCAGTAGGGGGATTTACAGATTTTCTGTCTTATTAATAGAGATGCAACTTAAATTTCTAACCAATATCTTTACAATATCACTTCGATTTTTCCATTTTTTTCGTTCCTTTACAGTGTTAACACTGTAAAGGAACATTTTTTTTCATGAAACACATTACAATTCTACTTTTGGCAATACTCTACACTTTTCCTCTTTTTGCTTCTCCCGACTCATCGCCAGTCGACTGGAAACTGTCCGGCCGCTTATTCCTGGATGGAGGCGTTTATATTCACTCTCCCAAATCATTACATGCAGGAGCTCATATCTCTGATGTACGGTTAGCTGCGAAAGTACGTATCTATTCGAACTGGTATACAAAGATTGATATCGGTTTTGCCAACAATAAAGTAACGATGAAAGATGCTTTCATCGAATATGGAAAAGATGGCAATTATTTCCGGGCCGGATACATGCTCGGTTATTATAGCATAGACCAGTCTACCAGTACAAACGACCTTGTTTTCAATACGGCATCAAATGTAGCCGAAACATTCTATCCGGATCGCCGGATCGGTTTGTCTTATACCCGTTCGCTTCCCTCCTATTACTTTTCGGCCGGTGCATTTTGCGGTGACGGGCTTAGCTTTTCCGAAACGACCAAACCGGGTTACAACTTTTCCGGACGTATCGTTTGGCGTCCGCTTAATTCTTCCGGACAATTATTCCATATTGGAACCGGTGCTTTATTCAGAGTCCCTGATAAAGACACCGAAGCAAAGACTCAACAAATCCGATTAAAGAGCAAAGGGGTTACTTATATTCCTTCTCCACGCACCTTAGATATGACCGTTGAAGATGCTGAAAACCAGATTCAATCTAACGTGGAATGCCTGTTCTTTCAGCATAAATGGCTGCTCCAGACGGAGTTCCTATATACCAATATCAACCGTAAAGATCATAAGCCATCCTACTCGGCTCATGGCGGCTATATTATGGGAGGCTTCCTGTTAAAAGGGACAAAGTATGCATATGATGCTCTCGATGCCATACCGGTCATGCCGGAAGAGCCTCATTCTATTTTACTCGCCTGCCGGTATAATTACACCAACCTGAATGATTTAAGCAGTAATACGACAGGAGGAAGCCAACACGACTTATCAATCGGTATCAATTACTATTTCAACAAATATATTTCCTCCCGTCTGAATTATGCACATCTTTGGATGGATAAATATTCGGCATTAGGCAAATGTGGGATCAATATGATGCAACTGCGGCTACAGGTTCGGTTCTGATTGATGATTATTTATAAAACAGAAAAGTCATATCAGGTAAAAACAGATTTGTACCAAACATATAGGATTGGGATGGAAAAAGGTTTCACCTTTTTCCATCTATTATCTATTTGCAGTAGTTCAATACTTCCACATTCTTTACCGTACTTTTAAAATCACCCGTTGTTTCCAGTGGGAATACTAAGGTACGGACATAACTCATTGAGTCTTTTCCACCGTTGAAGAAGCGTTTCTGGATATTCAGTTCCTCTTGCAGTTTACCGTTGATGTATAAACGGGTAGACTTTTCATCGCCACTGATGGCTACAGAAGTTTCCTCTTCGGGATAGAACTGATAGTTGAATGTATTCAGATAGCCGTCACGGGCAAACCCCAATTTACCGCTGACCGGATCGGACAGATAGAAAACGGCATCCGGCGAACGAAATAATTCTGTTCCGGGAGTTTCCTTTACCGACTGAACATCAAACGATACCGTATAATGATAGCCGATCTCTTTCAGTCCGGTCTTTGTATTCGGTTTTAAAATATCCTGATTATAGATGGCACGCGGTTTGTTCCCCATATAGCCAGCCACATTTACGCCCGGGCCTTCGCTCAGTTCCATACGCTGTGTATTAAACGTTTCATAAGGAACTTTACAATCCTTGCCTGTCCACATCTTTACTGCCAACGTCTGCAAAGCCGGGAAAACACGGTAATGGATATCCTTTGTACTGATACCATTGCCCGCATGGTCGTTCCATACAGCAAACATTCCTCCCTTGATCTGTTTATGCTTCTCCGGGAAAACCTCTTTTCCGATATGCGCCGGAGTCCACTCCTTATACAACATTTCCGTATTCAGATAATCGTAATAATAACCGGCAGCCGGTACGATATACAGATAGCCATCGGGTACACTGACCAGATCATACCCCTGTTTGATCATTTCTTTCGGGTCGGCATAACCGTTATACCAGGCACTCATCAGTACATTTTTCGATTTAACGGGTGTATCGCCCTTGGCATGGCTCAAAGCTCCCCAGACACAAGCCTGTTTGCCGAAGCCTTCTACAAAACGGATGTAATGATCGGTGAATTCGCGGAATTTCTCTACTACGTCCTGCTTCTTATTCGAATACTCGTCTGTACCGATATGCACACGTTTGCCGATAAAGACAGGATTACGACCTTCCAGGTATTCACGGAAAAGACTGTCCACAAACTGGTAGGTTTCCGGTTTGAACAAATCCAGATGATCCATTCCATATTCCTCGCTGCCTACTTCGGGACGGTAATGCGTCAGTGCCAGCGAATGGGCGGGAACGTCTATTTCCGGAATGATCTCTACGCCGAGGCTATCCGCCATCAATTGGAAATCGATAAATTCTTTTTTCGTATAATAACCGTCGCGAGCTGTCAGTCCCGGAAAGAACTCACTTTCCAGACGGAACGCGGCATAGGTCTTGTTCCAGTCGTGCTCGAAATATTGTTTGAAAGCGTTATCATTCAGGTGGACCTGTAAAGTATTCATCTTATAATAAGCCATCATCTTTACATAATCACGCAGGAAGTTCATCGGGATAAACTTACGGCCGCAATCCATCATAAAACCACGGATCGCATAGTCGGGATAATCGCGCATCGAACCTTTAGGCAATGCCTGGTTATTGTCTTGCTCGGTCATCTGAAGGATTGTACGGGTTGCCCAATATAAACCTTTAGCCTTTGGGGCCGATACAGTCACACGGTCTGCTATTTTCACAGCATACCCTTCTTCACCCAACTGTTTGTCACCAGACAAAGAGAAAACAAAGTCTCCGGCGGAAGCTCTTCCCTCTACAACAGCCAACTTACGACCAAACATTGTTTCGTAGTCTTCGGCAAACTGATTGGCAATTTTGTTAATGGCAGGATCTTTTCCTACACAAACAATACGAGAAGTAGGAGATGGAATAAACAAACCTTGTCCCCCTCTCCATTCCTGCAATTCGGGTATGACAAACGGTTTTTCGTTATTGGCAGCATAACTTTTACCTACGAAAAGCGTGCATGCCACAATCAACATTAAATAGCGTTTTATATTCATTGTATTTTAAATTTAAGCGCACAATATTACTGCTTTTTAATCATCCGGACAAGCTTAAAATGAAGGAATAGTTAAAAGATGACTAATTAAAAGGCGGTTTCTGAATGATTTATTACTTTTGTGTTCAAAAACATATTAATGAGTTACAATTGGAACACACGGACGGAACTTTTACTGGGGGCCGAACGGATGGAGTACTTGTCACATTGCCATGTACTGGTTGTAGGACTTGGAGGTGTGGGAGCTTATGCTGCCGAACAGATCTGCCGTGCCGGGATAGGACATATGACCATTGTTGATGCAGATACGGTAAACGACAGTAATATCAACCGCCAGTTGCCTGCTTTACACTCTACGTTAGGGATGCAGAAAGCCGAGGTTGTAGGACAACGTTTACTTGACATCAACCCACGGTTGAAGCTGAAGATACTCAATGAATTCCTGCGTGACGAGCGGACAGAAGAGGTTCTTTCTACCCAAAAATACGATTTCATCGTGGATGCGATAGATTCACTCAGCCCGAAAGTATACCTTTTGTATCATGCTCACAGGCGTGAAATTCCTATTGTATCCTCTATGGGAGCTGGTGCCAAGATCGACCCTTCGCAGGTAAAACTGGCCGATATCTCCAAAACCTGCAACTGTGCACTGGCTAAAGCCGTACGCAAACGCCTCAGGGGAATGGGATTGAATAAAGGTATTCCGGTTGTTTTCTCTACAGAAATAGCCAATCCGGAGGCCGTAGTGGAAGTAGAAAACGAACAATGCAAACGGACAACTACCGGAACGGTTTCTTATATGCCCGCTATATTCGGCTGTTACCTTGCATCGTATGTAATAAGAAATATATAACCAGGAATGATACAAACACAAGGAATTACCAAGAGTTTCGGAAACTTACAGGTATTGAAAGGCATTGACCTTACGATCAATAAAGGTGAAGTAGTAGCCATTGTCGGTCCCAGCGGAGCAGGGAAAACGACTTTATTACAGATCATCGGAACACTGGACACTCCGGATGCTGGTAAACTGTATATCAACGAGACTGAAACCGGTAAACTTTCCGAGAAGGAACTGGCCGCTTTCCGCAATAAAAATATCGGTTTTGTATTTCAATTCCACCAGCTACTGCCCGAATTTACCGCACTGGAAAATGTAATGATCCCGGCATTGATAGCGCGTGAGAAGGCTTCCGATGCGGAAAAGAGAGCAAAAGAAATACTCGATTTCCTGAGGTTATCGGATCGTATGACGCATAAGCCGGCGGAATTGTCGGGAGGCGAAAAACAGCGGGTTGCCGTTGCCCGCGCATTAATAAACAACCCGGCTGTGATCCTGGCAGATGAACCGTCAGGCAGTCTCGACACAAAGAACAAAGAAGAATTACACAGCCTCTTCTTCGAATTACGCGACCAGATGCACCAGACCTTCGTTATCGTAACTCATGACGAGCGGCTGGCCTCCGACACTGATCGTGTGATCCATATCAAAGACGGGGTTGTTTTAGAATAAGTATAAACACAGTAGAATTATTTATGGCAAACAAAGATAGAGTAACTTTCGGCAGTAAAATCGGAGTGATATTAGCCACAGTCGGTTGTGCCGTCGGCCTGGGCAGCATCTGGCGCTTCCCCTACATGGTAGGAGCTAATGGTGGAGCTGCTTTCCTGTTGGTATTTATGATATGTACGGTTCTGCTCGGTCTTCCGATTATGATCACGGAATTCTTCATCGGCCGTCATTCGCGCAGTAACGCTGCAGGAGCTTTTAAAACACTGGCTCCCGGAACTCAGTGGTCGCTGATCGGATATAACGGCGTTTTAGCCGCTTTTCTGATATTAGGTTTCTATTCCGTTGTTTCCGGATGGACTTTAGAGTATATCTGGCAGGCTATGACTGGCTCGCTGGCTGGAAAAACAACAGCCGAATTTACAACTGCCTTCGAAACATTTTCATCCAGTACATTCCGGCCAATAGGCTGGACAATCGCTTTCATAGCATTGACACACATCGTTATAGTATCCGGAGTAGAAAAAGGGATTGAAAGAGCTTCTAAAATTATGATGCCGGCACTCTTTATCATACTTCTCGTGCTCTGTATTCGTTCTGTTACCCTTCCAGGCGTACAGGAAGGACTTTCTTTCCTGTTCAAACCAGACTTCGATAAGATCACTTCTTCCGTTATCTTAAGTGCCATGGGACAGACATTCTTCTCATTAAGTATCGGTATGGGATGTCTGATCACCTATTCCTCTTATTTTGGGAAAGAAACGAACCTTCAATTAACGGCCGTACAGGTCACTGTCTTAAATACGCTGGTTGCATTACTGGCCGGTATTATGGTGTTCCCAGCCGTTTTCAGCTTCGGCATTGAACCGACGGCAGGTCCGGAACTGGTATTTATCACACTCCCGAATATTTTCGAGCAGTTGCCGTTCGGCAATATCTGGTCGTTCATATTCTTTATCCTGCTGGCCTTGGCAGCACTGACATCTACCATTTCCTTGCATGAAGTGGCTACAGCTTACGTACACGAAGAATATCACATGACAAGGAAGAAAGCAGCCTGGATCGTTTCGGTCGGCGTAGCTGTTATCGGAGCCCTTTGTTCGCTCTCTTTCGGTTTACTGAAAGAATATACCATCGGCGGACTGATCATCTTTGATGCCCTAGACTATCTGACGGCAAAGATTATGATGCCTCTCGGAGGTATGATGATTTGTGTTTTCGTAGGCTTACGTATCGAAAAAAAAGTACTGAAAGCCGAACTGACCAACAAGGGCACCATCACTTTCTACTTCTTCAACGCATATGCATTCTTCATAAAATACATCGCCCCTGCCGCTATCGGATTGATCTTCCTGAACGAATTGGGACTGATCAAAAAGATAACCGGCTTGTTTTGAAAAATAAAAAGTATAAGTTACTTGCTTATTTACAGGTAACTTATATCTTTGTAAAAGAATATTTATCGTTTAATTATTACACATATGGAAATCAAAACCGCCTCAAAGAAAAGAAAGTTGCTTCCCGGTCTCAACATGTCCCATGAAGAGCCTTACTTCCCACTCATTTTATTCTTTATCGAATAGAAGTTCTGAACATATTACATCAAGCTGTAAGTATTACCCAAGCAAAAAAAGCAAGAAACATCAAACCATAAAAAACTGACAACTATGAACTGGCGTGATTTACTCTATTTTTCCAAAGGAGAACGCAGAGCCTTAACCCTCCTACTCTGTTTGATCTCTATTTCCTGGATCATTTTATTATTGACAGACAATAAACCGGAACAAATCTCTAAAGAAAATAACCGGGTCATTGAATCTGTAAAAACATCTCAAACAATCGCTTCAAACAAGCCGGAGAAGGTCAAAACACCTGCATCCGAAAGAAAAAACAATTCCTTCCGGGAGAAAAAGAAATTTCACCCGAAAGAAACTCCCAACATACCCGGAAGAAAGACTTTCCCAAAAACAGAGAAATATCCAATCGGAACAGTGGTTGAGTTAAATACTGCCGATACAACCACCTTAAAGAAAGTACCCGGAATAGGAAGCACCTTTGCCCGTCGTATCATCAAATACAGGGAACTATTGGGTGGATTTTACTCCGTCTCCCAACTTAGTGAAGTGTATGGAATCGATGAAGAACGATTTAATACGATGAAATCGTGGTTTTCGGTAGATGTGAAAATTATTTGTAAATTATTTGTGAACCAGGCACCGGTCAAAAACCTTTACAGGCACCCTTATATAAACAAGCAACAGGCACGAATTATCGAACAGTTACTGAAACAGAAAAGGAAACTCTCCGGCTGGGAGAACCTTCAACTGCTGGAGGAATTCACCGAAGCTGATAAAGAAAGACTGACTCCATATCTGTCATTTGAATAAAACAGGAAGTTTATCTACATTTGTAAAAAAGAAAGCTATGATTTACCTCAAACAAGTTCAATTGATCAATCCTGAAGAAGTAGAAGGGCCATTGGAAGATCTTAAATATCCGTTTAAGGCCGCAGCCGTACGATATATAGACTCGATTGTGTTCCGTAAGCCTGTCACTTTCCTGATTGGTGAAAACGGAGCCGGCAAATCGACTCTGCTGGAAGGAATCATGTTCAAATACGAGGAACGGGATGAGGACAAACAAGGCATGCTTTACGACGGTGTAGAGGCATGGAAATCATATTCGAATGTCTTGCCACAGTGTATTCGCCTGGTAGAAGAACAAAAACCTTTCGATCATTTCTTCTTCCGTGCCGAGTCTTTCTTTGACCATGCAGCCGAAATCGATGCAAAATCGATGAAGGATATATTAAAATACGGACGTGATTATTCAATGGGAGCCTACGGAGGACACCGTCTACTGGAACAGTCGCATGGGGAAAGCTTTCTCAGTACTTTTCTGAATTATGCAGGAAGAAAAACACTCTTTATACTTGATGAACCGGAAGCAGCCCTCTCGCCTCAACGGCAACTGGCGCTATTAGTCAGGATCCATGAATTGGTGGCCCAAGGCTGCCAACTGATCATTTCCACCCATTCACCGATCATTATGGCTTATCCGGATGCGGATATTTACTCCATAGAGGAAGATGGAGCACATATTACCCCGTATGAAGAAACACAACATTATCAGCTAACGAAGTATTTTCTGACTCATACGGAGCAAATGCTCAGGGAATTGGGAATAAAGTAGAATCACTTTTCCCAAGCATTCAATATCTCTGCGACATAGACGTTATGCGGATTGCCAGCCATAGCGCTATACCATTTTTCAAACAATGCCGGATCGACAAAACTATCTTTATCCATCTTCGTCACATAGAGTGTTTTGCACTCAAGCGTCAGCCGTGACTGCTCAAAACAAGGGTTTCCTTGTTCGGTAAAACAGGGAGTCAGTCCGGTGGCAGCTACTTTGTCGATATCACGTCCGGATTTAGAACCACAGATCTTATGTGCCGCTTTGTGTTCCTCACCCAGAAAAGAGAGCGTAAAACATCCCTTTTCATCGACAAATCCACAGGTATATCGTTCCGGACGGATGAATACGAATACGACCGGTTTATTCCAAAGAAAACCTACGCCACCCCAACTGGCCGTCATCATGTTAAACTTCTCCTTGTCGCCGGCACTTACCAGCATCCACTCTTTACCGATAATCTCAATAAAGTTGTCCTTGATCAGACTGGGTTCAATTGCTTTCATACTTTATACGCTTTAATTTTTTTCAAAGGTACAAAGAATATCATTTACCCGTACTCATTACGCCCGAGTCGTTATCTGCATTGTTCAGACGTTTCTGACCTGCCTTATAAGTACGACCGAATGAGAAATTGTAAGTCAATGAAACAACGAACAAACGAGAGCTTTCTTTGATATACATAGCTTTCTTATAAGAAGCATACTGGTTCCAGTTTTCCGACTTCACCTTATAATTATCAGAGAACGGGTTGATTGCTCCTACTCCAACCGATAAATTCTTATGATTGTAGCGCACCATCGCCATCTGAATATTTTCGCCACCTTCCAACGTTTCACCCCAGAACCAGTTCCAGTTCGTATTCATCTGATACATTAGCATGAACTTCTTCCAGGTGAGAGATGCCTGTGCTTCACAATACCAGTTCGTATAACGGTGGGAATAGGTATTTCCATTGCTGATATAATGATTTACACCGCCAGTAAACGAGAACTGCAAAATGTCTTTGATCGGCCCGATACGGAACATAGCCGAACCGGTCAGGCGTTGCCAGTTCTTTTGGTTGTTCCAGGTCTGGATGATCTTGTTGCCTTCCTGATATTTCTCATCCATAATAGGATTGGGAAGATATTCATAAGCACCGTCTAAATTGGTATAAAAGATACCTTTCTGATATTCATAGGTTAGCGCCAGGCGATAGCGCATATATGCCTCCAGTTGCGGGTTACCGCGTTGCAGCTGCAAAGAATCGATCACTTGCTCAATAGCACTCAAATTACCCAATGAAGGAGAAGAATTACCGACATAACCTCTCAAACGGATAAACGATTGCCCGGGTAAAGCATATTGCAATGTAAAACGTGGATTGAACGTATAATATTGGTAAGAATCATCTGTCCCATCCTGTTTGTAATAGGAACGCGACACACCGACTCCCAGCGTATAATCCAGTTTCCGGGCTTTTCCTTTAAACTCGCCATAAAGAAAGCTTTCCGACTGATTCATACGGGTATTATAATCGTGCCCGTTGCGATATTCATTATTGGAAAACGACTGTGTATGACGGATACCGGTACTCAAACGATTTCCATTCTCCAGCTTTTTCTCATAAATACCTTCACCGATCACTGAATATTTATTTCCCGAAACACGGTTATTGATATCCGTCAGTACATCCTCACCACGACTTTCCTGATAAAAACGATCGGAAGAAGTACGGTTATAAGTTCCAACCACATTAAAGACCAGCGTCTGATCATTTTTCAAATTACGCTGATAATATAAGTCTAATGCAGGAACCTGATTGTCTGAACTATTCAGGTCTACCATATTTACATAGTCCGACAAATTTTCCTGGTTGGATAAAACACCGCGGTAATCCCAATGCGGTTGATGGTTATTCCAATAGCGGAACGTAGCATTAAACAAATACTTCTCGGGATCCTGTACACTATAATTCAGGTTCAGATTATGCATGAACATACGACCATGAGCCGGTTCACCATCTTCTTTCCGATGCAAGACCGTTCCATCACCCAAATGAAAGATTTCTTCATTATCCCTGGAAAGTCCATAAAAATCGCGCGGACCGATCCGATAGGAAGCACCGAACTCTGATTTCTTATGATTGATCTTCCCGGAAACCCGATGTTCTCCCCATAGGGCATTTACGCCCTGACTCATATCCACGCTGAAACTTCCCCCCGTTTCCGGGCGACGAACGATATAATCAAGTACCACTTCCGCATTACCGTAACGTAATCCGGGATTATCATGATATTCAATACGGATGATATCGGAAGGCAACAACGATTTGATTTCATCCAGTTCCACTTTCACCCCGTTTATGCGAAGTTGAACTTCACCGTTTCCCGGCACTTTAATTTCGCTTGACAACGGATTCACCTGTATCTTCGGCAGCATCAGTTGTTGCAACAGATCCATACCGTTTGTTGAAGCCTTTACCTGCCGATCGGACGGGAAAACCAGCTTCCGGTCGGAACGGCTGCTCGTATTGGACGCACTGACTGTAACGCCATCCAAAGAGACTGAAGCATTTTCCATCGATATATCCCCCAAAGTCAAACTCTTGTTGAAGTCCTTCAAAGCAACATATTGCGTCGAATACCCTAGACTGGAGATAGCCAGCAGGTAATCACCGGATTTCACTTTATCTAAAACAAAATTACCCTTTCCATCGGTTGTTGTTCCAGTAATAAATGTAGAATCCATTGTTTGCAGAACGACATTGGCAAACTCAATAGGTTCTTTGTTCCGACCATCTTTCACCAAACCTTTTATCCCTAAATTTTGAGCAAAAACTCCCTGTATCATGCAGCCAAGCAGCATGACCCCGAATATTATCCGTTTCATAAGTCTATTGTTTATTTCAATTTGCAGGGTGGCCTTTCCTGCTTTCTTGTTTATTTCTGTTAGTAAGACGAAGCAACTCGAAAAAAGGTTACATCATTCAGCAGAAAAAATGAAACTATTTTTTTACACCTGTTTAACATCTTAGCTTACAGAATAAAAGAAAACCCGTATCTTTGAAACAAAACGAACAAAACACATGGATATATTAAACTCCTGGATCAGCGCCATCAACGATGTTTTATGGTCTTATATATTAATAATCATGCTATTGGGTTGTGCGATATGGTTTACCTTCAAAACCCGTTTCGTACAGTTCCGTATGATTAAAGAAATGATAAAATTGCTTGGAGACTCCACCGAAAAAACTAAAAACGGTGAAAAACATATCTCTTCCTTTCAGGCTTTTGCCGTATCATTAGCCAGTCGCGTAGGGACAGGCAACCTGGCTGGAGTAGCTACTGCCATTGCAGTCGGTGGTCCGGGTGCTGTATTCTGGATGTGGATAATTGCTCTGCTGGGAGCTTCCAGTGCCTTTGTAGAATCGACATTGGCGCAATTATATAAAAGAAGAGGGAAAGACTCTTTTATCGGCGGTCCTGCCTATTACATGGAACGTGGACTTGGATTACGGTGGATGGGGGTATTTTTTGCCGTATTGATCTCTATCACCTTCGGTTTTGCTTTCAATTCCGTACAAAGTAATACGATTTGTGCTGCGTGGGAAGGGGCATTCGGATTCGATCACAGGATTATTGGCGGGATATTGACTGTATTGACCATTCTGATCATTTTCGGAGGCATTCAACGGATTGCCAAAGTAAGTAGTATCATTGTTCCGGTCATGGCCCTCGGATATGTAACACTGGCATTGGGCATCGTACTTTTCAATATCGGGAAACTACCTGCCGTACTGGAGTTGATCATTAATAATGCCTTCGGATGGGAACAAGCCATTGGCGGCAGTATCGGCGCAGCCCTGATGCAGGGTATTAAGCGAGGGTTGTTCAGCAATGAGGCCGGTATGGGTTCTGCTCCGAATGTAGCAGCCACAGCTGATGTTTCTCACCCGGTAAAACAAGGTTTGATCCAGACATTAGGCGTTTTCACCGATACTTTGATTATATGTACCTGTACAGCTTTCATTATCCTTTTTAGTGGTGCACCGCTCGACGGATCAGTTAACGGCGTACAGCTTACGCAACATGCACTGACCAATGAAGTAGGAAGCGTGGGGAGTATCTTTGTCGCCATAGCAATTCTGCTGTTTGCTTTCAGCAGTATCATCGGTAACTATTATTATGGCGAAGCAAACATACGGTTTGTTACTCAAAAGAGAAGCGTATTGTTTACATATCGCCTGTTAGTCGGTGGAATGGTGATGTTTGGTGCATTGGCTAGCCTTGACCTGGCATGGAGCCTGGCTGATATAACCATGGGACTGATGACTATTTGCAACCTGATTGCTATCTCCCTGCTCAGTCGCCAGGCATTCCTTTTACTGAAGGATTATATTGCCCAGAAGCAAAAAGGAATAATAAGTCCGGTTTTCGACAAGAACAGTATCCCGGAACTTACCGACAAAGCGGAGTGTTGGTAAAAGCATCATAGACCGAAAGCTGTTACTGGTAAATCAAGCTAAACAAACGTTCCGGAGCAAAAACCTCGTTTGCTACTTCCTGAATATCCTTTATGGTAAGGGCTTCAATACGGGCAAAAACCTCCGGAAGCGTATCATAACGGTTATAATGCAGGAAGCTTTTCCCCAATCCCAGGAAAAGTCCTTCCTTATTATCACCGGAAACACCTAACTGCCCGATCACTTGTTTCTTGGCTGCAGCCAGCTGCGTTGCAGATAAACTATTATTCCGCAATTTATCCAGCTCTTTATTAACCAGGCGTAAAGCTTTCTCCATATTCTTCGGATCCGTACCAAAATAGATACTGGCTAATCCGGTATCGGTATAGGAAGTGACATTCGATTCTACATTATATACTAACCCATGTTTCTCCCGGAGCGAGACATTCAAGCGGTTATTCATACCCGGTCCGCCCAACATATTATTAAGCAGGAACAAAGGTATTCGTTTTTCATCGTGCATGCTATAAGCACGGCTACCGATCAAGACATGTGTCTGATGCGTATCTTTATGAACTTTCCTCACACAAGGTTCAATTGCACCGGGAACAATACGGTTACGCGGAGCTACCGGAAAAGCAATATCAGACAAAAAGCCTTCGGCCATTTTCACGATCTTATTGAAATCAATCCGTCCCATCGAAAAGAATACCATATTCTCCGGTGCATAAAAACGACGCATAAAAGAACGGCCGGATTCAGAGTTAAATGTCAGAAGAGACGCTTCATCCCCCAGGATATTATGCCCCAAAGCATGTCCGTCATAAAGCAAATTCTCGAATTCATCGAAGATAAGTTCAGATGGACTATCCTCATACGAATTGATTTCATCCAGAATGACATCCACTTCTTTCTCTATTTCCTGCTGCGGGAACTGAGAATGGAAGATCAGGTCAGTCAGCAGTTCCAGGGCACGCTGATAGTGCTCTTCCATGAAGATGGAATAAACAAAAGTCTCTTCTTTGGTCGTATAGGCATTCAACTCGCCACCTACATTCTCCATCCGGTTCAATATATGCCAAGCTTTCCGCTTTTCTGTACCTTTAAACATCATGTGCTCCACGAAATGAGCCAGGCCGAATTCATTCGCCTCTTCATCACGTGTTCCGGCATTCACCGCAAAACCACAGTACGAAACCGGTGATTCCATCGGCAAATGTACCATACGAAGACCATTAGATAAAATATGTGAGAAGTAATGCATTGTATCTTTTTGCTTTAATGACCCGCAAAAGTACAACAAATAAGGACGATAACACAGTAAACGGTAAAAAAATCCGGGAAACAACCTGTTCCCCGGATACCAATATATAAACTTTATAATCGGTCTTATCTTGTTATGTTAGATTCATCCCATGTATAATATCCTGAAATGGGAGGATACCCTGAATCCTTAATCTCATTGACATATCTGACACAGTCACTTTCCCCTTTTACCAATATTTTCTTGTAATTAACTGTTTGGCTACCCAACTTTATATTAAACCATTTTGAGAATGAATAAACTTTCCCCGTTGCATTATCTTTTAAATCAAAGGAAACAACAGCTTTGAAACTTCCATGATAAAACTCAGTAGGTGCTACATGCCTTATTTCCTCGGAAGTCTGATAATTTTTAACAAAGACAGAACCATACAAAGCACTTACAGCAGAACTGGCTCCGGAAGGTCTTCCGATAAGAATTTTAGAATAATACTTTTTATTTCCAATCAATCCGAATGGCTCCGGTTCGTAACTACCATATTCACCTTTTTCCGATGATCCAAATATATAAGGGGCCCTTTCTTCTGCTGCAATCTGCACATCAAAACCACTGATCGTTACTTTATTTTTAATCTCACTATTTAAGATCAAATCTTTTTGGGTACAATCCAGATAATATCTAAAATTATAAACACCTTTATAAAAGTGCTGTGTATCTGTATAAAAATCATGCGCAATTCCTTCTATAATTAGAGTCGGGGTCTTATTAAGATTCCATGTACCAAGTGGTTTATTATAGATCGGCATGTCACTAGTATTGGTAGAACAGCCCGGTACCGGAAACTGAGAAACAGTTCCCCACCCAGGTAACGTTCTCTCTGCCTCAAATTTAAATGTAGTATTAGAAGCTAAACGTAAATCTACTTTACCAACAGAAGGTTTACTACCACCTATTCCCAAGATCGAACTAACAGCCCCTGTTAATGCTTTTGCTGCAACAGAACCTCCGGAAGTAAATATAGCCTGTAGTCCGTTTTTAACACCATCTCCAATACCAGACATTGCTTTCTTCTTTATATTACCCCATAACCCTTTAAAGAAAGAATCATTTTTACTTATCCCCTCTTCAATCTGGCTGCCCAATCCCTCGACTATACCACCATTATCAGCCATAATTGTCTTATTAGAATTGGTTTGACCGAACATATTACTAAGACTAAGGTTAAAATTAGAAGAAGGTGCCATAAATTCAATCGTCCCGGTTATCGAGCCATCAGTCTTTCCTTCCCCTGTTATAGTTGTTTTATCTACAACCCATCCCGCCATCTCAAAATTATATGAACTGCCAGATACAATAGAAGGGTCATAAGCACATTCAACTTCAATACCATACCAGTTATTGACCTGATATCCTCTTCCTACGAATTCTGTTCCTATAATTGTACCCGAAGGCGTAGTAATATAAAATGGGTTTGCAACTTTCCGGGTTATATCCTCAGCAAACTCAGTTGTAAAATTAAACAGAGAAGTTGATTTATCGACTCTAATCCCCCAATATGAATTACTATTACCGCCACCTGAAGCATTTGATAAAGCATAAACAAAAAAACGAAGTAAACCCATATGTGTATTATACAAGGCAAAATATTTATTTGCAGTATTTTTCGTCATATTACTATATACCAATACCCAATTATTCTCTCTGGAATAATATCGTTCTTTGAATACCGGATTATATGCATTGGGATCTAACCATTCACTAGGAATTCCCATCGAAACTGTCGATCCTTTAGCCCAGGGTAGTTCTATATTATCAATTCTTCCGATATTAGGATTATAAATCGGAAATTTATCTAATCGATCCCACTCAAAATTATCATCAAAAGCGGCCTTGGTAATAACAGGTACTTCTTCTTCCGGTTTAGGCTTTTCCGGTTCCGGTAAATCTTCCTCCGTCTTACACTGAAAAAACATAATACTAAAAAAAGTAATCATCACAATCTTCAATAACAATGATTGAAAGGTAAACATGCTCTTATTCATAAATATTGAATTTTATAAGTTAATCAGACACTACAAATACCCCATTCAAACAAACACCTGTCGCATCTGTAAAATAAATCGTATATGTTCCTGTCCCCTCTCCACTCAAGTTTATATCGACTGAAGAAGTCTGAGGAGAAACGACTTGTTGATGAACCTGTCTACCTTCCAAATTTACAATAGAAATATTGACGTCTCTCAATAATATAAGAAAATCAACATGGATTACATTATTATTCAAATTAACCGTAAGATGAGATATATCCAACAAAATAGAGCGAACTCCACCCTGATTTTTTGTTCTTCTTATCTCCACCTGATCTGCTTTCACAGTCATACTGCAAATCATTACAATAGTTAACAATACACCAATCATTTTTCTTTTCATAACTTGCTATTTGTTTGATTCAATGCAATAAAGTTATCTACCGCAAACCTATATAAATCCTTTTTGAAGGTATATTAATTCTATACTATTAATATTCCAATTTTATTATGTATTAATAATCAATATGTACACATGCATCTATTTATAAAAAATCAATATTCTATTTCCTACAGTTAATATTTAACAGACGCATGACAATATATTAACAATTTTAACTCTCACTATTTATCCCTTCCTCCAAAATAATAATGATATCAGCCCCATCCGGAGCTTTCAATTTTTTCCGTATACTGGTTTTCCGAGTACGAACCGTATTGATGCTTTGCTTCATTACACAAGCTATTTCCGTAGTATCCATATTCGCTTTTAGCAAACAACAAAGCTGAATCTCTTTCTCCAACAAAATTTTGCTATAATGGTTTCTCAGTTTACCGGCAAAATCATTATATAATAAATCAACAAGCAAATAAAGTTCATTCCAATCAATCTCAAGAGTATGCTGCTCTCCATAAAACAAACTATTAAACCTTTCAAGAAAAGATTGCTCTTTCTCCGATTTTTCATCCAGTTGGGACAAGACTTTCGTGATATTTAACTGCATAAGCAATGCTTTTTTTACCATCATATCTTTTTCTTCATCAGAATAGCCGGATAATTCCATTTGCCCAGCTGCATCATTATTGCAGTTACTTTGATTTATCTTTTCCATCTTTCGCAAAACATCTACCGTATCTTCCGCCTTCGATAAATCTTGTTCTTTCTTCCATTTCATCACGCCAATAACAAGAAAAATAACTAACAATAGACTCAAAATAATCCAGCCAATTACAATAGCACGGTGCTGTACCGTATGCAATTTTTCATTCTCCTCCTGATATTTTAGATAATTATAGATTTGTTCAACCTCCGCTAACGAGCTTTTACGTTGAAGCTGATAAACAGAATCGACACAGGCTACATATCGATTCTGGTAAAAAAATGCCGATTCATAGTTTTTACTTGCAGCTTCTGTTTTAGCTAAAGCTGAATAATAAACAGCCCGCAATTCTATATCATCCAATTCTTCCACAACAGATTTCACTTCATTCAATAAAAGAAATGAAGAATCGGGGTCATTCAAATATGCATAAATTTTCGCTAAAGTAATCTTTCGAGTTATCAACCAATCGCCATCATTCTCTAAAGATAAAGATTGCTGCAAATAACATTTTGCTTTTGGATATTGGCTATCCTCATGCAAATAAAGCCCTATATCATTACATATAGCAGCCATTTCCATTGTATCTTTACATTCGCGAGCTATCTCCAATGCCTTTTCCAAATAATAGTAGGCACTATCTCTTTTACCGTTTATCCCATATTCAGAGCCTATCGAATGTAGTAATGCCCCCGTATATTTCTCTCCGGGAGTTTGACCGTAAATAGCATACGACTTTTTATAAGCTTCCAGCGATTTATCAAAAGCATATTGCTTATCGTGCAACTCTCCCAAATAATAATTCGCCATCATCCCCAAAAGAGGATCCAATATCTCTCCCGCATATTCCGCTGCTTTCAGAAAGTACAACCCGGCCTCAAACAGTTTTCCGGCTTGTTCATATACACGACCGGCATAATAATTGGACCACCCTTTTTGAGATGTATTACCGTGTTTTTTATAATATATCAATGACTGTAATATGGTTACAGTATCACCCGATAAATCCATATAAGATTTATCTTTAACCTTCGTATACATCAGTTGAAAAGCAGCAAAATCTGCCTTACTCAAATTTTCCGGGTCAGAATAAGAGGATAACAACACAAATGCACTATCCGGATCATTTTCCATCAGACTTTCCGCCTGCGATAAAACCTCTTTAAGTTGCCCTGAATGGCAAGAACATAGACCAATCGTAATAATTATGCAGTAAACACGTATCAATAGTTTCATTTTCAAAGCGTTTAGACCAGGTATTCCAGTTTTACGGCAAATATATAATTTTATATTAGACCATACTTGGATAAATTCGATTTCTTTACTAGAAATTCAACCACTCTTCACCTGCGAACAATCAAATCCGCCAATTAAATGTCCCATAAACCTTTTCGAAAAGTATCGCTTCTGCATAATATTTCCATTCAATCATTTATTCGTTTGATATATACCAAATGAATAAAGCATATATGTGTTCTTTTCATTCGATAATTATGTTTCTTTCATTCGATAACCATAAAACGATACTTTGTATGGAAAAAAATAGAATCTCCAACTATCAAAATGTAATCACCCTACCATGTATTTTTGATTTCTATACCGGGTAAATGAAAATAGTTGCATAGGTAATATTTTTTAACGTATCATACGGTTCTAAAAACAGGGAATTATATATCTATTTGACAAAACCGTCTGTATACTTCGGTTGGAAGGGAGAAGATCGGGAAAACAATATATTAATAGGAATACCTGTCGAACCAACCGATTAAAATAGTATTTTTGCAAACTGTTAGAGATAATTGTATAACAAACAAAAGTAGCTATGTCACACGAAGCAATCGCAAGCATCCTGCAGCAGGAAGCTGCAGCAGTCCTGAATATTCCCGTTAGCTCCGGCTATGAAGAAGCTGTAACCCTTATTGTAAAACATGTTCATGAACTGGGCGGGAAACTGATCACCAGCGGAATGGGGAAAGCCGGGCAAATTGCAATGAACATCGCCACGACCTTCAGTTCCACCGGGACACCGACTTCTTTCCTGCACCCCAGCGAAGCACAACACGGTGACCTGGGAATCGTACGGAACAACGATATCATGCTACTGATCTCTAATTCAGGGAAAACACGCGAACTGGTAGAATTGGTAGACCTCACCCGCGGACTGGTACCCGACATGAAATTCATTGTTATCACAAGCAATCCCGACAGTCCCCTGGCTAAAGAAGCTACGGTGCAACTACTTACCGGAGCACCCGCCGAAGTTTGCCCGTTGGGCCTCACTCCCACTACTTCCACAACTGTCATGACAGTGATCGGAGATATCCTGGTAGTCGGCACAATGAAAAAGATCAACTTCAACAATAAAGATTATGCCAAGCGTCACCACGGCGGTTATCTCGGATCGAAAAGCCGTGAGCAAAGCAAGAACGAATAGACAATAAACAAACCATTATATATGAGAAAAGTTATTGGCATCGGGGAAACCATTCTCGATATTATATTCAAGAATAACCAGCCGCATACAGCCGTTCCGGGCGGATCAGTCTTTAACGGACTCGTATCGTTAGGACGTTTGGGCGTTCCGGTTTCTTTCATCAGTGAGGTCGGAAACGACCGTGTCGGCGATATTATCCGCCAGTTTATGGAAGAAAATCATATCTCTACGGAGTTCGTTGACCGTTTCCCCGACGGGAAAAGTCCTATATCACTGGCTTTCCTCGATAAGGAGAACAATGCCAATTACACTTTTTACAAAGATTATCCCAAACAACGCCTGGAAGTGCCACTGCCGGTTATCAATGAGGACGATATTTTTATCTTCGGTTCTTATTATTCGCTGAATCCGGTTTTACGGGAACGGATGGTTGAATTTCTGGAATATGCCAAAGAACGGAAAGCCATCATTTATTACGACCCGAACTTCCGCAAGGCACATGCACATGAGGCAATCTACCTCACCCCTACTATCCTGGATAATCTGGAATATGCAGACATCGTACGCGGATCGGATGAAGATTTCTTCAATATCTTCGGAAAAACAGATGCAAAGCGTATTTATACGGATCATATCAAGTTCTATTGCGACCGTTTTATCTCCACTCATGGAGCCGGCGGCGTAAATCTCTATACAAGCAAACTGGAAGAACATTTCGATACCGCTCCCATCCAGCCGGTCAGCACCATAGGAGCCGGTGATAATTTCAATGCCGGTATCATCTATGGATTATTAAAATATAACATCGGATACCATGATCTTTCGACGATGAGTAAAGAAGCATGGGAAAAAGTGATCCGTTGCGGTATGGATCTTGCCTCTGAAGTATGCCAGAGCTACGACAATTACATTTCTAAAGAATTCGCGGCCTCATACAGCCGGTAGTCTTAAATATCATTAACTCTGGTACCATAAAGAGCCGGATTTATTATCTTTGTAATGTATGTATGCTAGAAAAACAATGTTTGTAAGATTATTATCACTGTTCGCTTGTGTAACACTATTAGCAGGCTGTTCGTCCAACAACCCTGAAATACGGACGATCTGCTTGCGTGATGGTATAGGAAATTATATCATCAAATGGGAGACAGACCCACAGATAGACGGGATCTTAAAAATGTATGTATCCGACAATCCGGAATCATTCAACAAATCTCTTCCGGCAGGATACGCCAACATCAACGACGGCGTTTTCACCTACATTACCAACGACAATATGTCGCGTAAATACTTCCTGCTGTCTTTCAACGACAAATACTTCCAAACAGTCGGAGCCCGTTCCGTAAGAATGGACAGTATACAGAATGTACGTGAAATCGGAGGTTACGGAACCGCTCATAATCACAAAACAACCCGCTGGGGGCAGGTCTATCGCTCCGGACAACTCAGCTCCCTGAGTGAATGGGATTCTATCCGTTTGAACAATCTGCACATTAAAACGGTTATAGACCTGCGTGGAAATGAAGAAGTAGCGGTCAACCCGTTACGTTATTCCAACGCAAATGTTGTTCGTATTCCTATTCCCATCAAGAATATGGATAATGTAGTCACACGTATACAAGAAGACCGTATGCGTAAAGGAGACGGGATCTTGTTTATGCAGGATACCTATTTACAATATGTGACCGATTACAGCGAACAGTATGCCAAAGCGCTCGACGTTTTTTTGGAGAAGGATAATTATCCGATCCTGATAAGCTGCTCGATGGGGAAAGACCGTACAGGCTACCTGACCGCCATGTTATTGTTCGCCCTCGGAATACCGGAAGATACAATAGTTAAAGACTATATAGCTTCCAACGAGAATATCAACATCGGACATTTGGCTTACATGGCACGCGACCTGAGTACGAATGCACAGGAAACGATAACGACTCTGGTCACTGTCAACGAAGGGCTGATCGACCTGGTTCTGAAACGGATCCGGAAAGATTACGGTTCGGTAGACAAATATCTGTCAAAAGGCTTGCACCTGACCGATAAGAAACGGGAAGCATTAAAAGATATTTTATTATATTAATGTGAATCCGAATTATTTATCTACCTTTGTACCCTCTGAATTTATTATATACACATATATCACATTTTGAAAACATTTGAAGAATTAGGAGTTGCCGCCCCCATACTGAAGGCAATTCAAGAAATGGGTTACGAATCACCCATGCCGGTACAGGAAGAAGTGATTCCTTTCTTGCTGGGAGAAGACAACGACGTAATCGCATTAGCACAAACAGGAACAGGAAAAACAGCCGCATTCGGTCTGCCCATCCTGCAAAAGATTGATGTGACAAGATATCAGCCTCAAGCACTTATACTTTGTCCCACCAGGGAACTTTGTCTGCAGATTGCAGACGACCTGAATGAGTACTCCAAATATATTGACAACCTGAAGGTGCTGCCGGTATATGGAGGATCGAGCATTGAAAGTCAGATAAAGACTTTAAAACGTGGCGTACACGTAGTTGTAGCCACTCCGGGACGTCTTTTAGACTTGATGAACCGTAAAACGGTAGATCTGGGTACGATTAAGAACGTCATCATGGACGAAGCAGACGAAATGCTGAACATGGGCTTCACCGATAGCATCAATGCTATCCTGGCAGAAGTTCCGCCGGCACGTAATATGTTACTCTTCTCCGCTACAATGCCACAAGGTATTGCAAGCATCATGAAGAAGTACATGAAGAACCCGAAAGAGATCGTAATCGGCAACAAGAACGAAGGTAACAAGAACATCAAAGATATCTACTATATGGTACAAGCAAGAGATAAATATCTTGCACTGAAACGTATAGCCGACTTTTACCCGAACATCTACGGTATTGTTTTCTGCCGTACCCGTAAAGAGACACAGGAAATTGCCGACAAACTGATACAGGACGGTTACAACGCCGACTCACTGCACGGTGAATTAAGCCAGGCACAGCGTGACTACGTGATGCAGAAGTTCCGTGTAAAGAACATTCAACTGCTGGTTGCAACCGACGTGGCTGCCCGCGGACTGGATGTGGACGACCTGACACACGTTATCAACTACGGCTTACCCGATGAAGTAGAATCCTATACTCATCGCCGCGGACGCACAGGACGTGCCGGAAAAACAGGTATATCTATCTCCATCTGTCACGTAAAGGAGAAAGGAAAGATCCGCCTGATCGAGAATATCATCAAGAAGAAATTTGAGAAAGGCGAAATGCCCAGCGGACACGATATCTGCGAAAAGCAGCTTTTCAACCTCGTCGACCAGATCGAAAAGGTAAAGGTAAACGAAGAGGAAATCGAAACCCTGATGCCGCAGATCTACCGCAAACTGGAATGGTTGGATAAGGAAGACATCATCAAACGTGTTGTTTCCCTGGAGTTCAACCGTATGATCGACTACTATAAAGATGCCGATGAAATCCAGGATGTAGATGAACGCTCAGCTCGTAGCGAGCGGGGAGAACGTGGTGAACGGGGAGAACGCCGTACTTTCACTGCAGAAGAAGGTTATTCACGTTTCTTCCTTAACTTCGGAAAAGCAGACGGCCTATATCCGAACCAGTTGATCGAACTGGTCAACAAATGTGTTCCGGGAAAGGTGCGTATCGGCAAAATAGACCTGCGCGACAACTTCTCATTCTTCGAAGTTGAAGATGGTGAAGCACAACGTGTAATGGATAACATGAACGGTTTCGAAATAGAAGGACGTCGTATTTCCGTTGAACCGGCCCAACAAAGCAAGGGTGAAGGCAGAAGCAGCCGCAGTAGCGGTGGATTCAGCCGTGGCGGTGGTAACACACGCGGAGGCGGTAGCGGTTCGAGAGGCGGTTACAAAAGTGGCGGTGGTTATAAAGGCAAACGCGAAGGAGGCTTCAGCGGCAGCACAACCGACAGACGTAACGGTGAAAAACCCTGGAGACGGGAAACATCCGACCGTAATGCACGTAAGAAAAGATACTAATCTATACTATATGAGGGTGTGTCAAAACCCTCTTTTTAACAAAATCACCCCTGCTACAGATACTTGTGACAGGGGTGATTTTTCTGTTTTGGGTGTTTTGACACACCCTCATCAACCGTTTTGCAATACATCTTCCTTCTCGGGAGCATCCGGTTCAGGAGTAGAGTCCGGATCAAACGGATTAAAGTAGTAAATACCGAATGTATCGAGATATTGCAGGAAGTATGGCAACTTCTTCATAAAGAGACTGCTTTCTTTTGCCTTTGCTGGTGTCCAGGCTGATTCGGCAACGGCTGCCAAGCGGGGGAAGGTCATGTAATCCAGACGCTTTGTATCCGCAACACGCTCCGTCCACAAAGAGAACTGCATCCCCATCACCTGATCTTCATAATCTTTTGTCAGGTGAATGATCGGATCGGGAAAACGATAAATATCTTCCACCGGATTGTAACCGTTCCACAGACGTCCTACCTTATGTGCACCGTATTGTACAAAGTCGGCATAAAGCGGACGACGCGGAGTCATAATCACACGGAAACCATTTTCCAAGGCCTTCACCAGCTGATGTTTCCGGTCGTGACGCCACCACATGATAACAGCTTTATCTGGAGAAACACCGGCATCGATAATTTCATCCCAACCGATCATTGTTTTACCTTTCGAAGCTACGATATCGGCAGCACGCTTCACGAAGTAATGCTCCAGCCCTGTCTCATTCTGCAACTTTTTGTCTTTGATGAATTGCTGGATCTCAGGATCGGTAAACCAGCTCTGGTTGCCATAATGCACCTCGTCACCACCAATATGGATATAAGGGGAAGGGAATAAAGCGACGATTTCATCAAGTACATCACTGATGAACTGATAAGTCGTCTCCTTACAGGGATGGAAAGTGAAACCATTCCATTTACCTTCTCCACCACCCGACAGTTCCGGATAAGCACGGCTTACGGCTGTTGCATGTCCCGGCATATCAAACTCCGGAACGACCATAATATGACGGTCGGCTGCATAAGCTACGATCTCGCGGATATCATCCTGCGTATAGAACTGAGCCGGAGCTTCCGGCTCATGCCAGTTACCGATTGCACCGACAGATGTCAGCTTCGGATATTTCTTGATCTCAATACGCCAACCCGGTTCGTCGGTCAAATGCCAGTGGAAGACATTCATACGGAGGGAAGCCATAATGTCCAGATACTGTTTCACCTTCTCTTTTCCGAAGAAATGGCGACTTTCGTCCAGCATGAAACCTCTCCAGCCATAACGTGGCTGGTCTTCTATCTTACAAGCTCCCAAAGTTCCATTACCGAAACGTACCAGTTGCAACAAGGCCTCCTTGGCATAAAACAAACCCGATTCGGAAGAGGCTTCCAGCAATACAACTGACGGCGAAATGTTCAAAGAATAACCCTCATCAGCCATCTTTAGCTTTTCATCCAATACCAGACGGATCTCTCCCCCGGCGGCAGACGATTGCTTACCTGTCGTTTTCAACTCCGATTGTAATTTCTTTGCCAGCACATCGGCATATCCGCCATTTCCGCTGATCTTTGGAGTGGTTCCAATCGTAAAAGAACCTTTTTGGCCTACAACCCTGGCAGGTGTAGGAAACATTCTCAACTGTGCCAAAGCAGGCAACCCAAGAAATATAAGTAGCAAAGCTACTGAAAATAGTTTTCTCATGGAAATTATAGTTATTGTGTTATCGTGCACACTTTAGATTTGAGCAAATATATGTAATTATTCCGATACAGTTTGTATCTTTAGGCATTAAATCAAATGACGAACACATGAACAGACTGTTTATCTTCACTCTTACACTTATCTGCCACTGTCTGATCACATCTGCGCAGGAAATCGAATATGCACAACCGGTGAATTCCCCGGAAAGCTGCACTAGTATTATGGTCGGTAAAAAAGCATCGACAGACGGGTCGGTTATGACCAGCCACACCTGTGATTCCAACTACCGTACCTGGATGGATATCGTTCCGGGAGCGAACTACGACCGGGACACCACCCTTGCTATCTACAACGGACGGATGCATACCGAATATCCGGCCGATGAAACGAACGTCGAGCTAAAAGGAACTATTCCCCAGGCTCGTTCCACTTATCAGTTTCTGAACACATCTTATCCCTGTCTCAACGAAAAACAGCTGGGTATCGGTGAAACGACAATTTCCGGCCGTAAAGAGATGGAGAACAAGAACGGTATGTTCATGATAGAAGAACTCCAGAAGATCGCATTGCAACGCTGTACCACAGCCCGCGACGCTATCCGCCTGATGGGTAAACTGGTGAAAGAATACGGTTACGGTGATTCCGGCGAATGCCTGACTATCGCCGATCCGAACGAAGTATGGATCTTTGAGATCTTCGGCGAAGGGCCGGATAAGATTGGAGGCGTATGGGCAGCAGTCCGTATTCCCGACGACCATGTCAGTGTATCGGCCAACGTTTCCCGTATCTCCACCTTAAACCTGAAAGACAAGGATAACTATATGGCTTCGGACAATGTATTCGACGTAGCCAAAAAGATGGGATTCTGGGATGGAAAAGAACCGTTCCGTTTCTGGAAAGCTTACAGCGGCGGGAACTATTTCGGTGAATTAAAATCTTATAGTCTCCGCGAATTCTTTATACTAAACAGCCTGGCTCCTTCCCTACATCTGTCTTATGATTCGGAGGAGCTACCGTTAAGCGTAAAGCCGGACAAACAAGTATCAGTCACCGATGTGATGGCGCTTTTGCGTGAAACCTATGAAGGAACCGAATGGGATATGACCAAAAACCTGAAAGTAGCGGCTAATAAAAAAGACGACGGAGTGAAAGATTCGATAGTCAGCCCGTCAGCCAATCCTTGGATGACAACAGACATGATCAACATGTTGAACGGAGTGAAGAGCGGAGTCGTTACCCGCAACCGCCTGGTATCTGTTCCGCAATGTTCCTATTCGCATGTGATCCAGTTACGCAGCTGGTTACCCGATGCCATCGGAGGTATAGCCTGGATGTCATTCGACAACCCGGGACAAAGCCCGCGTTTCCCTATCTTTGCCGGAACCACGGCACTTCCTCCCAGCTTCTATATCTGCGGACAACACCGTCATCGCGACGATGCAGCTATCTGGTCTTTCCGCGAAGCAAACAAGTTGGCAACAGTACGTTGGGGACTGACGAAAGACAAGATGCAAAGCGGAATCAAACATTTTGAAGATAAAGGACAACGAGAATTGCCCTTCGTAGAAAGCCAGTACAAACAAATACAGCAGGCCGAAGGAGACGAAGCAGCCAAAGCCTACCTGACCGGATATACCTCCGACTTTGCCGGAGCTACCATGCAACGCTGGGAAGACATGGCCGACGAGTTCTGGAAGATGTTCGCACGAGGATTCTAAACAACAAAAACAAACAATTAAATCATATCTTATGAAAGCATTATTTATTTCCTGTGCCTTGTTGCTTTCAGCTCTGAGCGCATTTGCACAAGGTTATCAGTTTACCGAAGTAGTAACCGTTCCGGCTACTCCTGTAAAGAACCAGGCTGCCACCGGTACTTGTTGGTGTTTCGCCACAACCTCATTTATGGAATCGGAATTGATGCGTATGGGGAAAGGAGAATACGACCTTTCCGAAATGTTCATCGTACGCCAGAAATACATGAACCAGTTGCAGGATAATTACCTGCGTCGTGGTGATGGGAATATCGGACAGGGTAGCCTTTCGCATACTTTCATGAATGCCTACCGCCAGGTCGGTATCGTTCCGGAAGAAGTTTATAAAGGAATCAATTATGATTCCGACCGGCACAATCACAGTGAGATGGTTCAATATATGAAAGCTATTGCCGATGTTGCCGTAAAAAACAAAAAACGTAGTCCTGAATACGACAAACTGATCAAGAATCTGTTCGATACCTATCTGGGAGAACTGCCTGCAAAATTTACATACAAAGGAAAAGAATACACTCCCAAGTCGTTTGCCGAATCATTAGGATTGAATATGGATGATTATATCGAACTGACAAGCTTCACCCATCATCCTTATTATAAAAAATTCGATGTGGAAGTACCGGATAACTGGGAACATTCCCTGATGTACAACCTGCCGCTCGACGAAATGATCGAAACGGTAGATTATGCCTTAAACAACGGTTTCACCGTATGTTGGGACGGTGACGTAAGCGAAAAAGGTTTCTCTTTCAAGAACGGCGTAGCCATCAACCCGGAAGTAAAGAAGGTAGAAGATTTCTCCAATACCGACCGTGCCCGTTTCGAGAAGATGGACGAGAAAGAGCGTCTGGAAGAAGTATATAAATTCGAACAGCCTTACCCTGAAATCAAAGTAACTCCTGAGGTTCGTCAGGAAGGTTTCGAAGCATTCGTCACTACCGACGACCACCTGATGCATCTGACCGGTATTGCCAAAGACCAGAACGGTACAAAATATTACATCACCAAAAATTCCTGGGGCACAGACCGCAATAAGTTCGGTGGTTACCTGAATATGTCGGAAAGCTTCGTCCGCGCCAAGACCATTTATGTAATGGTGCACAAGGATGCAATACCGAAGGCAATAAAGACAAAATTAGGTTTGTAGAGGAAAATCGCATGAGGCATGATATTCCTGTAAAGATTTGTTTTCTCGCAAAACAAGGATGAAGAGTTTAAAGGATGAGGACATGGGAGAAAAAAATAATTTAATGAACAAGAATATGCTAAATACTTTACCGGAGATGAACCAATATAACAGCCTCCCCTACTCCTTTTAATCGTCAATAAGGGAGATACTACCTGTTAAGCAAGGAGGAACTATGTGTTAAGCAAGGAGGAACTATGTGTTAAGTCCTTATATTTTGTTGCTACCCTGTACACCATAGGACATTTCCCTGTACACCCTGCGCGGGCAGCCTGTACACCTTAATCCGCCACCCTGTACAGGGTGGTTTTACTAAATAAGGACTTAACACGTAGTTTGTCGGGACTTAACACGTAGTTGTCTGTCTTTTAACAGATAGTCCTTTGGCGGAACAGGTGACAGATGACAGACTCCGTTGCAGATAAAAAAGTATCTGTCACGCCTTTATACATTGATTATCTATATGTTACGAAGACATGTGACAGATGGCAGATACTTTTCTAAAACTTTGTGTAGAAAGAAATTTTCTTATGGTTACCGGCTCACATTCGTGAAGCTGTATTCGGTGATATGGCGATACTTCTTTGCCTCATCTATCAGGATAGAGGGGAAAGCCGGTTGGTTAGGTGCATCCGGATAACCTTGTGTTTCAATGGCTATTCCAGCACTGGCATAGTAAGGGGTATTATCCTTCCCGATGTCCGTACCATCCATAAAATAACCGTTATATACCTGAACGGAAGGTTGGTTGGTATATATTTCCAGCGTTCTTCCGGAAAGACCATCAGACAGGCGGGCAGCAAAGCTCAATTCGCCGGATTCGCCGGCTTCTTCGGTATCCAAGGCATATGCCAGGGAAAAACCTTTATCCTTTTGTATCTGCGGATGTTCCTCGACCAATGACGAGGCAATGGTACGGGGCGAACGAAAGTCGAGCGAGGTACCGTCTACCGGTAACAACCGGCCTGTAGGAATTAATTCACCGTCGCATTCTATGATAGCAGAAGCGTTCAGCGTAAGCTGGTGGGATAAGACATTTTTCCTCTCTGCCGGACCAGAAGGAGATTGCAGATTGAAGAAAGCATGATTAGTCATATTCACTGGAGTCGGATGATCGGTCGTTGCTTCGCATTCCATCCGCAAGATATTGTTTGCTTTCAATAGGTAAGTAATCTTCACTTGCAGGTTGCCGGGATAGCCCTCTTCACCGCTTTGTGAATTATTTGTAAACTCGACAGCTTCTTCTCCGGAGGGAGAAACATATGTACGGAATTTCCAGTAACGATTGTGAAAAGCATCGATTCCACCGTGTAAATGGTTACGAACAGGTGTACCATACACATCGTTGGAAGCTAGCAGAAAGTCTTGCTCTCCTATCCGGAAACGGGCATTACTGATCCGCCCGCAGACACGACCGACGATAGCACCGTGATATTGTTCACCTGCCATCCGGTAACCATCGATCGTATCGAATCCGAGAACGACATCGGACAAGTTTCCCTCACGGTCGGGTGTCCACATACTTACCCAACGGGCACCATAGTTGGTGAACTGGGCGACAAGGCCGTTACGGTTTCTTAATGTAACCAACTCAGCGGAAGAAGCCGGGCTTCCTCCGCTGAAGGTTGATATTGATAGTAATTTCATCAGAAACAGTCTATACTTTACAGTTTTACAATCTTAAATATCCGACTCTTGAAAGCACCGTACAATGGGAATTCTATTCCTATATTCATCAGTTGACTTCCTTTATAAACACCTTTTACTCCCTCAATCTGATAAGAAGCATCCGGTTGCAGTCCACGAAGTTTTACGCTTTTAGGACGTTTTGTTTCCGGTATGGCATTGTTCGGATATTCCGCCAGATTATATACGAATACGATAGATTCTGACTTCGGTTTATTTACAAACTGAAGCACACTCCGGTTGTTTTCGTAAGGTGAAACCAAACGGTAGTGATCTCCTTTGTGAACGGTTTCACGAATCTCTTTATATCGGGCAACCTTCTCACGGGCAACCTCTTTTTCTTTGTCGCCCCATTTCGTTATATCGTAGCCAACACCTAATACACCGCACATAGATACATCAAACTTGAATTCCAGCGGGTGATTCTGGTTATGCCAATCCTCCTGCGTCACCCAACTAATCATTGAGTTAGACGGAAAGACATTCAGAAAGGAATGTTGTATAAATATCCTTTCCACAGGATCGGTGTTGTCGCTAGCCCAACAGAAATCAGTACGTGCCATCATGCCCAAGTCTACTCTACCACCTCCACCGGCGCAGTTCTCAAACCATACATCGGGAAATTCGGATCGCAATGTTTCAAGTAGACGATACAGGTTTTCCACATATTTAATACGGACAGCCCGCTGTTCATCGGTTGGAGCGGAAAGGAAGCCAGGCTCGGTAACACCTCTGTTCATATCCCATTTGATAAACTTAATATTATTTTCACGCAACAGTGTGGAAAAGCTGGTATACAAATACTGATAGACATCTTCACGGGCCAGGTTCAGCATTAACTGGTTACGCGTTTCATGGCGGGTACGATTCGGATAATGGAAAACCCAGTCAGGATGGCGACGATACAGGTCACTGTTAGGATTCACCATTTCGGGCTCTATCCAGATACCGAAATCGAGTCCCAGGTCATTGATCTTTTCAATCATAGGTTGCAGGCCATTGGGGAACTTCTTTTTATCCACAGTCCAGTCACCCAAACCGCCTTTATCGTCGACACGGCCTTTAAACCACCCGTCATCGATCACGAAAATCTCTACACCCAATTCTTTGGCAATCTTTGCCAATGCCAGCTGATGTTCTTCGTTTACATCGAATGTCGTGGCATACCAACTGTTATATAGAACCGGACGAACCTGGTCGCGATGCGATGGATAAAGTACTTTCTCACGGGTATAAGAGGCCAGGCTCTGTGAAGCACCTTCCATCCCACGGGCAGAATAGCCGATAATCATCTTAGGCGTGGTAAAACTTTTTCCAGGCTTGAGAACCAACGA
The DNA here is from genome assembly GCF_015550595.1 of Parabacteroides goldsteinii. Taxonomy (GTDB): domain Bacteria; phylum Bacteroidota; class Bacteroidia; order Bacteroidales; family Tannerellaceae; genus Parabacteroides; species Parabacteroides leei. Next base: position 80,082 of record NZ_JADNBB010000024.1, read on the forward strand.
CTGGTCCCAGAAATTGATACCACAGGTAGTCTGAAGTTCACCTGGTGCAAACTTTTCCAGATCGACCCGCCAGTTTCCGCTGTATTGCAGTGTTCCGAACCACACTTCGCCACAGGTCTCCTCTTGTTCGCCTTCCGGCCGTATCGCAAAGAAAGAGGATCCATACGAACGCAGGTCTTTTGTCTGAAGTGTTTTCAAACCCTGGGTAAGTTTTGTTACATTCGGCTGATACTCATACCCCCATCTTCCAGACAGGTGGGTCAGTTCATAGGCATTTTTCGGGAGAAAGAAGGTACCCGATTGGGCGTTCTCCAGCTCAATATCACCTTTCTTCCCTGTATTCGTGATCTCGACCCATTTTTCCAACAGATCGTATTCCGGCAGAACGCGGATATATTCAGTAACAGCCAGCGGATAATACTGATCTTTCTGATGAATTGCCAACACGGTATAACCGTCTTGTACCTGTATCTCCGATCCGGCATAAGTCAATTCGATATCCCGCACACGGTCTTTAAAGATCGCTTCCAGCATAGGTGTCGTAGCCGAATAGCCACCACGTACTGTAACCTCTTCACCCAGCGGGTCATGGAGCATATTCAAATCCTGGCTCTTATCGCCAAAATAGTACATATTCACCGTCCCCTGATCCGAAACACGGATCTGATAAACAAACGAGTTAGTCGTCAACGTCCACGACTTACCATCGTTTCCAACCGCGACAGGCGACTTCTGTGCCCAGGCCATTGCCGCCGCAAAAATAAATAACACAACAAAGAGCTTTTTCATAACTTACAATCTTATTAATAAATATCTTCCGGATTTGTTGCGCCCGAAGACGCTCTATCGGTATGCAATCGAGATAAAACTGTCGATTCCACCGCAGATAAAGGGTTGAATGCATCGCTTTTCATGTATTCAAGCAGGCTGAAATATAACTGTCGCGCTTCAGGACGTTGTGCCCAGTCGGACAACAGGTCCATGGAGCAGAAGATCAGTTTTCCTTCTCCTGCTTTGGCCTCAAACAGGTTGGATAAACGGCGATTGTTCGCGAAGTTATCGACTACTTCGATCAACGGAGTGACAGCAGGCAGACTGTCTAAAACGACCGTCTTCGATTGTTTCAGTAACGACCACCATTGCCAGTCGGTATAATTTCCTGTCGGGAAATTACCGAATGCAGGATGGCCGGCATCACACAAGATACCCATCGAACCCGCCTGCTTCGGAAAATGTACTGGGCTCCAGAACACCGGAACGAATTTACCTTCCAATCCCACCGTTTTCTTATAGTCCGGATTGTATAGAACTTTCTTTCCTCCGGCCAATGCTTTCCCGGCTTCATTCAGGTCACGCGTAACGACGATATCTCCCTTATCCAAGCCCAGTCGGGCCGGATATACCCAGATACTCCATTCATTTTTGTAAGACGTATTATCCAAAACTACGGACAAGGTCAACCGGGTTGCCTCAGGCTGATCCAGCGGGCTGGCGATTGTTTCTGGTAGCTTATTCAATCCGATGGCGAGTGACGGACAGGTTATTGTTCCTTTATTCACCACTTTTCCCTTATCATCTTTCAACGACCAGGAAAGGGATTGATCTTTCAATTCTTTATCTGTAAAATTAGCAACCTCTACCGCTGCGACAAAAGACTCGTCATTGGTATAGACGGCTTTCGGAAAACGCACCAAAGGGGATACAGGAGAGCTGGCCTGACGAAAAGTTGCCGCATCGGTAACGCCTTTACTGTCCCAGAATGCATCCAACAAACCAACCAAAGCCGTACTCTGTCCCGGGAAATCATGCAAGTCGAGAAGCTGAAAACCACTACATCCGGCCGTTTTCATCGCACGTTCGATCTCTTCTTTATATAGAATGGCTGCCAGGTAACCGGAAGCTTTCAGGTAGTCGTCGGCTTTATCCGACAGACCTTTCTTTTCCAGTTCCTGCTTTACTCCTTTAAAGTTCAGAGGATCGAGTACGCCGGTGTATTTTTCAATCTCTTTCAGGTTCGGATATACCGAATATTGACCGACTTCATGGGTGATCAGCGGAACCGTCATTCCCTCGACAGAGGCTACATAGTCCTTGTCGAATGAAGGAGACTCGGTATCGAATACTCCCTGACCGCGTACCCATCCTTTTTTAGTCCATTGCGTGATAAAGAAATCGTCATCCGGTTCAGGCCAGTCACCATGTCCACGTTCGAAAGTGAAAGAGGTGGTTGTATACAAATGACGCGGATCTTTCTCCTTAACATAATTCAGCAACTGAGAGAGGAAGTTGAAATCCGGTTGCAACTCATTTCCCAGGCTCAGGAAGCAGAAAGAGGGATGATTGCCGTATTCCGACAGGATACGGTCGGCTTCAGCATACAGATACTCATTCGTTTTCTGATCCTGTCCCACTTTCAACGACCAGAGAGGAAGTTCCACCTGCAGATAAAACCCTAAAGAGTCGGCTACCTGGAAGGCTGCTTCCGGCGGACACCAGGAGTGGAAACGCAGATGGTTTAACCCCCATTCGCGAGCCGTCAAAAAGACCTTCTTCCATCCCTCGGGTTCCATTGGCGGACGACCGGTAAGCGGAAAGATACAACACTCGAGCGTTCCACGCAAAAAGGCTTTATTTCCGTTCAACAGCAGATCCGATTGGTTATGCCTGAATTCACGCATACCGAACTTTGTACTTCGCCCGGCTTTCACCGGACCGGCTTCCACCTTCAAATCTAATTGATATAATGTCGGAGTGAACTCACTCCAAACCTCCATCGAATCACCCATCGGGCAAGTGATATCCAATAATGTCTCTCCCGACGGGAATTCCATATCACGTGTTACGGTTGTAATTGGGTTATTCTTCTGTTTTTGTACCACGGCCTGTAAAATACCTTTTGCAGCCTCCCCACGATTGCTGACCTTACCCTTCACATGCACTAGTTTACCGGAAACGTCCGGATACACTTGCAAATCTTCGATGGAAAGGGCATCTTTTGCCGTAAGAGATATTTCACCGATGATACCGTTCCACATGATCTGTGTTTCGTTGGTATAGGCATGTGCCATATCGTTTACGGAGATATCGTGTTGTTTCCGGTTATCAACGCGGACAGTCAACTTATGTTTCCCCGGTGTCAGATATTCCGTCAAGTCGAAGACATGGGGGCTGATCAGGCTCTCACAGCTACCGGATATGGGATTCCCGTCCACCCATACTCTTGTATGCCAGATAACACGCTCCAGCTTTAATTCGATGGATTTGTCTTCCCAGTCCGATGGAATCGTCACTTCACGCGAATACCATGCCGGACCGACATAACTGTTTTTACGGGTAAGATGAAGTATCTGCGGCTTACCGATAGAAGGTGGCAGGGTATTCGGGACACCATATCCTGCCTCATCCGTCGTTCCCGGTAATTGGATTTTGTCGGCAAACGAACGGTCAAACCATTTCTCCGATACACCGACATCGGTACTATCCATCGCAAACTGCCATTCTCCGGCTAAGGATATCACCGGCGACGTTTCCTTACAAGCAGAAAATGCCACCAAACAGAAACATACAATCAGAAATTGCTTCATCTTACTTTCCATCTCTTAAATCTTTTACTTAATCATTTCCTTATGTATCTGTACTCCCTGATGGTTATTATCCATTTCGGCGGCAATATTGAAATACTTCATTGCTTTTTCGGTATCTCCCAAGCCCAGATGGCCTAATGCCATCAGGTAATTGCAGTGGATACGGTTCTTTTTGTTCATATCGTCTTCCCAAATCTGCAGATCCGGTAGGGAGACGGCGAAGTAATCCATCTTAAAGACATCGTATACATGCTTTTCACCATAAGAGATCAGATTATTGAAGCGACCGCGTGCCTCGTCTTCACGACCCAGTTTACGCAATGCCAGTCCCTGATAGAATATCTTATCCGGCTTCTGGTCGTTGTAATACATGGCGGCGGCAGGCTGACTGTTTCCGACACTGGCTTTGAGGAATAATCCGGTTGCTTCTTCATTGCGACCTAATCCCTGCAAGGCACAGGCCTTATAATAATTGAAATCATTCTCCTGGGCACCGTACAGTTTCCCTTCTCCAAAGTTATGCGGATAAACGAAGCATTCTTCTATCAGATTCAATGCATCCTGATATTTTCCTTCTGACAGCAATTGCTTCACCAACTCTACGCGGGCAAGCTGATATTGGGCAGGAACTTTACCTTCTCCCCCTTCCCACGGATGGAACTGGCGGGCATCGATCCTGCGGATGGCTTCCTCATACTGTCCAAGCTGGTTGAGTAAAGTGACATATTCCAGATACAAGTCATCGCGCTCGAAAGCAACTTCTTTGTGTTTATCCAGGAAAGCCAGCCGATCGGCATGCGGACAGTTCAAGCGTTTATACAGTTGGTCGAGCTCCATCAGAATACGGGCGTCTGTCGGATCGAGGGCAAAAGCCTTCTCCAATAAAACAACTGCTTCTTCCTGTTTATTCTGTTTATTGAAATAAGCCAGCGAAAGGTTGCGCAATACGGTCGGGAATGTTTCATCCTGCTTTTTCGATGCTTCCCAACAGGCAATCGCTTCCGGGTACTGACGTTTATCGTACCACAAATTACCCAGATAATACAACGCTTTCGGAGCCTCGGCTGCAAAATCAATCACTGCCTGAAGAGCCAAAATAGCTTCCAACGTATTCGGGAAACAACAGTCGGGTATTTGCTGTTCAGCCTCACGGATTGCCGCCAAAGCCTCTTCCTTCCGATCCAGACGGATCAGGAACCAGCTCTTATAATAATGCAACATCGTCTGATCGGCAACCTGTAAATCGATAGCCGTCTCAGCCACCTGCAATGCTTCTTCCCAGCAACCTGCTGATGCATAATCGAGTGCCAGCTCGCTATAATTATGTCCTTCCGGACGCATCAAAGCGACCAATGCTTTCAGATCGGAATCGTTTCCGGTTATCAGATACTTTTCAAAGCCGCAACCAAAGTTGAAACGGTCGATACGCAACGATTCGTCGATCAGGGCTATCGCCTCGTCGTTTCGTCCCAAGTGACGAAGAATAATAGTCTTCAAATGACGTCCCCGCAGGTTATGCCAATTGCGGAGCAGGGATTTATCTATTTCATAAAGAGCTTCTTCCCAGTCTCCTCTTGCGGCTGATAATTGGGCGAGAGAATAATAACCGGCATCCTGCCAGGCTGCATTCCAGCAGGCTTTATAGAAAAAGTCGTATGCTTCTTCATTCTTTCCCTGATATTTCAGGGAGAGGCCCAGATTGTATAACGGTTCACCGTCATACGGATTCGGATTCCGCTCGGTCAATGTCTTCACCGCCTGGCGCAGATAAGGTTCTGCCTGGGCAAACTGTCCTTTGCGAACCAGCCATAAGCCCATCGCATTATTATTGCGTACATCGGTCGGATCGCGGTGGATGGCTTCCCGATAATAATCCGTAGCCGAATAGGTGGCATGGCGATACTGTTCCAGATGCAGGCCGGTCAGGTAGAGTTGTTCGGTAGTCCGTACATCTTCCGGATCGAGTGCAGCTTTCGCAGGTTCAGGAACTTCTTTGATCACATCCGGTTCAGGTTCCCATGTCAGTACCTGTTTGCCTTTTGCATTACAGATACAAACCTTCACATCGCACAGACTATTCACAGGGACAAACTCCTCCAGTATATTTTCAGGAGTGACATCACGGGTAATATCGAGATAAGTCTCCCCTGCTTTTTCTATAATAATATGCAAATTCTTTTGTACCGAAGTGGCAAATATCTTTAATAAAGCGCCCTTTCCATCGGGTTCTATGTTCATCAGAAGGTCGGAAGAGGCGTTCTTCACGACACCCAGTTCACGATAAGGCATGAAGTATTGGGTGAATGTTTTTTCTTCGTAAGGTTGCAGCCAGGTGAAGTCGGGCTGGTTGTCGGTATAGACACCGGTCATCAGTTCGATATAAGGGCCGTCAGCATCCGTCAGGTTGCGGTCCCAGGCTTGTCCGAAATCACCGTTACCCCATGTCCATTGCTTTTTACCCGGTGAGATATGGTGGTTCGCCACATGCAGGACACCGGCACGGGTATCGTTCTCATATCCTCCCACAAAGTTATATTTGGAACGGATCGCCATATAAGAGGTAGGAACCGGGATATTCTTGTAACGCGAAATATCCACGCCTGCCGAATAATCCATCTTATAATAAGTGCCCGTAGCAATCGGGTAACGCGAAACATCCCGTTTTCCATGATCGAAAACGGCATTTACATCGGCAGGAAACACCGATTGATAGGCATCATTCACAGCTACTGCCGGATTTGCCCACCAAAGGAATGTCTGTGGAACCGGAGTCGGATTGTATAATTTACCCTGAATCTCCAACACGGCACGCCCCGGACGCAAGGTAAAGCCGGCCATCCCTTTCTGATGGAACATCCGTTCGCGTTCGCTTACCCAAACGATGGCACTTCCATCGGCACAACGTTCGATCGTATAATCGATCGGCAGGAACGTACTCGGACGGTGATGCTGCGGCCAGTTAAACTCGATACCGCCGGAGATCCACGGTCCGGTCAGTCCAACCAAAGCAGGTTTAATAACATGGTTATAGTAGATGAAATGGCGTTTTTTGATCTTATCGTACGCCATTTGTACCCGTCCGCCCAGTTCGGGAAGGATCATCACTTTTATATATTCGTTTTCCAACCACACAGCATGGTAACTCTTTTCCTCGCAGGTATCTTCTATCTTTTCAACCACCGGATAAGGATAAACCACACCGCTGCTTCCCTGGTAAACACGCTTCTCCAGGAACATCGGATTCTTTTCAGCTTTGCCAATACCGTAGGTAGGAAGAAGGATATCTTCTTCCCAAACTTTCACATTTTCAGTCATTTCAGTATATTTATTTCGTTAATTCTTTTTCCAGTTCCTCTAAAGTTTTACCTTTTGTTTCAGGAAGTTTCGCACGGATAAACAGGAATCCGCCCAGACAGATAAGGCCATACAGCCAGAAGGTTCCCGAAGCGCCTACCGCTTCATTCAGTATCGGGAAAGTATAGGTCAACAGGAAGCAGGCCACCCAAAGGAAGAAAGTAGAGATCGCCATTGCCATCCCGCGTATCCGTACCGGGAATATCTCGGAAAGAACCACCCAAACCACCGGTGCCAGCGACATGGCATAGCAGGCAATAGCCATCACGACCAATAGAAGCATCGGCCAGCCGCTCATTTCCAGGAAGTAGCAGGTACCCAATACCGCATAGATAATAGCCAGCCCGGCAGAACCGACAAACATCAAAGTACGTCTGCCCCATTTATCCACCGTATAGATAGCGACGAAAGTAAAGATTACATTGGTCACGCCTGTCACTACAATATTCATCAAGACATCAGAAACGGCATAGCCTGCCTCCGAAAATATCTCATGTGCATAATTGAAGATCACATTGATACCGCACCACTGCTGGAAGACAGCCAGTACGATCCCGATCACCAATACATTCCGTACCCCCGGCTGAAGCAAAGCGCTCCAGTTTACTTTTTCTTCATTCTTATCTGTTAGCTGTGCCAATTCGTTTAATGTCTGATCGGCATATTGGTCGCCTCCGATACGTATCAATATATCCCGGGCTTGCGTTGTCTTCCGGACCGTTGCCAGCCAACGTGGACTTTCCGGTATGATAAAAGAAAGCACAAAGAACAATCCGGCAGGGATCAGCTCTGCCCAGAACATCCATCGCCAGGCCCATTCGATACTGTTTGCCGTCAGCGTTTCGCCCCCTTGTGTAAAGTATTCTCCGATCTGCCAGTTTGCTAACTGTGCAAACAGGATACCTAATACGATCGTCAACTGATTCAGGGAAACGAATTTTCCCCGGACAGAAGCCGGAGCTACTTCAGCGATATATACCGGCGATACGTTCGAAGCAATACCGATACCGAACCCACCGATTATACGATAAATAATAAACCAGGTAAAACTGTCGACCGCCCCTGTCCCATAGGCCGACCATACAAAAAGAAAAGAAGCGATGATCAACATTTTCTTACGTCCGTATTTATCGCTCCACTCGCCGGACAGCAACGCACCCGCCAGACAGCCGATCAAGGCACTACTCATCGCCCATCCGCGAAGGGCCGCAGAGCCTTCGAGGCCAAAAAACGGTTCATAGAATATTTTAGCGCCACCGATCACCACCCAGTCGTAACCGAATAGCAATCCTCCCATGGCTGAGACGAGACAGATAAGTAATAAGTAAGCAGTTGTACGCTTCATGGTAGTAGTATTAAAGTTATGGTGCAAAGAAACAGCCTTTCAAGAGAATACAAAATAGATAAAACCGACCTAAAGATGGATAATATTACGATTTTCCTCTTTTAGCCGGTATACTAATCGAATAAATAATATACCTTTGCAAACACCTATAATTCCAGTATCATGATCAAACGAAAAGATGGCTTTAGCGGTGAACGCGCACTTGTGCTTCCTCAATCTGTCGTACAGGAGATGGAGAAAGATGCGCTTTCATCGATCCTGCATATTACGGACATCGGTTATTATCCCAAAGCATGGCATCACTTCCGCGAACGTCCGGAGCCGATCAGCCAGTTCGTTTTTATCTATTGTATAGAGGGAGCCGGATGGTTCCGCATCGGCGATCAGGAGTTCACCATCACCGCAAACCAATATTGTATCCTTCCTTCCGGTGTTCCCCATGCCTACGGTTCAGACGAGAACAATCCCTGGACGATCTACTGGATCCATTTCAAAGGGAAACTGGCCTCCTACTTTGCCAGCCAGGCCAGTCGCCCGATAGAGATCAAACCGAGCGTACAATCCCGCATCAGCAACCGCAACAATCTTTTCGAAGAAATCTTCCGCACGCTGGAGATGGGATACAGCCACGAAAACCTGTTGTATGCCTGCTCAGCTTTCCACTATTATCTGGGCTCCTTACGCTATTTACAGCAATACCGGGAAGCAGTACGCAACGAGTCCGATGCAAACGATATCGTAACAGCGGCCATCCATTATATGAAAGAGAACCTGGAAAAGAAACTGACATTGGCCGATCTGGCAACCCATATCGGTTACTCACCGTCCCATTTCTCCGTTCTGTTCAGCAAACGCACCGGGTATGCCCCATTGACTTACTTCAACCAACTGAAAATACAGCAGGCCTGCCAGTTGCTGGACTTCACGGATATGAAGATAAACCAGATCTGTTATAAGATTGGGATAGAAGATACTTACTACTTCTCCCGACTGTTCAGTAAGGTGATGGGGATGTCACCTAGGGAATACAAGAAGCAGAAGAAAGGGTAAGTATCCCCCTATAATCATCCAGTCCCATTTCCTCTTTCAACGAATAGGGAATGTCCGGACAAATATATCCGTCTTTAAACAATGTCACCGGTTCGTAAATCGTTTGCGTTGTTGGCATTTGATACATTATTTTTGAGTTAGGCAGGTATCCTTTGATCCCATTGCCACAAATTGGATAATATTGTCCTGCGATTTCTCCTACTAAGATTCCTGCATTAGATCTCTTTATTGCCATACAAAAATGAGCTCCCGACGAATACGTTTCATTACCCATTATCACAAATACTTTTCCATCATAACCGGAGTCATTACCCGGTATAGTTTCTTCACGATACCCTACCCCATTTTCCATAATAGGATAACCGAATGATTGCATCCATTTATCAGCCTCTACCTTATTCTCACTAGAAAGATGTTTCATCAGATCAGAATCAAGAAATGCTTTTACTCCTGACTTTTTCCCCAGCATCTTTGCTTTCAAAGTATGTACATCTGTTTTTAAATAATTCATTACTATATCATTGCTACCATCACTTCCCCCATTATTATGCGTAACATCAATAAATAACGTTTTTATCCCCTTACTTTCCAATTCTTTGAAAAAGGAGTCAACAAAGGACTTGTATTGTTCCGCACTCTGTTTATTATACACTACCGTACATGTATTATAATAAAGAACTGCCATCGAATCTTCCGGATAAAAAACAGAAGAATAAGGCTTATCGTAAACCGAGGTCTGTTTTTTTCTGTTAGTTTCAACACTGATAATCGTATCCTGCAGACCATTTGCTGTTTTTAAAACACCTATATACGTCCTTGTACGTGTAAGCGCAGGACTTAACAAGAAATTCAATAACATATTCTTACTGTCATTGGATATTCTGGTCGGTAAATCCCATGGAACCATCGAATCTATATCCAGAGCCGTAAATGAAACAAAAGAATCTTTTACTGCCAATAAAGTATCGCTTCCCAAGAGCATTTTATCTTCACAAAATTCAACATACGGAAAATCATAATACCTTTTATCAGAAGAAGGGAATTCAATACCTACATGCCCATCCAGGAACTTTTTGATTTTCATCAACCGCTTTCCAAAATCCTTTTTTGTCATGGGTTCCGAACAAGATTCGATCATCTTTACCTCCAATGCGACAAAAGTCATCGAATCATAACGCTGATACGGATCCGGATGTATATCTCTTATCAAATGGAAGAAGTATTGAATATCTTCTTTCATATCACCCCTACTTAACATATCCTTATCACTCCCAACGGAACATGCAATGAAAGACAATAATATCAAAATACCCGCTACTAAGTTTCTCATAATACCTGCAAATTATAACAAAGTCTTTATTTCCACCAAAGATATGGATAATTGTACCACCGATCTTCCTTAAATAAAAATTTATCCGTATGAGAGAGTCCTTTTCAATGGATATAAGTATATTTGTATGCAATACAGGAGAAAGATAAACCTTTTATTGAAATTATCACAGGAGCAAATATGCATTATATGAAAATCCAAATCTTAAAGGAAACAGGGTATGAGTAGCTTTTCAGGAACAGAGAAGAACACATTCTCAAAAATATATCTGGTATATTTCCCCAAGCTCGTGCGTTTCGCCCGGGAATATGTCATATCCACCGAAGATGCGGAGAATATCGTCCAGGATATTTTCATGTATCTCTGGGAACACCGAGATATGCTGGATTCTCTGAACAACCTCAATGCTTTCCTGTTCACCCTGGCAAAAAACAGATGTATCGACTTCTACCGCCACAAAGCATTCATCGACAGCAAAAAAGAATCACTGGATAATCTCCAGGAAAGAGAGTTGAAATTAAAGATGGAAGCATTGATGCAATTCGATGAAAACATTTTCACTGAAAAAGAAATAGAAAACCTATTGGCTAAAGCAATCGAACACCTGCCGGAAAAATGCCGCCAGGTGTTCATTCTGAGCAGAATGAACGGATTAAAATATGAAGAGATAGCCACACAACTGGATATTTCCGTCCACACCGTGCAAAACCACATCGTAACAGCCATACGCAAACTGAAAGTCGAATTGAAAGACTATCTTCCTCTCTTTATTTTCATCATCTGAAATCTCTCTCAAAAAAAATCTATTTTTTTCTGTTTCCTACTAGTAGATGGTTAGAACCAATCCGTCATATTAACAGAACGAGCACTAAAAAGCATGAACGAACAACTAAATAAATACTTCCTCGGAGAACTTTCAAACACGGAAAAGAAGGAACTCCTTGACCAGATAGAATCTGACTCTGACAGCAAAGCCGAATTTATCCGTATGCAAAATACGGTTACAATATCGAAGTTGGTCGAACAGAGCAATGACAACGAATGGGCTTCACGAAAGATGAAAGAGTTGGGAAACCGGATCAACCGTAAACAAAACCGTCGCCTCTATCTCAATCTGGCTAAATATGCTGCCGTCACTGCACTCTTGTTGGTAAACACCTGGTTGCTGACCGACAAGTTCATACCAAAGGAAAAAGCAGCGCTTTATACCCAGATAAAAGTACCGACAGGACAACGTATTTATATGACTCTTCAGGACGGAACGGAAGCATGGCTGAGTCCCCGGTCGATCATCAGGATTCCGAGTGAATTCAGTAAGGACGAACGTTCGGTAGAACTGGATGGTGAAGGATTCTTTGCAGTGACAAAAGATGCGAAACGCCCTTTTATTGTAAAGACCCAGGATTATAACATCAAGGTTCTCGGAACGAAGTTCAATATTTTTGCCTATACAAAGAGCAAACGTTTTGAGACAAATCTGGTGGAAGGTAGTGTACAAGTGATCAACAACAAGCAACCGGAAAAGCAGATGATCCTGAAACCGAATGAAATGGTGTCTTTAAAAGATGGCGTACTTGTAAAATCGATTGCCGCATTCAATAATGAAGAATACCTGAAAAGCGGAATATTCCATTTCAGCAACAAAAAATTCTCAGAGATACTGGACTATCTCACTTTATGGTATAAGGTAAAATTCGAAGTGAAAGACTCTGCCCAAATTGACAAGTATGTATCCGGTAAGTTCAGGCAAAGCGATGATATAGAAAGAATACTGAAAGCATTACAAGGGGTGCATCACTTCCGGTATAAAATAGAGAACAATGAAGAAATCAAAATATACTAATATAATATTCATTTAAAAAAAAGAATGCCTATGAAGTAAACACGATCATTTCCGGAGGAATGGTATAAAAAGGGGGCAAGTGTTACCAGCACTTACCCCGGAGTCAATACCTTTCTTTTATGTATCCACAAAAAATCAAAAACAGTATTAACTTTAAAAGTACAAGCAAAGTTATGAAAAAAAACTTATTGCTATTATTCAATTGTGCCTTTTATCTTGAATTAAAGCATATAATTCGTATTATGAAAATCGCAACAATTCTCACGTTAATCGCAATTTTCCAAATCAGTGCGACTACTTTGCATTCGCAAAATGCCAAAGTAAACATCAGTAAAAGTGATCTGCCGCTCAAAGAGTTTATCCAGGAGATCGAGAAGCAGACGGACTATTTATTCATGTATAGTGAAAAGGAAATCGACATGCAACAACAGGTGCATGTAAACGCTAAGAACAAGCCTGTATCAAAAGTACTTGAAGAGGCTTTGGGCGACAGTGAAATCAAATATAACTTCAACGAAGGATATATTTCACTGAGTAAGGTCAAGAATGTAACCGTCAGTCAAGAAGGAAAGAAAGTAACCGGTATCGTAAAAGATCCCACAGGCTATCCGGTAATCGGTGCCAATATCATGGTGAAAGGAACCACCAATGGTACTATTACCGATATAGACGGAAAGTTTACTCTGGAAGTGCCTGCAAATGCGACTTTGTCAATCTCTTATATCGGTTATCTATCGCAAGAGATCGCAACAGGTAATCAGTCTGACTTTTCCATCCTGCTGAAAGAAGATACACAGGCATTGGAAGAAGTCGTGGTTGTCGGTTACGGTCAGCAAAAGAAAGTCAGTATTACCGGTGCTGTCGGTAATATCAAAAGCGACAACATCAACCGTCTGGCCAATAGTACCACAGCTTCTATGCAGGGTGTATCACCGGGTTTAACGATCCTGGACAAGGGAGGATCACCGGGTCGTGCCAGCACTACACTTCGTATCAGAGGTATCACTACTATTAACAACGATAAAAATATTGACCGTAATGAGGCTTTATTGCTGGTAGACGGTGTTGAACAGCGTATCTCCGATATCAACCCGGACGATATTGAAAGTATCTCTATCCTGAAAGACGCTTCTACGACAGCTATCTACGGTTCGCGTGCCGCCAACGGAGTTGTGCTCGTAACAACCAAACGTGGAAAAGAAGGTAAGATCAGAATGGATTTCAATACTTACTGGGGTATCCAGAGTGTGACCAACAAACCGGAACACATGGAAACGGTCACTTATATGCAACAGCAGAATTATGCTTTCCAGAATGCCGGACAAGCTCCCCGCTATTCCGACACTTTTATCAAAAAATGGCAGGTTAATCACAAAAGCGATCCTATCACATACCGTAAAGCCAACCAATGGCAGGATGCAGTTTACAGCTCTGCCCTGCAACAGAATTACAGCCTTACCGTAAGCGGTGGTAACGAAAAAGCAAGAGGTTTGATGGCGTTGCGTTATTACGATCAGGACGGTGTTGTTCCGAACTATAAATCCGACATCAAAGAAATTCGTGTCAACACGGACTTTAAACCTTTTGAACGGCTGAAGATATCGGCGGATGCCAATTTCAGAAGCAGTTATTCCAAAGCACCTATCGATGCCTACGAATACGATAAAAATGGTGGTGGTATTTTCTACTCCATGTATCATGCCACACAGTTCGTTGTTCCGCAATATCCTGACGGCAGCTACGGATTGGGTAATAAGAACGCCAACCCGCTGATGCTGGCCGAAATGGGTGGAACAGACAAGCAATGGAACAATTTATTCATCGGAAACATTAAGGCTGAATTACAAATTATCGACGGCCTGAAGTTTACAGCCCAGTATGCACAACGTTATGGCTTCAATAAGACCGTTAAATTCGAAAATGCCTATACGGTAGTGGATCATCAATATCTGGACTGGACAGCTACAGCAAAAGACGAGCCCTATAATCCGAGTAGTAACCGCCAGCGTACCAGAAATATTTCGCGTAACAGCATGGACGACAAACGGGAAGATACCAACGAATATACACTCAACCTGTTGTTGAACTACGAAAAGCAGCTAGGTAAACATAACTTACAGGCCCTGGCCGGTTTTTCGCAGATAAAGAATGAATGGACACACAACCAGGCACAACGCTGGGACTTCTATAACAACGACGTACCTTCCATCAACATGGGTTCCGAAAGCTCCTGGAAAAGCTACGGATATAACAATGAATTCGCCCTACGCTCTTATTTCGGCCGTTTGAACTATAATTACGACAACCGCTACCTGCTCGAAGCAAATCTGCGTTATGACGGTACATCCCGTTTCACCGGAGATAATCAATACGGAACATTTCCCTCCTTCTCCGCCGGTTGGCGTATCTCCAACGAAGCATTCTGGAGCGATGAACTGCGTAATATCGTTTCCGACCTGAAACTGAGAGCTTCCTGGGGTAAGACCGGTAACCAGACTGCCGATCTATATGCCTTTTACGAAAGTTATACCTCTACCTCTTATAATTTTGGCGGTAACCTGGTACAAGGCTATATGCAGAAAGAACTTGCCAACAAAGACCTGAAATGGGAAACAAGTACACAAACCGACATCGGTATCGATGCAGGTTTCCTTAACAACCGCCTGACACTTACAGCCGACTATTATTACAAGAAAACGGACGGTATCCTGGTGAAATTACCGATCTCCGGAACCATCGGCCTCGATGCTCCGGTACAGAATGCTGCTGTTGTCGACAATAAAGGTTTTGAACTGGCTCTCGACTGGAAAGACAATATCGGTGATTTCTATTATGGTGTCAACTTCAACATCTCCAACAACTGGAACAAGGTGATCAGTCTGGGTGGTGCAAATCCGACCCTCGACGGAGGAACAGCCGACGTTATAACAACTGTCCGGGAAGGTTATCCGATCAACTCTTACTGGGGTTACCAGACTGACGGATTCCTGACACAGGAAGATATCGACAACAAGTACCCTGTTTATGACAGTAGAATGACATTGGGTGATGTTAAATACGTAGACCGCAACAAGGATGGCAAGATCGATGCAGAAGATATGACCGTGATCGGTAACGAGTTTCCACGCTACCCGTTCGCCTTCTCTGCCAATTTTGCTTATAAAGGTTTCGACTTCTCCTTCATGTTCCAGGGAGTAATGGATGCCCAGACCCGTGTATCGGGAGCATTGGCTGAAGGTGGTAACTTCGAAGGCTTCACCCTCGATATATTCAAGGATTACTGGACACCGGAGAATACGAATGCCCGTTTCCCCCGCCCACGTAAGAGTGTGGATTACAACTCTATGATGTCTGACTTCTGGGTAATAGATGCCGGTTACATCCGTTTGAAAAATGTACAGTTAGGTTATACGCTTCCGAAAACATTGAGCCAGAAAGCTTACCTCGAAAAGGCACGTATTTACCTGGCCGGAAGCAATCTGTTGACATTCTCGCCGCTCAAAGAATGGGGACTCGACCCGGAATTCGTATCAGGCCGTTTTCTGTATTATCCTCAGACTTCGGTATATACAATCGGAGTTAACTTGACATTCTAAATACTATTAATGTTGAAATATAATTCATTATGAAGAAGATTTTTATATATCTAGCTTTACCATGTATCGTATTCGGATGTGATGTACTCGATACGATCCCGACCGACCGTATTTCTTCTGAAATATTCTGGAAAACCGACAAGGATGCCGAATATGCATCCAACGCCATCTACCGTTTCCTGGAAGACCACGGAACTTTACTGAGCCGCGACGAGATGTCGGACATTGCACGTGCCACTTTCGAAACCTCGGACGAGACAAAGATAGAAGCCAGTATCGCAGACCCGCAGACCAACCTCTTCCAGAATACCTGGAATGATCTGTACAAAGGTATCCGCCGTTGTAACGACTACATGGACAACGTGGACAAGATAACTCCCGAAAACGAAGCCAAAGTAAATACCTACACGGCTGAAGTTCGTACCTTACGTTGCTATTTCTACTCCCGCCTGGTTGCTTATTTTGGAGATGTTCCCCTGATTACAACACCGATAGGCATCAGAGAATCGAAAGAACTGACACGGACTCCCGTTTCGGAAATATACGATTTCATCTATAAGGAAATTACCGGATCTGTCAATGATCTTCCGGTAAAAGCCAGCGAAACTGGCCGTGTAACCAAAGGTGCCGCTCTCGGATTACTGGCACGAACAATGTTGTTTGCTGCAGGCAACGTAACAGGTACGGACGATCAATCGACACTCTACTACCAGAGAGCCAAAGAGGCTGCAGATGCTGTAATCGCTCAGGGCAACTATTCACTGTTACCCAATTACAAAGATCTGTTTACGTATGAAAACGAGAACAGTCAGGAAGTGATATTCGACAAACAGTTTATGAAGGATGTCTACGCCAATTCGGTAATGAACAACTTCGGTGCCGTATCATTAGGAAACAACGGATCAATGATGTCGCCGACCGGTCTGCTTGCCGATGAGTTTGAAACGGTCAATGGAAAAAAGATCACGGAAGACAGCTCTTATGACCCGATGAATCCTTATGAAGGACGCGATCCCCGACTCAAATACACATTATACACACCAGGGGACGAACTGCCTAACAAAACCATCTACGACTCCCGCCCGGGTTGGAGCACGACAGGCGATGTAATCGGAGCCAGTTACCAGGTTTCTAAAACCGGATTACTTCCGAAGAAATATATCAATGCGGAAGATATCGGTCAAAGTAACCGTACAAATTGCGGCATCAACCTCATCATTATGCGTTATGCCGAAATTCTGCTGATCGCGGCCGAGTCTCGCATCGAACTGAATACAGAAATGGATCTTGCTTTACAATATATCAACCAGCTCCGTCAACGCTCGGATGTAAACATGCCTCCCTTATCCGGTATCACATCTCAAACCGCCCTACGTGAAGCTGTCAGACATGAAAGAATGGTCGAACTGGCTTTGGAAGGTCATCGTTTCTTCGATATCCGCCGTTGGAAAATTGCTGAAAACGTTTGTAACATGGATCGGATAGAAGGAATGCGTTACGTGGATAAAGAGACGGGAAAACTGGTAACGGTTACCACCGACTACAAGAAAAAATTCACATCTAGAGATTATCTGTGGCCTATTCCATACAACGAGAGACAATTGAATAATAATTTAACTCAAAATAATGGTTGGAATTAATCATGAAGACATTAATATTTAGAACATTACCCATTGCAGCACTGGCTTTCTCGGCCAGTGCATGTAATGCCAGGGAGAATAAGGAAAACAAAGAAAGCAGCAAACCCAATATCCTTGTGATCCTGGCGGATGATATGGGATTCTCCGACCTGGGATGTTATGGTGGTGAAATCCATACTCCCAACCTGGATAAGTT